>NZ_JAJPWP010000006.1:0-640828 GCF_046549035.1 Amycolatopsis sp. lyj-90
TGATCACGCTGGACAGTTCTTTCACAAGCCAGCAAGGCAGTGGCTTTCTGAGTCACCACGCGACCAAGACCGGACCCTAACCACACAACAAGCGGTCACACCAACCCTGACACTGAGTGGCTTTCGCAACATGCCCTGTCGGGTGGCAAGTCCTTGAACAGCGCCTGCCGGTCTCAAGGCCGCCAGTGGTCACCTCGTACGTCACGTGGGCGAGCGCGAGGTGTCGCTGAGGGAGGGGTGTGTGGATTTCCGGTCATCCAACGCACCAGAATCCACACGGTCGGTGCCACTTCTCCCCGATTAGAACGCTAATCGCCACTCACGACCACCTCGAGCTAGGTGCCCCGCACCCGCTAGGGCTAAGGGAGCAGGTCCAGCACGGAAGTCCAGGGCTCGTCCGGAGTGAGCCTCGCGGTGGTGACACCGGCGGAGGCGAGCGTGTCGAGATGGCGTCGCCACGCCGGATGGTGCACCCGTGTGTCCTGGATCTGATACCCCAGGACGATCGTGATCCCCGGCGTGCCGAGGACGTCACCGAGCAGGGTCAGCGCCTGGTTGTCGGCGATGCCCAGCGCCAGTTTCGCCACGGAGTTCGCGGACGCGGGCGCGAACAGGAACACCGAGGGATCCGGATGCGGCCGGGGTTCACCCGGCAGCCGGGAGGTGCTGCGGACCGGCAGATCGGTGCTCTTCTCCAGGTCACCGATCCCGCCGGTCTTCTCCAGCCAGCGCGCCGCGGTGGGGGTCAGCGTGATCGCGAGCTCCCAGCCGCGGTCCGCGGCCGGTTGCGCGAGCTGCGCGGCGAACCGGGTGTCCAGTCCGCCGCACGAGCTCGCGACCAGGCCGAGGACCCTGGTCACCCGGCGGTTTCCGGCTTCCGCAGGACGGCGCAGAACATCGCGTCGGTGCCGTGACGGTGCGGCCACAGCTGGACGTACGGGCCGTTGCCGAGCTGCGGGACGTCCGGGAAGAACGGCCGCGCGTCCACGATCTCGGCGCCGGCGCGGCGCGCGGTCTCCCCCACGACGCCTTCGGTCTCGGCCAGATGCGGCGAGCACACGACGTAGGTGACGATGCCGCCGGGGCGGACCAGGTCCAGCGCCGCGGTGATCAGCTGGCCCTGCAGTTTCGTCAGGTCCGAGATGTCGCTGGGCTGACGGCGCCAGCGCGCCTCCGGGCGGCGGCGCAGCGAGCCGAGCCCGCTGCACGGCGCGTCGACCAGGACGCGGTCGTAGCCCGGTTCGAGGCCGGTCTCGCGGCCGTCGGCGACGTGGATGGTCACCGGGAGCCCCTGGACGGCGTTCTCGATCAGCTTCGCGCGGTGCGGCGCCTTCTCGACGGCGTCCACGGTCGCGCCGCCGATCGACGCGAGCGCGCCCAGCAGCGCGGCCTTTCCGCCCGGCCCGGCGCACAGGTCCAGCCAGCGCTCGTCGGAGCCCTTGAGCGGCACCTTGGTGACGGCGACGGCGCACAGCTGGCTGCCCTCGTCCTGCACCGCGGCCAGCTTTTCCTTGATCGGCTCGACATCGCCGGGGTCACCGGAGCCCGCGGGCATCCGGACGCCGTAGGGCGAGTACGGCGCGACGTCGCCGCCGGTGATGGCGGCCAGCTCGTCGGCGCTGATCTCGCCGGGGCGGGCGACCAGGTGCACGTCGGGGCGCTCGTCGTCGGCTTCCAGCGCCGCCTTCAGCTCGGCTCCCTTGTCCCCCAGCGCTTCCGCGAAGGAACGGGCGACCCAGCGCGGGTGCGCGGTCCGCAGCGCGTAGGCACCGATCGAATCGACGGCCTCGTCCGGAGCCAGCTCGTCGAGCCAGGTCTCTTCGTCCTTTTCGGACACCGAGCGCAGCACGGCGTTGACGAAACCCGCGATCCAGGAACCGACTTCGGCGCGAACCAGGTCCACAGTGGACCCGACGGCGGCGTGCTCGGGGATGCGGGTGCGCAGCAGCTGGTACGCGCCGAGGCGCAGGCCGTCCAGCACCACGGCGTCGACCTTGGCCAGCGGGCGGTCGACGAGGCATGCCTCGATGACGGCGTCCAGCATGCCGACCGCGCGGCAGGTGCCGTAAGTCAGTTCGGTGGCCAGCGCGGCGTCCCGGCCGGAGATCCGGCGGTTGCGCAGCAGCTGCGGCAGCACCAAGTTCGCGTACGCGTCCTCTTCACGGACGGCGCGCAGCACGTCGAAGGCGACCTGGCGGGCCGGGTCGATCTGCGGCGGGCGGCTGGGCCCTTCCTTACGCGGGCCCGGACGGCCGCGCTCCGGCCTCGACGGCCGGCGTTCCCTACGCTCGTTCACTGCAGGCGCTCTCCTTGTTCGATCCTCGTACCGCGCGCCCAGTCGGTGGCCGCCATCCGCTTCTTCCCCTGCGCCTGCACTTCGCCCAGCCGCACCGGTTTCGACGCCGTGCCAACCAGGACCCGCTTGCGCTCCACGACCATTTCGCCGGGCGGGGGCCCCGGCTCGTCGACGACCGTCACCGGGCCGAGCTTCAGCCGCTCGCCCCGGAACTCCGCCCACGCGCCCGGTTCCGGGCTGACCGCGCGGATCTGCCTGTCGACGGCCGTGCCCGGGTCGGCGAACGAGACGCGCGCGTCCTCGACGGTCACCTTGGGCGCGTAGCTCACGCCGTCCCCGGTCTGCTCGACGGCGCGCAGCGTGCCGTCGGCGATTCCGTCCATCGTGGACACGAGCAGCTTCGCCCCGGACTCCGACAGCCTGCCGAGGAGCTCCCCGGCGGTGTCGGTGGCGGCGATCTGCTCGGTGATCACCCCGTAGACCGGGCCCGCGTCGAGTTCCTTGACGATCCGGAACGTCGAGGCGCCGGTGATCTCGTCCCCGGCGCGGATCGCGGCCTGGACCGGCGCGGCGCCACGCCACGCGGGCAGCAGCGAGAAGTGCAGGTTGACCCAGCCGTGCTCCGGGATGTCCAGCGCCGCCTGGGGCAGCAGCGCCCCGTACGCGACGACGGGGCACGCGTCGGGGGCGATCTCCGCGAGCCGGGCGAGGAACGCGGGGTCGCTCGCTTTCGGCGGGGTCAGCACCTCGATCCCGTGCTCGTCGGCCAGCGCGCCGATCGGGGACCGGACGACGCGGCGGCCGCGGCCCGCCTGGGCGTCCGGACGGGTCACGACAGCGACGACCTCGTGCCGCTCGGACGCGAGGAGCGCGCGCAGCGACGGGACGGCGGGTTCTGGGGTACCGGCGAAGACGAGGCGCATCAACGCACCTCCACCGGGGGGACGGGTACCTCTGACTGGGCGAACATCGCCGCTCAGTCTAGAAGGGCCCCACTCACCCGGCGCGCTCGCTGTCCCCCTGCGCCCCCGCGCGTGCAATGAAAGGCCCGTTACTTGCAAATTTTGCAAGTAACGGGCCTTTCATTGCACCTCCGGCACCGACCACGGAAGCGCGTGAGTCCCTATCGGTGTGGCCAGGGCAGGACGACGGCCGCCGAGCCGCCACCCCGCCGGGTCGGTTCGGCGGCGGCGAGCCACCGGCCGTCCCGCAGCCGTTCGACGCCGGTCGCGGCCCCGATCTCCGCGGGCGCCGTCGAGAAGCCCTGCTGCTTGCCCTTCAGGATCGCGAGCACGTCGGCCTGGTCGAGGAACGACTGCTCGACCTGCGCGGCCGCCGAGTTCCGCTGCGACGCGCGCGGCTCGGCGATCGCGTCGACCAGCTTCAGGCCGCGATCGATCCGGCCGGTGAGGATCTGCAGCACGGTGGTGATGATCGACGCCCCACCGGGTGAACCGACCGCGAGCAGCGGCTTGCCGTGGTCGAGCACGATGGTCGGCGCCATCGAAGACCGCGGCCGCTTGGCCGGGCCCGGCAGGTTCGGGTCGGGCACGCCCGGCGTCACCGGGGTGAAGGAGAAGTCGGTCAGTTCGTTGTTGAGCAGGAACCCGCGGCCCGGCACGACGATGCCGCTGCCGCCCTCCTGCTCGATGGTCAGCGTGTAGGCGACGACGTTGCCCCACCGGTCGGCGACCGTGAGGTGCGTGGTGTTCTCGCCCTCGTACGGCGTCGGCGCGGAGTTCGTCCCCGCGACACACGGCACCGGCTTGCGCGGGTCGGCGGGCGCGACCGGGCTCGTCCCGGCCTTCGCGGGGTCGATCAGGCACGCGCGGCTGTCGGCGAACTTCTGGCTGATCAGTTCCTTCGCCGGGACGTCCACGAAGGCCGGGTCGCCGATCCACCGGTTGCGGTCGGCGAAGGCGTAGCGGGTCGACTCGAGGAAGTAGTGCAGGTAGTCGGCCTTCTCCAGCTTGCTCAGCTTCTTGTTCTCGAGGATGTTCAGCGCCTCGCCGACGGTCAGCCCGCCGGACGACGGCGCGGGCATGCCGTAGACGTCGAGGCCCCGGTACTCGGTCTTGGTCGGCTTCCGCTCGACGACGCGGTACTTGGCGAGGTCGGCCGCGGTCAGGTCACCGGGCCGCACGTTCAGTGCCGAGGCCGGGTCGACTGGCGGTTTCCGCACGGTGTCGACGACGTCCGCGCCGATCGGCCCGCGATAGAGCGCGTCGGTGCCCTTCGCGGCGAGTTGCGCGTACGTGCCCGCGAGGTCCGGGTTCTTGAACGTCGTGCCGACCGCGGGCGGCGCCCCGCCGGGCAGGTACAGCGACCGGGTGGACGGGAACGCCGAGAAACGGGCGGCGTTGTTGGCGATCTGGGTATTGAAGGTCTGATCGACGGTGAAACCCTTGCGAGCCAGTTCTTCGGCGGGTTTGACCGCCTTCGCCAGCGACTTGGTCCCCCATTTGCGCAGGGCTTCCTGCCAGGTGGCGGGCGTGCCGGGCACCCCGACGCTCAACCCGCTGGTGACGGCCTCGGCGAACGGGATCGCCTTGCCGTTCTCGACGAAGAGGTTCTCGTTCGCCGACGACGGCGCGGTCTCACGGCCGTCGAGGGTGTGGACCTTGCCGCTGCGCGCGTCGTAGTAGACGAAGAAGCCGCCACCGCCGACACCGGCGGAGAACGGGTCGGTGACGCCCAGCGCGGCGGCGGTCGCGACGGCCGCGTCGACGGCGTTGCCGCCCTCGCGCAGGATCTTCGTGCCGATCGCGGTCGCGTCGACGTCGATACTCGAGACGGCTCCCAGGTAGCCGACGGCGATCGGCGATTTCGGTGGCGTCGGTGGACCCGCCGAGGCGATCCCCGGTGCGGCGACACCGACCAGGGCGGCTATCGCGGTGACTGCGGTGATGCGTACCGGAGTGCTTCTGTGCGCGGCCATGGCGCGAGTCTGCCTCGCCTGTCCACCCCGGACAAGACCCGTCCAGACCTGCGAACGTCGGTAGTGCGGCCCTGCCCGGATGAGCAGAATGCGGTCCATGAAGACTCCCGGCAAGCGATGGAGCGCGCTCCTGCCGCTGCTCGTCGCTCTCCCCGTCCTCGCGGTCCCCGGCGTCGCGCAAGCCGAAAGCGCACGTGGCTGCTTCGACGACTCGGCGGCGATCACCGTCGAGGAGAAGCGGCTGACCGCGACGATGCCCTCGGGCGGCCCCGCGGTCGGCCCGGAACTCGTCCGGCTCGCCGGATTCGACAAGCTCGTCTCCGAGTTCACGACGCGCCTCTGCGGGACGAAGACCGCTCCGCGCGCGGAGAAGCTCGCGGAGACCGCCGGTGACGGGCTCTGGCGGACCGCCGTCGACCGCGCGCAGGGCCGCCGTCCCGATCTCGGCGGCATCGACAAGGCCGACGACCGGCCGCTGTACTGGGCGCGCCTGCAGATGAGCAAGGCACTGCGCCAGTGGACGCCGCGCTTCCCGCTGTCGGCTCCCGCCCGGGCAGACCTGCTGAAGACGTTCGACGTCGGTGCCCGCGGCCTCGACGACTCCCGCTTCCCCTCCGGTCCGAAGCTGCGCCGGGTGCTGGTGAGCGGATTCGACCCGTTCACCCTCAACGGCGCCGGCGTCCGCATCGCGAACCCGTCGGGCGCGGCCGCGCTGCACCTGGACGGCAAGGTGATCCCGACGCCGACCGGTCCCGCGCTGGTGCAGGCCGTGTCGTTCCCGGTGGTGTGGAGCTACTTCGACGCCGGGATCGTCGAGGCGGCGTACGGCAAGGCGTTCAAGGACCGCTTCCGCCGTCCGGAACTGATCATGACGATCAGCCAGGGCCGTCCCGGCCGGTTCGACATCGAGCGCTGGGCCGGTGCCTGGCGCGGTGGTTCGCCGGACAACCTCGACGAGCCCGTCCGCGGCCCTGTCCCGCCCGCCACCGGCTGGCCGCAGCCGGACGCCCAGTTCATCGAAACCACGCTGCCGTACGAAAAGATGCTCGCCGCGCCCGCCGGGGCATACCAGGTCTTGTACAACCAGGCGTTCTGCGTCTGGCCGGACAGTGGCCTGCCGGGGACCGGAACGGCCGTTTGCCGGACGGACGCGCCGAAGCCCGGCGAGATCGCGGCTTCCGGCGGCGGCGGCAACTATCTGTCGAATGAATCGATGTATCGCAGCAACCGGCTGCGGACGGGACTCGGCCTGACCGGGATCGCGGGCGGGCACCTGCACACGCCCGTGCTCGGCACCCCGGCCGATCCGGCGGCCCTGACCGACGCCGATTTCGAGGCGCGGCGGGCGGCGATCTCGTCGCAGATCGTCTCCCTGCTCACGGCCGCCCTCGGCGGCTCCGCCACGAAGCCCGCTACGCCCGCTACGGGCGCTTCGCCCCGCGCCGAGGTCCTCGCGACCCCCGGCACGACCCTCTAGCCCCCTGCAATTCGTCCTCTAGTTGCGGTAGTTCAGCGTCGAACTACCGCAACTAGAGGACGAAACGCGGGCGAGCGGAGGGCTAGATGAGTTCGAGCGGGTCGAGCTGGATCCGGATGGGTTCGGGGGCCTTGCGCGCGTCCCGTCTCGCGGCGGCGGCGTGGACGGCGGCGGCGAGCGCCTTCCCGTCCGGACGCGCGACGCGGACCAGGGCCCGCTCACGTTCGGCGTTGCCGTCCTCGTCGACTTCGCCGAGCGGCACCGGGCCCAGCACCTCGCCCGTCTCCGGCAGGGGGAGGTCGTCGAGCAACCCGGCGACCGCGTCCGGGGTGCCTTCGATACTCGCCATCCGCATCGCGGGCGGGAAGCCGAGTTCGCGCCGCTCGGCCAGTTCCAGGCTCGCGTGCCAGCCCGGGTCCCAGCGCACCAGCGCCTGCACGACCGAGAGACCCGCTTCCGCGCCGACGAACACGCGACCGCCTTCGGTCCCCGGCCGCACCAGGGCCGCGGCCGCCATCCAGCGGCGCAGGGTCTCCTCACCCGCGCGCAGATCCTGCCGTCCCAGCAACGCCCAGCCGTCCAGCAGCAGTGCCGCGCCGTAGCCGCCCTCCGCGACCGGCTCGGCCCCGGGCGTGCACACAATCAGCGCCGGTTTTCCGGGCACCGACGCCAAAACCTCCGTCGCGCCCGAGGTCCGCACCGGGAATCCGGAGAACGCGCGGCCCAGTTCCTCCGCGGTCCGCTTGGAACCGACGACGACCGCCCGCAGGCGGACGGAACCGCAAGCGGCGCAATGGAAGTTCGTCTCGGGGACACCGCACCACCGGCAGGCGGGCGGCCTCGGCGCGCCGTCGATCAGCCCGCCCGGCAAGGAAAGCGGGCCCGCGCAGCGACGGCAGTGCGCGGACGTCCGGCAGTTGCCGCAGGCGAGTCCCGGAACGTACCCGCGACGCGGAACCTGGACCAGGACGGGGAATCCGCCCGCCAACGACTGCCGTGCCGCCTCGAAAGCGACCGACGGGAGCCGTGCCGCCTTCGCCGCTTCGTCCCGGGCGACGTCGAAGTCCTCGCCGACCGGCGTGACCCGCGGCGCGGCCGCCCGCAGTTCGGGACGGGCCGCCAGGAGCGGCTGCGCCCAGCCCGACTCCACCAGGAACTGCGCCTCCGCGGTCCGCGCGAAACCGGCGACGAGCATCGACCCCTTCGCGGCGTGCGCGCGGTCCATCAGCACGTCGCGGACGTGCGGATACGGCGCGTGCTGGTCGAGGTGGACGTCGTCGCCGTCGTCCCACACCACGAACAGGCCGGGATCGGCGACCGGCGCGAACATCGCCGCGCGGGTGCCGACGACGACGCGCACCGCGCCGCGCAGCACCGCGAGCCAGCGGCGGTACCGCTCGGCGGGGCCCAGCCCGGCGATCAGCGCGACCACTGCATCGGCTCCCATCAGCTGGGAACAGGCGTCGTGCAGCCGCGTGAGATCACGGTGGTCGGGGACGACCATCACGACACCTCGTCCGGCCGCGGCCGCCACCGCGGCGGCTTCGGCGAGCCGTCGCGGCCAGTCCTCCCCCGGCAAGGCCTGCCAGACGGCGTTGGCCGGACGCCGTTCCGCGACGGCCTCCAGGAACGCCGGACCGCTCTGGTACTTCTCCCAGGCGGTGGTTTCGGGCGCCTCCGGCGTCGGCGCGGGCTCGGCGGACGGCTCGCCCTCGACTTTCGCGTGCCTCGACGGGATCGCCAGCCGCAGGACGTCGCTGAGCGTGCCGCCGTACCGGTCCGCGACCGACCGGCAGAGCGTGTGCAACGCCGGGGGCAGGACGGCCTCGCTGGACGTCACCCTGTCGATGTACGCGAGCTTGCCGGTGAACTCCGTCGTGTCGGCGCGCTCGACGAGATACCCGTCGACGAGCTGGCCCGCGAACCGGACGCGCACCCGGCAGCCGGGCACGGCGGTCTCGTGCAGCTTCTCGGGGATCCGGTAGTCGAAGGTCCGGTCGAGATGCGTGAGCGGGATGTCCACGACGATCCGCGCGACCGGGTTCTCGGGCGCGGGGTTCTGCGCTCCGCGGCGGCTGGCGGTTTTCGCGCGGGACGGTTTGGCCTTCCGCGCCGGCTCGGCCTTCGGAGGCTCCGGAAGGTCCCACAGAGGGGTCGGTTCGGAACTGCTGCTCACCCGGTGATCTCTACCAGACTCGCTCGCCGCTCTCCGTCACCGCGTGCAATGAAAGGCCCGTTACTTGCAAATTTTGCAAGTAACGGGCCTTTCATAGCACTACTGGACCGAAGCGATCAGGCGCCCGCGGCCGACTTCAGGTCCGCAGCCCGCGCCGTGCTCTCCCACGGGAGACCCAGCTCGGGACGGCCGAAGTGGCCGTACGCGGCCGTCGGCGCGTAGATCGGGCGAAGCAGGTCGAGGTCGCGGATGATCGCGGCCGGGCGCAGGTCGAAGACCTGCGTGATGGCGCTCTGGATCTTCGACGGGTCGACCGTCTCGGTGCCGAACGTCTCGACGAAGAGGCCCACCGGGGCCGCCTTGCCGATCGCGTACGCGACCTGGACCTCGGCGCGCGTGGCGAGACCGGCGGCGATGACGTTCTTCGCCACCCAGCGCATCGCGTACGCGGCCGAGCGGTCGACCTTGGACGGGTCCTTGCCGGAGAACGCGCCGCCACCGTGACGGGCCATGCCGCCGTAGGTGTCGACGATGATCTTGCGGCCGGTCAGGCCGGCGTCACCCATCGGTCCGCCGATGACGAAGCGGCCGGTCGGGTTGACCAGCAGCCGCACGTTGGAGGTGTCGAGACCGAGTTCGGCGAGCTCCGGGGCGACCACGTGCTCGCGGACGTCGACGCCGAGCATCTGCTCCAGGTCGATGCCGTCCGCGTGCTGGGTGGACACGACCACCGTGTCGAGCCGCACCGGCTGGTCGCCGGCGTACTCGATGGTGACCTGGGTCTTGCCGTCCGGGCGCAGGTACGGCAGCACGCCGTCCTTGCGGACCCGGGTCAGCCGCTGCGAGAGCCGGTGCGCCAGCGCGATCGGCAGCGGCATCAGCTCGGGGGTGTCCGAGCAGGCGTAGCCGAACATCAGGCCCTGGTCGCCGGCGCCCTGGCGGTTGATCTCGTCCTCGTCGGACTCGACGCGGGACTCGTACGCGGTGTCGACACCCTGCGCGATGTCGGGCGACTGCGAGCCGATCGCGACGTTGACGCCGCACGAGTTGCCGTCGAAGCCCTTGGCCGAAGAGTCGTAGCCGATCTTCAGGATCACGTCGCGGACGATGGTCGGGATGTCCGCGTAGGCCTCGGTGGTCACCTCACCGGCGACGTGCACCTGTCCGGTGGTGATGAGCGTTTCGACCGCGACCCGGCTGCGCGGGTCCTTGGCCAGCAAGCCGTCCAAGATCGAATCGCTGATGGCATCACAGATTTTGTCGGGATGACCCTCAGTCACCGATTCCGATGTGAACAGTCTGCTCGTGGACGCGGTCACGGTGGCCGTCACTCCCTCACCTAGACGTCTGGTGCCCACAAAGTTAGGCACCCCCAGCTTGATGCTCAAGCCTACTGACTATCGGTGAAAGGCCTCTCAACGCTTCATCAAGGTCACAACAGCGTCCCACAATGTGGACGCCAGCTCGGCCTTGGCGCCGAGCGGGATCGGGATCTCGGTCCCGTCCGCCCCGAGCAGCCAGCCCGAGTTGTCCTCGGTCCCGAACGCCTTTCCCTCGCCGACGGCGTTCACCACCAGCAGGTCCGCGCCCTTGCGCTTCAGTTTGACCCGGGCGTGGTCGAGGACACCGCCCTTGTCGTCGCCGGTTTCCGCGGCGAATCCCACGACCAGCTGGCCGTCGATCCGGTTGCGCACCAGTTCGGCCAGGATGTCCGCGTTCCGGGCCAGTTCGACGACCGGGTCCGGCGAATCGTCGGACTTCTTGATCTTGTGTTCGGCCCGGTTCGACGGCCGGAAATCGGCGACGGCGGCGGCCATCACGACGACGTCGGCGGACGCGGCCTCGGCGTGCATCGCTTGGCGCAGTTCCTCGGCGGTGGACACGTGGACGACCTTCGCGCCCGCCGGATCCGGCAGCGCGATGGTGTGCGCGGTGACCAGGGTGACCTCGGCGCCGCGCTGGGCGGCGACGCGGGCCAGCGCGTAGCCCTGCTTGCCCGACGAACGGTTGCCCAGATAGCGGACCGGGTCGAGCGGCTCACGGGTGCCGCCCGCGGAAATCGCCACGCGCACGCCTTCGAGGTCGCGCGGGAGGGCGTCCGGCACGGCGAGCAGGAGCCGGGCCAGGTCGACGATCTCGGCCGGGTCGGCGAGCCGTCCCTTGCCGGTGTCCTTGCCGGTCAGCCTGCCCGCGGCGGGTTCGGCGACGACCAGGCCGCGCGAGCGCAGCAGCGCCACGTTGTCACGGGTGGCCGGGTGCTCCCACATCTCGGTGTGCATCGCCGGGAAGAAGGCGACCGGGCACCGGGCGGTGAGCAGGGTGTTCGTCAGCAGATCGTCCGCGATGCCGTGCGCGGCCTTGGCGAGCAGGTTCGCCGTGGCGGGCACGACGATCACCAGATCGGCTTCCTTGCCGACGCGGACGTGCTGGACCTCGGGCACTTCGGTGAAGACGCCGGTGTGCACCGGGTTCCCGGACAGTGCCTCGAAGGTGGCCGCGCCGACGAAGTTCAGCGCGGCTTCGGTGGGGACCACGCGGACGTCGTGACCGGATTCGGTCAGTCCGCGCAGGACCTCACAGGCCTTGTAAGCGGCGATCCCGCCGCCCACGCCCAGAACGACCCGGGGCCTACTCACCCTCGGTGTGCTCGAGCAGGCCACCGTGGATCTCGCGCAGGGCGATGGACAGCGGCTTCTCGCGCGGGCCCGGCTCGACCAGCGGGCCGACGTACTCCAGCAGGCCCTCGCCCAGCTGGGCGTAGTAGTCGTTGATCTGGCGAGCGCGCTTGGCCGAGTAGATCACCAGCGCGTACTTCGAGCTGACCTTCTCGAGGAGGTCGTCGATGGGCGGGTTGGTGATGCCTTCGAGCTCTTCGTGCAGCGTGGCCTGAGTCGTCACTCGTGGTGCTCCGAATCTTCGGTGTTACTGGTCGCCGGTTATCAAGTTTAGCAACTGCTCGGCGGCGTCTCGCACGTCGGCGTTGACGACGCGCTCGTCGAACTCCCCGGCTGCGGCGAGTTCGCGCTCGGCCTCGGCCAGCCTGGCCTTCACCGCGGCCTCGTTCTCGGTGCCGCGGCCGGTCAGCCTGCCGACCAGTTCGTCCCACGACGGCGGCATCAGCATCACCAGCCGCGCCTCCGGCATCGCCTTGCGGACCTGCCGCGCGCCCTGGAGTTCGATCTCCAGCACGGCGTTGCGCCCGGCGGCCAAAGCCCGCTCGACGGGCTCACGCGGGGTGCCGTAGCAGTTACCGGTGAACTCGGCGTGCTCCAGCAGCTCGCCCGCGGCGACCATGCGGTCGAACTCGGCGCGGTCGACGAAGTGGTAGTGCTCGCCGTCCACCTCACCCGGCCTCGGCTTCCTGGTGGTCACCGAGACGCTGAAATAGATCTCCGGATCCAGCTTGCGCAGCTCCCCCGCCACGCTCGACTTCCCGACCCCCGAAGGCCCTGATACGACCGTGAGCCGGTGCCGGGAAGAAACTCCCGCCACCGGCTCACCGCCGCGGTCAGCGCCCGGGATCACCGGGTGGTCCTGACCGGTGCCGCTCACTCGCCGCTGAATTCGGCCAGCAGCGCCTTGCGCTGCCGGTCGCCGAGGCCGCGAAGACGACGGCTGGGTGCGATCTCCAGTCGTTCCATGGTCTGCTGGGCACGGACCTTGCCGACGCCCGGAAGAGCCTCGAGCAGAGCCGAGACCTTCATCTTGCCGAGGACTTCGTTCTCCTCGGCCTGCTTCAACACGTCGACCAGAGTGGTACCGCCCCGCTTCAGCCGCTCCTTCAGCTCAGCACGGATGCGGCGGGCGGCGGCGGCCTTCTCCAGCGCCGCAGCGCGCTGTTCCTCTGTCAGCTGGGGAAGTGCCACGTTTTCCTCCGGTAGTTCTCAAATCTGGGTGGGTGTGGCGACGGTACCCACCCGTTACCTCGGCCCACAATGCGGGGGTGGCTGGTCATGACGGATTCCCGGGCCTGCTATTGGCCGTTTTCCAGGGAACCGAGGGAATCCCGTGTCCTCCGAACGGCCGCACGCAACGCTTCGGGATCCGGCCCGTGCTTGAGCACGTCGCGGGAAGACGCCGGGAGCACACCGGGCAGCGCCGGCCCGAAAAGTGCCCGCAAATCGGCCGGAGTGGCCCCCTGAGCCCCGAAACCGGGTGCCAACACGGGACCGTTCAGCTTGCTCAGATCGAGCTCTCCCGGCGCGATGGTGGCACCGACGACGACACCGATGTCACCCAGCGGCCCGACACCGGCGTTGTACCCGGCCGCCGTGTCGACGATGTCCTGCGCGACGGTCTTTCCGTTGGGCAGCAAGGCGTTCTGCAGTCCCTGCGCCTCCGGGTTGGAGGTCCGCGCGAGGACGAACAGCCCCTTGCCTTGCGCCTGCGCAACGTCGAGCGCGGGGGCCAGCGAGCCGAAGCCGAGGTATGGGGACACCGTTATGGCGTCGGCCTCGAGTTCCGCCCCCGACGGCAGGAAGGCCGCCGTGTACGCCGCCATCGTGGAGCCGATGTCGCCGCGCTTGACGTCCAGCAGGACGAGCGCGCCCGCTTCCCGGCACACCTTCATCGTCTTGGCCAGAACAGCGACCCCAGGAGGCCCGTAGGCCTCGAAAAAGGCCGACTGGGGCTTGATCACCGCGACCTCGGGCGCGATCGTCTCAGCGGCCGTGAGGGCGAACTTCTCCAAACCGCCCGCGTCCGCGGGAAGACCCCACGCCTGGAGCAACCCGGGATGGGGGTCGATCCCGGCGCAGAGCGGCCCCTTCTCCGCGACCGCCCGCGCCAGCCTCGCCCCGAACCGCTCGCTCATGCCTTGGCCTTCAGCGCCGCCTGAAGGCTCTGCAGCGAGCGGACGCCGATGTCGCCCTTGATGACGGCCTCTATCCCGTGCACGGCCGCCGCGGCGCCCTGCACCGTGGTGATGCAGGGGATGTCGCGCGACACCGCGGCGGTACGGATTTCGTAGCCGTCGATGCGCGGACCGCTGTTCCCGTAAGGAGTGTTGATCACCATCTGCACTTCGCCGCTGAGGATGACATCCACGACGTTCTGCTCGCCTTCGGCGGAACCTTCGTAGTGCTTGCGCACGACGGTGCAGGCGATCCCGTTGCGCCGCAGCACTTCCGCCGTACCCGAGGTGGCGAGGATCTCGAACCCGAGATCCGCCAGCCGCTTCACCGGGAACACCAGCGAGCGCTTGTCGCGGTTGGCGACGGAGACGAACACCTTGCCCGACGTCGGCAGCGAACCGTAGGCCCCGGCCTGGGACTTGGCGAACGCCTTCCCGAAGGAGACGTCGACGCCCATGACCTCGCCGGTCGACTTCATCTCCGGGCCGAGCAGCGAGTCGACACCGTGGCCCTCGGGGGTACGGAAGCGGTGGAACGGCAGGACCGCCTCCTTGACCGCGACCGGCGAATCGGCGGGCATGTGGCCCCCGTCACCCTCGGCCGGGAGGACACCGGACTCGCGCAGGTCCTTGATCGACGAGCCGGTCATGATCAGCGCCGCGGCCTTGGCCAGCGGCACCGCGGTCGCCTTCGACACGAACGGCACCGTCCGCGAGGCGCGCGGGTTGGCCTCCAGGACGTACAGGACGTCGTCCTTGAGCGCGTACTGGACGTTCAGGAGCCCGCGGACGCCGACACCGCGCGCGATGGCCTCGGTCGAGCGGCGCACCGTCTCGATGTCGGTCCGGCCCAGCGTGATCGGCGGCAGCGCGCACGAGGAGTCGCCGGAGTGGATCCCGGCCTCCTCGATGTGCTCCATGACGCCGCCGAGGAAGAGCTCGTCGCCGTCGAACAGCGCGTCGACGTCGATCTCGATGGCGTCGTCGAGGAAGCGGTCCACCAGCACCGGGTGCTCGGGGGTGACCTCGGTGGCGCGGTGGATGTAGCCGGCGAGCGACTCCTCGTCGTAGACGATCTCCATGCCGCGCCCGCCCAGTACGTAGGACGGCCGCACCAGGACCGGGTAGCCGATCTTGTCGGCGATCCGCTTGGCGCCCTCGAACGAGGTCGCCGTGCCGTACTTCGGCGCGGGCAGCCCGGCGTCGGTGAGGACCTCGCCGAACGCGCCGCGGTCCTCGGCGAGGTGGATCGCGTCCGGGGAGGTGCCGATCACGGGCACGCCGGCGTCGGCGAGGCGCTTCGCGAGCGAAAGCGGCGTCTGGCCGCCCAGCTGCACGATGACCCCGGCGACGGTGCCCGACTCCTGCTCGGCGTTGACCACTTCCAGGACGTCCTCGAACGACAGCGGCTCGAAGTAGAGCCTGTCCGAGGTGTCGTAGTCGGTGGAGACGGTCTCGGGGTTGCAGTTGACCATGACGGCTTCGAAACCGGCCTCGCGCAGGGCGATCGCGGCGTGCACGCACGAGTAGTCGAACTCGATGCCCTGCCCGATGCGGTTCGGCCCGGAACCGAGGATCAGGACCTTCGGCTTCTCGGTCTGCGCGGTGATCTCCGACTGCGCCGCGGGGTCGGTCTCGTAGGCCGAGTAGTGGTACGGCGTCTTGGCCGCGAACTCGGCCGCGCAGGTGTCGACGGTCTTGTACACCGGCCGCACGCCGAGACGGCGGCGCAGCGCGCGGACGCCGTCCTCGCCCGCCAGTTCCGGCCGCAGCGCGGCGATCTGGCGGTCGGAGAGACCGGTGCGCTTGGCGCGCCGCAGCAGCGGCTCGTCGAGCACCTGGGCGTCGCGGACCTCGGAACCGACCTCGCCGATGAGGGCGATCTGGTCGATGAACCACGGGTCGATGCCCGAAGCCTCGTGGATCTGCTCGACGGTGCCGCCGAACCGCAGCGCCCGCTCGACCTCGTAGATCCGGCCGTCGTGCGGCGTGCGCAGGGCGTCCAAAATAGACTCCAGCGTCGCGCCTTCGGGATCGGGGCGGGTCCAGAAACCGGTGGCCTTGGTGTCGATGGACCGCAGGGCCTTGCCGAGCGCCTCGGGGAAGCTGCGGCCGAACGACATCGCCTCGCCGACGCTCTTCATCGTCGTGGTCAGCGTGGGGTCCGCGCCGGGGAACTTCTCGAAGGCGAACCGCGGCACCTTCACCACGACGTAGTCCAGCGTCGGCTCGAAGGCCGCCGGGGTCTCGCCGGTGATGTCGTTGCGGATCTCGTCGAGCGTGTAGCCGATGGCGAGCTTCGCGGCGATCTTGGCGATCGGGAAGCCGGTCGCCTTCGACGCCAGCGCGCTCGACCGGGAGACGCGCGGGTTCATCTCGATGACGACCATGCGGCCGTCGGCCGGGTTGATCGCGAACTGGATGTTGCAGCCGCCGGTGTCGACGCCGACCGCGCGCAGCACGTCGATGCCGACGTCGCGCATGTGCTGGTACTCGCGGTCGGTCAGGGTCATCGCGGGCGCGACGGTGACCGAGTCGCCGGTGTGCACGCCCATCGCGTCGATGTTCTCGATCGAGCAGACGACCACCACGTTGTCGTGCCGGTCGCGCATGAGCTCGAGTTCGAACTCCTTCCAGCCGAGGACGCTCTCCTCGATGAGCACCTCGGTGACCGGCGACTCGTCGAGACCGGTGGAGGCGAGCCGCTCCAGCTCCTCGTCGGTGTGCGCCATGCCCGAACCGAGCCCGCCCATGGTGAACGACGGCCGGATGACGACCGGGAGGCCGACGTCGGCGACGGTCGCGCGGACCTCGTCCATCGTGTGGCAGACGCGGCTGCGCGGGGTCTCGGCGCCGATTTCGGCGACGATGTTCTTGAACTTCTGCCGGTCCTCACCGCGCTGGATGGCGTCGACGTCGGCGCCGATCAGCTCGACGCCGTACTTCTCCAGGACACCGCGCTCGTGCAGGGCGACGGCGCAGTTCAGGGCCGTCTGCCCGCCGAGTGTCGCGAGGATCGCGTCGGGGCGCTCCTCGGCGATGACCTTCTCGACGAATTCCGGGGTGACCGGCTCGATGTAGGTCGCGTCGGCGAACTCGGGGTCGGTCATGATGGTCGCCGGGTTCGAGTTCACCAGCGAGACGCGCAGTCCCTCTTCGCGGAGTACGCGGCAGGCCTGGGTGCCGGAGTAGTCGAACTCCGCCGCCTGGCCGATCACGATCGGCCCGGAGCCGATCACCAGCACGTGCTGGATGTCTGTCCTCTTCGGCATTACTTGGCCTTCTCCATCAAAGCGACGAACTCATCGAACAGGGGGGCCGCGTCGTGCGGGCCGGCGGCGGCCTCGGGGTGGTACTGCACCGAGAACGCGGGGACGTCGAACGCGCGGACACCTTCGACGGTGTCGTCGTTCGGGCAGTAGTGCGAGATCTGGGCGGCGCCGAACGGCGTCTCGAACCGCTGGCCCGGCTCGCCTTCGAGGGCGAATCCGTGGTTCTGCGCGGTGATCGCGACCCGTTTCGTCGCCACGTCGATCACCGGGATGTTGATCCCGCGGTGGCCGTAACGCATCTTGTAGGTGCCCAGCCCCAGCGCGCGGCCGAGGATCTGGTTGCCGAAGCAGATGCCGAACAACGGGATTTCCCGCTGCAGCACCGCTTTCGTCAGCTCGGTCGCGTGCGCGGTGGTCGCCGGGTCGCCCGGGCCGTTGGACAGGAACACGCCGTCCGCCTCGACCGCGAGCAGTTCGTCCACAGTGGATGAAGAGGGCAGCACGTGCACCTCGATGCCGCGCGCGGCCATCATGCGCGGGGTGTTGGACTTGATGCCCAGGTCCAGCGCGGCCACGCGGAACTTCCGCTCGCCCTGCGCCTCGACCACGTACGTCTGCTTGGTGCTCACCTCGCCGGCGAGGTCGGCGCCCTTCATCTGCGGGCTGGCCTGCACCTCGGCGAGCATCTGCTCGTCGCTGCCCAGCGCGTCACCCGAGAAGACGCCGGACCGCATGGCGCCCTGCTCGCGCAGGTGCCGGGTCAGCGTGCGGGTGTCCACTTCGGAGATCCCGACGACGCCCTGGCGCTCCAGTTCCTCGTCCAGCGTGCGCTTCGAGCGCCAGTTGGACGGGGTGCGCGCGGGGTCGCGGACGACGTAGCCGGAAACCCAGATGCGCGAGGACTCGTCGTCCTCGTCGTTCCAGCCGGTGTTGCCGATCTGCGGCGCGGTCTGGACCACGATCTGCCGGTGGTAGGAGGGGTCGGTCAGCGTCTCCTGGTAGCCGGTCATGCCGGTGCAGAACACCGCCTCGCCCAGGCTGCGGCCACGGGCGCCGTACGCGGAGCCGCGGAACACGCGGCCGTCCTCCAGGACCAGCGCGGCGGGGGTCCTGGAACCGTTCGTGGTGCTCATCAGGCACCTCCCTTGATGTCGTTGTGAACGTCTTGCAAAGCTTCGATCCACTGTGGATAGTCGTCGACGTCGTCGCCGCGGAATCCGGTGTCCAGTGCGACGTCACCGGCGAGCCAGGTGATGACGAGCAGCGCGTCGATGCCCATCACCTTCCCGGCCATGCCCTTGTCCTTGCGGACGCCGGTGACGGAGGCACGCGGGATCCAGAAGTCCGGGGCGCCGCCGCGTTCGATGGCGATGCCGTCGGCGTGCAGGCGCCAGACCGCGCCGGTGCGCAAGCCCGCGCCGCGGGTGACGACCCGCTCTTGCCAGTGCCCCGCCGTCGTCGTGCTGATGTAGACGCCGGTCGACTCGATCAGCGCGTCGCCGGGCTCCGCCGGGATCTCGGCGAACGGCGGCACCTGGACGCTCTGCGCGCGGGACTTCCGCCGCCAGCCGCGCCACATCAGGAGGACGCAGACGAGGAAGAAGGCGAAGACCGCCAGGGTCAGCAGGATCCGGTCGCTCATGGGGTGATCTTCCCTTCCCGCGCGGTGATCCGCCCGCGCAGCAACGTCGCCGTCACCACGCCGGGGAGCCGCATTCCTTCGTACGGGGTGTTCGCCGCGATACTCGCGAACTCGGCGCCCCGCACGGTCCATTCGGTGTCCGGGTCCACCAGTGTCAGGTTGGCCGGTTCGCCGACCTCGATCGGACGGCCGTGGTCGGACAGGTTCCCGATCTCGGCGGGCCGCTCGCTCATCACGCGCGCGACGCCCCGCCAGTCCAGCAGGCCGGTGCGGACCATGGTCTCGACCACGATCGACAGCGCGGTCTGCAGACCGAGCATGCCGGGGCGCGCGGAGTTCCACTCGCAGTCCTTGTCCTGGACCGCGTGCGGCGCGTGGTCGGTGGCGACGCAGTCGATGACGCCCTCGGCCAGCGCGGCGCGCAGCTTCTCGGCGTCGGACCCGGTGCGCAGCGGCGGGTTGACCTTGTTGACCGGGTCGTAGGTGGCGAGCCGCTCGTCGGTCAGCAGCAGGTGGTGCGGGGTGACCTCGGCCGAGACCTTGGTGCCGCGCTCCTTGGCCCACTTCAGGATGTCGGCCGTGCCCGAGGTCGAGACGTGGCAGACGTGCAGCCGCGCGTTCGCGTGCCGGGCGAGCAGGCAGTCACGGGCGACGATCGACTCCTCCGCCGAGGCGGGCCAGCCGGTGTAGCCCAGGCGCGCGGAGTGCTCGCCTTCGTGCGCCTGCGCGCCGACGGTCAGCCGGGGCTCCTCGGCGTGCTGGGCGATGACCACACCGAGCGCCGTCGAGTACTCCAGCGCGCGGCGCATCAGCAGCGGGTCCGCGACACACAGGCCGTCGTCGGAGAAGACCTTCACCTGGGCCTCGGACTTCGCCATGGTGCCCAGTTCGGCGAGCTTCTCGCCCTTGAGGCCCACGGTGACCGCGCCGACCGGGTGCACGTCGACCAGCCCGGCCTCCTGGCCGCGCCGCCACACGTGGTCGACGATCACCGCGTTGTCGGCCACCGGGTCGGTGTTGGCCATGGCGAACACCGCGGTGTAGCCGCCGAGCGCGGCCGCGGCCGAACCGGTGGCGATGGTCTCGGTGTCCTCGCGGCCGGGTTCCCGCAGGTGGGTGTGCAGGTCGACGAAACCGGGGAGCAGCACCTGGCCGCCCGCGTCGATCACCTCGGCGTCTTCGGGGGTGTCCAGGGCACCGATGTCGGTGATGACCCCGTCCTCGACGAGTACGTCGACCGGGTCGCCCTCGCCGTAGGGTCGGGCGCCCTTGATCAGGACGGTGGTCACGCGGTGGCTCCTTCGCTCGCGAGCAGGTGGTAAAGGACCGCCATGCGCACGTGGACGCCGTTGCGGACCTGTTCGGTGATGGCCGAGGCCGGGGAGTCGGCGACCGCCGAGGCGATCTCCATCCCGCGCAGCATCGGGCCGGGGTGCAGGACGACGGCGTGCTCGGGCAGCAGCTTCATCCGCCGCTCGTTGAGGCCGTACGCGATCGAGTACTCACGCGCCGAGGGGAAGAAGCCCCCGTGCATACGTTCCGCCTGCACCCGCAACATCATGACCGCGTCGACCGCGGGCAGTTCGGCGTCGAGTTCGTGCGACACCGTGACCGGGAGGCTTTCCACCCCGGCGGGCAGCAGGGTCGGCGGCGCGACGAGCACCACTTCGGCGCCCAGCGAGGACAGCAGGTGGATGTTCGACCGCGCGACCCGGCTGTGCAGGACGTCGCCGACGATGGCGATCCGGCGGCCCTCCAGCGAGCCGAGCCGCTCCCGCAGGGTCGCCGCGTCGAGCAGCGCCTGCGTCGGATGCTCGTGGGTACCGTCACCCGCGTTGACGACCGCCGTTCCCGCTTCGGCGAGCCAGCCCGAAAGCCGCTGTGCCGCACCGGATGCGGGGTGCCGGATGATCACGCAGTCGGCGCCCGCCGCGGCCAGCGTCAGCGCGGTGTCCCGCAGTGATTCGCCCTTGTTGACCGAGGAACTGGACGCGGAGACGTTGATCACGTCGGCGCTCATCCACTTCCCCGCGATCTCGAACGAGACGCGGGTGCGGGTCGAGTTCTCGTAGAACAACGTGATGACGGTGCGGCCGCGCAACGTCGGCAGTTTCCGGACCTCGCGGCCCAGCAGGGTGTGCTTGAGCTCTTCGGCGGTGTCCAGCACGGCTGTCGCGAGCGCCGGGTCGAGCCCGTCGGTGGCGAGCAGGTGCTTCACGATCGGTCTCCTTCTGCTTGCGCCCGCAGCAGAACCGAGTCCCGTCCGTCCACTTCGGACAGCAGGACCTCGATCCCCTCGGCACGCGAGGTGGGCACGTTCTTGCCCACGTAGTCGGCGCGGATCGGCAGTTCGCGATGGCCGCGGTCGACCAGCACGGCCAGCTGGACCGCGCGCGGGCGGCCGTGGTCGCGCAGGGCGTCGAGGGCGGCGCGGATGGTGCGGCCGGAGAACAGCACGTCGTCGACCAGGATCACCACCGCGTCGTCGATACCGGTCGGCGGCAGCTGCGAATGTTCGAGCGCGCGGGGCGGGCGGCGGCGGAGATCATCACGGTAGAGCGTGATGTCCAGCGCGCCGGTCGGCGGACGGATGCCGGAGAACTCGGCGATCTTGTCCGCGAGCCGCAGGGCGAGCGGGGTACCCCGGGTGGGGATGCCCAGCAACACGGGCGGAGTCGAGCCACCGGCACCGAGAGCGGTCTTCTCGATGACCTGGTGGGCCATTCGGGCGATCGTGCGCGCGACATCCCCGGACGAGAGCAGCTCGCGCTCTCCCGCCGGTTCCGCCGCGCCACGGGGACGTGACGACAAGGCGGACCTCCTTCCCCGCCTCTCTGGACGGGTCCTTAAAGGACGTCGACTTCCTGCGTGGCGAGGAAATCGAATCGACACTAGCAGGAGCGGGACCTCAGTCTTATGGGTGGCGCGCCCCAGGTGACGAACGCCTCTCGAAAGCACCCGCTTGACCTGGTGACAACTATGCGTAACCATTACTCTGAGTATTCGACTCTAGAGTCCCCTGGACCGGTCACTTCGACCGGTTGGGGGTGAGGAAACGGAGAACCACCAGATGGGCGATTACGCCAAGGCGCTCGGGGCCAAGCTCCGGGGGATCCGCCAGCAGCAGGGCCTGTCCCTGCACGGGGTCGAGCAGAAGTCCGGAGGCCGCTGGAAGGCCGTCGTCGTCGGCTCGTACGAGCGCGGCGACCGCGCCGTCACCGTGCAGAAGCTCGCCGAGCTGGCCGACTTCTACGGCGTGCCGGTGGTGGAACTGCTGCCGGAGGGCCGGGTGCCGTCGGGTGCCGAGCCCGCCACGAAGATCGTCATAAACCTGGAGCGCCTACAGCAGCTCCCGGCGGAGAAGGTCGGACCGCTCGCCCGCTACGCGGCCACCATCCAGAGCCAGCGCGGCGACTACAACGGCAAGGTGCTCTCCATCCGCACCGAGGACCTGCGTTCACTGGCGATCATCTACGACATGACCCCCGGTGAACTCACCGAGCAGCTGATCGACTGGGGTGTGCTGCCGCCCGAGGCTCGACCGTCCAAAGAGGACTAGAGATGGCGACGTTTTCGGTCCGGGGGGACCGGAAACGCCAACCCGCACCATCGAGCATGAAAACGGGCCGTGCCCTCGGCAGAGGACACGGCCCGTTGTGGTACGTCTTCTAGAGAACCGCTCGGAGACGGTCGGCGATCGTGCCAATGCGGCCGAGCACACCGTTCACGAACCGCGGCGAGTCGTCGGTCGACAGCTCCTTCGCCAGCCCGACGGCCTCGTCGATGGCGACCGGGTCCGGCACGTCCGTGGCCCACAGCAGTTCGTAGACACCGACCCGCAGCACCGCCAGGTCCACCGGCGGCATCCGGTCCAGTGTCCAGCCCTGAGCGTGCTCCGAGAGCAGCTCGTCGATCTGGGTCTTCCGCCCGGTGACGCCCTCGACCAGCGAGATCGTGTAGTCCGCGATCGGGTCGACCTCGACCGAACCGACCCTGTCCGCCAGCAGCGTCACGGCGTCGGCACCGCGCTGGGCGGCCTCGTACATCATCTCGACGGCACGCTTGCGCGCCTGCCGCCGGCTGATCGGCCCACCGCGGTTCGGCGACTTGCTGCCGGATTTGCCTGAGTCAGCCATCAGTTGGAGACGCGGCCCAGGTAGCGGCCGTCACGGGTGTCGACCTTGATCTTCTCGCCGGTGGTGAGGAACAGCGGCACCTGGATCTCGGCGCCGGTCTCCAGGGTGGCCGGCTTGGTGCCACCGGTGGAACGGTCGCCCTGCAGGCCGGGGTCGGTGTGCTGGACGATCAGCTCGACCGAGGTCGGCAGCTCGATGTACAGCGGCGTGCCCTCGTGCACCGCGACCTGGACCTCGAAGTTCTCGAGGAGGTAGTTCGCGTTGTCGGCGACGGTCTCGGCCAGCACGGTGATCTGGTCGTAGGTCTCCGAGTCCATGAACACGAAGTCCGCGCCGTCCTTGTACAGGTACGTCATGTTGCGGCGGTCGACGGTGGCCGTCTCGACCTTCGTTCCCGCGTTGAAGGTCTTGTCGACGACCTTGCCGGTCAGCACGTGCTTGAGCGTGGTGCGGACGAACGCGCCGCCCTTGCCCGGCTTGACGTGCTGGAACGCGGTGACGGTCCAGAGCTGGCCGTCGAGGTTGAGGACGAGCCCGTTCTTCAGGTCGTTGGTGGTGGCCACGAGTGTGCAGTCTCCTGTGTCGATCTTCCGGGCCGCCGTCAGACGACCACGAGTTCCTTGGTGCTCAGCGTGAGGAGTTCGGGCGTACCTTCCCGCACGACCAGCGTGTCCTCGATGCGCACGCCTCCGCGTCCGGGCAGATACACACCAGGTTCGACGGTGACGGCCATACCGGCGGACAGTGTACCGACGCCGGTGGTGGCGAGGCTGGGCGCCTCGTGCACCTGCAGTCCGACCCCGTGGCCGAGACCGTGGCCGAACTCCTCGCCGCGCCCCGCGCCGACGATCACGCCACGGGCCGCCTTGTCCACTTCGGACACTTCGGCGCCGGGAAGAACGGCGTCACAGCCCGCCGCCTGCGCGCGCTGGACCAGCTCGTAGATCTCTTCCTGCCACGCCGCGGGCTTGCCGAGCACGAACGTGCGGGTCATGTCGGAGTGGTAGCCGTCGACCGTGGCGCCGAAGTCGATCTTGACGAAGTCGCCGGTCGCGAGCACGGCCGGGGTCGGCCGGTGGTGCGGGATCGCGGAGTTGACGCCCGCCGCGACGATCGTGTCGAACGACGGCCCTGTCGACCCGTGGCCGAGCATGCGATTCTCCAGGTCACGGGCGACGTCGAGCTCGGTGCGGCCCGGCCGGAGCCCACCGGCGGACACCAGGTCCTCCAGTGCCCTGTCGGCCGCGGCGCACGCCTGGCGCAGCGCCTCGATCTCCTGCTCGTCCTTGACCAGCCGCAACTGCTCGACGAGACCCGGCGTCCGGACCAGCTGGACGCGGTCGAAGCGCACCTTGAGGTCCTCGTGCTGCTCGACGCTGACGTGCTGGCTCTCGAACCCGGTCTTGCCGAAGTCTTTCTCGGCCGCCAGGTCGGCGAGCTTGGCCGCGCTCGCGCGGTCCAGCACCCGCTCGAGGTCGGGCACCTCGGTCGCCGACTGGACCGTGTAGCGGCCGTCGGTACAGAAGATCGTCTTGTCGTCACCGCCCTCGTGGACCAGGAGAGCGGCGTTGGACCCGGTGAAGCCGGTCAGGTACCTGATGTTGAGCAGGTCCGTGACCAGCAGCGCGTCCACGCCGGAGTCGGCCAGCAGGGAACGCAGCGCCGCGCGGCGGCGAGAGAAGTATTCACGCACGGGATGGAGTTTAGGGGGTGGGCGCTCTCCCGGCGGGCCGCTGCCGGACGCTCACCGCGCGTCTCGTGGTCGTGAGCGGTAAGTGTCGTTCTAACGCTTCTTATCACTCACGACCCGCTGGAACCCTCGAAACCTGACACGTGCGGATAGCCGACTTTGCCGAGACCCTGACCTTGAAAGTAGGGAAGGAGACCTTCACGGACCTCTGCCTCGCCACCCGGTGGCGGTACGTGGCCAGGTTCTCGTGACCGTTCGCGAGGCCGGAGCCTCCAGGTCGTACGGGCGGGCCCGCCAAGATCGCAACCAGAGGACTAAACGCGACCCGCGCGGGTGGGGGTGACTGTCGCTACTCGCGAGTTAAACTCGCCCCATGGCACCGTGGCTGACTCGTGGACTCGTGATGGCGCTGCTGCACGGCGTGGCCGTCACCGTGCTGGCCAAGTACGAGGTCTTCAACCCCACCGACAAGACCCTCGTCACCTCCCTCGCCCTCGCGATCCTGGTCGGCGCGGCGGCGGGCTGGAGCGCCGTGGACGCCTGGCGGGGCAAACCCGACAGCGGCCGGAACTGGTTCATCGCGGCGCTGATCGCGGGCCCGGTCTCGGGCGTGCTGTACGTGATCGGGCGCGCGGTGTTCGTCGACCAGACCGGCGCCTCGGAACTCGCCGGCGCGCTCACCGGTGGCGCCGCCTTCTCGGCCCTGCTGGTGCTCCTCCCGGCCGGGCTCGGCCTGTTCGTCGGCGGCCGCATCACCAAGGCCGCCCCGGAGGACGACGACGAGGATCAGCCCGCGAGCGGGAAACCGGCCGGGAAGCCGTCCCAGGCCTGATCGCTGATCTCTTCGACGGTCGAGTCGTTCAGCGCGGCGGCCCCTGCGTCCGGCACGGCGAACAACTTGCCATCGAGCACCACACCGATCCCGCGGCCGGGAGCGCGCACCATCTTCGCCCCGGCGCTCAGGCGCGCGGCCTGCGGGAACTTCTCGACGACCTTGAGCCGCTGGTCCAGCACCTCGCCCGCGAGCGCCGCCGCCACCGAGCGCCGGTCGACCCGCACCAGTTTGCCGTCGGCGACCAGGTCGATGGTCCGCTGCGGTGAAGGCATCGCGACGCCTTCGAACGCGGTCCGGGTCCGGGCGTCGCCGTCGCAGGCCCGCGAGCCGCGGACGTCCAGGCCGAAATGCTTGAGGTCGGTCGGCGCCCCCGCGCCGCCGACGATCGTGGCCCGGACGACGTCGAACGGGACCCTGTCGCAGACGTCGCCCGAGGAGAGCGGCGCGTGCCCGTCGGGCCGCCGGACCAGGCCGGGACCCTCCTTCCACGCGCCGGGGATGACCACCGGCCGGTACGGCTGCGCGCTGAAATCCCTGGTCCAGAAGGTGAGCGTGGTGCCGGTGTCGGTCTCGTGCGCGATCACGAAGGCGTCGAGCGAGCCGACCCACATCAGATCGGTGCTGAACCCGTCGACCAGCGAGCGGGTGCGCGGCGAGATCGTGCTGGGCTTGGGCACGAAGCCCTGCTCCCCCAGCGTCTCCACGCCCTGGCTGAAGGCCGCGTCCTTGGCGCGCAGCAGGAACTGACCGGCGCCGTTCCACCCGGCGGCCTTGGCCGTGGTGTCGGTGAAGAGCACGTAGAACCAGCCGTCGAGGTACACCGCCGAGGGCTGGCCGGCGCCGTAGACGTTGTTGGCGCGGTGCACGTCGTGCGAGGGGCCGATGATCGGCTGCCCGCCTGCCGCCCGGGTCCACTTGAGGCCGTCCGGGCTGGTGGCGAGCCCGATCGAGTTGCCGAGCGCGTGGTCGCCCGCCGCGCCGGTGTAGTACATGTAGTAGGTCGAGCCGACCTTGATCACCGAGGGATCGCAGGTGTGCATCCCGTCGAAACCGCCGGGCGCGCCGGAGAACACCGCCGCGGGGCCGCCACCGGACGGGCCGGTGAAGGGACCGTCGAGCGAGGGCGACTGCGCGTAGAGGACGTCGTCACCGGGAGGCTGGGCGCTGCCGTACTGGCTGCACCACCACATCCGGAGCTTGCCGCCGTCCCGCATCACGGTCGGGCCGTAGTTGTAGACCGCGTCCTGATCGCCGGCCGCGACCACGCCGCCACTGGCGCGAGGGTCGCCCGTGGCGAGTTCGACGTCCATCGGCCGGGGCTTCTCACCGGGCGTCAGCTGGACTCCGCCGATCCCGCCACCCTTGCCGTCGGCCTGGGACTGCGTGTGGCCGTCGCTGCACGCCACGAGGACCGCGCCGACCGCGAGGAGGGCCACCACGACACGGGCGGGTCGCCGACCCCCACGAAAAAGGCGCATGATGGCCGAGTGTAGCGAGACTTAACCCAGCTGGGTGACGTCACTCCCCGGTAGGGCGACCAATTCCACTTCGAAGCCATCGGCGTTTTCGAGGTAGGCGGCGTAGTGGTGATCACCCCCCGCATACGGAAACTTGTCCGCGAACATCGGCGACCAGCCATGTTCGACGGCCTTCGAAGCCAGTTCGTTCACCCGATCGCCTGAGGCGACGTGCAGCGCGAGGTGGTTCAGGCCCGGCGCGGTGCGCTCGTGCTTTTCGCCGCTGAGCGCGGGAGAACGCTCGACGACGAGGTACGTCGAGCCGAGTTTCCAGCTCACGCCGGCGGGCCAGCGCTGGAACTCCCGCCAGCCGAGTTCGCCGAGCAGCCAGCCCCAGCTCTCCTCGGCGCGGGCGAGATCCGGCACCCACAGTTCGATGTGGTGGGCCCGCCCGTGCTCCGACGGCAACGCGACGAGCACGCGATGCGGACCGCTGCCGTAGTGGTCACCGCTGCCGACGTCCAGGAAACCCAAGCGCCGCACCAGGTTCAGACTGGCCACATTGGACTCACCGACCAGCGCCCACACCGACGACAGGCCGAGCCCGGCGAGCCCGTGCTCCAGCAGGGCTCGCGCGGCCTCGGTCGCCAAACCCTGCCCGCCGTGCGCACGCGCCAGGTAGTAGCCGATCTCCGGAACCCCGCCGGGCAGCTCTTCCGACGGCCGCAGATGCGCGAGGCCGATCACCTCGCCGTCGCGTTCGATCGTCCAGTGCCCCATCCCGGCCGGGCCGCGGTACGCCAGCCGCCGTCCGACCATCTCGCGGACGAGGTCCGGGTCGGTGAGCGGAACCGCGAAATGCGCGCTCAACGCCGGATCGGCGAAGAGCTTGACGATCTCCTCGGTGTCGGACTCGGTCAGCGCGCGCAGCCGCAGCCGCGATGTCGTGATTTCGGGCGGGTTGTTCATGCCGCGTTCGCGGCCATCCAGCGCAGGGCGAGCGGATAGCCGTCGACCCCGAGCCCGGCGATGACGGCGGTGGCGATATCCGAAAGCACGCTGTGGTGCCGGAACTGCTCGCGCTTGTGCACGTTGGAGATGTGCAGTTCGATCAGCGGCGCCTCGAGCTGGGCGGCGGCGTCGCGGACCGCGATCGAGTAGTGCGTCCACGCGGCGGCGTTGAGCACCACCGGCCAGCCCGCGTCGGCGGCTTCGTGCAGCCAGCCGACCATCTCGCCCTCGTGGTCGGTCTGGCGGACCTCGACGTCGATCCCGAGTTCCTTGCCGGTCCCGACACAGGTCTCGGCCAGATCGGCGTGCGTCGCGGAACCGTAGATGCCGGGTTCGCGCAGGCCGAGCCTGCCGAGGTTGGGACCGTTGAGGACGAGCACCTTCACAGCAGCACGCTCCCGCCGGCCTTGGGAGCCTCGCCCGCCACCACCGAGTACGCCGCCGCGAGCAGCGCCGGGTCGGGGCCTTCCAGCCTGCCCGGCTTGGCGAGCCCGTCCAGGACGACGAAGCGCAGCACGCCCGACCGGGTCTTCTTGTCGCCCTTCATCGTCTCCAGCAGGTGCGGGAGCGCGTCCGGGTCGTAGGTGGTCGGCAGGCCCAGCAGCTTGAGCACGGCCGTGTGCCGCTCCGCGGTGGCGTCGTCGAGACGGCCGGCCAGGCGCGCGAGCTCGGCGGCGAACACCAGGCCGACGCTGACGGCGGCACCGTGGCGCCACCGGTACTTCTCGCGGCGTTCGATGGCGTGGGCGAGGGTGTGGCCGTAGTTGAGGATCTCGCGCAGGTCCGACTCGCGCAGGTCCGCGGCGACGACGTCGGCCTTGACCTGGATCGAGCGGCGGACCAGCTCGCCGATGACCTCGCCGGTGGTGTCCAGTGCCGCGGCCGGGTCCTGCTCGACGAGTTCGAGGATGCGCGGGTCCGCGATGAACCCGGCCTTGACGACCTCGGCCATCCCGGCGACGAGTTCGTTGGGCGGCAACGTTTCCAGCGTCGCGAGGTCGACCAGGACCGCGCTCGGCTCGTGGAAGACGCCGACGAGGTTCTTGCCCGCCTCGGTGTTGATGCCGGTCTTCCCGCCGAGCGAGGCGTCGACCATGCCCAGCAGGGTGGTGGGGACGTTGACCAGCCGGACGCCGCGCATCCAGGTCGCGGCGACGAAGCCCGCCAGGTCGGTCACGGCGCCGCCGCCGAGCCCGACGACCACTCCCTGGCGGTCCAGGCCCATGCGGCCGAGGACCTCCCAGCAGAAGCTGGCGACGGTGAGCGCCTTGCCGTCCTCGGCGTCGGGGATCTCGACCCGGTGCGCGTCGATCCCGGCCTCGGCCAGTTCGTCGCGGATGGCCTCGGCGGTGGTCGTCAGCGTCGGCGGGTGGATCAGCGCGACCTTGGAGGCGTCGGCGAGCTGCTCGGTGAGCTCGCCCAGCAGGCCGCGCCCGATGACGACGTCGTACGGCTTGGCGGTGTTGACGGTGATGCGAACCGGCTCGGTCATCGTTTCCCTCACTTCGGCGGAAGCCGCTTGGCCCTGGCGACCTCGCAGGAGATCTTGCCCTTGACCGGGGTGTCCCCCGGGATCTCTTCGGTCACCTTCTGGCCCGGCGTCATCCGGTTCTTGGCGAACAGCGCCTCACCGGAGGCCTTGCCCTCGGCGTCCTTGATCGCGATGGTGACGGCGTAGCGCGCGTCCTCACCGGTGCTGTTCGTGACCTCGATGGTGACCTTCGGGGTGTAGCTGGTGCTCTCGCACTTCAGGACCTGGACGTCGGCGGCGACATCGGCTTCGGGCGCGGCCGAAGCGGTGGCCGCGCCGGTCTCCGCGGCACTGGTCTGGATCACGTCCGAGCCCGGGGGCTGCTTTTCCTCGCTGCAGGCGGTCAGGCTCAAGGCCAAGACGGCGAGGAGGACACCGGCGGTGGTGCGCTTCATGCTTGCTCCTTGCTGATCTCGGCCAGTCCGATGACGGCGGCCTTGACGACCTCGTCGGGCGTCAGCTGGTCGGTTTCGATCTCGAACGTGGCCACCTCGCGGTACACCGGCAGCCGAGCGTCGAGCAGCGCCTTGTAGGTGGCGCGGGGGTTGACCCCGGCCAGCAGCGGGCGGGCGGTGGACAGCCCGGCGCGCTGCACCCCGGCGGCCATCCCGACGTTGAGGAAGACCACCGTGTGCCCGGCCAGCCGCTCGCGGGTGCCCGGGGTGATCGGGGCTCCGCCGCCCAGGGAGAGGACACCGTCGTGTTCGGCCAGCGCCTTCGCGACCATCTCCTCCTCCAGCGCGCGGAAGGCGGGCTCGCCCTCCTCGGCGAAGATGTCGGTGATGGGCTTGCCCGCGCTCGCGACGATGTCGTCGTCGCTGTCGCGGAAGGCGAGACCCAAGGTGGCGGCGAGCGCCGGGCCGACCGTGCTCTTGCCCGAACCCGGCGGCCCGATGATCACCACGCGAGGGGTCACCAGCGCTCCTCGAGCGCCTTCAGGTAGCCCTCGACGTTGCGCTTGCCCTCGGCCAGCGAGTCCCCGCCGAACTTCTCCAGCGCGGCGTCCGCGAGGACCAGCGCGACCACCGACTCCAGCACGACACCGGCGCGGGGTACCGCGCAGACGTCGGAACGCTGGTGGATGGCGACCGCGGGCTCGCCGGTGGTGACATCCACAGTGGACAGTGCTTTGGGGACGGTCGAGATCGGCTTCATCGCGACGCGCACGCGCAGCGGCTCGCCGTTGGTGATACCGCCTTCGAGCCCGCCCGCGCGGTTGGACCGGCGGGTCACCCCGACCGGACCGGTGCCGCGGTCGATCTCGTCGTGGGCCTGGCTGCCCCAGCGCTTGGCCGTGGTGAAGCCGTCGCCGACCTCCACGCCCTTCATCGCCTGCACGCCCATGAGCGCGCCGGCGAGGCGGGCGTCGAGCCTGCGGTCCCAGTGCACGTGCGAGCCGAGGCCCGGCGGCAGGCCGTAGGCGATCACCTCGATCACGCCGCCGACGGTGTCACCCGCCTTCCGCACGGCGTCGACCTCGGCGACCATCGCGTCGGTCCCCTCCTGGCCGAAGGCGCGGACCGGGCTCTCGTCGATGGCGGGCAGGTCCGACGCCACGGGCAGCGGGCCCTCCGGCGCCGAGGCGCCGCCGATCGACACGACGTGGCTGAGGATCTCGACCCCGAGCAGCTGCTTGAGGTACGCGCGGGCCACCGTGCCGAGCGCCGTCCGCGAGGCTGTCTCGCGGGCGCTCGCGCGCTCCAGCACCGGACGGGCCTCGGGGAAGCCGTACTTCTGCATGCCGGGCAGATCCGCGTGGCCGGGACGGGGACGGGTCAGCGGCTCGTTGCGCGCCAGGCCGTCCAGTTCCTCGGCGGGCACGGGATCGGCCGACATGACCTTTTCCCACTTGGGCCACTCGGCGTTCTCGATCTGGACCGCGACGGGGCCACCCTGGGTCAGCCCGTGCCGGACGCCACCGGTGAACTCGATGTGGTCGGTCTCGAAGCCCATCCGGGGGCTGCGGCCGAAGCCGAGCCTCCGTCGCGCGAGCTGCTCGCCCACTTCGGCGGTGGTGACCTCGACCCCGGCTGGCATCCCTTCCAGGATGGCGGCGAGGGCGGGTCCGTGCGATTCCCCTGCGGTTATCCAGCGCAACACCTGATAGATCCTGTCACAACCTCCTCTCCGTCCCAGGACAGGCCGGGCTATCCCGGACCGGGTCCGGCGAAGACGGCCAGCGCCCACGCCGCGACCAGGAGACCGGGCCCGTGCGGCACGGTCGGATGCCGGGGCCCGCCCACCGCGAGTGCCACGCTCAACAGCGCCGCGGCGACGGCGCCGAGCACGACCGACGGCCAGCCCGCCGCGGCGAGGACCGCGCCCAGGCTGCCGGCGAGCTTCACGTCACCGGCGCCGAGCGAGCGCGGCGACAGCGCGTGGACGAGCGCGTGCGCCCCGCCGAAGACCAGCGCGCCGAGGACGGCCCGCCAGGCGATGCCCGCCCCTCCCCCGGCGGCGGCGACCGCGAGCGCGGCGGCGAGGGCCGGGTACGCGGGCAGGGTCAGGACGTCGGGCAGGCGGCGGTACTTGAGGTCGGCGAGCGCGAGCGGGACCGCGAAAACGGTCAGCACGGCCGGGACCGCGAGCCACCACGACGGCCACGCTCCCGCTTGGTGACGCAGGCTGACCGCGAGGAGCAGCGCGGCCGTGAGGCCCGCCGCCCACGCCGTCACCGGCGCTCCCGCCCGGCGCAGGCAGGAGCGCGTGGCGAGCGCCGATCCGGCGCCCGCCACCGTGAAGGCGATCGGCAGGAACACAAGATCAAGAGTGCGCCCGTCGCACTCGGTGAGGCAAGGATTTCTTTTCGTGACAGGGACTTTCACGCACTTTCGGCAGGACGGGCGGGGGCTGAAGGGGCCCTTCGCCGCATGCGATGCGACGATGGGAGCTTTCGCCGCATGTCATGCGGGGAAAGCGTCCTTCAGCTCCCACCCCGTCCGGAACTTTTCCGCTCCAGCCCCAATCCCTCCCGCTTCCGGCACCGAAGGCCTGTCATGACACCGGGATCAGGGGTTCATCCGCAGCAGCGGGAGACCCGAGGGCGTGCGGATCTCCAACGCCTTGATGTCGCCGGCGCGCATCGCGGTGCCGACCACGATGTGTGCGGTGTCCTTGGGCATCGCGCGCCAGGACGCCAGTTCGCTGGTGCCGCCGTCGGCGTCGACGGCGACCAGGATGTAGTCCCCGGTGCGGTTGCCGCCGTAACTGCAGGTCATGTCGACCTTCGTGCCGGTGTCCGTGGCGAACATGGCGACCTCGGCGGTCACCGGGTAGTCGCCGAGCAGGGTCATCGGGTTCCCGGCGGCCGCGATCGGCCCGGTCAGGACGACCGCGAGCGTGACGCTGGCCGCGACGGCCACCCCGGTGGCCGCGGTGGTGATCGCCCGTTGGATCCGCCTTCCCCGGCGGACCCGTTTGAGCACGGTCGGCAGCAGTTCCGGCGAGGGCGCCGGTTCCTCCTCCAGCAGCGCGGGGGCGCCGGCCTGCGCGAGGAGACCGGGGATCCCGGCCAGATCGCGGACCGAAGCGGCGCACCGGTCGCACACGCGAAGGTGTTTCTCGTACGCGAACCGGTCTTCCGGGGACAACGCCCCGAGCACGTAGGCCGCGTCGTAAGTGGCGAAGGGGTCGGTCATTGAGTCACCCCTCTTTCCTCCAATACCAGCCGCAACGCCCGCAAGGCGTAGTGCGTCCGCGACTTGATCGTCCCTTCGGCCACACCCAGCCGCTTCGCAGCGTCGGCGACGGAGTAACCCTGGAAATAGCACAGGACGAGCACGTCCCGATGTCTCGGCGAAAGCTCGCCGAGGGCTTCGGCGACCAGCCAGCCCTGGACCGCCCGCTCCGTGCCGTCCGTGACCGACGTTTCGGGTGGTTCGCCGGTCACCACCTCCGGATGCGCCTCGGCGGCGCGCCAGTCGTCGATGGCGATCCGTCTCGCGACGGTGAACAGCCAGCCCCGCGCCGACCCCTCGGACTGGTCGAGCACCTTGGCGTTGCGCCAGGCCCGCAGCAGCGTCTCCTGGACGACGTCCTCGGCGCGGACCCGGTCTCCGCTGGTCAGGTGCAGTGCGTAGGACCAGAGCGCCGCGGCGTGCTCCTCGTGCAAGGCCCGCATCAGCCGGTCCTCCGCGAATTCCTTCACCGATCCGTGCTTTCGCGGTTGAAGAGCAGCGGGAGGGCGAAGACCACGCAAGCCACCTCGGTGATCAGGCCCCAGAGCTCGGCCTGGGTGGTGAAGCGCTCGGAGACGCCGAAGAACCCTGTCGTCAGCGAAAGCACGTACGCACCCAGCGTCGCCAAGCCGAAGCCGACCGCCGCGAGCACGGGAAGCCAGTGGTGCCAGACCAGGACGGCGACCGCGATGACCACGCCGGCCACCACGTTCACCAGGAAGAGCGGACCGACCACCGCCGTTTCGGACGCCCAGTCCTGCCATACGACGTAATGCACCCACGCCGAGCCGAGCAGGCCCGCCGCCACCACCGCCCGCAACAACCACCGGATCATGTCCGTATCTCTTTCCGCGTGTTCGGTTCCCCTATGCCTTTGAACACGGAAAAGAGGGGCTTCCGGTTCAATCCGGCACCCGATGGTCGGCGAAATTGAACCGGTCGGCCGCTCCGGACGTGTGTATGGGCATGACTGCCGAACTCCACTCCCGCCGCACCGTCCTGTCCACCGGGGCCGCCGTCGCCGGCGCGGCCGTCGGTGCCGTGGCCCTCACGGCCTGCGGAAGCGACAAACCGTCGGCCGGCCCGGCCGCGGCACCACCCGCCGCGGCGCCGGGCGAGACCCTGACCGCGCTCTCCGACATCGAGGTCGGCCAGGCGAAGGCCGCCAAGACCGCCGACGGCAAGGACGTCATCGTCACCAGGACCGCCGAAGGCACCGCGGCCGCGTTCAGCGCGATCTGCACGCACCAGGGCTGCGCGGTCGTCCCGGAGGGCGCGGAACTCAAGTGTCCTTGCCACAACTCGATCTTCGACGCGAAGACCGGCGCGGTCAAAAAGGGGCCCGCGGACCAGCCGCTGCCTTCGATCGCGGTCAAGGTCACCAACGGCCAGGTCGTCACGGCCTGACGAACGCGAGAAGGGTCCCTTCAGGACGAGGTTCGTCCTAAAGGGACCCTTTCGGGTAGAACTTTTCAGCTGTCCCAGGTGAAGATCGGGTCGCCCGACTCGACATCGCCGCCGGTGAGCAGTCCTGAAAGGACCTCGGCCTTCGCGTCCAGCGCCACCACGGGCACGATCGGCGAGTAGCCCGCGGCCACGACGGCCTCGGGATCCCATTCGACGACCGGCTGCCCGGCGCGGACGGTCTCACCCTTGACGACGTGGAGGGTGAACCCCTCGCCCTTCTGCTTGACCGTGTCGATCCCGAGGTGGACCAGCACGCCGCGGCCGTCTTCGGTGGCCACCACGAAAGCGTGCGGGTGCAGGGTCACGACCGTCCCGTCGACCGGCGAGACCGCGTCCTGGCGCCCGCCCGAGGGCAGGACCGCGAGGCCGGGGCCGACCATCGCCTGCGCGAAGACCGGATCGGGCACTTCGGTCATAGCGGTCGTCTTACCGCTGACCGGGCTCAGAATTTCGAGACTCACATCAAGTCCTCGATGTCGCTGGCGATCGTGTCGGCCTCCGGCCCCACGATCACCTGGACACCGGCACCCATGCGCACGACGCCCATCGCGCCGGCGGCCTTCAGCGCCGCCTCGTCGAGCAGGCTCATGTCTTCGAGCTCACAGCGCAGCCGGGTGATGCACCCTTCCACCTCGATGACATTCTCGGCGCCGCCGAGCGCCGCGAGGATCTTTTCCGGCCTGTCATCCGCCATCGCGGTCTCCCTGTTCCCTGTCGGTTTCCCACATGCGAACCAGCTGTACTACGCCGTTCGCCGACTCGCACGCCATCCCTGGCCACGAACGCGTAACGGTGGTTGACACCCGCTCGTGCGACGGAGCATCCTGCCCCATCGGATCATTGGTCTAGACCGGAACGTACCAATCTTCCGGACCAGATGCGAGTACGGGTACCCAACCGAACGGACCGAAAGGACGGTGACCGTCATGAGCGCTTCGGCGCAGCTGCCGCCGTCCGACCGTGTGATCAACGGACCGACGCCCAAACACGCCCAGCTGCGGGAGATTCTGCGCCGCACGGTGGAGCGTGAGCTACCCCCCGGCTCACCGATCCCCTCGGAACGTGACCTGGCCGAGACCTATCAGGTGTCCAGGCTCACGGTCCGGTCCGCGATCGGCAAGCTGGTCGAAGAAGGACTCTTGTCGCGAGTGCGCGGCAAGGGGACGTTCACCGCCGCGAGGCGGATGGAATTGCAGCTCTACCTGATGTCCTTCACCGAGGACATGCGCCGCCGCGGGATGACCCCGACCACGGAGGTCGTCAAGACCGCCACCGAGGTCCCGCCCGCCCCTTCGGCACACGCCCTCGGCCTGACCGCCGGAACCCCGGCGCACCGGCTGGTGCGGCTCCGCCGTGCCGACGGGGTGCCGCTGGCGGTCGAACGCGGCTGGTATCACGCCGGGCGGATGCCCGGTCTGCTCGACCTCGATCTCACTCGATCGTTGTACGTCCAACTCGCCCAGTCGTACGACCTCCGCCCGGACCACGCGTGGCAGACAGTCTGGGCGGAATCCGCGGACCGCGAAACGGCGCGCCTGCTCGGCATGCGCGCCGGCAGTCCGCTTCTTGTCTTCCGCCGGGTCTCCAGCGTCAACGGGGAACCGATCGAAGACATGACTTCCTGGTACCGGGGCGATCACTACCAGGTCACCATGCAGCTGGACCGGAACACCCCGGATTCCGGTCACCATCCTCACTACGGAGGTACCCGATGAGCTCCACCACCGCCGAGGGGGCGAAGAGCAAAGGCAAGGGCAAGGGACTTGCCGGCCTTCAGCGCTTCGGCCGCAGCCTCATGCTCCCCATCGCCGCCCTGCCCGCCGCAGCGCTCCTGTCCAGGCTCGGTCAGCCTGACCTGCTCGGCGCGGACGGCCTCGGCTGGGACAAGGCCGCCGCGGCCATCGGTGCCGCGGGGGACTCGCTGTTCAACTGGCTGCCGCTCCTGTTCGCGGTGGGTATCGCGGTCGGGTTCGCCCGGAAGAGCGACGGTGCCACGGGCCTCGCCGCCGTGGTCGGTTTCTTCGTCTTCACCAGCGTCCTTCGCGTCTTCGCGCCGTTCGAGGAGCTTCCCGGCTGGGACCCCGCAAAGCCCGCCGGCCTGATGCTCAACCCGATCAAATGGCCCTACAGCGTGCTGGCCGGTGTGATCGTCGGCCTCGTCACCGCGCTGCTGTGGCAGAAGTTCTACCGCATCAAGCTGCCGCCGTACCTGGCCTTCTTCGGTGGCCGCCGGTTCGTGCCGATCATCACCGCCCTGGTGCTGCTCGTCCTCGCGGTGCCGCTGGGCCTGGTCTTCCACTGGGTCAACGACGGCATCCAGGCCGCCGGTGAAGCGGTCACCGGCGCGCCCGTGGTCGGTGGCGGTATCTACGGCTTCCTCAACCGGCTCCTGATCCCGGTCGGTCTGCACCAGCTGCTGAACGTGCCGGTGTGGTTCATCTTCGACGGTGGCGACCTGACCCAGTTCTTCAAGGGCGACCCGACCCGCGGCACCTTCATGACCGGGTTCTTCCCGATCTTCATGTTCGCCATCCCCGCCGCGGCGCTGGCGATCTGGCAGACCGCGAAGCCCAGCCAGAAGAAGATCGTCGGCGGTGTGATGATCGCCGGTGCGCTGACCTCGTTCCTGACCGGTGTCACCGAGCCGATCGAGTTCTCGTTCATGTACGTCGCGTGGCCGCTGTACCTGATCCACGCGGTCCTGACCGGTACCTCGCTCGCCCTGGTGAACGCGCTCGACATCCACCTCGGCTTCGGCTTCTCCGCCGGTGCGATCGACTTCGGGCTCAACTTCAGCCACCCGGCGGCGAGCAGCAACGTCTGGCTGCTCATCCCGATCGGCCTGGCCTACGCGGTCGTCTACTACGTGATCTTCCGGTTCGTGATCACCAAGTGGAACCTGCGCACCCCGGGCCGTGAGGACGACGCGATCGAGGCCGATCTCGAAGCCACCGCGGCGAAGCCCGTCAAGTAGTTTCAGCTTCAAGGAACAAAGGCACGAAAGGGAAAGAACATGCCGGAGAAACGCGTCACCGTGGCCAGCAAGGTGGGCCTGCACGCCAGGCCCGCGGCGACGGTCGCCAAGGCGGCCGCGGCGCAGCCCGTCGCGGTGTCCATCGCCAAGGCGGGCGGCGACCCGGTCGCGGCCGGCAGCGTGCTGAACCTGATGACGCTCGCCGCCGGTTACGGCGACGAGGTCATCATCAGTGCCGAGGGTGAAGGTGCCGAGGCGGCCGTCGACGCCATCGCCGAGCTGGTGGCGACCGACCTCGACGCCTGATCCCCATCCCTGCGAAGCCCGGGCCGCCCCGACCGGCCCGGGCTTCGTAGGGTGTGGGACATGGAAAGCGTGCGCGAAATCGAACAGTGGCCGGTGGACAACGCCGCCACGGCCGTGGTGACCGCCGCCGGTGACGTGCTGGGCACGCACGGCGACACGACGAAGGTCTACAAGCTGGCGTCGGTGACGAAGCCGCTGACGGCCTACGCCGCGCTGATCGCCATCGAAGAGGGCGTCGTCGAACTCGACACCCCCGCCGGGCCGGAAGGCTCGACGATCCGGCACCTGCTCGCGCACACCTCCGGGTTGGCCTTCAACGAGCACAAGCAGATGGCCGAACCGGGCAACCGGCGCCTGTACTCCAACGCCGGGTTCGAGCAGCTGGCCGACGCGCTCACCGAGCACTCCGGTATCCCCTTCGCCGACTACCAGGCGGAGGCGCTTTTCCAGCCGTTGGGCATGAAGTCGACCCGGCTGACCGGTTCCCCCGCCTCCGGCGCGGAGTCCACTGTGGACGATCTGGTCGCCTTCGCCGCCGAACTGCAGGCCCCGAAGCTCATCGCCGCCGAAACGGTGCGCGAGGCGACATCCGTGGTCTTCCCCGGACTTTCCGGTGTCCTGCCCGGCTTCGGCCACCAGAAGCCGAACGACTGGGGCCTCGGCTTCGAGATCCGCGACCACAAGAGTCCGCATTGGACCGGCTCGTCGAGCTCGCCGCGGACCTTCGGCCACTTCGGGCAGTCCGGCACGTTCCTCTGGGTCGACCCCGAGGCCGGTGCCGCCTGCGTCGCGCTCACCGACCGCGCTTTCGGTCCGTGGGCGGCCGAAGTGTGGCCGCCCTTCACCGACGCCGTCCTCTCGGAACTGCGCGGCGTCACTCCATGACGCGAACCGGCGAACCCGCTTGGAAGGCCGCGATGTCCTCGACCGCGTCGCGGTAGAAGATCTCGTAGGTCTCCCGGGTGACGTAGCCGATGTGCGGGGTGAGCACGACGTTGTCCAGTGTCCGCAGCGGATGCTCCGAGGGCAGCGGCTCGACGTCGTAGACATCCAGCGCGGCGATCGCGATCTCCTTGCGGCGCAAGGCGTCCACCAGGGCGGCCTCGTCCACGATCGGACCGCGCGACGTGTTGACCAGGATCGCCGTCGGCTTCATCGCGGCGAGTTCCGGGGCGCCGACGAGCCCGCGGCTGCGGTCGCCGAGCACCAGGTGGACCGACAGGACGTCGGCGCGGGCGAACAGCTCGTCCTTCGACACCGCCGTCACCCCGTGGGGTGCGGCCTTCTCCTGGGTCAGGTTCTGGCTCCAGGCGATGGTCTCCATGCCGAACGCCTGGCCGATCTTCGCCGCGCCGGCGCCGAGCCTGCCGAGGCCGAGCAGGCCGAGGGTCTTGCCCGCCAGGATCGTGCCGACCGTGGTCTGCCAGCCGCCTTCACGCATGTTCCGGGACTCTTCCGGCACGTTCCGCGCGGCGGCGAGGATCAGCGCCCAGGTGTGCTCGGCCGCCGGGGCCGCGATGTAGCCGGTGGAGCAGACGACCACGCCGTTGCGCCGGGCGGCGGCCACGTCGATCGCGGCGTTGCGGTGGCCGGTGCTCACCAGCAGTTCGAGCGCGGGCAGCCGGTCGAGGACCTCGGCGGAGAAGCGGGTGCGTTCGCGCATCGCGACCACGACGTCGAAGTCCCGGAGACGGGCGACCACCTCCGCGGGATCCGCGAACGGCTCGGTGAACACCTTGACGTCGGCGCCGAGGGAGTCCCAGTCCCCGAAGCCGAGCGCCACTTCCTGATAATCGTCGAGAATCGCGATCTTCATGGATCCCAGGCTAGGTCACGGCTAGGGTCCAGCCCGAAAGCCGTGTCGACGGCGAAGGGGAGGAACAGGAAATGGACGAGATCTCGACCTGGACCGAGACGGAAAGACTGAGCTTCGCGGAGTTGCTGGAGGGACTGGACGAGCAGGACTGGTCGGTGAAGACCCTTTGTCCGGAGTGGACGGTGCACGCGATGGCCGCCCATCTGGCGCAGTCCACCAGGAACCGGCTCCGGGACACCCTCATCGGTGCCATCAAGGCCAAGGGCAACTGGGACAAGATGAACGTCGACCAGGCCGTCGGCTACGCCGAGCGATTCTCCCCCGCCGAACTCGTCGCCCAGATCCGCGACGACGCGGCCTCGCCGCGCCGCTCCCCCGGCGCCAAGCCGATCGACCCGCTCGCCGACGTCCTCATCCACGGTCAGGACGTCGCCCGCCCGCTGGGCATCGACAGGCCCATGCCCGGGAAGCCGGTGATCGCGGCGCTGGAGCATCTCCTCGTCAGCCCGTTCTGGGGTGCCCGCAAACGCTGCAAGGATCTGCGGTTGATCGCCACCGACGCCGAGTGGACCGGCGGCGCGGGCACCGAAGAGGTGCGGGGACCGCTCGCCGACCTGCTCCTGGCGGTGAGCGGCCGGAGCGCCGGGCTGGCCACCTTGACCGGCCCGGGCGCCTCACGGCTCAGCGCCGGCTGACGGCTACCAGCGACCGACGATCACGTCGACCCGCACCAGGTGATGGTCCGAGGCGTCGTTGAGCCGGGCCAGCGGTGAATCGGGCAGCGGCCAGAAGACCTCGGCGCGCCAGGGGAACAGGCCCTTCGACGGCAGGACGTAGTCGATCCGCAGATTCCCCGGCGCGTTGTCGTTGAAGTCGCCGGTGTCGAAGAACGGGTCGCCCTTCTGGCCGATGTTGGCGCCTGCCTGGTCCCGCGCGGCGCGCACCGCGCCTTCGCTGCCCGGACGCGTCTCGATGACGCGAGGCGCGTTCAGCAGCCGGGAGATCGCGCCGGGGACGCTGTCGCCGTCGAGCGGGTCGGAGTTGTGGTCTCCGGCGATGACGAACTTCTCGTGCGCGCCCAGCCCGCCGCGACGGCCGCGGTCGTCGCGGATGTAGCGGCCCTTGCCCGGGGTCACGTAGTCGGCCCAGAAGCGGATCTCGTCGTTGTTGCGGGTGCCGTTGCGGTCTTCGGGACCGTCGAAGGTGGGCGGCGTCGGGTGCGCGGCCAGGAAGTGCACGGTCGAGCGGCCGACGCGGATCGGGACGTCCCAGTGGGACTTCGACGACAGGCGCAGCACGTCGAGTGCCTGCGGCGAATACCAGTCGGCAGGCGCCGGGGTGGCTGGATCGTCCGGGAGCAGCGCGCCCGGCATGTCCTTCCAGAGGAACTTCTGGAACGTCCGCACGCTCCGGGTGTCGATCGGGTACTTGGACAGCACGAGCATGCCGTACTGGCCCTCGAAGAGACCGAAGCCGTGCGCGTCGTTGCCGCCGCCGACCTGACCGTTGCGGTCGAGGTCGAACCCGGTCGCGACGCCGGTGTTCGACGGCGCCGTGAAGGCGTACGGGTAGTCGATCGGCGCGGCGCCGTTCTGGCCGCGCTCGAGGTAGTTCTCGCGGAACAGGTTCGCGGCGCGGTTTTCCGGCACGTAGTCGAACTCGTTGATCAGCAGCACGTCCGGCCGGTTGCGCTGGATCACCTCGGCGACCTCGTTCGCCTGCGCGTTGCCCGGCTGCGACAGGTCGGTCACGAGCTGCCCCGCCGCGCCGCGGTTGAGCGAGGCGTTGAACGTCGCGAAGCGGACGTTCTTCCCGGCGGCGGCTTCGGCCGGGGTGGCGGCCAGGAGCGTCCCGGCCAGCAATGCGCCCGAGGTGAGCACGGCGGCGATGCGTTTCACGGTCATACCTCCCAGAGTCGGTGCGACCTTACGCAACCCGGGCGGCCGCACGGGTGAGCTTCAGATGAACAGCATCTCTTGAACGTGTTCAAAATCTGGGCTACGGTCCTTCTTGAACACGTTCAAAAGGAGGTCCCCATGCAACCCGTAGTCGTGGCCTACGCGCTCTACCTGGCCATCACCGTCCCGCTGACCGTGCTGGTCGCCCGGACGCTGAGCAAGCACGGCAAGACGTTCCTGGAGGACGTCTTCCAGGACAAAACGGCGCTCGCCCATTCGGTCAACCAGCTGCTCGTCGTCGGCTTCTACCTGGTCAGCCTGGGTTTCGTGACCCTGTTCCTGACCAGCGACGACGTCGTCCTCGACGCGCGCGACGTCTTCGAGATGCTGTCGGTCAAGGTCGGCACCGTGGCGCTCGTGCTCGGCGTGATGCACGTCGGGAACGTGCTGGTGTTCAACGGGATCCGGCGCAAGCACCTGCACAACGGCGCCGCGCGGCCCGTGCCGATGCCGCCGCCCTACCCCGGCTACCCGGCGCCCGCTCCGCATCCCGCGCCCTGACCGGATAACGTGCAGTGGTGGCGAAGAGTGAGGAAACCAGGTCGCTGATCGTGGCGACCGCGTTGCGGCTGTTCGCGGAGAACGGCTACGACCGCACGACCATGCGGGCCATCGCGACCGAAGCGGGAGTGTCGGTCGGGAACGCCTACTACTACTTCGCCTCGAAAGACCAGCTGATCCAGGGTTTCTACGACGAGATCGCCAAGGTGCACCTGACGACGGCACGCCAGGCGATCGAAGGTGAGCGGGACTTCAGCGCGCGACTCAAGACCGTCCTGCTCACCTGGCTCGACGTCGCCGAGCCGTACCAGCGCTTCGGCACCCAGTTCTTCGTCAACGCCGCCGACCCGGACTCGCCACTGAGCCCGTTCAGCGAGGAGTCGACGCCCGCGCGGGACGCCTCCATCGGCCTGATGCGCGACGTCATCGCCGACTCCGACGCCAAACTCGACCCGGACCTGCGCGACGACCTGCCCGATCTGCTGTGGCTGTACCAGATGGGGGTCGTGCTGTTCTGGGTCCACGACCGGTCGCCCGGGCAGAAACGCAGCCGGGTGCTGGTGGAGCGGACGGTGCCGTTGATCGCGCGGCTGGTGGGGCTTTCGCGGCTGCGGGTGCTGCGGCCGGTCAGCCGGGAGATCGTCTCGCTGATCCGGGACCTTTCGAAGCGGGACGATGCCGCCTGAGGCGCGTTTAGTCCTCTAGTTGCGTTTCCTGCGAGTACGTGAAGGACCCCTTCCTGTACTTAGGCGCAAGGATGGGGGCCTTCATGTACTTGGAGCCGGCGTGGAAGCCTTGCCGGATCCGGGACGATGCTCTGAGCGGAGCAGACCGTAGACGAGCACATCGACATACTCGCCGTGCTGGAAGGACCTGCCGTGCATGACCCCTTCCCTGCGGAACCCCAGGCGTTCGAGGGCTTTCTGCTCGCCGAGGTTACCGCCATTGGTGAGGGCTTCGATTCTGTTCGCAGTCGTGCGGCCGAACAGGTAGTCCACGAGCAGCCTCTGCGCCACCGTGCCCACCCCCTGTCCACGATGCTCGGGTAGCACCCCCACGCCGATCTCGTAGGTGACACCCAAGGGGAAGCCGCGGGGCTTCCAGCTGACGATGCCGATAGCCGTGTCGTCGGCCCGCGCGATCGCAACCGCCGCGGACTCGGCGGAGATATACCCGTCGATCTCCCATCGCTTGCGGCGTGCCCTCGGATCACCGAATCCGGGCCAATCGAACTCGCCGAGCGCATCGGGATCCGTGCAGAGGCGGTCGAGAAAGGCGAGGTCGGCCTCGGTGAACGTCCTCAAGTGGACTGCGTCCGGGCGGTTCGCTGAAGTCATGAGACCAGTATCGCGCCCGGAACATCACCCGTGGAGGCAGTGAGCACTTCCCAACCTTGTTGCCCTGCGGGGGGCGGTGGGCGAATCTCTCCGCAGGCCAGCAGGCAGCCAACCGGCTCACACACCAGAATCCGGGCCGTCAAGGCCGTGACGCTCCTTCACAATGTCACCAGGACGGGATGCTGAAAAGGGCTCACTGTCTTTCAGCGTCAAATCACTCGTCAGTGGCAAACACGCCGATTCAATGTTGCTTAAAATTACGAACATTTGTTCGAATTATTCCGGTATTATCGAGGTGTGTCCGAGACGACCCTTCCCGAGTTGCCGCAGGAGTTGTGGCGCGCTGGCAAGCTGGAGCTTGCCCACGGCGTGCAGCAGTTCCTGCAGGTGATGCGGGTCGCCTCCGCCGGTTTGGGGCGGTATTTGGCGGAGATTGATTCTCGTGGCGCGAAAGACTTATACGGTTATGGGACGACGTTGGCGTGGTTCGCCGATGTCGCGGGGCTGAGTCAGGGTGAAGCCCGGCCGTATGTGAATCGCGCTATCGATCTGAATCCGACGCGTGCCCTGGACGGTACCGAGATCCCGGCCTTCGCACCCGCCACCGCTGCGGCAGCGGCGGAGGGTGTGATCGGCGAGGAACGGATCAAGCAGATCGTGGAGATCCTGCGGAAAATCCCGGCCGAGGTATCGGTGGAGGATCGGGAACATGCGGAGACAACCCTCGCCGACCTCGCCCGGAAGGCCGGACCTCGGCAGGTATCGGACCTCGGGGAGCAGCTGCTGGGCTGGCTCGACCCGGACGGCAAGGAACCGAAAGACCCCGAACCCGCCCAGCCCCGCCGCGAGCTGACCCTGGAGCGCCGCAAAGACGGCTACTGGAAACTGAACGGCCTCCTCGACGACGAGGCCGGGGCCCGCACCGCCGCCGCCCTCGAAGCTCACGCCACACCCCGCCCGATCGACGAGTTCGGCCAAGCCGACCTGCGCACGAAGGCCGAACGCCAGGGCGACGCCTGGGCCGAGCTGCTGGATCTGGCGATCGCGTGCCCGGATCAGCCTGGGACCAGCGGCTACCGCACCCTGATCCACGTCACCATCGGCCTCGAGGAGTTGAAGTCGGGGCTGGGTACGGCGTGCGTGGACTTCATCGGAACCATGACCGCCCGCGAGGCACGCATGGCCGCCTGCGACTGCCTCATGTTGCCGGTGGTGATGAACGCGGCCGGTGAGCCGCTGGACGTGGGACGACTGAGACGGTTCGTCACCCCCGGCCAACGCCGCGCCCTCAACATCCGTGATCGGGGCTGCGCGTTCCCGGGCTGTCATCGACGACCGAAGAACTGCCACGCCCACCACATCCACCACTGGGCAGACGGCGGACCCACCAACCTCCGCAACCTCGTCCTACTCTGCGGCTTCCACCACCGCCTGATCCACCACGGCGACTGGCAAGTCCGCATGGCCGGGGATGGACTACCGGAGTTCATCCCACCCCAATATCTGGACCCGCTACGACGATCCCGGCGCAACACCCATGTGTGACCCCGAGGAGCCCGCCAGCCACACCGGCGACGGGCCCCTCGGCATGCCTAAAGGTGAGCTGTGGCAATAACGACATCCAACGTCCCCATTCCCACACCGCCCTTCGGAGAAGTGGACCGGGAATTGGCCACGCCGACAAAGGTCGAGCGGGGAAGATTCAGGACATTGAACGTCCTGAATCTTCCCCGCTCGACGGTTGCCCGTATCGATAACACGGCGCCGGACTCCCCAAAGAGCCAGGCTCCCGATCTACTCGCTCACCGTCCGGAAGTACAGGAACCGCGGCTTCGTCCGCAGGTTCGCGTACCACCGGGGATCGGACTCGGCGATCGACTCCTCCGGCATCGGCTCGACCAGCCTGTCGACGGCGAACCCGGCGTCCCGCACCGCGCCGAACGTCCAGCTCAGCGGCCGCCGGTAGAACTGGACCTTCTGCTTGTACTCCCCCAGCGGGAATTCGTCGTCGAGCAGTTCGAGCTGGAAGTAGTTGTCCTTTTCGAACCAGCGCCAGTCCTCGCCGGGATGGTGCACGGAGAACACCAGCAGTCCGCCGGGCTTCAGGATCCGCCGGAACTCCGCGAGCGCCGGCGCCCACTCCTTCAGGTAATGCAGCACCAGTGACGCCGTGATGACGTCGATCGAAGCGTCCTCGACGAACGTCAGCGGCCGCGAAACGTCGGCCGTCTCGAACCTCGCGACCTCTCCGAACTTGTCCCTGGCGACGGCGACCATGCCCTCGCTGGCATCGACGCCGAGGACGTCCGCGCCCTTCGCCGCGAGCAGCGCGCTGAGGTGACCCGCGGCGCAGCCGACGTCGAGCACCCGCTTGCCCGCCACTTCCCCGGCCAGCTCGACGATGGCCGGGCGGTCGTAATGAGCGTTGGTGCTGCTGGTCTCCGCGTGCGCGGCGTAGAGACGGGCGAAACCGTCATACTGGGCTGCTCGCGCCCGTTCGATGATCTCGTCGATCACCTCGGTCTTGGCGTCGGCGTAGTTCTGGATGTACTTCCAGGTGCGCCCGGCCAGTTCGCGTTTCTTGGCCTCGTAGAGCTTCAGCTCGTCTTCGTGCGCGATCAACCGGTCGCGGAAGAGGCGGTAGCGCTCGGTCTGGCCGTTGTCCGGCGAATAGACGTGCAGGTTGATGTTGGTGTCCGGGCCCTTGAAGCTGCGGTGCTTCTCCCACTCCGGCTCGCGGATGACGAGCTTGTAGCCCTCGGCCTCCAACTGCGGCACGTACGCGTCCTCGTCGTTCGAATCGGCGACGATGAGCATGATGTCGATGATCGGTTTCGCGCAGAGCCCGGGCACCGACGTGGAGCCGACGTGCTCCAGGACCAGCGCACGATCCCCCAGGATCCCCCTGATGCGCTTGGCTTCCCGGTCGAACAGTCCGGGCCACCGCGGGTCGTAGTCGGCCAGGGTGACGGTGGAATTCAGCACCGGAGCCTGGCCGACCCACGCGGTGTTGACGTCTTCTTCGGTGTAGTCGTCTCGATCGGGTTTAGGCATCGACCCCTTGTTCCTTTCTCAGCACTCCTCGCGAGTCTGCGCGCGACCGCTATCGCGTCGCCAGGGCGCAGGCAGGAATCAGACGTCCCGTCCCCCATTCAGGGCGCCCTGCCGCCGCGATAGCGGGGCCATGCGGCCGGGGCGCGCGCGGCAGGTCACCTGATTGCCGCGCTGCCACCCTCGAGGCAGTCGGCCAGATTATCGAATCCGGACGATCTTGTCACCCGATCGGCAGAGAAAGGATCCCACCGGTCGCTTCCCGAAGAGCGTCCCGCATTTCCGCGCGCGGAGCGGGCTGCCCGGTGAAGTACTCGGACTGCCCGAAAGCCTGGTGCAGCAACATGTCCAGCCCGGTGGCCAGCCGTCCGCCCTGGTCGGCGACGGCTTCGGCGAGCGCGGTCGGCCAGGGGTGGTAGATGACGTCGAGGACGCAGCCGATGCCTGCCAGGTCGGCCAGATGGGGCCGGACGGCGTCCGGGGGCACGGTGTTCACCAGCACCGCCGAATCCGCCGCCAGCTTCCCGAAATCCGCGTCGGCCCAGCGAAGGACTTCGACATCGAGACCGGCCCGCTGAGCCGCCTCCACCGTTTCCGCCGCCCGTGCGGGATCCCGCACGACCAGCCGGACCGTCCGCACGCCGAGCGCGGCCAGCCCGACGACCGCCGCCGCGGCCGTGCCACCCGCCCCGAGGACGACGGCCGCGTCGTCGGCGCCGGGCGAGTACTTCCCCGCGATCCGCAGCGCCTCGGTGACGCCGTCGACGTCCGTGCAGTCGGCCAGCCAGCCGCTTTCCCGGCGCACCAGCGTGTTCGCCGCGCCGACCGCGGCCGCGCGCGGCGTGACCTCGTCGGCGTACTCCAGCGCCGCCCGTTTCCCGGGCATGGTCACCGAGAGCCCGGTCCATTCCGGACCGAGACCGCCGACGAACGCGGGCAGCCCGGGACCGTCCATCTCGACGCGTTCGTAGGTCCAGCCGTCCAGGCCCAGCGCGCGGAACGCGGCGCCGTGCAGGACGGGCGAAAGCGAGTGCTCGACCGGTTTTCCGAGGATCGCCGCCTTGCGGTCAGATGACACCTCGCCTCACTGCGTCATCTCGGTTCTTCCGGTGTTCGTCGAAGTTCACCGCGAAACAGGAGAGCCCGTTCTTCTCGCATTTGACGAAGAACAGCCACTCCCCCGCCACCGGCTTCAGCGCGGCCTGGATCGCCTCCGCGCTCGGGACCGCGATCGGCGTCGGGGGCAGGCCGACGAATTTGTAGGTGTTGTACGCGCCCGCCTTCTCTCGATCTTCGGGTTTGGTGAGCAGCGTCGGCCGGTCGAGGACGTAGTTGACCGTCGAGTCCATCTCGAGCCGCATCTTCTCGTCGACACGGTTGTAGATGACCCGCGAGATCTTCTCGAAGTCGGCCTTCACCGCCTCGCGTTCGATGATCGACGCGATGACGAGCGTCTCGTACGGCGTCTTGCCCTCGCCCTTCGACTGGTCGCTCAGCCCCGCGTTGAGGATGCGCCCCGCCGAGGTCTTCACGACGTCGGTGAGCAGTTCCTCCGCCGTCCAGCCGGGTTTGACGTTGAAGATGCCCGGGGCGATCAGCCCTTCGAGCCGCCGGTCCTTGTGCTCGGCCTTGGTGGCGGACTCGACCGCCCAGGACGGCACGCCCAGCTTCGCCAGATCCGCGTTCTCGATCGTCTTCTTCAGTTCCTCGACCGGGATACAGGTGCTCTCGCCGTTCAGTTCCGCGCAAGAGGCCTTGGACAGCAACGTGTACACGCCGGGCGTCACCTTGCCGTCGGGCTGGGTGATGTCGTGGAACTGGGTGTACGGCCGGATTTCGACCTGGCCCACCTTCGACGCGGCGGCGGTCATCTTCTCGACCGCGCTGGCGCCGGACATCTTCGTCTTCATGACGTAGTAGCCCTGCTGGAGCCGTGAGACGGCGGTGTTGTCCTCGCCCGCCTTCACGAACGCCTTGCCGCTGGCGACCACCCCGGCCGCCTGCAGCCGGTTGCCGATCGCCGACGTCGAGTCGCCCTTCTCCACCTGGACGAGGACATCGCTCTCGCCGGCGCCTTCGTAGTCCTCGTAGCCGAAGATCTCGGTGAAGCCGTAGTAGGCGCCACCGGCGAGCAGGACGAGCACGGCCAGCGCCGCGACCCAGCCCAGGGCGCGCTTCTTCTTGCGCTTCTTGGGCGGCGGTCCCTTGCGTTCCGGGCGCTCGTCCGCGATGCGTTCGGGCTCGGCGCGGTCTTCGTCCTCGAAGTCCTGCGCGTCTTCGTATTCGTCGTACTCGTCGTAGTCCTCGTACTCGTCGTACGTGTCCTCGCCGAAGATCTCGTTGTATTCCTCTTCGCTGCCCTGGGACGGCGGAGGGGCAGCGCCGGGACGCCGCGCCATCGGCGCTTCCTGGATCGCGGGGATGATGTCGGTCGGCCGCTCGTCCGGGAGCGGACCGTCGTCCTCACGGCGCCTGCGGCGGCCGGGACGGGGTGGCTCGTCCTGGGCGTAGGCGGGCATGCCAAGACTCCGGTCACCCGGCTGGGGGGACCGCCTGGGCGGTGCGGGAGGCGGCGGGGCCGCGGGTTCCGGAGCCCGCCTCGGCGGGGCCGGACGCTGCACACGGGGCGGAGGAGGCGGTGGTTCCTCGGGAGCGGCCCGGCGACGGCGCGGCGGCGGCGGGGGAAGCTCGTCGGGCTCCTGCCGGACGTGCCGTCGACCGGCGACGGGCTCCGCGGGTGGCTGAGGTTCGGGCCGCCGACGCGGCGGGGCCGGGGGCCGGGGGGCCTCCTCGGGTTCCTCCCGCAACCGTCGTCTACCGCCCTGACGGCGTTCGGGCCGGCCGTGGGGCTCGGTCATTTGTCGCCCTTCCGTGCGCGATGTGCCGCTACCGCGTCGATCCAAGCCTGCAGGATCTCGACCGCGGCCGCCTGATCGACGACGGCACGTTGCTTACGTCCCTTCACCCCACGCTGCGACAGCATCCTGGATGCCGTCACCGTGGTCAACCGCTCGTCGGCCAGCCGCACCGGTACCGGAGCGATCCTCGCGGCGACCTTGTCGGCGTAGTCCAGCGCCGCTTCGGCCGCCGGGCCGTGACGGTCCTTGAGCGTCCTCGGCAAGCCGACGACGACTTCGACCACGTCGTGTTCCGTGACGAGTTCGACGAGCTGGCCGACGTCCTTGTCGGCCACCGCGTCGCGAGTGAGGGTAACGAGCGGGCTGGCGAGGATGGGGTCGGGATCGCTCAGTGCGATCCCGACCCGGACGGATCCGACATCCACGCCAAGCCGCCTGCCGCGCCCCGGATCGGACTCCCCAGGCCGATCCGGGCGCCGCTGAGAGGCGTCGTCAGCCAACTTGGGCGACCGCCGCGCGCAGTGAGGCGATGGCCTGTTCGGCACCGGCCGGGTTGGTGCCACCGCCCTGGGCCATGTCCGGCTTGCCGCCGCCACGGCCGCCGATCGCCTCGGCGAACGACGGGACGAGCTTGCCCGCGGCGATGCCCTTCTCCTGGGCCGCCTTGGTGGTCGCGACGACGAAGGCGATCTTCTCGCCCTGCGGCGCGAACAGCGCGACGATGCCGGGGCGGTTGCCGAGCCTGCCGCGGATGTCCTGGGCCAGCGCGCGCAGACCGTTCGAGTCGACGCCGTCACCGAGCTTCTCCGCGACGACCGCGACCCCGCCGATGTCCTCGGCCTTGTCCGCGAGCGAGCCCGCCGAACCGAGCACCTGCTGGGTGCGCAGCTGCTCGATCTCCTTCTCGGCGTTCTTGAGCCGGGTGAGCACGTCGTCGATGCGCGACGGCAGCTGCTCCGACGGCACCTTGAAGGTGCTCGCGAGCTGCGAGACGAGCAACTGCTCCTTGCGGACGTACTTGAGCGCGTCCGTGCCGACCAGCGCCTCGACGCGGTGCACGCCGGAACCGATGGACGAGTCGCCCACCAGCTTCACCAGGCCGAGCTGGCCGATGCGATCGACGTGGGTGCCACCGCAGAGCTCGCGGGAGTACTCGCCCATGTCGACGACGCGGACGTCGTTGCCGTACTTCTCGCCGAACAGCGCGACCGCGCCCAGTTCGAGGGCCTTGTCCTTCGTGGTGACGAAGGTGTTCACCTCGACGTTGGTCTGGAGGTAGTCGTTGACCTCCTCCTCGACCTCGGTCAGCACATCGGCCGACACCCCGCCGGAGGTGGTGAAGTCGAACCGCATCCGGCCGGGCGAGTTGAGCGAACCGGCCTGCGCCGCGCGCTTGCCGTACGCGCCGCGCACGGCCGCGTGGACCAGGTGCGTCGCGGAGTGCGACCGCTCGATCGACAGACGGCGGTGCTGGTCGACCGAACCGGTCAGCGCGCTGCCGATGCCGACCTCGCCGTCGACGACCTCGACGCGGTGCACGAACAGGCCCGGCACGATCTTCTGCACGTCGTGGACCTTGAGCTCGACGCCGTCGCCGAGCAGGACACCGGTGTCGGCGACCTGGCCACCGCTCTCGGCGTAGAACGGCGTGCGGTCCAGGACCAGCTCCGCCTTCTTGCCCGCGCCGACGCTGCGCACCGGGACGCCGTCTTCCAGCAGCGCGACGACCTTCGCTTCGGCCTGCAGATCGCGGTAGCCGAGGAACTCGGTCTCGCCGTGCTGCTCCAGCACCTTGCGGTACTCGGACAGGTCACCATGGCCGGTCTTGCGCGACGCCGCGTCGGCCTTCGCCCGCTGCCGCTGCTCGTTCATGAGCGTGCGGAAGCCCTCTTCGTCGACGGTCAGGCCCTGCTCGGACGCCATCTCCAGGGTCAGGTCGATCGGGAAGCCGTAGGTGTCGTGCAGCTGGAACGCCTTGTCGCCGGCCAGCAGCGAGCCACCTTCGCGCTTGGTCTCCTCGGCCGCGAGGTCGAAGATGCGCGAACCGCTGGTCAGCGTCGAGAGGAAGGCCTCTTCCTCGACGCGCACGACGTCCTCGATGCGGTCGAAACCGGACAGCAGCTCGGGGTACGTCGGGCCCATCGTGTCGCGGACGACCGCGGCGAAGGCGGGCAGCACCGGCTCGTGCACGCCGAGCAGGCGCGCGGACCGGACGATGCGGCGCAGCAGGCGGCGCAGCACGTAGCCGCGGCCGTCGTTGCCGGGGGTGACGCCGTCGCCGATGAGCAGCACCCCGGTGCGGGCGTGGTCGGCGATGACGCGGAAGCGGACGTCGTCGGTGTGGTCGGAGCCGTAGCGGCGGCCGGAGAACTCCTCGGCGCGGCCGATCACCGGGCGGACGAGGTCGGTCTCGTAGACGTTCTCGACGCCCTGCAGGATCGTCGCCACGCGCTCGACGCCCATGCCGGTGTCGATGTTCTTCTTCGGCAGCTCGCCGATCGGCTTGTGGCCGTGCTTCGGGCTCTTCTCGCCCCGCACGTCCTGCATGAAGACGAGGTTCCAGATCTCGATGTAGCGGTCCTCGTCGGCGACGGGGCCGCCCTCGCGACCGTAGTCGGGACCGCGGTCGTAGTAGATCTCCGAGCACGGGCCACCGGGACCGGGTACGCCCATGTCCCAGTAGTTGTCCTTGCCGTCACGGGACTGGATGCGCTCGCCGGGCAGGCCGGTGAGCTTCTTCCACAGGCCCGCCGCCTCGGAGTCGTCCTCGTAGACGGTCGCCCAGATGCGGTTCGGGTCGAGGCCGTAGCCGCCCTCGTCCTGGGACTTGGTGATCAGCTCCCAGGCCGCCTCGATGGCGCCTTCCTTGAAGTAGTCGCCGAAGGAGAAGTTCCCGGCCATCTGGAAGAACGTGTTGTGCCGGGTGGTCTTGCCGACCTCGTCGATGTCCGGGGTGCGGACGCATTTCTGGACACTGGTCGCGCGCGGGTACGGCGGCGGGGCCTCACCGAGGAAGTACGGCTTGAACTGGACCATGCCGGCGTTGACGAACAGCAGGTTCGGGTCGTCGAGGATCAGGGGCGCGCTCGGCACGCGCGTATGTCCCTTGTTCTCGAAATGGCTCAGGAAGCGCTGGGTGATTTCGTGTGTTTCCACGGGATCGTCCTTGTGTACGGGCTCGCGCGAAGGCGCTGGAGGAATGCGGACAGGCGGGAACGGCGGAGGGCTCGGGCTCTTCGGGTCGCGGACGCGACCCGATCAGCCCTCCGCCCGGCGAGCTCGCCGGGCCGGGCGCCGCGGCGACGCCGCGTGCCTGCCCGCAGGGCCTTCGGAGGCCGTGCTCAAGCCGGATCGTTCGGACACCATGTCGTGCAGCTCCTGTTCGCGTTCGCTCATCCCGGCGCGGACCTCCGCGCCGAACGAACCGACGGCGCCCGCGAGTTCCCGCACGGCGTCGCCCAGGTTCGAGGCTAACCCCGCGGGCGTGGCCTGGCGAGCGGTTTCCGTCGCTTTGCGTGACAGGGCGACGCCGGCGACCACGCCGACGCCGAGCCAGAACAGGCGCTTCACTTGCGGCCCCGCTTCGCCGGGCGCGCGGCCTTCGCTTCCGCCTTCTTCCGGCGGGCCTTGATGGCCTTGCTGAGGCCGTAGGACAGCGCGGCCGTCTTCACCAGCGGTCCACCGAGGGTCGCGGTGAACACCGACGTCAGCGCGGACACGTTGCCGGACACGGCCTGCGCGTTGGCCGTGATCCCGTCGACCCGCTCGAGCTGGGTGTTGACGTGCGTGATCGTCTCGTTCGCGCCGATCAACAACGGGTCGGTGTTCTCGTGCGCCTTGCGGATCGCGATCGTGGCCTCGTCCAGGGTCCGGCCGAGCTTGAACAGCACGATCGCCAGCAGCACGACGAGTACGACGAATGCTCCTGCGGCGATCAGCGCGGCGATCTGCCCTGCCGACACGGGCCCTCCTCAAGGGTCTGCGGTCTTGGTGCCCGTGAGGTTACCGCCCCGCCGCCCGTTCAGCGGTGTCACCCCGCCGGACGGTCACTCAGCGCAGTGAAGCGGGACGGAGAGCGTGGCGAACGCTGTTCGCCGCACACCCGACCTGTTCGGTTCTTGTGCCGTTCACCTTGCTCGGCAAAGGTCGCGCGCATGCCTGAACTGTCACGCCGTACGTTGCTGGGCGCCACCGGCGCCGCGGCCGCCACCACGCTCCTCCCGCCGTCCGTGCACGCCGCCATGGCCGAACCCATGCGCCGCGGCGGACTCGGCGCCATCGAGCACGTGATCGTGCTGATGCAGGAGAACCGGTCGTTCGACCACTACTACGGCAGCCTGCGCGGCGTCCGGGGCTTCTCCGACACCCACCCGCTGGAATTGCCGACGGGGAAGTCGGTGTTCGAGCAGCCGAATCCCGCGGGCGGCACGGTGCTGCCCTTCTCCCTGCGCAAGGCGGCCGAGCTCGCCGGTCGGAAACCGGACGACATCCAGTACCTCGGCGACCTCGACCACAGCTGGAACGGCAGCGGCAAGGCGTGGGCGCGCGGCTGGAACAACGGCTGGATCGCGGCGAAGACCCCCGCCACCATGACGTACTACGAGCGCCGCGACATCGCGCTGCAGTACGAACTCGCGGACACGTTCACCATCTGCGACGCCTACCACTGCTCGATCTTCGGCTCGACCAACCCGAACCGGAACTTCCTCTGGACCGGGACCACGGGCTTCGAACCGGGCAGCACGACGAATCGCGCGGTCACGAACGCGGCGTACTCCTACGACCACAAGGGCTACGACTGGACGACCTACCCGGAGCGCCTCGAGGCCGCCGGGGTGCCGTGGCAGATCTACCAGGAGTGGGACAACTTCACCGACAACGCGGTCGAGTACTTCGTGCCGTTCAAGAAGGTCGGCACGAAGATCCTCGCCTCGGTCGAGGAGAAGTTCCGCACCACCGAGGAGTTCTACGACGCGCTGCTCAAGAAGACACCCGAGGAGCGCGCGAAGCTGCTGAAGCAGTTCGACGCCGGTGTCGCCACGCTGACGCCCGCCGAGCGGAACCTGTTCAAGAAGGCCATGTACCGCAGCGAGCCGGAGACGCTGGTGACCCGGCTGAAGGCGGACATCCAGGCGCGCCGCCTGCCCGCGGTGTCGTGGCTGGTGCCGTCGGCGGTGGACTCGGAGCACCCCGGCGCGTCCACCCCGGTCGGCAGCGCGAACCTGATCTACCGGGTGCTGGACGCGCTCGCGTCCGACCGCGACACGTGGTCGAAAACGGTGCTGCTGATCAACTTCGACGAGAACGACGGCTACTTCGACCACGTCCCGCCGCCGATGCCGCCCGGCAACGCCGCCAACGACGCGGACCACTTCAACGGCCAGCCGCTCGGTTTCGGCCCGCGCGTCCCGATGACGGTCGTCTCGCCGTGGTCGATCGGCGGCAACGTCGACTCGACGGTGTACGACCACACGTCGGTCCTGCGGTTCCTGGAGCGCTGGACCGGCATCGGCGAGCCGAACATCAGCAAGTGGCGGCGGACCGTGGCGGGCGACCTCACCGGTGCCTTCGACTTCTCGCGCGCCGGACGTCAGCCGCGCGTGACGCGGCCGGGCCCGGTGCCCGCGCCGATCGGCCGGTGGCGGCCGTCCGCGCCGGCGAAGCAGAGCCTGCCCGTGGCCGAGCCCGGCAACCGGCCGTCGCGCCCGCTGCCGTACCAGGTCTCGGTGTCCGGCGTCGTGAAGTCCGGTTCCCTCGCGCTGTCGCTGGCGAACAGTGGCTCGTCTTCGGCGCATTTCACGCTGTACCCGTACAAGGGCGAATTCCCCGAACCCGCGCATCGCGACGTCCGCGGCGAGGCTTCGGAAAACGTGAAGCTGGCCGGTGACGACTACCGCGTGGTCGTCCAGGGGCCGAACCGGTCGTGGTGGGAACTGCGCGGGAACCGGTCCGGGTCAGCCGCGGGCGTCGACGTGCGGACGCGGTTCCTGACCTGGCGTTCGGGTGTCGAGTTCAAACTGTCCAACTCGGGCTCGTCTGCGCTGACGCTGCGGCTGTCGTCTTCGCGGTTCACGCGGGTGGTGCGGGTCGGCGCCGGGCGTTCGGTCACTGTGGACTGGCCGGTTTCGGGTGGCTGGTACGACGTGAAGGTGACCGCGGACGGGGATCCGTCGTTCCTGCGGACGCTGACGGCACGCGTGGAGAACGGGCGGTCCGGCGTCTCCTGCTGACGCCCTCGTGAGTGGTAAGGACGGTTAGAACCGTCCTTACCACTCACGAGTTAGAGTCGCGTATGACCGCTACCTTGCACGCGCTTTGTTTCGACGCGAACGACCCGCGCGGTCTCGCGCGTTTCTGGGCCGCACTTCTCGGCTGGGAAACCGACGGCGACACGCTGGTCCCGGACGACGACACCGGTTTCCGGATCCGTTTCGCCGCGACCGCGGAAACGAAGTCCCGCAAGAACCACGCGCATTTCGACCTGACGAGCGAATCCCTGGAAGACCAGCGGCGGATCGTGGCGAAGGCGCTCGAACTCGGCGGCCGTCATATCGACATCGGCCAGGGCCCCGAGGAAGAACACGTCGTGCTCGCCGACCCCGAGGGCAACGAGTTCTGTGTCATCGAGCCCGGGAACACCTTCCTCGCCGAATGTGGTTTCGTCGGCGCGCTCGCCTGCGACGGTTCGCAGGAAGTCGGCTATTTCTGGAGCAAGGCGCTCGACTGGCCGCTGGTCTGGGACCGGGATCAGGAGACCGCGATCCGTTCGCCGCACGGCGGTCCGAAGATCACCTGGGGCGGCCCGCCGTTCGACGCCAAGACCGGGAGGAGCCGGGTCCGGTTCGACCTCCTCGGCCCGCAGGTGGAAATCGATCGGCTCGTGTCGCTCGGCGCGACCCACCTCGGCATCAAGGAAAGCGGACAGGTGGAAATGGCGGATCCCGACGGCAACGAGTTTTCTGTCGTGCTCAGTCGCTAACCTCCGCGGCATGGACATGAGAGCCGTGGCCGAGTCCCTCATCGCCGGGGACCACGTCAACACCTGGGAGCTGCGAGATGCCGGGCCGGACGATTTTCCCGAACTGCGCGAAATCCGGCGAACCGGAAGCCCGGCACTGCGCAACGCGGCTCGCGCCCTGCTCTTCGCCGTGGGCGGCCCGGAGGCGCTCGGCGAGTACGACCTCGGGCTCGTCCGCCGCCTGATCCGGAGCAAACTCGCCGACGACGTTCCCGTACCGATGGACTGTTGCGAGGTCTGGTACGCCATCCCGACCACCGACCAGGCGGCGGTGCTCGACGCGTTCGGCCTGTCCGACGCGGAACCGGTGACCATGTCGCTGGGTACCGAGATCTGGAGCCGGCGCCATTCCTCTCTCGGGCACCAGCGGTGCGCCCAGGTCTACGTCAGCCCGGCTCTCGACGGCTGGACTCTCGTCTTCGGTTCCGCTTCACCGGACCAGCATCCCCCCGGCATCGTGGAAGAACGTGACTGGGACGCCGGCCCCCGCGACATGTACGCGAACATCCTCGCGAACGAGGCCGTCTGGCGCCGGGTGACCCGGGAGAGATGCGTCGAACTGAGCCGCCGATTCGGGACGGCACATTTCTACTTCACCAGTCACGGTGACGCGATGACGTCGTGGTGTATCGCCGAAAAGGGCGAGCTGGTCCGGTTCTACGACGTCGCCGTCCCCGAGGAATCTGTCGGCGAACTCGCTGCCGAGAACGGCTACCTGCTCCCCCACGAAGACACTCCGCTGCCCGAAGGCTGGGCAGACGACATCGAGCACACCGAAAATCCCCTGGACTGGCAACGAGAATGGCTTCGGCGGTACCGGCGGCTGACAACGGAACTCGGGATCCCGGACCACTGCGACGCCGACACGATCGCCGAGGCGCTTTCGGTGTATCCCGGCAAGATCGGCCCGCACATCCGTGTCGAAGGGCATGGGGTCATAGCACTCACCAGATGTGGTCGGGAGTATGGCCATCCGCGAACTTTGTTGACAGGCCTCGCTTACACGCCGCCACCCGAACGGCCCTCGATCTTCGACGAAGACCAGACCTGACGAACCTCAGGTACGCCCCGGCGTACGGCACAGGATGGAAATTGGTCTACACCTATTGACGCGCGCCTGGTCAGCGGCTCAAGCTGCAGTGACCGAGGGCCATCTTCCACTGTCGGAGGTTCGGCGTGCCAAGGAGAACCAGGAAACTACTCCCCCTGCTGGCGTCGCTCATCGCGCTGGCCGGACTCATGATCGTCGTCATCTCCCCGTCCACGTCGAGCGCGGCAGGCCACGAAGACTGCCGCCCCGACGGGCTGTACCGGACACCGGGCGTCGACACCCCCTACTGCACCGTCTACGACACGAACGGCCGGGAATCACTGGGAGCGGACCATTCCCGCCGCGTGATCGGCTACTTCACCAGCTGGCGCACCGGCAAGAACGGTTCGCCCTCCTATCTGGTCAACAACATCCCGTGGTCGAAGGTGACCCACCTCAACTACGCGTTCGCCCACGTCGACGCGCAGAACAAGGTTTCGGTCGGCAACCCGGGCGCGAACAACGAGGCCATCGGCATGGAATGGCCGGACATCCCGGGCGCCGAGATGGATCCATCGTTGCCCTACAAGGGACATTTCAATCTGCTGACCAAGTACAAGAAGCAGAACCCGAACGTGAAGTCGCTGATCTCGATCGGCGGCTGGGCCGAGACGGGCGGCTTCCTCAACCCGGACGGCACGCGCAACGCGTCGGGCGGGTTCTACAAGATGACGCAAAGCCAAGCGAGCATTGACGTCTTCGCGGATTCCGTCGTGAAGTTCCTGCGCGACTACGGATTCAACGGCGCCGACATCGACTACGAGTACGCGACGTCGGCCAGCTACGCCGGAAACCCGGACGACTACTGGATCGCGCAGTCCAACCGCGGCACCCTGTGGGCGGGCTACGAGAACCTGATGCGCACGCTGCGCGAGAAGATCGACAGGGCCGGTGCCGCCGACGGCAAGCACTACCTGCTGACCGCGGCCGTGCCCGCGTCCGGCTGGCTGCTGCGCGGTCAGGAAGTCTATGGCGTCACGCGGTATCTCGACTACGCCAACATGATGAGTTACGACCTGCACGGCGCGTGGAACCAGTTCGCCGGGCCGAACGCGGCGCTCTACGACGCCGGGAACGACGCGGAACTCGCGCACTGGCAGGTGTACACGACACCGCAGTACGACGGGCAGGGCTATCTCAACACCGACTGGGCCTATCACTACTTCCGAGGCGCGATGCAGGCCGGCCGGATCAACATCGGCGTCGGCTTCTACACGCGCGGCTGGCAAGGAGTGAGCGGTGGGACGAACGGATTGTGGGGCAAGGCTCCACTGCCGGATCAGAAACAGTGTCCACCGGGCACCGGATCCCAGGTCGGCTCGACGGTGCCCTGCGGTAACGGCGCGATCGGTATCGACAACCTGTGGCACGACCTCGGGCTGGCGGGCGGCGAGGTGCCCGCGGGAGCGAACCCGATGTGGCACGCCAAGAACCTCGAGAACGAGATCACCCCGGACTACCTGGAGGCGTACGGGCTCACGCCCAAGACCGACCCGACGGACCGGGTTTCCGGTACCTACAACCGGCACTACGACAACACCATGGTGACGCCGTGGCTGTGGAACAACGACAAGAAGGTGTTCCTGTCCACTGAGGACGAACAGTCGCTCGCCACGAAGGCCAAGTACGTGGCCGACAAGGGCATCGGCGGCATCATGATCTGGGAACTGGCCGGCGACTACGCCTTCGACGAAGCCAAGGGCCAGTACTTCATGGGCGACACGCTGATCACGAAGATCAACGACGGCCTGCGCGGTGCCGCCCCGTACGGCAACACGAAGTCGTCGCGCCCCGCGCCGTCGTCGGTGCTGAACGCGAACGTCAACCTGACCGGCTTCGCGCTGGGCGACGCGAACTACCCGATCACCCCGCGGATGCGCATCGCCAACAATTCGACCACCACCATCCCCGGTGGCACGAAGATCGAGTTCGACTACGGCACGAGCGCGCCCGGCAGCATGTCCGACCAGTCCGGCTTCGGCCTGACGGTCACGAGCAAGGGCCATAGCGGGCCCAACGTCGGTGGCATGAAGGGCGACTTCCAGCACGTCGCGGTGACCGTGCCGACCTGGCAGACCATCGCGCCGGGAGCCACGGTCGAGATCCGGCTGAACTACTACATGCCGATCGCGTCGCCGTCGAACTTCACCTTCACCTTCGGCGGGACGACCTACGCGATCGCGTCGGATCACCCGCGCGGCGGCGGCGCACCGCCGACGACCACCACCACACCCACCACGACCACCGGAACGACGACCACGACCCCCACCACCACGACCAGTCCGACGACGACCCGGACGACCACCACCACGCCGACGTCGACCACCACCTCGGTCCCGTCGGACGCCTGGAAACCGAACACCGACTACGCCACCGGTGCCCGGGTGACCCACAACGGCGCGGCGTACGTCTGCCGTCAGGGCCACCGGTCCCTGCCCGGCTGGGAGCCGCCGAACGTGCCTGCCCTGTGGACCCCCGCCTGACAGACCCCGGCAGCGCGCTATGAAAGGCCCGTTACTTGCAAATTTTGCAAGTAACGGGCCTTTCATGTCACGCGAGTAGAGGACTACTTGCGGCGGAGGTCAGTGACGCCCGGCGGTCAAGGTGTCGAAGTCCGGGAAGTCCCCCGCCAGGGTGGCGCCGGTGAAGTCGCCGACCCACCCGCCGTCGTCGTGGAAGAACCGGATCGACACGTAGTCGGGCCGCGTCCCCATGTCGAACCAGTGCGTGGTGTTCGCGGGCACGCTCAGCAGGTCCCCCGCCTCGCACAGCACCGCGTACACCCGCCCGCCGACATGCAGGTAGAACACGCCGGACCCCCGGGCGAAGAAGCGGTCTTCATCATCGTCGTGGGTGTGCTCGGCGAGGAACTTCTGCCGGGCTTCGGCGGCCTCGGCCGCCCAGCCGGGCTCGTCGGACGGGGTCATGCGGACGGCGTCGACGAAGGTGTAGCCCTCCGCCGCCGAGACCTTGCCGATCGGCTCCTCGTAAGCGGCCAGCACCTGCTCCGGCGTCATTTCGCGCGGCAGGTCCGCGACGAGTTCCCACCGGTCGAACCGGACACCGAGCCGTCCCAGTTCCGCGGTGATCACGGCCGGGTCCTCGGTCCTGAGCGCGATCTCGTCGGGCCGGTCGTCCGGCCACACGGTCAGCAGCGTCATCGCGCTCCCCTTTCCTCACTGACGAGTCTCGTCTCTACCCGGAACCGGAGCAACCACTCCAAACATTCCAGGCGATGACGCGCGTGGCGCAGGTCGTCACCCCAGACGTAGATCCCGTGCCGCGCGACGATCACCGCCGGTGTGTCCGCCCGGAACCCCGCCTCGAACGCGTCGCCGAGGACGCGCATGTCCTGGCCGTTGGCGATCACCGGGATCGTCACCAGGTCGTCGTGGGCGGCGCGGCCGAAGCCCTTGAGCATCTCCAGGTCGCGGAGTTCGACGCCGTCCGGCCAGTGCTCGGCGGCCACGACCGGCGCGAGCGCGTGCACGTGGATCACCGCACCCGCGCCCGACACCGCCGCGATCCGGGCGTGCAGGCCCGCTTCGGCCGAGGGGACCTTGTCCGGATGCGGCTGCTCGGCCACGGCCAGCCCGTCTTCGCCGACCACCACGACGTCGTCGCTGGTCAGCTCGCCTTTGTCCCGTCCGCTGACGGTGACGGCGACGCGCAGCGGATCGCGGCCCAGCACCACCGACAGGTTCCCGGACGTGCCCCGCATCCAGCCCAGCCCGGCGAACCGGGCGGACTCCTCCGCCAGCGCACGACCGGCGAGTTCGAGGAGACTCATCGAGGAACGACCTTCACCTCGTCGAACGTCCGGATCGTCCGGTGTGCCCCGAAATCCGCGTCACCGAACGGCTCACCGGCACGTGCCAGCCCGACGGTCTGCCAGCCGTCGGCGGCGGCCCCGTCGAGTTCGGCCGGGACGTCGGAGAAGAACACGACGTCACCCGGCTCGCCCCTCAGCGCGGAGGCGATCGCGCGATACGATGGCGCCTCGCGCTTCGGCCCGGCGTTCACCGTGTCGAAATGCTTCTCGAACAGGCCGGTGACGTCGCCGTCGGTGGTCCGCGAGAACGACGCGACCTGCCCGGCGACCGAGCCGGACGAGAACACCGCGAGCCGCAGCCCGGACTCGTGCCACGACCGCAGGGCCGGGGCGACGTCGCCGAAGAACTCCGTCGTCAGGTCGCCGTCGGCGTACCCGCGCTGCCAGATGAGGCCCTGCAACGTCTTCAGCGGCGCGATCTTCTGGTCCGCGTCCATCCAGCCGTGCAGCACCCCCACGACGTCCACTGTGGACGCGTCCGCCGGGAGCCCGCCGAGTTCCTTGATCCGCGCGACGGCGCCGGCGACCTCGGGGTCGTCCGGATGCTGGTCGATCCACGGGCCCAGCCGCGGGCGCGCGTAGTCGTAGAGGGTCACGTGCACGTAGCTGGTGGCCGTCAGCGTGCCCTCGATGTCGAGGACCACCCATCGGGCGGTCAGCGTTGCGGTCACTGGTTCGCTTCCCCTTCTGCGTAGTACTCACGGAGCCGTTCTGGTGCGAGGGCCCCGCGGTCGGTCACCACCTTGGTCACGAAACGCGGTGGTGTCACATCGAAGGCCGGATAGTGCCCACGGACGCGTTCGCCGGCGACACGGTGCCCGAGCGCGCTCAGCACCTCGTCGCCGTCGCGGTATTCGATCGGCACGTCGGCACCGGTCGGCGCGGCCTGGTCCGGCGCCTGGACCATCGCGTGGAACGGCACGCCGAACGCTTCGGCCGCCACCGCGAGCCCCAGCGTGCCGATCTTGTTGACGACGTGACCGTCCATGGTGACCCGGTCGGCGGCGGTCACCAGCGCGCCGACCTCACCCGAGGACAGTACGGCCGCACCCATCCCGTCGGTGATCAGCCGGGTGTCGGCGCCCATCTCGACGAGCGTCTCGGCGGTCAGCCGCGCGCCCTGCAGGTACGGCCGGGTTTCCGTGCAGAGGAAGGAGAATTCCTTGCCCCGCCGTCGCGCGGCCAGCACCAGCTCGATCAGGTAGAGATCCGCCCAGCAGTGCGTGAGCACGGTCGCCCCGTCCGGGACCAGCGCCGCCGTGTGCTCGCCCAGCGCGCGGCTGCGCGACCGGTACAACTCGTCGCCCGATCGCGCCCCGGCGGTGGCGGCCTCGACCAGGTCCCCGGTCGACTTGTCCACTTCGGACAGTACGGCGGCGACGGCTTTGCGGAGGTGGTTGTTCGTCTTGCGGGTCGCGATGATCCGCTCCCCCACGCGCTCCAGGTACGCGCGGGCTTCGGCAGGCGCGTGCCCCGCCGCCTCGCGCGCGCCGAGCACCATCGCTCCCAGTGCGGCGAAGTACGGTCCGGACGACTGGGTGACCATGTCCTCGATGGCCACCGCGACCTCTTCCGAAGTCCGGCACAGCACCCACTCCCGCGCGAACGGGAAGACGCGCCGGTCGAGGATGTGCACGCCGTCGTCTTCGAGGCGGACGCTTTCGGCGAGGATCGGCAGCGTCATCAGCTGTACCCCGAAAGACACGGCGGGATGCCGTTGAGGAAGTGGTCGCCGACCTCGCGCGCCTTGTAGGTCACCGGATCGTGCAAGGTCAGCGTGCGGGCGTTGCGCCAGAAGCGGTCGAAGCCGTACTTGGTCGCCGTCGCCCGCGCACCGGTGAACTCGAAGACCTTGCTCGTCGTCTCGACGGCCGCCCGGCTGGCCACGATCTTCGCCGACGAGATGGCGATCGCCGCTTCCGCACGCTCGGCCGGGGTCAGGTCGAAGCCGCGTTCGTCGGCCTCGCCAAGGGCGGAAACCGCCGCGTCGACGGCGAATCCGGCCGCCCGCGCCGTCGCGGCCAGTTCGCCGTATCCGGCCAGGGTGTACGGATCCTGCGTCGCTTTGTCTACATCGGACAGTGTCCAGGCCCGCGCGGTCTCGCGCGTGTAGACCGCGGCCGCGTCGAGCGCGCCGGACGCGAGGCCGACGTAGACCTGCGCCAGCATGAGCTGGAACCCGATCGCCGCCAGGGAGATGCGGGGCACCTTCGGATCCGACTGGTCCTCCGGCTGGGCACCGAGCACGTCGTCCTCGGCGATCCGGACGGCCTCGAACCGCACCGCGCCGCTCGCGGTGAGCCGCTGGCCGATGTTGTCCCAGTCACCGGGGAAGGTGATCCCGTCGGCCCGCGCGTCGACGACGAACGTGAGCTTGTCGCCGTTGTCGGTCCTCGTCGCGCTGACCACCAGGCGATCGGCGACGGCCGCGCCGGTGGCGAAGGTCTTCGTGCCCTCGACGGTGAACCCGCCGTCCACCGGGGTCAGCAACAGGATGGAGTCGAGCGGGTTGCTCACGCCCGCCCAGAACCAGCCCGGTTCGCTCGCGGCGCGCGGCCCGAACAGGCCGGTGCGCCACAGCTGCAGGTAGTGGTAGCCGAGCAGATGCCCGACCGACGCGTCCGCGGCGGACACGATCCGGGTGGCCTGGTTCGCGGCCGCCCAGCCGGCGGTGTCGAGCAGGGGCAGGAGCCCGGACTCGCGCAGCAGGGCGACCTCCTGGACCGGGAGCCGTCCGGCGAGGTCGCGCTCGGCGGCGTCCGCCGCCAGGGTGCTCGCCAGCTCGTGAGCCGCTTTTCGCCACACTTCGGTCATTCCGCCCCTTCCAACTCGACCACCGCGTCGAGGGCCACGCGGGTCGCCCTCGCCACCCCTTCGGCCACGACGTCGCGATGCGGGTCGTAGGCCGACGGGTCGGGGTGCTCGGGCCGCGCGTCGCCGTCGATCACGAGCACACCACCGGCCCGCAGGCCGCGCAATGCCGCGAAGACCAGCAGCGTGGAGAGTTCCATCTCAATGGCGACGACCCGCGCCGCGAGGTAATCGGCCATCGGGAGGGTGAGCACCAGCGGGCTGAACGCGGCCCGCGTCCACACCACGCCGCGATGCGCCTCCGGAGCGGCGCGGCTCAGCGCCACGACGGCCTCCGGAGTGGCGAAGGCCGGGTACTCCGGATGGATCAGCTGCTGGGTGACACCGTCGTCGCGGACCGCCGCCTCGGCGATGACGAGGTCGCCGTCGGTGATCCCGTCGGCCAGCGAACCGGCGGTGCCGAGCCGGATGAAGGTACGGACACCGGCCTCGGCCAGCTCGCCGAACTGGCACAGCGCTCCGGGCCCACCGACGCCGTGCGAGGACACGACCACCGGGACGCCCTTCCAGGTGCCGGTGTAGCTGCGGTACTCGCGGTTCTGGCCGACGAGGAGGGCGTCTTCCAGCGTTTCGGCCACCGCGGTCGCGCGGTCCGGGTCGCCGACGACGACGGCGCGCGGCGGCAGTCCGTGCCGGGGGATCTTGGTGATGGGCAGGACGTCGCTCACGCGGGCTGTCCCTTCTTCCGCTTGAGGTTGGACAGGAACAGCGCCACCAGCGTGACGACATACGGGGCGGCGTCGGTGGCCTGCTGCGGAAGGCCGATGCCCTGGAGCCGGAAACCGAACGCTTCCGCGAGGCCGAACAGCAGCGCCGCGAGGAGCACCCCGAGCGGATGCGCGCGGCCGAGCATGACCGCGACGACGGCGATCCAGCCGCGTCCGGCGGTCATGTTCTCGGCGAACAACGTCACCGAGCCCAGCGCCAGTTGCGCGCCGCCGAGACCACACAGCGCTCCCCCGGCCAGGATCACTCCGTAGCGGGACTTGGTCACGTTGACGCCGAGGCTGGACGCGGCCTCCGGACGTTCGCCGACCCCGCGCAGCCGCAGGCCCCACGGATGCCGGTACAGCAGCACCGCGAGCGCGGGCACGGCCAGCCAGGACAGGTAGACCAGCAGCGACTGCCCGGGAATCGGGCCGAACTGGCCGAGGCCCTGCAACGTGGGGTCACTGAACGAGCCCTCGGTGCCGAACACCGTCCGGATGAGGAAGCTGGTCAGTCCGACCGCGAGCAGATTGCTCGCGACGCCCAGCACGATCGGATCGCCGTCAAAGGTGATCGACCCGATCGCGAGGATCAGCGAGTACGCCGTCGCCGCGATCACCGCCACGACGACGCCGATCCACACGCTGCCGGTGTACCAGCTCCCCGCGACGGCGCCGAAGCAGCCGACCAGGAGCGAGCCTTCGAGGGAGATGTTGAAGACGCCCGCCCGCTGGCATAGCGCGCCCGCGAGCGCGGCGAACAGGATGGGTGTCAGCGCGGTGAGCGCCGAGGAGAACAGGCTCGCGTCGATCATGCCCGCCCCGCCTTCCGCTTGAAGACCCCGGAGGTGGCCGCGAGGAAGATGATCAGCACCGCCTGCAGGACCGCGGTCAGCTCGCGCGGGACCTGGGTGGCGCGTTCCATGGCGAACCCGCCGCTGGTCAGCGCCGCGAAGAAGACCGCCGCGAGCAGCGTCCCGAGCGGGCTCGCCCCGGCGAGCAGCGCCGCGAGCAGGCCGATCCAGGTGTACTGCGGTGTGATCAGCGCGCCGTCGATGAACCGGTACGGGAAGCCGAGGACGGCGATCGCGCCGACCAGCCCGGCGGTCCCGCCCGACGCGGCCAGCAGCCGCACCGTGAGCTTCGGCCGGTCGATCCCGGCGTACTCGGCGAACCGCGGTGCCCAGCCGGTCACCTTCGTTTCGAAACCGGCGGGCGTGCGGGCGTCGATCACCGCGTAGACCGCGATCACCGCCACCACCAGGAAGATCCCGGTCGTCACGCCGTCGAGTTCGGGCAGTCGCGTGCCTTCAGGCAGCTGGGGGCTCTGCGGCAGGCTGGAGCCCGCGTCCTTCAACGGGAACCGCACCAGATAGCCGGCCAGCGACATCGCCGGATAGCTCAACAGCAGCGTGCTGATCAGCAACGGGACACCCAGGCGGTTCTCGCAGACCGCGGCCAGCGCGGCGTACGCGGCTCCGGCGAGAACGCCCGCGAGCAGTGCCAAGACGACCTTGACCGGACCTGGACCAGGCACGTACAGGCCGACTGCGAGCGCGCTGATCGCGCCGAGCACCAGTTGTCCCTCACCGCCGAGATTGACCATGCCCGCGCGGAGCGGGATCGCGAGCGCGGTCGCCATCCCCGCGACGGGGACGGCATAGGCGAGGGTGTCGCCGATGCCGTCGGGACCGAAAGCACCCGAGACGATCGCGCCGTAGGCGGCCAGCGGGTCGGTTCCGGTGGCCAGCAACAGGATCGCGCCGAGCACGAGTGCCGCGACGACCGGCACGGCGATGAGGCGGACGCGGGTCATCCGGCACCTCCGGCCATCGCCAGGCCGACCGTGTGCTGATCGGCTTCGTCCTTGGTGAACTCCGCGACGATCCGGCCTTCGAACAGCACCAGCACGCGGTCGGACAGCGCGAGGACCTCGCTGAGCTCGGCGGAGATCAGCAGGACGGCGTGCCCGGCGTCGCGGTGGGCGACGAGCCGGGCGTGGATGTTCTCGATCGCGCCGACGTCGACCCCGCGGGTGGGTTGCTCGACCAGCAGGAACGGCGCGTCGTGGGTGAGTTCGCGGCCGAAGATCGCCTTCTGCTGGTTGCCGCCGGACAGCGTGCCCATCGCGGCGGCGGGACCGGCGCCGCGGACGTCGTAAGCCTCGGTGATCGCCGACGCGTGGTCGTCGATCGCCTTGCGGCGCAGAAATCCCTTGCGTACCAAGGGCAGCTTGCGGTGGAAGCCTACGGCCAGGTTCTCCCGGAGGCTCGCCGTGGGCGCCGAGCCGACCTCGGCGCGGTCTTCCGGCACGTGGGCGAGCCCGGCGTCCCTCCTCGCGCGCACCGAAAGGCCGTCGAGGCTCTGTCCTTTGAGGACGATCTCGCCGCCGGTCTTCAGGAGGCCGGTGATCGCGCCGGACAGTTCGGCCTGGCCGTTGCCCGCGACCCCGGCGACGCCGACGATCTCGCCGGCGCGCACGGTCAGGGACACGTTGTCGAGCAACGGCTTTCCTTCCGTACCGGGAACGGTCAGGGAACGGGCTTCGAGAACGGCGTCACCGGGCGTCCCGGCCGGATGGATCCGGTCGAGGTCGACCTCACGTCCGGTCATCGCCGCGGCGAGCCCGGCGGCGGTCTGGTCCGCCGTGCGCCCGCGAGCGCTGACACGGCCGTCCCGCAGCACCGTGACGTGGTCACTGACGGCGAGGACCTCCTGGAGTTTGTGCGACACCAACAGGATCGTGCGGCCTTCCCCGGCGAGCGCGCGCAGGACGCCGAACAGCCGCTCGGTTTCGGGCGGGGTCAGCACCGCGGTGGGCTCGTCGAGGATCAGGACGTCGGCCTCGCGATAGAGGAGTTTGAGGATCTCGACGCGCTGCCGGAGCCCGACGGGCAGGTCGCGGACGCGGTCACCGAGCCGGAGACGCAGTTCGTGCCGTTCGATCAGCGCGGTGACGCGGGCCGTCGCCGCCTTGCGGTCAAGCAAGCCGCGGCGGGTGGGTTCGCTCCCGAACACGACGTTCTCGGTGACGGTGAGTTCGCCGAACAACGCGAACCCCTGCTGCACCATGCCGACACCGACGTCGATGGCCTGCGCGGGCGAGCCGAAGGAGACTTCCTCGCCGTGCAAGGAGATCGTGCCCTCGTCGGGCCGGTGGAGACCGTAGAGCACGGACATGAGCGTCGACTTGCCCGCGCCGTTCTCGCCCATCAGCGCGTGGATCTCGCCCGCGCCGACGTCGAGGTCCACGTGGTCGTTCGCGAGCACTCCGGGGAACCGCTTGACGATCCCCCGGAGTGAGACGGCGTCAGGATTTGGCGGGGTCATCGACGACGATCGCGCCCGAGATGATCTGGTCCCGCAGCTCGCCGACCTTCGACAGCACGTCGGGGCGGTTCGCGACGACGCACTGAGACGTCGAGGCATCCGGCTCGAGCCCGGTCAGGGAGATGCCCTTCTCCTTGAGGCCGTAGGACTTCACCTCGCCCGCCTTGCCGCCGAGGATCGCCTCGACCCCGTCGCCGATGACGACGTTGGTGCGCTTGATGACGTTGTCCACGACCTGCCCGGGACTGGCCGGGCACTGGTTGGCGTCGACGCCGAACGCGAAGAAGCCGCCCTGCTTGGCCGCCTCGAAGACCCCGAGGTTGCCCGCCGCGGAGGCCGCACCCATAACGTGGTCGACGCCCTGGCCCGAGAGGGTGGTGGCCAGCGCCTTCGCGCGGGCGGGATCGTTGAACGGGTTCGCGCCGCCGATATACAACGGGGCCAGCGTGGTGCCGGGCTTGGCCTTCTCCGCGCCCTTCCCGAACGGGATCGAGTAGCGGTGGAACTGGGGCGCGTCGAGCACGACGACCGCGCCGACCTTGCCGGACTTGCTCAGCAGCCCGGCTTCGGCACCGGCGAGGTAGGAGCCCTCGTGCTCACGGAACACCGCGCAGGTGACGTTCGGGAACGGCTTGGTGGTGCAGGAGTCCACGAACAGGAACTTCTGCTCCGGGTTGCGCTCGGCCTCGGCCGCGATCGCGTCGGCGAAGTTGAAGCCGACGGCGACGATCACGGCGGGCTTCTCGCGCACCGCGGCCGCGAGGTTCTGCTGGATCGACGCCGGATCGGTGCTCTGGAACACTTTCTGCGTCCCGTTGTGCTTCTTGGCTGAGTCCTCGATGCCCTGGACCGCGAGCTTGAGGAAGTCGTTGACCCCGACCGGGCTCGGCGTGATCAGGACCAGCGCGGGCCCGGCCGCGTTCCGGGCGGCCGGGTCCTTGGCCGAGGCGTTGCACGCGGCGAGGAGCGCGACGGCGGAAACGGCCATGACGGCCCGCAGGAGGGTTCTCGGCGACATGTCCCGGACTGTATGTCGCTCGTCCACGATATGGCACCGAGTCTCACCATGCGGACACGTGTAGGCCGTTATACGCCAGAGGTCGACTGCGGGCGCGGGGTTCGCGAACGGCACGGTCCAGTTGCCCAGGGTGACCCTTACCGCTTCGAGTCTCGTGAGCGGAGAGGACGGTTCTAACCGTCTTTACCCCTCACGAGAGCCGTATTTCCTTACCTCTCAACAGAACCCCGAATCTCCACTCGCATCACAGGACTCCGTTACGTGAACACATATGAATTCCCACCACAATCACCCTTTACAGGATTCATCGGGGGCGACGATGGGTCACAGACGGAGGAGTCTTGCCGTTTACGATAACGGTTCAAATGTCACACCAGGCGACCCGACGCATTTAGTCGACTAAATGCAGTGACTGACGTTCGGTGTCGCGCCGGGTAGCGGTTGTTTTCTGCTGAAATCACCCCTCAGTGGTGAATGTGCGGGTTGCCTTGTTGCTTAAAATTACGAACACCTGTTCGATAGATGTGCGGTATTATTGCGGGGTGTCCGAGACCTTTGTTCCCGAGTTGCCGCAGGAGTTGTGGCGCGCTGGCAAGCTGGAGCTTGCCCACGGCGTGCAGCAGTTCCTGCAGGTGATGCGGGTCGCTTCCGCCGGGTTGGGGCGATATCTGGCGGAGATTGATTCTCGCGGCGCGAAAGACTTATACGGTTATGGGACAACGTTGGCGTGGTTCGCCGATATCGCCGGACTGAGCCAGGGGGAAGCGCGGCCGTATGTGAAGCGTGCTCTCGATCTGAACCCCACACGTGCCTTGGATGGAACGGAGGTCCCGGCTTTCGCGCCCGCTACCAGTGTGGCGGCGGCGGAGGGTGTGATCGGTGAGGAACGGATCAAGCAGATCGTGGAGATCCTGCGGAAGATCCCGGCCGGGGTGTCGGTGGAGGATCGGGAGCACGCGGAGACAACCCTCGCCGACCTAGCCCGGAAAGCCGGACCGCAGCAGGTGTCGGATCTCGGAGACCAGCTGCTGGGCTGGCTCGACCCCGACGGCAAGGAACCGAAAGACCCCGAACCCGCCCAACCCCGCCGCGAGCTGACCCTGGAACGCCGCAAAGACGGCTACTGGACACTGAAAGGCCTCCTCGACGACGAGACCGGCGCCCGGACCGCCGCGACACTCGAGGCTTACGCCAAGCCTCGCCCGATGGACGAGTTCGGCCAAGCGGACCTGCGGACCAAGGCCGAACGCCAGGGTGACGCCTGGGCCGAGCTCGTGGACCTCGCGATCGCGTGCCCGGACCAGCCCGGGACCAGCGGCTACCGCACCCTGATCCACGTCACCATCGGCCTCGACGAACTGAAGTCGGGACTGGGTACCGCGTGTGTCGATTTCGTCGGGACGATGACCGCCCGCGAGGCGCGGATGGCGGCCTGCGACTGCCTCATGTTGCCGGTCGTGCTCAACGCCGCGGGTGAGCCGCTGGACGTGGGACGGCTACGACGGTTCGTCACCCCAGGCCAACGCCGTGCCTTGAACATCCGTGACGGGGGCTGCGCATTCCCCGGCTGCCATCGCAAGCCGAAGAACTGCCACGCCCACCACATCCACCACTGGGCAGACGGAGGACCGACAGATCTCCGGAACTTGGTCCTGCTGTGCGGTTTTCACCACCGCCTGATCCACCACGGCGACTGGCAAGTCCAGATGGCACCTGACGGGCTACCGGAGTTCATCCCACCCCAGTACTTGGACCCGCTACGAAAACCCCGACGCAACTGCACTGTGTGACCCGAGGAGCCCGCCAGCCACACCGGCGACGGGCCCCTCGCCATGCCCAAACTCCGGGGCGCCCGGCCGAGCGGGGAAGACTCCGGACGCTCAACCGTGTGGATTTTGGGACGTCAGATGTCCCAAAATCCACACAGTCCCGCCTCACTTGCCCGATCGCCCCAGCGCAAGTCCGTCCGAGGAGGACCACCACCCGAAGCTCACTTCAGGAACGTTCGCCCCGGATCGTGCGCCGCAGCTTCGGAACCCGCTCGTGCAGCGTGCGCTCCGCACCTCGCTGCGTCGGCTCGTAGTAGTCCCGCCCGACCAGTTCGTCCGGCGGATACTGTTGCGCCAGAACACCTTCCGGCGCGTTGGGCGGATACCGGTACCCCTTCGCGTTGCCGAGCTTCTCCGCTCCCGCGTAATGCCCGTCCCGCAGGTGCGGCGGCACCGTCCCGATCCGCCCGGACCGGACGTCGGACAGCGCCGCGTCGATCGAGGTGACGATGGCGTTCGACTTCGGCGCCGTCGCCAGGTGCACGGTCGCCTGCGCCAGCGCGAGCCGGCCTTCCGGCATCCCGATGAACTGCACCGCGTGCGCCGCCGCGACGGCGGACTGCAGTGCCGTCGGGTCGGCCATGCCGATGTCCTCGCTGGCGTGCACCACCAGGCGGCGGGCCAGGAACCGCGGGTCCTCCCCCGCTTCGATCATCCGCGCCAGGTAGTGCAGTGCGGCGTCCACGTCGGAGCCGCGGATCGACTTGATGAACGCGCTGATGACGTCGTAGTGCTGATCGCCGTCGCGGTCGTACCGTACCGCCGCTTTGTCCACTGTGGACTCGACGATGGCTAGGTCGATCGTCTTGGCCTCGGTCGCGCTCGCGGCGTCGGCGGCGGCTTCCAGCGCGGTCAGCGCTCGCCGGGCGTCGCCGGTGGCCAGCCGCACCAGATGCGCCCGCGCCTCTTCGGTCAGGGTGAGTTCGCCGCCGAGACCTCGTTCGTCGGTCAGCGCGCGGTCGATCAGGGCGACGATGTCGTCGTCGGTCAGCGGCCGCAGCTGCAGCACCAGCGACCGCGAGAGCAGCGGGGCGACGACGGAGAACGAGGGGTTCTCCGTGGTGGCCGCCACCAGCAGGACCGTCCGGTCTTCGACGGCGCCGAGCAGGGCGTCCTGCTGCGTCTTGGAGAACCGGTGGACCTCGTCGATGAACAGGACGGTGTTCTCGGCGTTGTAGTTACGGCGTCGCCGGGCCTCTTCGATGACCCCGCGCACCTCCTTCACCCCGGCCGACAGCGCCGACATCGCCACGAACCGGCGACCGGTCGCGGCCGAAACGAGGTTCGCCAGCGTGGTCTTGCCCGTCCCCGGCGGACCGTAGAGCAGCACGGACGCGGGCGCCGCGCCCTCGACGAGCCGCCGCAGCGGCGCGCCTTCACGCAGCAGGTGCTGCTGGCCGACGACCTCGCCGAGCGTCCGCGGACGCATGCGCACGGCCAGCGGCGAGCCTGCCGGTACAGCGACCTCCCTCGGCTCGTCATCCTCCGGAGGAGGCCCGAGATCGGGGTTCACGGTGAAGAGTTCGTCCTGTGCCACGGTGTCGACGGTAGCCGTAGCCACCGACGGTTCCGGCCACAGGTCAGCGCAGCCGCTCCCGGAACGAGTGCCACATGATCACGGCCGCGTACGGCACGAACTCGCGGCCCCGCCGCCACACCCACGGCACCCCCTTCAGCACCAGCCAGCCGACATGCCCGGCGGTACTCGGCTCCACGCCTCCCGAGCAGGTCAGGGTGACCGGACGCGGTACCGCGAACCCGGCTTCGGACAGCCGTTCGGTGAACCCGGTCGCCAGCATCCGGTGCCCGAGTTCCGACGGGTGCAGCCGGTCGACGCTCCACGCGGTCAGGTCGTAGGCGCCGGGCAGCAGTTCGAGGTCGAGGCACGGCACACCTTCGCGCTCGACGACACCGGCGATGGCGGCGTTCAGCTCGGCCACCCGCTCGCTCAGCGCGCGCCGCAACGACTGCGGGAGGCGGAACACCTTGCCGTGGTCGTGGTAGCGCACCGGCACCACGGTGGTGCCGACGGCGGCCAGCGAGCGGATCACTTCGGTGAGGTCCGCGGCGATCCGCTCGGCGCTGAAATCGGGCCGCAGCGTGTCGTTCATCCCCGCCACGACCAGCGCGACGTCCGGCCGGTGCGCCACGGCCGCGGGAAGCTGCTTCGTCAGCACGCACCCCATGCGCGCTCCGGCGAACGACGGGTTCAGGTAGCCGTCCGGCTCGACGCCCAGCGCCTCGGCGACGAGCGGGCCGACCCCGCGCCAGCCGCCTCTGTCCGGCAGCGGGTCACCCAGGCCCACGGCGGTGGAATCGCCGAGTACGACCAGTCTGCGGGCGGACCGGGGTACGGCCGGGGCAGGAGGAAGGAGGGGTTCGGGACTCGGAGTGACTTCGACACTGATCACGGTCACGGTAGCCACCATCGGCCACGCAGACTCACCTGCGGTGATGCCTGGGTAACGCGGCGAGGACGGTCGAGCGAAAAGTCCGTGCGGCGGTTACCGGAACGCGGGGTAGAACGCCAGGTCCGCGTGCGGGCCCAGCCGGGCCCCGAGCGCCGCGGCGACCCGGGTGGCGTGTTCGGAGATGTCCGTCAGGCGGGCGCGCAGCGAATGCTTGGCCAGTTCCCGCCACCAGGTCACCAGGCCGGCCTCCCGGCTGATCGGCGTGGCGTGCCTGTCCAGGTCCAGCTCGGGGAGGATCTCCCAGGTGATGATCCACAGCAGGAGCAGCTGACCGTCCATCAGGTACTCGGCCAGCGCGTCCTCGTCCGCGAGCGCGGGCCAGACGGAGACGACCTCCGACCGCCAGGCGGCGATCATCGCCTCGCTCATCCCCGGCGGCAGCGCCAGCGCGTCCGCGGTCGACGCGAACGGCAGCCGCAGGTACGCCGCGTCCATCAGGGTGCTGCGCACCCGGCCGCGTTCGAAGTCGAGGAACCGCACTCCGCCGCTGGTCACGAGGTTGTTGTCCGGGCTGAGGTCCACCGGGCTGAACGCGCGGTACGACGGCGCGCCCGCGCGCTCGGCGACCTCCATGACCCGCCGTTGCACCGGCTCCGGTGTCTCGACGTCGAGCAGTTCCTCCAGCAGCCCCGGCAGCTGGGCGCAGACCGCGGGCAGCGGCGCGTCCTCGTTCTTGACCGGACCACCCAGACGGCGCAGGAGCGCGTTGAAATCGGGCTCGCGGCTCGCGGTGCTCGCGTGCAGCCTGCCCAGCGACCGGGCCCAGGACAGCAGCGCGCGTTCGGCGCCGCGCGCGTCACGGGCGTGGAGCTTGTCGTGCAGCGTCGGGACGCCGCCGAGGTCCTCGATCACCAGGACGCGATACCGGCCGTCGTGCGCCAGCAGCTCCGGGCACATCCGGTCCTCCGGCGCGAGCGCGGTGAACAGCTGGTAGCTGACCGCCTCCTGCGCGAACGGATCGGCCCGTCCCGGTTCGGGTGGATCGGGGTAGTGCTTGATGACCAGGGTGCGCGGCAACGCGAACGGCGAGGACGCCACCCGCGCCCGGACGACCGTGGCCGGGCCACTGCCGGCGAGGTCTTCCGGGGCTACGAGTGTGATCGCGCTGCCGAAGCGGCGCGAAAGGACCGACTCGCCCGCAGCGACTGCCGCTGCGACGGCGAGGGTTTCGGCTCCAGCTCCGACGGTGGAATCATCGGCAGAGGAGGTATCGACTGTCATTACCACCGACCCTACTCGTGACTGAGCAACCATGACCACTGAGATCCGGGCAAACGCGCGCACTGACGCGATCTGGGACTCATCCGCGTGAAAGCGGACGTTCCGTTACCCTCGATCGTTGCCCTCGACGGCGCAACATCAGCACAATGGCCGCAGCTGCAACGATTCCGATGAGATTGACCAGCAGCTGACCGGCCGAATAGAGGCACCGGTCCCACTCACCGGCAACCGCCGCGACCACGGCGTAGCCCGCCGCCGGCACCGTGGTCACCGAGATGAAAACGCCGACCAGGGCGGCGGATTTGGCCGAAGTCATGGAAAGCATCCCCGCCGCGCCCGCGAGCAGCGCGACGATCAGCGACGCGATTCCCACCTGGTAAACGAAATCCGCCTCGTGGTTGTCCACGAGTTTGCCGACCTCGAGAACACCCGTGGTGTTGCCCAGCAGCACCACACCGAGGGTGATCACCATGGCGATGGGAAATCCGCCCAGCAGCGCGACGGTGCCCTGTTTCACCAGATCGCCCCGGCGCAGCACCAGCCCGACCGCGATCGCCGCCAGCGGGCCGAATTCCGGCCCGACGACCATCGCGCCGACGATGGTGACCGACGAGTTCGTGATCACGCCCACCGACGCCAGCACGCAAGCGATGGTCAGAAACGCCTGAAATGTCCAGGTAAGCCGGGATTCCTCACCCGTGCGGCCGACGAGTTCCTGCCACACCACCGCGTCCGCGGCTTCGCCCGGCGCGTCCTCTTCGGCCTTGTCCGCGGCGTCGGACACCGCGGTGTCCAGCGCCTCCAAGGTGATCCCGCCGGTGTGGTCGAGGTCGAGCCCGCACAGCGACTCGATGATCTCGTCGGCCGCCTCACGCGCGATGTCGGCCTCGACCAGGTCACCCTCGGGCGCGACCGCCACCCCGCGATGCACGACGAGGTGGGCGATCCCGGCGTGGGCCCGCAGGATCCGGATCGCTTCTTCGGTCCGTTCCGGCGGGCACACGGCCCTGAGATGGAGCATCAGTTCTTGACGGGCGGCGCGGGCTTGGCGTCGATGCCCGCCTCCTTGCGCTGTTCCGGCGTGATCGGCGCCGGAGCCGAAGTCAGCGGGTCGAATCCGCCGCCGGTCTTCGGGAACGCGATCACGTCACGCAGCGAATCGGCCTTGGCCAGCAGCATGACGATCCGGTCCCAGCCGAACGCGATGCCGCCGTGCGGCGGCGGGCCGAACGCGAAGGCGTCGAGCAGGAAGCCGAACTTCTCCTGCGCCTCCTCCTCGCCGAGGCCCATCAGCTCGAAGACCTGCTTCTGCAGTTCCTGCTGGTGGATACGGATCGAGCCGCCGCCGATCTCGTTGCCGTTGCAGACGATGTCGTAGGCGTAGGCCAGCGCGCCGCCGGGGTCGTCGGCGAGTTTGCCGATCCACTCCGGGGTCGGCGAGGTGAAGGCGTGGTGCAGCGCCTTCCACTTGCCACCGCCGACGGCGACGTCGTCGGACTCGTCGGCCGAGATGAACATCGGGAAGTCGACGACCCACACGAACGACCAGGCGTTTTCGTCGATCAGGCCGAGACGGCCGCCGATCTCCAACCGGGTCGCGCCGAGCAGCGAACGCGCGTCGGCGGGCTTGCCTGCGGCGAAGAAGACACAGTCGCCGGGCTTGGCGCCGACGGCTTCCGCGACGGTCTCCCGCTCCTTCTCCGACAGGTTCTTCGCGACCGGCCCGCCGAGCGTGCCGTCCTCGTTGACCAGGATGTAGGCGAGACCGCGGTGACCGCGCTGCTTGGCGAAGTCCTGCCAGGCGTCGAGGGTGCGGCGCGGCTGGTCGGCCCCGCCCGCCATCACGACGGCGCCGACGTAGGGCGCCTGGAACACGCGGAACGGCGTGTCGGCGAAGAACGCGGTCATGTCGGTGAGTTCGAGGTCGAAGCGCAGGTCCGGCTTGTCCGAGCCGTACTTCTCCATCGCCTCGGCGTAGGTGATGCGCTGGAACGGCCGGGGGATCTCGGCACCGATCAGCTTCCACAGCGCCGTCACGATGTCCTCGCCGAGGGCGATGACGTCGTCCTGCTCGACGAAGCTCATCTCGATGTCGAGCTGGGTGAACTCCGGCTGCCGGTCGGCGCGGAAGTCCTCGTCCCGGTAGCAGCGCGCGATCTGGTAGTACCGCTCGAGCCCGCCGACCATGAGCAGCTGCTTGAACAGCTGCGGCGACTGCGGGAGCGCGTACCAGGAGCCGGGCTTGAGGCGGGCCGGGACCACGAAGTCACGGGCGCCCTCGGGGGTGGAACGGGTCATGGTCGGGGTCTCGACCTCGACGAACTCCTGGGCGTGCAGCACCTCGCGGGCGGCCCGGTTGACGTCGCTGCGCAGGCGCATCGCGGCCGCGGGGCCGCTGCGGCGCAGGTCGAGGTAGCGGTGCTTCAGGCGCGTCTCTTCGCCGACGTCGACCCGGTCGTCGATCGGGAACGGCAGCACGGCGGCCTCGGACAGCACCTCGAGCTCGGTGGCCAGCACCTCGATCTCGCCGGTGGGGATCTCGGCGTTGGCGTTGCCGTCCGGGCGCTTCGAGACCTCGCCGACGATGCGGAGGCAGTACTCCGACCGCAGCTGGTGCGCGCGCTCGGCCATCTCGCCCTCGCGGAAGACGACCTGGCTCACGCCGCTGGCGTCGCGCAGATCGATGAAGATGACGCCGCCGTGATCGCGCCGCCGAGCCACCCATCCGGTGAGGGTGACCGTCTGACCGGCGTGCTCGGCACGCAAGGTGCCGGCTTTGTGGGTGCGAAGCACTGCGGGTGCTCTCCTTCGGCATCACGATTCTGCGATTCGGCTTTTCGCCGACGTCAAAGGCTAACGAATCGACACCGATGCCTCGCGACCAGGTGTTCTCAGATCGTCGGCCAGGCCTCCAGCGCCGCGACCATCCGCCGCGTGTGCGCCAGATAGTCGGGCACGGACAGGACCCGGCCGTCGATGTTCTCCAGCAGCCAGCCCGCCGCGGCCTCCTTCGAGGCGAAGAACTGGGTGCAGACCAGCGCCTCGACGTACTCCTGGCCGAGGGTGAGGTCGACGCCCGGCAGCCGCGACGCGGCGACGACGGCGTGCGGTGGGTCCACGCTCAGCACGTGCGCCCGGGTGAAGTGGACGCGGACGCGTGCTCCGGTCGCCGGGCAGACCGAATCCGCGTGCACGGGTTCACCGGTGGCGACGGCCAGCAGGAACAGGTCCACCCGGAACAGGTCGGAACCCGCCCGGCCTGCCGGACCTGGCCGGGCGGCGCGGTCCATCACGACCAGGCCGTCACGGATGACGAAACCCATCAGCTCCATCAGCCGGTGGGCCTCGGCGGGGTCCATACCGACGGTGCCGGCGAGTCTGCCGATGGCGATCGGGTGTCTTCCCGCTCTGGTCAGCTTGGTCGCGGCCCAGGCGATGCGGACAGCGGCGGTGCGGTCAGTCCGGGTGGTCAACAGGCACCTCCTCGCCTTCGTCCCTTCGAGATTAAGCACGAAAGGGATTTCCGCCAAGTGACTAAGCCGAACGGCCGAATCCGTTGTGACGTAAGAAGATTCACAATGCGTGCCGCGTACCGGGAAGACGTTTTCCGGTGTTGCCCGAAAAGAGTCGATCTTTTGGTCGGATGAGGCAAAAGTGACGCCTTACAGCAGCTTGAGCTGTTCCGCGGCAGGCACCACCGCCTCCCCCGCACGCTGCACGGGCATCGTCACCTGCATCCGGTCCCCGTCGTCCGCACGGGAACCGAAGCCGTGACGGCGCAGCAGCGGGCCGACGCGTGTCCCCAACCGCTCTCGATAGGACTTCGGGAGATACGCGCCGCGCGAGTACAGCTCGCGATACTTCGGCACCAGCTCCGGGTGTTCGCGGCCGAGCCAGCGCGCGAACCACTCCCGCGCGCCCGGCCGCAAGTGCAACGGGAGGACGGTGACCCGCGTGGCGCCCGCCTCGGCCAGCCGCGCGAACAAGGCGTCGAGTGCCTCCACCGAGTCGGTCAGGTACGGCAGCACCGGGGCGACCAGCACCGAACACGGGAGCCCGGCGTCGGCCGCCTTGCGGATCAGGTCGAGCCTCGCCCGCGGGGTCGGCGTCCCGGGTTCGAGGCGGCGTTGCAGGCCCTCGTCCAGCAACGCGAGCGAGATCGCCAGCCCGGCGGGCACGTCCTTCGACACCGATTCCAGCAGCGGCAGATCCCTGGCCAGCACGGTCCCCTTGGTCAGGATGGACAGTGGCGTGCCCGAATCCGCCAGCGCGGTGATGATGCGCGGCATCAGCCCGTACCGGCCCTCGGCGCGCTGATAGGGATCGGTGTTCGTGCCCATCGCGACGTGCTCGCGCGTCCAGCTCGGCCGCCGCAGCTGCGCGGCCAGCACTTCGGGCGCGTTGACCTTGACGATCACCTGCGTGTCGAAGTCGCGTCCGGCGTCGAAATCCAGATAGGTGTGGGTGTTCCGCGCGAAGCAGTTGTGCGTGACCATGCCGTCGGCGATGAAGTCACCGGTGCCGGTGGTGATGTCGAACAGCGGCAGCTCGATGCCGAGCGCCTCGATGGACGCCACCTTCCGCCTGGTCCGGCCGATGGCGAGCCCGTCGAGGGACCGTTTCCAGCCGACGACGGGGTCGGCGAGGTGGAAGAAGCGCATCTCTTCGGCCGGGCCGCCGATCAGCTGCACCGTCCACAGCGGACGGAACTTGACGTTTTCGGTCTTCACGTAGCGGAAACCGAAGTTGTCGAGCGCGGCGCAGAAGGTCGAGACGATGTCCTGCTCGTCGTGGGCGACCCGCAGCGCGCCGTGCCGGTAGCTGCCCGCGAGGTCGAACAGCCCGGCCAGGAATCCACGCTGCCAATGGGAATCCGGTGACGGCGGCACCTGCACGAAGCCGACCGACGCGCCGAAGTCGGGCAGGTACTTGAGCGCGCGGTCCGCGGCGGCCTGTTCGGCCGAGAATCCCCCGGACCGCAGCATTCCGCAGAGGAAACCGGCGCGGTAACCGATGGTGTCGTCCGGGGTCCTGGTCAGCTTCCCGACCCCGACGAGTTCGGTGCCCCCGACCAGATGCGGCCGCTGCGCCGCGCCGAAGCGGGAACCCGTGACGTGCTTCCACCCGCGTCCGGTGAGGAACCGGTGGTCGCCACTGGCCACGATGGACGTTCCGTCGTCGAGGGTCAGGCGGTACGCCGGTTTGAGCGTCGACCAGTGCGCGAGGACGGTCGTGGGCACCAGGCGCCGCCCCGCGCCGCGCCCGCGCGTCCCGTAGATCTCGTCGCCGGGCGCGAGATCCGCGAGTGGCTTCGTCCGGCCATCGGCCATCAGGACCGGCGTCCCGCCTTCGAGGCAGTACGTGCACGCGTGGGAGCAGCCGCGGTACGGGTTCACCGTCCAGCCGAACGGGACCCCCGAGCCCTCGGGCACCTTGTTCAGCACGGACTTGGCGTGCACCTCGTGAAAGGTGACGCCGTCGAATTCGGGTGCCCGCACGGAGCGCAGCAGCCCGTCCAATCCGGGCAGGACCGGCTCGCCGCCGTCCGCCCGCTGTCGATCCCATCGCACCCGGCCAGTCGAACACATGTTCTAGACAGGTGTCAAACAGGTGTTCGAACGCGGGTGATCTTTGCCGCGTTTCGTCCTCTGGTCGCGGTCCTTGCGAGGGTCAGAGCTTGGTGATCTCGTCGGTGACGTACCCGGCGGGCTGGATGAGACCCGCGCACCGGCTCTCCCCGCGCGGCGTCGCCGACCGGCGGCGCACGGTCACGGAGTAGAAGTCCTCACCGCCGCGCACGGTGACCACCCGCGCGTCGGATTCGAGCAGCGGCTCCTCCTGGACGGCGAGCACGTCGTCCAATCCGGACAGGTTCAGCTGACGCCGGATCGCGATCTCCGCGAACTGCGCCCACGCCGTCCTGGCGGACGTGCGGCCGCGGAGTTGCTCCGGTTCGACCTGCCCGCGCAACGCGGCCTTGGCGACCAGCGCCGCTTCGGCCGGGTTGAGCTGGCCGTGCAGGAATCCGTCGGGGACCACGAGGAGGTTGCCCGCCCAGCGGTCGCCGCCGACGTGGCTGACCTCCCAGGACCGGCCGGGGTGGTTCGCGTTGAGCGCCGAGGCCAGCGGACGGCCGAGGACCGCGCAGCACATGTCCTTGGTGCCGTGCGTGCAGACCAGGAACAGCGGCCCGTCCACTCGCGTGCCGAGCCCGCCGACACCGTTCGCGACCGCTTCGAGGTCCAGTCCGGCCAGGTCGCTCGTGTCGCGGATCTCCAGGCGCTCCAGCCAGCGGTTGCCCGGTTCGCCCCCGCCGACGTACACGACACGGGGGCGATCCGGGTCTCGCTGGTGCTTGCCGGGACGGCGGATCAGCAGCGGGCGGAGCCCGTGCGAACGTCTCAGGTTCTCGAGCAGCTCACGGCGCTCGGCGGGGAATGCCTCGTCGAGAAGGTTTTCCAGCGCGTCCGCCGGCCAGGGGCCCGGCTGCTCGACGAGCAGCCAGCAGCGCATGTCGGCCGCGGTGCCGGCGGGGCTCGCGCCCAGCATGCGCGCGACGGTGGCGCAGCCCGGCAACGCGGCGGGCGCCGCCGGGCTGTCCGGCGATGGGGTGTCCGAGAGCTGAGCGGTCATCGGCCGACCGCTCCGGACTTCACCTTAGGCATGCCTTAGCTTACCCCGTCCGGGCTACCTTCACACTTCTCGTCCCCTGTGACCTTCAGCCGATGGAGAGAAGCCCCTGTGTGGTGAGCTCGCCGAGGAAGGCCCGGACGGTCCCCCGATCGAGTTCGGACAGCTCGGCGAGTCGCTTGACCGCCTGCGGAGTCCCGTCGAGCAACGCTCTCAGCAGCGGGGCCGCGGCGCCCGCGAAGACGAACCGCTTGCCGTCCGCGAGCAGGGTCACCCGGCCGTCGCCTTCTTCGAGCACCGCCCGCGGGACGAGGAACCGGACTTCGGTCTCGTCGCCGTCCGGCAGCAGGCCGGGGGTCGCCGCCCAGGGCAGCCCGACACGCGGGTGCGCCGGGGCCGACGAGTCGCGCTCGGCGAGGAACCGGCCGACGACGTCGGTGGTGAGCGTGGCTTCCAGTTCGGCGCGCAGGGCGGCGGCACGGACCACGCGCTCGTCCTCCGTCCCGAACCTCGGGAGGTCCTGACGGAACACGGTGCTCGCCCGCAGCTTGTCGGCGAGCCAGGACACCAGGTCGATCCCGGTGGCCGGGCTGAAACCGAGCGTGAGGTGCAGCGACATCTCCCCCACCGCGGTGACGTCGTGCCAATGCCCGCGCGGGACATAAAGGACGTCGCCGTCTTCGAGGATGAAGTCGTCGATGGGCTCACCGGGACGCTCGGGCTGGTCGACGTCGCGGTGCAGCGGAGCGGTCCTGGTCGGGCCGTGCATCCGCCAGCGTTTGCGCCCGGCGACCTGGATGATGAACGCGTCGTGGTCGTCCCAGTGCACGTCGAAGCCGTGGGTCACGCCCCAGCCCGCGTACAGGTTGACCTGGACGCTCTCGCGGAGGTCGTGTTCGAGACTCCTGGCGAGATCGCCGATCGGGTCGCTGAGTTCCTGGATGGCGTCGAGCACCATCGTCGCGCCACCGCGGAGGTGCTCGGTGAACGGAGCGGCCTGCAGGCGGGGGACGGTGCCACTGCGGCGGGTGGGGACGAGATCGGTGTAGCTCTCCATGGGCACCGGAGTGCCATCGAGCGCCAGGCGCAGCCGCGGGAACTCCAGGCGATGCTGCCGGAGGATCGCATTCAGCGCCGGCCACGGCAGCAGGTCGGCGAACCGGCCCGCGCGGCCTTCGAAACGGCGGTAGGTCTCGCCCTGGACGTCTTGGAAGAACTGGCTGACCCCGAGCGGAGCCACGAGGTCAGCCAGTGTCGGCGTTTCGGGCACTCAGCCGTCGTTGCCGTCGTTGTCGGCGGCCGCGCCGTTGGCCTTCCCGCGGTCGACCGCGGTCGGGATCTTTTCGACCTCCAACAGCAAACCGCTGTCGGGAGCCTGCGTAGCTGACTGTTCCTGTGCCATCCTGCCACCTTTTCTCAGACGAGCGGACGGACCGAAAATCGGCCTGGAGCGTCGCCAAGCCTACGACACGTTTCGAGAAAATTCACCGCCCAGCAGGGAAAAACGACCTGCGGAGCGATCTTCGACACCGTGGCGCGAGTTCACCCGGACAGCGGTTCTAAGCTCCCATCCATGGCTGAACCGGCATCCGTCCCACGACCGCGATGGGACGTGCTCGCGGCCGTCGGCGCAGGGGGCGCGCTGGGCAGCCTGGCCCGCTACGGCCTGTCGGTCGCGCTCCCCCATTCGCGGGGCCAGTTCGCGCTTTCGACCTTCGCCACCAACGTTTCCGGCTGCCTGCTCATCGGCGTCCTGATGGCGTTGCTGACCGCTGCGGCCGATCCGCACCGGCTGCTGCGGCCGTTCCTCGGGGTCGGGATCCTGGGCGGTTACACCACGTTTTCGACCTACGCGACGGACTCACTCGATCTTGTGACGACCGGGCATCCGTTCACCGGGTTGGCGTACGCCTTCGGCACGGTGGCCGCCGCGCTGGTGGCGGTCTACGCCGGCCACGAAATCACCCGCGCGGTGGCGAAATGACCGTTTTGCTCGTCGCACTGGGCGGCGGTACCGGCGCGATCCTGCGTTTCCTGACCGATCTGCGGATGCGGGCCCGGCACGGCGCCGCCTTCCCGTGGGGCACGCTGGTGGTCAACATCGCAGGCTCGGCGATCCTCGGGGTCCTCACCGGCTGGGCGCTGTACGGCGGCCAGCCGGACGGGATCCGCTCGCTGCTGGCCGTCGGGTTCTGCGGCGGGCTCACGACGTTCTCGACCTTCGGATACGAAACGCTGCGCCTGTTCACCGAGGAGACACGGCCGCGCGCCGTGCTGAACGTCGGCGTCACGATGGCCGCCGGGATCGGCGCCGCGGCGGCGGGACTCCTGCTCGCCGCCGCCGTCTGGCACTGACTCAGTCTTCGGGGACCATCCGCCACGCGGCCATCGCGATCGCCTCACGCTGTTCGGCCGGGAGACCGGCCGCCATCTCCTCCAGCTTCTCGACGACGCCTTCGTGAGCGGCGTTCGCGAGCCGGAGCCCCTCTTCGGTCAGCGTGATCTTCAGCGCGCGGCGATCGCAGGAATCCGCGACCCGCTCGACGAGAGCGCGCCGCTGCACCCTGTCCACCAGGCCGGTGACGCTGGACTTCTCCAGGTTCAGCAGGCGGCCGAGCTCGGTCATCCCGACACCCGTCTCCCCCTGTGCCAGCACGCAGAGCAGCTGCGCCTGCTGGGGCGTGAGGTCGTGGGACCGGCCGACGTCGATGAAAGCCCGCTGCACGAGATGCGAGAGCCGCACCAGCGCCGTCGCGAATCCGAGGTCTTCGGCCGTGGTCATGCTCCCGAGTCTACTTGACGATCGTTCGGAGTACGAACTACTGTAGTTCGCAGTACCAACATTACGTACTACGAACTAGGGGGTCTCATGACCACGACCGTGGCCGTCATCGGCGGGGGATACGGCGGCATCACCGTCGCCAAGGAACTGGACGCGTTCACCGACGTCGTCCTCGTCGAGCCGCGCGAGGATTTCGTCCACCACGTCGCCGCGTTGCGCGGGCTCGTCGATCCCGAGTGGACGGATCGGCTCTTCTACCCGTACGCCCGCCTTCTCGAGCGAGGGCGGGTGCTCCGCGACCGCGCGGTGACCGTGGACCAGAACGGCGTCACCCTCGCGTCGGGCGAGCGGCTCACGCCGGACTACGTCGTGCTGGCCACCGGTTCGGCGTACCCGTTCCCGGCGAAGATCGACTTCCAGGACAGCGCCGCGGCGAAGGCGAAGATCCGTGCCACGCGGGAAGAACTCGCGGGCGCGGAGAAGGTGCTGCTGCTCGGCGCGGGCCCGGTGGGGCTCGAACTGGCGGGTGAGATCAAGGCGGTGTGGCCGGAGAAGGCCGTGACGATCGTCGACCCGGCGTCGGGGATCCTGCCCGGCTTCCCGGACGAGTTCCGCGCGGAGATCCGCCGCCAGCTCGACGAACTGGGCGTCGAACTCCTGCTCGGCACTTCACTGGCCGAGCCGCCGGTCTCGGAACCGGGGCAGGCGAAGACGTTCACCTCGGGCCTCACCGGCGGCGGCGAGGTGACCGCCGACCTGTGGTTCCAGTGCTACGGGGGCGCGCCGCACACGACGTACCTCGACGGCGAACTGGCCGCCGCACGACAGGCGAACGGACGCGTGGACGTGACCGCCGACCTGCGGCTTCCCGGGCAGCCGCGGGTGTTCGCGCTCGGCGACATCACCGCGCTGCCGGAGGGGAAGCTGGCGAAGGTGGCCGGTGACCACGCGGAGGTGGTCGTGGCCAACATCAGGGCGCTGATCGAGGGCGGCGAGCTGCGGACCCACACGCCGGGCGGGCCGATGATCTCGCTGCCGCTCGGGCCTTCCGGGGGCGCGACCTACGCGGAGGAGGTGGGGGTGCTGGACGCGGCTACGACCTCGGAGATCAAGGGGTCGCACATGATGGCTTCGCGGTACGAAGAGCTTTTCAATGTCGCCTGACGTGTAATGAACGGGACTTTCATTGCAAATTTTGCAATGAAAGTCCCGTTCATTACAGCGGCGGATGGTTAGCGCGGCGCGAGACCCCGAACGTGCGCGAAAGGATCCTCACCCGTCGGAAGCAAGGCGATGATCGGCGTCGTCAGCCCGTTGTCCACATAGGACTGCACCTGCTCACGGCAGGAATCGAGGCTGCCGTGGACGATCAGGTCGTCGACGACCTCGTCCGGGATGACCTGGTTCGCCTTCTGCCGGTCACCGGCGGCCCACGCCTCGTGCATCGGCGCCAAAGCCTCGCCTCGGCCGAGCCATTCGTGGAACGCCGCGTACACCGGCACGGTCAGGTAGCTCGAGATGAGCATCCGGCCGAGTCCGCGCGCGGCGGCCTTGTCCTCGGTGGGGCAGACGAAGATCCGCGCGGCGAGTTCGGTGTCCGGGCCGATTTCGGCCCGCACCTTCGGCACGTCGGAGGGAGCGAGCCAGTTGGTGATGGCGCCGTCGGCCTCCTTCGCCGCCAGCCGCAGCATCCCCGGCCGCAGCGCGGCGAGCATGATCGACGGCGGCGGGTCGGTGGGCCGCTCCAGCCGGAACTTGCTGACGGAGAAGGATTCGTACTCTTCGGTGACCTTCTCCCCCGCCAGTGCCGACCGCAGGAATCGCAGGGTGTCACGGGAGCGCGCGAACGGGGCCTCGAACTCGGCGGCGTTCCAGTTCTTCACGATCACCGGGGACGACGCCCCGATGCCGAGCACGAACCGGCCGGGCGCCAGTTCCGCAACGGTCGCCGCGCTCATCGCCAGCAGGCCGGGGCCGCGGGTGTACACCGGCACGATCGCGGTGCCCAGCCGCAGCTGCGGCGCCCACTGCGAGGCGAGCACCAGCGGGGTGAAGGCGTCGTTGCCCGCCGTCTCGGCCGACCACGCGTCGGTGTAGCCGAGGTCGGGCAGCTGCTCGACCATCTCCTTGTGCGCCGCGAGCGGCACCCCGGTCAGCGGAATCGTGATGCCCCACCGTTTCATGCGTTCTCCTCGCTCTTCACCGCGTCACCGGACAGCTCGCGCACGATCCAGTCGACCTGCGTGCGCATCAGGTTCTCCGCGACCTCTTCGGCTTGCGGCGTCATATGCGTCGCGCCGGCCAGCGGCAGGAACACGTGCGCGCGTCCCTTGGCCAGCAGTGCCGACGACAGGCGCAACGAGTGGGCGACGAAAACGTTGTCGTCGGCCAGTCCGTGCACGATCAGCAGCGACCGCGAAAGGTCACCGGCGCCGGCGATCAGCGAGTTGTGCTCGTAAGACGCCGTTTCCTCCTGCGGAAGCCCGAGGTAGCGCTCGGTGTAGTGCGTGTCGTACAACGACCAGTCGGTCACCGGGGCGCCCGCGATACCGGCGTGGAAGACGTCGGGGCGGCGCAGCACGGCCAGCGCGGACAGGTAGCCGCCGTAGGACCAGCCGCGGATCGCGACCCGCTCCAGGTCCAGTTCCGGATGGAGCGCGGCCGCCGCGTGCAGGGCGTCGACCTGGTCGGCGAGGGTGACGTCGGCGAGTTTGCCCGCGATCTCCTTCTCCCAGGCGGAACCCCGGCCGGGCGTGCCGCGGCCGTCGGCGACCAGTACCGCGAAACCCTGGTCCGCCAGCCACTGCGGGGTCAGGAAGGCGTTGCGGGTCTGCAGGACACGCTGGGCGTGCGGGCCGCCGTACGGGTCGAGCAGCACCGGCAGCTTGCCTTCGCTCTCCTCGTAGCCGGTCGGCAGCACCAGCGCGGCGCGCAGACCCCGCTCCCCCAGCGTCAGCCAGGTCAGGTTCGGCACGACGTCGGGATCGACGGTGTGGGAACCGATGCGCGCCACGGTCTTCTCACCGGACACGACGGTCACCACCGGGCCGCTGCGGTCCAGGCTCCACGACGAGAGCACGGTCAGCGAAGCGTTGCCGGAACCGACGTGCACACCGTCCTCAGTGGACAGACGACGGAGTTCGCCGCCTTCGGTGCGGAAGACGTGGATCTGCGTCGGATCGGCTTCCGAAGCGCTGAACAGCACCTCGTCGCCGACGTGCAGGATCGAGCGCACCTGCAGCCCCGGCGGGGTGACCGCGACCCCGTCGACGACCAGCCGGTGATCACCGTCGGCGGCGCTCTCGCGCACCAGCCGTCCGCCGGTCGTCCACGCCGGGACACCCGCGGCGATCTCGACCCAGCACTCGTCGGTCTCGGTGTGCAGGACCTCGACCGCGCCGGTCGCCGGGTCGACCGCCTGGATCTCGAGGGTGCGCTGGTCACGCGACTGCACGGACAGCAGCGGCTTGCCCGCGGCCGACCAGTGCACCGCGGCCAGGTACTCCCAATCGGTCTTCGCGACGTCGACGCGGGCACCGTCGAGGCCGATGATCGCCAGCGTCACGTCGACGTTCTTCGATCCCGCCGCCGGATACGCGACCACGGTGGCGGGCGACTGCGGGTTGGCCGGGTCGGCGATCGTCCAGCGCGGCACGGCGGCGCGGTCGGACCGCTCGGCCAGCAGGCTCTTCCCGTCCGGGGACCACCAGTAGCCCCGGGTCCGGCCCATCTCCTCGGCCGCGATGAACTCCGCGAGCCCCCAGGTGATGTCCTCGCCGTCTTCCCCGGCGAGCACGCGGTCCTCACCGGTCGCGCGGTCGATCACCCGCAGGCGCCGGTCGCGGACGTAGGCGACGTGGGTGCCGTCCGGACTGGGCCTCGGGTCGACGACCGAGCCGTCGACCAGCACGGACACCGCGCCGGTGGCCAGGTCGAGGGTGTGGAGCTTGCCCGAGAGCGAGAACGCGGCGACGGTGAAGGCGTCGTCGACCGCGTAGCCGACCACGCCACCGCCGGTCTCGCGGCTGCGCTCGCGGCGGGCGCGTTCCTCGGGCGGCAGGTCCTCTTCACCCGGCAGCAGCTCGGCCGCGTCGACCAGCTTCGTCTCCTCGCCCGACACGACGTCGAACGACCACAGGCTGTGCCGCGGGTCGGTGCCGGACTCGGCACGCAGGAACAGGACACGGGAGCCGTCCGGAGCGACCTTGAACTCTTTCGGCGCGCCGAGGGTGAAGCGCTGAGTGCGGGCCTGACGGCGGAGGAACGGAAGATCTTCGAGGCTGGTCACGTCCGCACTCTCTCAGACCATCACTCGGGGACGCCAACGCCTTCCAGCTTCTTCAGCTCCGTCTCGGGGTCGAAGTCGGCCTGAGGGAACTTCGGGTCCATCTCCTCGATCGTCTCGATCAGCAGCCGCGCGACCAGGAAGTTGCGGTACCACTTGTGATCGGCGGGAACGGCGTACCAGGGCGCGGTCGCCGTCGAGGTCTTCGCGAAGATGTCGGCGTAGGCCTTCTGGTAGTCGTTCCACTGGGCGCGCGCGTCGAGGTCGGCGGGGTTGTACTTCCACCACTTCGCCGGGGTCTCCAGCCTCGCCTTGAGCCGCTTCAGCTGCTCCTCCGGCGAGATGTCGAGGAACACCTTCACGACGGTCGTGCCCGCGTCGGCCAGCTCTTGTTCGAACTCGTTGATCTCGGCGTAGCGCTTGCGCCATTCCGCGGCGGGCACCAGCTTCTGGACCCTCGGGACCAGGATGTCCTCGTAGTGGGAGCGGTCGAAGACGCCGACCTGCCCCGGCACGGGGAGCTGTTTGCGGATCCGCCACAGATAGTGGTGGCGTGCTTCGGCGGCGGTCGGCTTCTTGAACCCCGCGTACCGCACGCCCATCGGATTGACCAGGCCGAGGACGTGTCCGACCGTGCCGCCCTTGCCGGAGGTGTCCATCCCCTGCAGGACCAGCAGGACACTGCGCTTGCCGCCGCCGACGCCCTCCGCGTAGAGGGCCTCCTGCAGCTTCGCGAGCTTGCCGCCGGAGTCGGCGAGGTCCTTGAGCGCCTTCGGCTTCTTGTGCGGCCCGATCGGGAACGAGCCCGGATCGTGCCGCTCGGTCCCCTTGCCGATCCTCAGCGCGTCCCGTACGGAGACCTGGTCCTTTTTCGCCATCCGGCGACGATAACCGCGGTCCGCGTCACGCGCCTGCGGTGATCAAGTAGTCCGATGCACGATTTCGCCACTCGATGGAGTCGATACGCAACGAACAACGGGTCAAAGCAACGTTTCCCGGATGAAGTCCACGGGAAGGACATCTAACCTGAACGCATGACGACCGCCGACTTCATCGCGCTCGACGAGCAGTGGAGCACGCACAACTACCACCCCCTGCCCGTCGTGATCGCCACCGCCGAGGGCGCTTCGGTCACCGACGTCGAGGGCAAGACCTACCTCGACTTCCTTTCCGGTTATTCCGCGCTGAACTTCGGGCACCGCCACCCCGGGCTCATCGCCGCCGCGATCGAGCAGTTCGGCCGGGTGACCCTGACCTCCCGCGCCTTCCACCACGACCAGCTCGGGCTGTTCTGCCGGGAACTCGCCGAGCTGACCGGTACCGAGATGACGCTGCCGATGAACTCCGGCGCGGAGGCCGTCGAGTCCGCGGTGAAGATCGCCCGGAAGTGGGCGTACCAGGTCAAGGGCGTCCCCGACGGGACCGCGGAGATCATCGTCGCGGGCTCGAACTTCCACGGCCGCACGACGACCATCGTGTCCTTCTCCACCGACGAGACCGCGCGCGCCGACTTCGGCCCGTTCACGCCGGGCTTCGTCACCGTCAAGTACGGCGACGCCGACGCGCTGCGCGACGCCGTCACCGAGCGCACCGCCGCGATCCTGCTGGAGCCGGTCCAGGGTGAGGCGGGCGTGATCGTGCCGCCCACCGGCTACTTCGCCGAAGCGCGGCGGCTGTGCGACGAGCACAACGTCCTGCTGATCGCCGACGAGATCCAGTCAGGCCTCGCGCGCACCGGCACCGTCCTCGCACTCGACCACGAAGACGTCCGCGCCGACGTCTACACCCTGGGCAAGGCGCTCGGCGGCGGGATCATGCCGGTCTCGGCCGTCGTCGGCAGCCAGGACGTGCTCGGCGTGCTGAAGCCGGGTGAGCACGGCTCCACCTTCGGCGGGAACCCGGTCGCCTGCGCGATCGGCCGGGCCGTGGTCGGGCTGCTCAAGACCGGCGAGTTCCAGGAGCGCTCGCGCGAACTGGGCGCCCACCTGCACGGCAGGCTCGGCGAACTGGTCGGGAACGGGCTGGCCGAGGTCCGCGGCCGCGGCCTCTGGGCGGGCATCGACATCGCGCCCGGCGGGCCGAGCGGCCGGGAGGCGTCCACTGCGCTGGCCGAACGCGGCGTGCTGTGCAAGGAGACGCACGACCACACCCTGCGGATCGCGCCGCCGCTGGTGATCAGCCGCGAGGAACTCGACCGCGGTATCGACGCGATCACGGAGGTCGTCAAGACCCGGTGAACCTTTCGGGCGGCCGGTACGTTGGCTGTCCATGGGAGACGAGCGGGAGTGGGTGGAGCGGCCGCTGGTCGGCACCGAGACGGTGTCGCCGGAGGACTGGTTCGCGAGGGGTAAGGCGCTGCGGGACAAGGCGCCGTCGTCCGAGCACGATCACGCGGCGGCGGGCAAGGAACGGCCCGGGGTGGCGGAGTTCTTCGCCCGGACCAACGAAGGCCGCCTGCCGGAACTGGTGGAACTGCGGCGCGAGCGCATGCTCGCGTCGCCGTTCACCTTCTACCGCGGCGCGGCCGGGCTGATGGCCGCGGATCTGGCGGGCTCGCCGGCGTCCGGGCTGACGGCGCAGCTGTGCGGGGACGCGCACGCGGCGAACTTCGGGCTCTACGGCACTCCCGAGGGCCAGATCGTGATGGACATCAACGACTTCGACGAGTCCGTGCCGGGGCCGTGGGAGTGGGACCTCAAACGGCTCGCCGCGAGTCTCGTGCTGGCCGGGCGCGAGGGCGGCATCGGCGAATCGGGCTGCCGCGAAGCCGCCGAAGACGCGGTGAAGTCCTACCGGCGCACCATCCGGGGGCTGGCGGAACTGCCGTTCCTGCGAGCGTGGAACGCGCTGCCGGACGCGTCGGTGCTGAGCAAGGTGAAAGCGCACGACCTGATCGACGACTTCGAAGAAGCGGCCGAGAAGGCGCGGAAGAACACCAGCGCCAAGGTCACCGCGAAGTGGACCCGGCGGATCGACGACCACGAGACCGGCCTGGAACGGCACCGGTTCGTCGAAGACCCGCCGGTGCTCACGCACGTCGACGACGCGACAGCGGAAGCCGTCGTCACCGGCCTGGTGTCGTATGTGGACACCCTGCGCGAGTCGCGGCGGACGCTGATCTCGCGGTACCGGGTGTCCGATGTGGCCTTCCGGGTGGTCGGCACCGGCAGTGTCGGGCTGCGCAGCTATGTCGCGCTGCTGCACGGGAACTCCGGTGAAGACCTTGTCCTGCAAGTGAAGCAGGCCAACCCGTCGGCGCTGGCGCCCTACCTCGGGCTGCCTTCGCCGGAACACGAAGGCAAGCGGATCGTCGAGGGCGCGCGGCTGGTGCAGGCCGAGACGGACATCCTGCTCGGCTGGACGACCATTGACGGCGTGCCGTACATCGTGCGGCAGTTCCGGAACCTCAAGGGCGACATCGACCCAGCGGAGCTGAAGAAGGACCACCTAGACGACTACGGCCGCCTCGCGGGCGCTCTGCTGGCTCGGGCGCACGCGCGGTCGCTGCACCCGCAGATGCTGGCGGGATACTTCGAGGACGACGAAGACCTCGACGAGGCCATCGGGGCGTACGCGGTGCGATACGCGGATCAGACCGAAGAAGACTTCGCTGCCTTCGCCGCGAGCTGAAGGGGCCCTTCCCCGCGTCTCACTCGACGAAGGGCGCTTTCCCCACGTCTGATGTGGGGAAAGTCCCCTTCAGCCCCCGTGGGCCGTCACGTAATCTCGCCGGATGAGCGGAAGAGCACCGTACGGGCTGGTCGCGGTGACCTGCGCCGTGCTCATGGTCGTCCTCGGCCTGCTGGTCTCCGGCGTAGGTCTGTCCGGGCCCGACGCCTTGGCCGACGGGTGGGTGCGGCGCACCTTCGGCGAAGACCTTCTGCGGCTCCTCGTCCTGCCGACCGAGGCCTACGTCCTGATCCCGATCGCGGTCCTCGCCGTCGCCTTGTGCCTGTCAGGAGGGCACAAGCTCGAAGCGGTACTGACCGTCGTGGGCCCGCTCATCGCGATCCTCGCCAACACCTGGGTACTCAAACCGCTCTTCGACCGCTGGAAGAACACCTACCTCGCCTACCCGAGCGGGCACACCGTCGCGCTGGTCGCGGTGCTGACCGTGCTCGTCCTGCTCGCCCGCCCAGGGGTCGCGACGGCCGTCATCGCGGTCGTGGGCGCGGTGGTGCTCGGCGGTGTCACGATCGGCATGATCGGCCTCGGCTACCACTACCTGACCGACGTCGTGGGCGGCACGCTGTTCGCCGTCGCGACCGTGTGCGCGACGTGGACGCTGCTCACCTGGGCTGCACGGCGTCGCGCGCCAGTGCCGTCAGACGGCTGACGGCGCGCAGGTACTTCTTGCGGTAGCCGCCGTTCACCATCTCCTCGGTGAACAGCAGCGGCACCGGCTCACCCGAGACCACCAGCGGGATCGCGCGGTCGTAGAGCCGGTCGGCGAAGGCGACCAGCCGCAGTCCGACGTTCTGGTCGGGGACCGGGTGGATGTCGCGCAGGTGCACGCGGGTCACGCCGTCGAGAAGCCTGCCGTAGCGCGAAGGATGCAGCTCGCCGAGGTGCCCGCACAACGCGTCGAAGTCGTCCACAGTGGACTCGGGATGCGCGGCGGCGGAGGCTTCCAGCGCCTCCGGGCTCGCGGGCGGCGGCGCGTCGGGCAGGCCGCGGTGGCGGTAGTCCGGGCCGTCGACGCGGCAGACGCCGAAGCGGGCGGAGAGCGACTGGATCTCGCGCAGGAAGTCCGCGGCGGCGAACCGGCCTTCGCCGAGTTTGTCCGGCAGCGTGTTGGAGGTCGCCGCCACGAAGACCCCGGCCGAGATCAGCTCCTGCAGCAGCCGGGTGACGAGCATGGTGTCGCCGGGGTCGTCGAGTTCGAATTCGTCGATCGCCAGGAACCGGTGCTCGGACAGCCGCCGGACCGCTTCGGCGAAACCGAGGGCACCGACGAGGTGGGTCAGCTCCACGAAAGTGCCGTATGCCTTGGGGGACGGCGTCTCGTGCCATGTCGAGGCGAGCAGGTGCGTCTTGCCGACACCGAAGCCGCCGTCCAGGTAGAGCCCCATCGGCCCAGCGGGCGCGTCGTCCCCGCCGCCGAACAGCGCGCGCAGCTTAGACTTCGGCTTCCGGTTCGCGGCCTCGGCCACGCGCTTCGCGAAAGCGCCGCAGTCGACGACGGCCGCGGCCTGGCTCGGCTCGTCCGGGTTGGGCACGTAAGTGGAGAACCGGACGGCGTCGAACCGGGGCGGCGGGACGAGCGCGGTGATCAGCTCGTCGGCGGACAGCTCCGGACGGCGATCGATCAGGCGGGCGGGCATTCGCCGAGAGTAACGGCACCGGCGGCGGCCGTTCACCCTCCCTGACCGGGCGTATCCCCCGCTCAGCGGTGCCGTCGGGCGCGTGCTGGGATGGTCGTGTGCAGCTTTTGTGGCCAACGACACCGGCGGATCCCGTCTCCGACGCCGACCTGGAACGGCTCTACGGGTACCCCGAGGATCTGACCCGTCCCTGGGTCCAGGTCAACTTCGTCAGCTCCGCGGACGGCGCGGCCGCGGTCGACGAGCTGTCCGAGGGGCTTTCGCACCCCGCCGACAAGCGGATCTTCCTGATGGGACGGCTGCTTTCCGACGTGATCCTGGTCGGCGCGGGCACGGCTCGCGCCGAGGGCTACCGCGGCGCGCGGATCACTCCCGAACGCGCCGCCCGCCGGGTCTCGCTCGGCCTGTCCGAAGTCCCGCCGATCGCGGTGGTGACCCGTTCCGGTGAACTTGACCCCGCGGGCCCGTTGTTCACCGACACCAAGGTCCCGCCCCTCGTCATCACCACCGAGAAGGCGCCGCGGGCCGCGCTGGAGCGCGCGGGTGCCGAGGTACTCGTCGCCGGGACCGACGACGTCGACCTCCACGAGGCACTGAAACTCCTGGCCGGGCGCGGGCTGTATCGCGTCGACTGCGAAGGCGGGCCGATGCTGTTCGGCGACCTGATCGCGGCCGACCTCGTCGACCAGCTGTGCCTGACCGTCGCTCCCCTGCTGGCGGGCGCGGGCGAACGCCGGATCGCCGACGGCCGCCCCGCCCCGGAACCGCGGCGGATGGATCTCGCGTCCGTGCTTTTCGAAGACGGCTTCACCATGCTCCGCTATCGCCGCCGGGAGGGCGGGTGAGCGAGCCCGCGCCGGTTCCGGACGAGGAGCTGGCGGCCCGGGCCGCCGCCGGGGACCACGGTGCCTTCGACACGTTGGTCCGGCGGCACACGGCCAGGATGTACCGCGTGGCCCTGCGGATCACCGGCAGCACGTCGGAGGCCGAGGACGTCGTCCAGGAGGCCTGGCTTTCCGCGTGGCGCGCGCTGCCGGCGTTCCGGTTCGAATCCGCGGTGTCCACCTGGCTCTACCGGGTGACGACGAACGGCGCGCTCGGCCAGGTCCGGCGCCGGAAACCGACCGTGCCGCTCGATGAGGGGGACGCGGGCGTCGTGCCTGGTCCGGAGGGGCATGTGGTGAGTGCCGAACAGGTCGGCACCGTGCTGCGCGCGATCGCCGAACTCGATGTCGGCCAGCGGATCCCGCTAATTCTGCGAGAATTCGAAGGCTTGACCTACGAGGAGATCGCCGAGGTCCTCGAGGTCGGAGTGCCCGCCTTGCGCGCCCGTCTGCACCGCGCGAGGGTGGCTCTGCTGGCGAAGCTCGGCGGCAACTTCCGACCCGGGGAACGGTGATGAGCGAGGATCCGCGCGACGACCCCCGGTGGGCGCAGGTGCGCGCCGCCGCGAGCCGTCCGGTGCCGACGCCGCCCGGGCTCGTCGAACGGGTGCTCCGCTCGGTCGGCGGGGTCCGCGGCAGGCACACCACGGCGCCGCTCGATCTGCCCTCGGCGGGTGGGAAGACCCAGGTGTCGGAACGGGCGCTGGTGCTGATGACCAGAAGGGTCGCCGCCGAGATCGGCCGCGACCTCGGCGGGGTCCACGTCTCGGCCGTCGCGCTCGAGGACGACGTCCTCCAGGTGCTGGTGACGGTCCGGTTCGGCGTCGAGGCGTCGGCCGCGGAACTGTTGCGCCACCGCGTCACCGCGGCGCTGACCGGTCAGCTCGGCTCGTCCCCGCCCGCGATCAACGTCCACGTGGTCGACGTCCACCCGGACTGAACCCCCGAAGTGATTACCCCGTTCGGGGGACACGGCGGGACGACTCGGCATGCGCGCGTGTCCTGGTCGGTGAGAGCGTAGGGACCGCCGCGCGCGCAGGTCGCGCGGCAACCGGTGCGAGAAGGAGCGAACTTCATGGCGCAACCGAGCGTGAGCAAGCCCGACACCCCGGTCGCGGGGTCGTCCCTCAACGAGGAAGGAGCCGCCGGCAAGACCACGATCTCGTCGGTGGTGGTGCAGAAGGTGGCCGGTCTGGCCACCCGTGAGGTGACCGGGATCCACGCGCTGGGCGGCGGCGTCTCGCGGGCCTTCGGCGCGATCCGCGAGCGCATCCCCGGTTCCGGCACGGTCACCACTTCCGGTGTCTCGGTCGAGGTCGGCGAGAAGCAGGCGGCCATCGATCTCGACGTGGTCGTCGAGTACGGCGCGCGCATCGTCGACGTCGCGCGGGCGGTGCGCCGCAACGTGATCGGCCAGGTCGAGCAGATCACCGGCCTCGAGGTGATCGAGGTCAACATCGCGGTCAACGACATCCACCTGCCCGACGAGAACGGCGGCGAGACCGAGACCTCGCGGGTCGAATGATGAACGGGACCCAGACCGGCCTGCTCGCCGGGCTCATCCTCGGCCTCGCCGCGACCCAGGGCTTCACCGCGTTCCTGGTGACACTGGCCGTCGGCGTCATCGGCCTCGTCCTCGGCCGGGTGCTCGACGGCGAACTCGACCTCGGCGATCTGTTCGGCCGGGGCCGCGACAAATGACCGTCCCGCCCGACCCGGAAGATCGCGGCACCCTCACCATCGCGCCCGCCGTGGTCCGCAAGATCGCGCAGCACGCGGCGGACCAGGTCGACGGGACCACGCGTGCCGAGCGGCGGATCGCCGGACTCGGGCTGGGGACACACGGCGCGAGCGCGAAGGTCGGCGGTGAGGGCAACGACGTCGATCTCGTGCTCGACGTGGCGCTGAACTATCCGGCACCGGTGCGGCGGATCGTCGGCGATCTGCGCGCTCACGTCACCGAAGAGGTCGAACGGATCACCTCGTACCAGGTCCGCGACATCTCGGTGAAGGTCTCCGCGCTCTTGCCCGACATCGCGCCCCGCGTCCGCTAAAAGGAGCAACTGGCATGCGTTTGTTCGTCCGCCTGCTGTCCGCCCTGATCGGGCTGGCGCTGGCCGCCGCCGGGGTCCTGCTGGCCTTGGAGGTCGGCTGGGGCTGGTGGCGGCCGGGGCGGGGGCCGCTCTTCCTCCCGTGGGACGACTGGCGCGACAGGCTTTCGGGGGTGTCCTGGAGCGCGCCGGAGGTCCGGTACCTCGCGATCGCCGTCGCGGTCGTGGGCCTGCTGCTGATCCTGGCCGCGGCCTCGGCCGGGCGGCGGGCCATCCGGCTGACCGATCCGGCGAACGAGGTCAGCGTGACCACTTCGCCGCGTTCGCTGGCGAGGCTGGTGGGGCTGACCGTGCGCGCGCAGGACAACGTCGCGGGCGCCAAGGTCACCGCCACCGCCAAGAAGATCCGCGTCCGCGCGACGAGCAGGCTGGAAACCGAAGGCGAGCTGCGGCCGCGGCTGCTGGAAACGGTCTCCGGCCTGCTCGACGACGTCCCCCTGGTGCGGCGGCCGAAGGTGTCCGTCGTCGTCGACTCCCCGAAGGACCGCCGATGACCCGTTCGGTCTCCGCCAAGGCGCTCGGCCGGTCCACCGGCACCGAACGCACCCTGACCGTCCTCATCGGACTGCTCGCGCTGCTCGGCGGGGCCGCGGTGATCGCGGTCGGCGCGGGCTGGCTCGGCACCTATCGGGCCGACCGCTCGCTCGTGGACCCGATCGCGCTCGACTGGCTCTCGCAGCACGCGCTCGCCGCCCGGATCGGCGCCATCGTGCTCGGTGTCCTGCTGTTGTGGCTGGGATTGTGGTGGTTCTTCCGGTCGCTGCGCCCGGAAGGCCGTCCGGACCTCGAACTCGACGACGACCTCGTGGTGACCTCCTCGGCCATCTCCGAGGCCGTCCGAGCCGACGCCGAGACGATCGACGGCGTCGGGCGCGCCCGGGTCCGCGCGGTCGGCGACAGCGACAACCCGGCGCTGCGGATCACGCTCTGGCTGAGCGAGGGCACCGACCTGAAACGGGTCTGGGAGCAGCTCGACCTCACCGTCCTGGCCCGCGCGCGGGAATCGCTCGGGGTCACCGTGCTGCCCACCGCCGTCCGGCTCGAACTCGACACGGGAGCACCGCAACGGGTGCGCTGAGCGCGTCGTTGTGGCAAGAATGGCCGTCATGTCGCTTCCCTTGACACCGCCGGTCAAACCGATGCTCGCCAAACCGGCGAAGGCGATCCCCGATTCCGGTGGTCTGCTGTTCGAGCCGAAGTGGGACGGCTTCCGCTGCCTGGTGTTCCGCGACGGCGACGAGCTGACCCTGCAGTCCCGCTCGGAGAAACCGCTCAACCGGTACTTCCCCGAGGTCGTCGAGCGGCTGAAGGCGGCGCTGCCCGAGCGGATCGTGCTCGACGGCGAACTGGTGGTCGGCCGGGACGGGAAGCTCGACTTCGACGCGCTCACCGACCGGATCCACCCCGCCGAAAGCCGGATCAAGCTGCTGGCGGAGCAGACCCCGGCGGAGTTCGTCGCGTTCGACCTGCTGGCGCTCGGCGACGAGTCCTATCTGGACGAACCGACGTCGAAGCGGCGCGAACGGCTGGAGAAGCTGGCCTCGGACGGCATCCACCTGACCCCGGCCACCTCGGATCCGGCGATCGCGCGGCACTGGTTCGAGCTGTTCGAGGGCGCCGGACTCGACGGCGTCATCGGCAAACCGCTCGACGAGCCGTACACCCCCGGCAAACGGGTCCTGCTCAAGTACAAGCACTCCCGCACCGCCGACTGCGTGCTCGCGGGCTTGCGCTGGCACGTCGACGGCGAAGCGGGCGAGATGGTCGGCTCGTTCCTGCTCGGGCTCTACGACGAGGACGGCGTGCTGCACCACCCCGGTGTCGTCGGGTCGTTCCCGGTCACCCGGCGGCGTGAACTGGCCGAGGAGCTGGCGCCGCTGATCACCGACGGGGCCGATCACCCCTGGCTGGGTGACAACGTGCGGGAGAAGCAGCGGATCCCCGGCGGGATCACCCGGTGGAAGTCCAAGGAAGCCCCGTGGGTGCCGCTGAAGCTGGAGAAGGTGGTCGAGGTCGGCTACGAGCACACGGAAGGCGGCTATCCGTCGCGGTTCCGCCACACCGCGCAGTTCAAGCGGTGGCGTCCCGACCGCGAACCGGATTCCTGCACCTACGCCCAGCTCGAAGAAGTGGCCCGCTACGACCTGGACGCGGTCTTCCGCGGCGAGGTCAAGCGCACCCGCTAACCGGGGTCTGACACACCACCTGCGAAGCTCACCCACGAGCTTTGTCATGCCCTGGAAGTGAGGACCAGCCCGTGAGCACCGCCCGCCGCACGCCACGGCTGATCCTGACCACGGCCATGGTCACGGCCGCGCTCGCGGGCTGCACGGCCGGTCCGTCGGTCCGGCCGGCGGTGATCGACAACGACGGCAAGGCCGATCCCGGCTCGTCGACCACGGCGCAGCAGGTACCGCTGCCGCCGCTCACCGAACCGCAGTCGCCGTCCATCAAATGGGAGAACTGCGACGAGGCGACCCGGCAACGGCTTGGCCAGCCGTCCGTGCCGGACACGCTGAAGTTCTCCTGCGCCAGGGTGCCCACCACGCTCGACGCGCCGGATCTGCCCGGCCGCGGGCTCTCGCGGATGACGGTGGTCAAGACCGGCGGCGGGCCGATCCCGCTGGTCGTGGTCAACGACGTCGACGGTGAGCCGGGTTCGCTGTACGCCGCGCGGCTGGCCGCGGCGCTGCCGCCCGAGTACCTGCAGAAGTTCTCGCTGATCGGCGTGGACCGGCGCGGGACCGGGGCGTCCGCGCCGGTGCAGTGCATCCCGGCGGAGATCCGCACCGACCTGCTCGGCGGGGACCCGGCCGCCGGCGACCTCGAAGCGGTGGTCGACGCGGCGCGCAAGGCGGGCCAGCAGTGCGCGATCGAACTGGACGACTCGCAGGTCGCGATGGACAGCTGGCGGGCAGCGGGCGACCTCGAAGAACTCCGGGAGCAGCTGGGGCTGGACAAACTGCACGCGCTGGGCCGCGGTGACGGTTCGAAGGTCCTCGCCGAGTACGCCGTGCGGTTCCCGGCACAGGTCGGCCGCGTCATGCTCGACGGACTGCCCGACCCGGCCCCCGATGCGGCCGCCGTCCAGGAGTCCATCGCCGCGAGCGCGCAGGCCACCCTCGACGCCTTCGGTGCCGACTGCATCGCCAAGGGCTGCCCGATCGGCGACGCCCGCGCGGCCGTGACCGCGGTGGCGGACCGGCTCCGCGCAGCGACCGCGATGACCACCGACGGGGTGGAGATCACGCCGGGGATCGCTTTGTACGCCGTCTATTCCGGGCTCGCGCAGCGCTCGCGGTGGGTGGAACTCGCCGAGGCGCTCAAGACCGCGCAGACCGGCGACGTCACGCCGCTGGCCGCGTTCGCCGAACCGGTGCTCAAGGACTCCCGGGCCCGGCCGACCCGGCTGGACGGCACGCTCGCGACCAAATGCAACGACAGCGCGACACGGCTCTCGGCCGAAGAACTCACGCGCGTGACCACGACCCTGCGCGACAAGTACCCGCAGTTCGGCGTCTTCGCCGCGCAACAGCTGGCGTGGTGCAGCCCGTGGCCCGTGCGCCGCGAACCGCTCCCGCCCGCGGGTGCCCCCGGCGCGCCGCCGATCCTCGTCGCGGGCACCGCGACCGACCCGGTCACGCCGGAACAGGGCACCGGCCGGGCCGCCGACCAGATGCCGAGCGCGGTCACGATCACCTGGCAGGGCTCCGGGCACGGCGCGCTGGGCCTCTCCCCCTGCGTCACCGACGCGACGCGGGCCTTCCTGATCGACGGCAAGATCCCCGTCGACGGCACCCTCTGCCCCGCCTGATCCCTCACGTTCCGTGCCCCCCGCGCGCGCTATGAAAGGCCCGTTACTTGCAAATTTTGCAAGTAACGGGCCTTTCATAGCGTCGGGCGGCCGCGAAAAGCGCTACTGCCGGTAAGACTCCACCTCGGAGACCGGCCGCACCGCGGCCCCGTCCGGGTCCTCGTCGAACTCGACCCGCGCCCGCCGCTGCCGCAGCAGGTCCCAGCACTGGTCGAGCTGCTGCTCCACACCCGCGAGCCGGGCCCGGTCGTCCGAACTCAGCCCGGCGCCGATCGCCCGCGAGCGGAGTTCGTGCTCCTCGCTGACCAGTTCGTCGATCCGGCTGAGGATGTCCCCGTCGGCCATGTGCGCCTCCTGCGAAACGAAACCTGGGTTGCTCCATAAGAGACGCTACGCGCTCTCGCGGGAATGTGCGCCCAGCCTGTTTCGTTACGCCGGACATGAGCACAGTTGAGCTGACCGCCGCCAACTTCGATCAGGTCGTGTCCGAGAACGACTTCGTGATCATCGACTTCTGGGCGGGCTGGTGCATGCCGTGCCGCCAGTTCGCGCCGACCTACGAAAAGGTGTCGGGCAATCACGACGACATCGTGTTCGCGAGCGTCGACACCGAGGCCGAACAGCAGCTGGCCGCCGCCTTCGACGTGCGCTCGATCCCCACGCTCGCGGTGATCCGCGACAAGACGGTCATCTACGCGCAGCCGGGCGCGCTGCCCGAGAAGACGCTCGAAGACCTGATCCAGCAGGCGCGCGACATCGACATGGACAAGCTCAAGGAAGAGGCACAAGAAGCCTGAACCGAAAAGAAGGGGCCCTTCCCGGCGGATTTCGCCGGGAAGGGCCCCTTTGTACTTCAGCGGAACCGTGCCACCAGGGACCGGGTCAGCCCCGGGTGGCGAGTCCGCGCAGGAAGAACGCCAGGTTCGCCGGGCGTTCCGCCAGCCTGCGCATGAAATAGCCGTACCATTCGTCGCCGTAGGGGACGTAGACGCGCATCGTCTTGCCGTCGCCCGCGATCCGGCGCTGCTCTTCGGGACGGATCCCGTACAGCATCTGGAATTCGTGGTCGTCCGCCTTGCGGTCCGTGTCCATCACGAGCTTCTCGGCGATCGCGATCATCCGCGGGTCGTGCGAGGCGACCATCGGATAACCCTTGCCCTGCATGAGGATCTTCAGGCAGCGCACGTAGGACTTGTCCACTTCGGACTTGTCCTGGAACGCGACCTCTTCGGGTTCGGCGTACGCGCCCTTGCACAGCCGGACGCGGGAGCCTTCGCCGGAGAGGTCGCGGCAGTCCTGTTCGGTCCGCCGCAGGTAGGCCTGCAGCACCGCACCCACCCACGGGTACTCGGTGCGCAGTTCCCGGAGGATGCCCAGCGTCGAGTCGGTGGTGGTGTGGTCCTCCATGTCGAGGGTGACCGTGGCACCGACCGCTTCGGCCGCCGCGCAGATCTTGCGGGCGTTCTCCAGCGCGACCTTCTCGCCTTCCGCGGGCAGGAACTGGCCGACCGCGGACAGCTTCACCGAGACGTCCGCGCCGAACGCGAGACCGTCGGCGGCCAGCGCGGACAGCAGTTCCTCGTAGGCGCGGACGGTCGTCGCGGCCTGCTCGGCGTCGGTGGTGTCCTCGCCGAGGTGGTCGAGGGTGACCCGGAGGCCGTCATCGGCCAGTTCGCGGACCACCCGGGCGGCGTCGGGCGTCCCGGCACCGGCGACGAACCGGCTCACCACCGATCGGGTGGCGGGAACGACCTCGACCAGCTTGCGCATCCGCTGGGATCGAGCGGCGGCGAGCAGCGGGGCACGCAACATCACGGACTCCTGAGAACTCAGCCCTGGTGGGGGTAACGGACGGAGGTGGGCGGAACGAAGGTCTCCTTGACCGAGCGCGGGCTCGTCCAGCGGAGGAGGTTGAACACCGAACCGGCCTTGTCGTTGGTGCCGGACGCGCGACCGCCGCCGAAGGGCTGCTGGCCGACGACCGCACCGGTCGGCTTGTCGTTGACGTAGAAGTTGCCGGCGGCGAAGCGCAGCGCCTCGGACGCCTTCGCGACGGCCGTGCGGTCGTTGGCGATGACCGCGCCGGTGAGCGCGTAGTCGGCGGTCTCGTCGATCAGCTTCAAGACGTTGTCGAAACCCTCGTCGGTCTCGTCGTCGTAGACGTGGAGCGAGAGGATCGGGCCGAAGTACTCGGTGCGGAAGATCTCGTGGCCCGGGTTGTCCGAAACCAGGATCGTCGGGCGCACGAAGTAGCCGACGCTGTCGTCCGCGGTGCCACCGGCGATGACGTCGATCTCGGCGTCCTCGGCGGCGCTCTTCAGCACGGCGGCGTGCTTGTCGAAGGCACGGCGGTCGATCACGGCGCCGCCGAAGTTGCCCAGGTCGTTGACGTCGCCGTAGGTGATGGCCTCGGTCTCGGCGATCAGGCCGTCCTTCAGGCTCGCCCAGAGCGAACGCGGGACGTACGCGCGGGACGCGGCCGAGCACTTCTGGCCCTGGTACTCGAAGGCGCCGCGGACCAGCGCGGTGCGCAGGATGTCGACGTCGGCCGAGGAGTGCGCGAGCACGAAGTCCTTGCCGCCGGTCTCGCCGACCAGACGCGGGTACGTGCGGTAGCCGGAGATGTTGGCGCCGACGGTGCCCCACAGGTGCTGGAAGGTCGCGGTGGAGCCGGTGAAGTGGATCCCGGCCAGGTCGCGGTGGGTCAGGGCGACCTCGGAGACGGCCTTGCCGTCACCCGGCAGCAGGTTGATCACGCCCGGCGGCATGCCGGCCTCTTCGAGCAGGCGCATCAGCAGGTGCGCGGCGTAGCTCTGCGTCGGCGACGGCTTCCACAGCACGACGTTGCCCATCAGCGCGGGCGCGGTCGGCAGGTTGCCGGCGATCGCGGTGAAGTTGAACGGGGTGATGGCGTACACGAAGCCCTCGAGCGGGCGGTGCTCCATCCGGTTCCAGATACCGGGCGAGCTGACCGGCTGCTCGGCGAGGATCTGGCGGCCGAAGGCGACGTTGAAGCGCCAGAAGTCGATCAGCTCGCAGGCGGAGTCGATCTCGGCCTGGAAGGCGGTCTTCGACTGGCCGAGCATGGTGGCGGCGTTCAGCCGGGCACGCCACGGTCCGGCCAGCAGGTCGGCGGCACGCAGGATGATCGCGGCGCGGTCGTCGTAGGACAGCGCGCGCCAGCCGGGAGCGGCGGCCTTGGCCGCGGCGATCGCGTCGTGCGTGTCCTGCGCGGTCGCGCTGTGGATGACGCCCAGCACCGCTTTGTGGTTGTGCGGCTGGACGACCTCGATCTTCTCGCCGCCGCCCTTGCGCTGCTCACCACCGATCGTCACGGTGATGTCGATGGGGTCCGCGCCGCCCAGCGACTTGAGCGCGCCCTCGAGTTCAGCGCGCTCCGCGCTGCCCGGCGCGTAGTTCAGCACCGGCTCGTTCTTCGGGGCGGGGGTCTGGGTCACGGCGTCCACTGACTGCTCCTGACTTCACTTCGCCGGGTAGAGGTCTCACCCCGAACGTTAGACCGGACGAGTCCGCCGCGGCTTGTTCGACTGGCTAGAATCGGGGTGACCATCTTGTCCGATCGGCTTAATTCGGTGATTACAGCGACTAGTGATTCGACCACTGCCGCCTCCCTGCGGCATGTCCTCGCCACTCTCGGGGAACCGCTGGTCAGGGTGCTCGCGGCACCGAGTGGGCTCGGGGTCGAGGTGGGGGACGTCGTCATCCACGATCCGGAGGATCCGCCCGACGCCCATCCGGGTGATCTCGTCCTGGTGATCGGCGCCCGCGGCCGGGTCGCGGCGGGCGCGATCCGGGCGGCGGGGCGGTCGGGGGCGGCCGCGGTGGCGGTCAAGAACGGCTCGGCGGTCGTGAACGTCGCGACCGACGCGGGGATCGCCCTGATCGAGGTCGGCCACGAGGCGCGCTGGGAGCAGGTCGAGGCGCTGGCCAGGGGTGTCGTGGACGCGGCCAGGGCCGGGGGCGAGGCGGACAGCGGCGAGGTGCTGGGCGACCTGTTCTCGCTCGCGCAGACCATCGCGACGCTCACCGGCGGCCTGGTCAGCATCGAGGACACCGCGAGCCGCGTGCTGGCCTATTCGCGAGCGGGCGACGAGGTGGACGAACTGCGCCGTCTCTCGATCCTCGGCCGTGAAGGCCCGGAGCGGTACCTCGCGATGCTGCGCGAATGGGGTGTCTACCAGCGACTTCGCGCCGGGGAGGGCATCGTCCGCATCGACGAGCGGCCCGATCTCGGCATCCGGCGCCGGATCGCGGCCGGGATCCACGCCGGGTCACAGCCGCTCGGCACGATCTGGGTCCAGGAGGGCGCGCATCCGCTCACCGAAAGCGCGGAAATCGCGCTGCTCGGCGCGAGCCGGGCGCTCGCGCCCCAGCTGATCCGGCACCGGACCCTGCCCAGCCCGGAACTCCGGCTGCGCGAAGACCTGCTGGCGGGACTGCTCGACGGCCGCCTCGACGTCGAGTCCGTGGCCGACGACATCGGCGCGGATCCCGGGAAACCGGCCATGGTGCTGGGATTCTCGCTCCCCCGCGACCGCGCGGCGACCGACCGGCAGCTGCGGCGGGCCGAGCTGGTGCACCTGATCACCGTGCACACCGCGGCGTACCGGCGGAGTGCGCTGGTGAGCGTGATCGGCGGCCGGGTCTACGCGCTCCTGCCGGATCTGCCCGAACACGCGGAGACCCGGATCTTGGCACTGGCCAAGGAAATCGTCGGTACCGCGCAACGGCACCTCGACGTCCGGGTGCGCGCCGCGCTGGGCGGCGTCGTGCCCCGTCTCTCTGACGCGGCGGCCTCGCGGGGCGACGCGGACCGCGTGCTGGCGACGATGGCGCGTGGTCACGGGACCGCGGACGTCGCCTCGCTGGCCGACGTCCGCGCCGAGGTCCTGCTCTCCGAAGTGCTCGCTTTCCTCGGCGATCAGCCGAGGATCCGCGATCCGCGGCTGGCCGAACTGATCGCGCACGACGCCGAACACGGCGGGATCCTGGTTCCCGCGGTGCTCGCGTACCTCGACGCTTTCGGTGACGTCCGGCGCGCGGCGCGCGAGCTGAACATCCACCCGAACACGGTGCGGTACCGGGTGCGGCGCGCGGCCGAGGTGTCCGGGATCGACCTGGACGACCCCGCGCAGCGCATCCTCACCCAGCTTCTCCTGCGCCTCTAGACCGCGTTTCGTCCTCTAGTTGCGGTTGTACGCGTTACGAACTACCGCAACTAGAGGACGAATCGCGAGGGGGGTCAAGCCAGGGTCAGGCTGAACCGCCGGTTCTGGACGTCCAGCTTGTCGAGCCGCACCGCGACGGCCGCACCGGCGGTGAGCGGGCCGGCACCGCCGACGGTCGGCAAAAGACCCTCCATCCCTTGGGCCACTTCGACGAACGCGCCGAACGGCAGCACCCGCGTGACGACGCCGTCCAGGACGCCACCGTCGGCGTTGGCGACGACGAAAGCGCGCCAGTTCTCGTTGGGGGACATGCGATTCACCTCCTCTCCGCGCATCGTCCACCACACAGGGACGCACACGGAGGCGGGCTGCGGGCCCGCGCGGAGATCAAGCGTCGGCCGGGGAACCCGTCCGCTCACGGCACGAGGCCGACCCGGCAGTCATGGCCGTGACACTAGCAAGAATCACGACGCCGTGGCGAGGCTCCGCAGCCCCGCGACCTCGGCGAGGGCCCGATAGGAATCCAGCCGTTCCGCTTGGTCGAAAGTGCTGGTGGTCACGAGGATCTCGTCGGCGCCGGTGGTGGCGACGAGGGCGGCCAGCCGGTCGCCCACCTCGTCCGGGGTGCCGGCGATCTGACCGTCGAGTGCCCGGTCCAGCCGCTCACGGTCGCGTTCGGACAGTGCCCCGGTGAGGATCTCCTCCACCGGCGACAGCGGCGGGAAGACCCCGTGCGTGCGCGAGTAGACCGTCGACCACGCTTCGGGAATCAGCAGCCGTCGCGCGGCTTCGGCCGTCTCCGCGACCGCGATCGCCGTGGACACCACGACGTACGGCCGCGAAGCCTGCACCGAAGGACGGAAGCCGGAGCGGTAGCCCTCGATGGCTTCGAGCAGCGGCCCCTCGCCCCGGACCGGCGCGATCACCAGCGGCAGCCCCAGTTCCGCGGCCAGCCGCGCCCCGGCGCCGGTGGCCAGCAGGAACGCGGGCACGCGCAGCCCCTCCGCCGGAATGGCGTGCACGCCCGGATACGCCGTCTGGTCTCCTGACAGGAAGCCCAGCAGTTCCCGGACCTGGTCGCCGAAGCGGTCGGCGTCGTCCTTCTCGTGCCCGAGTGCCTGGCGGACGCCGCCGGTGAACCCGACCGACCGGCCCAGCCCCATGTCGATCCGGCCGGGGAACAGCGATTCGAGGACACCGAACTGTTCCGCGACCACCAGCGGCCGGTGGTTCGGCAGCATCACGCCGCCGGTGCCGACCCGGATCCGCTCGGTCGCGGAGGCGACGGCGGCCGCCAGCACCGTCGGCGCCGAACCGGCGACGCCGGGCACGCTGTGGTGCTCGGAGACCCAGAATCGGTGATAGCCCAGCGCTTCGATGTCCCTGGCGAAGGCGACCGTGTCCCGCAGCGCGCGGGGCGCGTCGCCACCACGGCGGGTCGGGGACCGGTCCAGTACCGAAAGCGTGATCACCCTCGGGTCAACGCGCCCGGACCCGGCGGGCATTCCCCGCTCAGGGGCGCCAGCGCTCGCTGTAGTCCGCGTGGTCGGCGTGCGGCAGGGCCAGCAGCCGCAGGGTCAGGCACCAGTTCGTCCCGGCCTCGTCGGCGGGCACGTTGCACGTCTCGCACCAGTACTCGTTGCCGTACAGGGGGAATCCCGGGACCTTCTCCGAAACCGTGGTGCGGTGCGCCTGCAGGAGCCTGCGGGTCGCCTCGATCTCGTTGATCATCTGATTGACCACATCGAGCTCGATGTCGTTCATCGAACGGATCTTCTTTTCGATGACGACCTTGGTCTCACCGCGATTGAGCGATTCGCTGATCTCGGTTTTCTTGACCGCCTGCATGATCAACGCCTGGCGTTGCCCCACACGCGCGGCGAGAAAGGCGATCAAGTCGTCCACAGGTACTCCTTCGTCTCCCCCAGCCTAGTGTTCGGGTGAGACTGTCGCTGGCAGGAAGCCCGGCGTTACGACAAGGTCCCACGCGTCACACAGTCTCGTATCGGTCCGCCGCGGAGCGGTAACAGGTTTCTAGATCGACACGAAAGCGCAATCACTCCGCGAGCAAAAACGAAGAAGAGATGGATGACGAGCACGAATTGGTCACCGATACCGCACGCGTCGTCACGAAATGCGTTCCCGCTCGTGGCCGGGCTCGCCGTCGCGCTCACTTTGGGCGCGGGCGTCGGAGTGGTGGCGGCCACTAAACCGAGAGTGCTCGACGCGGCCACGGCGCCTGCCCCGGCGACGGTGACCGTCACCGCGGAGGCCACGCCCGCGCCGACCGTGACCGTCCCGGCGCCCCCGGTCACCTCGGGACGCGCCGTCCCCACCGCTCCCGCGAACCGGTTCGCCGACGGGACCTACCTGGTCGGCACCGAGGTCGAAGCGGGCTCGTACCGCTCGCCCGGGCCGGTGCCGGGCGGCAACGGGCACTGTTACTGGGCGAGGCTGCGCACCGGCGGCGTGTCGAAGATCCTGGCCGACCAGCTGACCACCGGCGCAGCCCGGTTCACCACCCGCAGAGGCGAATACGTGCAGGTCGCGGGCTGCGAGTTCAGCCTGTCCCCGTAGATACGCAGTCATAATTGCGCAGTTTCACCTGCGCAAGTTAACCTGCGGACATGGACAAGACCGCCGCACGCGCGGCCCACGACATCCGCGTCGCCTTCAGCAGGCTGCGGCGCCGCCTGCGCGAGAACTACGGCAGCGGCGACCTCACGCCGTCCCAGACCTCCGTGCTCAGCAGGCTCGACAAGGACGGCGAAGCGTCGGTCAGCGACCTGGCCGCGCTGGAAGGCATCCGCCACCAGTCGGTCGCGACCACCGTCGGTGTCCTCGTGGAACGGGGACTGGCCGCCCGCCGCCCGGATCCCGAGGACGGACGGCGTCAGCTGATCTTCGTCACCGACGACGGCCGCGCCTTCCTCGACGAGCGACGTCGCGCCGGGGAGGGCTGGCTCGCCCAGGTCCTGGAAACGCACTGCACCGAAGCAGAGCGACGCACGCTGATCGAAGCGGCGGCCGTGCTGGAACGGGTCGTGCGGCGGTGAGCACGGACTTCGACCGGCGGCTCCTGCCCCCGATGATGCTCGGAGCGGCCCTCAACCCGGTCAACTCGTCGATCATCTCCGTGTCCCTGGTGCCGATCGGCGTGGCCTTCGGGGCGCCGCCCGCCCAGACGGCGTGGCTGGTCTCCGCGCTGTACCTGGCCACCGCGATCGGCCAGCCGGTGGTGGGACGGCTCATCGACCTCTTCGGGCCCCGCAGCCTGTTCCTGGCCGGGGCGGCGCTGACCGGGATCTCGGGCGTCGTCGGCATGCTCGCCCCCGGTTTCGGCGTGCTCGTCGCGTCCCGGGTGCTCCTCGGTTTCGGCACCTGCGCCGGCTATCCGGCGGCGATGCACCTCATCCGGAGCGAGTCCCTGCGCACCGGGAAGGACAGCCCGGCCGGGGTCCTCACCGCGCTCGCCATCACCACGCAGACCATCGCCGTCGTGGGGCCCAGCCTCGGCGGACTGCTGATCGGGGTCGGCGGCTGGCGCGCGACCCTCGCGATCAACGTCCCGCTCGCCTTGGCCGGCCTGTACCTCGGCTTCCGCCGTCTCCCGGCGACACCCGTCCCCCACCGCGGCGGCCGGAGCATCGTGCGCGAACTGGACCTGCCCGGCATGGGCCTGTTCGCCGCGGCGCTCGTCTGCCTGCTGCTGTTCCTGATGGACGTGCGGGGCGGCGACTGGTGGCTGCTCGCCGTGACCGTCGCGGCGGGCGCCGGATTCACCTGGCGCGAACTCCGGGCACGGCAACCGTTCATCGACGTCCGCCTGCTCGGCGGCAACCTGCCGCTGCTGGCCACCTACGGGAGGGCCCTGCTCAGCTTCGTCGTCAGCTACGCCTTCCTCTATGGCTACACGCAGTGGATGGAGCAGGGCCACGGGCTGTCCGCGTCGGAAGCCGGGCTCGTCCTGCTCCCCCTGTTCGCCGTCGGGATCATCGCCTCCACCGTCACCGGTCGCGACAAGGCCGTCCGCGGCAAGCTCCTGATCGGCTCGCTCGGGCAGGTCGCCGCCTGCGCCCTGCTGCTGTTCCTGAACGACGGCAGCCCGATTTGGGCGCTCCTGGCCGTCGTGGTGGTCCTCGGGGTGCCGCAGGGGTTGAACAACCTCGCGCTGCAGAACTCCGTGTACCACCAGGCCCACGCCGAACGGATGGGCTCGTCGGCCGGGCTGCTGCGCACCTTCGGCTACCTCGGCGCCATCGTCGCGTCCGCGGCCAACGGCGCCTTCTTCGGGCAGCGCGCCGACAGCGGCGGCCTGCACCACCTGGCCGCGTTCATGCTCGTGGTCAGCGTGCTGTTCCTCGCGCTGACCGTCGCGGATCGCTCGCTGGCCCGCGTCGGGCGGGCCTAGGTGTCGTCGCGCGCCTTGCTGGGCTGGACCCGCTTCGGCTCGCCCGGCATCTTTGGATAGTCGGGCGGATACGGCATCTCGCCGAGGCCGTGGTCGCGCTCGTCCCGCGCGTACCACTCCAGCAGCGTCTCGATGCCGAACGCCTGCTCGTCCATCGGCGCGTGGAGGTCACCGCGCTCGGCGTAGAAGGCGCCGGCGGTGAGGACGTCGAAGTCGTCCGGGTCGACCTCGGTGAGCAGATCCCAGGTCAGCGGGGTCGACACCGTCGCGCGCGGCGTGCCGCGGACCGACCAGGCCGACGCCACCGTGCGGTCGCGGGCTGCCTGGTTGTAGTCGATGAAGACCCGGCCGCCGCGCTCTTCCTTCCACCACGCGATGGTCGCCTTCCCGGGAATCCTGCGCTCGACCTCGCGGCCCAGCGCGATCACCGCGTGGCGGACGTCGATGAAGTCCCACTCCGGCCGGATCCGCACCAGGACGTGCACGCCGCGGCCGCCCGAGGTCTTCGGGTAGCCGACGAGCCCCGCCGAGTCGAGGACCTCGCGCACCACGCCGGCGACCTCGACCGCGTCGGAGAAGCCCGCCTCGTCCGGCGGGTCGACGTCGATGCGGAGTTCGTCGGGATGGTCGACGTCAGGCCGCCGCACCGGCCACGGGTGGAAGTCGAAGGTGCCCAGGTTCGCCGCCCAGGCGAACACGGCGGGTTCGGTCGGGCAGACCTCTTCGGCGGTCCGGCCCGACGGGAAGGTGATCTTCGCGGTCTCCACCCAGTCCGGGGCGCCCTTCGGCACGCGCTTGGCGTAGAACCACTCGCCCTCGACGCCGTCGACGTAGCGCTTCAGCGTCGTGGGCCGCTCGCCGACCGCGCGCAGCAACGGCACGCCGACCGCGACGTAGTGCTCCACCACCTGGCGCTTCGTGATGCCGCGGGCGGGGAAGTACGGCTTGTCCGGACTGGAGACCCGGACCTTGCGCTCGCCTACCTCGACCTCGATCGGCTCACCGTTCTTGGGCATGCGCCCACCGTAGCCAGTCCGGCGCTGCTCAGGGCCGTGGATCGTTCTTCAAAAGTGCCATCGTGATGACGTCATGCCATTCGCCGTCCCACCACAGGGCTTCCCGCTGAAGTCCCTCGCGGACGAACCCGCACTTCTCGTAGACACGCTGGGCCCGAGGGTTGAAGTCGAACACCTCCAGCGAGACACGATGGACGCCGACGACGTCGAAGGCGAAGTCCAGGATCAGCTTCGTCGCCTCGGTGCCGTATCCCTTGCCGAAGACGCCGGGCCCGGTCAGCGCGATCCGGAACGAGGCCGAGCGGTTGTGCTCGTCGAAGTCCGAAAGCACGACATCGCCGAGGTAGACGCGATCCACCTTGCGCAGGATCGCGTAGTCGGCCCGGTCGTCGAGTCCCGGCCGCGAGGCCAGCCAGTTACGGATCTGTTCCTCGGTGAAGACGGTGTGCGTGCCGGTCAGCCGGGTGGTCTCCGGCTCCTGAAGCGCCCGCCAGGCGGACTCGAAGTAGGACTCGTCGAGCTGCGCCAGCACGATGTTCTCGCCGGTGAGTTCGGGCTGCGTCCGCAGCGCGTCGGTGTCGATCACAGCGAATACCGTACGGTTGACGCAGTGTCCGGCCGTACCAAATTAATTCTCGCGCTCACCGTGCTCGCCCTCTTCGTGACGGCCGCGGTGCTGCTGCCGATCCCGAGCCCGGCCGGGCTGCGGGCCTGGGCCGCCGGACTCGGCCCGGCCACACCGCTGGTGTTCTTCCTGATCTATTCGGTACTCACCGTGGCGCCGATCCCGCGCACCGTGTTCAACCTGGCGGGCGGGCTGCTGCTCGGCGCCACGACGGGCATCGTCGTCGGCATCCTGGCGACCACGGTCGCCTCCGGGCTCTCGTTCACCCTTTCGAGGGCGCTGGGCCGCGACCTCGTCACCCGGCATCTGCACCGGGCCAGGGTCCGCGCGGTCAACGACCGGCTTTCCGACGGCGGGGTCCTGGCGATCACGTCCTTGCGGCTGATCCCGATGGTGCCGTTCGCTCCGTTCAGTTACCTGTGCGGAGTGTCATCGGTCCGTTTCGCTCCATATCTAGCGGGGACCGCGCTCGGCAGCCTGCCCGGCACTGTCGCCGTCGTCGTCCTCGGTGACGCGCTGACCGGGGAAACCCCTCCCGCCCTGCTGATCTGTTACGCCGTTTTCGCCGCCGCGGGGGCCATCGGGCTGATCAAGGTCTTCCGGCGGAAGGCCGTTCCGGTGGCCGAACCGGTCGGCGAGGAAGAAACGCCCGCGTCCGCACCGGCGAGCTGACGGGGATCCGAAACCACAGCCCGCTACACTCGATCGGGTGCGTGGGACCATCACGACCGCGTAACGCCACCATCACCCCGGGCCCTTGTTCGTCAAAGAATGTGTCAGGAGCAGTCGCCATCGACACCGGTCAGCTGATCGCCGGGCACTATCGCCTGGTCGAGCAAATTGGTAGCGGTGCCATGGGGGTGGTCTGGCGTGCCATCGATGTCCGCCTCGAGCGCTCGGTGGCGGTCAAGCAGATCCTCCCCCAGCCCGGTGTCTCCGAGGCCGAACGCGACAACATGCGCCAGCGCGCCATGCGCGAGGCCAAGAACGCGGCCCGCTTCCAGCATCCGAACGCGATCGTGGTGTTCGACATCGCCGAAGACGGCGGCGACCCCTGCCTGGTGATGGAGTACCTGAACGGCCCGAGTCTTTCGGCGATCATCTCCGACGAGGGCACGCTGCCGCTGGGGCGCGTCGCGAAGATCGGCGAGCAGGTCGCGTCGGCGCTGGTCGCCGCGCACCGCGCCGGGATCGTGCACCGTGACGTCAAACCGGGCAACATCCTGATCGACGAGTCGGGTACCGCCAAGATCACCGACTTCGGCATCTCCCGCGCGGCCGGCGACATGACGCTCACCCAGACCGGCCTGATCGGCGGCACCCCGGCCTACCTCGCGCCCGAGCTGGCGCGCGGCTCGGACCCGGTGCCCAGCTCCGACGTCTTCGCGCTCGGCGCGACGCTCTACCAGGCGATCGAGGGCCAGACGCCGTACGGGAACAGCTCCAACCAGCTCGCGCTGCTGTACGCGGCCGCGAACGGGCAGATCAACCCGCCGCAGCAGGCGGGCGCCGCGACGGCGCTGCTGATGAGCCTCCTGCGCACCGAACCGACCGAACGCCCGAGCATGGCCGAGGCCCAGCAGCGGCTCGCCGCGCTGGCGGCGAACGAATCCGGCGCGGGCACGGCGGCGTCGCCGCGGCTCTTCGGAGCGGGCGGCGGCAGACAGCCCGCCGCGCCCGACACCCCGGGACGCGGCAACCCCGGCGGGGACCGGCCGCCGTGGCAGCGGACCGAGCAGCCCGCGCAGTCCGCCGCGGCACCTCCCCCGCCTCCTCCGGCCAAGCAGCACACGCCGACAGCGGCGTTCATCCCGATGCGCTCGCAGTCGGCCCCGCCGAACACCCCGCCGCGGCCGGTCGCCGCGGCGAGCCCGCCGCCGTCCGCGGCCGCCCCGATGCGGCCGTCCTCGGGGAAACCCGCCGACGGCAAGCGCAAGGCCGTCCTGTTCGCGGGCGCCGGTGCCGCGGTCGTGGTGATCGCCGTGATCGTGTTCCTGGTGCTGAATTCGAGCAACGGGACCACCGGCAACCAGGGCGGCGACAACGCCGGGGCGAACCCGCAGTCCAGCACCTCGGCGCCCAAGTCGACCGCGCCGTCGTCCTCGAAGGCGGCCCCGGCTGGCCTGGGGAAGACCCCGAGCGAGAAGGTCACGAGCTATTCGAGCGTCGGCGGCTTCGTCCTCGAGTTCTTCGACACGGACAGGATCGGGACCTCCGCGAGCTGGAACAAGCTCACGGACGCCGCGAAAGAGGTCTACGGCTCGGAGCAGGCTTTCGCCGAGTACTGGAGTGCCCACAAGGTCACCGGCGCCGACACCGCCCGGGCGGACAAGGGCGGCGGCAACGCCGACGGCTCGATCGACATGAACATCACGCTCAACAAGGGAGTCCGTCCCGCGCTGCGCGTCGTCCAGGTCGGCGGCCAGTACTTCATCGACGCCGACACGCGAGTACTCGGCAACTGAGACCCGCCTCGCTGGTGGTAGGCCAATCGCCGCTCTTGGCTTACTGTTGCCCGTATGGCCGATAGCGGACCTTTCGGACCTGGCCAGAATCCTCGTTTCGACGAGGACCTGGTAGGCCTCGACCCGTACGACCCCGAAGCCCGTGCCTTCGCCGAGCACCTGGACCGCATCGAACGCTGCGGCCCCAACTTCACCGTGGAGGCCTGCCTCGACGGTGTCTCCGATTTCGCCGACTCCAGCAACCGTCTCGGCGGTCTGCGCTGGTGGGTTTCGGCACTCGTGGTGATCCTCATCGTGCTCGGCGTGATGGTCACCGCATGGGACATCATCGGCCGGGCCATCGCGTGGCTCGCGGGGTAACGTGGAACCGGTGAAAGGCATGAAACCCGTTGTCGGAGCCACGCCACGCGTGGTCAAGTCCGAGCAGGAATGGCGGGAACAGCTCAGCCCCGACGAGTACGCCGTGCTCCGCCAGGCGGGCACCGAGCGCCCCTTCACCGGGGAGTACACCGACGCCAAGACCACCGGTGTGTACCAGTGCCGTGCCTGTGGCGCCGAGCTGTTCCGCAGCGATACGAAGTTCGAGAGCCACTGCGGCTGGCCGTCGTTCTACGACCCCGCCGATACCGAAGCCGTCCTCCTCCGTGAGGACACCGCCATGGGGATGCGCCGGATCGAGGTGCTGTGCAAGTCGTGCCACAGCCACCTCGGGCACGTCTTCGAAGGCGAGGGGTACGCGACACCGACGGATCAGCGGTACTGCATCAACTCGATCTCGCTGACGCTCGTTCCCGAGTCGTAACCAACCGAAGCGAACCACCGCCCTCCCCGACGCGTTCCCGTTGAACAGGAACAGCGTCGGGGAGGGCGGTGTCTTCATATGAGTGACCCCTGGGGTGTCAGCGGACCGGACTTCGCCTGGCTTTACGCCTGGCTCGCGTTTCTCCCGTTCCTCGCGGCCGGGATGTACGCACTGTGGCTGCGCCGCGGCACCGGCCCCCTCGAAGTGCCCGGAGTCCATCACCTGGCCGCGCTGGCGGGTGGCAGTGACCGCGTCACCGACACCGCCGTCGCCGGGTTGCTCGAACGGCACGGCCTCCGGCCCGACAGCCGCGGACGCCTGCACCCGGTCAGGCCGGTTCCGGCCGATCCCTTCGAGCGCGCGATCGTCGCTCTCGTGCGCGGCAACAGAATCGGCCTGCGCGAGCTGCGCTCCAAGATGGCGCGGCACGAGGTCGTCCAAGAGCTGCGCGCAGACCTTCAGCGGAGAGGTCTTCAGGTCGCCGAGAACCGCCGCCGTCTGGGCTGGCGGTGCGCGATGGCCGTGTACGTCGCCGTTCTCGCGCTGGGGATCGCGCGGCTGGCGAACGCCGTACCGCTGAAACGGCCGGTCGCCATCCTCGTCGTCCTGATGGTCTGCGTGGTCGGCGCACTCGGCCTGATCGTGTGGTTGCAGTTGCCGGACAGGTCCGGCCGCGCGACCACCCAGGGCACGCTGGCGCTCCGGTACGGCGACTGGGACCGCGAACTGGGCAGGACCGCCACCGGACAGGTCGCCCTCCACGGTTTCAGGGCCTATCCCGATCCGGTGATCGCGGCCGCGCTGAGCACGACCGGTGACACCCGCGGCAACCGGTTCACGGGCATGGTGGGCTCCTCGGGCTCCGAGGGCGCTTACATCCCGGCGGGCTCGTCCTGCGGCGGCGGCGGTTCTTCGTGCAGTAGCGGAGGTTCTTCGTGCGGCGGCGGTGGCGGGGGTGGTTGCGGTGGCTGAACTCGAGACCGTCATGGCCGTGGTCGCGGCGCTTCCGCTCCTCGCGGCACTGACGTACACGCGGTGGCTGCGGAACCGGCGTCACGACAGCGAACCGCCTCGCACGATCTACCAGGTCGCCTACCTCGCCGGCGGACCCGACCGGGTCTCGGACACCGCCGTCGCGGGCGCCGTCGAGCGGCGGGTGGCCCGCCTCGACAGCTCCGGTGTCCTGCGCCGGACCTCCGCGCGCTCCGCGGACCCGTTCCTGCTCGCGGTGGCGGACAGCCTGCCGAAGGTGCGGGCGGCGAGGGTGCGCGAATCGCTGCGCGGGTCGGAACCGATGCGCTCGCTGCGGGCGGAGTTGCTCGACGGCGGCCTGGTCGTTCCGGAAGGGCGTCTGCGCCGGGTGTGGCGCGCCGCCGTGGTCGCGCACCTCGGGCTCGTGGTGCTCGGGGCGGCGGTGCTCATCCGCACCGTCGTGATCACCGAGCGGTCCATCGCGCTCGCCGGAATCGCGCTGGCCGTCACGACCACGGCGTGCGCCGTCACTGTCCGGCTCGAGCGCGTCCATCGCGCGGCGTGGACCACGAAAGCGGGCGAGCGGGCGCTCTCGCGGGCCGGCGGCGATCCGCAGCTCGTCACCGGCGCGATGGGCGCGGTGGCGCTGGGTGGCATCGACGCCTATCCGGATCGGCGGTTGGCGCGGCTCCTGACCCTGACGACGCCTTCTTCCCGCCGCAAAGCCCAAGTCGACGTCTGCAACGGTGCCTCTCCTGACGGTCTAACGGCCGTCGCGGACGGTTCGCCGGGCTGATCGACTGGTCCGGGGAACCATGACCGGACGGAAAAACGTCCGACTACGGTAAGTGCACCTGCTCGTGAAAGGCCCGTGCGATGGAAGACACCTGGGGTATTCCCGGACCCACTTTCCTGGCGATCTATGCCGTCCTGCTGGTGTTCCCGCTGGCCCTCGGTCTCCTGTGGACCATCTCGGTCAAGCTGGACCGCAAGACATCGCGCGGCACGGTGAACGGACCGCAACCGACGGTGTACGAACTCGCCTATCTCGCGGGCGGCCCGGACCGCGTCGTCGACACGGCCATCGCGGCACTGGTCGACCGCGGGACGCTGCGGGTCAGCAGCTCGAAGCAGCTCCAGCTGACAGGAGCCGAGCCCGCCGACCCGATCGAGAGGGCCGTCGCCAAGGGCGCCAGGCCGGGCTACAACGCCACGACGCGCGGCATTCGCGACCGGCTGCGGATGTCGGCGCCGATGCAGGCGCTCGGCAAGGATCTGGAAGCGCGGGGGCTCGTCGTCGTCGACCAGGCGCCGCAGATCCGCCGGGTCGTGGCCAACCTCTACCTGGGCGTGATGATCCTCGGCCTGGTGCGCGTGTTCGCCGGGATCCTCGGCGACCATCCGGTCGGTTTCCTGATCCCGCTGGTGATCGTGGCCTCGCTCGCGACCTTGTTCTCCCGGATCGCCAAGAACAAGCGGACCGGGCCGCGCCCGACCAGCGAAGGCAACCGGATCCTCGGGAGCGCCAACAGTGCCCTGGCGCGGGAGCGCAAGCGCGGGATCCCCAACGCGCCCGCGATGGGCGGTATGGCCGGTGGAGCCATGCTGGGCGGCGCCGCCGCGGCCGTCGCTTTGGGCGGACTCGCCTTCTACCCGGACGAAGAGCTCAGCGCGGCGCTGATCCCGCCGCCCATGCCCGGCGCCTTCGGTGGCGGTGGCTCCTCCGGTGGCAGCACCTGCAGCACCGGCTCCTCGTGCAGCGGCGGAAGCTCGTGCGGCGGCGGTGGGAGCTCCTGCGGAGGCGGCGGCGGGGGTTGCGGTGGATGACGCACCGGGCCACCTCGGCATCGGCATCGGCTGGCGGCACGAGCTGGACCTGTCGATCGCGCGGCTGCCCGGCGTCGACTGGGTCGAGGTCGTCGCCGAGAACCTGCACACCGGTCATCTTCCCGAAACCCTGATCGCGTTGCGCGACAAGGGAATCCCGGTCCTGCCGCACGCTGTCTCGCTGTCGCTGGGCGGGGCGGGGCCGGTGGACACCGACCGCGTCGAGCAGCTCGCGGAGGTCACCCGTGAACTCGGGGCGCCGATGGCCAGCGACCACGTGTGCTTCGTCCGCGCGGGCGGGCTCGACTCGGGGCATCTGATGCCGCTCCCCCGCACCCGGGAAGCGCTCGACGTCCTGGTGGACAACGTCAAACTGACCCAGTCCATCGTGGACGTCCCGTTCGCACTGGAGAACATCGCGGCGGTGCTGGAGTGGCCGGACGCGGAGTTCACCGAGTCGGAGTTCCTGCGCGAACTCACCGACCGGACCGGCTGCCTGCTGATCATCGACGTCGCCAACCTGTACGCCAACGCCCGCAACCTCGGCACCGATCCCGAACGGTTCCTCGACGAGATCCCGTGGGAGCGGCTGGCGTACACGCATATGGCGGGCGGTGTCGAACGCGACGGCGTCTACCACGACACGCACGCCCACCCGGTCGTCCCGGAGGTGCTGGACCTGCTGCGGGAGCTCCGGAAGCGCGTCGCCCCACCGGGTGTCCTGCTGGAACGCGACGACGACTACCCGCCCGACAGCGAACTGGCCGCCGAACTGGCCGCGCTCCGGGAAGCGGTCACGCCGTGACCTCGCCCCGGGAGCGGCTAGCCGGGCAACAGGCCGAGCTGCTCAAGGCGCTCCTCGCCGGAGGCGACCCTCCGGCGGGTTTCGACGCGGACAGGCTCCGCATCGAAGCGAACGTCTTGCGGAACAAGCAGAGCAGGCTGGCCGCGTACCTGCGGCCAGACCTCACCGACGCCCTCGGCAACCGGTTCGGCGCGCTGTTCCGCGAGTACGCGACGGCGCATCCGAAGACCGACACGATCCGCGCGCGGGCCTACGCGGACGCGTTCGGCACGTGGCTCGTGGAACGCGGCGAGATACCGAAGCCGAAGGGCCGTCTGGCGAGGTGGCTACACCGCAACTAGTCCTCTAGTTGCGGTACTTGCGCGTGCAACTACCGCAACTAGAGGACGAAACGCGGGTTTCACCAGACGGCACGGTCGCTTCCGGGTACGCGCGTGCCCTCCACCCAGAAGGGATTCGAGCCCGGCAGCACCCCGGCCATCTTGACCCGGGTCAGCCGCCCGAGCGGGCTTTCGGCGTCCTCCAGCCATTCGCCGCCGTCGAAACCGGTGGGCCCGGGTTCCTTGCGGCCCAACGAGTTCAGCCACTCCCCCGTCCCGGCGAGCGAAGTACGGACGTGCTGACTACCGCCCTCGGTGGCCGCCCGGCGGAGCGCCGTCATGATCGCCGCCGCGGTGAGCCAGCCGGTCGCGTGGTCGAGCGCCTGCACCGGAAGCGGTCCCGGACCGTCGATCCCGGCGGTCTTGCCGCCTTCGTCGGCGATCCCCGAGGCCATCTGCACCAGGCTGTCGAACCCTCGCCTGCGCGCCCAGGGGCCTTCCCAGCCGTAGGCGGACAGGTCCGCGACCACGATCCCCGGCCGGGATTCGGCGATCGCCTCCGGCGTGAAACCCTTGGCCACCAGCGATCCCGGCCGGAAGCCCTGCAGCACGACGTCGGCACGCGCGATCAGCTTGCGCAGCCGCGAGCGCCCGGCTTCGGTCTCCAGATCGACGTACGCCGAGAGCTTGCCCATGCCGGTGTCGACGGCCAGTGGCGGCACGGTCGGCAGGCGGTCCGCGCCGATGTGCATGACGGTGGCGCCGTGCGCGGCGAGCACGCGGCCCGCGACCGGTCCGGCGATGACGTGGGTCAGGTCGAGGATCCGCACCCCGCCCAGCGGCCGGTCGGACTCGAACAGCCGCACCGGATCCGACGGCCCGAGCGACCGGATCTCGGCGACCGGCAACGCCGAAGAGGCCTGTCCTTGCTTGTGCGCCAGCCATTCCTCACGGGAGCGCAGCACGGCCGCGGCACCGCCGGCGCCGACCACCGCCGACTCGACCTCGAACTTCGACTTGGCCGCCACGACCTTCTCGAAAGCCGCGCGGGTCGCCGGGACGCCGAGACCCCAGCACACCGCGGAGACGTGACGCGGGTAGTTGCAGTGCAGTCGCACCCAGCCGTCGTTCGCGCGGTAGTCGCCGGACAGCGGCGCGCTGAACGGCACCGGTTCCCCGTCGACCCGGATGTACTGCTCGCTGTGGAAGGACGCCGCCGCGTGCCGGGTGTCGACCGAGACCTTGCCCGGCGCGATTCCCCGCAGCCGCAACAGTTCCCCGGCCGCCAGCGTCGCCGCGGCGATACTGGTGGTCGCGGCTTCCTCGACCCGGAAGGTCCCGGGCAGCACGGAGTCGGGGCCGGTGACCTCGACGGCGTCTTCGGCGAGCGTGTCGCCGGTGAGCGTGGTCCAGACGCGGGAGTCCACTGAAGCGTTCACTACGGCAGCAGGGTGATCAGTTCGGCGGGTTCCACCTTCGTCCCGGTGTAGAACGGGATCTCCTCGCGCACGTGGAGGCGGGCCTCGGTGCCGCGCAGGTGGCGCATCAGGTCGACGATGCGGTGCAGCTCGTCGGCCTCGAAGGCCAGGATCCACTCGTAGTCGCCCAGCGCGAACGACGCGACCGTGTTGGCGCGGACGTCCGGGTAGTCGCGGGCCTCCTTGCCGTGGTCGGCGAGCATCTTGCGGCGCTCGTCGTCCGGCAGCAGGTACCACTCGTAGGAGCGCACGAACGGATAGACGCAGATGAACTTGCGGGCCTCTTCACCGGCGAGGAACGCCGGGATGTGGCTCTTGTTGAACTCCGCCGGGCGGTGCAGCGCGACCTGGCTCCACACCGGAACCGAGGCGCGGCCGAGCGGGGTGTGCCGGAAACCGCTGTAGGCCGCCTGGACCTGCTCGATCTCCTCGGCGTGCCACCAGACCATGTAGTCGGCGTCGGCCCGCAGTCCGGAAAGGTCGTAGAGCCCGCGGACGACGACGCCCTTGGCCTCCAGCGCGTCCAGGTACTCCGTGGTCTCCGCGGTCGCCTGCGCGCGGTCCTCGCCGAGCTTGCCCTGCTCGGCCCGGAAGACCGACCAGGCGGTGTAGCGGATGGTGTCATTGAGCTCGTTGTAGTTCAGCCGCGCCATACCGCCATCTTGGCACTGCCGGTGCTCAGGAGCCCTCGTGGGTCGGTGTGATCCCGGCGATGCGCCGGGCGGCCGCGTCGGCGGTGGCGATGCAGGCCGGGAGCCCGACGCCGTGCAGCGTCGCGCCCGCCACGGCGAGCCCCGGGACCTCCGCGACGGCGCGTTCGACGCGCTCGACGAGTTCGAGGTGACCGGTGCCGTACTGCGGGAGCCCGCCGCCCCAGCGCGTGACCAGCGTTTCGATCGGCGCCGCGGTGACACCGGTCAGCCGGGCCAGATCGTCGCGGACCACGCGGACGAGTTCGTCGTCGTCGGCGTGCAGCGCGCCCGGTTCGCCGAAGCGGCCGACCGAGCCGCGCACCAGCACCGGGCCTTCGCCGTACTGCGCCCACTTGCGTGTGGAGAAGGTGAACGCCTTGGCCGCGAACGGTTTCGCGGCCGTGTCCTGTTCACCGGCGCCGATCAGCACCCCCGACGACTCCGGCAGTTCGGTGCCCGGCGGCAGCGCGAGCGCGATCACCGCCATCGACGCCAGCTCGACCTCCGCGAACGCGGACGACGCCACATCCGCGACGCCGTCGAGCAGCCGCCGCGCCGAGGGCGCCGGAACCGCGAGAAGGACTGAGTCGGCGTCGAGGTCGTCGACCTTCCAGCCGGTGGCGGTGCGCTCGATCGCCGTCACCGTGGTCCCGGTCCGGATCTCGGCGCGGGACAGCTCCGCGAGGCGCCGGATCAGGGTGCCGAGCCCGCCCAGCAGGGTGCCGAAGACCGGCGCCGTACTCGGCGAAGCGGGCATGAGCGAGGCCGCGCCTTCGGTGAGCGACCGCGCGCCGCGGTCCACCGCGGACGCCAGCCCGGGCATCGTCGCGCGCAGCCCGAGCCCGTCCGCTCCCCCGGCGTAGACCCCGCCGAGCAGCGGGTCGACGAGGCGGTCCACGAGTTCGTCGCCGAACCGCTCGCGCAGCAGCGGGCCGAGCGGCACGTCCCCGGCGGGCAGCTCCACCGGCGCCAGCGAAGACTCGGCCTCGACCAGGGCGCGGCCCTTCTCCGACAGCACCCCGGCGACCGCGTCGGCCGACGCGGGAACGCCCATGACCGTGCCCGGCGGCAGGCCGAGCACGGATCCGCCGGCGTGGATCTTCGCGCGGGCCTTGGTGGGGTGGACGAGACTCTCGCCCAGTCCGACCTCGCGGACCAGGGCGAGCGCCTCGGGCCGCCGGGCGAGGAAGGCCTCGGCGCCGACGTCGTAGCGCTCACCGGCGAGTTCGATCGTGCGGAGTTTCCCGCCGAGGGACTCGGTCGCTTCGAAGACGACGATCCGGGCTTCTTCGCCGAGCAGCCTTCGCAGGCGGTATGCTGCGGTCAGCCCGGAGATACCGCCCCCGACGACGGCAGCGGTCTTCACGGTGCTCATACCTGGAGCTCGTGCACCAGCCCGACCACGCGCGTCAAGACGTCCGGGTCGACGCCGGGCAGGACGCCGTGGCCGAGGTTGAAGATGTGACCGTCGGCCGCGCGGCCCTCGGCGTGGATCCGCCGGACCTCCGCTTCGAGCACCGGCCAGGACGCGTGCAGCAGCGCGGGGTCGAGGTTGCCCTGGACGACACCGCCGCCGAGCCGCCGGACGGCTTCGTCGAGCGGCAGGCGCCAGTCGACGCCGACCACGTCGGCGCCCGCGTCGCGCATCGCGACCAGCAGCTCGCCGGTGCCGACGCCGAAGTGGATCCGGGGCACGCCGTAGGCGGCGACCGCCGACAGCACCTTCGCCGAATGCGGCAGGACGAACTCGCGGTAGTCCCGCTCCGAGAGCGCGCCCGCCCACGAGTCGAACAGCTGGATCGCGTCGGCCCCGGCGTCGAGCTGCGCGGACAGGAAGGTGATCGCCATGTCCGCCAGGCGCCCGGCCAGCTCGTGCCACAGCTCCGGCTCGGAGTGCATGAGCGCCTTGGTGTGCTCGTGGTTGCGGCTCGGCCCGCCCTCGATGAGATAGGAGGCCAGGGTGAACGGCGCGCCGGCGAAACCGATCAGCGGCGTCTCGCCCAGCGACCCGACCAGCAGCCGGACGCCGTCGGCGACCCGCTCCACCTGCTCCGGGTCCAGGACCGGCAGCGCGCGCACGCCCGCGGCGTCGCGGATCGGCTCGGCCACGACCGGGCCGGTGCCCGCGACGATGTCGATGTCGAGCCCCGCCGCCTTGAGCGGGACGACGATGTCACTGAAGAGGATGGCCGCGTCGACGCCGTGACGGCGGATCGGCTGGAGCGTGATCTCGGCGAGCATCTCGGGGTCGAAGCACGCGTCGAACATCGAGGTGCCCTCGCGCAGCGCCCGGTACTCGGGCAGCGACCGGCCTGCCTGGCGCATGAACCACACGGGGGTGCGGGCCGGGCGTTCGCCGCGCGCGGCGGCCAGGAACGGCGCGCCGGACAGGGCACGACGGGCCGCGGGGACGGTCTGCGCGGGAGAAGCAGCTGAAGGAGACATCACGGTTCATGGTGCCATGGGCGCTCCGAGCCCTTACTCTCGGCGCGTCTGCGCCCCGAACCGGACTATCGCGTCTTACAGTCGGTTGGTGACCGCGATGACGTCAGTACCCGATCTCTTCCGTGAAGCCGTCGCGGCGTTGCAATCGGTCCGGCCCCGTCCCGAAGTGCAGCTGGAGACGATGCGCCCGCCGCAGCGCCTGGCGCCGTGGTCCTACGCGGTGAGCTGCGAGGTGGAAGGGCCGGCGGACGTGCTGGCGTCGGGGCGGCTGGTGCTGCTGCACGATCCGGACGGTCAAGAAGGCTGGGACGGGGTCCTGCGGCTGGTCATGTACGTCCGCGCGGAACTCGACCGGGAACTGGCGACGGATCCCTTCCTTCCCGCCGTGGGCTGGTCGTGGCTGACCGACGCGCTGGAGAGTTCCGGCGCGGAGTGGACGGCGCTGGGCGGCACGGTCACCGAAACCTCCTCGGCCCGCTTCGGCGACATCTCCGGGCCCACGCGCACCGACGACCTGGAGCTCCGGGCGTCCTGGACGCCGACGGACGCCGCGCTGCGGTCGCACGGGCAGGCCTTCTGCCAGGTGATGGCGAGCGTCGTCGGGCTGCCTCCGGTCGGCGTGACCCTCTTCGAGCAGCGTCAGTCCTCCTGAGACCCGACACTCCGTCCCGACACGCCGGAATCCCAGCAATCGAGACATAGCATTCGGGTTATTCTGCGATTTCCGGCCAGCTAGCGCCGCTAGGAAAGCTAGCGATACTAAAGGTCCCTTACTCCCCCGCCGGATCGGCGGCCCAAGTACATGAAGGACCCCTTCATTGCGTCTAGCGCAATGAAGGGGTCCTTCACGTACTACCGGAGACCGTGCGAAGCGCCCGAGGACACCTTCGCTTACCCCATTCGCGAGGCCCTCAGAGCGTCTGTACGCCGTCGAGAGGCGCTTCAGGGCCATCTGGACTAGACCAGCTCCGACCAGCGCGGAGACGGTCGCGTAGAGGTCTGGACCACCCCGTTCGTGCTACCAACAGTGTCACCGTCAGCAACAAGATCAACCCGGCCGAAACAGGCCCTTGAAGCGCCCCGAGACGCCTCCGGAGCGTTACCGTCATGGTCACCCAGCGAAGCGATCATGACCCTCCGCGAAGTTGATCAAGCCCCATGCCGGAGGCGCTTTCCGACCCTCGATGCCCTGCTCCCCAAGGGTCCCGGGAAGCGGCACCGGCAGGTGCACGGCCCATCTGCACAGTCGGTTGGACCCCGGTAACTGAAGTGCATCGTGTTCTTTCGGCGATGTGTTAGCCACCGGCTGTGTACTAGCCCGATCGTGTTACAACGAACTCCCTGAGTAACTACTCGTTTGAGATAGATACCCATTCGATCCCCCCGTGAAGGCCTCAGGGCGGCTACAGTGCCATCGACGACACCACTTTCGGTCTAAAGCTGGCGCGGCTAAACGGCCGAAAGTCCCGGTGCCGGTCGGGGGGCACGACCGACTCCAGGGAGGTAGTGACGTGGCTACCGTCGGCATTTCTCAGGCCGTCCGATCCACGCCAGCCGGTTCATTGCCGGCGAGCATGGTTCCGCATCCGCGGGAAGAGCTTTTTTCCGTGTTGGTGGTCGATGACCACCCGCTGTTGAGGGAGGCAATCTCAGCAAGACTCGCACAGATGGGTGCGGGCACCGTCCACGAGGCCGCCACGGTGGCCGAGGCAAGGGCGCGAGCACAGGCCACAGGGCCTTGTGACCTGGCGATCCTCGATCTCGGACTGCCGGATGGCAGCGGCATCGAGCTGGTTACGGAACTCCGTAGCCATGGCTGGCCTCGCGTAGTGGTGCTCGCTTCATCGGACGACCCGTACGCGGTCAGGTCGGCGTTCCAGGCCGGCGCCCAGGCATACCTGCTCAAGTCGGCATCGCCGGTCGTAGTGACCGACGGCGTCCGCAGGGTGCTCGAGGGCGGCGTCTACGCGGACCCGAGCGTCGCACCGGTCTTGGCCACCGGCACCCGAGTCGCCGGCACCGACAACACCCCGCGCGAGCTTTCGGCGCGCGAGGTCGAGGTGCTGCAGCTCGTCGCCGACGGCCAGTCCAACAAGGAGATCGGCGAGGAACTCAGCCTCTCCGCTCTCACCGTGAAGTCTCACCTCTCCCGCATCGGGCGCAAGCTCGGCACGGGTGACCGGGCTCAGATGGTGGCGCTGGCCATGCGTGCCGGCGTGATCCGCTGACAAAGGCGAACTGCCCTGCGGGGCGGGCGGACCAGGCGCGGCCCGCTCGTCCCGTAGGGTCTTCACCTATGGAAGGCGACCGACCCGGAGAACCGCAGGCGGACTCTATGACCGGCACTGATGACACCAGTGCCGCCGTTTTGTTACGCGAGCCCGCCGAAGGCACTCCACCGGTGATCGCCGACGCGACGGCCCTCGCCGAAGCCTGCGTGAAGATCGCGGGCGGCAGCGGGGCCATCGCCGTGGACACCGAACGCGCGTCCGGCTACCGGTACTGGCCCAAGGCCTATCTGGTCCAGCTGCGCCGCGAAGGTGCCGGCTCCTTCCTCATCGACCCCATTCCGCTCGAAGGGCAGCTCGAGCCCCTCGCGGAAGTGCTCAACAACGCCGAATGGGTGTTGCACGCGGCCTCTCAGGACCTGCCGTGCCTCGCCGAACTCGACCTGCACCCGAAGAGCCTGTTCGACACCGAACTCGCCGGACGGCTCGCCGGGTACGAACGGGTCGCCCTCGGCACCCTCGTCGAACTCCTCCTCGGCTACCAGCTGGAGAAGGGGCACAGTGCCGCCGACTGGTCGAAGCGCCCGCTTCCCGTCGACTGGCTGAACTACGCCGCCCTCGATGTCGAGCTGCTCATCGAACTGCGCGAGAAGCTCGAAACCGATCTCGCGGACCAGGGCAAGCTCGAATGGGCCCAGCAGGAATTCGAAGCCGTCCGCACCGCGCCGCCGCCCGCTCCCCGGGCCGAGCCGTGGCGCCGGACGTCCGGAGTGCACAAGATCCGCAGCGCCCGCGGCCTCGCCGCGGTGCGCGAACTGTGGCAGGCGCGGGACGAGCTCGCCCGCAAACGCGACCGCGCGCCCAGCCGGATCCTGCCCGACAGCGCGATCATCAACGCCGTCACCGCCGACCCGAAGACCGTCGACCAGTTGCAGGCGCTGCCGGTGTTCAGCGGCCGGGTCCAGCGCAAGTACACCGCGAGCTGGCTGCGGCATCTGCAGGCCGCCCGCGCGCTCCCCGCCGACGAACTGCCCACCCCGGCGCAGCAGACCGACGGCCCGCCGCCGGTGAACCGCTGGTCGGACAAGGATCCCGACGCCGCCGCCCGGCTCTCGGCCGCCCGCGCGGCACTGGCCGCGATCGCGGAGGACCGGCGGCTGCCGGTGGAGAACCTGCTGCTGCCGGAACTCGTCCGCCGCACCTGCTGGCGCCCGCCCGCGGACCTGAGCGAGGACGCGGTCGCCGAGGTCCTCGCCGACGGTGGCGCCCGGCCGTGGCAGATCGAGCTGACAGTGGCGGCGCTGAGCAAAGCGCTCCACGCCACCGCCGCCGCCTGACCCGGCTTCAGTCCTCCAGTAGCGCCCGCGCGGATTCGCGCAGCTCGGCGTCCGGTTCCCCGATCCCGGCCAGCCTCAGCACGCTGTCGGCCCCTTCGACGGCGTGCGCTTCGACGTCCAGGTCCGGCTGGTCGCGCCGGACGATCGCGATGCTCTCGACGAGCCCGAACACGAGGTCGGTCCGGATGCCCAGGAGGTCGCCGGGGACCCCGGCGACCGCGACGAGTGAGCCGTAGACGCGTTTGAGTTCCGCGCGTTCGGCCCGGAACCGCGCCAGCCTCGGCGAGGAGATCTCCGGCAGCAGGTACAGCGCGCCGAGGTTGTGCCGCGCGCTGCCGAGCAGGTGGATGTCCGCGTAGGCCAGCGCCCACAGCCGCGTGCCGACCGGCGCCAGCTGGGCCGACAGCCCGCCTGCGACGTCCAGCGACGGCCGGACGGTGTCCTCCAGCAGCGCCGCGAGAATGTCCTCTTTGGACGGAAAGTGGTAGTAGAGCGACGCCTGGCGCAGTCCGGCGCGTTCGGCGATGGCCCGTGTGGTCGTCGCCGCGTACCCGGCGCCGGTGAACAGCTCCCCGGCCGCGTCCAACACCGCGAGCCGCGCTTCTCGTTTGCTCGCCGCCGCACCGCTGGCTCTCGGCCTGCCCACCCCGGTCGTTTTCGTCATCTATCCGATCCTGCCATTTCTCCGCGAAGATCTTTGTTACGTCCGGTGGTCGGCCCAGGTTACCGAATCCGGTATCACTTAACACCGCGCTTACCGGGCGGAGATCAGAAGGACTCCGCATGCGCTTAATTTCGGTCATCCGATCGAAATTCGGCCCTCCAGACAGGAGCCCCCGAAAATGCCGTCCGAAGACCTTTCCGCCTTCGGTTACCGTCAAGAACTACGCCGGACGCTGGGCGGTTTCTCCGCCTTCGCCGCCGGATTCTCCTTCGTTTCCATCCTGACCACGGTGTTTCAGCTGTTCGCCTTCGGCTATTCCTTCGGCGACACCCTCTTCTTCTGGACCTGGCCGCTGGTGATCATCGGCCAATTGCTCGTCGCCCTCAACTTCGCCGAACTCGCGGCCCGATTCCCGCTGGCAGGATCGGTTTACCAGTGGGCGAAACACCTCTCCCCCGGATTCGCGGGCTGGCTGGCGGGCTGGATGATGCTGGTCGGCTGCGTCGTCGCGCTCGCCGGTGCCGCCATCGCGCTTCAGGTCGTCCTCCCCTCGGTCTGGAGCGGTTTCCAGCTCGTCGGCGGGGATCCGGCGATCACGTCCCCGACCGGCGCCACCAACGCCGTCCTGCTCGGCGCGCTGCTGATCGTCTTCACCACCGCGATCAACGCGGGCGGCGTGCGGCTCATGGCGCGGATCAACGACGTCGGGGTGGCGGCCGAACTCGTCGGCGTCCTCATCCTGATCATCGGGCTCGCGCTCTTCGCCGTCCGCGGCCCGCAGGTCGTGCTCGCACCGGCGGGCGAAAGCCCGGGAGCCGGCGGCGTCCTCGCGTCGGCGCTGATGGCCGCGTACGTCCTGTACGGCTTCGACACCGCGGCTTCGGTCGCCGAAGAGACCAAGGACGCCCGCCGCACCGCGCCCCGCGCCGTGCTCCGCGCGCTCCTGATCTCCGGAATCGGCGGTCTCGCCGTCGTCATCACCGCACTGATGGCGGCACCGAGCCTCACCGACGGCCAGCTCGCCGGGAAGGGCCTGCCGTATGTGATCACGGCCGTCTTCGGGGACACGCTCGGCCGGATCTTCCTCGCCGACGTCGCGATCGCGGTCGTCGTCTGCACCCTGACCATCCAGACCGGCACCGTCCGGCTGATCTACGCGATGGCCCGCGACGGCGCGCTTCCCGGCGCCAAACGGCTTTCCGCGGTCAACGCCCGCACCGGGACGCCGATCGCGCCCGCCGTCCTGTCCGGGGCCCTCGCGATCGGGCTCCTGCTGCTGAATCTGGGGAATCCGACCATCTTCAGCACCATCACCGGTACCTCGGTGGTCGTGGTCTACCTCGCCTATCTCCTGGTGACCGGACCACTGCTGGTCCGGCGCCGTCAAGGCCGTTTCACTTCCGAACCCGGCCATTTCTCCCTGGGCCGATGGGCTATTCCGGTCAATGTCGCGGCAGTAGGGTACGGCGCGATGATGATCGTCAACATCGCCTGGCCACGAGCCGAGATCTACGACCTGGCGGGCACCGGCTCCGTCTGGGTCCTGTTGTTCCCGATCGAGTTCGTCGGCGCCGCGATCCTCACCGGCTACCTCTGCTGGCGCCGCCGCTCCGCGCTCACCACGGTCCCCGTCCCCGCGATCTGAAGGAAGGTTCCATGAGCACGACATCGACCACGTACGGCGCTCGCGACCACGCGCGTGCCCAGGCGGGCACGGTGACCGACACGATGCCCGCCATCCCCGCGGCCACCTGGCCGGATCCGCCCGCCGGGATCGACCCGGCGAAACTGGTCTGGGCCGAGACCGTCGCCGGCGGCGGCTACACCCACAAGGTCCTCGCGCGCGGCACCGAACTGCGGCTGACCGACCTCGAGGGCGACGCCTGCGCGCATCTGCTGCTGTTCAACGCCGACCAGCCGTGGGAGCGGCTGAACGTCGCGGACACGGTGAAGGTCCAGTGGAACGCCTACCTCGGCGAGGCGATCGCGCTGCTGTCGGATCAGGCGCGGGTCCTCGCGACCGTCGTCACCGACGAGAGCGGCAAGCACGACGCCCTCTGCGGTACGTCCACTGTGGACGGCAACACCGAACGCTACGGCGACGGAAGCCCACAGGGTGATTCGCCTTCGGGGAACGCGCTGTTCACGCTGGCCGCCGCGAAGCACGGCCTGACCCCGCGCGATCTGCCACCGAGCCTGTCCTTCTTCCAGGGCGTCCACGTGGAGGCGGACGGCGGTCTGACCTTCGAAGGCTCGTCCGGCCCCGGCAAATCCGTGGTCCTGCGGACCGAGCTCCCGGTCGTCGTCCTGATCGCCAACGTCGCGCATCCGCTCGACCCGCGCCCGGACTACACGGTCACCCCGCTGCGCGTCTTCGCCCAGCGCGGCGAACCGTCCACACCGGACAGTCCTGAATGGACCGCTTCACCCGAGGCACAGCGCGCCTTCGAGAACACCGCCGACTACCTGACCGCCAGGGGGATCGCATGACGACTACGATCATCTCCGACACCGAGGTCGCCGCGCGCGCCCCGTACTCGACGGTGCTCCGCGAGGGCGAGACGCTGGCGATCATCGATCTCGGCGGCAACCAGGCCGTCGACTTCCTCTGCTACGACGCCGCCGACACGGCCAAGCGCTACAGCGCCGCCGCCACGATCTCCGCGCAGCGCAACATCTTCCTCACCACCGGCAGCGTGCTGCGCACCGGCGAGGGCGCCCCGCTGCTCACCGTCGTCGGGGACACCTGCGGACGGCACGACACGATCGGCGGCGCCTGCAGCAAGGAATCGAACAGCCTCCGCTACGGCCAGCACACGCGGTACCAGCACGCCTGCGTCGAGAACTTCCTGACCGAAGGCGCGAAATGGGGCCTGGGCAAACGGGATCTGGTCGGCAACGTCAACTGGTACATGAACGTGCCGGTCGAGCAGGACGGCACCCTCGGCATCGTCGACGGCATTTCCGGGCCCGGCATGGAGGTCCGGCTGCGTGCCGAGACCGACGTCCTGGTGCTGGTGTCGAACTGCCCGCAGATCAACAACCCGTGCAACGGGTTCGACCCGACTCCGGTCAGAATGATCGTCACCGGCGGTGACGCGTGAAACTGCTCGTCGCCAACCGGGGGGAAATCGCGGTCCGGATCATCCGGACCGCCAAGGAGATGGGCATCGCGACGGTCGCCGTCTACTCCGACGCGGACCGCACCGCCGCACACGTACGACTCGCCGATGAGGCCATCCGACTGGGCCCCGCGCCCGCCAGGGAGAGCTATCTCCTCGGCGACGCGATCATCGAAGCCGCCATGAAGACCGGGGCGGACGCCATCCACCCCGGTTACGGATTCCTGTCCGAGGACGCCGCTTTCGCCCGGACGGCGGAAGCGGCGGGGATCCGGTTCGCCGGTCCCACCGCGGACCAGCTCGAAGTCTTCGGCAGCAAGCACACCGCCCGGGCGAAGGCCGTCGAGGCGGGCGTCCCGCTCCTGCCGGGCACCGGCTTGCTGGAGACACTCGCCGACGCCGAGGCCGCGGCAGCCGAAATCGGCTACCCGGTGATGCTCAAGGCCACCGGCGGTGGCGGCGGGATCGGCATGCGCGCCTGCGCTTCGGCCGGAGAACTGCGGGAAGCCTGGGACGCGGTGCGCAGCATCGTGGCCAAGAGCTTCTCGACGTCGGGCGTGTTCCTCGAACGCCTGGTGACCCGCGCGCGGCACGTCGAGGTCCAGGTGTTCGGCGACGGCGCGGGTGAGGTGCTGGCGCTGGGCACGCGGGACTGCACCCTGCAGCGGCGCAACCAGAAGGTGCTCGAAGAATGCCCCGCTCCGGGACTCCCCGGCGCGGTGCGCGAGAAGCTGGTCTCGGCGGCCGTCGGCCTCTGCGCCTCGGTGCGCTACCGGTCGGCCGGGACGGTCGAGTTCATCTACGACCCGGACCGGGAAGAGGCCGCGTTCCTCGAAGTGAACACGCGGCTGCAGGTCGAGCACCCGGTCACCGAGGCGGTCTACGGCATCGACCTCGTCGCGTGGATGCTCCGGCTCGCCGACGGAGACACCGGGATGTTCGCCACCGCGCCGGAACCGCGCGGGCACGCGGTCGAGGCCCGGGTCTACGCCGAGGACCCGGCCGCCGGGCACCGGCCGAGCGCTGGTCTGCTGACCCGCGCCGACTTCCCCGCCGACGTCCGGGTCGACACCTGGGTCGAGGCGGGCACCAAGGTGACGACGCATTACGACCCCTTGCTCGCCAAGGTGATCACCGTCGGCCAGGACCGGGCCGGGGCACTGGCCGCACTGGGCACGGCGCTCGGGGAAAGCCGGGTGGACGGCGTCCGCACGAACCTCGGGCAGCTGCGCGCGGTCGCCGCCGACCCCCGGCTCCTGGAGGTCACACACGACACCTCGACCCTCGACACGATCACCGATCCCGAACCGCGGATCGAGGTCCTGCGCGGCGGCACGATGACCACCGTGCAGGACTGGCCGGGACGGCTGGGGTTCTGGCACGTGGGGGTCCCGCCGAACGGGCCGATGGACGACCTGTCGCTGCGGCTGGGCAACCGCGCGCTGGGCAATCCCGAAGGAACACCTGGCCTGGAGTGCACTGTGGACGGTGTCTCCCTGCGGTTCACCGACGACGCAATCGTTTGCGTCACGGGATCCCCGTCCCCGGTGACCCTCGACGGCGAGCCCGCTCCCCAGTGGGCGCCGGTCGAGGTCCCCGCGGGCGGCGTCCTCGACGTCGGCACCGGCACCGCCGGGCTCCGCGCGTACGTCCTCGTCCGCGGCGGGATCGACGTGCCGGACTTCCTGGGCAGCGCGGCGACGTTCACCCTGGGCGGTTTCGGCGGGCACGGCGGCCGCGCGCTGGCGACCGGCGACGTCCTCTCCCCCGGTCCGGTTCCGGAGAACGCCGTCACCGGCGCTGTCCCCGAGGCCGAACGCCCGGTCTTCTCGACGCATTGGGAGATCGGCGCGTCCGAGGGGCCGCACGCGGCACCGGAGTTCTTCACCCCGGACGACGTCGAAACGTTCTACGCCACCGACTGGGAGGTGCACTTCAACTCAGCGCGGACCGGCGTCCGGCTCGTCGGGCCCCGGCCGCGATGGGCGCGGGAGGACGGCGGCGAGGCTGGGCTGCACCCGTCGAACATCCACGACACGCCGTACGCGATCGGCGCCGTCGACTACACCGGCGACCTGCCGATCCTGCTGGGCCCGGACGGGCCGAGCCTCGGCGGTTTCGTCTGCCCGGCGACCGTGGTGACCGGACAGCGCTGGAAGCTCGGTCAGCTGCGGCCGGGTGACACCGTGCGGTTCGTGCCGATCACCATCGAGCACGCGATGTCGCTCCGGGAGACCCCGGCCTCGGCGGTCAAGGCCAGCCGGACGCCGATCGACGACGGCGGCATCTTCGGCCGTCTGTCCACTTCGGACGAGAACCCCGAGGTCACCTACCGGCGCAGCGGCGACGACAACCTGCTGATCGAGTACGGGCCGATGAAACTCGACCTGGCCCTGCGGATGCGGGTCCACGCCCTCGCCGACAGGCTGGGCGCGGAAGGACTCGACGGTGTCGTCGACCTGACGCCGGGCATCCGCTCACTGCAGGTGCACGTCGATCCGGACGTGCTGCCGGTGTCGAAACTGCTCGGCCTCGTCCAGGAGGTGGAGCACGATCTGCCGCGCACCGCCGATCTCGTGGTGCCGAGCCGGACCGTGCGGCTGCCGTTGTCCTGGGACGATCCGGCGACCCGCGAGGCGATCGAGCGGTACATGGCGGGTGTCCGCGACGACGCGCCGTGGTGCCCGTGGAACATCGAGTTCATCCGGCGGGTCAACGGTCTGTCCAGTGTGGACGACGTCTACCGGACGGTGTTCGACGCGGAGTACCTCGTGCTGGGCCTCGGCGACGTCTATCTCGGCGCCCCGGTGGCCACCCCGCTGGATCCGCGGCACCGGCTGGTCACCACGAAGTACAACCCGGCGCGCACCTGGACCGCAGAGAACTCGGTCGGCATCGGCGGCTCGTACCTGTGCATCTACGGGATGGAGGGCCCCGGCGGCTACCAGTTCGTCGGGCGGACCGTGCAGGTGTGGAGCGGCTGGCGGCAACGCGGATCCTTCGAGCCGGGTTCGCCGTGGCTGCTGCGGTTCTTCGACCGGATCTCATGGTATCCCGTCTCCGCCGAAGAACTGCTGGACCTGCGGGCCTCCAGTTCGGCGGGGGAACTGGAACTCGACATCACCGACGGCGAGTTCGCGCTGGCCGACCACGAGCGTTTCCTGGCCGACAACGCCGCCGACATCGCCGAGTTCCGGGCGAAGCAGAGCTCGGCGTTCGAGGCGGAGCGCCAGGCTTGGGCGGCGGCGGGCGAATTCGACCCTCGCCCGGAACCGGCCGGCGCGAAGGTCCCGACCACGAAGGTCGAGGCCCCGCCCGGTGGGCACGTCGTCGAAGCGCCGTTCGCCGCGACCGTGTGGCGCGTGGACGTCGAGCCGGGCAAGACGGTCGGCCCGGCGGAGACGCTGGTGATCCTCGAAGCGATGAAGACCGAGGCGCGGATCCCCGCGCCCGCCGCGGGGGAGGTCGTCGAGGTACTCGTCTCCCCCGGCGATCAGGTCGCCCCCGGCACGCCGCTGGTGGTACTGGGAAGGAGCGCGGGATGAGCGTGCAGGAGCGGGTGCGTGCCGCGTACCACCGGATCGCCCGGGTCGACCGGCCCGAGATCTGGATCGACCTGCGTCCCGAGGCGGACGTGCTCGCCGACGCGGAGAGCCTGGAAGCCCGTCGCGCGGCGGGGGAACCCTTGCCGCTGTACGGGAAACTCGCGGCGGTCAAGGGCAACATCGACGTCGCCGGGCTGCCGACGACGGCGGCCTGCCCCGAGTTCGCCTACCGGCCGGACGAGGACGCGCCGGTGGTGGCGCGGCTGCGCGCGGCCGGGGCGCTGATCCTGGGCACGACCAATCTGGACCAGTTCGCGACCGGGCTGGTCGGCACGCGCAGTCCGCACGGCGCGGTCCGGAACGCGATCGACCCGGCGTACGTGTCGGGCGGGTCGAGTTCGGGTTCGGCGGTCGCGGTGGCGCTCGGGATCGCGGATCTCGCGCTGGGCACCGACACCGCCGGATCCGGCCGGGTTCCGGCGGCGTACAACGGGATCGTCGGGTTGAAACCGACGCGGGGACTGCTTCCGACGACCGGTGTCGTGCCCGCGTGCGCGAGCATCGACTGCGTGACCGTGTTCGCGCGGACGGTCGACGAGGCGACGGCGGCGTTCGCCTGCCTGAGCGAGCCCCGGGACCTCCCGGTCGTCCACCGGCCGTTCCGGATCGGCGTGCCGGACACGCCGGGCCCGCTCCAGGTCGGCTGGGCGGAGGCGTTCGCCGCCGCGGCCGAGTCGTACCGTGACGCGGGCGCCGAGCTCGTCACTGTCGACATATCGGCGTTCCTGGCCGCGGCGCGCCTGCTGTACGAAGGCGCGTTCGTGGCCGAGCGGTATTCGGCGGTCGGCGAGTTCCTCGACGCGCACCCGGACGTGGTCGATCCGGCGGTGCGGCAGATCATCGGCGCGGCCAAGGACATCCCGGCCCACCGGTTGTTCGGCGACCTCGCGACGCTCGACGGCCTTTCGCGAGAAGCGTCGGCAGTTCTGTCCACTGTGGACTGCCTGCTGCTGCCCACGACGACGGAACACCCGACGATCGCCGACGTCGAGGCCGACCCGCTGGGCGTGAACGCCCGGCTGGGCCGGTTCACGAACTCGACGAACCTGCTGGGCCTTTCGTCGCTGGCCATGCCCGGCGGAACCGTCGGGGGGCTGCCGTTCGGGGTGATGCTGGTCGGGCCCGCGTACGCCGACCGGATCCTCGCCGACGTCGCCCGTCTGGTGCCGCGGCGGACCCGGATCGCCGTCGTCGGCGCCCATCTGCGCGGGCAGCCGCTGAACCACGAATTGACCTCGCGCGGGGGGCGGTTCGTCTCGGCGGGACCGACGGCGGCCGAGTACCGGTTCTTCGCGCTGGACACCGTGCCGCCCAAACCCGGTCTCGTCCGGGTCGCCTCGGGGGGCGCGCCGATCGAGGCGGAGGTCTGGGACCTGCCGCTCGCGGGGTTCGGGGAGTTCGTCGCCGGCATTCCCGCGCCGCTGGCGATCGGCAAGGTGCGGCTGGCCGACGGGAGCGAGGTGTCCGGGTTCGTCTGTGAGCCGGCCGCGGTGGAAGGTGCGGAGGACATCACGGGGTACGGAGGGTGGCTCGGGTACTTGAGCCGTTGAGTCACGTCTCGTGAGTGGTAAGGACGGTTAGAACCGTCCTTACCACTCACGAGGCCCCGCGCTCACCAGTGTTTTCCGGTTTGGTTGGCTTGCCGCACCATTCTGGGAAGAAGGTCACAAACCCTGGCGGCCCACCGGTCGAGAGGTAACTTCGGAGTGGTGCCCACCACAGTGATATCCAGCCGCAGGACCGCGATCAGCGCGCTCGTGGCGCTGGGACTCGTCGGGGTCGCGATGGTGGCACTGGGGGCGACCGGCGTGGCCGTCAAACCGATCGCCGGGAAGGCACTCGCGGTCCTCGAAGAGGTCCCCGGCCCCGAGAGCGGCCCGACGTGCGCCGTCGACAAGCGTTATGTCGACGAGGACACCTTCGGCATGCGCCCGGACGTGATCGACGCGTGGAACGCCCTGCGCGCCAAGGCCAAAGCACAGAACATCACGCTGTGCGTGAACGACGGCAAGCGCAGCCGGGCCCAGCAGCAGCGCGAGTTCGACAAGGCCGTCGAGCGGTTCGGCTCCGTGGAACAGGCCAAGAAGTGGGCACTGCAGCCGGAGACGTCCATGCACGTCAAGGGAATCGCCGTCGACATCCAGCCACTGAATTCGGCCTCGTGGGTGGACAAGAACGGCGGCGCGCTCGGCTGGTGCCGCCGCTACGACAACGAAAAGTGGCATTTCGAGTACGACCCGGCCTGGGTCACCGGCGGCTGTCCGGCCCTGCTCCCCAGCGCGACCGGCAACTAGCCGTGCTCGAACCCCGCACTCGCGTGTTTGGAGACCGATCTCGCGTGATTGAAGGCGGAACTCACCCGGTCACGCGAGTTCCGCCTCCAGACACGCGAGTTCCGGGTTCAATCACGTGAGATCCGGGTTCCGGCTCCATCAACCGGTCGTGGAACTGACGGCTGCTTGAGGGCGGCGGTGGCGGAGGCGGCGGAGGGACCGACGACCGCGCGGGCGCGGTTCCACGAGTGCAGGCGGCCAGCGGCACGAGGACCGCCATCCCCAGAAGCGCACGACGGGTGACGGCCGGACCCGGCGTAGTCATCGTGATCCCTCCCCCTGATCACTTCGAACATAGCAATTTCCCGACCGCCCCCGGATCGGCCAAGCGGCCGAGGCGGGTGACCCGGGAGTGTGCCTTCCCCCACTCGACCGGGCCACCATCCTGGTTACCGACGGGTAACCGGGGCTAGGGTGCGGTCAGGACTACCTCTACTTCAGGAGCATTCGTGGCCGCAGGAGCAACACCGCTCGCGCCGAACGCGCGGTCGGTACGCAATGTCGCCTTCGTCGAAGGGGTGCGAACGCCCTTCGGCAAGGCCGGTGACAAGGGCATGTACGCCGGCACCCGTGCCGACGACCTCGTCGTCAACGCCATCCGTGAACTGTTGCGGCGGCATCCCGAACTGCCGCCCGAGCGCGTCGACGAGGTGGCGATCGCCGCCACCACCCAGATCGGGGACCAGGGCCTGACGATCGGCCGCACCGCCGCGCTGCTGGCGGGCCTGCCGAAATCGGTGCCCGGTTTCGCGCTGGACCGCATGTGCGCGGGCGCGATGACCGCGGTCACCACCACCGCGAGCGGGATCGGCTTCGGCGCCTACGACATCGCGATCGCCGGCGGCGTCGAGCACATGGGCCGCCACCCGATGGGCGAGGGCGTCGACCCGAACCCGCGCATCATCGCCGACAAGCTCGTCGACCCGACGGCGCTGGTGATGGGCCAGACCGCGGAGAACCTGCACGACCGGTTCCCGGCGATCACCAAGCAGCGCACCGACGCCTTCGCCGCGCGCAGCCAGGAGAAGTACGCCGAAGCGGTGAAGACCGGCAAGATCGGCCCCGAGCTGGTCCCGGTCGCCACTCGTTCGAAGGAACTCGGCTGGGGTCTCGCGACCGAGGACGAGCCGCCGCGCCCCGGCACCACGCTCGAGACACTCGCCGGGCTGAAGACGCCGTTCCGCCCGCACGGCCGGATCACCGCGGGCAACGCGGCCGGTCTCAACGACGGCGCCACCGCGGCCCTGCTCGCCGACGAGGACACCGCCCGCGAACTCGGCCTGCCGATCGGCATGCGGCTCGTCGGCTACTCCTTCGCCGGCGTCGAGCCGGAGGTCATGGGCATCGGCCCGGTGCCCGCCACCGAGAAGCTGTTCAAGCGCACAGGCCTGTCGATCGACGACATCGGCCTGTTCGAGATCAACGAGGCGTTCGCCGTCCAGGTCCTCGCCTTCCTCGACCACTTCGGCATCGCCGACGACGATCCGCGCGTCAACCAGTGGGGCGGCGCGATCGCCTGCGGTCACCCGCTCGCGTCCTCCGGTGTCCGGCTGATGACGCAGCTCTCGCGCCAGTTCGCCGAGCGCCCCGACGTGCGCTACGGCCTGACCACCATGTGCATCGGCATCGGCATGGGCGGCACCGTGATCTGGGAGAACCCGGCGTTCGAGGGGGCGAAGTAAATGACTTTCACCGCTGAGCAAGCGAAAGCCGCCTTCCCTGACGAGGTCGTCACCAACGCCGTCACGCGGTTGGTGAAGGTGCCCGGCCTGTCCAAGCAGGTCGCGCTGATCACGCTGGACAACGGTCACGACCACACCCGGCCGAACACCTTCGGCCCGCAAGGCCTGGTGAGTCTCAACGCCGCGATCGACACCGCCTTCGCCGCCGAACCCGCCGCGATCGCGGTCATCGGCAAACCGTTCATCTTCGCCGTCGGCGCCGATCTTTCCGGTGTCGAAGCGGTCGCGGATCCGGCGCTGGCACGGGAGATCGCGCAGACCGGGCACGACGTCTTCCGCCGTCTCACCGAAACCGAGATCCCGACCTTCGGGTTCATCAACGGCGCGGTGATGGGCGGCGGGCTCGAACTCGCGCTCTCCTGCCACTACCGCACGCTTTCCGAGAACACCCCCGCGATCGCGTTCCCCGAGGTCTTCCTCGGCCTGTTCCCGGGCTGGGGCGGCACGCAGCTGCTGCCGAACCTGATCGGGCCGGACGCCGCGGTCACCGTGATCATCGAGAACGCGCTGGCACAGAACAAGATGCTGAAGGTCGCGCAGGCGGCGGAACTCGGCATCGTCGACGAGGTCTTCGGCTCGGCCGACTACCTGGAGCAGTCGTTGCTGTGGCTGGCGAAGGTCGTCAACGGCGAGATCACCCCCGCCCGCCGCGAGATCGACCGCGGCGCGGGCTGGGACGCCGCGATCGCCCGCGCCAAGGCCATTGTGGACGGACGCACGAAGGGCGCTTCCCCCGGCGCGACCAAGGCCGTCGAGCTGCTGGAGCTGGCGCGCGAGAACGACCTCGACCGCGGCTACGCGGCCGAGACCGACGGGCTCGCCGAACTGCTCATGGACGACACGCTGCGCGCCGGGCTGTACTCGTTCAACCTGGTCAACAAGCGCGCGAAGCGGCCGGCCGGTGCGCCGGACAAGTCGCTGGCGCGCAAGGTGAACAAGGTCGGCATCGTCGGCGCGGGCCTGATGGCCAGCCAGATGGCGCTGCTGTTCGTCCGCCGTCTCAAGGTGCCCGTGGTGCTCACCGACGTCGACCAGGACCGGGTCGACAAGGGTGTGTCCTATGTGCACGGTGAGATCGACAAGCTGCTGGCCAAGAAGCGGGTTTCGCCGGACGGCGCGAACCGGCTGAAGGCGCTCGTCTCCGGCTCGCTCGACAAGTCCGCGTTCGCCGACGCCGACTTCGTGATCGAGGCGGTGTTCGAGGAGCTGGGCGTCAAGCAGCAGGTGTTCGCCGACCTGGAGCAGTACGTCTCCCCCGAGGCGATCCTGGCGACGAACACCTCGTCGCTGTCGATCACCGCGATGGCCTCGCGGCTCGAGCACCCGGAACGCGTGGTCGGGTTCCACTTCTTCAACCCGGTCGCGGTGATGCCGCTGCTGGAGATCGTCCGCGCGGAGAAGACCGACGACGCCGCGCTGGCCACCGCGTTCGCGCTCGGCAAGCAGCTCAAGAAGTCGAGCGTGCTGGTCAAGGACGCGTCCGCGTTCGTGGTCAACCGGCTGCTGCTGCGGTTCCTCGGCGAGGTGCTGGTGACCGTGGACGAGGGCACGCCGTTCGAGGTAGCCGACTCCGCGCTCGAACCGCTGGGCCTGCCGATGACGCCGCTGACGCTCATGCAGCTGGTCGGCCCGGCGATCGCCCTGCACGTCGGGGAAACCCTGCACGAGGCGTTCCCGGACCGGTTCACCGTCAGCGAGAACCTCGACCGCTTCGTCAAGGCGGGCAAGAAGGGCGTCTGGCAGTGGGACGACAAGGGCAACGCCACCGTCGACCCCGAGGTGGCCGAGCTGTGGCAGCGGGGCGACTCGCCGTCGACGTCCGAGCAGGTGCGTGATCGCGCGCTGGCCGCGATCGCCGAGGAGATCCGGATCATGCTCGACGAGGGCGTGGTCGCCGAGGCGCAGGACATCGACCTGTGCCTGATCCTCGGTGCCGGCTGGCCGTTCTGGCTCGGCGGCATCACGCCGTACCTGGACCGGGCCGGAGTGTCCGAGAAGGTCAACGGCAAGCCGTTCCTGGCGCCGGGTGTGGCGAGCGTGCCGCTCTCCTGAGGTTCCACGAAGGGCCACCGTCGGCGATCTTTCGGTCGCCGACGGTGGCCTTTTTGCGTTTTTCGTGAGTTCTGTGGCGACGTTCTGCGTTTTCCGGAACACTCGGCCTACGCCTGGTTCTCCAGGCACTGGGGAAAGAACTGAAAACTGGGAGGAAAGCCGATGAAGAAGATCGTCGTGCGCGTGGGCCTGGGGGCCGGCGCGGCGGTTCTGGGCCTGATGCTCGGAGCGGGTGTGGCGGGCGCTGACGACAGCGTCCGGATCACCGGCGACGAGACCGGAAGCGTCCGGATCACCGGAGTGGACAACCGCGACTTCGGGGTCACTCCGGCGAACCGGGACTTCTAGCCGGGAAGCCCGGCTCCCCTGCCATCCTCCGGGGAGCCGGGCGTTCGCACCGCAGCGACGATCATCACACGGCGCCGGGCGTTGGCCGTCCGGACACCGCCCGTTCAGCGAGGCTCTCTAGCGTCCCGCCGGTGAACAGCGAAAAACCGGGCGTGGACCGCCGCGGATTCCTCAAACGCGCGGGCCTCGTGTCCGCCGCGGCCGCGGGCGCGCCGCTCGCCGCCGCCACCCCGGCGGAAGCCCTCGACCTGGACCTCGGCCTCGAGCTCGACCTCGGCAGGCTCTTCGGCCGGAACCGTTACCGGTGGCTGGTGGGCGATCACCACATCCACACGCAGTACTCCTACGACGCGATGTACACAGTGGACGGAATCGCCCACGGCGCCCGGCGGCACGGGGCGGACTGGGCGGTCATCACCGATCACGGTCATGCCTCGCACGAGAAGTCGTCGGTGGAGCGCACGAACGCCGCGATCAGGGCGGCACAGCGCGAGCACCGCGATCTCCTGCTGTGGCAGGGCATGGAGTGGAACGTGCCGGGCGCGGAGCACGCGACACTGTTCTTCCAGGCCGGCGCGAACCAGGCCGCGAAGCTACGAGAGTTCGAGCGCGCCTTCGACTGGCGGCTGACCGGGACCGAACCGGGCACCCCGGACAACGAGGCACTGGCGGTCAAGGCGATCCGCTGGCTCGCCACCGAAGAGCGGGCACGCCGGATCCACGCGCCGGTGGTGGTGATCAACCATCCGCTGCGCAACGGCCGGGTCGCCCCGCACGAGATCCGCGCGCTGCGCGACGCCGCGCCCGGCATCGTCATCGGCATGGAAGGCGCGCCGGGAGCGCAGGCCGACGGCTTCCCGAAACCGCTCGGGAGCGGCGGTGGCGCGCGCGGCGGGTACGGCAACTCCCCCGGTTCGAACTCGTGGCCGGGCTTCCCGGAGTCGGCCTACCGGACCTACGGCGGGTTCGACTGGAGCACCGCGACCGTCGGCGGACTGTGGGATTCACTGCTCGCCGAGGGAAAGCCGTGGTGGATCACCAGCAACTCCGACTCGCACTACAACCGGGGCGACACCCTTGTCCGGCCCGGCGTCCCCGACGGCTACTACGACGAGCACGGCGGCTACCCGGACCCGATCGACACCGGCGTCCCGCAGACTCTTCCCCCGTACGCGGACTTCGCCCCCGCCGAGTTCAGCCGGACCGTGGTCGGTGTGACGAGCCGGAGTCACGAAGGTGTACTGGAGGGCCTGCGCGCGGGACGCGTCTGGGTGGTGCACGGCGGACTCGCGCAGGAGCTGGAATTCGGCGCGTACAGCGGATGGAACTCGGCCACGATGGGCGGCAGGCTGCGGGTCCGGCGGGGGGACGACGTCACGGTCGTCGTCTCGGCGACGCTGGCGGCCCGGCCGAACGGCGGCGGCACGATCCCCCGGCTCGCGCGGCTGGACCTCGTCTCGGGACCGGTCACCGGACCGGCCGCCGACCGTGACACGCAGACCGCCCCGGGTACGCGGGTGGTGCGGTCCTTCGAACCGCGGTGGGCGCCGGGGCAGCGGGTCGCGTTCCGGCACACCTTCCGCAACGTGCGCGAGCCGTTCTTCGTACGGACGCGCGGGACGGACGGCAGGAAGCACGTACCCGGCGGAATCGAACCGAACGCCGACGTGATCGGCCAGTCGAATCCGTTCGAAGACCTGTGGCTCTACGGGAATCCGATCTTCGTCGACGTCCGGTAGGCGTAGGGTTCCGCCATGCTTTCCCTGAGCAGGCGACTGCTCGTGCGCTCACTCATGGCCGCTCTCCGGTTCCTGCTCGGCCTGCCGGAACCTTTGCTGCGCCTGGTCGCCGGCCGTCCCGTCCGCCTGGACGGGCAACGGCTGGCGACCAGTTCGCAGGTGCTGATCAAAATCTCCAGATTGGCGCCGTTCGACTACCCGCACCGCAACGGGAGCGTCGCAAAGGCACGCGCGGAACTGAACCAGGCGGGGGAATTGGCGGGCGCGGGGATCGGCGGGGACATCCGCAGCGCGGACCACTCGTTCACCGGCCCCGCCGGGCCGGTGCGAATGCGGATCTACGAGCAGGCGGGGTCCGTTTCGCCGAGTCCGGCGCTGATGTTCTTCCACGGCGGCGGATTCGTGCTCGGCGGGATCGAAACGCACGAAGGGGCCTGCCGCTACCTCGCCGAGGAAGCCGGGATACGCGTGGTCTCGGTGGACTACCGGCTGGCTCCGGAATGCCCGTTCCCCGCCGCCGTCGAGGACGGCATCGCCGCCTTCGCCCACGTGCACGCGAACGCCGCCCGCTACGGCCTCGACCCGGCGCGGATCGCGGTCGGCGGGGACAGTTCCGGCGGCAACCTCGCCGCCGTCGTCGCGCACGCGGGTGCCCGCGGCGAGGTCGCGCGGCCCGCGTTCAGCCTCCTGCTCAACCCGGTGACCGACGCGTTCGGCACACATCCGTCGCACGAGCTGTTCGGACTCGGTTTCCGGCTGGACACCGAGGAACGCGCTTGGTACCGCGACCGGTACCTCTCGGACGCGACGCTCTACCGCGACCCGCGCGCTTCGGTGCTGTACGACGACGTCGCGGGCCTGCCGCCGACCTACATCGCGACGTCGGGCTTCGACCCGCTGCGCGACGAAGGCGAGGCCTACGCGCGGAAACTGGCCGAGGCCGGGGTCCCGGTGATCCACCGGCGGCATCCCGGGCAGTTGCACGGGTTCGCCAGCAGGGTGGGAGTCGACCCGTCGGCGCGGCAGGCACTCCTGCACGCGGCAGGGGTACTGCGGGCGGGCCTGGCGCTGGCGAACCGCGACTAGAGGACTGCTTGCGGGGCTACGCGCCCAGCTTGTCCGGGTCCGGGCCCAGCCGCTTTCCCTGCTCCAGCGTCGCGATCGCGGCACCGTCGTGCGCGTCGAGCGCGAAGTCGAAGACGTCCGTGTTCGCCTTGATCCGTTCCGGCGTGACGGATTTCGGGATCACCAGATGGTTCATCTCGATGTGCCAGCGCAGCACGATCTGCGCGGGCGTCTTGCCGTGTTTCTTCGCGATCGTGGTGATCTTCTCGTCGGCGAGCAGGTCGCCGCCGCGCGCCAGCGGACCCCACGCCTCGGTGACGATCTCGTGCTTCTCGTGGAAGTTCCGGAGCAACGGCTGCTGCAGCCACGGGTGGCACTCGATCTGGTTCACCGCGGGGACGGTCCCGGTCTCCTCGATCAGCCGTTCCAGATGCGGGATCTGGAAGTTCGAGACGCCGATCGCCTTCGCCCGGCCGTCGGAGGCGATCTTTTCCAGCGCCCGCCACGTTTCCACGTACTTGTCCTGTGACGGCAGCGGCCAGTGGATCAGGTACAGGTCGACGTATTCAAGGCCGAGCTCGCTCAAACTGGTGTCGAAAGCGCGCAGAGCGGAGTCATAGCCGTGCTCGGTGTTCCACAGTTTCGTGGTGACGAACAGTTCCTCGCGCGGCAGCCCGCTGGTGCGGACGGCTTCGCCGACACCGCGTTCGTTGGCGTACAGGGTCGCCGTGTCGATGGCGCGGTAACCCGCCTCGATGGCGGTGCGGACCGCGCCCTCGACCTCGTCGTCGCCGATCTTGTACACCCCGAACCCGAGCTGGGGAAGGGACGTTCCGTTGTTCAGCCTGATGCTGGGGACCATCCTCGAACCGTAACCCCCCGCGACCGGTCAGGGCAGGGCGGGCAGGTGGACGGTCACCGAGAGGCCGCCGCCCACAACGGGTTCCGCGGCCACCATGCCCCCGTGGGCCTGGACGGCGGCCCGCACGATCGAGAGTCCCAGCCCGGCACCGGTGCGGGCGGTCCTGGCGATGCCGGCGCGGCGGAACGGTTCGAACAGTTCGGGGACCGCGGCCGGGTCGAGCAGACCGCCGGACGACCGCACCCGCAGCACCGACCACTGTGGACCCGCCTGCGTGACGACGTCCAGCCAGCCGCCCTCGACGTTGTGCCGCACGGCGTTCTCCAGCAGGTTGCCCGCGATCCGTTCCAGCAGCGCCGGATCGCCGAACGTCGGCGCTCCCGGCGTCGCGAATTCGGTGCGAATGCCGCGCTTCTCCGCTTCCGCCCGCACCGCGCGCCAGGCGCTCGCGACGATCACCGCGAGATCGACCGGTTCCCTGGCCACCAGTCCGGCGCCGTCGGTGCGCGCGAGCAGCAGCAGCGAACCGACCAGCCGCTCGGCCCGTTCGGTCGCGTCGCGGACCACGCCCGCCATCCGCCGCAGTTCGGCCTCGTCGGCTTGCTCGTCGGCCAGGGTGACGTCGAGTTCGGTGCGGATGACCGCGAGCGGCGTCCGCAGCTCGTGGCTGGCGTTCGCGACGAAATGCCGCTGCGCGTCGAACGCGGCCTGCAGCCTGTCGAGCATGTCGTCGAAGGTTTCGGCCAGTTCGGCGAGTTCGTCCTTGGTGCGGACCTCACCGATCCGCTCCCCCATCGATTCGATCGACAGCCGTCGCGCCGTACCGGTGATCTCCCGCAGCGGCTGCAGGACCCGCGCGGTGAACGTCCACGCGAGGATCCCCGCCGCCAGCACGACGAAACAGAACGCGACCGCGCCGAACAGCAGCACCCGGTTCCGGGCGTACACCCGCAAATGCTCGGTGACGGCGGAAGCGTCGACGTCCACACCGTCGACCCGCACCGTGGTGCCCGGCGGCAGCTGCGGAACGGCGGAAACCGCGTCACCGACCAGATTCCAGGTCAGCCAGAGCAACAGAAGGCTGACCAGTGCCACCAGCCCGGTCGCGAGCAGCGTGACCCGCGCGCGCAGGCTGCGGGCGTTCACCCGCGTGCGGTCCCCTGCTCCGGCACCCGGTAGCCGGAGCCGACGACGGTCTCGATGATCCCCGGCTCACCCAGCTTCTTCCGCAACGTCATCACGGTGACCCGGACGGTGGTGGTGAACGGGTCGGCGTTCTCGTCCCACACGCGTTCGAGCAGTTCCTCACTGCTGACCACCGAACCGGCGGCCGACAGGAGCACCTCCAGCACGCCGAACTCCTTGCGGGTCAGCTCGACCGGACCGCTCGCGCGACGGACGGTCCGCCTCGCGGGATCCAGTTCGACGTCGCCCGAAGTCAGCAGCGGCGGCGCGGCCGGGGTCGCGCGGCGGCCCAGCGCCCGCACCCGCGCGACGAGTTCGGGGAAGGCGAACGGCTTGGCGAGGTAGTCGTCGGCGCCGAGGGAAAGGCCGTCCACGCGATCCGAAACGGAACTGCTCGCGGTGAGCATCAGCACGCGGGTCAGCTCCCCGGACGCGACGATCTCGCGGCACAGGTCGTCACCGGACATCCCGGGCAGGTCGCGGTCGAGCAACACGACGTCGTACCGGGTGACGGCGGCCTTCTCGTGCCCGTCGTCACCGGTGAGCGCGATGTCCACCGCCATGCCCTCGCGCCGCAGGCCGCGTGCGATCGCGTCGGCGAGGGGTTCTTCGTCTTCGACTACCAGAATCCGCACGACCCTACGTTGCCACACATTCCTGAGAGTGACCTTATCGGTCTGTCGCGTCGGTACAGGTGGTCGTGAGCCACTCGGCACCCGTGCCCTGGTCACCTTGAGGTACCGAAACGCCACTCACGACCAGCGCAGGGCGAACCACAGCCGCATCCGGATCTCCGGATCCGCCAAGTCCACCTCCAGCGCCCGTTCGATCTGCCCGATCCGGTGCCGGACGCTGTTGCGGTGCACGCCGAGTTCGGCGGCCGTCCGGTCCCAGCCGCCGTGGTGCGCGAGCCAGGTCCGCAGCGTCTCGACGAGTTCGCGGTCGCCTTTCCGGTCGAGTTCGCGCAGCGGCGCCAGCGCTTGGGCGGCGAACCCGGCCGCCGCGTCCGGCGCGATCAGCGCGTCCAGCCCGGCCCCCGCCACCTCCGCCACCACCGGCCGTCCCAGCGCGCGGGCGCGGGTCAGCAGCAACTCCACCTCGGTGGCCGCGTCGGGGAGCCGATCGGGCGGGACGGGTGAGCTCACCACCGCGAGCCAGCCATCGGCGCGAAGCCTGTCGAGGTCGCCGATCTCCGGTGCCTCGCCGACGATCGCGTCGAACCGCGGCCCCGGCGACAGTCGCACGAGCGGAGTGTCGAGCCGGGCGCGCAGCCAGTCGTAGCGCGCGGCGGCCTCGGCGGGGCCGCGGCGGTAGGCGATCCCGGCGACCAGGCGGCGTTCGTCCCCGCCCGCCACGCCGGTCTCCCCCAGCAGCAACGCGGTGGCGGTGGCGCCCAGCCCGGCCGCGTCCGAACCCGCGCGGCCCGCCAGCCCGAGCAGCGCCGCCCCGACCGACAGGATCGCGCGGTCCGCGCCGTCGAACCGCGCGATCCGGCCGACCACGACCAGATGCGACGCCGTCGCCTGCGGGTACACCGGTTGCGCGACGACGTGCGTGCCGTCGGCCAGTTCCGTCGTCGCGCTGCGGATCCCCCGGCCCGCCCGCAGCGTGGCGACCAGTTCCCGGACCTCGTCGGGCAGTGGCGACGGGGCGCCGTGGTCGGCGGCGAGGACGTCGCCGACGCCGACCAGCGCCACCCACGCCCGCAACCGTCCGGCCAGCGCGCCCGCCAGTTCGCCGAGCCCGTCACCGGCCGCTCTGGTGAGTGCCTCGCGCGCGACCGCGATCCGGCGTTGTTCGCGCTGCCCGGCCTCGGCGAGCGCGACCGACACCGCCCGGCTGATCGCCAGGAACGGCGTCCGCGGCTGGACGACCAGCAGGGGCAGGCCGTATCGGACGCAGGCCGCCCGCAGCGACGGCGGCAACGTCTCGTAGGCGCCGGGGGTCAGCCCGAACCCCAGCGCGGAGATCCCGCTGTCGGCCAGCCGCCGGACGTAGCGGTCGACCTCCGGCGGCTCCGACGGCAGGTTCACCCCGGCGGTGAGCAGCAGTTCCGCCCCGAGCAGGTACGGCGCGGGGTCCCGCAGCTCGCTGACGTGCGCCCAGCGCACCGGGGCGTCGAGCGCGCCCGGCCGCACCGTCTCCACGACCGGGTCGAGTGCCAGTTCCGGGTTGCCGACCACGGCCCGTAACGGGACATTCACATCCGAGTCGAGCGGATCGTGCGTTTGGGTCATTCCATCCTCGCTTCACGGCAACCTTGGACGGATCATCCCATGTCGTTCAAGGTGCGAACGAACCTACGGTGACCCGAACGAAGCGAACAGCCCCAAGTCAAGGAGGACACCGTGGCCGGTGATTACGCGGTGATCGCGCTCTACATAGCGGGCATGATCGGGGTCGGCTGGTTCGGGCTGCGGCTCGCCAAGACCAAATCCGACTATCTAGTCGCGGGCCGTCGCCTCGGCTGGTTCATGTACTCGGGCACGATGTCCGCGGTCGTCCTCGGCGGCGCTTCGACGGTCGGCGGGGTGAAGCTCGGCTACACCTACGGCATCTCCGGCGCCTGGCTCGTCATCGCGATCGGCGTCGGCATCCTGGTCCTGCACACGCTGTTCGCGCGACGGCTGGTGAAACTGCGCGTCTACACCGTCGGCGAGATGCTCGACCTGCGCTACGGCGGCTCCACCAGCGCCATTTCCGGCGTCGTCATGTGGGGCTACACGCTGATGCTGACCGTCACCTCGACGCTGGCGTTCGCCACCATCTTCAAGGTCCTCTTCAACGTCCCGAGCTGGGTCGGCATCGCCATCGGCGGGTCGATCGTGGTGCTCTACTCGGTGCTCGGCGGCATGTGGTCGATCACGCTGACCGACATCGTCCAGTTCGTCATCAAGACCATCGGCATCCTGTTCATCCTGCTGCCGGTCTCGATCGTCTCGGCGGGCGGTTTCGACGGGATGGCCGCGCGGCTGGACGAGAGCTACTTCGAGCTGACCGCCATCGGCGGCGACACGATCTTCACCTACTTCCTCATCTACAGCTTCGGGCTGCTGATCGGCCAGGACATCTGGCAGCGCGTGTTCACCGCGAGGACGCCGGGCATCGCCACCGGCGGCGGTGTCATCTCCGGCGTCTACTGCCTGGTCTACGGCCTCGCCGGCGCGCTGATCGGCGCCGCGGCCAAGACGCTGTACCCGACGCTGGCCAGCGCGCAGGACGCGTTCGCGACCATCGTCGAGGAGCAGCTGCCCGCCGGGATCCGCGGTCTGGTGCTCGCGGCGGCGCTGTCGGCGATGATGTCGACCGCGAGCGGCGCGCTCATCGCCTGCTCGACGGTCAGCACCTCGGATCTGCTTTCCAAGCTGGGCCTCAAGAAGGCCGTCGACGAAGTCCGCAGGAACCGGGTCACCACGCTGGTCCTCGGTATCGTCGCGATCGGCATCGCGATGGTCGTGGACGACGTCGTCAACGCGCTGACCATCGCCTACGACATCCTCGTCGGCGGCCTGCTGGTCGCGATCATCGGCGGGCTGGCGTGGAAGCGCGGCACCCGCCAGGGCGCACTCGCGTCGATGGTCGTCGGCACCGTCGTGGTCATCACCTTCATGTTCGTCGACGGCGTCGAGGCCAACAGTCCGATCTACTGGGGGCTCGGCTCCAGCCTGGCGGTGTACCTGCTGGTCAGTCTCTTCACCCCGCGTACTTCCGACGAGATCCTCACCGTGTGGACCCGCCGCCTGAACGGCAGCGCGGTCGCCGAAGAAGAAGGGGCGAAACTCGCCGCTTCGAAATCCTGAAAACCCAAAGGAGAAACAGTGGCTGAGCAGAGCCCGATCGGACCCGTCGACTCGTCGAGGGTGCCCCGGTTCGCCGGTTTCGCGACCTTCGCGAGGCTGCCGCGGATCGATCAGGTCGAGCGCGCCGACGTCGCCGTCGTCGGGGTGCCGTTCGACGCCGGGGTGTCCTACCGTCCCGGCGCGCGGTTCGGCCCCTCCGCGCTCCGTGAGGCCAGCAGGCTCCTTCGCCCGTATCACCCGGAACTCGACGTCTCCCCGTTCGCCGAAAAGCAGGTGGTCGACGCCGGTGACATCGCGCTCAACCCGTTCAACATCGGGGAGGCGATCGAGACCCTGCAGCAGGAGGCGGAGGCGCTGACCGCGGGCGGGACGCGGCTGGTGACCGTCGGCGGCGACCACACGATCGCGCTGCCGCTGCTGCGTGCGGCGGCGAAGAAGCACGGACCGGTGGCGCTGCTGCACTTCGACGCGCACCTCGACACCTGGGACACCTACTTCGGCGAGCCGTACACCCACGGCACCCCGTTCCGGCGGGCGTCCGAGGAAGGCCTCCTCGACACCGAAGCGCTGTCCCACGTCGGCACGCGCGGCCCGCTGTACGGCAAGCGGGATCTGGAAGAGGACCGCCGCCTCGGATTCGGCATCGTCACCTCCGGCGACGTCATGCGCCGCGGGGTCGCCGAGACCGTCGACGCGCTGCGCCAGCGCATCGGCGGCCGCCCGCTCTACATCTCGGTCGACATCGACGTGCTCGACCCCGCGCACGCGCCGGGCACCGGCACCCCCGAAGCGGGCGGGATGACCAGCCGTGAACTGCTGGAGATCCTGCGCGGGCTGCGCGACTGCAACCTCGTCGGAGCGGATGTCGTCGAGCTGGCCCCGGCTTACGATCATGCCGAGATCACCGCCATCGCGGCTTCCCATGTCGCCTACGACCTGGTGAGCCTGCTCAGTTTGGGGAAGGGCGAATGACCAGCACTGAACGGATAGGCGGCGACGTAGTCGTCGAAACCCTCCGCGCGCTCGGCGCGGACACCGTGTTCGGCCTGCCGGGCCAGCACGCGCTCGGCCTGTTCGAAGCTCTCCGGCGCAGTTCCGAACTCCGCGTGATCAGCTCGCGGGTGGAGAACAACCTGGCGTTCGCGGCCGACGGGCACGCCCGTGCCCGGCTCGCGGCAGACCCCGAAGGCCCGGTCCCGGTGACCCCGATGATCGTGTCGACCGGTCCCGGCGCGCTGCTGACTTTGGCCTCACTGCAGGAATCCCGGGCGGCGTCCGTACCGGTGCTCGGCATCTCCAGCCAGATCCCGGTCGCCGGGCTCGGCGGCGGGCGGCACGGCTACCTGCACGAACTGCCCGATCAGCAGGCCAGCTTCCGCGACGTGGTGAAGTCGGTCCACGTGGTTCGGACCGTCAGCCAGATCCCGACAGCGCTGCGCGAAGCCTGGGAGTCGGCGGCGACGGCGCCGTACGGCCCGGTGTGGGTCGAGATCCCGCAGGACATCCTGCTGGCGCCGACCGACCTGCCGCGGATCATTTCGGTGACGGCGAATCCGGCGCCGCTCGCGCCGTTGCCGGAACTGCTCGCCGAAGCCGCGGATCTCCTTGGTGCGGCGAAGAAGCCGGTGATCCTCGCCGGTGGTGGTGCCCTGCGCTCGGGCGCCCACGCGGAGCTGAAGGCGCTCGCGGAGGCCTTGCGCGCGCCGGTGTTGTCGACGTTCGGCGGCAAGGGCGTCTTTGGCTGGGACCACGAGCTTTCCGGGCAGTCGTGGCTCGAGGACTGGCACAGCACCGAGTTCCTGTCGGACGCGGATGTACTGCTGGTGCTGGGTTCCGGGCTCGGCGAGCTGTCCAGCAACTACCGCGGGTTCGCCCCGCGCGGCCGGATGATCCAGGTCGAGGCCGATCTCGGGAAACTGGAGTCGAACTATCCGGCGCTGGGCATCCACGCCGACGTCCGCCTCACCCTGCAAGGACTTCTGGAGCAGGTTCCGTTCCGCCAGAGCGACGGTGTCGCCGAAAAGGCGGTCTCGGAGCTGCTGGGCAAGGTACGCGAACGGCTCGACGGCCAGGCGCTCGAAACCGAGCGCAAGCTGATCGACGACATCCGCGCGGCGGTGCCCGAGGGCACGCAGACGTTCTGGGACATGACGATCGCTGCCTACTGGGCCTGGTCGGCGTGGAACCCCGAGGGCGCGCCGATCCACACCGCGCAGGGCGCGGGCGGGCTCGGCTACGGCCTGCCCGGCGCGCTCGGCGGCGCGGCCGCCACCGGCGGTCCGGTGCTCGCGGTGTCCGGTGACGGCGGCGCGATGTACGGCGTGGCGGAGCTGGCCACCGCGGTCCAGCACCGACTGGACGTCACGTGGCTCGTCGTCGACGACGGCGGGTACGGCATCCTGCGCGAATACCTGACCGGCGCCTTCGGCCAGTCCACCGCCACCGAACTCGCGCAACCCGATTTCGCCGCGCTGGCGAAGTCTTTCGGCGTCTCCGCCACCGTGTCCTCTTTGGACACCGTCGGGAAGGACCTGGCCGACGCGCTGGGCACGCCCGGCCCGTCGGTGGTCGTCCTCCCCGCCCTGCTGAAGATGTTCGAGCCGACCCACCTGGAGAAGAAATGACTCAGGTCCTGAATTTCGTCGACGGCGCCGAGGTACCGGCGGCGGGCTCGCGGACACTCGACCTGGTGGACCCCGCCACCGGCGAGGTCTTCGGCACCAGCGTGCTGTCCGAGCAGTCCGATGTGGACGCCGCGCTGGAGGCCGCCGAGCGGGCGTTCAAGGTGTGGCGCAAGAGCACACCCGCCCAGCGTCAGCTCGCGCTGCTGAAGATCGCCGACGCGGTGGAGGCACGCGCGGAGGAGTTCGCCGAGCTCGAAATCCGCGAGACCGGCAAGATCCGGGCCGTCGTGCTGGAGGAGGAGATCCCGGAGTGCGTCAGCGCGCTGCGGTTCTTCGCCGGTGCGGCACGGCAGCTCGAAGGCACCGCGTCCGGCGAGTACCTGCCGGGGCACTCCTCGGCGATCCGCCGTGAACCCGTCGGCGTCTGCGCGCAGATCGCGCCGTGGAACTACCCGCTGATGATGGGGGTCTGGAAGATCGCCCCGGCGCTGGCGGCGGGCAACACCGTCGTGCTCAAGCCCGCGGAGACCACGCCGTCGACGGCCGTGCTGCTGGCGAAGGTCGCGGCGGAGTTCCTGCCCCAGGGTGCCTTCAACGTGCTGTGCGGCGACCGTGACACCGGCCGCGCGCTGGTGAAGCACCCGATCACCGAACTGGTGTCGATCACCGGGTCGACCCGCGCCGGTATCGACGTCGCCACCGTCGCGGCGGCCGACCTCAAGCGCACGCACCTGGAACTCGGCGGGAACGCGCCGCTGCTGGTGTTCGGCGACGTGAACCTCGCCGAGGCGGCGGAGGGCATCGTCGGCGCGGCGTTCTACAACGCCGGGCAGGACTGCACCGCGGGCAGCCGGGTGCTGGTGGCCGCGGCGATCCACGACGAGTTCGTCGCGGAGCTGACCAAGGCCGCCGCCGCGCAGGCACCCGGCCGGGACTTCGGCCCGCTCAACAGCGAGGCGCAGTTCGGCCGGGTTCGCGGCCTCGTCGAGCGGCTTCCCGCCCACGCCCGCGTGGAGACCGGTGGCTCGCCCGCCGGTGACCGCGGTTTCTTCTTCTCCCCCACCGTGATCTCCGGCTTGAAGCAGGACGACGAGATCGTGCAGGAGGAGGTCTTCGGCCCGGTCATCACCGTCCAGTCCTTCGCGGACGAGGACGAGGCGGTGCGGCTGGCCAACGGCGTCCCGTACGGGCTGGCGTCGTCGATCTGGACCCACGACCTGTCACGCGCGACCCGCGTCTCGGGCGAACTCGACTTCGGCTGCGTCTGGGTCAACACCCACGGGCCGCTGGTCTCGGAAATGCCCCATGGCGGCTTCGGGCACTCGGGCCACGGAAAGGACCTCTCGTCCTACTCCTTCGCCGAGTACACCCGCGTCAAGCACGTCATGACCCGCTTCGCCTGAAGCTGTACCGGAGGTCCCCCATGGGTGAGAAGATCACCGAAGTCGAGCAGCACGGCATCGCGCCGATCCCGCCGGAAGAACAGACCTCGCGCCCGCGCGACCTGTTCCGGATGGCGTTCGGCGGTGCGAACACCTTCGCCACCATCATCCTCGGGACCCTCCCGATCGCGTTCGGCCTGAGCTTCTGGGCGGCGGTGGCGGCCACGGTCGCCGGGGTGGTCGTCGGCGCGCTGGTGCTCTCGCCGATGTCGTTGTTCGGCCCGCTCACCCGGACCAACAACGCGGTCTCCTCCGGCGCGCACTTCGGCGTCGTCGGCCGTTGTGTCGGCTCCTTCCTCTCCCTGCTGACGGCGATCACCTTCTTCGCCATCTCGGTCTGGGTGAGCGGCGACGCCGTCGCCGGTGCGGCACAACGGCTTTTCGGCTTCGACGGCGGCGAGGTGCTGCGCGGTGTCGCGTACGGCGTCATCGCGATCGCCACGCTGGTGGTGTGCATCTACGGCTACCGGTTCATGCTGCTGGTGAACCGGGTCGCCGTGGTGCTGGGCACGGCGATCATGCTGCTCGGGATCGTGGCCTACGGCGGCACGTTCGACCCCGGGTTCGCCGGCACCGGCAACTACGCGCTCGGGGACTTCTGGCCGACCTGGATCCTGGCCGCGCTCACCACGATGGCGAACCCGATCTCGTTCGGCGCCTTCCTCGGCGACTGGACGCGCTACATCCCCGCGCGCCACAGCCGCCGTTCCCTGCTGGCCGCGCCGTTCCTGGCGCAGGTGGCGACCTTGCTGCCGTTCGGGTTCGGCATCGCCACCGCGACCCTGGTCGCGGATCCGGCCGACTACATCACCGGCCTGACCGCGATTTCCCCGCTCTGGTACGCGATCCCGCTGATCGTGGTCGCGCTGATCGGCGGGCTGTCCACCGGCACGACGTCGCTCTACGGGACCGGCCTCGACTTCAGCTCGATCTTCGTGAAGCTGAGCCGGGTCCAGGCGACGTTGCTGATCGGCTCGCTCAGCGTCGTGTTCATCTTCGTCGGCAATTTCGTGCTGGACATGGTCTCCAGCATCAACGCCTTCGCCACGCTGATCGTGCTGTGCACGTCGCCGTGGATGGTGATCATGATGATCGGTTTCGTGCTGCGGCGCGGGTTCTACGACCCGGACGACCTCCAGGTGTTCAACCAGGGCCGCAAGGGCGGGCGCTACTGGTTCACCCGCGGCGTGAACTGGCGCGCGATGGCCGCGTGGATCCCGGCGACGACGCTGGGCCTGCTGACCGCCAACACCCCGATGATCGCCGGGCCGTTCAAGGACATCGCGGGCGGCGTGGACGTCAGCATGGTGGTGACGCTGTGCACGGCGGCGATCGCGTATCCCGTGCTGGTCAAACTCTTCCCCGAGCCGCCGGAGGTCTACTCGTACGCGGAGCCCGTCACGGAACCGGCTGTCGCGGTCTAGGCGAACCGGCGCAGCGCACCGAGGAACAACGCGTCGAAGGCGCGGTCCGGGAGCACCCGGCGCACGAACAGGATCGGCTTGGCCCCGAGTCCCGCGGCGTAGCGGGTCTTCGGGCGCCGGGCCTGGACCGCCTTCAGGATGACGTCGGCGATCACCTTCGGGTGGGAACCGCGCGCGGCCTGGCCGAAGAACTTCGCCAGTGCCTTGGCCTGCGGCGCGTAGGCGGTGTCGCCCGAGGTCTTGAGCAGGTTCTCGATCGCGATGCCGCCCCATTCAGTCTTGATGGCGCCGGGTTCGATCACCACGACGTCGATGCCGAACGGCTTGAGCTCCAGCCGCAGGGAGTCGCTCAGGCCTTCGACGGCGAACTTCGTCGAGTGGTACCAGCCGCCGAGCGGTTCGTAGATCTTGCCGCCGATCGACGAGATGTTCACGATCTTCCCCGAGCCCTGGGCCCGCATATGCGGCGTGGTCAGCTGGACGAGCCGCGCGAGGCCGAAGAGGTTGACCTCGAACTGGTACTTCCCCTCCGAGAGCGGCACGTCCTCGAAGGCGCCGTACGAGCCGTAGCCCGCGTTGTTGACCAGGACGTCGATGCGGCCGGTCTCGTCGATGATCTGATCGACCCCCGCGACCATCGACGCGTCGTCGGTGACGTCCATCGCGAGGATCTTGATCCCGCGCTCGGCGAGCCCCGCCATCCGGTCGACGCGCCGCGCGGCGCCGTAGACCGTGTAGCCCGCTTCCTGCAGCGCGAGGGCGGTGGCTTCGCCGATGCCCGCGGAAGCGCCCGTGACCAGTGCGACCTTCATGTCGATCTCCCTAACTAACCGGTTGGTTGCTAACTCAAGGTTGCCACGAGACCGGACTGGCTGTCAACCAACCAGTTAGTTAGACTGGGTCACATGGTCAGGGACAAGGAAGCGACCAAGCGGAAGCTGCTGGACGCGGCGACGACCGAGTTCGCGACGTACGGCATCGCGGGCGCCCGGGTGGATCGCATCGCGAAGAACGCCGGCGCCAACAAGGCGCTGATCTACGCCTATTTCTGCAGCAAGGAATACCTTTTCGAAGTGGTCGTGCAGGAGCAGGTGGACCTCGCGATCAAGTCGGTCCCGATCACTCCCGACGATCTGCCCGGCTACGCGGGACGGCTGTTCGACCGCTATCTGGAGCACCCCGAAGTCCTGCGGCTCATGGGCTGGCTCCGGCTGGAGCAGGGCTTCGACGCGGCCCCGGAGGCCGAAGTCCGGGCGCACGCGGACAAGGTCGCCGCGATCCGGGAAGCCCAGCGCGCCGGAACCGTGCCGGACCACTTCGACGCCGAGGAGTTGCTGAGCCTCGTCGTGCACCTGTCGATCCTGGGTTTCTCCTCCCCCGCCGCGACGCGTGACCTCGTCGTCCGGTCGGTCGCCCGGATCACGGGAACCTGACCGGCTTTTCGCGCGACCACTGGGTACACACCTGGGAGGTCGTCTTGCAGCGTCGAACTTTTCTGCGTGCTTCAGCCTTGTCCGCCGGCGTCGCCGCCGGGGTCACCGTGCCCGCCGCCACGGCCGCGTCACCTTTGCGCGTTCAAATCCTGATGTTCGACGGGGTGGAGGAACAGGACTTCATCGCGCCCGTCGAAGTACTCGGGCTGGCCGGGAAACTCACCGGCGGCGCTCTCCAGTCCTCGCTCGTGACCGCCGGGCGGCCCGGGCCCGTGCGCTGCACCTACGGCACTGTCGTCGACGTCCCGCGCGGCTGGTCGCCGGATGAGGCCGACGTCCTCGTGGTGCCGGGCGGCGGCTACAAGGACCGGAACGGTCCGGGCGTGCACCGGCTCAACGCCGATCAGGGTTTCCTACGTCGGCTGAAGGCTTCGCGGGCGCTTCCGGTCGGGATCTGCACCGGCACGATGGTGCTGTCCGCGGCGGGCCTGACCAAGGGCCGCAACGCGACGACACACAGCGGCGCGAAGGCGGATCTGGCCGCTCAGGGCGCGAAGGTGATCGACGCGCGCGTCGTCGACGATGGCGACCTGATCACCGGCGGCGGGATCACTTCGGGGCTCGAGGTTTCGCTCTGGCTCGTGGAGCGGTTCCTGGGCGCGCAGGCGGCTCAACGGGCGGAGGTCGTGCTGGAGTACGAGCGCCGGGGCACTGTCTGGCGACCCTAGCGCGCGACATGAAAGGCCCGTTACTTGCAAAATTTGCAAGTAACGGGCCTTTCATAGCGCTTGTCAGCGGTGCGTGTCCTCCGGCGCCGGCGTCCGGCTCGCCAGGTTCGCGGACCATTCGGTGACCCGCCGCGCGACGTCCTGCGCGGTGAGCCCGACGCGGGCCAGCACCTCCTCGCGCGAGCCGTGGTCGTGGAACACCTGCGGCACGGCCAGATCCCGCAGCGGCACGTCGCATTCCGCGTCGCGGAACAGCGCGGCCAGCGCGGAACCGAAACCACCGTGACGGCCGCTGTCCTCGACGCTCACGACGAGCTTGTGCTGCTCGGCCAGCGCCACCAGTTCGGCGGGCGCCGGGACGACCCAGCGCGGGTCCACCACGGTCACGCCGATGCCCTGATCGGCCAGCCTGTCCGCGGCGGCGAGCCCGAGCATCGCGAACGCGCCCACCGCCACAAGCAGGACGTCGGCGTCGCCGGACGGCTTGCGCAGCACGTCCACCACCCCGACGCGTTCGACGGCGGGAACGGAGTCGATCACGCCGCCCTTGGAGAACCGCAGCGCCGTCGGCCCGTCCTCGACGGCGACGGCCTCGCGCAGCTCCTCGCGCAACGTCCCGGCGTCACGCGGCGCGGCGACCCGCATGCCCGGCACCATGCCCAGCAGCGAGAGGTCCCACATGCCGTGGTGGCTCGGCCCGTCCGGCCCGGTGATCCCGGCGCGGTCCAGCACCAGCGTCACCGGCTGGCGGTGCAGCGCGACGTCCATCAGGACCTGGTCGAACGCGCGGTTCAAGAAGGTCGAGTAGACCGCGACGACGGGGTGCTTGCCGCCCATCGCGAGCCCGGCAGCCGAGGTCACCGCGTGCTGCTCGGCGATCCCGACGTCGTACCAGCGGTCCGGGTACGCCTCGGCGAACTTGTGCAGCCCGGTCGAGCGCAGCATCGCCGCGGTGATCGCGACGACGTCCTCGCGGTCGGCGCCGATCTTGACCAGTTCGTCGGCGAAGACGCCGGTCCAGCTCGGCCCCTTGACCGGCGGCAGACCGGTTTCCGGGTCGATCGGGTCGGTCTGGTGCATCTGGTCGGCCTGATTGGTCACCGCGGGCTCGTAGCCGTGGCCCTTTTCGGTGACCACGTGCACGATGACCGCGCCGCCGAAGTCGCGGGCGCTCTGGAACGCCTTCTCCAGCGCGCCGAGGTCGTGCCCGTCGACCGGTCCGAGGTACTTGAGGCCGAGGTCGGAGAACATCATCTGCGGGCTCAGCGCGTCCTTGAGCCCCGCCTTCGCCGCGTGCAGCGCCGCGTAGATCGGCTTGCCGACGATGGGAGTGTGCCGCAGCAGTTCCTTGCCACGGTCCAGGACGCGCTCGTAACCCGGCTTCAACCGCAGCGACGCCAGGTGATCCGCGACGCCACCGATGGTCGGCGAGTACGAGCGGCCGTTGTCGTTGATGACGATGACGACCGGGCGCCGCGGGTTCGCGGCGATGTTGTTGAGCGCCTCCCAGCACATACCGCCGGTCAGCGCGCCGTCACCGACGACCGCGATCGCGTGCCTGCCGCCACCGCCGAGTTCGAACGCCTTCGCCAGGCCGTCCACATAGGACAGAGCGGTCGAGGCGTGGCTGTTCTCGACGAGGTCGTGCTCGCTCTCGCAGCGCGCCGGGTAGCCGGTGAGGCCGCCGAGCTGGCGCAGCTTGCCGAAGCCGTCGTGCCTGCCGGTGACGATCTTGTGCACGTAGGCCTGGTGACCCACGTCCCACACGATGGCGTCGTTCGGCGAGTCGAAGACCCGGTGCAGCGCCATCGTCAGCTCGACCACACCCAGGTTCGGGCCGAGGTGACCACCGGCGAGCCGCACCTTCTCGACCAGGAAGTCGCGGATCTCCGCGGCCAGCTCGCCGAGCTGTTCCTGGTCCATCCGCTTCAAGTCGGCCGGTCCGTGCACGGACTCGAGCAACGTCACTCTCCCACCTCGCCTGGTTCCTCATTCCGCCGTTCCAGCCAGTCTACGGAGGGCGCCTGAGAGTCTTCCGTCCCCCGCGTCACGGGTCACATGTCAGAAAATCACCACACGGCACCCGACGGTGTGAACATGGTCTCTTTTGCCAAGTAGCGGTCACGTCGGGTGGCCGCGATAATCGCTGATCGACGGTTGAGCAGGAGCCGGTTCGGAGGGCTTGATGGCGGACTTTTTCATCGGTGGCGAGTGGGTCGACGCGATCGGCGGTGGTCGCAGGGAGATCCGCTGCCCCGCTGACGGGTCGCTGGTCGCGGAAGTCGCCGAAGGCACCCGTGAGGACACCGAAGCGGCCATCGCCGCCGCGAGGAAGGCCTTCGACACCGGCCCTTGGCCCAACACCCCCGCCCCCGAACGCGGTGACCTGCTGCTGAAGGTCGCGGACCTGCTCGACCGCGACGCCGAGGCCTTCGCCCGCGCCGAGTCGCTCGACACCGGGAAACGGCTGGTGGAGAGCAAGTACGACATGGCCGACATCGCCGCGTGCCTGCGCTACTTCGGCAAACTCGCCGCCAACGACGCGGGCCGCGTGGTCGACACCGGCAACCCGGACGCGTTCAGCCGGATCGTGCACGAGCCGGTCGGCGTCTGCGGACTGATCACGCCGTGGAACTACCCGCTCCTGCAGACCATCTGGAAGGTGGCCCCCGCGCTCGCGGCGGGCAACACCTTCGTCCTCAAACCCAGTGAACTGACGCCGCACACCTGCATGATGCTGATGAACCTGCTGACCGAGGCCGGGCTGCCCGGCGGCGTCGCGAACCTGGTGCTCGGCGCCGGCGCGCAGGCCGGGGCGCCTCTTTCGGAGCATCCGGATGTCGATCTCGTCTCGTTCACCGGCGGGCTCGCGACCGGGAAGATCATCGCCGCGTCCGCCGCCGCGACGATCAAGAAGGTCGCGCTGGAACTGGGCGGCAAGAACCCGAACGTCGTCTTCGCCGACTCGGACTTCGACACCGCCGTGGACTACGCGCTGACCGCGGTGTTCCTGCACTCCGGGCAGGTCTGCTCGGCGGGGGCGCGACTGATCGTCCAGGAGGAGTGGCACGACAGGTTCGTCGACGAACTCGTCCGCCGTGCCGAACTGATCCGACTGGGTGGACCTTTCGACCCGAAGGCTGAAACCGGTCCGCTGATCTCGGCCGCCCATTTGGAAAAGATCGAACGGTACGTCGCCGCGGCTCTCGAAGAAGGCGCCGTTCTGCGCACCGGTGGCAAACGCCCCGACGATCGCGAGCTCGCGAAGGGGCACTACTACCTGCCGACCATCCTCGACAACGTGAAGCAGGGCAGCAGCGCCGTCGTCGACGAGTCGTTCGGCCCGGTGCTCACCGTCGAGACCTTCACCGACGAGGACGACGCCGTCCGCATCGCCAACGACACCCACTACGGCCTCGCGGGCGCCGTCTTCACCTCGGACGCCTCCCGTGCGCAGCGGGTCGCGAACCGGCTGCGGCACGGCACGATCTGGATCAACGACTTCCACCCGTATCTGCCGCAGGCGGAATGGGGCGGCTACAAGCAATCCGGCTTCGGACGCGAGCTCGGCCCGACCGGTCTGGCCGAGTACGTGGAGGCGAAGCACATCTACCAGAACCTCCGGCCCGAACCACAGCGCTGGTTCTCAGGGGAGTCAGCGTCCAACTAAAGACGGGAAGTGCCGATGAGTAATCCTTCCGACGACGGCCTCGCCGGTTTCGGCTACAAACAGGAACTCGAAAGAACGCTCGGCAATTTCCACACCTTCGCCGCCGGGATCAGCTACATCTCGATCCTGACGGGCACCTTCCAGCTGTTCTACTTCGGCTTCAGCTTCGGCGGGCCCGCCTACTGGTGGTCATGGCCGATGGTGTTCGTCGGCCAGCTGATGGTGGCGCTGTCGTTCGCCGAACTGGCCGCGCATTACCCGGTCGCGGGCTCGATCTACAACTGGTCGAAACGGCTCGGCAGCCCGCATGTGGCCTGGATGGCCGGGTGGATGATGCTGACCGCCTCGATCGTCAGCATCGCCGCCGTCGCGCTGGCGTACCAGATCACGCTCCCCCAGATCTCGTCGTTCTTCTCGTTCTCCGGCGACAGCGCGGTGAACGCGGTCATCCTCGGCACCATCCTGATCCTGTTCACCACGCTGGTGAACGCGTGGGGCGTCAAGCTGATGGCGCGGATCAACAGCGCCGGGGTGTTCATCGAACTGGTCGCCGCGGTCCTGCTGATCATCGCGCTCGCGGTGAACATCACGCGCGGCCCCGAGGTCGTCATGCAGACCAACAACACCGGCGCCGACCAGCCGTGGGGCTATTTCGGGGCGTTCCTGGTCGCCTCGCTCGCGTCGACCTACGTCATGTACGGCTTCGACACGGCCAGCTCGCTCGGCGAGGAATCCCACGATCCGCGCAAGAACGCGCCCAAGGCGATCCTGCGGGCGCTGATCGCGTCGTTCGTCATCGGCGGGCTGATCCTGATCCTGGCGCTGATGGCCGTCGGTGACATCAACAACCCGGAGATCGCCACGGGCGGCCTGCAGTTCATCGTGAAGGACGTCCTCGGCAGCACGATCGGCACGATCTTCCTGCTGGCGGTCGTCATCGCCATCACGGTGTGCAACCTGGCCGTGCAGTCGGCGTCGATCCGGATGATGTTCGCGATGGGCCGGGACAACAACCTGCCCGCGGGAAAGCACCTGGCGCGAGTGTCGCCGAAGACGAAGACGCCGGTGGTCCCCGCGATCGTGTCCGGCGTCATCGCGGTGCTGATCCTGGTGGTCAACGTCGGCCAGCCGCAGATCTTCACGGTGATCACCAGCATCGGCATCATCATGATCTATCTGGCGTACCTGCTGGTCACCATCCCGATGCTGGTCAAGCGTTTCCGCGGCCAGTGGCCGCCGCCCAAGGCCGAGGGCACCAAGTACTTCTCGCTCGGCAAACTGGGCCTGCCGGTCAACATCCTCGGCGTGCTGTGGGGCGGCGCGATCGTGGTGAACCTGGCGTGGCCGCGGCGCGAGGTCTACAACGCGACCGAGCCCTACCACTGGTACCTCGAATGGGGGGCCGTGCTGTTCGTCGGCGCGGTGGCTGTCGTCGGTTTCGCGTATTACTGGTTCGTCCTGCGGCACAAGAGCGGCGTCCTGGCCGATCACGCCGCGGAAGCACATCCCGAGGAGGCAGCACAGTGACCGGAGAGTTCGACTACATCGTCGTCGGCGGCGGGACGGCGGGTTCGGTGGTCGCGGCGAGACTCTCGGAAGACCCGGACGTCACCGTGGCCCTCCTGGAAGCCGGACCGTCCGATGTGGACGACCCGGCGGTGCTGGAACTGACGAAGTGGATGGCCCTGCTGGAATCCGGCTACGACTGGGACTACCTGGTCGAACCGCAGGACTCCGGGAACTCCTTCCTGCGCCACGCCCGCGCGCGGGTGCTCGGCGGCTGCTCGTCGCACAACTCGTGCATCGCGTTCTGGGCACCGGCGGAAGACCTCGACGAATGGGCGTCGCTCGGCCTTCCCGGCTGGTCCGCCCAGGACATTTTCCCGCTGTACAAGCGTCTCGAGACCAACGACGGCCCCGGTGACCATCATGGCCGCTCGGGCCCGGTGACCATCCGCTCGGTACCGCCGAACGACCCGACCGGCGTCGCGCTGCTGCAGGCGTGCGAGCAGGCGGGCATCCCGAGGACGGAATTCAACTCGGGCAAGACCGTCACGCACGGCGCGAACTGGTTCCAGATCAACGCGCGCGAAGACGGCACGCGTTCGTCGGCGTCGGTGTCCTACCTGCACCCGATCATCGGCAAGCGGCCGAACCTGGAGATCATCACCGGCGCCCGCGTCCGGCGGCTGCTGTTCGACGGCAAACGCTGCACCGGCGCGGAATACCTGGCCGACGACCTGATCCACGGCGTCAAGCTGCGCGCGCGGCGCGAGGTCATCCTGTCGTCGGGCGCGATCGACACCCCGAAACTCCTGATGCTGTCGGGAATCGGCCCGGCCGCGCATCTGCGCGAGGTCGGCGTGGACGTGCTGGTGGACTCCCCCGGCGTCGGCGAGAACCTGCAGGATCACCCCGAGGGCGTCATCCAGTGGGACGCGCTGCAGCCGATGACCACCGAATCCACGCAATGGTGGGAAATCGGCATCTTCACCAGCACGGAGGAGGGCCTCGACCGGCCGGACCTGATGTTCCACTACGGCTCCGTGCCGTTCGACATGAACACCCTCCGGCAGGGTTATCCCACCACGGAGAACGGGTTCTGCCTGACCCCGAACGTCACCCGGTCGCGCTCGACCGGGACCGTGCGGCTGCGCAGCCGTGACTACCGGGACAAGCCGAAGGTGGATCCGCGCTACTTCACCGACGAGCACGACATGCGCGTGATGACCTACGGCATCAAACTGGCCCGCAAGATCGCCGAACAACCCGCGCTGGACGAATGGGCGGGCACGGAACTCGCGCCCGGCAGGGACGTCAAGACCGACGACGAGATCGCGGACTACCTGCGCAAGACGCACAACACGGTCTATCACCCCGCGTGCACCGCGAAAATGGGCGGTGACGACGACCCGCTGGCCGTGCTGGACGCGCGGCTGCGGGTGCGCGGCGTCGAAGGCCTGCGGGTCGCCGACGGTTCGGCGATGCCGTTCCTGGTCGCGGTGAACCCGTGCATCACGACGATGGCGATCGGCGAGAAGTGCGCGGACCTGCTGAAGGAGGATGCGCGCGCTTAAAGGTGCTTGAGAAGGCCCCCTGGCTTCGGCCCGGGGGCCTTCTCTTTGCCTGAAAACCAGTGGAGCGGTCCCGCCGGAGACTTCACTTTCACGCTGAAACGGTGAAGCTGGGACTCGGGCTCGGCGGCGGCCCCTTTGCGACGTCAGACGCGGCCGGTCTCGTGGGCCCACATGGCGACCTCGACGCGGTTTCGGGCGCCGAGCTTGCGCATGAGGCTGGCGAGGTGGGCTTTGACGGTGCTCGGGGTGATGTAGAGCTCGCTGGCGATCTCATTGTTAGTGCGGCCCTGGGCCACAGGCACGAGGACTTCCTCCTCGCGGGCGGTGAGCGGTTCCATCGGCTGCCTCGGCGGTGGGGTCTTCGCGTGGGCGAACACTTCCAGCAGCCGGACGGTCACGCTGGGCGCGATCAGTGCGTCTCCGTCAGCGGCGGCGTGGATGGCCTGGGTCAGCAGGGCTGGTCCGGCGTCCTTGAGCAGAAAACCGCGGGCGCCGGCTTTGAGCGCCCCGTGGACGTACTCGTCGAGGTCGAAGGTGGTGATGACCACGATCGGCAGGGGGTCGGTGACATCGGGGCCGGCGAGGCGCCGGGTGGCTTCGATGCCGTCCATCAGCGGCATTCGGACGTCGAACAGGCCGACGTCGGGGCGCAGCCGGAGCGCCAGGCGGACCGCCTCGCGCCCGTCGGCGGCCGCGCCGACCACTTCGATGCCGGGTTGTGCGTCGAGCAGCATGGTCAGCCCGGTGCGCACGATGGGCTGGTCGTCGGCGATGAGGACCCTGATGCTCATCGTGACGTCCCGGTTCGAGGCAGGACCGCCTCCACCCGCCAGCCCCGCTCGGCGGCGGGGCCTGCGTGGAAGGTGCCGCCGAGCAGTGAGACGCGTTCGCGCATGCCCACCAGGCCGTAGCCCGCCGGGGCGCGGCCGCCACCGGCGGAGCCGTCGTCGTCGATGGTCAGCCGAACCTGCTCGGCGTCGCCTGTGACGGCGACGGTGACCCGGGTCGCGTGACGGGCGTGCCGTCGAGCGTTGGTGACGGATTCTTGGGCCAGGCGGTAGATCGCGGCCCCCACCGCCGGGCTGAGGTCGTCGAACTCGCCGGACAGCGTCACCTCGACGCAGGGACCCGTCCGGCCATCGGTGGCGAGCTGCTCGACCTCGGCCACGCCGGGCTGCGGCGCGAACCTGGTGTCCTGTGCGGCGCGGAGCACGCCGACGATAGCGCGCAGTTCGGTGAGGGTGCGGGTCGCCGCGTCCTCGATGACGGCCAGGGCCTCGACGGCACGATCGGGGTGGGTGGCCGCGATGGCGCGTCCTGCTTGGGCCTGGATGGCGATGCCCGAGACGTGGTGGGCGACGGTGTCGTGGAGCTCGCGAGCGAGCTGTTCGCGTTCGCGGGACTTGGCTTGGTCGACGTCGCGGATGCGGATCTTCGCGCGATAGCGGATCGCGGTGCCGAGCGCGGCGGCGAACAGGAAGAACGCATATCCCGCGATCGCCTCCGCCCGGGTGGTGGTATCGGCGCCGAGGGTGATGATGACAGCCAGCCAGAGCAGGATGACGCCGAGACCGCTCGCGGCTTCCCGGCCGGAACCCCACCGGAACAGGGCGTAGGCCAGGATCAGCACCGCGATGCTGCTGTTCAGCAGGGCGCCTTGCGAACCGGTGAGGATTCTGACGATGTCGACGATCGTCAACGTGCCGAAGGAGACCCCGACCGCGAGGAGCGGGTGCGTACGTCGCCACAGCAGGGGGCCGAGGACCGCGAGCACCGCGAGCAGCAGCAGCGGGAGTGGCGCCAGGTCCTGGCGAAGCACCACTTCCACTACCGACCAGAAGATCAGTACCGCGACCAGGGCCCAGTCCCGCAGCCCCCGGCCCGGGACATTCGTGGGCCGAGGTTCGGCACACAGCGAGCGGAGCGCGTTCATGGCCATCCGATCAGCCTAGGCAGCCCGCGTGCCCGGTGCCTCCGCCGAAAGTACAAGAGCCTGGCTGTGCCAACGGCCAGATCGAACCAGGCTCCGTGGCCGATGTGCCCGCCGACGGCGTCCGTGAAGGTGAAAGCACCCACCCGAACAAGCCAAGGAGCATCGTGATGAGAACGCCTCGATCCCGCACCGCACCGGAGAACGCGCCGTCCCGGAACACGCCGGAAGATCTGCGCATGCCCGTGCAGGTGAAACTCGCGGCAGCGTGGACCAGCTTCATGTTCCTCTACATCTACGTCGACTACCTCGCCCTGTACAAGCCCGGCTTCCTCGACGGCCTCCTGGCCGGCGTCGTCCACAAGTTCGAGACCGGCCCCACCTTCGTCACCATCGCGCTCGCGCTCATGGCCGTCCCGATCCTCATGATCCTGCTCTCCGCGACACTGCCCGCCCGTGTCAACAGCACCGTCAACCTCGTCGTCGCAACGCTCTACATCCCCGTCACGATCTTCAACGCGGCCGGGGAGACTTGGACTTACTTCTCCTTCTACAGCCTCTCCATCGGACTCGAGGTGCTGCTGCTGGCCTTCATCCTGCGCTCCGCCTGGACCTGGCCACGCCACACCGCATCACCGGCAGTCAGCCCCGACAGCGATCAGCTGGCGAAGACGAGCTGAATGAGAAACTGTGCGTCACAATGTCTTCCGCGCCGATTCACCCTCCAGTGGTCAATGTGCAATAAACGTCGTCGCTTAAAATTACGAACATCTGTTCGGTGCATTTCGGTAATATGGAGGGGTGTCCGAGACCCTCATTCCCGAACTGCCGCAGGAATTGTGGCGCGCCGGCAAGCTGGAGCTTGCCCACGGCGTGACACACCTGCTGCAGGTGATGAGGGTCGCCTCGGCCGGCCTGGGGAAATACCTGGCCGAAGTCGAGTCTCGGGGCGCGGAAGACCTGTTCGGCTACGGGAGCGCGTCACGCTGGTTCGCTGACGTGGCCCGGATTTCCCACGGTGACGCGCAGGACGTGGTGAACCGGGCGCTGGCGCTCAACCCCGTCCCGGAGGTCGGCGGCGCGGGAACGGTGTTCGCGCCCGCGACCGCCGCCGCAGCCGAGGACGGCGCGCTCGCCGAGCAGCACATCGACCTCATCCTCGGCCTTCTCCGCAGGATCCCGTCCGACGTGCCCGCGGACGAGCGCGACGGCGCGGAAAAGATCCTCGCCGACCTCGCCCGGAAAGCCGGGCCGAAAGAGATCACCGAAGCCGGTGCCGACCTGCTCGCCCACCTGGACCCGGACGGGAACGAACCGAAGGATCCCGAACCCGCCCCGCCGCGGCGTGAGGTGTTCGTCGAACGCCGCAAAGACGGCTTCTGGAAGCTCTCCGGACTCCTCGACCCCGAGACCGGGGCCCGCACCGCGGCCGCGCTCGACGCCCACGCCGGACGACGCCCGGTCGACGAGTTCGGCCAGGCCGACCACCGGACCCTGCCCCAGCGCCGCGGCGACGCCTGGGCCGACCTGATCGACCTCGCCATCGCCTGCCCCGACCAGCCCGGCACTTCCGGGTACCGCACCCTCGTGCACGTCACCATCGGCCTCGAGGAACTGAAGACCGGTATCGGGAACGCCTGTTTGGACTTCGTCGGCACCATCACCGCCCGCGAAGCCCGCCTCGCCGCCTGCGACTGCCTGATGATCCCCGTCGTGCTCAGCGCCGCCGGTGAGCCGCTCGACGTCGGGCGGATGAGGCGGTTCGTCACCCCCGGCCAGCGCCGGGCGTTGAACATCCGCGATGGGGGCTGCGCCTTCCCCGGGTGTCATCGGGCGCCGAAACACTGCCACGCCCATCACATTCAGCACTGGGCGGACGGCGGACCCACTGACCTGCGCAATCTCGTGCTGCTCTGCTCGTTCCATCACCGGCTCATCCACCACGACGACTGGCAAGTCCGAATGGCACCCGATGGCATACCGGAATTCGTGCCACCCCAATATCTGGATCCGCTACGACAACCCCGGCGTAACACCCTGCACCGCGTCACCTGACAGCAGAACCGAGGAGCCCGTCGGCCACACCGGCGACGGGCCCCTCGGCATGCCCACGGTCCTTTAGGGAATCGAATCCGAAATGACAGCCGGTGTACCGCGGTCCCCGGACAGCTGGTTCAGCGCCCAGACCTGTCCGAACTCGGCCAGCGCGGGCCCCGACCAGTAAGCCCCTATGCTCACGCCCTTCCACAGCGGCATCTTCGGCCCGCTCAGAGTTCCGTGGCTGACCTGAACCTGGACGGCGCCCTCGACCCAGGTGAAGACGAAATGGGCGTACATGAACATCCACGCCTGCCTGCCCAGAAGATCCCGGGTGAGCACCGGCCCGTCCGACACGTAGGGCGCCGTGTAGATGACCTGTTTCCGGCCGCTCCGGTAGCTGACCTCCTGTGTGGTGATACCGGGCGGAAGCATCGAGGGGAGCACGGGTCAGCCTCTCCCGCCGCGATCACCGAATACCGGAGCAAGAGATCTCGTTTCCCGAAATTCGAACACGAAACTCAGGATGACGAGCACCCGGCATCCGGACAAGCCGAAAGAAGCCGATCCATTCCGACGATCTACAAATAAGCCGTTATTGCAACAACGCAACGCATTCGACGTGCTGCGTCATCGGGAACGCGTCGAAAGCGCGCAGGTCCACCAGCCGGTACCCGTGCCCGGCGAACAACGCGATGTCCCTGGCCAGTGCCGCCGGATCGCACGCGACGTAGACGATCCGGTCCGGTGAACCCTCCACAATGGACTCGACGACGGCCTTGCCCGCGCCCTTGCGCGGCGGGTCGAGGACGACGACGTCGACGGGTTTCGGGGCGTCGGCCAGCAGGTGTTCGACGCGGCCGGAGCGCCAGCGGACCTGCGGGAGGTCGGCCAGGTTCTCCTCGCCGTCCGACACGGCGCGGCGGCCGGATTCGATGGCCAGAACACGTCCGCGCGGGCCCACCTGCGAAGCGAGCACCGACGCGAAGAGGCCGACACCGGCGTACAGGTCCCACGCCACACCATCGCGCGGGGCTTCGGCCCATTCCGCGACGACGGCGGCGAGCGTGTCGGCGGCGGCCGGGTGGACCTGCCAGAAGCCGTGGGCGTCGAGGCGCCAGTCGCGGCCGGCGGCGTGCTGGACGGCGAGGCCGCCCGCGAGCTGCCGCGACTTGGTCTTCCCGTGGACCGTCGACAGGTCGCGAAGGTGCACGTGCCCCTCGCCGTCCTTGGTGACCTCGATTTCGCTGCCGGGCCGCCACTTCCGCGAAACCACGTCGTCGAGCGCGCCGGGGACGGTGATCGGACAGTCGTCGATCGCGATCACGCGGTGACTGTGGTGTGCCCGGAAGCCCGCGCGGCCGTCCTTGCCCGCGACGAGCCGGACGCGGCTGCGCCAGTCCAGCGGGCCGCCTTCGAGTGCTTCGACGACGACTTCGCGCTCGATCCCGGCCAGCCTCTTCAGCTGTTCCATGACCACCGCGGCCTTGAGTTCACGCTGATGAGCGGGGGTGGCGTGCTGCCAGTCGCACCCGCCGCACTCCCCCGGTGCCGCGAGCGGGCACGGCGGCTCCACGCGTTCCGGTGAGGCCTCCAGGACCTCGATCGCGTCGGCTCGGCAGAACGCGCCGCCCTTGTCCTCGGTGACCGAGGCCAGCACCCGCTCGCCGGGCAGCGCGTGCCGCACGAACACGACCCGGCCCTCCGCCCGCGCGACGCAGTGCCCGCCGTGCGCCACCGCGCCGACCTCCAGCTCGATCGTCCGTCCGAGCCACGTACCGGTCGACGCGTCCACACTCATTCTGATTTTTCCTTGTCCTTCGGCTTTTCGGTCTGCTTGACCACGGGGGAGAATCCGCGCCGGACGTCGCCTGCCGCCGGGCGCGCCTTCCGGTCGCGTTTGATCGCCTTTTCCGACGATTCGAGCTGCCAGGGCACGCTGGTCACCATGACACCGGGCTGGAACAGCAGGCGTCCCTTGAGCCGCAGCGCGCTCTGGTTGTGCAGCACCTGCTCCCACCAGTGCCCGACCACGTACTCGGGGATGAACACGGTCACCACGTTGCGCGGATTGTCGCCGCGGACGCGCTTCACGTAGTCCAGCACCGGCTTCGTGATCTCGCGGTACGGCGATTCGATCACCTTCAGCGGCACCTTGAAATTGTGGTCGTCCCATTCCTGGACGAGTTTGCGCGTCTCCATGTCGTCGACGTTCACGGTGACCGCTTCGAGGACGTCGGGCCGCACGGCCTTGGCGTAGGAAAGCGCGCGCAAGGTCGGCAGGTGCAGTTTCGAAATCAGCACGATCGCGTGGTTGCGCGAAGGCAATACGACCGGTTTCCGGTCCATTTCGCGCAATTCCTCGGCGACCCGGTCGTAGTGTTTCCGGATCGCGGTCATCAGGATGTAGATCGCCACCATCGCCGCGATCGCGATCCAGGCACCGAGCAGGAACTTCGTGATCAGCACGATGATCAGCACGGTTCCGGTCATCGTGAGACCGACGGCGTTGACCGTCTGCGAACGCCGCATCCGCCGCCGCACGGCCGGGTCCGTCTCCCTCGCCAGCAGGCGGTTCCAATGCCGGATCATGCCCGCCTGGCTGATCGTGAAGGAGACGAACACCCCCACGATGTAGAGCTGGATGAGCTTCGTGACCTCGGCGTCGAACGCGATGATCAGCACCAGCGCGAACGCCGCGAGGAACAGGATGCCGTTGGAGAACGCCAGCCGGTCGCCCCGGGTGTGCAGCTGGCGCGGCAGGTACCGGTCCTGCGCGAGGATCGAGCCGAGCACCGGGAAACCGTTGAACGCGGTGTTCGCGGCCAGCAGCAGGATGATGCCGGTGACGAAGGAGATGTAGTAGAACGCCGGGGTGAAGTCGGAGAACACCGCCTGCGCGATCTGCGCGACGATCGTCTTCTGCTCGTAGCCCGCCGGGGTGCCCGTCAGCTGGGTTTCCGGGTGCTCGGCGAATTTGACGTCGGTGATGATCGCCAGCGTGATGATGCCGACCAGCATCGTCACCGCGAGGACACCCATCATCAGCAGCGTGGTCGCGGCGTTCTTCGATTTCGGCTTCCGGAACGCGGGGACGCCGTTGCTGATCGCCTCGACCCCGGTCAGGGCCGCGGCGCCGGAGGAGAACGTCCGCAGCAGCAGGAAGAAGAACGCGAAACCGGTCAAAGAGGCTTCTTCGTGCAGCTCGAAGGAAGAGCTCTCGGCGCGCATGTCGGCGCCGGAGGCCGCCTCGATCAGGCCCCAGATCACCATGCCGAGAATGCCGATGATGAATCCGTAGACCGGGATGGCGAAGGTTTTGCCCGATTCGCGAACTCCGCGCAGATTCAGCGCGGTCAGCACGACCACGATGACGACCGCGAAAATCACCTTGTGCTGCGCCACCCACGGGATGGCCGAACCGATGTTCGCCACGCCGGACGACGTCGAGACCGCCACGGTGAGCACGTAGTCGACCAGCAGCGCGCTGGCCACGGTGAGCCCGAATTTGCCGCCGAGGTTGGTGTTGGCGACTTCGTAGTCACCGCCGCCGCTGGGATAGGCGTGCACGTTCTGCCGGTAGGAAGCGACCACGACCAGCATGACGAGCGCGACGGCGACCCCGATCCAGGGCGCGAACGCGTACGCGGACAAGCCGGCGACGCTGAGCGTCAGAAAGATTTCCTCAGGCGCGTAGGCGACGCTCGACAACGCGTCGGACGCGAAAATCGGCAGCGCGATGCGCTTCGGCAGCAGCGTATGCGAGAGGCGGTCACTCCGGAATGGACGTCCGAGGACGAGCCGCTTCAATACGGTCGGGAACTTCGACACCTGGGAAGACTAACTGTGACGCGCAGCGTCTCCGTTGAGGGTGGCGGCGGGGAGGACGGTGGAGTAACGGGCGGTGCTCACGGTAGGTTCGGCGCTGGTGTGTCTGGGTACCTGCGGACGGGTGAAACGTCCGCGAACTAAGGAGGCAGGGCGTGCACGTGGTGATCATGGGATGCGGCCGGGTCGGCGCATCCCTGGCCGCGGCGCTGGAGCGACTGGGGCACGAGGTCGCCGTCATCGACAAGAGCAGGCAGGCGTTCCGGCGGCTCGGGAGTGATTTCCACGGTCAGCAGGTGGTCGGCGTCGGATTCGACCGGCAGGTGCTGATCGAGGCCGGGATCGAACGCGCGGGTGCTTTCGCGGCGGTGTCCAGTGGCGACAACTCCAACATCATCTCGGCGAGGGTGGCCAGGGAGAACTTCGGCATCGACAAGGTCGTCGCCAGGATCTACGACCACAAGCGCGCGGCGGTCTACGAACGGCTGGGCATCCCGACCGTGGCGACCGTCCCGTGGACGACCGACCGGTTCCTGCGCACCCTGCTTCCCGACGGCGTCGCCTCGGAGTGGCGGGACCCGTCCGGCAGCGTCGCGCTGCTGCAGCTCCCGCTGCACGAGGGGTGGATCGGGCACAGCGTGCGCGATCTGCAGGACACCACCGGCGCGCGGGTCGCGTTCATCATGCGGTTCGGCACCGCCGTGCTGCCCGACACCAAGGCCGTGATCCAGGCCGACGACGTCGTGTACGTCGCCGCGAAATCGGGCACTGTCAGCGACGTGACCACCGTCGCCGCTCGCGAACCGGAAGAGGAGAACTGATGCGGGTCGCGATTGCCGGGGCGGGCGCGGTGGGCCGGTCGATCGCCGCTGAGCTGATCGACGGGCGCCACCAGGTGATGCTCATCGAGCGCGAGGCCGACCAGTTCGAGCCGCACACCGTCGAGCAGGCGGACTGGGTGCTGGGCGACGCGTGCGAGGTGTCGATCCTCGAGGAGTCCGGGATCGAGCAGTGCGACGTCGTGATCGCCGCGACCGGTGACGACAAGGCGAACCTGGTGGTCTCGCTGCTGGCGAAGACCGAGTTCGCGGTGCGCCGGGTGGTGGCGCGGGTGAACAACCCGGCCAACGAATGGCTGTTCAACGACGCCTGGGGCGTCGATGTCGCCGTGTCGACCCCGCGGATGCTCGCGGCGATGGTCGAGGAGGCGGTGAGCGTCGGCGATCTGGTGCGGCTCATGACGTTCCGGCAGAGCCAGGCGAACCTGGTCGAGCTCACCCTCCCGGAGGAGACCCCGCTGGCGGGCAAGGCCGTCAGCGAGATCAACCTGCCGCGTGACGCCGCGCTGGTGACGATCCTGCGCGGTGACCGGGTGATCGTGCCGCAGCCCGAAGACCCGCTGGAGCCGGGTGACGAGCTGCTGTTCGTGGCGACGTCGGACGTGGAGCCGGAGATCCGGACCGCATTGGGTTACTAGGCCGAGTCGGGCGCCTGCGCGTACTTGGCGCGCAGGCGCGCCTCGACCTCTTCGTCGGTCTCCTCGGCGGGTGCTTCTTCCGCGAGGGCCTTGAGGTGCTTGTCCGACCGCCGCACCGCCCAGACGACGGCGAGCAGGCCGAGCGCGTACAGCGGGTATCCCATCGCGATCTTCGCGAAGGCCAGCCAGCCGGTGTAGTCCTCGTCGTAGAGCCAGCGCTGGACGACGAACCGGGCGCCGAAGATCAGCGCCATGGCACCGGTCGCGATCGAATAGGCGATCAGCGACTTCTTGTCCTTGCGCCAGGCGTGGCCGCTGCCGTTGAGCGCGTTCCACACCACGCCGGCCAGCGGCCAGCGGACGACGATCGACAGCACGAAGACGCCGAAGTAGACCAGGCTCGTCCAGATGCCGAACAGGAAGAAGCCCTTGGCCGATCCTGTCCGGTACGCGATGAACGCCGCGATCGCCACCCCGAAGAATCCGGAGATGGCGGGCTGCAGCGGCTCCTTGCGGACGATCCGCAGCACGGTGATCGCCACCGCGCTGCCGACCGCGGCCCAGATGCCCACCGTGAGACCGAAGATGGCGTTCGCGATCACGAACACGATGACCGGCAGCGAGGAATAGAACAGCCCCGACAGCCCACCCATCTGTTCCAGCAGGGTGGGCTGAGGCTTTTTGTCGTCGTCGTCCGGTTTCCCGGTGTTCTTCTGCTCGCCGCCGGCGGGTTCAGTCACGATACGGGATCAACTCACAGGGCTCTGAAGTTCGTAATAAGGGTTGTAAAGCACCTTCTGACCATCACGTTCGGCCATCCGGCCGCGCACCTTGATGGTTCGCCCGGGTTCGATTCCGGGGATCCGGCGGCGTCCGAGCCAGATTAGCGTCACACCCTGCGTGCCGTCGAACAGCTCGGCCTGCAGTGTCGCGGCCTCGTTGGTCGGGCAGAGCTCAACGCTGCGGAGTCTGCCGAGCACCGTCACCTCTTGACCCGACCGGCAGTCACAGGCGCGCTGCGCGCCGCCGGCCTCGGATTCTTCGGACAGGTCGTCGGCGTCGAGATCCTCGACGTCGCTGGTCAGCTTGCGAACCAACCGGCTGAAGTAGCCGCCGTCTTTGGCGGACATAACGGTGCTCCTGTGCTCCGGGGCCCCCGACTTGAACGGCCCGTGCGTAATCCAGCGTAACTGTGCTCAAGCCAGGTCAGCATGTGATTCAAGATGCGGTTTCAGAGAAGATCGCAACGTGACCTCCGCTATTCCGCCTACGACGGCAGTAGTACTCCCCGGCACCGGGTCCGACGAAGTGTTCGTGAGCAGCGTGTTCTCGGGTCCGCTGGGGGCACTGGGCATCCGGTTGCTCACCCCGCCGCCTCCTCCGGGAGACCGTCTCGCGGACGGCTATCTCGAGGAGCTGGACAGGCTGTCCGGCGAGCACGGTCCGCTGCTCGTCGGCGGCATCTCGTTCGGCGCGCATCTCTCCGCGGAGTGGGCGGCGCGCAATCCGGGCCGCTGCACCGGCCTGCTCGCCGCGCTCCCGGCCTGGAACGGCCCCGCCGGGCAAGCACCCGCGTCGCTCGCCGCGCGGCTGTCAGCGGATCTGGTGGCCGAAAACGGGGTCGACGGCGCCCTGGCGAAATCGGCGGACGGCGTGCCGGAGTGGCTTTCGGCGGAACTCGGCCGCGCGTGGCGGCGGCACGGTGCCGGACTGGCGGCGAGCCTGCGGACGGCGGCGGCCCATCCCGCCCCGGCACTCGAAGACCTGAAGGGCCTCGACGTGCCCGCGGGGATCGGCGCGTGCGTGGACGATCCGATCCATCCGGCCGGGGTCGCCCGCGCCTGGGCGGACGCCCTGCCGCGCGCCGAGGTCGGCGAGTCGACGCTCACCGCCCTCGGCGCGGACCGGGAGTCACTGGGCCGGGCGACCGTGCTGGCCTGGCTCAAGGCCTCGCGAAACTAAGCCTGCTGCTCGGCGATGTGCTGCGCGACGGCGTCGGGCAGCGTGATGGTCAGCGGGGTGCGGACCGGCATCGGCGCGTCACCGCGGTCGATGATGGTGTGCCGCACGATCTCGCGCAGCACCGCGGGCGCCTGCGACGCCTGCGACTGCGGTCCGGCGATGACACCGCGGAGCATCCAGCGCGGGCCGTCGACCCCGACGAACCGCAGCGCGACGTCGCCGACGATCGCGGACAGCTCCAGTCCCCACTCCCCCATGCCGACCGAGACCTTGGCGCCGTCGGCCCGCAGCTGCTCGGTGAGCTCGGTGCTGACGTCCTTCCACAGGCCGCCGGACCGGGGTGCCGCGTAACCGCTGACGGTGATCTGGCCCTGCTCGGTGACGACGTGCACCGCGCGGACGCCGCCGCTGTCCGGGTCCATCTCGACCTGGACCTGGGAACCGTCGGGTACCGGCACCTTGACCGAGCCGAGGTCGATCCTCGGGATGCCGTCCTCGGGCGCGTCCGCGACGTCGAAGGGGCCGTCCGCGGTCTCCGACAGCTGGGCCTCGATCTCCTCGCCGCTGTCCGCGCTGTCGACGCCGGGGCGGTCCTCGGCCTCGGGCGCGGCGTGCCGTCCGCTGGGCTTGGCCTCGCGCTTGCGTCCGAAAATCCCCACTAGTTCTCCGTTCCTTCCCTGGCTCCGGCTCCCAGTGTGGCGTGTCCGCCCGTGGAGCCATACCCTCCCTCGCCGCGCTCGGACGGCTCGAGTTCGGCGACCTCGACGAACTCGGCCTGTTCGACCCGTTGCACGACCAGCTGCGCGATCCGGTCGCCGCGGGTGAGCACGACCTTCTCGGAGAGATCATGGTTGATCAGGCAGACGCGGATCTCACCGCGGTACCCGGAGTCGATCGTGCCCGGGGTGTTGACGACCGAGAGGCCGACACGGGCGGCCAAGCCCGAGCGAGGGTGGACGAAGCCCGCGTACCCGGGCGGGAGGGCGATCGCGACGCCCGTTCCGACCACGCCGCGTTCACCGGGCGCGAGGACGAGATCCGAAGTGGTGACGAGGTCGGCGCCCGCGTCGCCGGGGCGCGCGTAGGCGGGAAGGGGGACCGAAGGATCGATCCGGGAAAGCAGTACCTGAACGGTGGACACGGGCGGCGAGACTACCCTGAACACGTGGGTGAAAGCGTGAACACGGCCGAAGGCGGCGCCGTCAAGCATTCAGAACGGCTCTACGTTCCGTGGTGGGGCTGGCCGTTGCCGCTGCTGGGCGGCGGGCTGCTGGCGGCGGAGATCGACATGGGTTATCCCGGGCTCCGCGGCTGGCTGCCGTACGTGGTGCTGATCCCCGCGGTGATCGCGCTGATGGTCTCGCTCGGCCGGTCCCGTGTGCGGGTGACCGGAGGGGACGAGCCGGAGCTGTGGCTGCGCGACGCGCATCTGCCGCTGAAGTTCGTCGGCGACGTCGACGTGATCGACAAGGAAGCGAAGCGGAAGGCGCTCGGCCGCGACGCGGATCCGGCGGCCTTCGTGCTGCACCGGGGCTGGGTCGGCCCGGTCGTGCGGGTCTGGCTCACCGACCCCGACGACCCGACGCCGTACTGGCTGTTCAGCACGCGGAACCCGGAGAAGGTGGCCGCGCTGCTCCGCCAGCCCGCTTCGAAGTCCTAGAAAACACCCTGGCAAAGGAAAGGGGGCCGGCCTCGCGGCCGGCCCCCTTATTCCTGTTCAGATCCCGAAACCCCTGTCGCGCCGTCCCCTGTGCCCGTAGGCTCAGGCGCAGTCGCGGCAGATGAGCCGTCCGCCACTCTCCTCCGCCAGCCTGCTGCGGTGATGCACCAGGAAGCAGACGGAGCAGGTGAACTCGTCGGCCTGCTTGGGCACGACCTTCACGGTCAGGTCCTCACCGGAAAGTCCGGAGAGGTCCGCGCCCGGCAGTTCGAAGTTTTCGGCGGTCGCGTCCTCGTCGACGTCCACGACGCCGGACTGGTTTTCGTTGCGCCGTGCCTTCAGCTCTTCCAACGAGTCTTCGGCCAGCTCGTCGGCTTCGCTGCGGCGCGGAGCGTCGTAGTCGGTCGCCATTTGTCCCTCACCCCTGCGATGCTTTCGATGTCAGATGGCCCGGACCCTCGAGCGCGCGGCTCGTGAGTCCTTCGTGCCGCTGGTTAACGTCCCAGCGCCCCTGTTTGTGCCCGGCTGGGCAGTGAGCGAGGTCTCTCTTTTGCGCCTCTTACTGCCGCCTGAGCCCGCGAAGGGTAGCTCACGCCGATACCGGCTCTGCAACGAGTCAGACATTGCTGCGATTACGTCACCCAACAGGGGGAACCCGGTCTTGAGACGCCTGTCGTCCGAATGGGTTGCCCCCGCGTCGGGAACCTCACCCCATGGGCCCGGCCGCTTGCCCGGAGCGGTCGTCACGTGGTGCTATCCGGAGGCCCGCGCCGCTCAGCTTCGCCGCAACGCCTAGGCTGATCGGACACGATGGTGAGATGAAGCACCGTCCGGGGATCCGGGCTTTGGGGAAGGGACTGGCAGGTGGCGTCGGGGAACGGCATCGGGGACCGCGGGGCGAGGCCGTACCGCAAGCACAAGCCGCTGCCCGCACTCATCGTGATCGGGGTGCTGGCGCTCGGCGCGGTGATCGTTTGGGTGAATGTCGTGGCGGGCAGGTCCGATATCGACGCCAGGGTCCGCTGTGATCCGCCGCCCATCCCGCAGCAAGGTGTCACCTACTCGCAGATGGCGCACGACGGACTGGACGACCGCGCGCCGGTCCCGCCGGACAAGGTCGCCGTCCAGGTGCTCAACGGCTCCCAGGTGCGCGGCCAGGGCGGCATCGCCACCAACACGCTCAGGGAGCTGGGTTTCTCCCAGATAGTCGATCCCGCCAGCGACCCGGCCTACAAGGACACGGAAGCCAAGTGCCGCGGCCAGATCCGCTTCGGCGAGAACGGCGCGGCCGCGGCCCGCACGCTGAGCCTGGTGGTCCCGTGCGCCGAACTGGTCAAGGACAACCGCAAGGACGCTTCGGTCACGCTCACCACCGGCACCCTGCTCGGCGACATCCGCCCGAAGGCAGAGGCCCGCAAGGTCCTCGACCAGCTCACGCAGTGGTCGAAGGCGCAGCAGGGCAGCGGCGGCGGTGAGCAGTCGGCGGGCGGCGGCGCGCCGGTGATCGACCAGGCACTGCTGAAGGCCGCTCGCGAAGCCCCCTGCTGAGCCGTACCCCCAATGCTATGAAAGGCCCGTTACTTGCAAATTTTGCAAGTAACGGGCCTTTCATAGCGTCCGGCACCGTTAGATCACGCCGACGCCCGAGTCGATCAGCGCCTGCCGCAGCGGCGTAGCGATCGAAGGCGCAACCGCGAAGGTCGCGTCCGGTCCCAGCTCGGCGTCTTCACCCGGAAGCGAGACCAGGGCCCCCGCCTCGGCGGCGATGAGCGCTCCCGCGGCCCAGTCCCACTGCCCGAGGCCGTGTTCGACGTAGGCGTCCAGCCAGCCCGCCGCGACCGCGCACAGGTCCAGCGAGGCGGCACCGTTGCGCCGGATGTCGCGGACCCGGGTGGCCAGTTCGGCGACGAACCCGGCCTGCTTCGTACGCCGTTCCACCTTGTAGGCGAATCCGGTGCCGACGAGCGTCAGATCGAGCCGCTCCGGGGAATTGACCGACAGCGGCCGCCCGTCGAGGAACGCGCCCTGCCCGCGCGCGGCGGTCCAGCGGCGCCCGCTGACCGGTTCGACGACGGCGCCCGCCACCGACACCCCGCCGACCTGTGCGGCCACCGACACGGCGAACCACGGCAGGCCGTAGAGGAAGTTCACCGTTCCGTCGATCGGGTCGACCACCCAGGTCACCCCGTCGCCGGCGGCCCCGCCGCCCTCCTCGCCGAGCACGGCGTCGTCCGGGCGCAGTTCGGCCAGCCGCGCGCGCACCAGCCGTTCCGACTCGTGGTCCACCGCGGTCACCACGTCGGTGTCGGCGGACTTGGTGTCCACCCGCACCTCGCGGCCCGCGTTCATCCCGGTCCAGGCCTCGTGGACCAGTTCGGCGGCCTCGCCCGCGACACGCTCGGCGACACTCTTCAGCAACGTCTCGTCAACTCCCACGTCCGCCATGTCACCACATCCGGTTAAAGTCTCCGAGGCAGGCTTCTGAATCGTGCGAGAAGGGACCACGTCCGTGGTGGAGGCGACCCGAGGTTTCGGTATCGACATCGGCGGCAGCGGGATCAAGGGCGCGCTGGTCGACTTGGCGGAGGGACAGCTGATCGGCGACCGGATCCGGTTCGACACGCCGAAGCCGTCCACCCCCGAGGCGGTGGCGGACGTCGTCGCGGAGATCACCGGCCAGGCGGGCTGGGACGGGCCCGTCGGGGTCACACTGCCCGCGGTGGTCAAGAAGGGCGTCGCGCACACCGCGGCCAACATCGACCACAAGTGGATCGGCACCGACGCCGACGCCCTGTTCGCCAAGCGCCTCGGCCGCGGCGTGGACGACATCGCGATGCTGAACGACGCCGACGCGGCGGGCATGGCCGAGATCCGCTGGGGCGACCCGGTCGCGCGGCGTGGCGTGACGGCGTTGCTGACCTTCGGCACCGGCATCGGCAGCGCGGTCTTCCAGGACGGCAAGCTCGTGCCCAACACGGAGTTCGGCCACATCGAGGTCGACGGTTTCGACGCGGAGAAGAAGGCCGCAGCGTCGGTGAAGGACAACGAGGACCTGTCGTATCCCCAATGGGCGGAACGGGTGAACAGGTATCTCACCGTGCTGGAAAACCTGATCTGGCCGGATCTGTTCATCGTCGGCGGCGGGGTCAGCAAGAAGTCGCACAAGTGGGTCCCGCTGCTGGACATCCGCACGCCGGTGCTCGTCGCGTCCCTGCAGAACAACGCGGGCATCGTCGGCGCGGCGGCCGCCGCCGCGGAGGGCATCGAGCACTGACGCGCCCGTGCTGACATCCGCGCCACGGATGTCACTTCGGCGGGTCGGACGGCGTGTCGCGCCCGCCGGGTGGTGATCCGCGCCGCGACGCTGTCACGTATCGTCGTTACAATGGAACACGGCCCACGGCGGCGGCACCCACGAGAACGAGGGAAACCGCAGGCCGAGGGGTGTTCCCCGAAGTTTGAGGCAGCCGAGACCATCACGCCTCGGCTCGTCATGTTCGACCGCTGCGAAAGGGCGTAAGTGGCAGCCGCAAGAACCGCAACCCGAAGCGGGACGAAGACAGCGACCGCAACCGGCGAGCCGGCCGACGAGGCAGCCACCGGCGAGGCGAAGCCCGCTGCGCGCAAGACCGCCGCCAAGGCGGCAGGCGCGAAGAAGGCCCCGGCGAAGAAGGCTCCGGCCAAGAAACCCACCACCAAGGGCGCCAAGACCGAAGACGGCGAACCGGAAGACGGTCCTGGCGAGCTCGACGAAGCCGACCTCGAAACCCCGGATCTGTCCGACCTCGAAGAGGTCGAGGTGGACGTCGTCGACGCGACCGTCACCGAGGAGACGGAAGAGGACGCGGAGTCCGAGGAGGACGTCGAAGAGACGCCCGCCCGCGGTCGCCGTACCCCGACCGACAAGAACGCCGGAAAGACCTCCGACAACCCGGACTTCGTCTGGGACGAGGAAGAGTCCGAGGCGCTGCGCCAGGCCCGTAAGGACGCCGAGCTCACCGCTTCGGCCGACTCGGTCCGCGCGTACCTCAAGCAGATCGGCAAGGTCGCCCTGCTGAACGCCGAGGAGGAGGTGGAGCTCGCCAAGCGCATCGAGGCCGGGCTCTACGCCGCCGAACGCGTCCGCAACGCCGAGGAGGAGGGCGAGAAACTCGTCACCCAGATGCGGCGCGACCTCAAGTGGATCGTGCGTGACGGTGAGCGGGCGAAGAACCACCTCCTGGAGGCGAACCTCCGGCTCGTGGTCTCGCTGGCCAAGCGCTACACCGGCCGCGGCATGGCGTTCCTGGACCTGATCCAGGAGGGCAACCTCGGTCTGATCCGCGCGGTCGAGAAGTTCGACTACACCAAGGGCTACAAGTTCTCCACGTACGCCACCTGGTGGATCCGTCAGGCGATCACCCGCGCGATGGCCGACCAGGCCCGCACCATCCGTATCCCGGTGCACATGGTCGAGGTCATCAACAAACTCGGCCGTATACAGCGTGAGCTGTTGCAGGACCTCGGTCGCGAGCCCACCCCCGAAGAGCTCGCGAAGGAAATGGACATCTCCCCGGAGAAGGTCCTCGAGATCCAGCAGTACGCCCGCGAGCCGATCTCGCTCGACCAGACCATCGGCGACGAGGGCGACTCGCAGCTCGGTGACTTCATCGAAGACTCCGAGGCCGTCGTCGCGGTCGACGCGGTGTCGTTCACGCTGCTGCAGGACCAGCTCCAGTCGGTGCTGCAGACGTTGTCCGAACGTGAGGCGGGTGTGGTGCGGCTGCGCTTCGGCCTCACCGACGGCCAGCCGCGCACGCTCGACGAGATCGGCCAGGTGTACGGGGTGACCCGTGAGCGCATCCGGCAGATCGAGTCGAAGACGATGTCGAAGCTGCGTCACCCGTCGCGTTCGCAGGTGCTGCGCGACTACCTGGACTAGGTCCCAGGCTCACGAAAACCCCGTCACCGTTTCCCGGTGACGGGGTTTTTCGCGTCCGCTGTCGATTCGCGGCCCGCCCGTTCGACGCGTGGGTATGACGAAACCTCACGCGACCAAGAACCTCGACCGCTACGGTTCCGCGGAACTGCCCTGGAGCCGCCCCCGCGACATCCTCACCGAGGACACTCCCACCGCCGACCTGACCTTCTTCGTGACGACCGTGCGACCCGACGGGCGGCCGCACTCGGCGGGTGTCGGGGCCGTCTGGCTGGACGACACCCTGTACTTCAAGGGCGGGCCGGGCACTCGGCGGTCCCGCAACCTGGCGGTGAACCCGGCATGCGCCGTTTCGGTGCGCCTGCGGGGAATCGACCTCACGCTGGAAGGCGAGGCGCACCGGGTCACCGAGCCCGCGACGCTGGAGCGGGTGGCGGCGGTCTACCAGACGGGCGGCTGGCCCGCGACGGTGGAGGGCGACGCGCTCACGGCTCCTTTCAGCGCACCCAGCGCGGGAGCCCCGCCGTGGCACCTGTACCGCCTCACCCCGCACCGCGCCATCGGCGTGGCGAGCGCCGAACCATACGGCGCCACGCGCTGGGACTTCACCCCGTGAGCTCAGGGCCTCCCGCTACTTCCGCAGGCTGTCCTGAAGGCCACCTTTGAGGCGGTCAACGTCTCAAAGGTGGCCTTCAGGACACGGGAACACGTCACGGTCGATGCCCCCAATGTGGCATTGGGGACACTCAGCGTCCCCAATGCCACATTGGGGGCATCAGGGAGCCCCGTGAGCTCAGGGCCTCCCGGTCAGCGTGGTCCACGGGACGTGCACGGTCACCCGTTCCCGGAGCTGCTCGTTCATCAGCCACAGCTCCCCCGTCGCCGGCCAGTACGACAGGTTCTGGGAGTTCACCGGCGCCTTCCCGCTCAACCGCGACGTCGAGGTGCCGCCGACGCCGCCGTGCAGGCACGCCGGATGGTCACCCGCCACCCCGGCGTACTCGGGGCAGGTGCCGGTCATCACGAAGTACCCGTTGCGCGCCACCGTTCCCTGCATGCCCCACACCGGCGACACGAATCCTTCCTTCGCGTGCACGGTGCCGTCGGCCGACAGCTTCGGCAGGCCGGTCGCGCGGTCGAACGGCCACCGCAGCACCCGGCTGCCCGCCGCCTTGGGCACGTGTTCGGAGGTCACGATCGAGCTGTCACTGTGGTCGAAGGACATTGTCGACAGACAGGGTCGCGGCCCGGTCGCGGTGGTGCAGGTTCCGCCGCCGGGGTACCAGTAGGCGCCGACCTGCGGCATCGCGTAGTCGTAGAACGCCGCGTGGTACTTGCCGTCCGGGCCCTTCCCGACGACGCCGGAGCTGTCGTCGACCTTCCAGAAGTGCGTCGTGTCGAAGACCCGCACCACTCCCCCGGTCGTCGCGACGAACAGCCGGTTCCCGATCCAGGTCATCCCGTGCCCGTGTCCTTGCACGACGGCGAAGTTGTCGTCCGACGTGGGCTCGACGAGCAGGACGTGCCGGTACCCCAGGCCGGTGGCGTCCACAAAGGACAGCCGGACCATGGTGTCGCCGGGGGTGTGCCAGGACGTCGCCACGACCCGCTTGCCGCCGACCTTGCCGGTCGCCGCGTCGGCGTCGCCGGAACCGGTCAGGCCCTGCGGGATCCAGTCGTTGGTCTTGTCGTCGTTGGCGTCCTCCCAGCAGAATCCCGCCGGTTTCAGGGCGGCCGCGAGATACGTGCCGTGGCACAGCGGCCGTGCCTTCCGGTTGGCCGAAGACAGGATCTCCGGCAGGCCGCGCGGCGGGAGCTTTTTCTCGAGCGCGGCGATCCGCGCGCCGTAGGTTTCGAAGGCCGAACCCGGCGTCCAGCGGTAGCCGTCGACCGTGGCCGCGTCCATCCTCGGGAAGGCGGCCGCGGCGGAGGCGACCCCGGGGACGAGGGCGAACACCAGCAGCAGTGAAGCGAGAAGTCCCAGCCTCTTCATGCCCGCGAGCCTCCCGGCCGCGCGCATACTTTCGATACAAACGCGTCAGGACACGGAAAGCCTGGACGAGCAGCGCGTCGTACGCCTGCCGGGTGCCGTACCGGCGGACGGCGGAAGCCCCGGAAGGCAGTTCCGCCAGCAGCCGGTGCCCAAAGGCGCCACGACGACAACGGTGTACAGCGCGACAGGCCCGGTGGCCACGACTCAAGGGTAATCCCGCGCCGAGACCCGGAGAACCCCGCGAATCCGGCTATATTCGCGACGTGCTGACCGAGAGCTACCGCTACCCGGACACCGGCGACCACGTCACCGGGATGTTCATCCGACGGCACGAGCCCTACGACGGCTACTGGACGGCCAGTGAGGACCGCGCGCTCGGCAAGGTCGCCGGAAAGCTCGCCGGGATCCTCGGCCCGCGCGAAGAGGTCAAGGCGCTCGACGCCGGATGCGGCGAGGGCCGCCTCCTCCCCTGGCTCGCGGGGTTCTCGGCGGACATCACCGCCGCGGACCCCGACCCGGACAGGCTCGCGAAGGCGAGCGAGACCGTCGTCGAGGACACTGAGTTCTCCTTCACCGTCTCACCGATCACCGAACTGGGCGGCGGCCCGTACGACCTCGTGATCTGCAGTCACGTCATCCAGCACGTGCCGACGCCCGACGTCGTGCCGATCCTGCGACGGCTGGCCGCGATCACCGCGCCCGGCGGCGCGCTGGTGCTGGCCCACAGCCGGTCGCCGCTCGGGCAAGGCGCGTTCAGTCTCGACAGCGTCGAGGCCGGTGGCGAGGTCCGCTCGCGCCGCGTGTCGCGCGAAGAGTTCGACAAGGCGTTGCGTGACGGCGAGGGCCCGGCGCTCCCCGTTCACTACCTCGACCCGGCGGAGGTCGCCGCCGACGCCGCCGACGCGGGCTGGCGCACCGAATGGGAGTGGACCTACCACGTCCTCGACGACCTCGGTCCCGCCGACGAGCACATCGACCGCGACGAGCTGGTCAACGCCTCCGGCCCGCTGCGCCGCCACCTCGGCCGGGATCTGGTCACCCTGCTGCGCCGCGCATGACCGCGGTCCTCCTCACCTTCGCCTGGGCGGTCCCGCTGTCCGGGAAGGAGGCGGCGAAGGTGCTGGACGGCGGCCGGGATCGCGGCCTGCTGGTCCATCTCGACGGGAAGCTCGGCGAGGAATGGGCCGCCGCGGAGAACTTCCTCACCAGCTACACCACTCCGCCGCTCCGTCGAGTGCTGCGGAAACGCACCGGCGGTTCGCGGCTGTCGATCCGCGTCGGCGGGGTCAGCCTGCCGTGCGAACTCGTCGTCACCTGGCATCCGGCCTATCACGCGATGACGCTGGTCCTCGCCACCACGATCACCGGACCGGCCGTGGACCGGCCCGCCGCCGAATTCGATCTCGCCATCGCCGTGCTTCAAAGCCTCCAAGGCCGCGAGACGACGAACGGGGAGGCCGGGCTGCACGGCGGCTACGGCGAGAAGTCCTTCCCCTCGCTGCTCAAGGCCGTCACGCACATCTTCGAGGACCTGACCAAGGGCTGCGGCCTGACCGAGGGGCTCGGTCGCAAGGGCTGGTGCGTCGAGCTGCGGTCCCACGACGGGCATCCGCCCGCCCAGCGGGTCGCCGCCGATCCCCGGCCGTTCTACGGGTTGGCGACCAGCGACGAGGGCTGGCGATTCGTGCCCCGCGAGGTCGCCAGGGACGCGCTCGGCCCGTCTTGGGGCACGCGGTCCTTCGTCGCCGCGTACACGATGGCAGGCGGGATCGTCTGCCTCAACAGCAAGGATTCCGAGTACGTCGAGCACCAGGACGAGCTGATGCGCGGCCCGTTCGGCGCGGCCGAACCGTACTTCGGCATCGACAGCGACATCGGCGGGCTCGACCACGGGATGCTCTTCATCCTCGAACGGGTCCTGATCCGGATGGCGCTGGCCGACCAATGGCTGGCGTCGATCAGGAAGGGCGCGAGCCGCACCCGGCTGCTCCGGGGCTCACTCGACGACATCCTCGAAATGCTGCATTCGGTGCTCCCGCCCGAGGTCGACTCGCTGGAGCGCCGCCTGGTCACCAGCATGGGCGTCGAGAGGATCATCGCCCAGCTCGACCGCCAGGCCGAAGCGATGGACGAGGAGACCAGGTACGCCTACGAGAACACGGTGAGCGCGCGGGTCACGCGGCTCACCGTGGTGACCGTCGTGCTGACGGTCGTCACCATCGTCCTCGGGGTCCTGCAGGTGCTCGTGTCACTCTGACCGGCGGCGCTGCTTGCGGGCGCGCTCGGAGAACAGCACCCCGACGCCCGCGGCCACCATCAGCGCGCTCGCCACGACGTGCATCCCCGGCGGGAGCAGATGGAGCTGGACGAACCAGCTCGGGTTGCTGCTGCCCAGCAGCCGGTTGATCAGCCCGCCCCCGCCCTGCACCAGCAGGAGGATTCCCAGCAGCTCGATCATCGTCGCGCCCCTTCCTTGACCCGGTCGTCGTCCTTGGGGGAAAGCTCCTGCCACAGCGGTCCGGTGGCGAACCAGATGGCCGTCACGACACCCAGCCTCGGCAGCCAGCCCCACAGCGGGTCGACCTGCTCGGTGTCACCGACCATCGCGATCAGCAGGAGCAGCACCCCCGCGGCGAGCCCGCAGGCCAGCACGCATTTGAACCAGTCATGCCATTCGGCACGCGTCTTCGCCCGGCCCCTCGGCTTGGGCGGCGGTGGCGGCCCGCCCGCGAACCGGTGGGCGAAGCGCACGTCGGCCCACTTGATCATCGAGTGCCCGAACACCACGCTGAATCCCAGGTACACCGCGGCGAGACCGTGCACGAAGTTCGCCTTCGCGCCGTTTTGCAGGTCGATGACCGTCGCGACCAGGACGACGAGGTCGATCACCGGGGTCAGGAGCAGGAGCACGATGCTCGTCCGCTTCAGCTTGAACAGGTAGCGGGCCACCAGGCCGGCGACGATGGCGACCCAGAAGCCGATCTCCCCGCCGGCGACCACGGCCGCCATGGGGTTTTCCGCGATGAAGTCCAGGATCTTGTTCACGGTTCGAGTCTGGCTCGCGACCAGGGCGGCCGCGTCGGCTTACGGCACGAGATCACCGTCATCAGTTAGTAGGACCCCGTCGCGCGGCCCGGTGTGCTGGGATGGACGGGTGCCCACGTTCTTCCCGCGCCTGCGCCACCTTCCCTTGTGGAAGCAGGACCTCGTCATCGCGGCGGGGACGTGGGTGCTCGGCGTCCTGGTCTACCTCAGCGGGATGCAGGTACTGCTCAACGGCCCGGACACGACGCCACTGTGGATCCGGCTGACCGAACTGACCGTGCTGTGCTCGCTGCAGGTCCTTCGCCGCAAGGTCCCGCTGGCACTGCTGTGCTCGCTGGTCGTGGTCGGCGTGGACGCCACCTTCGGGCCCTCACTGCCGATCATCGTCGTCTTCACGGACTTCCTGTACGCGGCGACGCTCTACGGTTCGCGGCGCACCAGCAGGCTGATGATCGGGATCGCCGCGCTGGGGACGCTCGGGGTGGTCTGCCTGGCGCTCCTTTTCACCGCGCAGTGGCGGACCGCGGTCATCGTCGCGTTCGCGCTGCTGCCGTTCCTGGTCACCCCGGTGTGGTGGGCGGCGAACGTGCGGCAGCAGCGGGACATCGCCGAGAACGAACGGGCGAACGCGGTGCAGCTGGCCAAGATCGGCGAGATGGACCGGAAGGTCGCGGTGGCCGGGGAACGCTCCAAGATGGCGCGGGACCTGCACGACGTCATCGCCGGGCATCTGTCGGCGATCGCCATCCAGTCCGAGGCCGCGCTGACGATGTCCACCGCCGATCCGCAGCTGTCGAGGAAGGTGCTGGAATCGGTGCGGGAGAACAGCGTGAGCGCGCTGGAGGAGATGCGCGCGATGATCGGGCTGCTGCGCGCGGATCCCGCCACCGGGAACCCCGAGATCGAGGCGACCGCGCCCGCCCGGCTGGCCGAACTGTCCAAACTGGTCGAATCGGCGCGCGCCAGCGGGCTGGCGGTCGAGGTCGGGTCCATCGTGGACGAGTCCCCGGCCCTGCCGGCCGCGATCGATCTGACCGCGTACCGGATCGCGCAGGAGGCGCTCACCAACGCGGCGAAGCACGCCGCGGGCGGGCGGGCGCTGCTCGACATCCGCGCGCACGGAGGCATACTCACCGTCGAAGTGCGCAACGATCTCCGTCCCGGCTCCGGCTCGGGTGACGACGGCGGGACCGGACTCGGCCTGCTGAACATGCGGGAACGCGCCGCCGCGGTGGGCGGCACTCTCGCCGCCGGGCCGTCCGGCGGTGGCTGGCTGGTCCGTGCCGAACTGCCTCTGGAGGGGTCTTGAGCGACGGGAACATCAAAGTGCTGGTCGCCGACGACCACGGCGCGATCCGTGCCGGGTTGATGATGATCCTCGGCAACGCCGAGGGCATCGAGGTGATCGGCGAGGCCGCGGACGGCGCCACCGCCGTCCGGCAGGCGAAGGCGCTGAAGCCGGACGTCGTGCTGATGGACGTCCGGATGCCCGGCGTCGACGGCATCGCGGCCACGCGGGAACTGATCGCCGAGAACCTGTGCGAAGTCCTCGTGCTGACCACCTTCGACCTCGACGAGTACGTCCACGCCGCGCTGCGGGCCGGAGCGGCCGGGTTCCTGCTGAAGTCGGTGGAGGCGTCGCGGCTGATCGAGGCGGTGAAACTGGTCGCGGCGGGCGAAGGGGTGCTCGCCCCGCAGGTCACGCGGAAGCTGATCGCCGCGTTCGCCGCGGGGACCCGGGAACCGTCCCTCGTCCCCGACGGGCTCGACGACCTGACCGAACGCGAGCGCGAAGTCCTGGCGTGCCTGGGCGGCGGCCTGTCCAACGCGCAGATCGGCACGCGGCTGCACATCGGCGAGACCACGGTGAAAACGCACGTTTCGCGGGTACTGACGAAACTGGAGCTGCGGTCGCGGGTGCAGGCGGCGATCCTGGCGCAGGAGAACGGCGTCGTCCTGGACGACTGAGCTCCCACCGATCTGCGAGGTGGGCGGCGATCTTCTAGCGTGACCCTTCATGCGGCGAACTCTGGACGTGGACGAAGTCCTGAAGCGACAGGACTCGGGTGAGCTGAAACGGCGCCTGCACGGGCGCGATCTGATCGGCTTCGGGGTCGGCATCATCATCGGCACCGGGATCTTCACCCTCGCCGGTGTCGAGGCGAAGACCCACGCGGGCCCGTCGGTCACGCTGTCGTTCGTGCTCGGCGCCGTCGTGGCCGGGCTGGCCGCCCTCTGTTACGCCGAACTCGCCTCCAGTGTGCCGACGGCCGGAAGCGCGTACACCTACGCTTTCGCCACGCTCGGCGAGACTTTCGCCTGGATCATCGGCTGGGATCTGCTGCTCGAGTTCGCCCTCGGCGCGGCCGTCGTGTCGCGCGGCTGGTCCGGGTACCTCGCGAATCTGATGGGGCTTTCGCCCGACTGGTTCGGCGAAGACGCGAAGGTGAACATCGGCGCGGTCGCGATCATCGCCGTGCTGACCGTGATCGCCGTCATCGGGATCAAGGAATCGGCGCGGGTGACGAATGTGCTCGTGCTGGTCAAGGTCGCGGTGTGCGTGCTGATCCTCGCGGTCGGCGTGTTCTACATCCGCGGCGAGAACCTCACGCCGTTCATCCCGACCGCCCAGCCGCCGACGGACACGGCGGGGGCGCTGCACCAGCCGATCGTGCAAGCCGTCCTCGGGCTCGAACAGTCCGTCTACGGCATCGCCGGGATGGTGACGGCCGCCGCGGTCGTCTTCTTCGCGTACACGGGTTTCGAGGCGCTCGCCAACCTCGGCGAGGAGACCGTGAACCCCAAACGCGATCTGCGGGTGGGGATCCTCGGCGCGCTCGGTGTCTGCGCGCTGCTCTACATCGGGGTTTCGCTGGTGCTGACCGGGATGGTGCCGTTCACCGAGATCGACACGGGCGCCCCGCTCGCCGACGCCTTCGACCGGGTCGGGCAGCACTGGGTGGGCGCGCTGATCTCGCTCGGCGCGGTCACCGGGCTGACGTCGGTGATGATGGTGGAACTGGTGACGATCGGCCGGATCGGGTTCGCGATGGGCCGCGACGGCCTGCTGCCGAAGAAGTTCGGCACCGCGCATCCGCGCTGGGGCACCCCGCACCGGATGACCATCGCCGGTGCCGTGCTGATCGCGCTGCTGGCCGCGTTCGTGCCGATCTCCGAACTCGCCGACATGGTCAGCATCGGCGCGCTGTCGGCGATGATCATCGTCGCGGTCGCGGTCCCGGTGCTGCGGAAGCGCCGCCCCGATCTGGAGCGCCCGTTCACCGTGCCGTTCTCGCCCTACCTGCCCATCGTGGCGGCGCTGGCGTGCTTCTACCTGATGCTCAACCTGGACGTGATGACCTGGCTGCGGTTCGCCGCGTGGATGGCGCTCGGCCTGCTGATCTACGTCCTCTACGGGCGCAAGCATTCCCGCTTCGCGAAGGACGGCCTCAGCTCCACAGACCTGCCGTCGTGATCGCGGCGACGGCGGCCCCGGCGTCGCCGTCGTCCACCACGACCAGTATCCGGTGCAGCGCCGCGGCCAGCCATTCCACCGGCTGGTCGTGCAACCCGTTGTCCCCCAAGGACGGATAACCGTCCATAATGGACACCAGGGTTCCTTCGGCGCCGATCCGCATCCCGGCCACCAGTACGGAATGCGCGGTCGCCGGACGCCAGCGGGACGACCACAGCGGCGGGACGCCCGTGTCGAGGTAGTCGAGCAGCGCTCGCGCCGGGGTGTCGTGCGCGCCGAATTCGGCCGGGTCGACCTCCGCGATCAGCGCGACCCGCGGCAGAGGCCAGAGCGCGGCCAGGAGCATGAACAACGACTGCGGCGCCCAGTCGCCGGTGGCGGGCACCGCGACGAGCCGCCCTCCCGACAGCGTCCCGATCGCCCGCGCCAGACCTTCTTGGGTAGTGCCCGCCAGTGCCGCGACCTCGTCTTGGTCCGCGACGGCGAAACCCGCCGCGCGCAGGGCGGCCAGCGTCGCGAACGGCCCGGCGAGCCCGTCCTTCTGCGGGAGTTCGGCCCGTGCGACGGCGACGAGATGTTCGCCGCCGGGCAGCCAGCGGCGACCGGACAGACCGGTCCGGTCGCCGTCGATTCCGGAGGACATCAGTCGTCGAACGTCCACGACTGCATGACGAACGGGCCTTCGTTCGCCGCTCCGGCCGAAGCGTAGGTCGCCAGCGCGGCCTCGTTGTCCGTTTCGACGCCGACCCACATCCCCCGGCACCCGCGTTTCCGCGCGACCCCGGCCAGCGCGTCGACCAGGTCGCGGCCGATCCCGCGCCGTTGGTAGTCCGGGCTGACGTCGAGTTCGTTGAGGAACATCTCGGTGCCCTTGTCCGGATGCGTCACCTCGGTACCGGTGATCATCCCCGCGGGTTCGCCGTCCTCGTAGGCGATCAGCAGGTGGTTCTCCTCCCCCGCGAGGAACTTCTCCGACGCCGCCCGGTCCGCGGGGCCGTCGAACAGGTGCTGGGCGGCGACGACCTCTTCGACGGTGCCGGCCCGCCGGATCTCGGCCACTGGTCCTCCTGATGGTGGTAGCGCCACAGGCTGGTCAGTATCCCGCTCAGAGCGGCGCCGAGCCATCGTCTTTCCTCGGCGACCGCAGCGCCACCCCGGCGACGACGGCCAGCGTGCCGAGCGCCTCGGGCAGGGCCGGGACCTGCTTGAGCCACAGGAAGCCGACCACGCCCGCCGTGACCGGGAGCAACGCGAGCAGCAGCGCGAACCGCGCCTGCCCGGCCTTGCGCAGGACCACCTGGTCGAGGGCGTACGGCACGACGGTCGAGAGCACGCCCACCCCGATGCCGAGCAGCAGCAGACGTGGCGAACCCCACACCGCGCCGGTGCCGAACGCCAGCGGCGACAGCACCACGGTGCCGACGGCGAACCCGACGGCCAGCCCGTCGATCCCGTTCCCGCCGACCGCCACCCGCTTCCCGAGCAGGATGTACCCGGCCCAGGCGGCCGCCGCGCCCAGCGCGAAGAGCACGCCGAGCAGGCTGCCTTCCAGCCGGACGTCCGCGATGGCGATCACCCCGGCCACCACCAGCAGCAGCGCGAAGACGTCGCGACGGCTCCGTGAGCCGAAGGCCGCCACCACGACGGGCCCGGCGAACTCCAGGGCGACCGCGGTGCCGAGGGGCAGCCGCGCGATCGCCTCGTAGAAGAGCACGTTCATCCCGGCGGTGACGATGCCGAACGCGCCCGCGAGCAGGAACGTGCGGCCGGTCCACGCGGAACGGGGTGGCCTGCGCCACGCCAGGAGGACCACGGCGGCGCCGAGGCAGCGCAGCCATGCCACCCCCGCGGGTGAGGCGACCGAAAAGAGACCTACGGCGACGGCCGCACCGGCGTACATGGAAATTCCGCTGAGAACGAACAAGACCGGCGCCGGCGTGCCCGAGAGGCGGTTCCGGACGACTGCGATACCCACCCTCGCATGGTGCCTGACGTGGGAAAAGCCGGTTCGGCGGGGAGTCTTCTCCTACGTTGCGTGATTACGCTACGGCATCCGAGGTAATTACCAGTGACAAATGAGACACCCGCACGGGAACACTTGCGGGTCGCCAAACGTCTGGAAGAGTGGAAGCACGAACACGGCGGGGCCGGGAACGAACGTTTCCGGCATCAGTGCCGAAGTGGTCGTAGCTGGATCGATGGCACCGGGTCACCGGTGCCGGGACGGAGGGAGACTCCAATGACTTCACCGACGCTCACCCGCCCCGAACTGACCGCTGCCGACCGATGCGACCGGTGTGGAGCTGCAGCCCAGGTTCGAGCCATTCTCAGCACCGGTGGCGAGTTGCTCTTCTGTGGTCACCACGCCCGCGCACACGAAACGAAGCTCAAAGAAATGTCCGCGGACATTCAGCGGTAGTCCACCAGTCCACGACCACCGGCGGCCGGCTACTCCCCAGGGAGAGAGCCGGCCGCCCTGTTTTTGTCTTGTAAATACATACAGACAGAATGTATGTTAACGAGCATGACGACCAGCGACCTCCTGGGCGAGGTGCACGAGGTGGACCTCGGCAGCGCCCGTATCCGCTACCGCGACCGCGGCGAAGGCCCTCCTGTGGTCTTCGTGCACGGACTGCTGACCAACGGCCTGCTCTGGCGCAAGGTGGTCCCCGCGGTCGCCGGTGCCGGCTTCCGCTGCCTGACCCCGGACTGGCCGCTGGGCTCGCACGACGTCCCGGTCCCCGGCGCCGACCTGAGCCCGCCCGGGGTCGCCGCGCTCATCGCACGATTCCTCGAAGCGCTCGACCTGACCGACGTCACCGTGGTCGCGAACGACACCGGCGGCGCGCTCACGCAGCTGCTCATGACCACGGCCCCGGACCGGGTGGGCCGGGTCGTGCTGACCCCGTCGGACTGCTTCGAGCGGTTCCTGCCGCCGATGTTCGCGGCGCTGAGCCCGCTGGCGCGGATCCCCGGCGGCACCTGGTCACTCGTGCAGGTGATGCGGTCGCGAGCGCTGCTGAAGGCCACGAACTTCGTCTGGGCGATCAAGCATCCGGTGCCCGGCCACCTCCTCGACGCCTACCTGCTGCCCAGCAGGCGGAGCCCGGAGATCCGCGACGACCTGCGCCGCTTCATGGCGGGCATCGACAAGCGCTACACGCTGACGGCGGCCGAACGGCTCCCCGCGTTCGAGAAGCCGGTGCTGCTGGTCTGGGCGCCCGAGGACCGGCACTTCCCGCTGCGGCTCGGCCGCAGGCTCGCGGATGTCCTGCCGAACGCGGAACTGAAGACGATCGAGGACTCGTACACCTTCGTGCCGGAGGACCAGCCGGAGCGGCTGAGCGGCATGGTGGTGGAATTCCTGCGTGCCCACGCCACGACGTAGCCAGACCGAACGATCGCAGTCGACGCAGACCGCGCTGATCACCGCGGCGCGGACGTTGTTCGCCGATCCGGGTTACGCCGCCGTGCCCGCCGACGAGATCGTCCGGGCCGCGGGCGTCACCCGTGGCGCGCTCTATCACCACTTCGGGGACAAGCAGGGGCTGTTCCGCGCCGTGATCGAGCAGATCGAAACGGAGATCACCGAGGAGCTCCAGGACGTCCTGCGCTCGGCTGACGACCCGTGGGCGGCTGCGCTCGGCGCGCTGAGCCGCTTCCTCGACCTGTGCCTGCGGCCCGAGGTGGTGCGGATCTCGCTCACCGACGCCATCTCCGTCCTCGGCTGGCAGGAATGGCGCGAGCTGGAGAACCGGTATGGGCTGGGCCTGATCACGGAGATCCTGGAGGGCGTCGCCGCGGACGGGCGGCTGGTCGCGGCGCCGATCCCGGAGCTGGCGCAATTGGTGCTGAGCGCCTGCGCGGAGGCCGCGCTGATGATCGCGCACGCCGAAGACCCCGAAGCGGCGAAGGAGAAGTCCCTCGCCGCTCTGGTGGCCCTGCTCTCCGGTCTTCTGCGGGCCTAGACCGTGTCCAGGATCATCTCGAAGGCCGCCTCGGCGGCACCCAGCAGCTTCACGTCGGCACCCAGCGCGGAACTCACGATCTGAGTCCCGCCCACGGCGCGGCTGACGAGACTCCGCCGCCGGACCTCGGCCGCCACCGACCGCACGACCGAATCGGGCAGCACGGTGAGCAGGTCGCCCAGCACGACCAGCTGCGGGCCGAGCAGGTTGACCACGTTCACCAGGCCCAGCGTCAGCCACTCCGCGAACTCCGAGAGCCGCTCTTCGGCCGCGTGCGGGTCACGGCCCAGTTCACGGAGCTCGAACAGGATCGCCCCGCGCGGGGTGTCCTCGGGCAGGTCGAGCGCGCGGCACAGGGCCGCCTCGCCGACCTCGGTCTCCCAGCAACCACTGGACCCGCAGTAGCAGGGACGGCCGCCCGGACGGATCGCCATGTGCCCGATCTCGCCGACGTACCCGGAGCCGCCGCGCAGCGACGAGCCGTCCGCGATGATCCCTCCCCCGACCCCGACGTCGGCGGAGACGTACACGGCGTCGGAGGAGCCCCGCGCGGCACCGCGCAGGTGTTCGGCGATGGCGCCGAGTTCGGCGTCGTTGCCGACCAGGACGGGGACGCGCAGCACACCGCCGAGCCGTTCCCCGAGCGCCACGTCGGTCCAGCGCAGGTTGGGCGCCTCGTGGACGTGCCCGTCCCCCCGGCGGACGACGCCGGGCACGGACACCCCCACCGCGATCGGCTGCACGCCGAGATCGCCCGCCAGCATGGTGGTCGACTCGATCACGTGCGTGATCACCTCGTCGGCCTCCCGCATCCGGCCGCGGAGGTTCCAGCTGTTGCGCCCGAGGATCTGGCCGCCGAACCCGACCAGCGCGATCGCCACGTGTTCGACCTGGAGATCGACCGCGAGCACCACCGCCGCGTGCGGCTGGGGCAGGACCAGGAGCGAGGGGCGGCCCGCCCCTCGTCCCGGCCTGGGGACCCTCTCCTCGACGACGCCCGCTTCCGCGAGGCCGTCGACGAGGGTCTTGATGGTGCTGCGGTTGAGCCCCAGCTCGGTGGCCAGGGTCGCCCTGGTGCTCGGGCCGCTGACGTGCAGCAACCGGAGCAGGGTCGTGCGGTTGTGCCTGCGCACCTCGTCTGGTCGTGCAACGGGTGTGCTGGTCACGGACTTCATCATTCCATGCGGACTCAGCGCGGCGACGCAGCCGCGCGGCGCCGGGACAGCGCGTCCACCGTTGCCGCGAGCAGCAGCACCAGACCGGTGACGATGTTGACCACCGCCGCCGACTGCTTCAGCAGGCCCAGCGCGTTCTCGACGACCGCGAGCACGAGGCCACCGATCACCGCGTCCACGACCCGGCCCTTGCCGCCGAACAGCGAGGTACCACCGATGACGGCGGCGCCGACCGCGAACAGCAGCGTGTTGAGGCCACCGGCCTGCGGGTCGACCGAACCGACCTTCGACGAGTAGACGATCGCGCCGATCGCCGCCACCGCCGAGCAGATGACGAACACCGAAGCGCGGATCTTCTCGACGTTGATACCGGCGCGGCGGGCCGCTTCCCGGTTGCCGCCGACCGCGTAGATGTGTCGGCCGTACTGCGTGCGGTTGAGCACGTAGGTACCGAGCACCAGCAGCGCGAGCACGATCGGCACGACGTACGGGACACCGGAGATCACGATGTTCGGGTTGGGCGCGCGGTTGATCGTGAGCAGATAGGTCGCGATGGCCGCGACGACCGCGATCGCGCCGACCTTGAACAGCACCATCGGCGTCGGCTGGGTGACCAGGCCGCGTTTGAGCCGCGAGAAGTGCTGTCCCAGGCTCACCGCGGCGAACCCACCGGCGGCGACCACGAACAGGATCCAGCTGCCCAAAGTGGACAGGTTGCCGTTGGCGACCTTGAACAGCACGTCCGAGGTGCTGATGCCGAGCGTGCCGCCCTCACCGATGAACTGGAGGATGACACCTTGCCAGGCAAGGAAAAGCGCCAGCGTCACGACGAACGACGGCATGCCGATCTTGGAGACGAGGAACCCGGTGAGGACACCGATCGCGCCACCGACGCTGATCGCGAGCACGATCTCGATCCACGGGTTGGCCGCCGCTCCCGACAGCACCAGTGCGATGGCGAGCACGGCGAACCCGACACCCGCCCAGATCCGCAGGATCACCCCGAGCAGACCGGCGATCGCGAGCACCACGAGGAACGTGATGAACACGCCGTTCCCCATGCCGCCCAGCAGGTTTCCGTTGCGCACGTAGTGCATCGCGAGGACGGCTGCGGTCACGCCGGACGCGGTGCCCGCGGACAGGTCGATCTCGCCGAGCAGCAGCACGAACACGATGCCCATCGCGATGATCGCCTTGCCGGCGCCCTGCGCCATCAGGTTCGCGATGTTGTTCATCGTCAGGAAGGTGTCCGACAGCGAGGCGAACACGATCACCAGGACGAGCAGGCCGAGCAGCGCCGGGAGCGAACCCAGCTGTCCCGCCTTGAGCCGGGAGAAGTAGTCGCCGATCGCCTCACCCGTTGACATCGATGTCGTGTCGATGCCGAAGTCCGTGATGGCCGCCGACGGGTTGAGCGCGGAAGCCGCCGACTTGCCCCCCTCCGGCGAGGCGGGCTTTGCAGGAGTCTCAGTCATTTCCGGTTCTTTCTCACTCACAGGACGGCGGCTTCGGGGCGGGCAAGGCCGAGGTCGCCGGAGCGGCCGGCGGTGATCAGTTCCACGACCTGGCCGTGGGTGACGTCCTTGGTGTGCACCTCGGCGACGAGACGGCCGAGGTAGAGCACCGCGATCCGGTCGGCGACCTCGAAGACGTCGGCCATGTTGTGGCTGATCAGCACCACTCCGAGGCCCTGTTCCGCGAGGCGGCGGACGAGGTCGAGCACCTGACGGGTCTGCGCGACACCGAGCGCGGCGGTCGGCTCGTCGAGCAGGACGACCTTCGAGTCCCACAGCACGGACTTGGCGATCGCGACGGTCTGCCGCTGCCCACCCGAGAGGGCCGAAACCGGTGTGCGGACGGACTTCACGGTGCGGACCGAAAGCGAGGCGAGCGTCTCGCGCGCGGCCTTCTCCATGCTGGCCTCGTCGAGCAGCCATTTGCTGCCGCGTTCGCGGCCGAGGAACATGTTCTGCACGATGTCGAGGTTCTCGGCGAGGGCGAGGTCCTGGTACACGACCTCGATCCCCAGATCCGCGGCGTCGCGCGGGCCGTGGATGTGCACCTGCTCGCCCTGGAACTTCACCGTGCCCGAGTCGTAGCCGTGGATGCCGGCGATCGACTTGACCAAAGTGGACTTGCCGGCACCGTTGTCGCCGACGAGCGCGGTGACCTCACCGGCGCGCACGTTGAAGTCCACGTCGTGGAGGACGTGGACCGGCCCGAAGCTCTTGTTCAGCTGCTTCAGTTCGAGGATGGGTTCGCTCATGGGGGTTTCTCGAATTCTCCCGGGTGGGAACCGGGCCGGGGCGCTGTCTGGCGAGCACGCCCCGGCCCGGTCGTCTGGATTAACGGGTCAGGAGATGCCGAGCTGCGTGCACGCCGCGGCCAGGTCGCCGCCGCAGATCTCGGCCGCCTTGACGTAGCCCTGCGTCACGACCTCCTTGACACCGTCCTTGGTGGTCAGCTTCGGCTCGAGGAGCACGGACTTGACCTCGCGGTTGCCCTTCGGGTCCTTCGCCTTGCCGGTGGCCAGCGCGTCGGCGCCCGCCTTGTCGCCCTTGGCCAGCAGGACGGCGAGCTTCGCCGCGGCCTCGGCCTCTTCCTTGATGGGCTTGAAAACGGTCATGTACTGGTCGCCGCGCAGGATGGCCATGAGGCCGTCCGCGGTGGCGTCCTGGCCGGTGACTGGGACCTTGCCGTTGAGGCCGTTCTTCTTCAGCACGGTGATGACCGCGCCCGCGAGACCGTCGTTCGCGGCGACGACGCCGTCGACCTTGCCCTTGTTGTCGGTCAGGATCTGCTCGAAGGTCTGACCACCCTTCTGGTTGTCCCAGTTATCGATGGCCTGTTCGCGCACGAGCTTGAGGTCGTTGCTGGCGAACTTCGGCTGCAGGACGGACTTCTGGCCGTTGGCGAACAGCGTCGCGTTGTTGTCGGTCGGGGCACCCTCGATCATGACGACCTCGGCGCCCTTCTTGTCCTTCAGCGCGTCGGCGAGGCCCTGGCCCTGGAGCTGGCCGACCTTCTCGTTGTCGAACGAGACGTAGTAGTCGGAGCTGCCGCCGAGGTTCAGGCGGTCGTAGTCGATCGTCGGGATGCCCGCGGCCTGCGCCTTCTTGGCGACGGCCGAGCCGACCTCGCCGTTGATGGCGGCGATGATCAGGACCTTGACGTTCTGCGCGATCATGCCGTCGGCCAGCGTGGTGAACTTCTGGACGTCGCCCTGCGCGTTCTGGACGTCGGCGTCGAAGCCCGCGTCCTTGAGCGCCTTGGTCAGGAACGGCTTGTCGAAGGACTCCCAGCGCGCGGAGGTGGCGGTCTCCGGCAGGATGACACCGACCTTGCCGCCGGCGGCGGCACCGCCCGGAGCGGGGGCGGACTGCGAGGAGTTGCTGCTGCCCGAGTCGGCGGAGTTGGCGCCACAGGCGGAGAGCACCAGGCCGGCGCCCACCGTCGCGGCGAGGAGGGTAAGGGTTCTGCTGCGCATCCTCGTTCCTTCCGGATCTTGCTCGCGGGCGGCGATCCTGGAGGACCGGTCGCACCATCGCGCATATGTTGTGGGCGACAACATATGCCGCCGAACGGGTTTCGCGGAAGACGGCTGAATCGATTAAGCCTCATCAAATGGACACGGTTTGGCAACGTGGCCGTAGCAAGACGTACGAAGTCTAGGTCCGTTGACGGTGTGACCGCCACCACTCACTCAGCGTGACAACGGTTGCTCGCCGCCCTGCCCCCGGATGCTATGAAAGGCCCGTTGCTTGCAAATTTTGCAAGCAACGGGCCTTTCATAGCGTCGTTTACGGGGCGCTACCAGGTACGCAGGGTGACGATGCGCTCTTCGAGCTGTTCGACCGTCGCCATCGCGGTCGGCGGGCCGCCGCAGATCCGGCGGAGTTCGTTGTGGATCGCGCCGTGCGGCTTCCGCGTCCGGTGGTGGTGCACGCCCACCAGGGCGTTCAGCTCCTTGCGCAAGGCGCCGAGCCGCTCGCTGACCGACTGCGGCCGCGCGACCGGCGCCGCCTCTTCGGCCTTGGGCTTCCGGCGCTTCTCGTCCGAGAGCTGCTCCTCCTGCCGCTTCCGCAGCAGGGCGCGGACCTGGTCCGGTTCGAGCAGCCCCGGCAGGCCGAGGTACTCCTGCTCCTCGTCGGAACCGGAGAACACCGCGGTGCCGAAGGAGTTGCCGTCGTAGATGACCTGGTCGAGCTCGGCGGAGGCGCCCAGCGAGGTGAACGCCTTCTCCTCTTCGCCCGGCTCGTCCTCGGTGCGGTTGGCCTGGGCGAGGAGTTCGTCCTCCCAGCCCTCCTTCTCGCGGTGCGGCTTGCCGAGGACGTGGTCGCGCTGCGCCTCCAGCTCGCTGGCCAGTTCCAGCAGCACCGGCACGCTCGGCAGGAAGACCGAAGCCGTCTCGCCCGGTTTGCGCGAACGCACGTACCGGCCGATGGCCTGCGCGAAGAACAGCGGGGTCGACGCGCTCGTGGCGTAGACGCCGACGGCGAGACGCGGGACGTCGACGCCTTCGGACACCATCCGGACCGCGACCAGCCAGCGGTCGGTCGAGTCGGAGAACTCCTTGATCCGCCCGGACGCCTTCGGGTCGTCGGAGAGGACGACCGTCGGGGTCTGGCCGGAGAGCCGCTCCAGGATCTTGGCGTAGGCGCGTGCGGAGTCCTGGTCGGTGGCGATCACCAGGCCGCCGGCGTCCGGGATGCCGTTGGCGCGCAACTGCGCGAGGCGCGTGTCCGCGGCCTGCAGGACCGCCGGGACCCACTCACCGGCCGGGTCGAGCGCCGTGCGCCAGGCCCGCGCGTTCTGCTCGGCGGTCAGCGGCTCGCCGAGCCGCGCGGTGAACTCCTCCCCCGCGCTCGTGCGCCAGGAGGCCTCGCCGGAGTAGGCGAGGAAGACGACCGGCCGGACCACGCCGTCGGCGAGCGCGTCGGCGTAGCCGTAGGAGTGGTCGGATTTGCTGCGCTGGAAGCCCGAACCGTCGGGCTCGTAGGTGACGAACGGGATCTGCGAGTCGTCACTGCGGAACGGCGTCCCGGTCAGCGCGAGACGGCGGACGGCGGGCGTGAACGCCTCGCGGATCGCGTCACCCCAGGACTTCGCGTCACCGCCGTGGTGGATCTCGTCCAGGATGACCAGCGTCTTGCGGTTCTCGGTGCGCACGCGGTGCAGCGTCGGATGCGCCGCGACCTGCGCGTAGGTCACCGCGACACCTTGGTAGTCGCGTGAGGTGGCACCGGCGCCGTTGCGGAAGTTCGAGTCGATCGCGATCCCCGCGGCCGCCGCCGAGGCGGCCCACTGGTGCTTCAGGTGCTCCGTGGGCGCGACGATGGTGATCTTCTCGATGGTCCGGTCGCTCAGCAGCTCGGCGGCGATCCGGAGACCGAACACCGTCTTGCCCGCGCCCGGGGTCGCGACGGCCAGGAAATCCTGCGGTTTCTTCGTCAGGTACTTCGTCAGCGCGCGGCGCTGCCAGGCACGCAGCGGGCGGGCGGTGCTGTCCTTCGACGCGGGAGGCGCGCCCAGCTCGCCTCGATCGCGCTCAACCGTTTCCGACATGCCGGTTCCCCTCCTCCCTCACCCGAAACCCCTGGTCAATCGCCTCGTCACAAGCGAAAACCCCCACTTTGGTATCCGGCCGCGACGCCGGCGCCTGAGGTGAGGGCACTCCAGTGAGCCTACCTGCCGGGCTCGTGGAACGCCGGAAGCGCCACCCCCGTTGTCGGTTTACTCACCCGAAAACCCAGGGGTGACGAGCCGAATGCCCGGACATGGACCATGCTGGACCCCGTCAAGGGCGCTCGGCGCTGGCGGAGGAGCTGCATGAGCGAGGAGAACGGCCGGAACGAGCCGGCCGCCGAGGTCGCGAAGGCCCGCAGGCGACCGTTGCGCCTGCTCAGCCGCACGCTCAACAAGGCCTGGGAAGGCAACATCTTCTCCGAGGCCGCCGAAGCCGCGTTCTGGCAGACGTTGTCGCTGCCGCCGCTGCTGCTCGGGCTCCTCGGTTGCCTCGGCTTCGTCGGCGACTGGTTCGGCCAGGAGGTCGTGACCGCGGTCCACGACCGGATCATCACCTTCAGCAAGACGATCTTCAGCGACAACGCCGTCCACGACATCATCGAGCCGACGGTCAACAGCATCCTGTTCGTCGGCAAGGGCGAGATCGTCTCCATCGGATTCCTGATCTCCCTGTGGGCGGGCTCGTCGGCGATGTCGTCGTTCGTCGACGCGATCACCGTGGCGCACGACCAGTACGGCGTCCGCAACGACGTCTGGCAGCGAATCTTCGCGCTGCTGCTGTACCTGGCCGGGCTGGTCATCCTGGTGGTCGGGCTGCCGCTGCTGGCGATCGGCCCGGACCTGCTCCCCCAGTTCTTCCCGAACGACTGGCGCGACACGGTGTCGTACTGGGTCGGCACGCTGTACTACCCGGTGCTGGCCGTGATGATCGTGCTGGCGCTGACGACGCTGTACAAGCTGTCCCTGCCGCGCAGGCTGCCGTGGCACCGCGGACTGCCGGGCGCGATGCTCGCCATGGTCGTGTTCCTGCTCTCCAGCATCGGCCTGCGGATCTATCTGAACTGGATCACCCAGACCGGCTACACCTACGGCGCGCTCGCCGCGCCGATCGCGTTCCTGCTGCTGATGTTCTTCATCGGGCTCGCGGTGGTCGGCGGCGCGTACTTCAACAGCGCGATCCAAGAACTGTGGCCCGCCAAGGCGACGAAACGCCAGCGCCGGAAATGGCGGCGGCTGGAGATGGAACGCGCCAGCGAACGGATCCGCGCCGAAGAGGGTCGCAAACTGTGGGAACGCACGACCGTCCCGCTCCGGCGTCCCCGTCCGAACGGCGATTCTCCCGACGGTGACGCCGAACACGCTTCGGAACAATCGGTGAACGAAGAAACGCAGAGCGAAGCCGATCAGGTGACAGAACGGCGAAGTTGACACCGGTCGGGGGATGACCTCATCCCGAAGTCGTACTCCGATTCCACCCGTGGTGTGAATCCAGTCCACCCTCCGCCATGAAAAGCTCGCGGTAATCCGCACGTTCCCGAGTTGCCTTTCTGGGGGATCCCGTCATGTCCACGCTGGCCAGACTGAGCCTGCGCAACCGAAGTCTCATCGGGCTGCTCGCCCTGGTGGTCATCGGCTTCGGCGCCTTCGCCCTGCCACAGCTGAAGCAACAGCTGTTCCCGTCGTTGCAGTTCCCGCAGGCGCAGATCATCACGCCGTACGCGGGCGCGTCGCCGGACGCGGTCGACCGTCAGGTCACCGAACCGCTCGAAGGCGGGCTGCAGGGCCTCAAGGGGCTCGAAGAACTGAACTCGACGTCGTCGGAGGGCTTGTCGCGGATCACCGCGCAGTTCGAATTCGGCACGGACATCGACGCGGCCGTCGGGCAGATCCAGCGCGTCGTCGACGGGGTCAAGGCGCGGCTGCCGCAGAACAGCGAACCGACCGTTTCGGCGGGCTCCACCGACGACCTCCCGGTCGTCCTGCTCGCCGCCGGGACCACCGGTGACCCGCAGGCCCTCGCACCGGCGCTGACCGGGGAGGTCGCGCCGGAGCTGCGCAAGATCGACGGCGTCCGCGAGGTCGAGGTCACCGGTGCGCGGCAGCCGCGGGTCACCATCGCGCTGGACTACGCGAAGCTGGCCGCGGCGGGCGTCGACCCGTCGTCGATCGCCACCACGCTGCAGACCGCCGGTGCCGCCGTCCCGGCCGGGACGCTGACCGAAGGCGACAAGACGCTCACCGTCCAGGTCGGCGGCGGACCGACCACAGTGGACACGATCAAGAACCTTTACCTGACGCCGTCCGCGACGCCGGGATCGCGTCCCGGTGCCCAGGCTCCCAAGCCGGTGAAGCTCGGTGAAGTCGCGGACGTCCAGGCGGGCTTCGCGCCGCCGACGTCGATCACGCGCACCAACGGCAAGCCGAGCCTCGGGCTCTCGATCACCATGGTGGAGAACGGGAACGCGGTCGCGATCTCGGAATCCGTGCGGGACAAGCTGCCCGAGCTGTCGAAGAAGATCGGCGCCGAGATGAGCGTCGTGTTCGACCAGGGCACCCCGGTCAAGGACGCGATCAGCGGGCTGACCACCGAAGGCCTGCTGGGCCTGGCTTTCGCGGTCATCGTGATCCTGCTGTTCCTGATGTCGCTGCGGTCCACGCTCGTGACGGCGGTGTCGATCCCGCTTTCGGTGGTCGTGGCGCTGCTCGCGCTGTGGACCGGTGATCTGTCGCTGAACCTGCTAACCCTCGGCGCGCTCACCATCGCCATCGGCCGGGTCGTCGACGACTCGATCGTGGTGCTGGAGAACATCAAACGACATCTGGCGTACGGCGAGGAGAAACAGCGCGCGGTCCTCGACGGCGTGCGCGAGGTGGCGGGCGCGGTGACCTCGTCGACGCTCACCACGGTCGCGGTGTTCCTGCCCATCGCCTTCGTCGGCGGTTTCGTCGGCGAGCTGTTCTCGCCGTTCGCGATCACCGTCACCGTGGCGCTGCTGGCGTCGCTGCTGGTCTCGCTGACCATCGTGCCGGTGCTGGCGTACTGGTTCCTCAAGCCGCCGAAGACCCCCGCGAACGAGCACGAAGCCGAGCTCACGCGGCAGGCGGCCGAGGACAAGGAACGCCGCGGGCTGCTGCAGCGCGGCTACGTGCCGGTGATCAAGTTCGCCACCCGTCGCCGCGTCACCGTGGTGCTGCTGGCGCTGATCATCTTCGGCGGCACGGTCGGACTCGCGTCGCAGCTGAACACGAACTTCCTGGACCAGTCCGGCTCGACGACGCTGAGCCTTTCGCAGAAGCTGCCGCCCGGCACCAGTCCCGAGGCCAAGGAGAAGGCCGCGGGCGCGGTGGAACAGGCGCTCGCCGCCGAACCCGCCGTCGAGACCTATCAGGTGAGCATCGGCGGGGGCAACTTCTTCGGCGGTGGCGGGACGGCGACCAGTATCCAGGTCACCGTCGCCAAGGACACCGACGTCGAGGCGCTCTCGGATCGCTTGCGCGGCAAGCTGAGCGCGCCGGAGCTCGGCGAGGTCAAGGTCGGCGCCGAAGCGGGCGGCTTCAACTCCGACGGCGTCTCGATCACCGTCACCGCTCCCGACGAGGCCTCGCTGAAGCCCGCCGCCGAGCAGGTCCGCCAGGCCCTGTCCTCGGTGCCGGACCTGACCGAGGTGACCAGTGACCTCTCGCAGGGCTCGCCGCGCGTGCAGGTCGAGGTCGACGCCGCCAAGGCCGCCGCGAGCGGGCTTTCGGCGACGACGATCGGCCAGATCGCGAACCAGGCGATCGCCGGCCGCACGGTGACCCAGCTGCCGGTGGACGGCGAGCGCACGGACATCGTGCTGCGCGCCGGCTCGGCCCCGGTGTCGGTGGACGCGGTCAAGGCGCTGCCGATCCCGAGCGCGACGGGCGTCGTCCGGCTCGACTCGGTCGCCAACGTGTCCACTGTGGACGGCCCGGCCGCGGTGCACCGCACCTCGGGCGAGCTGAGCACCACGGTCACCGCCAAGAACACCGGCGCGGACCTGGCCGCCACCACGAAGGCCATCCAGTCCAAATTGGACGGCCTGACCTTCACCGGTGGCGCGGCGTACAAGCTCGGCGGCGTCAGCGAGGACCAGCAGGAGGCCTTCGGCAACCTGTTCCTCGCGCTGCTGGCCGCGGTCGCGATCGTGTACCTGATCATGGTGGCGACGTTCCGCAGCCTGCTCCAGCCGCTGATCCTGCTGGTGTCGATCCCGTTCGCGGCGACCGGCGCGATCGGGCTGCTGCTGGCCACCGGTACCGCGCTGGGCCTGCCCGCGCTGATCGGGATGCTGATGCTCGTCGGCATCGTGGTGACCAACGCGATCGTGCTGATCGACCTGATCAACCAGTACCGGGCTTCGGGGATGAGCGTGTCCGAAGCGGTGATCGAGGGCGGCAGGCGACGGCTGCGGCCGATCCTGATGACCGCCGCGGCGACCATCTTCGCGCTGGTCCCGATGGCGCTCGGCCTGACCGGTCAGGGCGGGTTCATCGGGCAGCCGCTGGCGATCGTGGTGATCGGCGGGCTGGTCAGTTCGACCCTGCTGACGCTGATCCTGGTGCCGACGCTGTACACGACGGTCGAGACGCGGAAAGAGAAGCGCCGCGCGAAGAAGGACGCTCGACGGTCGCGTTCCTCGGAGGCCCCGGCTTCCGAGACGCTGACGCCCGAGCCGACTTCGTAGACCTGGGGGACGGGGGAGGAAGGCACGCCGGGCCGGTGGGACGCCCGGCGTGCCTTTCGCTCACGCCTTCCGGAACCGCCACGTCTTGCTGTCGAACGCCACGCACCACGAAGGCGACAGCACGACGACCCGCAGGGTCCCGTCGGCGGCCACGTCGACGCCCTCGGTCTCGAAGTTCCCGCTGCAGGTGCTCTTCAACGGCAACTGCCCCAGCGAGGTCACCCGCCCGGTGACGTCCGAACCGGACAGCGCGCCGGAAAGATCGACCTGCAGCAGCGGTTTGGTCGTCCCGAACAGCGCGCCTTCGGGATCGTCGGACGCGCACAGCAGCCGTGTCGCGGTGACGAAGTCGCAGCCCTGGATGTCCCGCACCGGCCGGTCGAGCCGGATCGCGGACGAGTACGGCAGGTTCGCCGACGGGTTCGTGTGCGCGACGCCGGGCATCGGGTGCACGAGGAGCCGGTCCATCGTGCCCCACTCGCCCGCCACCATCCAGCGCGCGTCGGGGGTCACGGCGGCGAACGAGTTGTTGTTCGCCTCCCACGATTCCAGCGCGTGGGTGTAGTTCGCCCAGGTCCCATCGGGCGACTCGACGCGGAAGAGTTTCGCGCCCCTGTCGTCGCGCTGGTACGGCTCGACGTACCAGCCTTGCGCCGAACCCGGATCGCCGATGTGGTTCCAGCCCTGCGAAGACAGGTTGACGGGAACGGTCGCGATCCCGGTGTAGCGGTAGATGGTCCCGGAGGGCCGCTCGATGGTGGCCAGGCCCTGGCCCTCGTCGAGCGGGCGGGCGTTGTCCGAGCCGACCGTGGTCCAGCCCGTCACGGCCTGGGCCGCGGCGGGAGAGAACACCGCGAGCAAGGCGGCGATGGCGAGCACGATCCCGGTTTTGCGCATGAAGGCTCCGTCCCGACGGGTTTTCGCTGGCGGGTACTGAATTACCAGCGAAAACCGGGACGGGCAGCCACCATGTGAAGGATTTTCAGATTTTGTCCGGTTTCGGACACCGGACGGCCAGGTGTCAGTCGCCCGGCTTGAGACCGTCGTAGATCTTCTTGCAGTCGGGGCACACCGGCGAACCGGGCTTCGCCGACTTCGTCACCGGGAAGACCTCGCCGCACAGCGCCACCACGTGCGTGCCCATGACCGCGCTTTCGGCGATCTTGTTCTTGCGCACGTAGTGGAACATCTTCGGCGCGTCGTCATCGGTGCCGTCGGTGCCCTCGGGGCGGGTATCCGGCTTCGGAAGGGTCTGTGTACTCACCCCTCCATAATGCCCCAAATCCTCCTGCGCACACCGGCGACCTGGCAGGATCTCGCCCATGTTCCAGAAGGTGCTCGCGACATTCGGTTCGGGCGGGGCGAAGATCGACGCCCGGCTGCTCGATCGCTCGGTCTCCCCCGGCCGTCCCCTGCGCGGCGAGGTCCTGCTGCTCGGCGGTGAAGTCGATCAAGAGATCAACGGTCTCTCGGTGAAGCTGCTCGCCCGCGTCCAGACGCCGGACGAGCGCGCTCCCGGCGTCGAGGACCTCGAGTTCGGCACCCAGCAGCTGGCCGGCCGCGAGCGCGTCACCCCTGGTCAGCAGGTTCGCATCCCGTTCGAGGTCGCCCTGCCGTGGGAGACGCCGATCTCCAGCGTCTTCGGCAAGCCGCTGCACGGGATGGCCGTCGGCCTGCAGACCAGCCTCGACATCGCGAACTCCGTCACCGACCCGGTCGACGTCGACGGCGCCGCGATCGAGCCGCTGCCCGCGCAGAAACGGATACTGGACGCCTTCAGCCGGATCGGCTTCGTCTTCCGCGAGGCCGTGCTGGAACGCGGCCGGATCAACGGCGCGACCCAGCAGCTCCCGTTCTTCCAGGAGATCCGCTTCACCCCCTCGCCGCGGTTCGCGAACGTCTTCACCTCCGTGGCGGTGACGTTCCTGTCCTCGGCGGCGGAGACGCAGGTCGTACTGGAGGTGACCAAACGGGTGCGGGTGTCCAAGAGCGGCGGGTTCGGCGGGCGCGGCCAGGAGTTCCTCGGCCTGTTCAAGGTCGACCACGCGGCGCTGGACCGGGTCAAGTGGGAGCCACAGATCGAGGGCTGGCTGCACGAAGTGGCCAAATCACGCGGAATCTTCGACTGATGGACTGGCCAACCGCGATCACCAGGCTCGGTGGCGATCACCAGATCGCCGCCGTCGCGTGGAACGACCTCGAAACCCGCTACGCCGAGCCGCATCGCCGCTATCACGACCTCCGGCACGCCAGAGCCGTCGCCCGCGACAGCGGCGCCCTCGCCGTCGCCTTCGGCCTGAGCTCCCGTGAGCGAGCCCTCATCGCCGTCGCCGCCTGGACACACGACGTCGTCTACGACGCCCGCCCCGGCGAGGACGAACAGGCCAGCGCGGCCTGGACCCGCGACGAGCTCGCCAACGCCCGGGTCCCCGAGGCCGAAATCACCCGTGCGGAGGAGCTGGTCCTCAGCACGATCCATCACGCCGCCCCCGACGACGACGTCCTCGCCACCGCGCTGCTCGACGCCGACCTCGCGATCCTCGGCGCCTCGCCGGAGAAGTACCAGGAGTACGCGGACGGTGTCCGGGAGGAGTACTCGATCTATTCGGACGAGGACTGGCGCGTCGGACGCGCGACCGTCCTGGAAAGCCTGCTGGCGCGGCCGCGGCTGTATCGCAGCGACATCGCGCGGGCACGCTGGGAGAGCAAGGCGCGGGAGAACCTCGCGGGCGAACTGACCCGCTGGCGTGGCGCGGACCCACATCACCGATGATGTTCGTTCGTGACTCCGCAACTGTCCCTTCACGAAGAGGTCGCCTCCGCCCTCGCCGACGGTGACCCCGTCGTCGCGCTGGAGAGCACCATCCTCTCCCACGGTCTCCCGCCCGGCCGGAACCTCGACGTCGCCCGGCGGCTGGAGAAGGTCGTGCGCGACGGCGGCGCCGTCCCCGCGACGATCGCCGTGCTCGACGGCGTCCCCCTGATCGGGCTCACCGGCGAACAGCTGGAGCGCGTCTGCGCGCCCGGCGCGGACCTGGACAAGCTCTCCCTGCGCGACATCGGCCCGGCCGTCGGCCTCGGCCGCTCCGGCGCGACGACCGTCGCGAGCACCGCGGCGCTCGCCGCCGCGGCCGGGATCGGCATGTTCGCCACCGGCGGGCTGGGCGGCGTGCACCAGGGCGCGGCACAGAGCTGGGACGTCTCGGCGGATCTGGGCGTGCTCGCGAAGGTGCCGACCACGGTCGTCTGTTCCGGGGTGAAGTCGGTCCTCGACATCGCCGCGACGCTGGAGCTGCTGGAGACCAACTCGGTGCCCGTGCTGGGGTACCGCACCGGCGAGTTCCCCGCGTTCTACCTCCGCTCGTCCGGCTTCGAGGTGCCGTGGCGGGTCGACGACGCCGCGCAGGCCGCCTCCGTCATCGCCGCCCACCGGGCGCACGCGGATTCCGGGGTGCTGCTGGCGAATCCGATCCCGGAAGCGTCCGAAATGGACCGGGAACTGCACGACCGGCTGCTCGCCGAGGGACTGGAACTCCTGAAGTCGCAAGGGGTCCACGGCAAGGAGGTCACACCGGTGCTGCTGGAGCACTTCCACACCGCGAGCGGCGGCGCGAGCCTCGACGCCAACGAGGCGCTGGTCCTGTCCAACGCGGAACTGGCCACCTCGGTCGCCGTCGCGCTCGCCGGGAACGCGGCATGAGCGGGATCGTGGTCGTCGGCGACGTCGGTCTGGACGTGGTCGCGCGGCACGAAGGTCCCATCCCGCACGGCGGCGACATCCGCGCGAAGGTCCACTTCACCAGCGGCGGCGCGGGCGCGAACACCGCGCTCTGGCTGCGCGCCGAGGGAGCGGAAACCACGCTGATCGCGCGGATCGGCGACGATTCCGGCGGCCGCATGGTGAAGACCGAGCTGGAGGCGGCGGGCGTCCGGTGCGAATTCGCGGTGGATCCCGAAGACCCGACGTTCTGCGTCGTGGTGCTCGTCGACGGCGCCGGCGAGCGGAGCATGCTCGCCGACCGCGGCGCGAACGCGAGGTTCGCGCCCGAGGACATCACCGAGCAGGCGCTGAGCGGGGCGAGCCACCTGCACCTCTCGGGCTACGTCCTGCTGTACCCGTCGTCCCGGCCCGCGGCGCTCGCCTCACTGGCGGCGGCGAAGAAGGCCGGGCTGACGACGTCGGTCGACCCGCAGGCGGCGACGCTGATGACCGATCCGGCGGGCTTCCTCGACGACGTGCGCGGTGTCGACCTGCTGATGCCGAACACCAGCGAGCTGGTCGCGCTGACCGGGTCGAGTGATCCGGAAGCGGCGAAGGAACTGCTGGGCTACGTCGGCGAGGTCGTCGTCACCGCCGGTCTCGACGGCGCCAGCTGGATCGACGCGGGCGGCAACATCACCTCGGTGCCGTCGGTGCCCGCCGACTGCGTCGACTCCACCGGCGCCGGGGACGCCTTCGACGCCGGTGTGCTGGCGGCGTGGCTGCGCGGCGAGTCCACCGTGGAGGTGCTTCGGGCGGGTACGCGACTGGGTGCCCGCGCGGTCGCGAAGGTCGGGCCGCAGCCGTAGCCCCGGGGACGCTATGAAAGGCCCGTTACTTGCAAATTTTGCAAGTAACGGGCCTTTCATAGCGCGCGCGAAGCGCGTCAGCCGCCGTCGATGACCCGGTGGTTGCCGTCTTCGATGCGGGTCGGTTCGGCCTGGTACCGGTTGACCGTTTCGCTCTTGCGCGGCGGCCGGTCGTTGGCGACCAGGACAGCGATCCAGGGCAGCGGGATCGAGATCGCGATCAGCGCCAGCGCGAGCCACCAGGTCTCGTAGAAGATGCCGGCGAGGATGAGGCACGGGATGCGGAACGACATCATGATGATGTACTTCCGCTTCCGCTTGGCGAGCTGGTCTTCGTAGGACGGGGCGGCTTCGGTGATCAGCACCGGAGCGGGTTCCCTCGGTTCGGGACCGTGGGCGGGCGCGTTCACAGCACCACCTCCGGCTTCCATGCTCCCACTCGCCGGGCTCATCCGACACCCGGGTGGGTGAGCCGGTGCCAAGCCGCGACCACGAGCGTTTCCACGCCCGCCGAAAGCGTCGGATGCGGGAGCGGCGCGAACAGCGGCGAATGGTTCGACGGGATGTCCTGTTCGAACCGGCCCGCCGTCATCGCGGCGATGACCTTCTGCTCGTCCAGCCCGCCGACCAGCCAGAACACCGACGGCACCCCGGCCGCGCGGCCGAACTCGCTGAAGTCCTCACTGCCGGTGACCAGCGGCGCGGGCATCACCCTGCCCTCGCCGAAGTGGTCGCGGAACGCGGCGGTGAGGCCTTCGGTGGCCGCGTCGTCGTTCTCGGTGACCGGGAACGTGCCGATGCGCTCGATCTCCGGCGGCTTCGGCGCGCCCGCGGTGGCGGCCTCGCCCTGGACGATCCGTTCGACCGCCGCGACGACCTTCTCCCGCACGGCCTGGTCGAACGACCGGATGTTGACCTCGAGCACGGCGTGGTCGGCGATGATGTTGTGCGCGGTCCCGACGTGCAGCGAACCGACGGTCACCACCGCCGACTCGGTCGCCGAGATCTCCCGCGAAACGATGGTCTGCAGTTTCAGTACCACGGACGCGGCGAGCACCGCGGGATCCACCGTCGTCTCGGGACGAGAGCCGTGCCCTCCCCGCCCGTGCAGCGTGATGCGCAGCGCGTCGGTGGCCGCCATGATCACGCCGGGCCTGGTCAGCACCCAGCCCGCCGGACCCGGCACGACGTGCTGGCCGAGCACGACGTCGGGTTTGCCCGCGGGTTCGAAGACCCCGTCGCGGACCATGCCGACGGCGCCGTCCCCGGCCTCCTCCCCCGGCTGGAAGACGACCATCAGCGTGCCCGACCAGTGCTCGCGCCCGGCGGACAGCAGCGAGGCGGCGCCCGAGAGCCAGGTGGCGTGCATGTCGTGGCCGCAGGCGTGCATCACCGGGACGTCGCGGCCGTCGGCGTCGATCCCGCGCGCGGTGCTCGCGTAGGGCAGGCCGGTCTTCTCCTCGACCGGCAGCGCGTCGATGTCGGCGCGCAGCATGACCTTCGGGCCGGGCCCGTTGCGCAGCACGCCCAGGACGCCGGTGCGCCCGATGCCGGTGTGCACCTCGTAGCCGTCGGCCTCCAGACGGCGGGCCAGTTCGGCGGCGGTGCGGGTTTCGGCGAACGACAGCTCCGGATGCCGGTGGAGGTCGGTGTACAGGTCTTCCAATCCGGGCAGCGCCGCCTGCAGCGGTGCCAGGACACTTTCGAGGCTCACCACCTCATCCTGGCAGTATTACCCACCGTGAGCACACCAGCGGCCTTCCCCGACCTGTCCGACGACGTCTGCGCGAGGCTGCGGGACGCCTTCCGCCGGACGGGTTACGACGCCGACGGCGTGGTCGACGCCCTCGGTCCCGCGAGCGCCGCCCTCGGCCGCGGCGAGCCCGAACTCGCCTATCGAGCCACCCGCGACGCCGGAGAACTCGGCACGCTGATCCGGCTGTTCCTGCTGGGCTCGACCGAGCCGGAGAAAGAGACCGAAGCCGCTTTCTCACCGCTTTCGCTGGACGACGCCGTCGCCGCGACGCTGCTCGTCCCCGAAGCCGGTGGCTACCGAGCCGGTCTCGACATCCGCCCGCACGGTGACGACGAGAGTTCGTGGTGGGTCGTTTCGGACCTCGACGCCGACATCCTCGGCCGGGCGGTGCCCGAAGACCACGTGCTCGGCGTCGGGCACGCCTCGCTCAGCCTGGTCCGCGCCACCAGCCGTCGCGAGGTCGGCAGCCTGCTCGACGTCGGCACCGGTACCGGTATCCAGGCCCTGTACGCCACCCGCCACGCGAAGAAGGTCACCGCCACCGATCTCTCGGCTCGCGCGCTGGCGCTCGCCGCGGCCACCTTCCGGCTCAACGAACTGGACGTCGAACTCGTGCAAGGCGAGTGGTTCGCGCCGGTCGCGCGGCGCCGGTTCGACCAGATCGTCTGCAATCCGCCGTTCGTGGTCGGCCCGCCGCGGGTGGACTACACCTACCGCGACTCCGGGCTGGCGGGCGACGACGCCAGCGCGCTCGTGGTGCGGCAGCTGCCCGGGTTCCTCAACGAAGGCGGCACCGGCCACCTCCTCGCGTCCTGGCTGCACGTCGAGGGCGAGGACTGGGGCGACCGGGTGACCCGCTGGCTGCCCGCCGAGACCGACGCGTGGTTCGTCCAGCGGGACATCGCGGATCCGGGCCTGTACGTCGGCACGTGGCTGCGCGACGCGGGGATCGACCCCCGCTCCCCCGAAGGCCGCGCGAAATCCGGCGCCTGGCTCGACTGGTTCGCCGAAAACGACGTCCAAGGCATCGGTTTCGGCTTCGTCACCCTTCGCCGGGCGGACGGCGCGACCCCGACGATCGTGTGCGAGGACCTCCGGCAGGCCTACGACGACCCGCTGGGCGCCGAGGCGGCGAACTGGCTGGACCGGGTGGAATGGCTGCGCGCCAACGGGGAGTCACTCCTCGGCACCCGGTTCCGGGTCCCGGAGAGCGTCCTTCTGGAGAGCGTCGCCGAGCCGGGCGAGGAGGGCTGGGCCACGACCGTCCAGCGGCTGCACCGCACCGACGGTCCCGGCTGGTCGCACGAGGTCGACGAACTGGCGGCACGGCTGCTCGCCGGCTGCCGGGGCGCGTTGCCCCTCGAGGACCTGATCGTGCTCTTGGCGGCCGCTCAGGGCCTCGAACCGGAGGAACTGGCAGCCGCCGCGCTGCCCGTCGTCCGCGAACTGGTCCGGCACGGCATGCTCCTCCCCGCCGTCTGATGCGGGCGGTGGTGGCGAGGGTCACGGAAGCGAGCGTGACCGTCGGCGACGAGGTGACGGGCGCCATCGGCGAACCGGGTTTGCTGGTACTGCTGGGAATCCACGTCGACGACGAGGTGACGAAGGCGGCCACGATGGCACGCAAACTTCACGAAGCTCGCATACTTCGCGACGAAGAGTCGTGTGCCACCACCGATGCTCCCCTGCTTGTCGTAAGTCAGTTCACCCTTTACGGCGATACCCGCAAAGGCCGCCGTCCGTCGTGGACGGCGGCCGCCCGGCCGGAAAATGCCGAACCTCTCGTGACGGCCGTCGTGGACGCCCTGCGCGAACGTGGCGCACGGGTCGAGACCGGCCGGTTCGGGGCCATGATGGCGGTCCGGAGCGTGAACGACGGTCCGTTCACCCTCCTCATAGAGGTCTAGACCATATCGGTTTCTCCCCCACGGGCATTCTCAGGAAAAGCTCAGGGTTGGTCGAGCAACGTCCCAGGTCAGCCGCCCGTCTTCTCTGTAGCGGCCGGGAACGTTTTCGGACCTCCCGGCGTTGAGCAAAGTGTCCAGCCAAGCTGGGCCGACGAGGAGTAGCGGGTTTTCCACAGGGCTTGCTACGCCGAAGCGGTTCCGGCGGACACACCGCAGCACGTTCAGCCCGTGACCGGGGAGGCAGAATGTCAGTCCAGACTCTCGAACGCGAAGCGCGCGGGATTCGCGAGCGCCGTATCCCGGCGCAATCCACCGAGGAGCCGGTGATCGCGGGGGCGTTCACCGACGCAGCAGCAGATCTCGACGCCCAGAGCCCGGCCGCGGACCTCGTCCGCGTGTACCTCAACGGAATCGGCAAGACGGCACTGCTGTCCGCCGCCGACGAGGTCGAGCTGGCCAAGCGCATCGAAGCCGGAGTGTTCGCCCAGCACATGCTGGACACGGCCGAGAGCCTCACGCCGAAGCGGCGCTCGGAGATGTCCGCCCTCGTGCGTGACGGCCACGTCGCGAAGAACCACCTGCTGGAGGCCAACCTCCGCCTCGTGGTCTCGCTCGCGAAGCGCTACACCGGCCGGGGGATGCCGCTGCTCGACCTGATCCAGGAGGGGAACCTGGGTCTGATCCGCGCGGTGGAGAAGTTCGACTACTCCAAGGGGTTCAAGTTCTCGACCTACGCCACCTGGTGGATCCGCCAGGCCATCACCAGGGGGATGGCCGACCAGGGACGCACCATCCGGCTGCCGGTCCACCTGGTGGAACAGGTGAACAAGCTGGCCCGCATCAAGCGCGATCTGCACCAGCAGCTCGGGCGCGACGCCACGCACGAAGAACTGGCCGCCGAATCGGGCATTCCGGCGCACAAGATCTCCGATCTGCTCGACCACTCGCGTGACCCGGTGAGCCTGGACATGCCGGTCGGCACCGAGGAGGACGCCCCGCTCGGTGACTTCATCGAGGACTCCGAGGCGACCGACGCCGAGAGCGCCGTGATCTCCGGTCTGCTCCAGGACGACCTGCGCCGCGTGCTCGCGACGCTGGACGACCGGGAGTCCCAGGTGATCCGCCTGCGCTACGGCCTCGACGACGGCCAGCCCCGCACGCTCGACCAGATCGGCAAGCACTTCGGGCTCTCCCGTGAGCGCGTTCGCCAGATCGAGCGAGAGGTCATGTCGAAGCTTCGTCAGGGCGAGCGGGCCGACCGCCTGCGCGCCTACGCTTCGTAGTCCTCATTGCGCCTATCGGCGCGGAAAAAGCAACACCCGTTCGGCAGCGTTGACTTATGACCTGCGTCACGAGACCGTCGAGCAGGTAAATAAGTCTTCGCGGTCGGGTGTTCGCGCCCGGATCGCTTTCCCCGGGAGGTCGGGTCCGTCGGGGTGGGCCCGGCCTCCCGAACTAATTTGTGGGGCGCGGCGACAAATTGCGGTGCGAAAATTGCAGTCCGCTTTAGCACTCCCGGACGCGGCGCCGGTCACTCGGGGCCCGCCTTGTACCGTGGGCGGGTTCCCGATGCCGGCAAAGGAGCCCGCGCAGTGGCGCCCACCACGTTCCAGCACACCGAAGTCCTCCCGCTCGCCAAGGACACCCACACCGAGTACCGGCTGCTCAGCGCCGAAGGTGTCGAGGTCGTCGAAGCGGCAGGCCGGAAATTCCTCAAGGTCGAGCCCGAAGCGCTGACCAAGCTCGCCAAGACCGCGATCACCGACATCCAGCACCTGTTGCGCTCGTCACACCTGGCCCAGCTGCGGGCGATCGTCGACGACCCGGAGGCGAGCGGCAACGACCGGTTCGTCGCGATGGATCTGCTGCGCAACGCGGCGATCTCCGCGGGCGGCGTCCTCCCGATGTGCCAGGACACCGGCACCGCGATCGTGATCGGCAAACGCGGCGAAGGCGTGCTCACCGGCGCCGACGACGAACGCGCGTTGTCGCGGGGCATTTTCGACGCCTATCAGGAGTTGAATCTGCGCTATTCGCAGATGGCGCCGGTGAATTTCTGGGATGAGCGCAATACGGGCACCAACTTGCCCGCGCAGATCGAGCTCTATCACAAAGATGGCCAAGGCGACCCGAGCTATGAATTCCTGTTCATGGCGAAGGGCGGCGGCAGTGCGAACAAGACGTTCCTCTATCAGGAAACGAAAGCGGTCCTGAACCCGAAGCGCCTCGCGAAGTTCCTCGACGAGAAACTGCGCAGCCTCGGCACCGCGGCCTGTCCCCCGTACCACCTCGCGATCGTCGTCGGCGGCACGTCGGCGGAGTTCAACCTGAAGGTCGCGAAGCTGGCCTCGGCCCGCTACCTCGACGACCTGCCCACCGAGGGTTCCGAGCTGGGCCACGGTTTCCGCGACGTCGACCTCGAACAGCAGGTGCTGGAGATGACGCGCCAGTTCGGCATCGGCGCGCAGTTCGGCGGCAAGTACTTCTGCCACGACGTCCGGGTGATCCGCCTGCCGCGCCACGGCGCGTCCTGCCCGGTCGGCGTCGCCGTCTCGTGCTCGGCCGACCGCCAGGCCAAGGCGAAGATCACCGCCGACGGCGTCTTCCTGGAGCAGCTGGAACGCGATCCGGCGCGGTTCCTGCCGGACGTCACCGAGGACGACCTGTCCGACGAGGTGGTGACCGTCGACCTCAACCGGCCGATGGCCGAGATCCGCGCGCAGCTCTCGCAGCTGCCGGTGAAGACGCGTCTGTCGCTGACCGGCCCGCTCGTCGTCGCCCGCGACATCGCGCACGCGAAGATCGCCGAGCGGCTCGACGCGGGCGAAGAGATGCCTCAGTACCTTCGCGACCACCCCGTGTACTACGCGGGCCCGGCGAAGACGCCCGAGGGCTACGCGTCGGGTTCCTTCGGGCCGACCACCGCGGGCCGCATGGACTCCTACGTCGAGCAGTTCCAGGCCGCTGGCGGTTCGCTGGTGATGCTGGCGAAGGGCAACCGGTCCAAGAAGGTGACCGCGGCGTGCGAGGAGCACGGCGGCTTCTACCTCGGCTCGATCGGCGGCCCGGCCGCGCGGCTGGCGCAGGACTGCATCAAGAAGGTCGACGTCCTCGAGTACGCCGAGCTGGGGATGGAGGCGGTCTGGAAGATCGAGGTCGAGGACTTCCCCGCGTTCATCGTCATCGACGACAAGGGCAACGACTTCTTCGAGGCCACCTCGGAACCGACGCTGCAGATCAGCTTCCGCTGACGTGAGCCGCTATGAAAGGCCCGTTACTTGCAAAATTTGCAAGTAACGGGCCTTTCATAGCACTCTCTGGAGCCTTACCGCATCTGCTTCAACACGACGGTCCGCTCTCCCAGCGGCGCCGCCAGCGACACCGAGATCACCGGATGCCGGATGTCCATCGTGCACATCTGGCCGGTCTGGCCCTTCAGTTCGGTCAGGTTGACGGTGACCCGGTTCCCGTCCTGCTGCGCGGCCTCCGCCGTCGCGTGCCCGCAGCCGCCTTCCTGGCCGCGGATGTTCAGGATCGTCCCGCCGTTGCTCGTGTACACCTCACGCGGGTAGTCCGCGGGCAGCGCCGCCGCGTCGAGCTGCTTGTCCGGCAGCTTGGTGCTGCCCTCCGGGACCTCCTGGCGCGGAGCGCCCGGGATACCGGGCTGGCTGCCCGGGGCGGGTGTCGGCGAGGAGGACGGCGGGGCGGTCGGCGACGGCGGCACGGTACTCAGGGTGCCGCTACCGGGTCCGGCCGCGGGTTCCGCTGCCTGGTTCTGCGCCCCGCAAGCGGATACCGCAACGACGATCAGGCCAAGGCCGATGACATTCGTTAAGTACCTCATGCGGCTAGGACGGAACGAGGCCGTCGTGGGGTTGCACATGATCTCAACCTGCTTCCAGGACGATGGCCCGCGGCCCGATCGGCTCGGCGAGTTTCACCGGCAGGACGGCGTAGCGGATGACCTGCGGGCACATCTGCCCCGGCTTGCCGTGATCGATCTTCACCTTGATCACGACCCGCTGCGCGTTCTGCTCGGCGAGGTTCGCCGTCGCCTCGTCGCAGCCGCTCAGCTCGACGTGCACGTTCAGGCCGCCGTTCTCGGCGCTGACCTGCGCGGGCACCTTGGCCTCGACCTGCGTCGGCGGCAGCATCTTGTCCGAGGGCGGCGGGCCGACGGTCGGTCGTGAGACCGGTGGTTTCGCGACCGGCGGGCTGGCCGGGAGCGAGGTGGGCAGATCCGAGGGGGTGGTGACGGCCGGTGGGGTGCTCGTGGTCGCCGGTGCTCCCGGGCCGCCCGCGCCGCAGGCGGCCGTCGCGGCGAGCACGAGCCCCGCGCCCAGCGTCTTCGCTGCGTTCTTCATGGCGGCTGGACGGAACGAACCGGGTGAACGGTTGCATCACCGCTGTTCGTTCACCGCTGTGCCGCGCGGCCGCGGGCCAGTCCCAGGATCACCACCCCGGCGAGCGTGACGGCCAGCAGCAGCACCGTGCTCGCCGACGCGAGGAACACCTGCCCCCGGTCCGTGAGCGCGAAGATGCCGGCGGGCAGGGTGCGCCAGTCCGGCGGGTACAGCATCATCGTCGCGCCCAGTTCGCCCATCGACATCGCCAGCGCGAGGCTCGCCGAAGCCGAGATCGACGGCAGCAGCACCGGGAGCCGCACCCGCAGCAGCACACGGACCGGCCCCGCGCCGAGGCTCGCCGCCGCCTGCGCCAGCAGCGGGTCCATCCGCGCGATCGCGGCGGAGACCGTGCTGTAGGAGAACGGCAGCAGAATCATCAGGTGCCCCAGCAGCACGATCCAGCGCGTGCCGTTGAAGGCCAGCGGCGGACGGCTGAACGCGACCAGCAACGCCAGCCCCAGCACCACCGACGGCACCGCGATCGGCAGGTGGAACAGGGTGTCGACGGCCTTCCGCACCTTCGGCGGAGCGGATTGCGACGCGAGCGCGGCCCACGTCCCCAGCGCGACCGAGACCACCGAAGCGATGACGCCGGTCTGGATGCTCACCGAGAGACTCGCGAAGGTCTCCCCGGACAGCGCCTGCGCGAAATGCGAGCCGGTGAGCGCGCCCGGCAGCAGTCCCGTCCAGTTCCCGGCGACCGACGCCAGCACGATCATCAGCAGCGGCGCCAGCACGATCGCGGTGAACAGCACCGCGAACACCACCCACAGCAGGACTCGGCTACGCCTGGTCCACAGCAGCACGAGGGCCTCCCTTCGTCAGTCGCCGGTAGGTTCCGTACAGGGCGAGGGAGAACACGACGTTGACCACCGCGATGACACAGGCCTGCGGGAAGTCGAACGTCACGATCCCCTTGCCGTAGACCAGCATCGGCAGCGTCGTGACGTCCTTGGCGCCGAGGAACAGCACGATGCCGAACTCGTTCATCGCCAGCAGCATGGTCAGGCAGGCGCCGGAAGCCAGTGACGGCAAGGCTTCCGGGAGGATCACCCGGCGCAGCACGCGGCCGGGTTTCGCGCCGAGACTGGCCGCGACCTCCATCTGCGCCGAGGAGACCTGGCCGAACGCGGCGAGCGCCGGCCGCATCACGAACGGCGTGTAGAAGGTGATCTCCGCCAGCAGGATCCCGAACGGCGAGTACAGGAACCCGCCCGCGCCCAGGATCCCCGCGCTGCCGTAGATGAAGGTGAACGCGAGCGCGATGAGGAACGACGGGAACGCCAGCACGGTGTCCACCAGCCTCGAAAGCGTGCGCGCGCCGGGGAACGGCACGAACGCGATCACCAGCGCGAGGAACGTCCCGAGCACGACGCAGCCCGCGGTGGCGCCGAGCGCGAGCGCGACGGTCTTCCAGGCGGCGTCCCGGAATTCCGCCGAACCCAGGACGTCCAGCCACACCGACAACCCGAACTCGCCGGTCTTCGATTCCAGGGATTGCAGGACGACCAGCACCAGCGGGTAGCCGAAGAAGCCGAGCAGGACGAGCACCGGTGGCAGCAGGAGCCAACCGCGACGGGTCATCCGATACCCACCAGCGGGCAACCGTCCGGAATGGACACTCCGACCTTCTCCCCCACGCCCGGCAGCCCCTCGACGTCCGGCACCTCGGCCCGGACCTCGTCCCCGTTGTGCGCGAGTTCGAGGTCGAGCCGGAAGCCCGTGCCACGCCACTGGACGCCGCGCAGCACCGCGGGCAGCGCGCCGGGGGCGTCCACCGCGGTGATCCCGATCCGGTGGGGCCGCACGCCCAGCGCGACGGGCTGCCCCGCCCGGATCGGGCCGGACGGGTCGGCCGCCAGTTCGCGATCACCGAGCCGCACCCGGGTGCCGTCGGCCTGGATCAGCTCGACCGGGATGAGGTTGGACGCGCCGAGGAAGCTCGCGGTGAACTCGGTCGAAGGACGCTGGTAGAGCTCGCGGCTCGGCCCGAGTTCTACCAGCTTGGAATCGCGCATGACGGCGATCCGGTCGGCCAGCGCCAGCGCCTCACCCTGGTCGTGGGTGACGTAGACGATCGTGGTGTCGGGCAGCTCGGCCCGCAGCCGCAGCAGTTCCGCGACCATGTCCTCGCGCAGGGCGGCGTCCAACGCGGACAGCGGCTCGTCGAGCAGCAGCACCCGCGGCCGGATGGCCAGTGCCCGCGCGAGGGCGACCCGCTGTTGCTGCCCGCCCGAGAGCTCACGCGGATAGCGCCGGGCGTATTTGCCCATCCCGACCAGTTCCAGTGCCTCGGCGACCCTGCTCGCCGTCTCGGCGCCAGGTGTTTTCCTCGCCTTGAGCCCGAAAGCGACGTTGGCCTCGACCCGCATGTGCGGGAACAGCGCGTAACTCTGGACGACCACCCCGAGGCCGCGCCGGTGCGGCGGCAGTTCGGTGACGTCCTCGCCGTCGAGCAGGACCCGGCCGGTGCTCGGCACGACGAAGCCCGCGAGCGCCTTCAGGGCCGTCGACTTGCCGGAGCCGGACGGCCCGAGCATCGCCAGCGTCTCCCCTCTCGCCACGGTGAGATCCAGTGGCGAGAGCGCGGTCGTCTGTCCGAAGCGGACGGACACCCCGCGGAACTCGACCGCCGGGGTCATCGGCCGACGGCCTTCTTGTACGCGGCGAGGTCGGCGTCGAGCTTCGCGAGGACGGTGTTCCAGTCCGGCTGCCAGATCTCGACGCCGTCGAGGGCGGCCTTCACCTTGTCCGCCCGCGGCCCGGACGGCGTGACGTCGGTCCGCGACGGGGCACCGAAGGCGTCCACCGCCTTGCCCTGCACCTCCGGCGAGAGCAGGAAGTCCAGGAACTTCTTGGCGTTCTCCGCGTGCGGGGCGTTGTTCACGAGACCGGCGTAGTACGGGAGCGCGAACGTGGACCGCTTGCCCTGCGCGTCGGCCGGGAAGAAGATCTCGAAACCGCCGCTCTTCTCGATCGAGGCGAGGTTCATCTGCACGTCGCCGTTGGCCACCAGGATCTCGGCCTTGGCCACCTTCGGCTGCAGCTTGCCGGTGGAGGACGACGGGCCGACGTTGTTGGCCTCGAGTTTCGCGAGGTACTCGAGCGCGCCCTGCTCGCCGAGGACGTGCTGCAGCTGCAGCAGGACCGCGGTGCCGTCACCCGCCTCGCCGGGGGTCGAGTACTGGAGCTTGCCCTTGAGCGCGGGCGCGAGCAGGTCGTCCCAGGTCTTGGGCGAGGCCTGCGGGTTGCGGATGAAGCTGAGGTAGTTGTTCATGATGGCGAAGTAGCGGCCCTGGCCGTCCTTCTGCCCGGCGGGGACCTGGTCGATCCCGGACGGCGCCGTGGTGGCGAGCAGGCCCTGCGACGCGGCCCGCTGGATGAACGGCGGGAGGGTGACCAGGATGTCGGCCTGGGTGTTGGCCTTCTCCTTCTCCACCCGGGAGGCGACCTCGCCCGATCCCGCGGTCACCGCCTGGACGGTGATGCCGGTCTTGGCCTTGAACTCCTCGACGCGCTGTGCGTACCAGTCTTCGAGACCGTCCACTGTGTACAGCGTGACGGTCTGGTCGCCGGACGCGCCTCCGGCGGTGCCACCACAGGCGGCCAGGGTGATCGTGAGCAGCCCGGCGAGGGCGGCGGCCGCGAGTTTCTTCATGTCGTCAAAGCTCCTTTTAGGACAGCAGGGTGGGGAGGTCGCGGACGGATGCGAGGACGTGGGTGGCACCGGCGGCTTCGAGTTCCGGCTTCTTCGCCGATCCGGTGAGCACGCCGGCGACGAGCGAGGCGCCGGACCGGAGCCCGGTCTGGACGTCCGACGGGGTGTCGCCGGCGACGGCGACCCGGCGGACGTCGGTGATTTCGAGCCGCAGCGCGGCGGCGAGGACGAGGTCGGGGAACGGGCGGCCGCGGACGCCTTCACCCGGCGCCAGCACGGCGTCGGCGAGGCCGTGCCAGCCCAGCGCGTCCAGGATCGCGTTCTGCGTGCTCGCGGCGAAACCGGTGGTGAGCGCGACCTTCACCCCTTGGGCGCGCAGTTCCTGGATCGTGTCTTCGGCGCCGGGGATCGGCTCGCAGTGGCCGTCGGCGACGAGCTTCCCGTAGGCGTCCTGGAAGGCGGTGTTCGCGCGCCGGGCGAGTTCCTCGTCCCCGGCGAGCAGGGCACGGAAGACGACGATCTTGGACTGCCCCATGGTTTCGACGACGTAGTCGAGCATCCCGGGGTACCGGCTGTCCTCTTCGGACACTCCGGCGGCTGCGATCGCCTCGGTGAAGGCGCGGATCACCAGGCCGTCGTCGGCGACGGTGGTCCCGGCCATGTCCAGGACGACGAGTTCGGTGTTCACCACGACAGCTCCTCGGCGGTGTCTTCGGCGATGGCGGGCGAGCAGGTCATGCCCCGGCCGCCGGGTCCGGTGACGAGCCACGCGTTGTCCGCGACGCGGGCGCGGTGGACGATCCGCGAGGTGTCGGTGGTCTGGGCGTAGACCCCGGCCCAGCGCCGGGCGATCCGCGGGAGCGGCCGTCCGAGCAGCGCCCCGGCGACCTCGGCCAGGTGGTCGTACGGGTCTTCGGTGGTGTCGAAGGAGAACGGCTCGTCGTACTCGTGCGTGTCGCCGATGGTCAGCGAGCCGTCGAGGCGCTGGACCATGAGCAACTGCATGGCGTTGGCGGCGGCGATCACACCCTGCGGCTGCCCGCTGTTGAGGCTGTCGAGCGCGGCGCCGCGGTACGCCGGGTAGTACCGGAAGCTGTCCGCGTCGGCGACCGTGGTGGTGAGGGTTTCACCGAGTGGCTCGGTCTGGGCCATCTGCAGCCGCACCCGGCGGACCGGGGTCTGCCCGGCGAGCTCCTTGACCAGGCCACCGGTCCAGGCGCCGGTGCACAGAACGACGACGTCGCCTTCGTGGGTCTCGCCCGTGTCGTCGACGACACCACGGGTGGTCAGGTCGCGGATCTCGCGGCCGGGCACCCAGGTGTAACGGCCGGATTTCGCCAGTTCGGCGCGCAGGGCGGGCTGGGCGACGCGCGGTTCGACGGCGGCGTCGCGATCGCACCAGAGCGCGCCGAGGAGGTCGCCGCGCAGGGCCGGGTTCAGTTCGCGGGTTTGCGCGGCGTCGAGCAGCTTGAAGCCGCGGTCCTCCGTGCTCGCCGCCGCGGCCTGGGCGACGGCGAGTTCCGCCTCCGTGCGGACGACGGTGAGGGAGCCGTTCGGCCGGAAGCCGATCCCCGGGACTCGGTCACCGATGCGCTCCCACAGCACTCGCGCCCGGGCGGCCGTCTCCAGTTCGGGGCCGGTGGCGCGGCCGCCGACCCAGACCAGCCCGAAGTTGCGGACGGACGCGCCCCGGGCCTCGGGCTCGCGTTCGATCTGGACGACGTCGTGACCGCGTTCGACGGCCTGCCAGGCGTGCTGAGTGCCGAGCACTCCGCCGCCGATGATGAGGATTCGCACCCCGCAGACGCTCGCCTGCCCGCACCAACGCTCCGTGACCGCAGTCCTAACCCCAGGTGAAGTACCCCCGAAATGTGGACCAGACCTGTTATCTTCGCGTTACATTTCACCGCGGGTAGCCCTCTGCTTGCGGTCGTTGAAAGTGCAAGCATCGCATCTGGAGGACTAAATGGGCGGAGGGGTCACTCCACGCGGCCCAAGCGGGTCTCGAACGAAAGGCGGTCACCCCGGAAAAGCGACCGGACGCGCTCGAAGGGGACGCCGTCGGTCCCCCAGGAGGTCCGGTGCATCAGCAGCATCGGCAGTGCCGGATTCGTCCCGATCAGCAGCGCCTCCCGCGGGGTGGCGAGCACGGTCTCGACCCGCTCCTCGGCGCCGTCGAACACCACGCCGAGCCTTTCCCGCAAACACGCGTAGAGCGACTGTGTGGGATCGAACACATCCATCAGGGTCGGGAATCGCGCGGCGGTGAGATAGGTCGATTCCAGCCCGACCCGCTCGTCGTCGGCGAGCAGCACCCGTTCGATGTGGATGACGTCGTCGTCGGGATCGATTTCCAGTTCCGAAGCCAGCGAAGGACCCGCCTCCCGGCGTTCCAGTGAGATCAGATTCCGGCCCGGCTGAATGCCCTGCCTCCTGAGTCCTTCGGTGTAACTCACCAAAGCGAGCGGCTGGACGAGCTTGGGGCCCGCGACATAGGTGCCGCTCCCCTGCCGCCTGCTGAGACGGCCTTCGAGCACGAGCTCACCGACGGCCTGGCGGACCGTCGCGCGGGAAACCTCGAAACGTTCGGATAGTTCCCTTTCGGTGGGAAGTGCCGCTCCTTGCCCCAATTCGGAGATCACGTCGAGCAGCTCGACTTTGACCGCGTAATAGCGGGGAATGCGGCCGTGTTCGGGAATTCCGTCCCGTACCGGGCCGTCGGCAGTTGGATGGGCTTTCGGTGACCGTGTTCTCACTGTCCAGATCTTAGGCCGAATTCACCTGACCTGTACTGACCCGAACGAAGTGTTCATGCCACGCTCACACTCGTGGACGAAACGGGCACCTCGTTCGGCGGATCGCCCGCCACGCGGACCGGGCCCCGGTCGAGGTGACCGTCCGTGCCCACGTTCAGCCTTCCGGCGGTTCCGGCGCTCGCCGGCTCCGGAGTAGGGGCACTAGGCACTCCGGCCTAGGCCATTCGTCGGCAGTACGCGACGAACGTCCGTTAATCACCATCATCGGCCCAAAGATCCGAAGAAAGTCGGTTGTCCCGGCATCGGGCGACCTGCTGTAGTCAGTTGGCCGCAGTCAGTCTCCCTGCCTCCACTGTGGACAGCCGGAAGGAATGAACCCTTGGACATCAAGCGTCGGTTCAGCCTGCTCAAAAAGACCCTGATCGCCGTCGCGGCGGCCGGAACCCTGGCGGGTCTCGCCACGGCTCCGCAAGCCGCGGCCGCTCAGCCGCCGTCCACCGACGTGGTCGGTGGCACCCGAGCCGCTCAGGGCGAATTCCCCTGGATGGTAAGGCTTTCCATGGGCTGCGGCGGTGCGCTCTACACCTCGCAGATCGTGCTGACGGCCGCGCACTGTGTGTCGCGGACCGGGGCCAACACGAGCATCACCGCCACCCTCGGCGTGGTGGACCTGCAGAGCGGCTCGGCCAAGAAGGTCAAGTCGACCTACGTGCACCGGTCACCGACCTACCCCACCTCCACCGGTGGTGACTGGGCCCTGATCAAGCTCGCGAGCCCGGTCACCGGGATCGCGACGCTGCCGATCGCCACCACGACGGCCTACAACAGCGGTACGTTCACCGTCGCGGGCTGGGGTGCCGCGTCCGAGGGCGGGGCGCAGCAGCGTTACCTGCTCAAGGCCACCGTCCCGTTCGTCTCCGACGCGACCTGCAAGGCGCAGGGCGGCAGCTACGCCGACCTGATCGACAGCGCCGAGATCTGCGCGGGCAACGTCAACTCCGGCGGCGTCGACACCTGCCAGGGTGACTCGGGCGGCCCGATGTTCCGCCGCGACAGCGCCAACGCCTGGATCCAGGTCGGCATCGTCAGCTGGGGCGAAGGCTGCGCGCGGCCGCGCGCTCCCGGCGTCTACGCCGAGGTGAGCACCTTCGCGACCGCGATCAAGAACGCGGCCGCCGGGTTGTAGCTTCGACGCACGGCATGCACTGAAGGTCCCCTTCACCACAACGACGTGGTGGAGGGGACCTTCTCTTTCGCTTCAGCGGGTTTTGTCCAAACGCGACAGTGCTTCCTCGTATCCCGAGACCAGTTCCGAGATCACGTCGGCGACCGGGCGCACCCGGTCCATCCGCCCGACGATCTGGCCGACCGGCATCGAGACCACGCTCGGATCCGCCGCGTGGTGGATCCGGTTGTGCGCGTGGGAGACCAGCAGGTTCTGCAAGGGCATCGGCAGCGGTTCGGGCGCGTCGGGCGAGGCCCACGCCTCGGTCCACCGCGTTTTGAGCAGCCGTGCCGGTTTGCCGGTGTAGATCCGCGTCCGGACGGTGTCGGACGAGCCCGCCGCGACCAGCGCGCGCTGCATCGCCTCGGACTCCCCCATCGTCTGGAGGTACTCCTCGGTGGCGAGCCAGAAGGAGCCCATCCACACCCCGGACGCGCCCAGCGCGAGCGCCGCCGCGACCTGCCTGCCCGAGCCGATCCCGCCGGCGGCGAGCACCGGCACGCGGTCACCGACGGCGTCGGCCACTTCGGGCAACAGCACCATCGACGCGATCTCGCCGGTGTGCCCGCCCGCCTCATAACCTTGCGCCACAACGATGTCGACGCCGTTCTCGACGTGCCGGACGGCGTGCTCGGCCTTGCCCGCCAACGCCGCGACCGGCACACCCTTCGCGTGACACTGCTCGATGACGTCCACCGGCGGCGAGCCCAAGGCGTTGGCGATCAACCGGATGGGGTGTTTCAGCGCGACCTCGACATGCGACCGGGCGACCGAATGCAGCCAGCCCAGCACTCCCGCGCGTTCGTCGGTGTCGTCCGGTAGCGGCGGCACCGCGAGATCGCGCAGCGTCCGCTCCACGAAGTCGCGATGCCCCTGCGGGATGTGCTTCGCGAGATCGATCGACGTCCCTTCGGCCGGGATCTTGGCGGGCATCACGATGTCGACGCCGTACGGTTTGCCGCCGGTGTTCTCGTCCATCCAGGACAGGACGGCGTCGAGTTCGGCGGCGTCGTTGAACCGCACGCAGCCCAGCACGCCCAGCCCACCCGCCCGGCTGATCGCCGCGGCGACGTGTTCGGACGGGGTGAACCCGACGATCGGCAGGTCGATCCCGAGCCGGTCGCACAGAGACGTGCGCATGGAACTCCTTACGCCGGTTGGATGGTGACGGGCTCGTGCTCGGTCGCGTAGCGCTGAGCCCAGGGATAGTCCGGTTTCCCGCTGGGCGACCGCCCGATCTCCTCGGCGAGCCACAGGCTGCGCGGCACCTTGTACCCGGCGATCTCGCCCCGCACGTGTGCTTCGAGCGCGGCGAAGTCCAGCTCCTTGCCGGTCCGCGGCTGGATCACCGCGGCCACCCGCTGACCGAGCCGGTCGTCGGGGATACCGATGACGAGCGCGTCGAAGACGTCCGGATGCGACTTGAGCGCACCCTCGACTTCTTCCGGATACACCTTCTCGCCGCCGGTGTTCACGCACTGTGAGCCCCTGCCGAGCAGGGTCACCGTGAGGTCTTCCTCGTAGCGCGCGTAGTCACCCGGGACGACGTACCGCTTGCCGTCGATCTCGACGAAGATCTTCTCGGTCTTCGCGGGGTCCTTGTAGTACCCGAGGGGAACGTGCCCGCGCCGGGCGATCAGCCCGATCGCCCCCGGTTCCGGATCGACGAGCGCGCCGTCGTCGTCCACCAGGATGGCGTCCTTGCCGAAGTTGACGCGGGGGCCGGCGGAATGGTCGCTGTCCTTGCTGACCATGCCGATGCCGGTGAACCCGCTTTCGGAGGAGCCGATCGCGTCGGTGATCACCACGTGCGGGAGCATCGCCAGGAATTCCTGCTTCACCGACTGGGAGAACAGGGCGGCGTGACTCGACACCGCGACGATCGACGACGCGTCGTAGTCGCCCTCGCGGTAGGCGTCGATCAGCGGCCGCGCCATCGCGTCGCCGACGATCGTGAGCACCTGGACCTTGTTGTCCTGCACGGCTTTCCAGACTTCGTGCGCGTCGAACCGCGGGACGAACACGACCGGGCTGCCGGTGAACAGCGCGCCGAACGCGGCCCACTGCGCGGCGCCGTGGATCAGCGGCGCCGCCGGGAGCCGGACCAGGCTGCCCGACTTGCCCTGTTCCGCGAGCGTCCATTCGTCGGGGACGTACTCGCCGGTGACGAAGTTGATGCCGCCGCCGAGCGCGCGCCAGATGTCCTCGTGGCGCCACAGGACGCCCTTCGGGTACCCGGTGGTCCCGCCGGTGTAAAGGATGTAGATGTCGTCGGCGCTGCGCTCGGCGAAGTCGCGCTCGGGTGAGCCTTCGGCGAGCGCGGCTTCGTAGTCCACACCACCGTAGGACGAGCAGTCGCCGTCGCTTCCGTCGTCGACAACGACAACGTGTTTCAGTTTGGGGGTTTCCGGCAGGACGGCGGCGACCTTGTCCGAGTACTGCCGCTCGTGGACCAGCGCCACGAGGTCGGCGTTGTCGAACAGGTACCGCAGTTCGCCGTGGACGTAGCGGTAGTTGACGTTGACCGCGATCGCGCGCAGCTTGTACGCGGCGATCATCGATTCCAGGGCTTCGATCGAGTTCCGGGAATAGACACCGATGTGGGATCCAGGTCCCACGCCGTGTGCCGCGAGGTGATGCGCCAGCCGGTTGGCGCGCTCTTCCAGTTCGGCGAAGGTGACCCGCCGATCGCCGCAGACGACCGCGATGCGCTCCGGCACGGCGTCGACGGCGTGCTCGAGTAGATCCGCGATGTTGAGTGCCACTCGCTCAAAGTAGAACATGTTATCGTTCTGGGCAATGGCCGCTCTTTTGACGGAGGTCCCGGTGGGCGAACCGCACGCACTGGTGGAAAAGATCGACCACACCCTCGTGGTCACCATGAACCGGCCGGAGGCCCGCAACGCGCTCAGCGGCGAAATGCTCGGGATCATGGTCGAGGCGTGGAACCGGGTCGACGAGGACGACGACGTCCGCTGCTGTGTGCTCACCGGCGCGGGCGGCGCGTTCTGCGCGGGCGCGGACCTCAAGTCGATGTCGAAGAACTCGCCGAGCGACTCGTTCGAGAAGGGCACGTTCGACCCCAGCCGGATCGAGGGCCTGCTCAAGGGACGGCGGCTGACAAAACCGTTGATCGCGGCCGTCGAAGGCCCGGCGATCGCGGGCGGGACGGAGATCCTGCAGGGTACGGACCTGCGCGTCGCGGGCGAGAGCGCGAAGTTCGGCGTGTCCGAGGCGCGGTGGAGCCTGTTCCCGATGGGCGGTTCGGCCGTCCGGCTCCCCCGCCAGATCCCGTACACCGTCGCCGCCGACCTGCTGCTGACCGGACGCCATATCAAGGCGAGTGAGGCGCTGGAGATCGGCCTGATCGGGCACGTCGTCCCGGACGGGAAGGCACTGGACAAGGCCATGGAGCTGGCGGGCCTGATCGCCGCGAACGGGCCGCTCGCCGTCCGCGCGATCCTCAAGACCCTGCGCGACACCGAGGGCATGCACGAGGAAGAGGCCTTCAAGCTCGACGCCCAGTACGGCATCGAGGTCTTCGCGAGCGAAGACGCGAAGGAAGGCCCCCGCGCCTTCGCCGAGAAGCGCAAGCCCGTCTTCCGGGGCCGCTGACCCCCGGGGTCAGGGGGCGCGGTGACCCTCCCAGTAGGGGTCGCGGAGCTTGCGCTTGTAGAGCTTCCCGTTCGGGTCCCGCGGGAGTTCGGGCAAGTAGCCGACCGAACGCGGGAGCTTGAACTTCGCCAGCCGGGCGGCCGCGTACTCGAGGATCTCCGCGGTCAGCTCCTCGGAGGGTTCGACACCGTCCGCGGGCTGCACGACGGCCTTGATCGCCTCGCCCCAGTCCTCGTGCGGAACGCCGAACACCGCGACGTCGGCGATCTTCGGGTGCATCACCAGTTCGCCCTCGATCTCCGCCGGGTAGACGTTGACCCCGCCCGAGATGATCAGATCCGCCTTGCGGTCGTGCAGGAAGAGATAGCCGTCGTCGTCGAGATGCCCGACGTCGCCGAGGGTGAAAAGGTCCCCGACCCGCGCCTTGTCCGTCTTGGCCCGGTCCTTGTGGTACTCGAACTTCGAGTCGCCCATCTTCATGTACACCGTGCCGGTCTCGCCGGGGGGCAGTTCCGTGCCCTCGTCGTCGAGGATCTTGATCGTCGACCCCGGCCACGGCAGCCCCACCGAACCCGGTTTCTTCAGCCATTCCTCACCCGAGATCGCCGTTCCGCCGCCTTCGGTGGCCGCGTAGTACTCGGTGACGACCGGGCCCCACCAGTCGAGCATCCGGCGTTTGACCTCGAGCGGACAGGGCGCGGCGCCGTGGATCATCACGCGCAGCGAACTCAGGTCGTGGGCCGCGCGGACGTCGTCCGGCAGCCCGAGCAGGCGGCGGAACTGGGTCGGGACCATGTGGCTGTGCGTGACGCGGTGCCGCTCGATCAGCCGCAGCATGTCCTCGGCGTCCCAGCGGTCCATCAGCACCGCCGTATGGCCCAGCTGCAGGGAAATCGCGACGAAGTTGAGCACCGCGGTGTGATAGAGCGGCGACCCGCACAGATGGACGTGGTCGTCGTGCGGCGCCAGCCCGAAGATCCCGAAGAACCACGTCGACGCGCCGGGAACGGAGTCGGGGTCCGCGCCGGACAGCGGCCGCCGGACGCCTTTGGGCCGCCCCGTGGTCCCCGACGTGTAGAGCATCGGCGAGCCCGCCGTACGCCGCTCCGGACGTCCGTCGCCCTCACCGGAACCCAGTTCCTCGATCCGCCGGAATCCCGGGACGTCACCGACGGCGAACCGGCCGCGTTCGGCGATCCCCGCCTCGTCGGCGGCGGCGATCGCGACGTCGGCGAACCGTTCGTGCGCGAGGAACGCCTTGGCGCCACTGTCGGAAAGGATGTAGGCGACCTCGGGTCCGACCAGGTGCCAGTTGACCACCACGATGTACAGACCGGACTGGATGGCGGCGAAGTAGGCCGCCACGAGTTCGTCGCCGTTGGGCTGCAGGACGACGACCACGTCGCCGGCTTCGAGCCCGAGGGCCTGCAGGCCCCGGGCGTACGCGTTCGCTTTCGCGGCCAGGTCTCCGTAGCCGATCGAGCGGCCGTCAGGGTCGACGAGCGCGACCCGCTCCGGCTCCTGCGCGGCGATGTTCCAGATCCCAAGTGTCCCCGTAGCAGTCGACATACGCGCAAATCTAGAACGCGTTCCACTCAAGAGCAACCGCCAGCAAGGCCCAGAAGGCCGATCTTGCTGGAATTTCGAGAACGTGTTTCACTCAGACTGTGAGCGCACCTGAACTCCCGCTGTCGGCCCCGCTCAACGTGGGCTTCGACTACACGCGTTCGGTCGGCCCGGTGCTCGGCCGGTTCGTCAACGCCCTGCGCGAGCGCCGTGTCGAAGGCGTCCGGGGCAGCGACGGCCGCGTCCACGTGCCGCCGCTGGAATACGACCCCGTGACCGCCGAAGCGCTGTCCGAATTCGTACCGGTCGCCTCCGAGGGCGAGATCGTGTCCTGGTCCTGGATCGCCGAACCGCTCGACGGCCAGCCGTTGTCGCGGCCGTTCGCGTGGGCGCTGGTCAAACTCGACGGCGCCGACACCTCGATCCTGCACGCCGTCGACGCGGGCAGCCCTGAAAACGTCCACACCGGACAGCGAGTGCGCATCCGGTGGGCCGAGGAGACTGTCGGCCACATCAGGGACATCGCCTACTTCGTCCCCGCCGACGGCCCCGACACCGAGCCCACCGAGGCGCCACCACCGGTCGCGAAACGCGAAGAAGGCGCGCCCGTCAGCGTGGTGATCACGCCGATCCACCTGAAGTACGAGCATTCCGCGTCGCCGGAGGAAAGCCGGTACCTGCGCGGGCTCGCCGAAGGAAAGCTGATCGGCCAGCGCTGCCCGTCGTGCGAGAAGGTCTACATCCCGCCACGCGGCGCCTGCCCGACCGACGGTGTCCCGACCACCGACGAGGTCGAGCTGCCCGACACCGGCATCGTCACCACGTTCTGCATCGTGAACGTGCCCTTCCTCGGCCAGAAGATCAAACCGCCGTACGTGGCGGCGTACATCCTGCTCGACGGCGCGGACATCGCGTTCCTGCACCTCGTCCTCGGCTGCGACGCCGCCGACGTCCGGATGGGCATGCGCGTGCGCGCCGCCTGGAAACCCCGGGACGAATGGTGGACGTCGCTGGAGAACATCGGCCATTTCGCACCGACCGGCGAACCCGACGCGCCGTACGAATCCTTCGCCCACCATCTGTGAGGACCACCGTGCCAGATGTAGCTGTCGTGGGCTTCGCGCAGGCCCCCAACGTCCGCAGCACCCCGGGCACCACCAATGGCGTGGAAATGCTGGTGCCGATCTTCGCCGAGGTCTTCGAGCGAACCGGTCTGTCCAAAGAGGACATCGGGTTCTGGTGCTCGGGCTCCTCGGACTACCTCGCGGGCCGCGCGTTCTCGTTCATCGCGGCCGTCGACGCCATCGGCGCCTTCCCGCCGATCCACGAATCACACGTCGAGATGGACGCCGCCTGGGCGTTGTACGAGGCGTGGCTCAAGATCCGGATGGGCGAGGTCGAAACGGCGCTCGTCTACGGATTCGGCAAGTCGTCGGCCGGGCAGTTGCGGCGCGTGCTGGCGCTGCAGATGGACCCGTACGTCGTCGCGCCGCTGTGGCCGGACTCGGTGAGCGTCGCCGGGATCCAGGCCCGGCTCGGACTCGAAGCAGGACTGTGGTCGGAAAAGGACCTCGCCGAAGTCGCCGCGCGCAGCCGCGCCGACGCCGCCGGGAATCCCGCCGCCCAGTTCTCCGGAACGGTCGAAGTCGCCGACCTCCTCGACGCCCCGTACTTCGCGGATCCCTTGCGCGCCCATGACATCGCCCCGGTCACCGACGGGGCCGCCGTTCTCGTGCTCGCCTCGGCGGAGCGGGCGGCGGACCTCGTCGACAGCCCCGCGATGATCACCGGGATCGAGCACCGGGTCGACTCCCCCTCGCTCGGCGTGCGGGACCTCACCCGGTCACCGTCCACGGCGGCCGCCGGCCGGGCGCTCGACCTCGACGGCGTCGAACTCGCCGAACTGCACGCGCCGTTCACCCATCAGGAATTGATCCTGCGCGACGCGCTCGGCCTCGGCGAGCAGGTGCGGATCAACCCTTCCGGCGGCGTGCTGACCGGCAACCCGATGTTCTCCGCGGGGCTGGCGCGGATCGGTGAGGCGGCGAGCCGCATCCTCGACGGCAGCGCGCGCAAAACCCTCGCCCACGCGACCAGCGGCCCCGTCCTCCAGCAGAACCTGGTCGCGACCTTGGAGGTCCTCTCGTGAAGCACCTCGCGGCCGTGCTGGGCACCGGCCAGACCCACCACAAGGCCAAGCGCACCGACGTCTCCATGCCGGGCCTGCTCCGGGAGGCCATCGACCGGGCGATGCTCGACGCGCAGACCGGCTGGGACGACATCGACGCCGTCGTCCTCGGCAAGGCGCCGGACCTGTTCGAGGGCGTGATGATGCCCGAACTGTTCCTCGCCGACTCGCTCGGCGCGAACGGGAAACCGTTGCTGCGCGTGCACACCGCGGGTTCGGTCGGTGGCTCGACCGCGCTCGTGGCGGCGTCGCTGGTGCAGGCGGGAGTGCACAAGCGGGTCCTCACGGTGGCTTTCGAGAAGCAATCCGAGTCGAACGCGATGTGGGGCCTGTCGATCCTGCCGCCGTTCCAGATGCCGGTGGGCGCCGGCGCGGGCGGCTACTTCGCGCCGCACGTGCGCTCCTACATCCGGCGGTCCGGCGCGCCCGATCACATCGGCGCGATCGTGGCGGCCAAGGACCGGCGCAACGGCGCCCTGAATCCGTACGCGCATTTGCGGCAGCCGGACATCACGGTGGAATCCGTGCAGGCATCCCAGATGCTGTGGGACCCGATCCGCTACGACGAAACGTGCCCGTCTTCGGACGGCGCCTGCGCCATGGTGATCGGTGACGAGGCCGCGGGCGACGCCGTTCCCGGTGGCGCGGCGTGGATCCACGCGACCGCGATGCGCACCGAACCGACCACGTTCGCCGGCCGCGACCAGGTCAACCCGCAGGCGGGTCGCGACGCGGCCGCCGCGTTGTGGCGCGACGCGGGGATCACCGATCCGCTGTCCGAAGTGGACACCGCCGAGATCTACGTGCCGTTCTCGTGGTTCGAGCCGATGTGGCTGGAGAACCTGGGGTTCACCGACGAGGGTCAGGGCTGGAAGCTCACCGAGGCGGGCGAAACCGCGCTCGGCGGGCGGCTGCCGATCAACCCTTCGGGCGGCGTGCTGTCGTCGAACCCGATCGGCGCGTCCGGGATGCTCCGGTTCTCCGAAGCGGCCAAGCAGGTGATGGGCCGCGCCGGGGATTACCAGGTCGACGGCGCGCGCGTCGCGCTCGGGCACGCGTACGGCGGCGGTTCCCAGTTCTTCTCGATGTGGGTGGTGGGGTCGGCCAAGCCGAGCTAGCCGCGGCGGCGCGGGCGGAGGCGTTGCGCGGCGAGGGTGGCGACCACCCCGGTCACCGCGCCCACCAGCACCGGTTTGAGGCCGTGCCGGTCGGCGGGCGCCACCACCGGCCGGACCACCACGGGCGGCGGCGGGCGGACCGGGTCGGCGGGCGCGTCCCGCGCGGTCGCCGTCCAGGCCGTGACGAACACCAGCATCCTGGCCACGAGCGAGATGAAGAAGATGAGACCGATGATGGAGCCGAACGCGACCCCGGTCGGCGAGTTCCCGATCAACCGCAGGTAGATCCCACCGGCCTGCTTCAGCAGTTCGAAGCCCAGTGCCAGCGCGACCGCGCCGCGCATCGCGCTGCGGACCCCGACCGGTTTCCGCGGCAGCCGGGTGAGCACCCACAGGAACACGAGCCAGTTGGCCAGCAGTGCCAAGGGAATCGAGATCGCCGACAGCACGTTGTGCCCCCAGGCGGTGTCGTCCACCCCCGCGAGGCCCAGCAGGTAGCGGCCGAGCGCGGACCCGGAAATGGTGATGGCGAAGGAGACCAGCAGCGCGCTCGCGAGACCGAGCAGCGCGAGCAGGTCCGCGGCGATCGTGCGCAGCAGCGGGAGATCCGACCGGTTCTGGCCCCACAGCGCGGTGAGCGCGTCCCGCAGCGAGTTCATCCAGTTCCAGCCGGAGTACAGGCCGATGATCAGACCGATGAGCCCGACGCTGGTGCGCTGGTCCACGAAACGGGTGAGCAGATCCCCCGCCTGTTCACCGAGGCCGCCCGGCAGCGTGCCGGTGATCGCGTTCAGCATCGACTCGATCAGCTGCGGCTGGCTCGCCAGCACGAAGCCCGCCACCGACACCGCGACCATGAGGATGGGCACCAGCGAGAACAGGCTGAAGTAGGTGATCGACGCGACGTAGTGGTAACCGCCGTACTCGACATAGCGGTTCACCGCCCGCGCCACGTGGTCCAGCCAGCGGTAGCGGGCACGCAGCCGCTTCCATTTCGTCGGTGCTTGCTTCTCCCTCACACGCCAATGTCTACCTCAGCGAGGTCACGGCTCGTGGACAAAACGCGATCAAGCGAGCGCGATCAGCTCCGAGCCGTCGTCCTCGGGCAGCGAAGGGCCCGCGGTGGCCAGCACGGCGTTGCCGAGAAAGTCCAGCTCACAGCCGAGGGTGGAGAGGAACGCGGTGTCGGTGGCGTCCCGGCCGGTCGCGATCCGGCTCAGGCTCTGCCTCGGCGCGAGACCGGTGGCGTCGAACACGTACCAGCGGCCGTCGATCGCGGCCTCGAACACGGCGTGGAAGTCCATTGGGGACAGTCCGGGCGCGTAGACCGCGGTGAACCGGGCGGGGATGTCGATCACCCGGCACAGCGAGATGCAGACGTGCGCGAAGTCGCGGCACACGCCTTCCCCGGCGAGGTAGGTGTCGACGGCGTCGTCGGTCGGCGAACCGGAACCGACCACATAGGACAGGTGCTCGCCCACGTGCCGGACGATCGCCTCGACCTGGGTGCGCGCGTCGGGCAGGTGGCCGAACCTCGACAGCGCGAGCCCGCCCATCCGGTCCGAGGGGCAGTACCGGCTCGGCCGGGTGTAGCGGACGAGGTCGTCCATGGTGACGGGCTCGGCCTCGGCGGGGCGCAGCGCACGTTCGGCCCGGTATCGCACGACGTGTTCGCCGAGCGGCAGGTCGAGGATCTGCGCCCGGGTCCCGTGTTCGAACGCGACCTGGCGCGGCGGCGCGGGATAGGCGAACTCCTCCTGCTCGGCCCCGCCGGCGAGCGCGACCACGAACGCGGCGGGGCCGGGTTTCGTGACCCGGAAGGACATTTCGACGTCGACCTGCACGTGGGGACCCATGGCCCCATGGTGCCGCACGGCGCCGGTCCGGGCCGATCAGACCGTTTGATCAGGCATAGCGCACCTGGTAGTGCTTGATCCCGTTGAGCCAGCTCGACCGCAACCGGTCCGGCTCGGAGACCTCGCTGATATTCGGCATGACGTCGGCGATGGCGTTGAAGATCAGGTCGATTTCCAGGCGCGCGAGGTTGGCGCCGATGCAGTAGTGCGAGCCCGTGCCGCCGAAGCCGACGTGCGGGTTGTCCTCGCGGAGGATGTCGAACTTCTCCGGCTCGTCGAAGTGGTCCGGGTCGAAGTTCGCGGAGCTGTAGAACATCCCGACCCGGTCGCCCCTGCGGATGTGCTGCCCGCCGAGTTCGGTGTCCCGGGTCGCGGTGCGCTGGAAGGCGACCACCGGGGTGGCCCAGCGGACGATCTCGTCCGGCGCGGTCTTCGGCCGCTCCTTCTTGTACAGCTCCCACTGATCGGGGTGGTCCAGGAACGCCTTCATGCCGTGGGTGATCGCGTTGCGCGTCGTCTCGTTGCCCGCGACGGCGAGCAGAATGACGAAGAAGCCGAACTCGTCGGAGGCCAGCGATTCACCGTCGACGTCGGCCTGGATCAGCTTCGTGACGATGTCGTCCATCGGGCACTTGCGGCGTTCTTCGGCCATGTTCCAGGCGTAGCCGACGATCTCCGCCGACGCGGCGAGCGGCTCGACCTCGTACTCGGGGTCGTCGTAGGAGACCATCTGGTTGGACCAGTCGAAGACCTTCATCCGGTCTTCCTGCGGGATGCCGATCAGTTCGGCGATGGCCTGCAGGGGAAGTTCGCAGGCGACGTCGACGACGAAGTCACCGGAGCCCTTCTTCTTGGCTTCGCTGACGATCTTCTCCGCGCGATCGCGCAAAGTGTCCTCGAGTTTCGCGATCGACCTCGGCGTGAAGCCCTTCGACACGATGCGCCGCAGCTTGGTGTGCTGCGGGGCGTCCATGTTGAGCAGGACCAGACGGTTCGCTTCGAGGCTGTCGTCGGTCATGTTCTCGTCGAAGCGGATGATCGCGGTCTTCTCCCGCGAGGAGAACAGCTCGCTGTCCCTCGACACCGCTTTGACGTCCTCGAGCCGGCTGACGACCCAGTAGCCGTCATCGCGGAAGCCCGCGGTGTTGTGCGGCTGCGGGTTCCACCAGACCGGCGCCGTCCGGCGGAGTTCGGCGAACTCCTCCAGAGGCAGTCTGGTGGCGTACAGATCCGGATCGGTGAAATCGAAACCGGCGGGGATCAGCGGAGCGGCCACGGGCTACCTCCTACGCGGTTCGCCAATGAAACACGTTCTAGCCCGATTGAAGCATACGGCGTTTACCAAGTGAAGACCTTTTAGTGAAACCTGTTAACTCGACCGAGTCGACCCGGGGAAGCGCGACGAGAAGCGGGAACTGCGACCAATGATCAAAAAGCAGTCGGCCCTGGGATGACTTGCTCAAATCGAGAACGTGTTCTACTTTTTCGGTAGTGAACAGTGTTTTCCCAGGAGGCGAACGTGGGTAGTCCGGTGATCGTCGAGGCGGTCCGCACCCCTGTCGGCAAGCGCAGGGGTCACCTGGCGGGGCTGCATGCCGCCGAGATCCTCGGCGCGGCGCAGCGCGCCCTGCTCGAGCGCGCGGGGCTGGACCCCGCGCTGGTCGAGCAGGCGATCGGCGGCGCGGTGACCCAGGCGGGCGAGCAGGCGGGCAACGTCACGCGGACGGCGTGGCTGCACGCCGGCCTCCCCGAGACCACCGGCGCGACCACCATCGACGCCCAATGCGGCTCGGCGCAGCAGGCGACCCATCTGATCGCCGGGCTCATCGCGGCCGGGGCGATCGACGCAGGTGTTTCCTGCGGCGTCGAGGCGATGAGCCGGGTACCGCTGGGCGCGAACCGCGGCGAGGGCATCGGCACCCCGCGGCCGGAGTCCTGGTCGATAGACATGCCGAACCAGTACGGCGCCGCCGAGCGGATCGCGGAACGCCGCGGCATCACCCGCCACGACGTCGACCGGTTCGGGACGGCGTCGCAGGCCAAGGCCGCCGCCGCGTGGGCCGCCGGGCACTTCGACCGCGAGGTCGTCGCGGTGAAGGCACCCGTGCTCGGCGAGGACGGCTCCCCCACCGGCGAGACCCGGCTGGTGACCCGCGATCAAGGCCTGCGCGACACGACCGTCGAGGGCCTCGCCAAGCTCAAGCCCGTCCTCGAAGGCGGCGTGCACACGGCAGGGACGTCTTCGCAGATCTCCGACGGCGCGGCCGCGCTCCTCCTGATGGACTCGGACCGGGCCCGGGCACTGGGCCTCAAGCCGCGAGCTCGGATCGTCTCGCAGGCTTTGGTCGGCGCGGAGCCGTACTACCACCTCGACGGTCCCGTGCAGGCGACCGAACGCGTCCTGGCCAAGGCGGGGATGACGATCGGCGACCTCGACCTCTTCGAAGTCAACGAGGCCTTCGCTTCGGTCGTGTTGTCGTGGCAACGGGTGCACCGGCCCGACGAGGACAAGGTCAACGTGAACGGTGGCGCGATCGCGCTCGGGCATCCCGTCGGCAGCACCGGTGCCCGCCTGCTGACCACGGCGCTGCACGAACTGGAACGCCGCGACGCGAGCACCGCCCTGGTGACGATGTGCGCCGGCGGCGCGCTTTCCACCGGCACCATCATCGAGCGGATCTAGCGCCGTGGCCTAGTCCAGCGCGACCTCGACCACCGGACCGTTGTCCGGCCTCGCGAGCCTTTTGCTCCCCTGGCCCTCCTTCCAGAAGTCGAAATAGATGGTGTTGCCCTCGACCCAGGTCAGCACCACCTCGGTGAGGTCGAGCCGGAAGACGTGGGCCTCCCCGTCGTCACCCTGCAGGCGGGCGACCTCCGCCGGATCGGTGATCTCGACGGCCTTGCCCGACACCTTCGCGTCCGCGCCGCCCTCGTCGATCGCCGAGGCGGCGTGGATCGCGAACCTGCCGTCACGCCGCAGATCCTTCGCCTTCATCGCGTCGATCATCGAACCGATCAGCAGATCCCGTTCGCGGAAATCGACCTCACTGCCGCTGACCCGGGGCGAGCCGTCCTTCCGGACCGTCGCCAGCACATGCGATTTCGTCGCGGTGAACCGCTCTTTGATCTTCTCCGCCAGCGCGGGTGCCTCTTCACTGAATCGCTGCCACGTCGCCATGGGGAACAGCGTCCCACCGGGGGCCGACAGTTTCGAGCGGTCAGGGCCGAGGTGCCCCCATCGGATTCGGCAGCGGGATCGCACCGGCGTCGAAGACGCGGCGGCTGAGCGGCACGGCGATCCGCAGGACCCCGGCGGCACCGTCCTCACCCAACGCGTCGAGAGGACCGGTGGCGAGGCGGTCGGTCTCGTCCTCGATCCGTTGGCGCAGCGCGATTCCCGAGCCGGTGAGCCGCAGATCGCCGTCGAGGACACCCCGCTCGCGAAGCCGCGCGACACTCTCGTCCCAGTCTTCGTCGGACCAGCCGCGGTTGCTCTGGATGACCTCGCGCGTCACCGCCCCGCTTCCGATGTGGGTCAGTGTGGTGTCGAGCCCGCGCAGCCCGGCTGCGACGGCGGAAAGCACGTGACCGTCCCCGCGATGCTCGCGCAACACCGTCGCCGCCAGCCACACGCGCCCCACCGCACTCACGGGCCGGGCGACCGCGGACCAAGCGGCGGCGAGCGGCCTTGCCGGGTAGTCGCATCCGGTGACGGCTTGTTCGAGCAGATCGGCGAGTTCCCCCCCCAAGGCGCGTCGGCGGGCAGGATCCGGCCCAGCGCGACCTCGACGGCGTCCATCCGGCTCTGGAGCACCGCCGCAGGCTCGGCGTACTTCCAGGCGTCGGGCATGGATCGCGCGACCATACGCGGCGCGAAGCCGAAGAGCATCGCCGTCACGGGTGGTTCCGGCAGTGGCCCGAGTGGCGCCACGCGCCCGGCGAAATAGCCCATCCACCAACCCGGCAGGCCCACCGCCTTGGCCGCGGCCGCCGTCTCCGGGGCGAAGTAGACGACGGCGTGCAGTGGCTCGACCGCTTCCCAGAGACGGCGCTGAAGTGACGTCACGTCCCCATCTTGGCCTCGCCGAAAACCGGATGCGACTCTTCGCGGCGTGGTGTGTGATCACGGGCATGGCGATCACCGTGGAAAAGCCGGACATCGACGGACTGGACGAGGCCGTGGCCGCGCTGCGGGACTGGCAGTCCGAAGGGGTGGCATGGCAACTGCATCCCGGTGACCTCGGCTGGTTCTGGCGCTCCGGGGCGGAGGCCACGGCCGCGGCGGTCCGGATCTGGCGCCGGAACGGGCGGATTCTCGCCGTCGGGCTCCTGGACGGAGCCGACCTCCTGCGCCTGACGACCGCGCCCGATGTCCGCCGGGACGAGGAACTGGCGCGGCGGATGGCCGAAGACGTGATCGCGCCGGAACGCGGTGTGCTGCCGCCGGGAGAGGTGGCCGTCGAGGCGCCGATGGACGCTCTGCTCCAGGATCTGCTGCCCGGGCACGGCTGGCGCACCGGCGAACCGTGGACGCCGCTGAGCCGCGATCTCGCCGACCCGGTGAAGGCCCCGGACCTGCGGATCGAGCCGATCGGACCGGACAACTGCCACGTATGGGCCGACGTGATGCGAGGAGCGTTCGACGGCTCGACGTTCACTCCCGAGAAGTGGCGCGCGATGGCGACCGGTGCGCCGTACGCCGACTCCCGGTACCTGGCCGGGTACGACGAGCGGGGCGACGCCGTCGCGGCGGTCGCCGTGTGGTCCGCGGGCGCGGGGAAGCCCGGGATACTCGAGCCGATGGGGGTGCACCGGGACCATCGCGGCCACGGATACGGCAAGGCGATCACCGTCGCCGCGGCGGCCGCGCTCCAGGAGCTCGGCTCGTCGAGCGCGGCCCTGGGCACACCGAGTTCGAACGTCGCCGCCGTCGCGACCTACAAGTCGGCCGGGTTCCACGCGCGGCCCGAGGTCCGGGACCTCACCAGGGACGCTTGAGCGGCGGCTCTAAGCCCCGTAAACAGGTTCGGGAACGGGCGCCTCCGCCAGCAACTCGGTCACGACCGGGCCGAGTTCGGCGGGCGCCCACCGGGATCCCTTGTCCCGCACCGTCCCGTGCCGCCAGCCCTGCGCGATCGAGACGCGTCCACCGTCGACCTCGAACACCCGCCCGGTCACCCCGGACGACTCCTCGCTGCCGAGCCACACCACCAGCGGTGACACGTTTTCCGGGGCCATGGCGTCGAAACCGGCCTCCGGCGCGGCCATGTCGTCGGCGAACGCCTCTTCGGTCATCCGGGTGCGGGCGGCCGGGGCGATCGCGTTCACGGTGACGCCGTAACGCCCGAATTCGGTGGCCGCGACCAGGGTGAGGCCCAGGATCCCGGCCTTCGCGGCCGCGTAGTTCCCCTGCCCGACACTGCCGAGCAGACCCGCACCGGAACTGGTGTTGATCACCCGCGCGGTCCGCGTCCGGCCCGCCTTGGACTCCGCCCGCCAGTACTCGGCGGCGTGCCGCGTCGGCGCGAAATGCCCCTTCAGGTGGACCCGGATGACCGCGTCCCATTCGTCCTCGCCGAGGTTGACCAGCATCCGGTCGCGCAGAAATCCCGCGTTGTTGACCAGGACGTCCAGCCCGCCGAAGGTTTCGACGGCGGTCCGCACCAACGCGGCGGCGCCGTCCCAGGAAGCGATGTCGTCGGTGTTCGCGATCGCCTTGCCGCCGAGCGCCTCGATCTCGTCGACGACGTCCTGCGCCGGCCCCGCCGACCCGCCGCTGCCGTCGATCCCGGCGCCGAGGTCGTTCACCACCACCCGCGCGCCCTCGGCGGCGAACGCGAGCGCGTGCGCCCGTCCGATGCCGCGACCGGCACCGGTCACCACCACGATCCGGCCGTCGGCGATCCCGCTCACACCGGCTCCTTTCGTTCTTTGACCATCGAATTGGAGGCGGCGAGGAAGGCAGGAACCTCTCCCCCGCCGTGCACGGTCAGGCAGGCACCGCTGACATAGGAGGCCAGCGGGGACGCCAGGAACACCGCGCAGGAACCGATCTCGTCGGGTTCGGCCAACCGTCCTAACGGGACTGTCGCGCCCACGGCCTCGATCCCGGCTTCGTCGCCGTAATGCAGATGCGAGTGCTCCGTCCGCACCATGCCGACGTCGAGCGCGTTGACCCGCACCTTCGGCGCCCACTCGACGGCGAGCGTCGCTGTCAGGTTGTCGAGGCCCGCTTTCGCCGCGCCGTAGGACGCCGTCCCCGGCGACGGTCTCGTCGCGCTGACACTGCTGATGTTCACGATGACGCCGCCGCTTTCCTGGCGCTGCATGATCGCGTTCGCCGCGCGGGCGACGGTCAACGGCGCCAGCAGGTTCAGCGCGACGATCTTCTCGTGGAACCGCGGTGACGCGTTCGCCACCTCGGCGAACGGCGCGCCGCCCGCGTTGTTGACCACGACGTCGAGCCTGCCGTGACGCCGGAAGATCTCCTCGAAGAGCGCGTCGACCTCTCCCGCGTCGCGGACGTCGCACGAAATGAACGTCGACGCCCGGTCTCCGGCGCGGACCGGGTGTTCGGGTTCGGTGCGGGCGCAGGTGACGACTTCGGCGCCCGCGCGCAGGAAAGTCCTGGTGACACCGGCGCCGACGCCGCGTACGCCGCCGGTCACCAGCACCACGGCGCCGTCGAGCCGGAGTTCGAGTGCCATACCGGGCCTCCTTCACGGTCGCTGTACCCGGGCCGGGTGTCCTGCTAACGTACCAAGCAAGTGCTAGGTTTGGTAGCGGAAGGGTGCACGATGAGCGTTTCCACCCACTCACCGGAGCCCGGCATCGCCGTGGTCACGGTCGACGCGCCCCCGGTGAACGCGCTGAGCGTGAAGGGGTGGTTCGCCCTCGCCTCCGCCGTCACCGAGGCCGGGCGAGATCCCTCGACGCATGTCGTGGTGCTGCGCGCGGAAGGCCGCGGGTTCAACGCCGGAGTCGACATCAAGGAGATCCAGCGCGATCCGGGATACAGCGCGCTGATCGGCGCGAACGAGGGCTGCGCGGCGGCGTTCTCCGCCGTGTACGACTGCGCGGTCCCGGTGATCGCCGCGGTGCAGGGCTTCTGCCTCGGCGGCGGGGTCGGCCTGGTCGGCAACGCGGACGTCGTGGTCGCCAGCGACGACGCGACCTTCGGGCTCCCCGAGGTCGATCGCGGCGCACTCGGCGCGGCGACGCATCTCGCGCGGCTGGTCCCCCAGCATCTGATGCGGGCGTTGTACTACACGGCTTCGACGATCACCGCGGACCAGTTGCACCACCACGGTTCGGTCTATGCCGTGGTCTCGCGGGACGAACTCGACGAGACCGCGCTCGGCCTGGCGAGGCAGATCGCGGCGAAGGACACCCGCGTGATCCGCGCGGCGAAACAGGCCATCAACGGCATCGACGTCCAGCCCGTGCATCGCAGCTATCGCTTCGAGCAGGGATTCACCTTCGAACTCAACCTGGCGGGCGTGTCCGACGGCGCGCGCCAGGAGTTCTTGGACGGTAAGGGGAAGTGATGGCCGACAAGCGGATGACGCCGGACGAGATCGTCGGCGAACTCGAGGACGGCATGACCATCGGGATCGGCGGCTGGGGCTCCCGACGCAAGCCCATGGCGCTGGTGCGCGCGATCCTGCGCTCACCGCTCAAGGATCTCACCGTGGTCTCTTACGGCGGCCCGGACGTCGGGTTGCTGGCCTCGGCGGGCAAGCTCAAACACCTCGTCTTCGGCTTCGTCACCCTGGACACGATCCCCTACGACCCGTGGTTCTCCCGGGCACGGGAGTCCGGGACGATCACCGTCACCGAGTACGACGAAGGCGTCTTCGGGACCGGCCTTTCCGCGGCCGCGCAACGACTTCCGTTCCTGCCGACGCGCGCGGGCCTCGGTTCCGGCGTGATGGACCTGAACCCGTCGCTGCGCACCGTCCGGTCCCCGTACGACGACGCCGAAGAACTGCTGGCCGTGCCCGCGATCGAGCTCGACGCGGCCCTCGTCCACCTCAACCGCGCCGACGCCCGGGGCAACGCGCAGTACCTCGGACCGGATCCGTACTTCGACGAACTGTTCGCGCTCGCCGCCGACAAGTGTTACGTGTCCACGGAAAAAATCGTGGAGACGGCCGAACTCACCGAAGCGGGGCCGGTGCAAAGCCTGCTGCTGAGCCGGATGCTCGTCACCGGGGTCGCCGAAACACCGAACGGCGCGCACTTCACCACCGCCGTCCCGGACTACGGACGCGACGAAAACTTCCAGCGCCACTACGCCGAAGCGGCCAAGGATCTCGACGCGTGGCCCGGGTTCGTGGACCGGTTCCTGTCGGGGGACGAAGCCCACTACCAAAAGGCCGTCGCCGAATTCGGGGAGTCCGCATGAGTGACGCAACGCGCGCCGAGATCGCCGTCGTGGCCTGCGCCGAATTGTTCCGCGGCGACGGCGAGATCGTGGTGAGCCCCATGGGTTTCATCCCGTCGCTGGGCGCGAGGCTCGCCAGGCTGACCTTCGAACCGGACATCCTGCTCTCCGACGGCGAGGCGTACCTGATGACCCCCGAAGCCGTCGTCGAAGGCTGGCAACCGTTCCGCAAGGTCCTCGACACCGTGGTGCCGCGCGGAAAACGCCATGTGGTGATGGGCGCCAACCAGATCGACGGCGAGGGCAACCAGAACATCTCGGCGATCGGCGACCATTCCCAGCCGAAGAAACAACTCCTCGGTGTGCGCGGCGGGCCGGGCAACACGGCGAACCACCGCACGAGTTACTGGGTTCCGCGGCACAGCAAGCGGGTCTTCGTCGATCAGGTCGACATCGTGTCCGGCGTCGGCTACGCCAGGGCACGCGAGGCGGGTCTGCGCTATCACGACGTCCATCGCGTCGTCACCAACCTCGGCGTCCTGGACTTCGGCGGCGAAGACCACGCCCCGAGGTTGCTCTCCGTGCATCCGGGGGTTTCCGTGGACGAGGTCGTCGAGGCGACGTCGTTCCCGCTGATCACCGGCGACGTCACGGAATCCCGGCTGCCGACCGAGTCCGAGCTGCTCCTGATCCGGACCAGCCTCGACCCGAAGTCCCAGCGGGACAAGGAAGTCCCGTCGTGAAGACCGCGCTGACCGAACTGGCCGGAATCCGGCATCCGGTCGTGCAGACCGGGATGGGCTGGGTCGCCGGACCGCGGCTGGTGTCCGCGACGGCGGAAGCGGGCGGCCTCGGCATCCTCGCGTCCGCGACGATGACCTACGACGAACTGGCGGCGGCGATCAAGGAGGTCAAGAGCCGCACGTCGCGGCCGTTCGGCGTCAACCTCCGCGCGGACGCCGAAGACGCCCAGCGCCGGGTCGAACTGCTCATCGGCGAGGAGGTCCGGGTGGCCTCCTTCGCGCTCGCGCCGAAGAAGGACATGATCGCGCGGCTCAAGGACAACGGCGTCCTCGTCGTCCCGTCGGTCGGCGCGGCCAGGCACGCGGAGAAGGTCGCGGGCTGGGGCGCCGACGCCGTCATCGTGCAGGGCGGTGAGGGTGGCGGGCACACCGGTGGCGTCGCGACGACCCTGCTGCTGCCCTCGGTTCTGGACGCCGTCGACATCCCGGTGGTCGCGGCGGGCGGCTTCTTCGACGGCCGGGGGCTGGCCGCCGCGCTCGCGTACGGGGCGGCAGGCGTCGCCATGGGCACCCGGTTCCTCCTCACCCGGGAGAGCACCGTCCCCGACGAGATCAAGCAGGCGTACCTCGCCCGTGACCTCAACGGCACCGTCGTCACCCGCAAGGTGGACGGGATGCCGCACCGCGTCCTCCGGACGGAACTGGTCGACGCGCTCGAGTCCGCCGGTCCGGTGAGCGGGCTCGCCCGCGCCGCCCGCAACGCCGCGAAGTTCCGGAAGCTGAGCGGGCTGTCGTGGCGCTCGCTGGCCACCGAAGGGCTGCGGATGAAACGCGGCGGCGACCGGACGTGGTCGCAGGTCTTGATGGCCGCCAACACGCCGATGTTGCTGCGCGCCGGGCTGGTCGAGGGCGACCGGAGCGCCGGGGTACTGGCGTCCGGGCAGGTCGTCGGCCTGCTGGACGACCTGCCCGCGGTCGGCGAGCTGATCGAGACGATCGTGGCCGAGGCCGACGGCGTCCTGCGGCGGCTGGCCTCCGGATGAGAGGGCGAACGCGCTGTGCTTGACTTCGGCCATGATCTCGGAGAGTCGTTGTCCGGTCGAGGACGGTGAGCTGTACGTCCGCAGCACCGGCGAAGGGCCGCTGCTGCTCCTGATCGCCGGTGGGCTGGGTTCGGCGGACACCTTCCGGGCGATGACGAAGCTGCTCGCCGACGACTACACCGTCGTCACCTACGACCGGCGCGGTCACTTCCGCAGTACCGACACCAGCACCGGCCCGGTCAGCGTGCCGAAGCAGGCCGAAGACGCCTACGCCGTCCTTCAGCACGTCGGCGGCGGGCCCGCGAGCGTGTTCGGGACCAGCGCGGGCGCCCTGATCGGCCTCGACCTCGTCGCCCGTCACCCGGAGGCGGCGACCACGCTGGTCGCCCACGAGCCTCCCGCCATCCAGCTGCTCCCGGACGCGCTCGGCTGGCTCGACGAAGCCAACGCGCAGGTCCGGCTCGCGCAGGCGGGCGATCTGATGGGCGCGTTCAAACGGTTCACCGACGGGATCGCCGGCGCCGCGCTGCCCGAACTGCGCGCGATCCGGCTGCCGAACGAGGAGGACTGGAAGCGGCTGTTCGGCCGCGAACTGTCCGAAATCCTCGACTACCTTCCCGATCTGCGGGCGCTGCGGCGGGCCAGGACCGAGATCTTCCCGGTCGCGGGCGTCGGCAGCCGGGGGCACTACCACTACCACCCCGCGAAGATCCTCGCGCTGGAACTGGGGCTGCCGTTCACGGAGATGCCCGGGGCACATCTCGCGCCACAACGGAATCCGGCCCAGTTCACCGAAGCGCTGCGGGACCTTCTCGAGGGCTGAAGGTCACGCCATCAGGGGCAGCTTGCCGACCAGTTTGTCGATCCGGTTGCGCGGCCCGACGATGCCGATCGCGCAGAAGTCCATCTCCTCGGTCGGGATCTCCTTCATCGTCGCGAGGAAGTCGGCGTAGACCCGGATCTGCTGGGCGACCGCCGGCATGTCCGCGACGTGGCACCCCGGCGAGGCCGCGGCCTTGGCGCGGATGGCTCGCAGCTTCTCGGCGTCGGCCGACAGGACCGAGCAGCCAACCCACGGCAGGCCGGTGTAGTGCTCGCCGCCGGCGTCGACCGCTTCATCACCCAGGAGGCCGGACACGGCCTTCGTGGTGGCGACGGCGGTGCAGACCGCCGCGTTGACCGCGCGCCCTGGCGGCAGCTCGCTGTTGACCACGATGACCCACTTCAACCTGGCGGAGCGGGTGGACGCGGTGGGATCGATCTCGTCGGGGGCGAACCCGATGGCCGTACCGTACTCGGACATTCAGCTGGTCTCCTGCTCACATCAACGGATGAACAACGCCAAGCTAAGAGGACATACGAGTACAGTCCACCGGGTTCGTACTTAATACGGCGAGAGGGCCGAGATGGCGCGACTGGACGAACTTGATCAGGCGATCCTGGCGCAACTGCAGTCGGACGCACGGAAGACCAACCGCGAGGTGGCCGCTGCGGTGGGCGTTTCGCCGACCACCGCACTGGACCGCACCCGCGGCCTGCGCGAGCGCGGAGTGATCCGCGGCGCGCTGCTGGACGTGGATCTGCCGTCGATCGGCCGCGGGGTGCAGGCGCTCATCGCGGTGCGGGTGCGCCCGCCCTCGCGACGGAACATCGAGAACTTCCGGAACTTCGTCAACGCGCTGCCCGATATCGTCGGCCTCTACGTGACCACCGGGACCGAGGACTTCATCCTGCACGTGGCCGTCCCCGACAACGACAGCCTCTACGCCTTCGTGATCGACAAGCTGACCGAACGCCCCGAGGTGGCCGACGTGCGCACTTCCATGGTCTTCGAGCACATCCGGCGCACCCGGATCACGCCGTCCGGCAAGTGAGCCTCAGAGCTCCCGGATGACCCGCGCCGGGTTCCCCGCCGCGAACACCTTCGACGGCAGGTCCCGCGTGACGACGCTGCCCGCGCCCACCACGGTGTCGTCCCCGACGGTGACCCCGGCGCACACGATGACGCCACCGCCGAACCAGACGTTGTTCCCGATGGTGATCGGCGCGGCCGACTCCCAGCGCTGCCGCCGCAGCTCGTGGTCCTCCATCGGATGCAGCGCCGTCAGCAGCTGGCAGCGCGGCCCGATCGAGCAGTCCGAGCCGATCTTGATCGGGGCGCAGTCGAGCAGGATGGCGTCGTAGTTGAGGAAACTGTTGGCGCCGATCTCGATCAGATAGCCGTAGTCGCACTGGAACCGCGGCATGATCCAGGAACTCTCACCGAGTTTTCCCAGCAGTTCCCGCAGAATCGTGTCCCGCTCACCGGTCTCCTCGGCACCCGTCCCGTTGAAACGGTCGACGAGCGCCTGCGCGCGCCTGCGGTCCGCGACCAGTTCGGGGTCGTTGTCCCGGTACAGCTCACCGCGCAGCATGCGGTCCTTCTGCTCACCCATGCCGCCAACCTACCGAAAAAACCCTGCCGGCGAGCTTCCCTCGGGAAGCCGCCGGCAGGGCGGGTGAATGCTTGCGGAGCGTTCTTCAGTTGTGTCGATCGGTTTCCGAGTAGGGCCGGCCCGGCGGGTGGGTGAGGTGTAGGGGGGACCCGCCGGGCCGGAGTTTTTTCCTCCTGTTCGCCGATTCTCGGAAATCTCTGGTGGAGTTGTGAGGTGAACGATAACCCCGAACGGCGACGATTGCCATGGTGACCTGGATCACTATTTAAGTGGAAACCGTTGGGGCACAACAAAGTCCTACAAGTATTGAGTACATTGTGGACTCAGCGAGTCATTCGCGACACTTGCGGCCCTCGTTGACGCAGTCGACGAGGCGATCCATGATCTGGTTCGACATCACGTTCGCGAAATCGTCATGGTCGGAGAAGGGGTTGTGGTCCTCCTCCGGGAACGAGTCCACTTTGTACTGCCCGTTGACCTGGATCTCCCGGGGGATCTTGTAGGTCAGCGAGATGGTGAGCTCCGGGACGGCGGTCAAGCCGTTCGCGCACTCGCCGTTCTCGTCGGGATACTTGATGTGGTCCCGGTGGTTCTCGCTGTCGATGTTGTTGCCGTCGAGACAGCTCGGGAACGTGTGCACCCGCTTGACGTCACTGCCCTCGGGACAGATCGGGTACTGCTTGATGACGCGATCCTCGAAGCCGGTGCAGGTCCAGCTTTCCCGCGCGTTGGCGGGCCCGTTCGTGGTGACCTTCGCGTCACCGTAAAGGATACGGAGGAACTTCGGCATCTCCTTCACCTTCTCCTGGGCGTTGCCCTTGAAGGTGATGTCGACGACCGCGGGACGCTGGATCTCACCGTCGTTGCCCGCGAGTTCGTTGTCCGCGTTCGGCGCGTCCAGTTCGGCCTGGTCCTGATTGTTGTTCTGGTTGCCCTGGTTGTCGTTGTTCTGGTTCTGATTCTGGTTGTTCTGGTTCTGCTTGTTCTGGTTCTGCTTGTTCTGGTCGCGGCCTTGCCGGTCGTCGCCCTGGTTCTGTTGACGGTTCCGGTCACCGTTCTGATCGCGGTCGCCTTGCGGCTGGCCGCCACCACCGGAGTTGCGGTCGCCCTGACGCTGCTGGCCCCGGCCGCCCTGGTTCTGCTTGTCACCCTGCTGGTTCTGGCCGTTCTGCTGCTGCTCGCCTTCCTCTTCGGTGTCGATCCGCACCACCGGCCAGAAGTACGCCGATTCGTCACCGTTGCGGCAGGTGGTACCGGCGCCCAGCAGGCTGTTGTTGTTCGAATCCGCGTTGGTGGAAAGGTTTCCGACGTAGTCGTGCAGGTGCTGCGCGCCGTTGCGGATACCTGGCTGCGCGATGAAGTTGTCGGGATTGAAATGCCCGTTCTCGTTCTTGCCGCAGTCGACGGTGAACGAGCCCGTGGACGCGTTCCGGCCCTGTTGCGGTTTGTCGACGTTCGGCTGCACCTTGGCGATGTCCACGAACTGCGACTTGTCCACCTCGTCCGCGGAGGCCTTGTCGGAGTCGCCGGTCGTGGTGGACACCACCAGTCCACCGACCGCGATCGACAGGCCCAGCAACGCGGTCGCGATCTTGGTCCTGCGGGCGATACGATGACGCCCTTGATTTCGTGCCATTGACTTGCTCACCTCATTCGTTTCCGGGCGCGCGGAAAACCACTCGCACCCAGTCATGAGTCACGCATTTGTCGAATACGCCGATTACCGAATTCGCGGCGAACCTTCTGTTCGCCCGCCGAGGGAGATCCGGCTACTGAGAGATACGGTTCCAGCCGGGAGCCGGTTCAAAACGCGACCCCGCCGTTATCTTTCCGTTATAAACTTTACCGGCGCACGATGGCCAGTACGGTGCCGTCCTGCTTGTGGACCTCGAAGCGTTCGATGTCGGCCTTCTGCAGCGCCGTCGAACCGGTGATGACGAGGGGGTCCGGGGAACCGGGGACGCCGTAGCCCTTGGACGGCACACTCCAGTTGTTGACGACGTAGGCCTCTCCACCGTGGGAGTAGGCGAAGAGCTGACAGGTCATCGGGCCGATGAGGCCGCGCAGTTCTAGCTCGACCGCGCTGCCCCACTCCTTCTCCTGGACCGTGACCTCGGCGGCGACCGCGTTGCCCGCCTCGGACCAGCCGAACGGGGCGGCGCCGCCGTCCGGGCCGGGCTCCCTGGTCGGCGACAACGGCACCACCGACGTGACGACGGTGGGCGCGGCCTGCGTGATGACCGGTTCACGGTCGGTGAGCGAAAGAACGGTGAGCGGGCCGCCGACGATGAGCACGAGTACGGCGGCGGCCGTCGCGAGCCGGATGACCTTGCGACGGCGGCCCGCCTTGGCGGCGTCCGCGAGCAGCATCCGCAGCACCCGCGGCCCGGGGCCCTTCACGGGCGGATCCGGCCAGCTCTTCTTGACCATGTCCAAGATGTCGGGCAGGTGGTACATCTCCACCAGCTCGACCTGGCACTCGGGGCACTCCAGCAGGTGCGCCTCGAACCTGGCGTGATCCTCCTCGCCGAGAACGCCCAGGACGTAGGCGGCGATATCCGTGTGCGGCGCTCCGGACACCTCGCTCACCCCCGCTCCTGCAACGCCCTGCGCAGCGCGCGCACAGCGTGGTGGATCCGCGATTTCACCGTACCCGGCGGAACCCCGAGCGTCGCCGCGACCTCGTTCACGGTGCGGTCGCGCAGGTAGGTCTGCTGGACGGCTTCACGTTGTTCCGGGGAAAGATTGCGCAGGGCCTCGTAAACGATCATGGCCGCGAGCGTCTTCTCCGATTCGTCCGGCACTCCGATCGAATCCGACTCGAGTTCCTCCACCTCTTGAGGGCGGGCGCTCCGGCTCCGCCAGCCGTCGATGACGATGCGCCTGGCCACGGTGAAGAGCCAGGCGCGCAGCATTTCCGGCTGCCGGTCGAGTTTGCCGGCGTTGCGCCACGCCTTGATGAGCGTCTCCTGGACCACGTCCTCGGCCCACTGGCGATCGTGGCCGGTCAACTTCAGCACGAACGCCATCAGGCTCGATCCGAACTCCTGGTACAACGCCCTGATGAGGTCGTCATGCCCGTTCGAAGCGGGTTCATGATCGACTATTGGCTGCAGTATCCGAGAGTGGCGTCCCACGCGGCACATCTTTGTGGGATCAGGGGCGATAAGTCCAGTACCAAAACCGTTCCCGCCCGGTTCTGTCCCAGATGAAAGTTTTTTGAACCGTTCCCGACTCGTGACCGTATCCCCTACCGAAGACCCCCGACCCGGCGCTGTCCCCCGCACCGCCGAATCCACTGTGGATCTTGACCGTCCACAGTGTACTTAAACCTGCCTGCGCACCGTCACCCCGCGGCGACTGCGCACTCCTCTGGCCCCGACAGGAGGATTTCCGTGAACCCCGTGTCACGCTCGGTCATACCTCTGACTCTCACCTTGGCCGTGGTCGCGCTGACCGCGGCCTGCACCACCGGTACCGCGGGACCGAACGGCTCTCCGGGCGCGGCCCCCGCCGCCGGCGCGGCGGAAATCCCCGGAATGCCCGACCCCACGGCCGACGTCGCCCCCGGTGTCACCGCGGCGATCCTGTTCGACCTCGGACCGATCGTCACCGACACAGGAGGCTTCACGCTTTACCGCTACGACAAGGACACGGTCGATCCGCCCAAGTCGAATTGCGCCGAAACCTGCTCGCGGACCTGGATTCCTGCGAAAGCAGGCGGCGACCTCGTGGTGACCGGTATCGATCGCGCGCTGGTCGGCACCGTGACCAGGGACGACGGCACCGAGCAGGTCACGCTCGCGGGCTGGCCGCTCTACCGCAACGCGAAGGACGCGATGCCCGGCAACACCGGCGGGCAGGGCGTCGACGACGCGTGGTTCCCGGTCAAGCCGGACGGGACGAAGGTGCTGCTCACCGCGGAGACCTGGCAGGCCGATGACCTCGGCATCTGACACCTCCCCCGCGTTTTCCCGCCTGCTGATCGTTTTGCTGACGATGGCCGCGGTGACACTGCTCGGCCCCGCCGACGACGCGCACGCCCAAGAACTCTCCGCGGCGGACAAGAACCTGATCGTCAACGTCAAACTGGCCGGATTGTGGGAAATGCCCGCCGGGATGTGGGCGCAGGAACGCGGGAAGAGCAAACGGACCCGCGAAGTCGGCCGCACCCTGATGATCGACCACGGCAGGCTCGACACCGCGACGCATTCCATCGCCGACCGGTTCGGCATCCCCCTGCCGTCCGAGCCGTCGGACCAGCAGTCCGCGTGGCTCGGCGAGATGAAGGCCGCCCGCGACGACACCGAGTTCGACCGGATCTTCGCCAACCGGCTCCGGTACGCCCACGGGGTGCTGTTCCCCATCATCGCCCAGGTCAGGGCCGGTACCCGCAACGACGTCGTCCGCGACTACGCCACCACGGCCAACCAGGCGGTGCTGCGGCACATGACCCTGCTGGAGAGCACCGGCGTGGTCGACCAGTCACTGATGCCGGAAGCGCCGGTGCCGCAGTCGAACTCGGCCAACGCCGCGATGGACGTCGGTTTCGGCGACTTGGCCCTCGGCCTGCTGCTCGCGGTGGTGCTCGGCGGCGGGCTGTTCTTCGCCATCCGGACCCTGCGCAGCAAGAACACCCGGACCCGCAAACGCGCGGCCGCCGCCGAACCAGAACTGGTTCCCAGTGCCCCAGGAGAGATCAATGTATGACCAGTGGTCCGAGGTGGTGATCGTCCTGACCCAGAAATCGGACACCGACCCCGGTATCAAGGGCATGGCGCAGACCTCCGCCCGGATCTCGTACGGCTTCATGTGCCTCACCCTGTGCTGGGGCGTGTTCACCGCGACCGGCTGGATCAAGTCGCTGACCGGGCGGAAGGCACTGCGCAACTCGCATATGGTGCTCGGCATCCTGACGCTGTCGTTCGGCGTCGTGCACGCGATGTCGTTCCTGTTCCTGCCCGACGGCTTCACCCTCGCGCAGATCTCGATCCCGCTCCTGCCGGGCACGCTGGCGCGGCACGAACTCGGCGTCGTCGGGCTCGAGGTGATGATCGCCGTCGCGCTGACCGGCGGCATCAGCCGGTTCAGTTCCTACCGGCGTTTCGTGTGGATCCACCGGCTCGCCTATCCGGCGGTCGCGATCACGGCGCTGCACGCGTTCTTCGGTGCCATGGCCAACGGCCACCTCGGCCTCCTGTGGTTCGGCGGGATCACCCTGCTCATCCCCGTCGTGTTGCTGACCGTCCTGCGGTTCATGCCGACCCGGTACCTGGAACGGCTGGGCCTGGTCGAGGAACTGGTCTGACGAGAGCGGAAACGACTTGGAGAGACGAAAAATGATCTTCGGAAGCGTGCGGCGCGGCACTCGCGTCAGCGTCGACAACGAGCGGTGCGAGATCTTCGGCTTCTGCGAGATGGAGGCGCCCGCCACGTTCAAGATCGGACCGGACGGCAAGCTCCGCATCCGCCGGATGGTCGACCGGGACGGGCTGGACCAGGCCATTTCCGCCGCCCGGCTCTGCCCGAAACAAGCCATCAGAGTCAAGGGAGAAGGAGCGTACGACGATGAGTGACGGAGATCGGATCGTCATCGTCGGTGCGGGCGTCGCCGGGCTCCGCTCCGCGGAACGCCTGCGGGAACTCGGTTTCGACGGCGAGATCGTGCTGGTCGGCGACGAGCCGCGGAAGCCGTACCACCGGCCGATGGTGTCGAAGGAGCTCATCACCGGCGGCGTGAAACCGGTGGCCGCGAGCCTGGAGCCGTACCTCGACCTGGACGTCCACTGGCGGCTCGGCACCCGCGCGACCTGGCTCGACACCAAGGAACGCACGGTGCACCTGCCCGGCGGGGAGTCCCTTTGGTACGACGGCCTGATCGTCGCGACCGGCGTCTACCCCCGGCATCTCCCCGGCTCGCCGCGCCACGACCCCCGGGTCCGTGTGCTGCGCACCGTGGAGGACTCTCTCGCCGTCCGGCGGGCCTTGGGGAACAGCAACAAGTCCGTCGTGGTGATCGGCAGCGGCCTGATCGGGAACGAGTTCGCCGCGTCGATGCGGTACATGGGCCGTGACGTCACGCTCATCGGCCACGCGAAGGCGCCTCTGCACCGCTTCGGGGAGCGGATCGCGTCGGCGCTCACCAAGGAACACCAGCATCACCGCGCGAAGCTGGCGATGAACACCGAGGTGCGGAACTGGATCAGCACCAAGGAGACCGTCGGGCTGCACCTGACGAACAACCAGTTCCTGGTGGCCAGCTGCGTGGTGCTCTCGATCGGCAGCGTGCCCGCCGTGGACTGGCTGCGCGGTTCGGAGCTGACCATCGACGACGGCGTCCTGTGCGAATCGACCCTGTTCGCCGTCGGGGCGGAGGACGTCGTGGTCGCCGGCGACGTCGCGAAATGGCCGAACCTGCGGATCGACGAGACCCCGCGACGGGTCGAGCACTGGATGAACGGCGTCGAATCCGGGCGCGCGGCGGCGGAAAGCCTGATGCTGGGCCGGGGCAACGCGCGGCCGTACACCCCGCTCCCCCGTGCCTGGTCGTCGCTGTACGACGCCCGGCTGCAGACGGTCGGGATGCCGTCGCTGGGCAAGGACACGATCGAACTGTCCGACGGGGTCACCGGTTTCGTCCGGGACGGCAGGCTCATCGGCGCGGCGGGCTGGGACCGGCCGAAGGCGATGATCCACTGGACCGCCGAACTCGACCGGCGGCTGCCGGTGCCCGAGCCGGTGTTCCCCACGTCCGCTCCCGCGGAACCGTCGTTCGCGGCTTCCGCCGCTTCGGGTGCTTCAGGCGAGCCGGCGCCGATCGGGGAGGACATCCTCGCCCCGTTCGAGCGGGACTTCCTGTCCGACACCCCGACCGCGGCCGTACCCGCACAGGAGGAGATGCCCTGGGCTCGCGTACCCGCCGGGTGACCCGGGTCCGCGACCGGACCGGGGCCGCGCGCGGCGGCCGCGGTCCCTCAGGTGGCGGTGGGTTGCTGGGCCTCCGCTCCCACCGCCACCCCCTGGGGACGCCGGGAGGATCCGGCGACCGACGGTGATTCGGGCTCCGTCGGTCACCGCCCTCCGGGCTCCCCGCATCCGGTCGGGGCCCTTCCGGGCTTGACTCACCTGGAAGGGCCCCGATCTACGCGTGCGCCTTCACCACCACGGTGTCGTCCGGGCCGACGACGCGTCCATCCGCGGCACGGACCTCCAGCCCCCGTAGCGGACGCCCGCCGTCGCGGTCCACCAGTTCCGACCGCGGCTCATCGGCGGCGAAGAAGTGCGCCTCGCCCCATTGCCGCAGCGCGACGATCACCGGGAACAGATCGCGGCCTTTCGCCGTGAGGACGTACTCGCTGTAGGTGCTCCCGTCCGAAGCCGGGACCACGTCGAGCACCCCGTGCCCGACCAGCGCCCGCAGCCGGGCGGACAAGATGTTCTTCGCGACGCCCAGGCTGCGCTGGAACTCCCCGAAACGGCGGACGCCGTCGAAGGCGTCGCGCACGATCAGGAGTGACCACCAGTCGCCGATCGTGTCGACCGAACGCGCCACCGGGCACGGGGCTTCGTCGAACGTCGTCCGTTTCACCATGGTTGCATCTTACAACCGCAGTGTTCTACCGTCCGAGTGGTAGCAAGTTGAAACCATTGGAGGGTTCGTGCACCGCGGAGTCGTCCTGTTGTTCGCCGTGGCCGCCGGGACGGCCGTCGCCACGATCTACTTCGCCCAGCCGTTGCTCGTCACCATGGGCGCCGATCTCGGGATCGCCGCGTCGACCGTGGGCGGCATCGTCACGCTCACGCAGCTCGGCTACGGCCTGGGCCTGTTCCTGCTGGTCCCGCTCGGTGACCTGCTCGAACGGCGGCGGCTCGTCGTCGGCCTGCTGGCGCTGCTGGCGATCGCCGAACTGGGCGCCGCGACCGCCGCGAACGGCGTGGTCCTGCTCGCCGGGATGGCGGCGATCGGTGTTCTCGCGGTGGTCACGCAGCTCCTCGTCGCGTTCGCCGCGTCGCTGGCCGACCCCGCCGGGCGCGGGCGCGCGGTCGGCCTCGTGACAACCGGCGTCGTCCTCGGGATCCTGCTGGCGCGCACGGTTTCCGGCACGCTGGCCGACCTCGCGGGCTGGCGGGCGGTGTACTTCGCGTCCGCCGCCGTGACCGTGCTGATCGCGATCGTGCTGTACCGCGTGCTGCCCGCCTCGGCACCCGCCGGAACGGGGATGGGTTACGGGCGGCTACTGCGTTCCACGGTGTCGCTGTTCGCCAGGGAGCCCGTCTTCCGGACGCGCGGAACGCTGGCACTGCTGATCTTCGCCGCGTTCGGCACCCTGTGGAGTTCCGTCGCCTTGCCGCTCAGCGAAGACGGCCTGTCGCACACCGCCATCGGCGCGTTCGGGCTGGCCGGAGCGGCGGGCGCGCTGGCGGCGGCGCCCGCCGGACGGCTCGCGGACCGCGGCCGGGCACAGTGGACGACCGGGCTCGCGCTGGGGCTGCTCTTGCTTTCGTGGGTGCCGCTGGGTTTCACGCGCACGTCACTGTGGGCCCTGGCGGCGGGCGCCATCCTGCTCGACCTCGCCGTCCAGGCCGTGCACGTCACGAGCCAGACCTTGATCTACCCGCTCCGGCCGGACGCCGGCAGCAGGCTGATCGGTGGCTACATGATCTTCTACTCGGTCGGCAGCGGCCTGGGCGCCATCGGCTCCACGGCCGTCTACGCCTTCGCGGGTTGGACCGGCGTTTGCCTGCTCGGCGCGGGATTCAGCGCCTTGGCACTCCTCGTGTGGGGTGTCAGAGCCGCTCGATGATGGTGACGTTCGCCGTTCCGCCGCCTTCGCACATCGTCTGCAGCCCGTAGCGCCCGCCGCGTCGTTCGAGTTCGTGCAGCAGGGTCGCGAACAGCTTGGTCCCGGTCGCGCCGATGGGGTGACCGAGCGCGATGCCGCCGCCGTTGACGTTGACGCGGTCCGGATCGGCTCCCGTCTCCTCGATCCACGCCAGGACGACGCTCGCGAACGCCTCGTTGACCTCGAACAGGTCGATGTCGCCGATGCCCAGCCCGGTTTTCCGCAGCGCGTGCGCGGTCGCCGGGATCGGCCCGGTCAGCATCCACACCGGATCGGCCGCCCGCACCGAAAGGTGATGGATCCTGGCGCGCGGAGTCAGGCCGTGTTCCTCGACGAACTTCTCCGACGCGATGAGTGTCGCGCTGGCGCCGTCGGAAATCTGGCTGGCCACGGCCGCGGTGATCCGCGAACCCTCGCTCAACGGCTTCAGCCCGGCCATCCGCTCCAAGCTGGTGTCACGCCTGGGCCCCTCGTCCAGGCCGACACCGGCGAACGGCGCGGTTTCGGCGGCGAACCGGCCTTCGTCGATGGCCGCGACGGCGCGCTGATGACTGCGGAAGGCGTACTCCTCCATCGCTTCGCGGGTCAGATCCCAGTGCTCGGCGATCATGTCGGCACTGCGGAACTGCGAAACCTCGACGCTGCCATACCGCTCCTGCCAGCCCTTCGAACCGGAGAACGGGTCTTCGAAGCCGTACTCGCGCCCGGCCAGCATCGCCGCGCTGATCGGGATGGCGCTCATGTTCTGCACGCCGCCCGCGAGGACGAGGTCCATCGTCCCGGACAGCACCGCCTGCGCGGCGAAATGCACGGCCTGCTGACTTGAACCGCACTGCCGGTCGATCGTCACACCCGGCACGTGGTGCCCGAATCCCGCCGCGAGCCACGCCGTCCGCGCGATGTTCCCGGACTGCGGCCCGAGTGTGTCGGTGCAGCCGAGGATGACGTCGTCGACCAGATCGGCGTCGACACCCGCTCGTTCGACGACGGCCTGGATGACATGGGCGCCGAGGTCGGCGGAGTGGACGCCGCTGAGCCCTCCCCCGCGTTTGCCGACCGGTGTCCGGACCGCGTCCAGTACGTAGGCTTCAGCCCGAGGTACGTTTTCCCTCCGAGGGCTCATCGAATCAGCCACGGCGCTTCCTTGTCTTCGTCGCGATGCCGTCCAGGAGGATCCCGAGGTACTGCTGTGCGACGTCGTCCGCGCTCAGCGTCCCGTCGGGGTTGTACCAGCGCACCGCCACCCAGACGGTGTCGCGGATGAACCGGTAGGTGAGCTCGACGTCGAGGTCGGCGCGGAAGACGCCGGCCGCGATGCCGTCGGTGAGGATCGCGTTCCACAGCTTGCGGAACTCGGTGTTGCGGTCGGTGAGGTAGTCGAAGCGCGGCAACTGCATCAGGTGCTTCGCTTCGGACTGGTAGATCGCCACCTCGGCGGGCCGCCGGTGAATGGATTCGAACGACGCCACGACGACGGCTTCCAGCGTTTCCCGCGGGCCTCGGCCCTCCGCGACGATTTCGGCGTAGGCGCCGAAGAGTTCGTCGAGGAATCCGGTGAGGATCTCGTCGGCCATCGACTCCTTCGAGTCGAAATGGTGGTACAGGCTGCCCGAAAGGATTCCTGCCGCGTCCGCGATGTCCCGCACGGTGGTGGACACGTAACCGCGCTCGGCGAACAGCTTCGCCGCCAGGGCGAGCAGTTCGGCTCGGCGGGAACCCGGACTGGACTTCATCGGTACCTCACGCATGCTGGGAACTCACGGACACGACCTCGCCGGTGAGATACGACGAGTACTCACTGGCGAGGAACACCATCACATTCGCCACTTCCCAGGGTTCCGCCGCCCTCCCCGAGACCTCGCGCGCGGTGAGTTCGGTGAGCAGTTCCTCGCTGGTCACCTTGGCCAGGAACGGATGCATCGCCAGGCTCGGTGCGACGGCGTTGACCCGGATGCCGTGCTCCGCGACGTCGACGGCCGCGCAGCGGGTGAGCGCCATGACTCCCGCCTTCGCCGCCGCGTAGTGCGCCTGACCGGCCTGCGCGCGCCAGCCGATCACCGAGGCGTTGTTCACGATCACCCCGCCGTCGCCCTGCGCGATGAACCGCTTCACCGCGGCCCTCGTCGCGCGGAAGGTGCCGTTGAGGGTCACGTCGATGACCCGCGCCCATTCTTCGTCGGCCATGTCCACTATGGACTTGGTGCCGCCGAGCCCGGCGTTGTTGACGAGCACGTCGACGCGGCCGTAGTGCGCGGCGGCGCCGTCGATGAGTGCCTGGACCTGTTCTTCTTGGGTGACGTCACAGGGAATCGCGTGGACGTCGCCGAGTTCGGCGGCCTTCTCTCCCAGCCGCCGCTCGTGCCAGTCGCTGATGACGACGCGGGCGCCTTCCTCCAGCGCGCGTTTTGCCACGGCGGAACCGATCCCGGTCCCGGCCGCGGCCGTCACGACGACCACCTTGTCCCGCAAGAGGTTCGCCCCCTCGGGATACTTCGGAACCGGAATCACGGTCGCACCTCCCTTGGCAGGCCGAGCACCCGCTCGGCGATGACGTTGCGCTGGATTTCGTTGGAGCCGCCGTAGATCGTGTCGGCGCGGGTGAAGAGGAAGAGCCGCTGCCAGGCGTCGAGCCCGTCCTCGGCGACCATGCCCCGCGCGCCGCGGACGAGCATCGCCAGCTCTCCGAGGTCACGGTGCCAGTTCGCCCAGACCAGTTTGGACACTTCCGCGACACCCGGCGACGCGTCGCCCAGTGTGCGGATCGCGTGGGCCCGCATGACCTCCAGGCCGACCCAGGCCCGATCGATCCGCTCCGCGACCACCGGATCGTCCGGCGCGATCCTGGTGAGTTCTTCGAGTTCCCGGCGGAAGCCGACCTGCTGGCCGAGTGTCGCGACCCCACGCTCGAAGGCGAGCGTGCCCATGGCCACCCGCCAGCCGTCGCCGGGTTCCCCGACGACCAGGTCCTTCGCCGTGCGAGCGCCGTCGAAGAAGACCTCGTTGAACTCGGAGGTCCCGGTGAGCTGCTGGATCGGGCGCACCTCGACGCCGGGTTGACGCAGGGGAACGAGCAAATAGGACAGTCCTTTGTGGCGTTTCGAGCCGGGCTCGGTGCGGGCGAGCACGAAACACCAGTCGGCCACGTGCGCGAGCGACGTCCACACCTTCTGGCCGTGCAGTACCCACTCGTCGCCTTCGAGGGCCGCTGTGGTCGACACGGCGGCGAGGTCGGAACCGGCGCCGGGCTCGGAATAGCCTTGGCACCACAGTTCCTCGACGGCCACGATCGGCGGCAGGAACCGCTTTCGCTGTTCCGGCGTACCGAACGCGATCAAGGTGGGGCCCAGGAGCTCCTGGGCCAGGTGACTCACCCTCGCCGGGGCGTCCGCTCGCGCGTACTCCTCGTGGAAGACGACCTGCTGTTCGAGCGTCGCGCCCTGCCCGCCGTGCTCGACCGGCCAGCCGACGCAGGTCCAGCCCGCCGCGGCGAGCCGCCGCTCCCACTCCACGCGTTCGTCGAAAGCCTCGTGTTCGCGCCCCGGACCGCCCAAACCGCGCAAGTCCGGCGGCAGGTTGTCCGCCAGCCAGGTGCGCACACGGTCACGAAAGCCGTCCTGAGCCACGCATGCCTCCTCTAGCCAAACCAGAGCCTGCTGCGTAGGCTACCCTACCAAGCACTTGCTAGGGAGACTTCAATGGTCGAAGGAACCATCCCGGCGGCGCTCGACAGGGCCGCGGAACGCTTCGCCGGACGAGAAGCCCTCGTCGACGGCGAAGTCCGGCTCACCTATGCCGAACTCGCGCGGCGGGTGCGGCAGGCGGCACGGTTCTTCGAGGGCCACCACCGGGTCGCGATCTGCTCCCCCAACACCTGGCACTGGGTCGTCGCCGGGCTCGGCGCGCTGCACGCCGGCGCGACGCTCGTTCCGGTCAACACCCGCTTCACCGCCCGCGAGACCCTCGACATCCTCGGCCGCGCACGGGTTTCCGCGCTCGCGATCACCGGCACGTTCCTCGGCACCGACCGCCTGGCCGCCCTCGGCGCCGAACGCCCCGCCACCGTCCTGCGGATCCCCGTCGAAGGCGCCGAAGAACCGGTCGACGGCGTCACGGAGTGGGACGCGCTGGCCGGGTACGACAGCGACTTCGTGAGCCCTGCCGAACCAGACGACGTCAGCGACATCCTGTTCACCTCCGGGACCACCGGCCGCAGCAAGGGCGCGATGAGCAGCCACCGGCAGGCGTTGAGCGTCGCCGAAGCCTGGGCGGACTGCGGCGGCCTGACCGAGCAGGACCGGTACCTCGTGATCAACCCGTTCTTCCACAGCTTCGGGTACAAGGCGGGCATCGTCGCCGCCGTGTTGCGAGGGGCGGCGATGCTGCCGCAGCGCACCTTCGACGTCCGGGAAACCCTGCGGCTCATCGAAACCGAACGCGTCACCGTGCTGCCGGGTGCGCCGACGATCCATCAAGTACTGCTGGACGCGCCGGAACGCGCGAACCACGACCTGTCCAGTCTCCGGCTCGCGGTCACCGGTGCCGCCACGGTGCCGGTCGCGCTCGTCGAGCGGATGCAGACGGAACTGAGCTTCGACACCGTGCTCACCGCGTACGGGCTCACCGAAGCCGTGGTCGCGACGATGTCCCGTCCCGGCGACGACGCGAAGCTGGTGGCGAACTACACCGGCCGCGCGACGGCGGGATTCGAAGTGAAGCTCGGCGAGCACGACGAGGTCCTGCTGCGCGGGCCGAACGTGATGCTCGGCTATCTCGACGACCCGGAAGCGACCGCGAAGGCCGTCGACGCGGACGGCTGGTTGCACACCGGCGACGTCGGCGTGCTGAACGAACGCGGCTATCTCAAGATCGTCGACCGGATCAAGGACATGTACGTCTGCGGCGGGTTCAACGTCTATCCAGCCGAGATCGAACAAGTGCTCAGCAGGCTGGACGGTGTCGCGGAGTCCGCCGTCGTCGGCGTGCCGGACCACCGGCTCGGCGAGGTCGGCAAGGCGTTCGTCGTCCCGCGGCCCGGCGCCGCACTGTCCACAGAGGACGTCCTGGCGCATTGCGAGGGCGAATTGGCCAACTACAAGATTCCTCGATTTGTCGACTTCGTGGCGGAACTTCCGCGCAACCTGTCGGGGAAGGTGCTGAAACGCGTGTTGCGGGAGGAGAACGGATGACCGTCGAGTACGAGCGACGCGGGCCGGTGGCCGTCGTCACGATGAACCGGCCGGAGTACCGGAACGCGCAGAACTCGGCGATGACCTACGCGCTCGACGCCGCGTTCACCCGCGCCGTCGACGATCCCGGGGTCAAGGTGATCGTGCTGGCCGGAGCGGGCAAGCATTTCTCCGCCGGGCACGACATCGGGACCCCGGAACGCGACGTGGACGTCTCCTTCGAGCGCAAGGCGGTCCTGTGGTGGGACCACGTCGGCGCCGAGGGCGGTGATCAGCGGTTCGCCCGCGAGTCCGAGGTCTACCTCGGTATGTGCCGCCGGTGGCGCGAGATCCCGAAGCCGACCATCGCAAGTGTGCAGGGCGCGTGCATCGCGGGCGCGCTCATGCTGGCCTGGGTGTGCGACATGATCGTCGCCTCCGACGACGCGTTCTTCGCCGATCCCGTGGTACGCATGGGGATTCCCGGTGTCGAGTACTTCGCGCATCCCTGGGTCCTCGGTCCGCGCGCGGCCAAGGAGGTGCTGTTCACCGGTGAGCGCTTCACGGCGCAGCAGGCCAAGGAGTGGGGCATGCTGAACCGCGTCGTCCCCCGCGCCGACCTCGAGACCGAGACGATGGCGCTGGCGGAGAAGATCGCGGTGATGCCGCGAATGGGGCTCGCGCTCGCCAAGAAGGCCGTCAACCAGGCCGAGGACCTGATGGGGCTGCGGTCCGGAATGGACTCCGTGTTCGGCCTGCATCATTTCGCGCACGCGCACAACGCCGAAATGTCCGGCGGCGATTCCTTGGGCGGGCAGGACGCGCGCTCGATGCGGGACGCGAGTTCGTGATGAACCTCGACCTGGACGAGCGGACGCTCGCCTTCCGCGACGAAGCACGCTCCTGGCTGGCCGCGAACGTCCCCGCCGAGCCACTGAAGTCGTTCGATACCGCCGAAGGCTTCGCCCAGCACCGCGAGTGGGAGGCGAAGCTGACCGACGCCCGATGGTCGGTCGTCTCCTGGCCGCGCGAATACGGCGGGCGGGACGCGAGCCTCCTGGAGTGGGTGCTGTTCGAGGAGGAGTACTACGCGGCCGGCGCGCCGCTGAGGGTCAACCAGAACGGCATCTTCATGCTCGCGCCCACCCTGTTCTCCCATGGCACCGAGGAACAACAGAGTCGCATCCTGCCGAAGATGGCGCGCTCGGAGGAGGTCTGGGCGCAGGCTTGGTCGGAACCCGAAGCGGGCAGTGACATCGCCGCGCTCCGGAGCACCGCGACCCGCTGCGACGGCGGATGGCGGGTCAGTGGGCAGAAGACGTGGAGTTCCCGCGCGACGTTCGCCGACCGGGCTTTCGGCCTGTTCCGCAGCGATCCGGATTCGGCGCGGCACAAGGGCCTCACGTATCTGATGGTGGATCTTCGGGCCGAGGGGGTCACCGTCCGGCCGATCCCCCAGCTGGACGGCGAGCCGGGGTTCGCGGAGATCTTCTTCGACGACGTCTTCGTCCCCGACGAGGACGTGATCGGCACGCCGGGCGAGGGCTGGCGGGTCGCGATGACGACGGCGAACAACGAACGCGGTCTGTCCCTGCGCAGTCCCGGCCGGTTCCTCACCGCGGCCGACAGGCTGGTCTCGCTCTGGCACGACGCCGGACGCCCCGCGCATACCGCCGACAGGGTCGCCGACGCGTGGATCGGCGCGCGGGCCTACCAGCTGTACACGCTCGGCACGGTCACCCGCCTCGCGGACGGAGCGGAGCTCGGGCCGGAATCGAGTGTCAACAAGCTGTTCTGGTCCCACCTCGACGTCGCGCTGCACGAAACCGCGCTCGACGTCCTCGGCCCGGACGCCGAACTGCGCGGCCGGTGGAGCGACGGATGGCTGTTCTCGCTGGCGGGCCCGATCTACGGCGGGACCGACCAGATCCAGCGGTCCATCGTCGCCGAACGACTGCTCGGCCTGCCGAAGGGGGCTCGATGAGGTTCGCGCTCTCCGGTGAGCAAGAACAGTTCTCCCGCAGCCTGCACGATCTTCTCTCCGGTTTGGACACCGACACGGCCAACCGGTCCTGGGCGGCGGGTGATCCCGGCCCCGGTCTCAAGATCTGGCGACGGCTGGCGGACCTCGGGGTGACCGCGCTGGCGGTCCCCGAACGGTACGACGGGCTCGGCGCCACCCCGGTCGATCTGGTCGTCGGCTTCGAACGGCTCGGGTACCACTGCGTCCCGGGCCCGTGGACCGACACCGTGGCCGTACTGCCATCCTTGCTGGACGACGAGCTGTTGACCTCGGTCGCGTCCGGCGAGACGCTGGCGTCGGTGGCGTTCGCGCCCCACGTGCCGTACGCCTTGGACTCCGACGTCGCCGACGCCCGTCTCGCGGTCGGGGCCGGCAGGCTGCGCGCGTTCACCCCCGGCGCACTCTTGTCCTCTGTGGACGGTTCACGGCGACTGTTCCCGCCGGTGGCGGGGGACGACCTCGGCACGGCGCTCGACGCGGACCGCGCGTTCGAACTGGGCTGCCTCGCCACCGCCGCGCACCTCCTCGGCGCCGGACGGTGGCTGCTCGACACGGCGGTCGCGTATGCCGCACAACGCAAGCAGTACGGGCGGGAGATCGGCGGGTACCAGGCGGTCAAACACCTGCTCGCCGACGTCGCGACCGGGCTCGCGCTGGCCGAACCGCTGCTCTACGGCGCAGCCGTCACCCTGGACCGGCGAGACGTCTCCGCGGCCAAGGTGGCGTGCGGGGACGCCGCGCACCTCGCCGCCAGGACCGGCCTGCAGGTGCACGGCGCGATCGGCTACACCGCCGAACACGCGCTCGGCCTGCGGCTGACCAGGGTCCGCGCGCTGGTCGGCGCCTGGGGAACACCGCGGTTCCACCGGGAGCGGGTGCTGTCATGACGTTCACCGCCGAACAGGACGCGCTGCGCGACAGCGTCCGGAAACTGCTGGACCGGGAGGCTGATCCCTGGCCGGAGCTGTGCGAACAGATCGGTGTGGCGGCGCTGGCCGTTCCCGAGCGGTTCGGCGGCCTCGGTGCCGGGACGGCGGAACTGCAGGTGGTCGCCGAGGAACTGGGCCGGGTCCTCGCGGACGTCCCGTTCCTCGGTTCGGCCGTGCTCGCCGTGCACGCGCTGCTCGCCACCGGCGATGACGACACTTGTGAGCGCCTGCTCCCCCGCCTCGCCGAAGGTGTCGTCGGAGCCGTGGCCTGGACGGATGCCGATGGCCGTTGGGACACCGCGGCGTGCACTGCTTTTGGAACCACTGCTTCTGGAATCACTGTGGACGGCGAGGCCCACTACGTCCTCCATGGCGACGAGGCCGAGATTCTGCTGGCGCTCGCAGGAGACTCGCTGTACGAGGTCACCGACGCCCCTCGGGTGCGGACCGCCGCGATGGACGAGTCCCGGCGGCTCGCTCGCGTGACCTTCGACCGCACCCCTGCCCGGCTGATCGGACCGGTCGACGTCGGCGCGCTCCGGGACGTCGCGTGCGCGGTGCTCGCCGCCGAACAGGCCGGGGCCGCGTCGCGGGCGTTCGAGCTGACAGTGGAGTACAGCAAGCAGCGGCACCAGTTCGGCAGGCCGATCGGCGGGTTCCAGGCGTTGAAGCATCGGATGGCGGACCTTCACGTCCTCGTGGAGACCGCGCGTTCGGCGGCCTACGCGGCTCCGGAGTCGAGCAGGCTCGCCGCGGTCGCGAAGGTGCATTGCTCGGAGGCGCTGGCGACGGTGGCCGGCGAGATGATCCAGCTGCACGGCGGGATCGCGATCACCTGGGAGCATCCGGCGCACCGCTACTTCAAACGGGCGCACGGCGCGGCGCACCTTTTCGGTTCGCCCGGCGATCACCTCGGGCGGGTGCGGCCGCCGTTATCGTGAGCCGGTGGACTGTGCGATCTGCGCCAAACACCGGGGCGAGGGGCCTCTCGTGGGGCCGGTCGTCTGGGCGGACGACGTACTCGTCGTTTCACATCGCCCGGGTGGGTTCCCCGGGTATCTGTTCGTGGAGACTCGGCGGCACGTGGCCGCACTGGACGAACTGACTTCGGAAGAGGTCTCAGCGGTCTCGCGGGCGGCCTGGTGCGCGGCTCGCGGCCTGCGGGCGGAACTGGCTCCGGAGCACGTGTTCTCCGCCATCGCCGGACGGAGTGTCGCTCACTTCCATCAGCACGTTTTCGCGCGGCATCGGGGAACGCCCACTGAAATCGGGTGGATGGACAGTCCCTCGTGGACGGGTGCGCCGGTCATGGACATCGAGGCGCTCTGCGGTCGTTTGGCGAGCTACTTCTGAGCCAGGAACCGGGTGACGGCGCGAATGCGGTCGCCGTCGAGGGTGAGGACCATCAACCCGGCCGGTGTGTCTCCGTGTCGGCAATCGAAGGCAGGCTGGTTGTTCGCCCGGGTCGGCGTCATCGTGAAGCCTTCCGGGACCGGCACGGCCATGGTGACGCGGAGGAAGCCGGCGATCGCGTCGAGGCCGTGGTACTCGTGCGGCGCCGGCGGCATGGCGAGCCACGCGTCGTCGGTGAGCAGGCCGAGGACGCCGTCGAGATCGCCCGCGGTGAAGGCGTCGGCGAACCGCCTGGTCAGCTCGCGCTCCTGGGGTGACGGCCGGTGCCCGGCGCCGTCACGATGCTTGTCGACTGAGGCACGGGCGCGCTGGAGGATGCCCTTGACCGCGGTTTCGGTGGTGCCGAGCATGCTCGCGACCTCGCCTGCGGGGAAACACAGGACGTCCCGCAGGACGAGGGCGGCTGCCTGTCTCGGCGGGAGGAGCTGGAGGCCGGTGACGAAGGCCAGTTCGATCGCCTCCCTCGCGCTGTAGCGCGCTTCGGGGCCGGGCTCGCTGTCGGCGACGCGCTCGAGGAGTTCGTCCGGGTACGGCTGCAGCCAGGTCATCTCACCGCGGCGGCTGGGCTCCGGCGGGTCGAACGGGGGCACCGGTTCAGGGAGACGGCGGCGGCCCGTGTCCCGCAGGGCGTTGAGACAGCGGTTGGTGGCGATGCGGTACAGCCAGGTGCGGAGCGACGAACGGCCCTCGAACCCGTCGAGGCCGCGCCAGGCGGCGAGCAGCGTCTCCTGAACCGCGTCCTCGGCGTCGGTGAGAGAGCCGAGGATCCGGTAACAGTGCAGGTGTAGCTCGTGCCGATAGGTGTCGGTGAGCTCGCGAAACGCCTGGTCGTCCGTTGTCCTCACGGGCGCGATCCTGTCACGACCTTTTTCGCGGCGCACCGTTCCGTTTCGGGTGGGGGTGGTGTCTGACGGGGTGAAGGTCGACGAGAGGAACCATCATGACCAGTCCGGCTTTGGACGTCGCGCTCTCCTACCACCGGGCGTGGACCGGCAGTGCCTTGGAGAAAGACTTCGAGAAGGCGATGACCTACATCGCCGACGACATCGTCTGCCACACGCCCGCCGGGCCACTGACCGGCGCGGAAGCGTTTCGCGGGTTCATGGGCCCGTTCACCGAGATCCTGACCGGGTCGACCCTGCTTTCGGCGTTCGGGGACGAGACGACGGCGCTGCTGATGTACGACACCGCGACGCTGCCGGTGGCGAGTGCGCCCGGGGCCGAGCTGGTGACCGTGCGGGAGGGGAAGATCGTGGAGCTGCGGATCGTGTTCGACCGGGCGCCCTTCGATGCGGCGCGGGCGGCGGTGGCCGGGGCGTAGGCCGGAGAGTCTGCGTCCTCGACTGGGTGTCGTGATCTGAGAGGTTGGGAACGCGGGTGATGGGTGGGCGGCCGTTGAGGGCGGTTTCGTCGGGGTATGGCGGCGGATCGGGACCTGGCGCGTTCTGGAGGCGTGCAGGCCGCGGCGGGACTCGGTTCTCGCGGGATCCGCCCATGATCACGCGGGGTCCGGCAGGCGGGTGGCACGGCGAGCGAAACTGTCCACACCGCTCACGACCCGCACCGGCGCACGGGTTCCAAGCCGCCCGGCATCGCGCCTCCTGGCGGCTGTGAGGACGTTCGTCTCGCTCAGAAGGGCGGGGTGTCGTCCTCCTGCTCGGGGCGTGGGTCGTGGAGTGGTTCCGGTGTCGCGTCGTAGGTGCGCCCGGACGGGGTGGTGATGGTCATGCCGCCGTCGCCGGTGGGCGTCGCGGACCAGCCGGGTTCTTCCTTGAGGAGATTGTGGATCTTGCACGCTCCGCGGCAGTTGTGGTGATCGGTCCTGCCGTTCCGCGCCCGGGGAATGATGTGGTCGATCTCGGAGAACTCCGCCGGACGGTGGCAGCCGGGATGCGTGCATTCCCGGTCCCGCGCCTTGATCAACCGGGCCAGCGAGGCCGGTGACCGGTACTTGTCGGCACCGGCCTCCAGGAGTTGCCCGGTGGCGGGGTCGGTGATCAGCCGTGACCAGGTCGAGCCGGGATCGGAGGCGATCTCCCGCACGAGCCAGTCGGGGATGGGCCCGTAACCGGCCAGGGTCGCGGGATCCTCGCGAGCGCCCGCCAGGGTCAAGAAGTCGACGTAGACATGGATGTGCGCGCGAGGCTTTCCGTGCCCGTCCTCGGCCAGAAGCCGCTCGGCGAACACGTCCGCGCGATGCTGATCCAGGGTCCGGGACTTGTCCCGCGCCCGGCGCGCCTGCGCGGCGCGGCTCATCGACGCGTAAATCGAACTCGCCACCTCGGAAGGCAGAAGAGCGGAGAGAGTCGACATGGTCTCGTCTTCGTGGTCCAGCGAGACATGTCGTCGCGCGCGTTTCTTTTCCGCCCGTTCCTTATAGCCCGCCCGGTCGAACTTCTGCACGGCGCCGTTCACCGATTTGCGGATCGCCCCGGGGTCACGCCCGGCGAGCCGGTTGGCCATGAACGCGTCCACCTGCGCGGCGATCTCGTCCGAGACTTCGCGGGTCAACTGACTGACCTTCGACGCCTTGTACAGATCGATGTCACCTTTCTCCAGCGCCGCCAACGTGTTCGGCAAGCGCGCCACGAGAGAGCAGGACGTTTCGACCAGCAGGGAGGCTTGATTGCGAGAGACCGAGAAGCACAGGGCGACCTCCTCGGTCACCGATCTTCGCGAACCACCCGCAGCGGCGAACTCCGCTATGAACCGCACCTGACGACCCTGCGTCCGACGAAGCGAGACTTCTTCGTCGTAGGCGGAATCGAGAAGGCGAGCGGCTTTCGGGTTGAAAACAAGGGTAGTGGTCATGTCCATGATCATACTCGAACGTGCGTTCGATTGCCACGAATGAGGGCGGTGGTTTCAACTGGTGAGTGCGCCACCTCTAGTCTAGCAACACACTTTGCTGAACGCTTCGATCGGCTTAAGCCAACCCAGTGTCTGTCGCGGCCGGTCGTTGAGTTCGTCTGCGATGGCATCGAGTTCGTCCTGTGAATATCCGGATAGGTCGGTTCCTTTGGGAAGGTACTGGCGCAGCAACCCATTGGTGTTCTCGTTGCTGCCGCGTTGCCAGGGCGCGCGCGGATCACAAAAATACACCGGCATGCCGGTGGCCATGGCGAACTTCCTGTGGCCGCCCATCTCGCCACCCTGATCCCAGGTGACGATGTTCTTGAAACGTCAGGCAAAATGTTCATCTTGGCGACCAGCCGCGGGGCAACGTTCTCGGCCGTGCGATCCTGAGGAATACGCACCAGCATGACGAATCGAGTGCGCCGTTCGACCAAGGTCGCGATCTGCGATTGATTGTTCGCGCCGACGATCAGATCGCCTTCCCAGAAGCCCGGCACGGCACGGTCCTCGGCCTCGGCCACCTCTGCCCGCAACGTCCCCTTCGCCTGCACGAACAACGCCTGGTAAATCGCTTCATGTGACCCCCAGCGAGAATGATCCATCGGATGGTCGAGCCGCAACCTGTACGCGATCTGCATCGGTGACCACTTTTTCCGCAACCCCTCATGCACCACGCGAGTCAGAAACGGCGATTTCAGCACCTTGCGTTCCTTTGGACGCTTCCGTAGTCGATCAGCCCGGCGCTGCGCAACCAACGGCGAATACACCTCCCGTCCACCGTTGCGGTCAACCTCGCGGGACACCACCGAATGATCCCGTCCAATCCAGGCCCCGATCTCCCGAAACGACTTCCCCTACCTCAACCCGAACGCGATCAATTCACGCTCCACCGACCGCAACGGAACACCACGCGACACGGAACACCCCTTCGCTACCCAGAACGATCATTATCCCAGCCGGTGCACTGACCATCTGAGCCCGTGGCTCTACGAGTGAGAATGCCTGCGGCATAACGATGTCCGTCACGAACCCAGACGGAGCGAGCCCGCCCCACCCGCATTGCGGATCAGCCGTTGAAGCACCTTCACCGTCGTGACATAGTCCGCATCCTCGATACCTTCATGAAGGGCGGCACGGATAGCGGGAGCGTTACGCGCGAGATCGACGCGGGCCTGCTCCCCCTCCTCGGTGAGCCATAGCCGGTTCTCGGTGTCCGAGGTCAGCCAGCCACGCTCCAGGAGCGCTTCGGCCTCCACTGCCAGATCGTCCTCGGGGCGAATATAGGAGACCATCGCCTCTCGCAGTTCGGTCAAGGTCATTCCCCGGCCGTCGGATGAGATGTCGTTCGCCGACAGATTGCGCAGCAGCCAGAACTGGGGCTGGGTATAGCCCTTTTCGGCCTGCCGAGCCCGGGTGAACGCGATGAGCGCTTCGTAAGCGACACCGGTCCAATACGCGGCCGGCTGCCCGGCCAGCTCGACGTCGGACATCTGCCGAGTCGTCATGTCGTGTCCTCTCCGGGTGCTTCCGTGCGGGTCATGCGGTTGACGGTAGAACCTCCAGCGCGGTCAAGGTCAAGCTCCGTGAACCACAGGAGCCCACACCGCGCCAAGGTAGGGCCAACCCCCGCACCGACCCACCGGCCCACCACATTCACCCAGCCCCCACTCTCGGCCAGACTCACAACGGTGACCGCAAACCTCCGCACAGGCAGCGATTTCGCCCGCCTGTCCCGCCGCGTCAGCGAAGCGGGCCTCCTCGACCGCCGTCCCGGCTACTACGTCTTCCGCATCGGCCTGGTCGCCACCCTCTTCGTCGCCGGCTGGGTCGCCTTCTTCGCGATCGGGGACTCCTGGTGGCAGCTGGGGATCGCCGTCTTCCAGGCGGTGATGTTCGGCCAGATCGCCTTGCTGTCGCACGATCTCGCGCACCGCCAGGTGTTCCGGACCCGCCGTCCGAGTGAGATCGCCGGCCGGATCGCCGGGAATCTCGGTGTCGGCATGAGTTACGGCTGGTGGATGGACAAGCACACCCGTCACCACGCGAACCCGAACCACGAGGACCTCGACCCCGACGTCGATCCGGACATCCTCGTGTGGTCGAAGGACCAAGCTAGGGCCAGCAAGGGACTTCCGCGGTTCATCGGCCGCTACCAGGCTTTCCTGTTCTTCCCGCTGCTCACTCTCGAGGGCCTGAACCTGCACTTCTCCGGTATCCGCGCGGTGTCGAAGCCGGGCATCCGGCGGCGCGGGATCGAAGCGGCCTTGCTGCTGGCGCATTTCGCGCTCTACTTCAGCGCGCTGCTCGTCGTCCTCTCCCCCGGCAAGGCACTCGTCTTCTTCATCGTCCACAAAGCACTGTGGGGTGTCTACATGGGATCGATCTTCGCGCCCAACCACAAGGGGATGCCGATCCTGTCCGGTGACACCGAACTCGACTTCCTTCGCAAGCAGGTGCTCACGTCGCGCAACGTCCGCGGCGGCAGGGTGGTCGACGTCGCGCTCGGCGGGCTCAACTACCAGATCGAGCACCATCTGTTCCCGAGTATGCCGTCGCCGCACCTTCGCCGCGCCCGGCCCATCGTCCAAGGATACTGCGCGGAAATCGGCGTCCCGTATCACGAGACGGGGCTGATCGAGTCGTACCGGCTCGCGTTGCGCAGTCTGCACGAAGCGGGTGAGCCGATCCGACTTTCGGAGGGTTCACCGGCTGAGACGACCGCCGGGCGCCGTTGACACTCCAGATACGGCTTCTTACTTTCAGTGCATGACGCCCCCGCAGATCTTCCCCGGCGCCACCCTGCATCCAGAACCGTTCCCGCCGGCCCTGCGCGCGGCGATCACGGCCAGCGGGCTCCCGCTGGACCGGATCCGTCACCGCCTGGAGCTCCGCGGCGTCTCCATCAGTGTGCCGACGCTGAGCCATTGGCAGTCCGGCAGACGCAGACCGGAACGCCCGGAATCCCTCCGGGCACTCGCCGAACTGGAAGAACTTCTGGCCCTGCCGCCGTTGGCTTTGCGTTCGCTGCTCGGCCCGCCCCGGCCACGGGGACGAAAAAGCTCGGTCCCGGCGCAACGCCGGGACCGAGCCACCACCACCGAGGGAACCTACCCGACGTAGAGCGTGCGGTTCGGGCTACCGCTACCGGGGTTGGTCACCAGCCCCGGAGTCGAGGCGCTGATCAGCGCCTGGGCCACCTGGGCCGCGGTGGCCCCGGTGTGCGAAGACAGGTACAGCGCCGCGGCACCGGCCACGTGCGGAGCGGCGAACGAGGTGCCGTTACCGGTGTAGGTCGCGGTGTCGTTGTCCTTCCAGGCCGAGGTGATCGAGACGCCCGGCGCGAACAGGTCGATCACGGAACCGTAGTTGGAGAAGGAAGCGCGGCGGTCGGTGCGGTCCGCCGCGGCGACCGTGAGCGCTTCGGTCACCCTGGCGGGCGAGGTGTTGGCGGCGTTGACGTTCGAATTACCCGCGGCGACCGCCCAGGTGATCCCCGCCTTGATGGAGTTCCGCACCGCGGTGTCCAGTGCGGTCGACGCGCCGCCGCCGAGGCTGGCGTTGGCCACGGCGGGCTTCTTGGCGTTCTGGGTGATCCAGTTGACGCCCGAGATCACACCCGCGGTCGTGCCGCTGCCGTCGGAACCGAGGACCCGCACCGGGTACAGCGAAGCACCCTTGGCGACACCGTATTTCGCGCCGGCGATCGTGCCCGCGACGTGTGTGCCGTGACCGTAACCGTCGTCCGCGTTCGTGTCATTGTCGACGAAATCGTAGCCCTGCTTCACCCGGCCGCCGAAATCGGTGTGACTGGCGCGAATACCTGTGTCGAGAACGTAGACGTTCACATTCGACGCGGTCGTCGAGTAATTGTACTTGTTGTCCAGCGGGAGATTGCGCTGATCGATGCGGTCGAGCCCCCAGGACGGCGGATTCGTCTGCGTCGCCTCGGCGCGCACCACCTTGTTCTGCTCGACGAAGGCGACCGCCGGGTCGGCCGCGAGGCGCTTGGCCTGCCGCTCGCCCAGCGCCACCGAGAAGCCGCTGATGCCCTGCGTGTACTGCCGTCCGATGGCCCCGCCGAACTTGCCAGCCAGCGAAGGCTTGTCGACGGTGGAGCCGTCCTTGAGCACGACGATGTAGCTGTCGGCGATGGCGCCTTCCGCACCGGCGCCGACGATCGAGCCCTCGGCGGCCTGCGCCGGCGTCACCCCGGCCAAGACCGTGACGACGGCGGCGGCCAGGCCGATTCCGGCCAGTCTGCGAGAATTCCCGTTCACGTTGCTGTCCCCATTCCTTGGTGAGCTTCCGGTGAAAACGCTAAGCGGAAGCAACAGGAAAGGACAGCTTTACATTTTTTCGTTTATACGGTTATCCAGTTATACGTTTTACAACCAATCGTCGGGACGCGGCCACGGCATGAGCGCGGCGAGCGCGTCGGTCACCGGTTCCGTAACCGTGTACCGGCCGCGGTGGAACAGCAGTGGCCGGTCATCGGACGGTTCCCCGAGCGCGGTGACCCTGCCGACGACGACGTAGTGGTCTCCCGCTTCGTGCACGGCTTCGAGCGTGCAGTCGATCCACGTCAAAGCCCCTGTCAGCAAAGGAGATCCGGACGGTGCGGGGGTCCAGTCGACCGACGCGAACTTGTCCGCGCCCCGCGACCCGAACACCGCGCTGACGTCCTGCTGGTGCTCGGCGAGGACGTTGACCGCGAACCGCCCGGACTCGGCCAGCACCGCCCAGGTCCGGGAAGTCTTGGCGGGACAGAACAAGACCAGTGGCGGATCCAGGGAAAGCGCCGCGAACGACTGGCACGCGAACCCCACCGGCGCCCGGCCGTCGTGCCCGGTCACCACGGCGACGCCGGTGCAGAAATGCCCGAGCACCGACCGGAACCGGGCAGGCTCGATCTCCGCGGCGATCTCGGGATCGACGTCCGTCACCCGGGTCACGACTGACCCGGAGGCCGGGCGCCGACTGAAAAGTCGTGTCCCCACAAGGAAACCGCCGTACTCTCTCGGGCGATCCAGCTCTCGTCGTCCACTTGTCTTCCCTCGCAGCCGTATTCGACGTCGAATCCGCCGGGGGTCTTCATGTAGAACGAGAGCATCAGATCGTTGACGTGCCGCCCGAGGGTGGCCGACATCGGCACCTTCCGACGGATGGCCCGGTCGAGGCAGAGGCCGACGTCGTCGGTGTTCTCCACTTCGACCATGAGGTGCACGATGCCGCTCGGAGTCGGCATCGGCAGGAACGCGAGACTGTGGTGACGCGGGTTGCAGCCGAAGAACCGCAGCCACGCGGGCGCGCCGTCGGCCGGCCTGCCGACCATCTGCGGCGGCAGTTTCATCGAGTCCCGCAACCGGAATCCGAGGACGTCGCGGTAGAACCGCAGCGCGGCTTCGTCGTCGTGTGTGGACAGTACGACGTGCCCGAGCCCCTGCTCGCCGGTCACGAACTTGTGCCCGTACGGGCTCACCACGCGCCGATGCTGCAACGCCACGCCGTGGAAGACTTCCAGCGTGTTGCCGGAAGGGTCCTCGAAGGACACCAGGCCGTCGACGCGGCGATCGGTGAGCTGATCCGGGGTGCCCTCCTCGTAGGGCACGGAGTTCGCGTCGAGCGAGTCCCGGATCTCGTCGAGCTCCCCGGCGGTGGCGACCTCCCAGCCCGCCACGGCGAGCCTGTCGTGCTCGCCGGGGAAGATGACCAGCCGAGCCGGGAAGTCGTCCATGCGCAGGTAAAGCGCTTCCGGGTTCGTCCCGGAGCCCTCGACCATGCCGAGGACTTTCAGCCCGTATTCACGCCACGCGGCCATGTCGGTGGCTTCGATGCGGAGGTAGGCGAGCGAACGGATACCCATCAGGAGGCTCCCAGGAAGTCGAGTGCCAGCCGGTTGAACTCGTCGAACTTCTCCAGCTGCGCCCAGTGACCACAGCCGCCGAACACGTGCAGCTGGGCCCGCGGGATCGTCTTGAGCGCGAGCAGGGCGCCGTCGAGCGGATTGACCCGGTCTTCGCGGCCCCAGATGAGCAGCACACGCTGACGGAGGCGGTGCGCCTCACGCCACAGCATGCCTTCCTCGTAGGTGTCGGGCTGGGCGAACGACTTGCCCATCGCCTTCATCGCCGCGAGGGACTCCGGCGCGCTCGCGGCGGCGAACCGCTCGTCGATCAGTTCGTCGGTGATCAAGGACTGGTCGTGCACCATGATCCGCAGGAAGGCTTCGAGCTTTTCCCGGCTGGGCCCTGGAGGGGCGCTGAACCGGCCCAGGTTCTTGATGCCCTCGGTGGGATCGGGCGCGAACAGGTTGAGGCTCAGCCCGCCCGGCCCCATCAGCACCAGCCGTCCGGCGCGTTGCGGATGGTTCAGCGCGAGCCGGACGGAAGCCCCTCCGCCGAGCGAGTTGCCCACGAAATGCGCCCGCTCGATGCCGAGTTCGTCCATCAGCCCGACGACGGCGTCCGCGCTGTGGCGGAAGTACTGTGGATGCTCGGTCGGCTTGTCCGACCGGCCGAACCCGGGCTGGTCGATCGCCAGTGTGCGGTAGTTCTTGGCGAACACCGGCAGGTTGCGGCCGAAGTTGCTCCACGCCGACGCGCCGGGGCCGCCGCCGTGCAGGAGGATCACCGTCTCCGGATGCTCCACGCCCGCTTCGTGGTAGTGCAGCTTCAGTCCACCTTGGACGGTGGCGTACTTGCCTTCGGTCATCAGACCATCGCATTCTCGACGGGCAGCCCGAAGGCGCCGGTTCCGAACATGACGTAGGCGCGCTCGGCGTCGTTCGCCGCGTGCACGCGGCCGGCGTGGGCGTCGCGCCAGAACCGCTGGATCGGGGTTCCGGCCTGCAAGGCGCGACCGCCGGAGTTCTCGAAAAGCCTGTCGATCGCGAAGATCGCGCGTTCCGTGCCGCGGACCTGGTCACGCCGGACCCGCAACCGCGTGGGGAACGGCAACTTCTCCCCCTTGCACGCCAGCTGGTAGAGCTCGTCGATGTTGTGCGTCAACTGGAGCCAGGCCGCGTCGATCTCGCTCGCCGCCTCGGCGATCCGCACCTTGGCGAACGAGTCCTCTTTGGACTGTTCACCCGCGTACGCCGCGCGCACCCGCTTGCCCTGGTACTCGACGTGCGCGTCGTAGGCACCCTGCGCCATCCCGATGATGGGCGCGGTGATCGTGCTCGGATGCACCGAACCGTACGGGAGCTTGTACAGCGGCCCGGGGTTGAGCTCCTGGCCGGGCGTCTTGCACTTCGACGTCGCGATGAAGCTGAGCGCGCGGTGCTTCGGGACGAAGACGTCGTTCACGATGATGTCGTTGGACCCGGTGCCGCGCAGGCCCACGGTGTCCCAGACGTCTTCGATCGCGTAGTCGCCGATCGGCACCAGGTAGGTGCAGAAGTCGACGGGTTTGCCGTCCTTGAACACCGGCCCGCCCAGCAGCACCCAGGTCGCGTGGTCGCAGCCGGAGGAGAAACTCCAGCGCCCGCTGAGCCGGTAGCCGCCGTCGACGACGTCCGCCTTGCCCATCGGCGCGTAGGAAGAGGAGATCCGGACGTCGTGGTCGTCGCCCCAGACGTCCTGCTGCGCCTGCGCCTCGAACAGGCCGAGGTGCCACGGGTGGACGCCGAGGATGGAGGCGACCCAGCCCGTGGACCCGCACGCGCTCGCGACGAGTTTGACGGCGGTGTAGAAGCTCACCGGGTCGGCTTCGAGACCGCCGAACGTCTTCGGCTGCAGCAGTTTGAAGAACCCGGTCTCCTGCAGGGACTTGACGGACTCCTCGGGAACGCGCCGGGCGTCCTCCGCCTCCTGCGCCCGTTCCCGCAGGACCGGCAGCAGCTCCCGGATCCCCGCGATCACGTCCTGCGCGGCGTGCTCGCTCATATGCGTTCCCTCTCTCGCCGTACTCCGTGAACCGGATCCAAGACTAGAACACGTTCTCGTTTTTGTCGACCGATCCCCGGTCGAGCGCACTGTGTGCTCCAGCACGCCGCCCGGAAAACACGCAGTCGGCCAGCGACAGACCGCTCACATAGGACCTAGAACAGATTCCCACCGCGGTCCGGCCTGCCGCGTACAGCCCGCGAATCGGGGTGCCGGAGGAGCCCCGCACGGCGCCGGTCTCCTCGTCGACGACCAGGCCGCCCAGCGTCAGCATCGGGCACGGATAGCCGAGATTGGGCCGGATCGAGACGTCGATCAGCGAGTACGGCGCCCGATCCAGCGGGCGCGCGAACTCGGCGGGTTTGCCGGTCGGATCCGCGCCCGAGCGCGAGGCCTCGACGCTGGCGACCAGGCCGCCGGGGTCGACGCCCGCCTTGCGCGCGACGTCTTCGAGCGAACCGGCGACGACCCGTTGCCGCAGCAGGTAGCGCACTTGAAGTCCTTGGAACCACTGGCTTTGCTTCCGCGCGTCACGACGCACGTCGCGCACGATGGCGTCGTCGACCAACAGCCAGCCCCGCCCGCCGTGCTCGGTGATCATGCGTTCGCCGACGGCGGCGCCGTACCGGGATTCGTCGATGATCCGGCCGCCTTCCTTGCCGACCAGCAGGCCGCCGAGGAACGCGGACGGCGGGGTGATGAACCGCCAGGCGGAGATCCGCCCCAGTTCCGCGGTGGCCCCGCCCGCTTCGACGCCCATCCGGATCCCGGACCCGTCGTCGGCGGAGGTCCCCAGCGCGAGGCCGCCGCGATACGCGGGCGCGTGCTCACGCACCATCTCCCGGTTCGCGATGAACCCGCCCGCCGCGAGGACGACCCCGCGCGAGCCCGAAATACGCAGCTCACGGCCGTATCGGCGTTCGATCCGCTCCACCCGCCGATGCAGCGACTTCCGCAGCGACGGTACGTAGATCCCCGGTTTGGCGGCGTACGCGGCCAGCTTCCGATGGGCCGCCCGGACCCGCGCGGGCGCGTCCCGCAGGGTGGACACGACGACCCCGGTCACGGTCCCGTTCTCGTCCACGATCAGATTCCGCGCCGCGGTCTGCGGCAGCACCTGGATCCCGCGGCGCCGGACGGCCTCGGCCAGGCGTTTCATCAGCAGCTTCCCCGAGGTCCCCGGACCTTTGACGCGATGCCCGCGCGGCGCCGGCTTCGCCGCGTCACGGAAGCCGCCCGCCGCCTCGCTGCCCGAGTAGTACAGATAATGCGCGTCGCTCGGGTAGGACGTCTTGTACGGGCACAGGCTCCCCTCGAACGGGACACCGTTGCCCTCCAGCCAGGTCACCATCTCCGTACTGCCCGCGCAGAACCGCCGCAGGGTCTCTTCGGAGACGACGTCGCCGACCTCGAGCCGCAGGTAGTCGTACATCGCGTCGACGCTGTCGTCGACACCCGCGTCCCGCTGTTGCGCCGTCCCGCCACCGGCGTAGACGACACCTCCGCTGACGGCGCTCGCGCCACCGCCGGAGAACCGCTCCACGACGAGCACCCGGGCGCCCGCGTCGGCGGCTTCGATCGCCGCGCAGGCGCCCGCCGCCCCGAAGCCCACGATCACCACATCCGCGATGAGGGAGTCCATCACCCCACCCTAGAACTAGAACACGTTCTCGTCTATGGTGACTGGAGCAGCGCGGATGCTGCTACATGCTTCCTACAACGTGTTCCAGGTGAGGGGCGTATGGACTACGACGTGATCGTGGCGGGCAGTGGGGCCGCCGGGATGACCGCCGCACTGTCCGCAGCCCACCGGGGACTCGAGGTCCTGGTCGTGGAGAAGGCCGCCCACTTCGGCGGCTCCACCGCGCGGTCCGGCGGCGGCGTCTGGATCCCCGGCAACCACGCCCTGCGGGCGGCCGGGATCGAAGAACCCCCGGAGCGGGCGCACGAGTACCTCGAGTCGATCGTCGGCGACGTCGTCCCGGCGGAACTCCGGTCGGCCTTTCTCGACCGCGGCCCCGAGGTCTTGTCCTTCGTCTGCGACAAAACGCCGCTGCGCTTCCGGTGGGTCCGCGGTTACTCGGACTACCACCCGGAGGCCCCCGGCGGGCGCGCCGGCGGACGGTCGGTCGAACCGGCCGCGCTCGACGGCAACCTGCTCGGTCCGGAGCTGGCGAATCTGGAGCCGCCCTACAGCGCTCCCCCGCTGGGCGCCCCGATCACCCAGGCGGACTACCGGTGGCTGAGCCTGCTCGCCCGGCATCCGCGCGGGATCCTCCGCGTCCTCGGTCTCGGTGGCCGCTGGCTGCTGGGCCGGATCCGCCGTCAACGGCTTCTCTCCATGGGGCAAGCGCTTGCGGCCGGTTTGCGGGAGGGCCTGCGGCGGGCCGATGTCCCGGTCTGGCTGAACACGCCGCTGGTGGACCTCGAGGTCGAAGGCGATCGCGTGATCGGCGTCGTGGTCCGCCACGAAGGCGAGGAAAAACTGATCCGTGCCCGGCTCGGCGTCGTGCTCGGCGCCGGAGGGTTCGAGCGCAACGAGGAGATGCGGGCCAAGTACCAGCGGGCGCCCATCGGCACGGACTGGACCGTCGGCGCCGAAGCCAACACCGGCGACGCCATCGGCGCCGGGCTCAAACTCGGCGCGGCCACCGCTCTGATGGACGACGCCTGGTGGGGCCCGTCCATCCCGCTGACCGGCGGCCCATGGTTCGCGCTCGCCGAGCGGTCGCGGCCGGGCTGCCTGATGGTCAACGCGCGGGGTGAGCGCTTCGTCAACGAGTCGGCGCCCTACGTCGAGGCCGTGCACGCGATGTACGGCGACGGCGACGGGCCCGGCCGGAACTTCCCGACCTGGCTGGTGTTCGACCAGCGCAACCGCAACCGGTACATGTTCACCGGCCTCGGCCCGCGTCAGCCGCTCCCCGGCCGCTGGTTCAAAGCGGGCATCGCGGTCAAGGCGAGCACGATCGCGAAACTCGCCGAGCGGATCGAGGTCCCGGCCGACGCGCTGGAGTCCACCGTGCGGCGCTTCAACGGCTTCGCGAAAAGCGGCGTGGACGAGGACTTCCACCGCGGGCGCAGCGCGTACGACCACTACTACGGCGATCCGCGGAACAAACCCAATCCGAGCCTGGGCCCGCTGGACGTCGCGCCGTACTACGCGGTGAAGATCGTGCCCGGCGACCTGGGCACCAAGGGCGGTTTGAGGACCGACCCGCACGCGCGTGTCCTGCGCGAGGACGGGTCGGTGATCGACGGGCTCTACGCGGCCGGCAACACGAGCGCGGCGGTGATGGGCCGCACCTACGCGGGCCCCGGCGCGACGATCGGCCCGGCGATGGTGTTCGGCTACCTTGCGGCCGAGCATCTCGCGCAGCAAGATCACACCAAAGCGGGAGGCAGCCGATGACGACGGAATCCGTACGGCAGATCGACGCGGGCGCGCCCCCTTCGCGGTTCGCGCGCGGCTGGCACTGTCTCGGCCTCGCCGAGCCGTTCCGGGACGGGAAGCCGCACGCCATCACGGCGTTCGGGACGAAACTGGTGGTCTTCGCCGACTCGTCCGGCAAGCTGAACGTGCTCGACGGGTACTGCCGCCACATGGGCGGCGACCTCACCCAGGGCGAGGTCAAGGGCGACGAGATCGCCTGCCCGTTCCACGACTGGCGCTGGAACGGCAACGGCAAATGCGTCTCGATCCCCTACGCCAAGCGGGTTCCGCTGCGGGCGCGGACGAAGACGTGGCAAGTGCTGGAGGAGAACAAGCAGCTGTTCGTCTGGCACGACCCGGAAGGCAACCCGCCGCCCGAGGACGTCGTCATCCCGCGCATCGAGGGCGTGTTCAACGGCGAGTGGAGCAACTGGACCTGGGATTCGGTGCTGATCGAGGGCTCCAACTGCCGCGAAATCATCGACAACATGGTCGACATGGCGCACTTCTTCTACATCCACTACGCCTTTCCGACCTACTTCAAGAACGTGTTCGAGGGACATGTCGCCACGCAGTACCTGAACACGAAAGGCCGTCCGGACAAGGGAATGGCGTCCAACTACGGCGGCGAGGAGAACCTGCTGCGGTCCGAGGCGTCGTATTTCGGGCCGTCCTACATGATCAACACGCTGCTCAACACGTACCAGGGTTTCGAGATCGAGAACGTGCTGATCAACTGCCACTACCCGGTCACCGAGAACTCGTTCGTGCTGCAGTGGGGCGTGAGCGTGAAGAAGTTCGAGGGCGTCTCGGACGAGCACGCGGACAAGATCGCCGGGAAGTTCGCCAAGGGCATCGGCGTCGGTTTCCTGCAGGACGTGGAGATCTGGCGCAACAAGACGCGGATCGACAACCCGTTGCTGTGCGAGGAGGACGGGCCGGTCTACCAGCTGCGCCGCTGGTACGACCAGTTCTATGTGGACGCGGCCGACGTCACCGAGGACATGACCCGGCGGTTCGAGTTCGAAGTGGACACCAGCCGCGCCAACGAGGTCTGGGCGGCGGAGGTGGCCGACAACCTGGCGCGGCAGCAGGCGGAAGAGGCCGGGGTGTGAAGCCCGAGACCGTCGAGTTCCTCACCGCCGGGCTGCGGCCGCTGAACTGCCGCTCGTGCGGGACCTGTGTGCTGGTCAAGAAGAACAGCATGCAGCACACCAGCATCCAGTGGACGACCGACGCGTCACGGAGCTGCCCGGTGTTCGCGGCGCAGAAGGCGTCCGGCGCGCAGACGGCGTTGCTCGACACCTGCGGCAATCTCAGCGACAGCATCGACGCCGCGCTGAAGGACGGCCTGCTGGAGGTGCCCGAATGAGCGGCCCCGTCACCGTGACCGTGGCCGAGGTGATCGCCGAGACGGCCGACGCGTCGTCGATCGTGTTCGAGATCCCGGCCGAGCACGCCTCCGTTTTCGCTTACACCCCAGGGCAGTTCCTCACCGTCCGCGTGCCGAGCGAGCGGACCGGGTCGGTGGCCCGCTGCTATTCGCTCTCCAGCGCGCCGCACGAGAACCGGGTCCAGGTCACCGTCAAGCGCACCTCCGACGGCTACGGATCGAACTGGCTCTGCGACAACCTCCGGGCCGGGCAAGAGGTCCAGGTCCTGCCGCCCGCCGGGGTGTTCAGCCCCGCGTCGCTCGACGAGGACTTCCTGCTGCTCGCGGGCGGAAGCGGGATCACGCCGGTGATGTCGATCCTGAAGTCCGCGCTGGAACACGGAACCGGCAAGGTGGTCCTGCTCTACGCCAATCGCGACGAAGGATCGGTGATCTTCGCGCGGGAACTGGCGGATCTCGCCGCGAGGTACGCGGACCGGCTGGTCGTGATGCACTGGCTGGAGAGCCTGCAAGGTCTGCCGGCCGAGGCGCACCTGCGCGCCCTGGTCGCGCCGTACACCGCGCACGAGGCGTTCATCTGCGGACCGGGTCCGTTCATGGACGCCGCGCGCGCGGTGCTCAAGGACCTCGGACTGCCGCGCAAACGGATCCATCTGGAGCGGTTCCTGTCCCTCGGCGGGAACCCGTTCGAGGTGGCCGAACCGGTCGTCGTCGAAGAGGCCGAGACCCCGGCGGGAGTCGAGGTCACCCTCGACGGCGAGACCAGGAAGCTCGCGTGGCCCCGCCGGACGAAACTGCTGGACCTGTTGCTGGAAAAGGGTTTCGACGCGCCGTATTCCTGCCGTGAGGGACAGTGCAGCGCGTGCGCCTGCCGGGTCACCTCCGGTGAGGTGAAGATGCTGCACAACGAGGTCCTCGACGGCGACGACATCGCCGAAGGCATCGTGCTGGCCTGTCAGTCCTTGCCGCTGACCGACGAGGTCACCGTCACCTACGAGTAGGAGTTCTTCGTGCCCATCGATCCTTCGGTCGCGATCGGCGCCGACCTCGGCGAGGTGAGTTTCGCCTGGACCGCGTCCGACGTGCAGCTCTACCACCTGGCGCTGGGCGCGGGCTCGGATCCGACGAGCCCGCGGGAGCTGCGCTACACCTACGAGGACGGCCTCCGGGTGCTGCCGACGTTCGCGACCGTGGCCGCGAACCTGCGCGTGTTCGAGCCGCCCGCCGTCTCGTTCCCCGGCGTCGAGGTCGACCTCGGGAAGGTGCTGCACGGCAAACAGGAAGTGATCGCGCACCGGCCGATCCCGGCGTCGGGCAAGGCCGTGGCCAGGACGCGGATCGTCGACGTCTTCGACAAGGGGAAGGCGGCGGTGATCGTGAACGAGACGGTCGCCACCGACGCGGACGGAACTCCACTGTGGACGCTGCGATCGAGCATCTTCGCCCGTGGCGAAGGGGGTTTCGGCGGCGAACGCGGGCCGTCCGATCGCGTCGAACTCCCGTCACGGGAACCGGACGCGGTCATCGACACGCCGACGTTGCCGCAGCAGGCCCTCCTCTACCGGCTTTGCGGGGACCGCAACCCGCTGCACGCGGATCCCGCGTTCGCCGCGGCGGCCGGGTTCGGCAAGCCGATCCTGCACGGCCTGTGCACCTACGGCGTCATCGCGAAGGCCGTCACCGACGAGTTCCTCGACGGAGACACCTCGCGCGTCGCCTCGTTCGCGGCCAAGTTCGCCGGCGTCGTCTTCCCCGGCGAACCGCTGCGGACCCGCGTCTGGCGGGAGCCCGCCGGGCTGCTGATCACGACCACCGCGCCGGACCGGGACGAGGCTCCCGTTCTTTCTGACACTTTATTGACCACTACAGACTGAATCCTCGTTCCCGCAGGTAGCGGCTCTGGCTAGACTCGGCCGGGTGCGCCCCTTGATCTCGGACCCGTATGCCGAACTCGGCCGGGATTACGCGCGATCGAGACGTCCGGACCCCCGGATCGCGGCCGCCGTGACCGCCGCGCTCGGCGACGCGCGGTCGGTGGTCAACGTCGGCGCGGGAGCCGGTTCCTACGAGCCGGAAGACCGCGGCGTGATCGCCGTCGAACCGTCGTCGCGGATGATCGGGCAGCGTCCGGTCACCGCGGCCCCCGCCGTCCAGGCTTGTGCGGAAGGGCTCCCTTTCCGCGACGGAGCCTTCGACGTCGCGCTGGCGGTGCTCACCGTGCACCACTGGACGGACGTGACCGCCGGGCTGGCCGAACTGCGGCGGGTGTCCCGTCGCCAGGTGATCGTGACCTGGGACCAGGCGGTGTTCGCGCGGTTCTGGCTGGTGCGGGACTACCTGCCGGAGATCGCCGAGCACGAGAGCCGGCTGGCCTGCCTCGACAGGATCGTCGAGGAGCTGAGCGCGGCGGGCGGGACCCCGTCCGCCGCTCCGCTGCCGGTGCCGTCGGACTGCGTCGACGGATTCCTCGGCGCGTATTGGCGCAGGCCGGAGGCCTACCTGTCCGAACGCGTGCGCGCGGGGATGTCCGGGGTGGCGCTGCTGGACCAGAACGTCGTCGCGGCGGCCGTCGGCCGGTTGCGCGCCGACCTCGCCGACGGGCACTGGCACCGGCACCACGTCGGCCTGCTCGGCCGGACCGAGCTGGACCTGGGATACCGGCTCGTCACGACGTGACCGAGTACACAGTGGACACTCTCGCCGCGTGGACGGCTGTCGACCCCGGCTCCGGGTCGTGGTATTCATGGCTTTCGTGACGGCAGGGACGGGGGCGGCATGACGGCGGAGTACTTCGTGGTCCGTGGCCAGGTGGAGAAGGGCGATCAGCGGGGGCGGGAACTGGGCTTCCCGACCGCCAACATCGCGCTGCGCGACCAGGACGGCCAGGTCGGCGACGGAGTGTGGGCGGGCTGGGCCGAACGCGCGGACGGCACCCGGATCGCGGCGGCGGTCTCGGTCGGCAGGCGGCCGACGTACTACGGCGCGGACGGCTACCGGCTCGTCGAGGCGCACCTGCTGGACTTCGGCGGGAACCTCTACGGCGAGGTGCTGACCGTCTGGCTGGGGCACCACCTGCGGGAGCAGCAGGCGTACCCGTCGTCGGAGGCGCTGATCGTCGCGCTGAACAAGGACATCGCCGACGCGGGCAAGTGGGCCGCGGACAACCCGGCCGAGGGCCTTCCCACCGCCGAGGCGGCCGAAGAGGGTGTGGTCCGGCGCGTACCGGCCTCGTGACGTCAGACGGCCGCTCCCAGCAGCATGTAGCCCATCCCCAGCCCCATCACGACCCGGCACACCCGGCGTGAGACCTGGCCCGCGCCCGTGTCGCCCCGCGCGGCCGAGACACCCGCGCGGATGGCGTCCACCGCGAAATACGCGGCCACGGCGCCGAAAATGAGGGAAAGCCACAGCGCCGAGGTGGTGCCGGGGCCGGACATCACCAGCCACGGTCCGTGCGAGACCTCGCTGTGCGGCATGAACGTCACCATGAACAGCATCGCCGCGGCGGAGACGGCGTGGTGCCCGCACGCCGCGTGCCCGGACCGCCGCCCCTTCCACCACGAGACGGCGAACCAGCCCGCCGTCAGCGCGAGTACCGCCTGCCAGCCGGCGGCGGGAATGGGGCCGCCGACCGGGGACAGCATCGCGACCATGGCGACGACGAGCAGCAGCTCGGCCAGATCACCGTTGCGGACCGACGCGCCGTGGCGTCCGTAGTCCAATCGGACGAGTCTCAGCACGCACGGCAGGACCAAGGCCGCGAACGCCGCGGTCAGCGTCCACGCGACGACGATTGGTCCAGACATGGTGCCTCCCAGCCGGTCTCCCCCTCACCGTGGCAGGTACCGCTCTAGTACACCAGCGGGCATTGAGGTGATCTCACCCAGCGGTCAAGACCAGTCCGCTCGTAGGTACGCCCGTTCCGGCGGTCACGAGCACCCGTGCGGCCCCGTCGACCTGGTTGACGGCGTCTCCCCGCACCTGCCGGACCCCTTCGGCGATCCCGTTCATCCCGTGGATGTAGGCCTCCCCCAGCTGCCCGCCGTGCGGGTTGAGCGGCAGTTTCCCGTCGAGTTCCAGGGTGCCCCCGCCGATGAAGTCCTTGGCCTCGCCCTTCCCGCAGAAGCCGAGTTCTTCCAGCTGCATCAGGACATACGGGGTGAAGTGGTCGTACAGCACGGCGAGGTCCATGTCGCCCGGTCCGAGCCCGGACTGCGCCCACAGTTGCCGTCCCACGACCCCCATCTCGGGCAGCGCGGGCAGGTCGTCGCGGTAGTAGCTGGTCATCACGTACTGGTCCGGGCCGCTCCCCTGCGCGGCCGCCGCGATCACGGCGGGCCGGTGCGGCAGGTCGCGCGCGCGTTCGGCGCTGGTGACCACGAGCGCGACCCCGCCGTCGCTCTCCTGGCAGCAGTCGAGCAGGTGCAACGGTTCGGCGACCCAGCGCGACGCCTGATGGTCTTCGAGCGTGATCGGCTTGCCGTGGAACCACGCCTTCGGGTTGGTCGCGGCGCGGGCGCGGTCGATGACGGCGATCCGGCCGAAGTCCTCGCTGGTCGCGCCGTACTCGTGCATGTAGCGCCGGGCGAGCATGGCGACGGTCGCGGCGGGCGTCGCGATTCCCATCGGGTAGTGGAACGCGTTGTCAACGCCGGAGGAGTTCACCTGCCCCGCCGCGGCCGAGGAGACCTGGCCGAACCGCATCCCGGACCGTTCGTTGAAGGCCCGGTACGCGACGACGACGTCCGCGACACCGGTCGCGACGGCCATCGCGGCCTGCTGCACGGTCGCGGCCGCCGCCCCGCCGCCGTAGTGGATCCGGCTGAAGAACTTGAGTTCGGGGATGCCGAGTTCGCGGGCCACCGAGATCTCACTGTTGCCGTCCATGGTGAACGAGACCAGACCGTCCACATCGGACGGCTTGAGCCCCGCGTCGGCCAGCGCCGCCGAAACCGCCTCCGCCGCCAATCGCAGCTCGCTGCGCCCGGAATCCTTGGAGAACTCCGTCGCGCCGATACCGGCGATCGCCGCCTTCCCGGACAGGGTCATCACTCGCCTCCCAGGGTGATCGCGACGGTGCCCACCACGTGTTCGCCGAGACTGTCCACACCGGACACGGAGATCACCACGTCGTCGCCGTCGCGTTCGGTGACCCGCCCGGTGAAGGTCAAGGTGTCGTAGGCGTAGCAGGGCACGCCGAGCCGGATCTTGATCGACCGCACGAACGCCTCCGGCCCCGCCCAGTCGGTGACGAACCGTTGCACCAGACCGGTGTCGGTGAGGATGTTGAGGAAGATGTCCTTCGATCCCCGTCGCACGGCGGCGTCCCGGTCGTGGTGGACGTCCTGGAAGTCCCGGGTCGCCAGCGCGGTGCTCACCACGAAGGTCGGGGTGGCCTCGATCGTCAGCGGCGGCAACTCGGTGCCGACGGCACAGTCCTTCATCGCGCGACCCTCCAAGCGGGCAAGGTCAGTTCCTCGTCGACCTTCACGAAGGCGGCTTCCACCGGAAGTCCGATGTGGACGGCTTCGGGGTCGGCGTCGAGCAGCTCGCCCATCACCCGGACACCCTCTTCCAGCTCGACGAGCGCGACCACGAACGGCAGGTCCTTGCCGGGGACCTTCGGGTGGTGGTGCACCACGTAGCTGTAGACCGTTCCCCGCCCGCACGCCACGACGTGATCCGGCTTCGCGCCGAGGTCGCCGTCCGGCGGCATCGGGCCGGGCGGATGCCGCAGCGTCTCGCCCCACCGCTGGATCCGCAGTTCGCCCTCGCGCAGTCCGGCCCAGAAGAACTCGGTGTCCTTGCTGATCACCGGCCGCAGTACGGGTGCCGCCGCCTTGGCGGGCTCCGCATCCGGCGGGCGGAACTTGAGTACCCGGAACACCATGTCCGCGACGGCTTCTTCGCCGACGTACCAAGTGGTCTTCGTCGTCACGAACCAGCCTTCGCCCAGCGCGGTGCGTTTCGGCCCGACGACGCTCTCGAGTTTCGCGGTCGCCTCGACCCGCTCGCCGTGCCGCAGGTAGCGGTGGTAGTTCTGCTCGGAGTTGGTCGCGACGACCGAGGTGAACCCGGCTTCGTCGAGCACCTCCATCATCGCGCCGAGCGGATCGTCCGACGCCCTCGTCCAGTGCAGCCCGCCCATCGTCCACACCTGCGCCATCGCGGGCGGTGCGACAAGTCCCTTGTGGACACTCTTCGCGGCGAACTCTTCGTCGACATAGACGGGATTGCGGTCGCCGATGGCTTCGACCCAGTTGTTCACCATCGCCTGGTTGACCGCGTCACGGGCCGCCCTCGGCGCGGATTCCCCTTGTGCGGCGATGCGTTCGGCCGCTTCCTGGATGCTCATCGCGGCACCCTCGGCAAGCCGAGCCCGGCGGTGGCGATCAGCTCGCGCTGGATCTCGTTGACGCCGCCGCCGAAGGTCAGCACCAGATTGCGTTTGGCCACCACGTCCAGCCACAGCGCCAGTTCCGCCGTCTCGGTGTCGGCCTGATCGCCGTGCCGTGCCACGATCTCCTCCAGCCTCCTCGCCAGGCGCTGGATGCGTTCGGAACCGACGATCTTGGTGGCCGAGGCGTCGGCCACCGCCACCGGCCCGGTCGCCGAAGACGCCGCGACCTGCCAGTTCAGCAGTTCGTTGACCCTGGCCGTCGCCCAGGTTTCCGCGAGGACGCCGCGGACGTCCGGCAGCTGCGTCAACGGCGTGCCGTCCGGCGTCTTCCTCGACGCCGCCCAGTCGCGGACGCGATCGTGGAGCCCGCCGATGCGACCGGCCGGGCCGAGCATGACGCGTTCGTGGTTCAGCTGGGTGGTGATCAGCCGCCAGCCCTCGTTCTCCTTGCCCACCAGCATGTTCGCGGGGACCCGGACATCCGAGTAGTACGTGGCGTTCACGTGGTGCGCGCCGTCGCAGGTGATGATCGGCGTCCACGAGTAGCCGGGATCACGGGTCTCCATGATGAGGATCGAGATGCCCTTGTGCTTCGGCGCGTCCGGCGCGGTCCGCACGGCGAGCCAGAGGTAGTCGGCGTCGTGCCCGCCGGTGGTGAAGGTCTTCTGGCCGTTGACGACGTACTCGTCGCCCTCGCGCACGGCGGTGGTCCGCAGCGACGCGAGGTCGGTGCCCGCGTCGGGTTCGGTGTAGCCGATGGCGAAATGGATCTCACCGGCCAGGATCTTGGGCAGGAAGAAGGACTTCTGTTCTTCGGTGCCGAACGCCTGCAACGTGGGCCCGACGGTCTGCAAGGTCACCGACGGCAACTGGACGTCGGCACGGGCGGCCTCGTCGACGAAGAGGTGCTGCTCGATCTCGCCGAAACCCCGGCCGCCGTACTGTTCCGGCCAGCCGACGCCGAGCCAGCCGTCCCGGCCCATCCGCCGGACGATCTCGCGGTACACCGGTCCGTGCCGCTCGCGCAGCATCGCGCGCCGCTCGTCGGCGCTCACCAGCCCGGCGAAGTACTTGCGCAGTTCGGAGCGCAACTGCTGTTGCGCCGCGGTCAGTTCGATCAGCATCGGTTCACCCCGCCACCAGTTCGCCCAAGGCGGCCAGCCGATGCGAGGCGCCGCCGAGCGTCCGTCCCAGATCCTTGACCGCCGACGAGAACCGGTGCAGCGGATACGTTTCGTCCACGCCGATCCCGCCGTGCAGGTGATGGCAGACGGCCAGCGCCCCGGGCGCCTCCTCCGCCAGCCAGTACGCCGCGACGTCGAGATCCGCCTCGGCGTCGAGCCCCGCCGCGAGCCGCCAGACCGCCGACCGCGCGGCCAGCTGGACGGTTCTCGAAGCGACGTAGACGTCCGCGATCTGCTGCGCCACCGCCTGGAACGCCGCCAGCGGGCGCCCGAACTGCTCGCGTTCGCCGACGTGCTTGGTGGTCAGCGCGAGCGCGCCGGCGAGCAGGCCGTCGCCGAACGCCACGATGCCCGCGAGCGCGAACCGGTGCAGGGCCGCGATCGCTTCGCCGGGGCCGGGGCCGTTCAGGAGGTCGGCGTCGGTGACGGTCAAGGAATCGAGCGTCATCGTGTAGTCCGGGGTGCCGGAAGAGGTTCTCGTCGGCGTCAGCGTCACGCCGTCCGCCCGGGGATCGACCAGGAAGACCCCGGTACCGCCGGGCATCGAGACCGGCGTCAGGATCCGGGTCGCCTCCGCCGCGAACGGGACGCCGACCTTGACCCCGCTCAGCCGCCAGTCCCCCGCCGGCTCGGCCACGCTCGCGGGCCGGGTGGCGAACGGCGTGGAAGGTTCGTGGAGCGCCGCGGTGAGCACGGATTCGCCCGCGGCGACCGGCGGGAGCAGGGCCGCACGCTGGTCCGGGCCGCCGAGCGCCGCGACCGGCAGGACCCCGAAGGCCAGCGACGCCAGCGCGGGCGTCGGTGAGGCGACGCGACCGAGCTCGGTCAGCACCAAGGCGACCTCGGCCACGCCGAGGCCGTCACCGCCGAGTTCGGCGGGCAGCGCCAGCGCGAGCAGACCGGAGCCGGCGAGCGTGCGCCACGTCTCGGCGGGTTCGCGCTCCTTGCCGAGCACGCGCGCGGTCAGCGCGGTGACCTCGGTCTGCGTCTCGTCGAACTGGAAGTCCACACTGGCTCCTCACCGGGGCGAACGGGCACAATACTGAAACCTGTTCTAGTCTTATCCGGAAGGCGGCCGAACGGCAACCCCTCGCTAAGGAGCGGCCTTGAGGAGTTCCTGGAGAGCATCGGGGAAGTGGTCGGCGAGCGGCCACAGGTCGCCGGTGAGTTCGCGGGCGCCGAGCAGGCCGACGTCCACCCGGCCCGCGTTGGACAGCACGGTGACGTTCAGCCCGGCGCCGTGGAACACCGGCCCGAGCGGGTAGAGCCCGGTGATCCGGCAGCCCAGCAGGTACAGGGGCATCGGCGGACCGGGCACATTGGACACCACCAGGTTGTGCACCACCGGATGCCGTTCGGCCAGGCGCAGCGCGGAATACGCGCGGACCGCGAGACCGAACATGGTCGCCGCCGAGAACTGTGCCCAGTCCTGGAGCATGTCGGCGTCGATGTCGTGGTGGTGGTCCTTGGACAGCCGGTTCGACTCCGCGAGCATGAACACGCGCGCGGCGGGATCCTCCAGATGGGTGGGCAGCGACGCGAAGAAGGCCGAGACCTTGTTGCTGCCGTGCTCACGCTCGGTGCGTTCGTGCACCGACACCGGCACGGTCGCCACCAGCGGGTCTTCCGGCAGCTCGCCCCGGTCCCGCAGGAACCGCCGCAGGGCACCGGAAACGACGGCGAGGACGACGTCGTTGACGGTCACCCCGAAGGCGTTCTTGATCCGTTTGACCTCGTCGAGGTCGAGGGAGGCGTAGGCGACACTGCGGTGCGCGGTGATCGTCCCGTTGAACGACGTGCGCGGAGCGGTGAACGGGACCGGCATTCCCTTGCCCTGCAACGCTTTACCGAGCCATTTCGGGACGAGTCCGAGCAGGTCGGGCAGCAGTTTCACCACCTCGGCCGGGCGTTTCACGAACGACGTCAGCCCCGCGCCGAGCAACGCGCGCCTGCCGGGAACGCCCCCGTTGTGGCGTTCGTCCCGCGCGATCTCCGGCGGCGGGGCGTCCGGTTCGAGCCCGGCGAGATAGGTGATCAGGCTGGCGCCGCTGACCCCGTCGACGCTGGCGTGGTGCATCTTCAGCAGGACCGCGATCTCGCCGCCGGCCAGGCCTTCGATGACGTGCAACTGCCAGAGCGGCTGCGCGCGGTCCAGCCGTTGTCCCGCGATGTGGGCGCACAGTTCGGCCAGTTCGCGCCGGTCACCGGGCGCCGGTACGCCGATCCGGTGAACGTGGGCCTCGAGGTCGAAATCCTCGTCCTCGACCCAGACGGGGTGGGTCGGATTCCAGAGTGGATTGTGCAGCTTGCGCCTGAATGCCGGGATCAGCCCGACCCGTTCGGCCAGTTTCTCCTTGAAGCGCTCGAAATCGTAGCCACCGGGCATGGTCGAACGGTCGAGGATGAGCAGTCCGCACACGTGCAGGACCTGGGCCTGCGTCTCCAGGTAAAGAAAACTCGCGTCCAGACCACTCAATCTCCGCATAAGAATCACCTTAAGTGAACTTTGCAACGGGTTCTAGGCGGTCACCCGGCGGTAGGATCGGTGTCCATGCAGCCGAGTTTCGTCGTCCGACAGGCACTCCAGCTCGCGCTCGCCGCGAACGCGTTGAAGCCGCCGAGAGGCGCCAGGACGGCGGTTCCGGCGTTCTTCGCGGGCTGGCTCACCGGGGAGCTCGCCCCGCATCTGCTCGCGGTCACCGCGGCCGACGCGGCCGCGCACGTCGCGCGTCACCGGGGCGGATCGAGCAAGGCCGGTCTCGCGCTGGCGGCCGCGTCGGCGGCCGGTCTCGGCGCGCTGATCGCGCAGTCCCAGCGGGCCCGCGGCGAGATCGAGACGGCGCTGACCGAAGGCATCGGCACGGCCTACACCGAGGAACTGGAGCATCCGCCGAGCCCGACCGACCTCGCGACGCCGTGGGGCCAGCTGGCCATGCCGTTCCGCATGCGCGACCCGGAGGTGCGCCGCGAACGCAACATCGCCTACGCGCCCGGCGGGAAGCGGTTCCTGCTCGACATCTACGCCCCGCGGAAGAAGGTCGCCGGCGCGCCGATCCTGCTGCAGGTGCACGGCGGCGCGTGGGTGATCGGCAACAAGGACCAGCAGGGCCTGCCGCTGATGCTGCACATGGCCAAACGCGGCTGGCTCTGCATCGCGATCAACTATCCGCTCTCCCCCGCCGCCCGGTGGCCCGCGCACATCATCGCGGCGAAACGCGCGCTGGCCTGGATCCGGGACAACGCCGAGTCCTACGGCGGCGACCCGTCCTTCGTCGCCGTCACCGGAGGTTCGGCGGGCGGGCATCTCGCGGCGCTGCTGGCGCTGACCGCGAACGACCCGGCGCTGCAGCCCGGCTTCACCGAGGCAGACACGAGCATCCAGGCGTGCGCGCCGCACTACGGCGTGTACGACTTCGCCGCGACCAGCGGGCGGCGCTCCAGCCAGACGCGGTTGAAGACGCTGATCGCCCGGCACGTCTTCGAGGCGGACAAGGACCCGGTGAACTTCCTCGACGACTACATCGCGGCGTCACCGCTGGACCGGATCACCGAGGACGCGCCGCCGTTCTTCGTCATCCACGGCGTCCACGACTCGCTGGTGCCGGTGGGCGAGGCCCGCGAGTTCGTGCGCCGCCTGCGGGAGAAGTCCCAGCGTGAGGTCGCGTACGCCGAGATCTCCGGCGCGCAGCACGCTTTCGACGTCTTCCCCTCGATCCGCAGCGCCCATGTGGTCCGCGGGGTGGAGCGGTTCCTGGAATGGAGCTATCGCAGCTCCCTCCGTCGAGGTCAGGGCGGGTAGATCACGTCCGTCGGCCGCGTGGACGGCGGGCCGTCGACCCGCCAGCCCTCGCCGTCGCGCACGAAGCGGTACCAGCGCTCGTCACGGCCGTAGCGCAGTTGCAGGTCGCCCTGGGTGATCCGGTTCCGCCAGACCTTCGGCTCCCCCGGCAGTCCCGATTCGGCGAAGTCCGCCTTGGCCTGCGCGAGCGGCGCCTGCCCCGGCCGCCAGACCTCCCGGATCACCGCCATCCCGCCCCGGCCCGCCTCGCGCCAGGCCTGAGCCCAGACGGCGAGGTCCCGGACCGGAACCCCCGCGGCCTCGGCGAGCTCGGCGACGACGCCGGGATCGCTCGCCGCCGCCCGGCGCGCGAGGTCTTCCTCGAACGTCAGCTCCACTTCGCGCTCGGGCCCCATGACCAGCAGCTCCCAGGCCCTCGCGGCGGCGTCGGCCGCCAGTTCCGCGAACGTGTCGCTGCTCCAGCCCGTGCGGTGCGGCGGATCGACGTCGAGGACCGCGGGCGGCCCGACCGTGCCGGGGACGGCCAGCCGCGGGGGCAACGCGGCGATCCTCCGGGTGTAGGCGCGTTTCGGGTCGACCCCGGGCGCGGCGGGGGCACGCACCCGCTTGCCCTGCTCTCTCGCGGGAGCCCGGCGGGACCGCAGTTCCGCGAGCACGGCCTCCCTCGGCCTGCCGCGCAGCAGGAACAGCACGAACGGATCGGCGTCGACCTCGTCCGCGACCAGGTAGTAGACCGCGGCGACGTGTTTGCACGGGTTCGCGCTGTCGGGACAGGAACACTTCGGGCGCAGGTCGCCGGGGCCCAGCAGCAGATCCGCGCCGGCGGCCCGGGCGTCCTCGGCGAGCTCACCGGGCAATTCGCCGTCGAGGAGAGCGGCGACGTGCCCCAGCCGTGAGCCGACCATGCCGAGCAGGCTCTCCCACTGCGCCTCGGTGAACGCCAGCATGTGGATGGTCACCCGGTACGGCACGGCGCGGCTGCCCTGCACCCAGGCCGTCACCTCGCCCGTGCCGACCATCAGCTTGCTGACCGTCCCCTTGCGCGCGTACGTACGCCCGCGCGGCAACCGGTTCGGGTCGAGTTTGGCGCGGTCCTCCAGTGCTTCGACCCACGCCTGGCCCCACCACGTGTTGCCGAAGGTGCGCCGTTTCCGCCCGGTCGCGCTCGGCATCAGGTCTCCCCGAGCCGGACGAGGTCGGTGAGTTCGTCGTCGGACAGTTCGGTGATCCAGTTCTCGCCCGCGCCGATGACCGAGTCGGCCAGTCCGCGTTTGGTCTCCAGCATCGTGGCGATGCGCTCTTCCAGCGTGCCTTCGGCGATCAGCCGGTGCACCTGGACCGGCCTGTCCTGCCCGATCCGGTACGCGCGGTCGGTCGCCTGGTCCTCCACAGCCGGGTTCCACCAGCGGTCGTAGTGGATCACGTGGGTGGCCTTGGTCAGGTTGAGCCCGACACCGCCCGCCTTGAGGGACAACAGGAACACCGGCACCTCGCCCGCCTGGAACCGGGAGACCATCTCCTCGCGGGCCGCCGGCGTGCTCGACCCGGACAGCAGCATCGTCGGCAGCCCGCGTTCGGCCAGGCGTTTCTCCAGCAGGCGGCAGAGCTGGACGTACTGGCTGAACACGAGCACGCTGTCGCCCTCGTCGAGGATGACGTCGAGCAGTTCCTCGAAGGCTGCGAGCTTGCCGGAGCGGCCGTGCAGCACGCCGGGTTCCTTGAGGTACTGCGCGGGATGGTTGCAGATCTGCTTGAGTTCGGTGAGCAGTTTGAGCACCTGCCCGCGCCGGGCCACTCCGTCCAGTTCGCGGATCATCGCGAGGTTCTCCCGGACGACGGCCTCGTACAGCGTCGTCTGCTCGGCGGTGAGCGGGACGAACCGGTCGGTCTCGGTCTTGCGCGGCAGTTCCGGGGCGATGTCCGGATCGGTCTTCTTGCGGCGCAACAGGAACGGGCGCACGGTCGCGGCGAGCCGCTCGGTGACGGCGGTGTCCCGGTCGCGTTCGATCGGGCGCGCGACCTTGCGGCGGAACCCGTCGAGCGAGCCGAGCAGTCCCGGCGTCGTCCAGTCGATGATGGACCACAGTTCGGTGAGGCGGTTTTCCATCGGCGTCCCGGTCAGCGCGACCTTCGCGGCGGCCGGGATCTTCCGCAGTTCCTTGGCGGTGACCGAAAGCGGGTTCTTGACGTGCTGCGCCTCGTCGGCGGCGATCATCCCCCAGTCCACTTCGGACAGTGTTTCGCGATCCCGGCGGAGGACGCCGTACGTGGCGAGCACGACCTCGTCGGACGCGACCTCGTCGAGATGGCGCCCGCCGCCGTGGAACCGGCGCACCGGGATGTCCGGCGCGAACCGGGCGAACTCGCGTTCCCAGTTGCCCAGCAACGAGGTCGGGCACAGGACGAGCGTGGGACCTTCCTCGCGCGGGCGGCGGTGCAGATGCAGGGAGATGAGCTGGATCGTCTTGCCCAGCCCCATGTCGTCGGCGAGACAGGCGCCCAGACCCAGCCCGGTCATCGTCGCCAGCCAGGCGAGGCCCGCCTTCTGGTACGGCCTCAGGGTGGCCTGCAGTTCGGCGGGCTGCTCGATCGGTTCCGCGGCGCTGTCACGGATCCGCTGCAGCAGCCCCGCCAGCGCGGACGGGACGGTGAACTCGACCTTTTCGCCGTCCAGTTCCAGTTCACCGGTGAGCGCCGCGGCCAGCGCCTCGGCCCCGGACAGCTTCTTCGCCCGGTGAGCACGCACCTTCGCGATCAAGCGTGCGTCGACCTTGATCCATTTGCCCCTCAGCCGCACCAGCGGCCGTTTCGCCTCCGCGAGCGCGGTGACCTCGTCGTCGGTGAGTTCCTCGTCCCCGAGGCTCAGCCGCCAGCGGAACTGCAAGAGGCTCTTGAGCGTGAACTCGGGGCCGGTGACACTGCCCGGTGCCTGCGTCGCGCTCGCCTTGGCCTTGAGTTCGCCCGAGAACAGGTCCTTCGGCCACTGCACCTCGATGCCGGCGCCGCCGAGCGCCGCGTCGCCGTGGGTCAGCAGGTCGACGACCTCGTCGTACTCCAGCGCCAGTTCGGTCGGCGCGGCCGACCGCAGCATGCGGCCGAGCGGCGACCACGCCCTGGCGCCTCGCCGCAGCCCGAGCAGCAACTGCGTCTCGACCTGTTCGCCCATCCGCTCCAGCACGGCTTCGGGCGCGTCCCACAGCGTCGCCGCCTCGACGATCAGGCTCGGGTCGGCGGTGCTCCGCACGGCGAGGACCGCGGCGAAAGTGGGCTCTTCCTCAGGGTCCTCGGGCTCGTGCACCTCCATGCGCAGGATGAGACGCGCGCCCTGGGCCTGACGGGCGTTCAGTTCCGCCAGCCACGCGGCACCGTCCGGCCCGACCAGCGTCGGCTCGGCCGAGGCGAACGCCGGACCACCGGCGGCGACACTCGCGGCGGGCGTGCGCACCAGCACGTCCGCCGTCGCGTCCCAGAGCGCGCGGATCAGCGACTCCGGCGAATGCAGCCGGATCCGTTTCAGCCCGGACAACGGCAGCGCGTGCGCCTCGGGTGGCAGCGCGGCGGCGAGCCCGCGCAGCAGTTCCTCGTCGGCGACGTCGAGCGGGCCGACCCGCCACGAATCCACCCCACCGGGTGAGGCCGCGGGCAGCAACCTGCCACGGGCGATGAGGTTCACCCCGGCCTCGGCGGCGGCCGACCACGCGGCGATGGCCGGGCTCAGCTCGCCCTCGGCGGTCAGCAGCCGCGGAATCGCGCGTGACAACGGGACGAGCGCCGCGTCGACCTTCGTGCGCCGGAAGACCTTGTTCTCCTTGCCCGCCGGAAGCACGAGTTCGATCGCGGTGTCACCCGCTACGCCGTCTCCCCAGAGCGCCAGCACGCCGTCCCGCGGGGGATCCGAGGGGACGAAGATGGCTTGGGTTCCTGTGCCGAACTCCACGACCCGCACGCTAGAGCACGGGACCGACAACCGGCCGGCGGCGGTGCTATGAAAGGCCCGTTACTTGCAAATTTTGCAAGTAACGGGCCTTTCATAGCACTTCACGGAGCCGTGACCGGGACTTTCAGGACCGTGGGAGTCCCAGCAGCCGCTCGGCCGTCAACGACAGCAGCACCTGTGTGGTGCCGCCCGCGATGCTGAGGCAGCGGGTCAGCAGGAACTCGTGCTGCGCGGGGTCACCGGCGACGAGGGCGTCCTCGCCGAGCGCCTCCAGCGCGAATTCCGCCACCGCCTGCCGGTGCCGGACGCCCAGCAGTTTGCGCACGCTCGACTCGGCTCCCGGGTCCTGGCCGTCGAGCCGCCGCAGCGTCGCCCGCAGGTCCAGCACCGAACACGCGCTGCCGTCGGCGATCAGCGCGCCGAGTTTCTCCGGATCGGCGTCGTCCCCGAGCGTGGCGAGCAGGTTCTCGACGCCTTCTCCGACCGCGGAACCGCTCCCGAGGGCGACGCGTTCGTTCGCCAGTGTCGTCCGCGCGAGCCGCCAGCCGCCGTCGACCTCGCCGACGACCATGTCGTCCGGGACGAAGACGTCGTCGAGGAACACTTCGTTGAAGACGGCGTCGCCGGTGATCTCGCGCAGCGGACGGGTGCTGATCCCGCCGGCGCTCATGTCGACGAGGAAGTACGTGATGCCCTTGTGTTTCGGCGCGGCCGGATCGGTGCGCGCCAGGCAGATCGCCCAATCGGCTTCGCGGGCCAGCGACGTCCACACCTTCTGGCCGTTGAGCAGCCACCCGCCGTCGACGCGCCGGGCCGTCGTGCGCAGCGACGCGAGATCGGAGCCGGCTTCGGGCTCGCTGAACAGCTGGCACCAAATGATCTCGCCGCGCAACGTGGGCGCGGCGAACCGGTCCCGCTGTTCGGGAGAACCGTGCTCCAGCAGCGTCGGGATCGCCCAGGAGCCGATGACCAGGTCGGGACGGCGGACGTCGCCGTCGGCGAGCGCGGCGTCGATCCGCAGTTGCTCGGCGGCGGCCGCGCCCCGGCCGTAGGGCGCGGGCCAGTGCGGGGCCAGCAGCCCCGAATCGGCCAGCGCGACACGTCGTGCCGGCTCGGGCAGAGCGGCGATTTCGCCGACCAGGGCACGGAGTTCGGCGTCCTCGCCGACCTCGACGCGCAACGTCCGGCGGTCGCCGCGCAGCGCGAGTTCGGCGGCGCGACGACGCCACCGGGCGGAACGGCCGAGCCACTGCCGCAGGGCCACGGCACGGCGCAGATAGAAGTGCGCGTCATGCTCCCAGGTGAATCCGATGCCGCCGAGGATCTGGATGCAGTCCTTCGCGTTGGCGACGGCCGCGTCGAGGGCGTAGGCCGCCGCCGTCGCGGCCGCGAGGGGATGCTGCGCCGGGTCGTCAGCCGCCCTCGCCGCGTCCCACGCGAGAGCGTCGGTGGCTTCGGCCCGGCAGAGCATTTCCGCGCAAAGGTGTTTGATCGCCTGGAACGAGCCGATGGGACGGCCGAACTGCTCTCGCACTTTCGCGTACTCGACGGCGGTCCGGAGACACCATCGTGCGATCCCCGCGGCTTCCGCGGCGCCGAGCGTGGCGGCGTAGGCGTCCACGGGAAGCGACTCGAAGACCGCTTCGGCCCGCACGCCCGTGCAGCGGACGCGGCCGACCGGGCGGGACACGTCGAAGGGGTCACACCGCTCGATGTCCACTCCGGACGTCCCGGGTGGAATGAGCGCGCTGACGTCGCCGTCGGAGACCAGCAACCATGCGGACGGGTGAACGTCGAGAGCCGGTCCCGACTCACCGTCGACGACCGAGTCCGCGATACGGAAACCCGGGCCGAGCACCACCGCCAGCCGTTCGGTCCCGTCCGCGAGACCGGGCAGGATTTCCTTGGCGGCCACGGGATCCGTCGCGAGCAGCGCGCCGCCCAGCGCGGTCCCGAGGACAGGGCCGGGTACGAGTGCCTCGGCGGCTTCGGCGAGCCCGGCGGCCAGATCGGCGAGCGTGCCACCGGCGCCGCCGACGTCTTCGGGGATGGCGACGCCGAACAAGCCGAGTTCCGCCAGCCCTGGCGGCGACTCGGCGATCCGGCCACTTCGGACGGCGTCGACGGGGCGGGCGGCAGCCGCCCACGCCCGGATCGACGCGGCCAGCGCCGCCTGTTCCTCGGTGAGCGCGATCGACACGGGTGAGACCTCCTCGCCGGACCTACCCGCGAGTGTAGAACGTGTTACAGTTTCTTGCCCAGTGGGTCACGTCTTGAACAGTTCGTCCGCTTAGGTACGCTACGCGGGGAAAGTGGAACAAGTTCCGAAGATCGGTTCGATGAAGGGGGACGTGGCGATGCCAGGGAAGGCCAAGGCACCCACGAGCGCGAAGGCGCGAAGCGGCAACGGTCTCTCCGCCCTGGGCGGCGAAGAACTCGGCTCCGCGGCACAACGCGACCGGCGGCGCCGCATCATCGACGCGACCCTGACCCTCGCCGCCAAGGGCGGGTACGACGCGGTCCAGATGCGGGCGGTCGCCGAGAAGGCGGACGTCGCCCTCGGCACGCTGTACCGCTACTTCCCCTCGAAAATCCACCTGCTCGTCTCCGGGCTGGCCAGGGAATTCGAACGCGCGCAGGAGAAACTCGAGCGCGCGGCCATCCCCGGCGACACTCCGAGCGAGCGGCTCATGGTCGTCCTCGGCCGCAACACCCGGCTGATGCAGCGGGACCCGCACCTGACCGAGGCCATGGTCCGCGCGTTCATGTTCGCCGACACCACCGCGGCCGCCGAGGTCGAGCAGGTCGGGCGGCTGATGGAGAACATGTTCGCCAAGGCCATGGGCATCGAGGACCCGACCGAGGCCGACCGCGACATCTTCCACGTCATCGCCGACGTCTGGATGGCGAACCTGGTCGCCTGGGTGACCCGCCGCGCTTCGGCCGCCGACGTGGCGAACCGGCTGGAACTCTCGGTCCACCTGCTGCTGGACAAAAACGGCTGATCCGCCCTCCCGTCGTGCTATGAAAGGCCCGTTACTTGCAAAATTTGCAAGTAACGGGCCTTTCATAGCGCGCTGGAGGGGTCAGGCGGTGAGCTTCGGCAGCACGTCCCGCCCGAAGGTCTCGATGAACGCGTCCTGGTTCCGCCCCACGTTGTGCACGTAAATCCGGTTGAAGCCGGCATCGACGTACTTCTGCAGCGCCGCACGGTGCACGTCCGGGTCGGACGAGACGACCATGCGGCCCTCGAAGTCCTCGCGCCGCACCAGTTTCGCCATCTGCGCGAAGTCGAACGGCGAGCGGATGTCGGCCTTCGGGAACTTCATGCCGCCGTTGGGCCACTGGTCCATCGCGTTGGCCCACGCCGTCTCGTCGTCCTCGGCCCACGACAGGTGCACCTGCAGCAGCTTCGGCATCGAGTCCGGGTCCTTGCCCGCCTTGCGCGCGCCGGTCCCGAAGTTGTCGAGGATCCCCGCCAGCTTCTCGATCGACGCGCCGGGCGTGATCAGCCCGTCCGCGAGCTCGCCGGTCTTGCGCGAGGTGTACGGGCCCGCCGAAGCGATGTAGATCGGCGGCGGCTCGTCCGGCAGCGTCCACAGCCGGGTGGTGTGCAGCTTGAAGAACTCGCCGCTGTGCTTGACGTCCTTGCCGGTGAACAGCTTCCGGATGACCTCGAGCGCCTCGAACATCCGCCGCACCCGCTCGGGCGCTTCGGGCCAGTAGCCGCCGATGATGTGCTCGTTGAGCGCCTCGCCGGAGCCGATGCCGAGCCAGGTCCGGCCGGGATAGGTCGCTTCCAGCGTCGCCGCGGCCTGCGCGACCATCGACGGGTGCAGCCGGAACGACGGGCAGGTCACGCCCGGCCCGAGATCCCCGGTGGTGTTCTCGGCCAGCGACGCGAGCACGCTCCACACAAAGGAAGCTTCACCCTGTTGAGGGACCCACGGCTGGAAGTGGTCGGCGGCCATCTGGCCGGAGAATCCGTGCTGTTCGCCGAGCGCGGCCAGCCGGATCGACTCGCGCGGCGAGAACTGCTCGAGTGCCGCGGCCAAGCCGATTTGAACCTCAGTCACGCCTGCTGCCCCTTTCGAAAGCTTTCGGCGACCTTCGCGTACTGGTCGAGTCGCTCCAGTGTCGCCGCTTCGGGCTCGGTCGGCAGGAAGAGCGTGGCCTCGTCGACGCCGCCTTCGGCCAGCTTGCCCAGCGCGTCCTCCTCCGGGGTGGCGCCGAAGGCCGAGAACTTGATGTCGCTCCGGCCCTGGTCGGCCAGCCACTGACGCGCCCGGCGGAGTTCCTCCGGCGGGGTGTGGGCGTGGGGCAGCCAGCCGTCGCCGTACTTGGCGATCCGCTCCATCGCCTTCTCCCCCGCGCCGCCGATGTAGATCGGCGGATGCGGCTTCTGCACCGGCTTGGGCCACGCGAAGATCGGGTCGAAGTCGATGTGCTTGCCGTGGAACTCGGCCTCGTCCTTGGTCCAGATCTCCTTCAAGGCGGCGAGCTGCTCGTCGACGAGCACGCCCCGCGTCCGCGGATCCGTGCCGTGATTGCGCATTTCCTCCCTGTTCCACCCGACGCCGACACCGAAGAGGAACCGGCCTCGCGAAACCAGGTCCAGCGAAGCGACCTCCTTCGCCGTGTGGATGACGTCGCGCTGCTGCAGCAGCGCGACACCCGTGCCCAGTTTGAGCGTCGAGGTGGCACCGGCCGCCGCGGTCAGCGCGACGAACGGGTCCAAGGTCCGGTAGTACACGCGCGGCAGGTCGCCACCGCCCGGGTACGGCGTTTCCCGGCTGACCGGGATGTGCGAATGCTCCGCGATGTGCAGCGAGCTGAACCCGCGCTCTTCCGCGGCGGCTGCGAGGACGTCCGGCCTGATGCCTTCATCGGTGATGAAGGTGGCGATTCCGATCTCCATGTTCTGCAACTACCCGAACACGCCCCGCTATATTCCCGCGGCCCTAGACGTTGCGGCGGTACTGCCCCCCGACCTCGAAGAACGCCTCGGTGATTTGGCCGAGCGAGCACACCCGGGCCGCGTCCATCAGCACACCGAACAGGTTGCCGCCGCGGGTCGCCGCCTCGCGCAGCGTCTTGAGCGCGACCTGCGCCTCGGCGTGGTGCCGGTGCTGGAAGTCCTCCAGCCGGTGCAGCTGCGACACCTTTTCGTCCTCGGTCGCCCGCGCCAGCTCGACCTCGACGTCGTTCTCGCCGCCGTGCGGGTTGCGGAAGGTGTTGACGCCGATGATCGGCAGCGTGCCGTCGTGCTTCTGGCGTTCGTAGAGGATCGACTCGTCCTGGATCTTGCCGCGCTGGTAGCCGGTCTCCATCGCGCCCAGCACGCCGCCGCGTTCGGAGATCCGGTCGAACTCCAGCAGGACGGCCTCTTCGACCAGCTCGGTCAGCTCGTCGATGATGAACGAGCCCTGCAGCGGGTTCTCGTTCTTCGACAGGCCCCATTCCTTGTTGATGATCATCTGGATGGCCATCGCGCGCCGCACCGAGCTCTCCGACGGCGTCGTGATCGCCTCGTCGAAAGCGTTGGTGTGCAAGGAGTTCGCGTTGTCGTACAGCGCGCACAGCGCCTGCAGCGTGGTCCGGATGTCGTTGAAGCTCATCTCCTGCGCGTGCAGCGACCGGCCGGAGGTCTGCACGTGGTACTTGAGCTTCTGCGAGCGCTCGTTGGCGCCGTAGCGCTCCCGCATCGCGACCGCCCAGATCCGGCGGGCGACCCGGCCCAGCACCGAGTACTCGGCGTCCATGCCGTTGGAGAAGAAGAACGACAGGTTCGGCGCGAAGTCGTCGATGTTCATCCCGCGCGCGAGGTAGCTCTCGACGTAGGTGAAACCGTTCGACAGGGTGAACGCCAGCTGCGAGATCGGGTTCGCCCCGGCTTCGGCGATGTGATAGCCGGAGATCGACACCGAGTAGAAGTTCCGGACGCCGTGGTCGATGAACCATTCCTGGATGTCGGCCATCATCCGCAGGCTGAACTCGGTGGAGAAGATGCAGGTGTTCTGCCCCTGGTCCTCCTTGAGGATGTCCGCCTGCACGGTGCCGCGGACGTTGCGCAGCGCCCATTCGCGCAGTTCGGCGGCCTCGGTTTCGGACGGCTCGCGGCCGTGCTCGGCCTTGAACGCCTCGACCCGCTGGTCGATCGCGGTGTTGAGGAAGAACGCGAGGATCGTCGGCGCCGGGCCGTTGATCGTCATCGACACCGACGTGCTCGGCGACGTCAGGTCGAAGCCGTCGTAGAGCACCTCCATGTCCTCGAGCGTCGCGATGGAGACGCCGGACGTGCCGACCTTGCCGTAGATGTCGGGGCGGGTGTGCGGGTCGTGCCCGTAGAGCGTGACGGAGTCGAACGCGGTCGAAAGGCGCTTCGCGTCGGAGTCGGCCGAGAGCAGCTTGAACCGCTTGTTGGTGCGGAAGGGGTCGCCTTCGCCGGCGAACATCCGCGCCGGGTCCTCGCCCTCGCGCTTGAACGGGAAAACGCCCGCGGTGTAGGGGAAGTATCCAGGCAGGTGCTCGCGGCGCAGGAACGACAGCAGCTCGCCGGACTCGGTGTAGCGCGGCAGCGCCACGCGCGGGATCCGGTTGCCGGACAGCGTCTCGCGCCAGAGCTGGGTGTGCAGTTCCTTGTCGCGGATCTTCACGACCAGTTCGTCGGCGCGGTAGGACTCGGCGAGCTCGCCGAAGCGCGCCAGCAGATTCGTCGACTCACCGTCCACATCGGACTCGGCGGCGGCGAGCAGCCCGTCGAGCGCGTCGGTGCTCGCGTCGACCTCGGCCAGCGCCTCTTTGGCGACGGCGAGGTGCTCGCGTTTGCGGAGCGCGGCGACCTGCTGCTCGGTCTTGGTGTGATAGCCGCGGACGGTGTCGGAGATTTCCGCGAGGTAGCGCGTCCGGTTGGCCGGGATGATCGTGCTGGCGTCGGTGGACACCTTGCCCGCCACCTTCGGGAGCACACCGGGCGAGACGGTCAGGCCGCGCTCGGCGAGCGTGTCGCGCAAGTGCTGGTAGAGCGCGGTGACGCCGTCGTCGTTGAACTTGGCGGCGCTGGTGCCGTAGACCGGCATGTCCTCGGGCGAGGAGCTGAACGCCTCACGGTTGCGGACGAGCTGGCGCGCGACGTCGCGGCGGGCGTCCTCGGCGCCGCGGCGCTCGAACTTGTTGATCGCCACCGCGTCGGCGAAGTCGAGCATGTCGATCTTCTCCAGCTGCGACGCCGCGCCGAACTCCGGCGTCATGACGTACAGCGACTGGTCCACGTAGTCGACGATGCCGGCGTCACCCTGGCCGATACCCGGGGTCTCGACGATCACGAGGTCGAAGCCCGCGGCCTTGCAGGCGAGGATCGACTCCGAAAGCCCGGTGGGGATCTCGCCGCTGGTGGTCCGCGTGGCCAGCGAGCGGAAGTAGACGGGGCTGCCGTCGAGACAGTTCATCCGGATCCGGTCGCCGAGCAGGGCTCCCCCGCCCTTGCGGCGCGACGGGTCGACGGCGAGCACGGCGATGCGGAGCTTGTCCTCCTGGTCGAGCCGGAACCGCCGGATCAGCTCGTCGGTGAGCGACGACTTGCCGGAACCACCCGTACCGGTGATGCCCAGCACCGGCGTCGTCCGCGCCTTGGCGGACTCGGCGATCTTGTCGAGCCACTCCCGCGGCAGGGTTTCACGCTGGAGCTGGGTGATGACGCGGGACAGCGCCGGGATGTCACCCGAAAGCAGTTTGTCCAGCGAACCGGGCGACTCCGCGGACAGATCGGTGTCGCAGGCCTTGATCATCAGGTTGATCATGCCCGGGAGGCCCATCTCGTAGCCGTCCTCGGGCGAGAAGATCCGGGCGACGCCCCGCGAGTGCAGCAGGTCGATCTCCTCGCGGACGATGACACCGCCCCCGCCGCCGAACACCTTGATGTGCCCGGCGCCGCGTTCGTTCAGCAGCTCGACCAGGTAGCTGAAGTACTCGACGTGCCCGCCCTGGTAGGCGCTGATGGCCACACCCTGGACGTCCTCGGCGATGGCCGCGGTGGCGACCTCGTCGACCGACCGGTTGTGCCCGAGGTGCACGACCTCCGCACCTTGCGACTGCAGGATGCGCCGCATGATGTTGATGGACGCGTCGTGCCCGTCGAAGAGGCTCGACGCCGTCACGAAGCGAACGGGGTTCACGGGCCGGTGCAGGTCGCTGCTCATCTCTCCAAAATACTTGGACTTCCGACTATTTTAAACCCATCCACTCGCGTGACGGCGCTCTCACTCGTCCTTGACAGATCAACTCGTACCAGTATATTCAACCGAAAGGTTAAACAACCGATTGATTGAGCAGAGATGACCACTGATCAGCTCAGCGCCACGTTCGCCGCTCTGGCGGACCCCACCCGCCGGGCGATCCTCGCCCGGCTCTCCACCGGCGAGGCCAGCGTCAACGAGCTCGCCGAGCCCTTTCCGGTCAGCCTCCAGGCCGTCTCCAAGCACCTGAAGGTCCTCGAGCGCGCGGGCTTGATCAGTCGGAGCCGGACGGCGCAATGGCGGCCCTGCCGGCTGGAGGCCGGCCCTCTCGGCGAGATCGCCGACTGGGTCGAGCGGTACCGGCGGTTCTGGGACGGCGGCTTCGACAGGCTGGAAAGTCATCTGGCCGAACTACAGAAGGGCGATCGCGATGACTGAGACCACGGTACTGCCGGAAATCGTCTCGCAGGACGAATGGCAGAGCGCGCGAGAAGCGTTGCTGGCCAAGGAAAAGGCGCTCACCCGCGCCGCGGACGCGGTCGCCGCCGAACGCCGTCGGCTGCCGATGGTCCGCTTCGACGGCGGCTACGAGTTCGAAGGACCGCAGGGCCGGGTGACGCTGCTGGACCTGTTCGAGGGACGACGTCAGCTGATCGTCTACCACTTCATGCTCGCTCCCGGGCAGAAGGCGGGCTGCCCCGGCTGCTCGATGATCGTGGACAACATCGGTCACCTCGCCCACCTGCACGCCCGCGACACGACGCTGACCGTGGTCGCGCCCGCGACACTGCCCGAGATCGAGCGGTACAAGGAGCGGATGGGCTGGACCGTCCCGTGGGTCTCGACCGGCCGCGACTTCAACACGGCCTGCGGCATCGACACCGAGTTCGGGATCAGCGTCTTCCTGCGCGACGGCGACGAGGTGTTCCGGACCTACTTCACCACCGATCGCGGCGGCGACCAGCTGGTGGGGACGCTGCGGTACCTGGATCTGACGCCGTTCGGGCGGCAGGAAGCCTGGGAGGAGTCCGGCCGCGGGACGGACGGGCCGGGGCACTGGTGGAAGCGGCACGACGAATACCGCGTTTAGTCCTCTGGACGCGGGCCGGGCATGTCGAGAACCCCGCGACCGCTCCGACCCCTTGGTGACCGGCGCCCGGAAGGCGGGCGCCACACCGGAGGGAAACGCCATGCGCGAGCTCGTCTACTTCGTCCACACCTCGCTCGACGGCCACATCGAGGGCCCGGACGGCGAGTTCGACTGGCCTTCGATGGGCCCTGAACTGTCCGAGCACTCCCAGGAACTGGTCGACCGGGCCGACACCTTCGTCTACGGGCGCCGGGTCTGGGACATGATGTCGTCGTACTGGCCGCGGGCCGAGGCGATCTCGGACCACCCGCACGACCTTCGCTTCGCCCCGATCTGGCGGAAGACGCCGAAGATCGTCTTCTCGCGGACGCTGGAGAAAGCGGACTGGAACACCGAAGTCCTCGGTGGCGACCTCACCGAACGCGTGGCCGAGCTCAAGAGCAGGCCCGGCAAGGACCTGCTGCTCACGGGCGGGACCGAACTGGCCACCGCGTTCGCCGACCGAGGCCTGGTCGACGAGATCCACGTCGTCGTGCACCCCGTGGTGCTGGGCGGCGGCAAGCAGCTGTTCCCGGGCGGCGTCCGGACGGATCTGCGGCTGACCGGCACGCGCACGTTCGACGGACGTGCGGTACTGCTGACCTACCGGGTGAAGTGAAACCGGGGCGGCAGCCCCTACGCTGCCGCCGTCAGGATCACCTCGAGTTGCTCGCGCGCAACGCGATCCACTGCCGCATCGCGTACTCGACCAGCGTGATCAGCGTCTGCTTCGTCGACTCCCGCTCCCGCGCGTCACACCGGACGATCGGGATGTTGGGGTCGATCGACAGCGCTTCACGCACGTCGTTGATGTCGTGCTCGAGGACGCCGTCGAAGGTGTTGACCCCGACGATGTAGGGCAGGCCCCGGTCCTCGAAGAAGTCGATCGGCGCGAACGAATCGGCCAGCCGTCGCGTGTCGGCCAGCACCACGGCGCCGATCGCGCCGCGCACGAGGTCGTCCCACATGAACCAGAACCGCTGCTGCCCGGGCGTGCCGAACAGGTAGAGGATCAGGTCCGCGTCGAGGGAGACCCGGCCGAAGTCCATCGCGACCGTGGTGGTCGACTTGTTGGGCGTCTGGTCGAGGTTGTCGATCCCCCGACTGGCGTCGGTCATCATCGCCTCGGTGGTGAGCGGGACGATCTCCGACACCGAACCGACGAAGGTCGTCTTGCCCGCACCGAAGCCACCCGCCACGACGATCTTCGCGGATGTCATGGTCGGGGGCGCGGTTTCCCGCGGTGCCTTAAAGCCGACGGAGTCCACTCAAAACCCTTTCCATCAACACCAGATGTGCCTCGGCGCCGTCATTGCCCGAAATCGTCTTGTGCACGCTGACCAGTCCCGCGTCCGCCGCGTCACTGATCAGCACGCGTGCCACACCCAGCGGTACTCGCAGGGTCGCCGCGATCTCGGCGACCGAACGCGGGGTCCGGCACTCCTCGATGATCGAAATGCACTCGATCTGCTCCGCGACCACCGAGGGGAGGCTACCCGCGGCGACGTGGTCCTTGGTGGAGATGAGGGTCTCCAGCTCGAGAGCGTAGTTCGCCTTGGTCCGGCCGCCGGTGAGGGCATAGGGACGGACGATCGCCGTCTCCTCGAACGGTGAGTGCGCCTGCTCGAACACGGCGGGCATGATGAACTCGCCGCTCGGCGGGCCCGGGTCGAACAGACCACCTGGTCTCGGCCCAACGGCGTCAGCGCCGCTGTTGGGTGGAGAAGCAAGTGAGGTCACGCGGTCTCCTTGATCGGTCGGCTGCGGGACTGCCGATTCCCCGGCGGCGTGTGCTCCGCCCACCCGGGAAACAGAGGCGTCTTCGGACTGCTTGCTCTTCTTGCGCTTCCGACGACCACGGCCCGAATCCAGGGTGAAGCCGTTCAGGACATCGGCGAAGGTACCGTCGTCCCTTGAACCGGCAGCATTGGCAGCCCCCGCGCGCGGTGGCTGGTGTTCACCCGTCCCCGGCGGTTCGCCGAAGGATCCGGACCCGGTGCTCATCGAGACATCATCCCACCGGTTCGCCGATCAGCGACCCACCGGCGCCCTGCAATTGTGCGCGAAGTTCCGGCGTGAGGATCTGGCCGACGCGGTCGACGAGCATCGTCATCTCGTAGGCGACCTGCCCGATGTCGCAGTTCGGGGCGGCGAGGATGGCCAGGCAGGAACCGTCGCTGATGGACATCAGCACCATGATGCCGAGCTCCATCTCGACGACGGTCTCGTTGACCGCGCCCGCCTCGAAGCACCTCGCGGCACCCTGGGTCAGGCTCACCAGGCCGGACGCGACAGCGGCCAGCTGGTCGGCCCGGTCCAGCGGGAGACGGCTCGACGCGGTGAGCAGGAGGCCGTCCGCCGACACGACCACGGCGTGCGCCACTCCGGGTACCCGCTCGGCGAAATCGTTCACCAGCCACCCGAACTGGTTCTGCTGGGGCTGGGCCGGGTTCGGCGAGGTCATTCACCCTCCAGGGTTTCGTGGTTGGCTTCGGTCGCCTGGGCTGTGTGGTGCCGTCCGCGCTGGATGCCCTGCTGGAAACTGCTCAGGCGACCGCGCACGTCGTGCGCGTCTCGCTGTGGTCGGGGGGTGACCGCCCCGGCGGGCGGTCCCGCGCTGCCCGGAAGCAGTTGCTCCCCGCGACGACGCCGGGGTAATCCTGCCGAAGTCATCTTCGAAGGCACGGACTGGGACACCGCTTGGGCCGCTTTCCAGCCCTCGTCGGAGCCGAAGTTCCACGCGTCGGTCTTCTCGACGGCGCTGACCGGTTCCGGTTCCGGCGGTGCTGCCTGCGGTTTCTTCTCGGGCTTCCGGCTCGGGAGCGCGGCGGGCGAGGTCGCCGGGCGCGCGGCCGTCTCCGGCGCCGCCTTCGCGGGCTCGGGTGCCGCCGGCGGCTCCGGCGTCACTTCCGGCTGGGTGGCGGGGAGCTGCGTGGTGGCGGGAGCGGCCTTGTCCGCCGCCTCCTTGCGACCTCGTTTGACGCCCTGCTGGAAGCTGCTGAGCCTGCCGCGCACGTTCACCGGATCGCGGACCGGCAGCTCCACACCGGTGGCGGGCTCGGCGGGCGGGACCGACGACGTCGCGCTGCCCGGAAGGAGCTGCTCGCCCTTGCGGCGGCGCGGCAGCCCGGCCTGGGTGAACGTCGACGGCGCGGTCTGCGAGACCTCCTGGACCGTGCGGAAAGCCTTGTCGCTGGCGAAGTCCCAGTTGCGGGCCTCCTGCTCGGCGGTCGGACCGGCTTCGGCGGCGGGCTCGGCCGTCTTCTGCTCTTCGGGCTCCTTCTTCCCCGGCTTCTCCTTCTTGGCCGCGGGTTCGGCCGCGGGCTTTTCCGGAGCGGGGGCGGGCGAACGGAACCACGCCGAGAGCATCTCGTCGAAGATCGGCGTCGTCTCCGACGCGGTGGGCGGCGTGGCGACGGCCGGGGGCGGCGTGGCCGCCTGGTTCCACCACTCGCTCAGCGTGGTGCTGTTCTTGGCCTCGAACAGTTCCTTGCCGCTGGGCAGTTCGCCTTCGAGCGACACCGATGTCGGTTCGGCGGGTTCGGCGGGCTCCTCTGTCTCCTTCGCGACCGGCTCGGGCTCGGGGGCGGGCTCCGGTTCCGGCGCGCGGGGCCGCGGCGCGGGCGGGGTCGTCGTCTCGTCCCTGGGGATCGGGCTGAACAGCGCCGTTCCCGAGATCTCGAGATCCGACGGCGGCCGCGGGTCCTGGGTGTGGGTGTGCCCGTTCACCCCGGACTTGGTGTGACCGGCCAGATCGTTCGCGGACGGCCACCGCTCGCCGCCCTGCGAGGGCACGCTCGGCATTCCCGGCCGTGACCCGTTCGCGGGACGCTGGCGGCGGGGCAGGCCGCCCGGCTGCTGCGGCGGCACTGGCGCGAGGCGCTGGGTGATCGGGCCGGTCGCGGGACCGGGGTCGCCGGACGGCACCATCACGAGATCCGCCGGGACCGACACGGTGGCGCGCACGCCCACGATGTCCTTGCCGCCGTGGAGCGAGACGGCGATGCGGTGCCTGCTGGCCAGCCGTCCGACCACGAACAGGCCCATCCGGCGCGAGGTGGCGAGGTCGACGTTGGGGGCCTCGGTGAGCCGGGCGTTGGCCTCGGCGACCTCGGCCTCGTTCATCCCGATGCCCTTGTCGAGGATGTCGATGCCGAACGAGCCGTCTTCGACGAGCCTGGTCGCGATGGTCACCTGGGTTTCCGGCGCGGAGAACGCGGTGGCGTTGTCCAGCAGTTCGGCGATCAGGCGCATCAGGTCGTTGGCCGCGTACCCGACCAGCCGGACCGGCGGCGGGTTCTGCACGGTGACCCGCTGGTACTGCTCGATCTCGGAGACCGCCGCGCGCACCACGTCGGTGGCGGAGACCGGCTGACCGGACCGCCTGCCCGGCTCGGCGCCGGAGAGCACCATCAGGTTCTCGTTGTTGCGGCGCATGCGGGTGGCGAGGTGGTCCAGCTGGAACAGCGTGGCCAGCTGGTCCGCGTCCTCTTCGTCGCGCTCCAGCCGCTCGATCAGCTGCAGCTGCCGCTGCACGAGGCTCTGGCTGCGGCGGGAGAGGTTGACGAACACGTTGCTGTACCCGGTGCGCATCGAGGCCTGCTCGGTGGCCAGGCGCAACGCCTGGTGGTGCACCTTGTCGAAGGCCCTGGCGACCTCGCCGATCTCGTCGTCGCCGCCGACCGGCACCGGCTGCACGTCGGTGCCCTGCGAGCGGCCTTCCTGGATGTTGCGGACCGCGTCGGGCAGCTGTTTCTCGGCCACGTCGAGGGCGCTGGCGCGCAGCATCTTCAGCGAGCGCAACAGCTGACGGGTGATGAGGAAGACGACGGCGACGGCGAGCACCATCGCGCCGAACAACAGGACGGCGAGCAGGCCCGCGCCGCTGCTGGCGTCGTCGACCAGTTCGGCCGACACCGCACTCGCCTCGGCGCCGAACTTGTTCGCGACCTCACCGGTCTTGGTGATCACCGCGTTCGAAGCGTCGTTCCAGCCCTGTGCGGACAGCGTGCGGAAGGCCTGGGAGGTGGGGGCGCCCTGGTCGCCGAGGGCGGTCTTCGCGAGCCTGTCGCGGGTCTCCATCGCGTCGTCGGTGACGGCGGCGCCGAACTCCTGGCGCTGCTGTTCCGAAGCGGCGGCGCGGAAGTCGGTGAAGCGGTCGGCGAGCCGTAGTTCGGCGGTGCGCAGCTGGTCGAGTTCGCTCGGCGCGAGACCCGACCGGGCGATGCCGAAGGAGACCAGCGCTTGGCTCAGCGACAGCTGTTCCTTCATCACGGCGAGGTCGTGCACCGCGGCGGGGGTGCCGCCGAGGACGTCTTCGCTGGCGCCCGCGGTCAACGCGGTGTCGAGGGCGAGCAGCGCGGTGGTGACGTCGGTGTACTCGCCGATGGCCTGCACGGGGTCGAGCTGTCCGGCGGAGGCCCGCTGACGGATGTCGGCCAGCCTCTCCAGCTGGGCCGCGGCGGCGTCCCGCGCCTGGCGGAGGGACGGCTCGTTCTCGACGGCCCTGGACGCGGCGGCCACGTAAAGAGGAATGGCGGTGTCGACGTCGGCTCGGGCGGAGCCGAGCTCGAGGGTCCCGCCGACGGTGCCCGCGGTCAGCCCCGCGGCGGACTGGGTGCGCTCGCGGCCAAGTCCGTCGGTGAGGGCGCGGATCTGCCCGCTCAACGCGACGAGACGGTCGAGACGCTGGTAGCCGTCGGAACGGCCGACCTGGCCCGCGATGGTGGCGATGCCCAGCGCGAGCGCGATGAGGATCGGCACCAGCGTCACGGCCGACAGCTTCACCGGCAGGCTCCAGTCCCGCCAGCGCACGAGTGCGCGCCAGCCGGTGGCCCACCGCGATGGCCGGGGAGTGCGTCCCAGCAGCTCCCCGACAGGCACTTGGCCTTCTCCTGCAACGGTCACGTAGGTGACTCCCTGTCCGGCGTCCTGGCACGGTCTGAGGCGTCCGTTCCCGCGAGGTGTCCGCCTGCGGAGAACTCGGCCCCGGCCTGCCCACGTGATCGATCGCGACAGGAGGGACCCCGTCCGGCGATCCGGGTGTCCCCAGGAACACCGGTCCGCTTCGGGAGGTCTTGCACCTGCACGTGCAGGTCGCAACCTGCGAAGTGCACGGTCGTCGAGATCAACTTTTCTTTGCCAATCGATCACTGCGGGTCAGCCGGGCCAAAGAATCGTACACCAATCCGGGTGCCGTCAATTCTGTTCAGCACACGGGTGCTGACCTGGGAAAAGTGCGTATTCGAACGATGTACAAGGCCCGAAATCCGTCTCCGTGTCACAAACGAGGGAATTCCGGTTACAGGTTGCGCCGGTGCATCAGGGGCCCGGGTCACCCGATCAGCCTACGCTGGGTAGCCACGTCGCCCGGTCGAACTACTTTCCGTGCCCCCATCGGGTGGGTCAAGCCCAAATGTTTGCCCGATGTTGTGGCCTTGCCGATCCGGCCGATTCCTTGTCGCCCGACATGGTGATTTCTTTCAGGATGATCGTCGAACCAGGGGATCTTCCCCGATCCGCGATGGCGGGCACAGTATCGAAGCCCGCTTCGCGCCGGAAGCGAAACTACGATCTGTCACCAAAACGAGGGACACAGCGTGGCCGTCTTCCCCGTTTGCCGCAGTGGGCCGTTCGGGCGACGACCGCGCGTGACAATCCGCCTCACTATTACGAGTGATAAAGCCGGTTCATTCCGGCCGAAACGAATTCCCGGGACAACTATTCCGAGGGGAAAACGAATACCGGGGCGCACGCATCCGGAAGCGGGGTCGCCTATTCAGAGCGCCGGAAGCCGAAGTTAGTATGTGCGCTCCGCACCGCGCCCGGATGCCAGCAAGCCCCCGGAGGAACCCCATGCCCGACGTCGCGCGCCCGTTCGCGGCGAGCAACGCCCTCGAGGACACCGGGCAGATGCCCGCGCTGTTCGTCCGCGAGCGCCAGCAGCCCGCTCCCCCGCCGCCGCGCAGCACCGGCCCCGACTTCGACCGGATCCAGCACGGCAAGGAGTTCGTCGCGCTCCGCAAGACCTTCCGGCGGTTCGTGTTCCCGATGAGCCTGCTGTTCTTCACCTGGTACATGACGTTCGTGCTGCTGGCGGCCTACGCGCACGACTTCATGAGCCGGAAGGTGTGGGGCGAGGTCAACGTCGGCATGCTGCTCGGGCTCGGCCAGTTCGCCAGCACGATCCTGATCACGATCGGCTACCTGAAGTTCGCCGACAAGCGGCTCGACCCCAAGGTCGAACAGCTGCGGGCCTCGGTCGGGGCGGAGGAACGATGAGCATCCCCGACAACGACCCGGTCCTGAACATCGCGGTGTTCGCGCTGTTCGTCGCGATCACCCTGTACGTGGTGTACCGCGTCAGCACGCGCAACTCGTCCACTTCGGACTACTACGCGGCGGGCAGCGCCTTCACCGGGCGGCAGAACGGCATCGCGCTTTCGGGTGACTTCCTCTCGGCGGCGTCGTTCCTGGGTATCGCCGGGGCGATCGCGATCCACGGCTACGACGGCTTCCTGTACTCGATCGGGTTCCTCGTCGCCTGGATGGTCGACCTGCTGCTGATCGCGGAACTGCTGCGCAACACCGGCCGCTTCACCATGGGCGACGTGCTGAGCTTCCGGATGAAGCAGCGCCCGGTCCGCGCCGCGGCCGCGACGTCGACGCTGGTGATCTCCTTCTTCTACATGCTCGCGCAGATGGCGGGCGCCGGCGGGCTGGTGGCGTTGCTGCTGGACATCCACGGCGGCATCGGCCAGGCACTGGTGATCGGCGTCGTCGGCGTCGTCATGGTGCTGTACGTGCTGGTCGGCGGGATGAAGGGCACCACGTGGGTGCAGATCATCAAGGCGACCATCCTGCTGCTGACCGGTGCGCTGATCACCGTGTTCCTGTTCGGCAAGTTCGGTTTCAGCTTCTCGAACCTGCTCTCGGCCGCCGCCGACCGGAGCCCGCTCGGCGACGAACTGCTGGAGCCGGGCGGCTCGTACGGCAAGAGCGAGGTCACGAAACTCGACTTCGTCTCGCTGGCGCTCGCGCTGGTCCTCGGCGCCGCCGCGCTCCCGCACGTGCTGATGCGCTTCTACACGGTGCCGAACTCGCGCGAGGCGCGGCGCTCGGTGGTGTGGGCGACCGCGTGCATGTCCGTGTTCTACCTCTGCACGCTGGTCATCGGCTTCGGCGCCGCGGCGCTGGTCGGCCCGGAGGCGATCAAGAACGCGCCCGGTGGGGAGAACTCGGCGGCGCCGCTGCTCGCGCTGAACATCGGCGGCACCGTCCTGCTCGGCATCGTCTCGGCGGTGGCCTTCGCGACCATCCTCGCGGTCGTCGCCGGGCTGACGATCACCGCGTCGGCCTCCTTCGCCCACGACGTCTACGCCAACATCTTCAAACGCGGCGACGCGGAACCGGCCGCGGAGGTCCGGGTCGCCCGGCTGACCGCGGTCGCCGTCGGGGCGCTCGCGATCGTGGGCGGCATCCTGGCGAACGGGCAGAACATCGCGTTCCTGGTGGCGCTGGCGTTCGCGGTCGCGGCGTCGGCGAACCTCTCGACGCTGCTGTTCTCGCTGTTCTGGAAGCGGTTCAACACCACCGGAACGCTGTGGGGCATCTACGGCGGGCTGATCGCGAGCCTGGTGCTCGTGTTCTTCTCGCCGGTGATGTCCGGGGCGGCGGACTCGATCATCAAGAGCGTCGACTTCCACTGGTTCCCGCTGAAGAACCCGGGTCTGGTGTCGATCCCGTTCTCGTTCCTGTGCGGGATCGTGGGCACGTTCGTCGGCCGGTCGAAGGCCGATCCGGTCAAGCACGCCGAGATGGAGGTGCGGTCCCTCACCGGGATCGGCTCCTGATCTCCTTGCCTCACCAACGCTATGAAAGGCCCGTTACTTGCAAATTTTGCAAGTAACGGGCCTTTCATAGCACGCCGGGAGAGGTCCGCAGGCCGTCCAGCACGATCGCGAGCAACCGCTGAGTGTCCTCCGGTGACGCCTTGCTCGCGGCCGAACCGACCCCGTGGCCGAGCCGCAGGATGTCGACGCCTCGGACGTCGGGCCGGATCACGCCCTCGTCCTGAGCGGCCTTCACGATCGTGTCGGACGCCCCCCGCAGCCGTGACTGACACCAGGCGAAGACCTCGGAGCCCGCGTCGACGGACGCCTTCAACGTCATCGCCAGCCCGTGCTTCTCGACCACGTAGACGACGTGCGTGGCCAGCCACGTCTCGAGCGCCTTCCCCGGCGGCAGCTCTTCGAGCAGGTCGTAGGCCTGCTGCGCCAGCCCGTCGATCTCGTCGCGGTAGACGGCCTCGACCAGTTTGTCGCGCGTCGGGAAGTGCCGGTACAACGTGCCCGCGCCGACACCGGCGCGTTTGGCGATGTCGTCGGCGGGCACGTCCACGCCGTCGGCGGTGAACGCCTCCTTCGCCACGGCCACGATGCGCTCGTAGTTGCGCCGGGCGTCCGCGCGCATGGGCCGGTCCGGATCGGCCGTGACCATCTGCACCTCCTCGGGCGACGAAAACGGAGACATTCTCTGAATCCACTTGCGTAAGCGGAGAGTCTCTCCATATCATCGCTCACGACCTCAAGTGGAGAGTCTCTCCGCTTCATCTCGTTACGTCTTTGGAGTATTCCTTGACCGAGCGAACCCTGCGTATCGAGCCTAGGCCTGAGACGGCCGGGGCCCCACCGCCCCCACACCGGCTGGTCCTGCCGATCGTGCTGACCTGCCAGCTCATGCTCATCCTCGACGCGACGGTGATGAACGTCGCGCTCCCCCGGATCCAGACCGACCTCGGTTTCACCGACACCGGCCTGTCCTGGGTGATGACGGCGTACAGCCTCGTCTTCGGCGGCTTGCTGCTGCTCGGCGGGCGCGCGGGCGACCTGTTCGGCCGACGCCGGATGTTCGTCGCCGGCGCGGCCGTGTTCACCGCCGCCTCCCTGCTCGGCGGCCTCGCCGGCTCGGCGGAGATGCTGATCGCGGCCCGGATCGCCCAGGGTGTCGGCGCCGCGATGGCCGGGCCGAGCACCTTGGCGCTGATCACCAGCACGTTCACCGAGGCCAAGGCCAGGGTGCGCGCGCTGGCGCTGTTCTCGGCGATGTCCAGCGGCGGTTTCGCGATCGGCCTGCTGCTCGGCGGGCTGCTGACCGAATGGATCTCGTGGCGGGCGGCGCTGTACATCAACGTCCCGTTCGGGCTCGCGATCGTCCTGCTGACCTCGCGATACGTCGCCGATCCCCCTAGGCGACGGGCACGCCTGGACCTTCCCGGCGCGTTCACCGGCACGTTCGGCGTCGGCTCGCTCGTGTTCGCGTTCACCCACGCCGCGTCGGACGGCTGGGGCGACACCGTCACCCTCGGCAGCCTCGCGGCCGGACTGGCCCTGCTGGCCGCGTTCCTCACGATCGAAACCAGGGTGAGCCAGCCGCTCATCCCGCTGCGGTTGTTCGCGGAACGCAACCGGGCCGCGGCCTACGTCAACTTCTTCCTCGGGCCGATGGCCATGATGTCGATGTTCTTCTTCCTGACCCAGTTCCTGCAGGACGTCGCGGGTTTCGCCGCGCTGGAGACCGGCTTCGCCTTCCTGCCGATGGCGGTGTGCATGTTCGGGCTCAGCAGGCTGATCCCGAGGCTGCTCCCCCGGTTCGGCCGAAACCGCTGGCGCTGACCGGGACGGCGCTGATGACCGGCGGCGTCGTCTGGCTGACCACCCTCACCACCGACAGCGGGTACTTCTCCCACCTGCTCGGCCCGATGCTGCTGATGGGTGTCGGCGCGGGGCTGGCGTTCTCCCCGCTCAGCGTGATCATCATGGCGACCGTGCCCACCGAAGACGCGGGTGCGGCGGGCGGCGTCCTGCAGACGTTGCAGCAGGTCGGGGCGACCTTGGGGCTCGCAATCCTGATCACCGTGTTCGGCGCGGTGACGCGGACCCCGTCCGGGAGCCCGGCGGAAACCACGGTCGACGGAATGACCGCGGCGTTCGCCACCGCCGCCGTGGTGACGGCTTTGTCCTTCGTGGTGGCGCTGACCTTCCGGCGCCGGGCTTAGAGCTTCACACCTGCCTGGACCTTGTGCGTGACCTTGCGTTCCATCACGAAGGAGAAGAACGGGATGCAGCCGGCGATCAGCACGAGGAGAGTGCCCTTCATCGACCAGCGGGCCTTGATCGCGAGATCGACCGCGAGCAGCAGGTAGATCAGGTAAAGCCCGCCGTGGACCATGGGGATCATCTTCACGAACTGGGGCAGTTCCACGCTGAAGACGTACTGCAGCAGCATCTCGACGACCAGCCCGAGCAGGGCCACACCGGTGGCGTACGCCGCGAAGCGGAACCGGATCAGCGGCCCGCCCAGCGAGACCGAGCGGGCCGGGGCGGCGTCGTCAGTTCGGGTGGTCATAGCGTCTCGAACCTCTCTGGGAACTACTTGTCGCGGGCGTTGAGTTCGCGCAAATACTTGTTGTACGCGGCGAGCTCGTCGTCTTCGGGAGCGGGCGCCGGGGCGGGCCTCCGCCGGGGCGCGGGCACCTCGGGGACGACGGCCTCGGCCGTCTGCTCCGGAGTGTCGGCCTCCGCGGCTTGGCGGCGGAGTTTGCGGATCCGCCAGAACATGAACGCGGGGAACAGCCCGAACAGCGGCCACTGCAGGACGTAGCCGAGGTTCTGGAACGTCCCGCTGGCCGAGGAGAACCGCTCCCACTGCCACCAGGCGAGCCCGCAGCACAGCGCCAGGCTCACCAGGCAGACACCGGCGATGCCGAGACGGCGCAGGGCGACGGACGAGGCGGGCACGCATCGACGCTAGCACTGGGCGCGCGGCGAAAGTTCGGCGACCGGGCCGGTCGGGACCTTGGTCCCGGTCACCCACGACCCCCTCCGCCGACGCTATGAAAGGCCCGTTACTTGCAAATTTTGCAAGTAACGGGCCTTTCATAGCACGAGAGAGGGCGAAACAGCCGAGCGTCACTTAGCGGTCTGGACGGCCTTCGCGTAGTCGTCCGCCAGCCCGAAGACCTTCTGCGCGTACTCGGTCGAGTTGTTGTACGACAGGATCCCCTGCCACCACCCCGAGGCGGCCGACATGTCCCGGTTGTTCACGCACAGGTAGCGCGCCGCCGCCAGCGTCGCGTCGTCGATCTGCTGCGGGTCGCCGACACCGTCGCGGTTGCCGTCGGCGGCGTACCGGCGCCAGGTGCTGGGGATGAACTGCATCGGGCCGACCGCGCGGTCGACGGCCGCGTCGCCGTCGAACTGGCCGCCGTCGGTGTCGCCGATCGCCTTGACGCCGGGCGAGCCGTCGAGCGGGACGCCGATGATCGGCTTCGAGGGCCGTCCGTCCTGGCCGAGGACGGCGCCGCCGTACTGGCCGTGGTTCGACTCGATCCGGCCGATGCCCGCGAGGGTGGCCCACGAGATCTTGCAGTTCGGCTGCATCTGGCGCATCGCCAGTTCGGCGTTGCCGTAGGCGAGCAGCGCCCTGGCCGGGATGCCGGTGGCCTGCGCGGCCCGCTCGGTCCAGGCCGCCAGGGGATCCTTGCCCGGTTTCGGCTGTACCTGCTGCGGCGAGGTCTGCTGGGCCGCGCCGCCGGCGGGGGTGGCGTTGACCGGCACGACCGTGCCCGGTTTGACGTCCGCCGCCTTGACCTGAAGGGCGGGGATCTCCATCGTCGTCGGGCTCGCGACCGGGGCGGACGCCTTGGTCACCAGCCAGATCCCACCCCCGGCGAGACCCAGTACGGCCAGCACGATGACCAGCCTGCCGAAGACGGCGGCGCCCACCCCGCGGCGTGGCGGAGCGGGCTTGGCCGGGTCGGCGACGAGCTCGTCGTTTTCCGGGGTGGTGCGCACGAAGCGAGTCCTCCAGCGTGGGCGGCGATCACGACCGATGCTCGAACAACGAGCCCGCGCAGGTTAGCGTTACGCGGTTGCCGAGATCGCCCCTGCCACGCCGGTTCACCCGCGCGTGCGAGAAGTTCTCATCAGGCGGACTTCTGCTGCCTCGCCAGCCGTGCCACGCACCAGGCCGGGGCGCTGCCGCGGCGAAGGTGCTGCAAGACGGTCATCGGGCCGAGACGGCGGCTCAGGTCGGACGGGGCGAGCCCGGCCGCGCGGTAGTCCAGCGCACGCTGGTCGAGCGGGCTGATGCCGGCGTCCCACCAGGCTTCGGCCTCGGCGACGCCGCCGACCATCTGCCACCAGCCGGCGGCCGCGACGAGCAGGTCCCTCGGGACCTCGGGAAGACGGCTGCGCATCGCGTCGACGTAGCCGGGGTCCGCGGCCTCGACCGGCGCCCAGCGCGCCTGGCCGGACTGCTGACGCTGGCCGGGGATACCGGGAGCTTGACGGGGAGCGTCGGCGAGCCACGCGGACGCGATCCGGTCGGTCTCCTGCTCCTCGGGGGTCTGCTCACGCTCGGCGGCCCACTGCCGGATCAACGCATCGACTCCGGGATCTCCGGTCATCCCTGCCTCCTCATGATTCCCCGACTGACAAGTCCTGACTTACTTGCCCGGCTGAAAGTTCCGCTGCCCTGGGGCTTGCACCTGCGGAAACCCTTCGCCCAGGAGGCCGGCTCCGGCGCCTGGAGGACCAACCGATCACGCAATGTGAGCACCGTAGGGGCGCGGAGGTCTTTTCCGCCAGAGCTTCCGGGGCACGAATTCGTCGACCAGCGGGTTTTCGGGGGCAATCCACCCGGATGGTCGAGTCGCCCGACCGAAATGCGGGACGGGTGACTCTGAGTGATAACGGCTGGTGGACGCGCACGGTGATCACCGGCGTCGCCAGGGACACCGGTGAGGTCACGACGGGGTCAGGAGAAGAGGCTCCGGACGAACGTCACGATGGCTTCGGCACCGGACCGGAGCCAGCCGAGCGCGGTGTGGACGGCGTCGGCGGATTGGGTCGGCCTGCTGATCAGAAAGAAGAGCACGAGCGCGACAACGGCGATCACAACGAATTTCTTCAAGCCGGGCGACATGGCTCCATCCCATCACACCGTAGTGTCCAGACGATGACTCCGCGCGCACTGCGGACTTTGTCACCACTTTAAGGAGATTCGGGCCTTGATGCCCACCCGGTTTCCCCCGAGGAGCGAATGATGAGCGAAAACGTTCTCGTCCACCGGGAAGGACCGGTGACGACGGTCACGCTGAACCGGCCCGAGGCCCGCAACGCGGTGGACGGGCCGACCGCGGCCGCGCTGGCGGAAGCGTTCCGGGCGTTCGACGCCGACGAGGAGGCCGCGGTCGCCGTCCTCACCGGTTCGGGTGACGCGTTCTGCGCCGGAGCCGACCTGAAGGCCGTCGGCACCGATCGCACCAACTCGCTCGGCCCGGTGGGTGACGGGCCGATGGGGCCGTCGCGGATGACGCTGTCGAAGCCGGTGATCGCCGCGGTCCGCGGGCACGCCGTCGCGGGTGGCCTGGAGCTGGCGCTGTGGTGCGATCTGAGGGTCGCCGACAGCACGGCCGTCTTCGGGGTCTTCTGCCGCCGCTGGGGTGTTCCGCTGATCGACGGGGGCACGGTGCGGCTCCCCCGGCTGATCGGGCACTCGCGGGCGATGGACCTGATCCTCACCGGCCGCCCGGTCGAGGCGGACGAGGCGCTCGCGATCGGGCTGGCGAACCGGGTCGTCCCCGACGGCGAGGCGCTTTCGGCCGCGCAAGCACTCGCGCGTGAGCTGGCCGCGTTCCCGCAAGCCTGTCTGCGCGCGGATCGCAAATCCGCGTACGGCCAGTACGGGCTCACCGAAGAAGAGGCGATGCGCGCCGAGTTCTCGAACGCGCTGATCGGCGGCGGGCTCGCCGAAGAGGCGGTGAAGGGCGCGAGCCGGTTCAGTGACGGCGCGGGGCGTCACGGCGATTTCGGCACCCCACGGTCCTAGTCTCTCCTAGTCTCTGTCAGATGACCGAAACCGGAGTCGCACTCAGACCGGTATCCGAAGCCGACCTGCCGATGCTCGAGAGCCTGACGAACGATCCCCAGGCCGCGGGCTCGTTCGAATGGCATGGCTGGCACGACCCGCACTTCCTGCGCCGCCGCTGGACCGAGACCGGCATGCTCGCGGCGGACAACGGGATGCTGATGATCGAGCTCGCCGGGCAGCGGCTCGGCTTCGTCTCCTGGCACAAGACCAGGAGCGGGTCGACGTCGTTCTGCTGGAACGCCGGGCTGGTGCTCATCCCCGAGGCGCGCGGCCACGGGCACGGGACCGAGGCCCAGCGGTTGCTGGTCCGCTACCTCTTCGCGCACACGCAGATGAACCGCGTCGAGGCGTCGACGGAGGCGGGTAACGTCGCGGAGCAGCGTTCCCTGACGAAGGCGGGCTTCACCAAGGAAGGCGTGCTGCGCGGCTACGGGTTCCGGGACGGGGCCTGGCGCGACCACATCCTCTATTCGATGGTGCGATCGGACCTGGGCCCCGACCCGGAACGCGGCTAGACGATCGTGCCCGCGGCCTTGAGCCGCTCGATCCCGTCGGCGTCCACACCGAGTTCCGCGAGGACGTCGGCGGTGTCGCCGCCCTTGGGCCGCGGCGGTTCCGGCGTCGCGGACGGCGTGCGGTCGAACCTCGGCGCGGGCGCGGGCTGCATCATGCCGCCGACGTCGACGAACGTCCCGCGGGCGACGTTGTGCGGATGCGACGGTGCTTCACGGGGCGAAAGCACCGCCGTCAAGCACGCGTCGGTGCCTTCGGCTTTCGCGACCAGTTCGTCGCGAGTGTGCTTCGCGACCGCCTCGGCGACGATCTTGCGCAGCTTGGGCCACTCGTTCTTGTCGACGTGGACCGGCGTCTCCTCGGGATCGAGGCCGAGCACCTTCACCAGGTCGCCCCAGAACCGCATCTCGATCGCGCCGATGGCGACGTACTTGCCGTCGGCGGTCTCGTAGGTGTCGTAGAACGGCGCGCCGCCGTCGAGCATGTTCTCGCCGCGCCCGCCGGGCCAGAGCCCGGAGTCCAGCAGCCCGTGCAGGCTGGTCGTCAGCAACGCGGCGCCGTCCACCATGGACGCGTCGACCACCTGGCCCTTGCCGGAGGTCTGGCGTTCGAACAACGCCGCCAGCACGCCCATCGCGAGCAGGAGCCCACCGCCGCCGAAGTCACCGACGAGGTTGAGCGGCACCACCGGCCGCTGCCCGGCGTGCCCGATCGGTTCGAGCGCGCCGGAGATGCCGATGTAGTTGATGTCGTGCCCGGCGACGGTCGCCAGCGGGCCGTCCTGGCCGTAGCCGGTCATCCGGCCGTAGACCAGCCGCGGGTTGCGGGCGTGGACCTGCTCCGGCCCGATGCCCATCCGCTCGGCGACACCGGGACGGAAACCCTCGATGAGCACGTCGGCGTCGTCGGCGAGTTTCAGCACCAGCTCGACCCCCTCGGGGGTCTTGGTGTTGATCCCGATCGACCGCCTGCCCCGGGCGAGCGGATCGTTCGGGAAGCCGATGACGTCGTTGCCCGGGGTCGCCCGGTCGATCCGGACCACCTCCGCGCCGAGATCGGCGAGGATGGTGCAGGCGAACGGCGCCGGGGCGAGCCCGGCCAGTTCGACGACCTTGAGCCCGCTCAGCGGCCCAGCCTTCATCGCCACGTCCTTTCCTTGTACGGCAACGTTTTCAGAGAGTACGGGAGATGATTTCCTTCATGATCTCGCTGGTGCCACCGAAGATCCGGGAGATCCGGATGTCGGCCCACGCGCGCGCGATCGGGTACTCGGACATGTAGCCGTAGCCGCCGAAGAGCTGCAGGCAGTCGTCGACGACCTTGTTGACCCGTTCGGTGGTCCACAGTTTCGCCATCGCCGCGCCCTGCACGTCGAGTTCCTTGCGCAGGTGCCGCTCGATGCACTGGTCGAGGTACGCGCGGGACACGGCGGCCTCGGTGGCGGCCTCGGCGAGCTTGAACTTCGTGTTCTGGAAGTTGTAGATCGGGCGGCCGAACGCCTGGCGGTCCTTGGTGTAGGCGATGGTCTGGTCGATCGCGGCCTCCATCCCGGCCACCGCGGTGACGGCGATGATCAGCCGTTCCTGCGGAAGCTGCTGCATCAGCTGGATGAAGCCGAGGCCTTCCTGTCCACCGAGGAGGTTGGCGGCGGGCACCCGGACGTCGTCGAAGGACAGTTCCGCGGTGTCCTGCCCCTTGAGCCCGATCTTGTCGAGGACGCGGCCGCGGCTGAAGCCCGGCGTGTCGGTCTCGACGGCGATCAGCGAGACACCCTGCGCGCCCGCGTCCGGGTCGGTCTTCACCGCGACGACCACGAGGTCGGCGTGGAAACCGTTGGTGATGAAGGTCTTCGCGCCGTTGATCACGTAGTGGTCGCCGTCGCGCACCGCGCGGGTCTTGATGCTCTGCAGATCCGAACCCGTGCCGGGTTCGGTCATCGCGACCGCGCCGACCATCTCGCCGGAGGCGAACTTCGGCAGCCACGCCTTCTTCTGCTCTTCGCCCGCGTACTCGAGGATGTAGTGCGCGACGATTCCATTGTGGACGGTGACGCCCCAGGCGCTGTCGCCGGACCGGGCCTGCTCTTCGTAGAGCACGGCCTCGTGGGCGAACGTACCGCCGCCACCGCCGTACTCCTCCGGGATGGACAGTGCCAGCAGGCCGACCTCGCCCGCCTTCGTCCACAGCTCGCGGTCGACCTTCTTCTCGGCCGCCCAGCGTTCCTGGTTCGGCACGAGTTCCTTCTGGCAGAACGTCCGGGCGAGGTCCCGGAGGTCTTCGAGCTCCGTCGTGCTCCACGAACTCTTCTGGATCTGCAAGGGCACGGCCAACGCCTCCTGATCAGGACCTGGAAAACATGACGCTTAGGATGTAAGTTCCAAGCGGAATGTACATCCGTACCGAGCTGCACGTAAAGGGGGTACCGGTTCGATGACCGCACTGGGCAGGACCCACCGGACGCAGGCCGAACGGCGGGAGCAGACCCGCACCGCCCTGCTCGACGCGACCATCGACTGCCTGGTCGACCTCGGGTACGCGCGCACCTCGGTCCAGGAGATCTGCGCCCGCGCCGGGGTCTCGAAGGGCGCCGTGCAGCACCACTTCTCCGCGAAGGCCGAGCTGATGGCGGCCGCCGTCGAGCATCTGACGGAGAAGCTGCGCGGACGGCTAGCGGCGTCGCTCTCGACGCTCCCCGGTGGCGCCTCGGGCGTCGCGGCGGCGATCGACCTGCTGTGGGAGGGCTATTCGGGCACGCTGTCCACGGCCGCCACGGAACTGTGGGTCGCGGCGCGGACCGATCCCGAACTCCGCGAGGCGATCCGCCCGGTCGACCGGGCCTTGGGCCGCTCGACGCTGGAGCACATCACCGCGGTCGCCGGGGACCTGCCGAAGGAACGCGCGGAGATCCTGTTCTGGCTGACCGTGAACCTCACCCGCGGCCTGGCGCTGGACGCCGAACTCGGTGGCGATCCGAAGCGACGGCGGCAACTGCTCGACGAATGGAAGCGCGTCGCGGTGATGTTGTACGAGGACGCGGCCCAGTAGGCTCCGGCCATGGGGGCTCTCAAAACGATGGCGGCGCTGGCCGCCGCGGCGCTCGTACTCGCCGGGTGCGCGGCCGAGCCACCACCCGCTCCGCCCGCGGGGCCTTTGACGCTGCTCGAAGCACTCGGCGACCCCACGACCGTGAACTTCTGCGACATCCTCGACTTCCCCGAGATCGAGAAGACGTCTCCGCTGCTCGCCGAACCGACGCTCAGCATGGGCACGTGCTCGTTCCGGACCGAGATCGCCGGGTCAGCCGCCCTGATCAGCTTCGGGTTCCCGAACGACCGGGCTCGGGAGCGCCTCTCCGGCGCCACCCCGGTCGGCGAACCGTCACTCCCCCGCGGACTGCGGATGGTCCGCTCGGACCTCCAGGGCCAGCCTCTGCTCCATCTGATCTTCGCCGACGATTCGTCCCTGCGTATCGGCACGTTCTTCGAAGCGGCCGCCGGGCCGGACTTGCTCACCCTGGTGACGAAAATCGAGGAAAGCGTCGCCCGATCGCTCGCGGCGGGCAAGCAGCCGGCACATCTCGACTACCGGGCCCGGTCGCTGGCCCGGCTGGACGCCTGCTCCGCCTTGTTGTCCGACAGCGAGGTCTCCGCGCGACTGGGCGGCGCGGTCTCCGGGAAGGGCGATCTGTCACGGCACCAGTGTCTTTGGGGCGAACAGAACGCGGAACGGTTCGCCCGGCTGGAATTCGGCCTCGGCCCGAGTCCGAAGGCCACGGCGAGCGCTCCCGAGGAGACGCTGGGCGGGCACCGCTCCTTCGTCCAGGAGGTCAGTGGCGGCTGCACGGTGCTGACCGGCCACATCGGCGGCCCGGACGCGAACCGGAACCAGGTCGAGCACGCTCTTCTCGCCGTACAGGCGCCAAAAGCGTGCGACATCGCCAGGGAAATGGCGAACGTCGCCTGGTCCAAGCTTCCCGCGTAGCACGCGCGAACAGGCTTGACCAGAGCACAGGTGACACTTATCTCGCAGCCCGATCCGTGGTGGAATTCCTTGCTGGACAACAGAACCGGCGGAGGAGCCGACCATGAGCGCGCCGCAGCAGCAGCCGTACCAACCGACTGGCCCGTTCAGCGCAACGCAGCCCGTCCAAGCTCCCGCCGCCGCGCCACGACCACCGTCCGACGTGCGGCTCCCCCGGTTGTTCGCCGCGATGATGGGGGTTTTCGCCGGTCTTCTGGTGCTGATCGGGACCTTTCTGCCGCAGTCGACGTACGAACAGCTCTCCGACGGCAAGACGGTGTCGAAATTCGCCGAGACCGGCTGGACGCGGACCTTCGACATCGAGCCGTCGGCCGAGGAGAAGGAGTTCTACGACAAGACCCATGTCGCCCGGTACGGCATCCCGCTGTCGGCCGCCGCGCTGACGCTGTTCGCCGGGGCCGCGGTGGGCTTCGCGTCGTACCGCCGGAATTCGGGTTCGCCCGGCGCGACGACGGCGAGAACACTGCTGATCGCCGGCGGGGCCGGGACCGCGATCGGCGTCTGGATGTTCGGCATGGACATCTCGGCGAGCTTGAGTTTCGGGCAGGACACCGGCCGCTTCGTCTCGCGCTATGGCACCGGGAGCGGATTCTGGATCCTGCTCGCGGGCGGGCTCGTGGCGTTGCTCACCATCGGGCTGGCGGTCGTGGCCAACCGCCGTGAACCCGCGTCACCCCGTCAATCCCCTTATCCGGTCGGCTACGCGCCTTACGCGCCCGGAGTCCCGCCGCAGCAGTATCCGCAGCAACCGCCGCCGCAGCAGGCTTACGAGCCTCCGTCGCCCCCGACACCGCCTTCGGGCTCCGCGTTGCAGCAGCAGGACATCCTGCGCCCGTCTCCCGACAACCCGCCCCAGCCCGGCAATATGTGAAACTTATTCACGTCAGCTGGACAGTCTCCATACCGGCAGTATGCTGTACTCGTCGGTAACACCTGGGCTCTGCGTGGCGCTCCCGGCTCCACGCGGCATGGAACGGAGACGGCATGACGAGCACGACACCGGCGAGCGCGGGCCACCACACCGAAGGTCCGGCCACCATCGGCGGCGTTTCCGGGGCCCCGGCCGCGGCCAGGGCGGAACGGCTCGTGCAGCGGGTCGTGGGCGGTAAGGACTCCGCACCGGTCCAGATGCGCGCCCCGTTCACCGGGCAGCCGATCGCGACCCTCCCCCAGGCCACCGACGCCGACGTCCGCGCCGTGTTCGACCAGGCGCGGGAAGCGCAGCGCTCGTGGGCCGAGCGGCCGGTCGAAGACCGCCAGCGCATCCTGATCCGCCTGCACGACCTGGTCCTGAAGCGCCAGGAAGAGGCGCTCGACCTCGTGCAGATCGAGGCGGGCAAGGCCAGGATGGACGCCTTCGACGAGGTCAGCGCCACCGCGCTCGTGGCCGCCTACTACGGCAAGCACAGCGCGAAGTTCCTTTCGCCGCGCCGCGCCGCCGGGCTGATCCCGGTGTTGACGAAGGTCGGCGAGATCCGGCACCCCAAGGGCGTCGTCGGGATCATCTCGCCGTGGAACTACCCCCTCGCCCTCACCGCGATGGACGTCCTGCCCGCGCTCGCGGCCGGCAACGCCGTCGTGCAGAAGCCGGACAACCAGACCGCGCTCTCGGCGCTGTGGCTGCAGGAAATCGCCGAGGAGGCCGGGCTGCCCGCCGGCGTCTGGCAGATCGTGCTCGGCCGCGGCTCGCGGATCGGCGACGCGCTGGTCGAAGAGTCGGACTACCTGTGCTTCACCGGCTCCACGCCGACGGGCAAGGGCCTCGCCGCGAAGGTGGCGGAACGGCTGACGAGCTATTCGCTGGAGCTCGGCGGCAAGAACCCGATGATCGTGCTGCCCGACGCGGACATCGCCAAGACCGCCACGGGCGCGGTGACCGCGTGCTTCTCCTCCGCGGGCCAGCTGTGCGTTTCGGTCGAGCGGATCTACGTCCACGAGTCCATCCGCGAGGAGTTCACGCGGGCCTTCGTCGCGAAGACCGCCGCGGTGCGGCTCGGTGGCGCGCTCGACTACCAGGCGCAGATGGGGTCGCTGACCTCGGAAGACCAGCTGGCGACGGTGTCGGCGCACGTCGAGGACGCCCGCTCCAAGGGCGCGACGGTGCTCACCGGCGGCAAGGCCCGGCCGGACCTCGGCCCGCTGTTCTACGAGCCGACCGTCCTGACCGACGTCACCGAGGACGTCAAGCTGTTCGCCGAAGAGACCTTCGGGCCGGTCGTGTCGATCTACGGCTACACCGACGTCACCGAGGCGATCGAGCGCGCCAACGACACGCGGTTCGGGCTGAACGCGAGCGTGTGGTCGCGCAACGGCCGGGCGGGCTGGGAGGTCGCGGCGCGGCTGAAGGCCGGGACCGTCAACGTCAACGAAGGCTTCGCGGCGACCTTCGGGACCGTGGGACTGCCGATGGGCGGGATGAAGGAGTCCGGCGTCGGACGGCGCAACGGCGCCGAAGGCCTGCTCAAGTACACCGAGGCCCAGGCGATCGCGGTGCAGCGCGGGATGCCGCTGCGCCCCGGTCGCGGAATCCCGCCGAAGCTGTGGGCGCGGGTCCTGAGCACGAGCCTCAAGGCGCTTCGCCGCCTCCCGCGCCGCTGATCCCTACGCAATTCGTCCTCTGGTTGCGGTACTTGCACGCGCAAGGACCGCAACTAGAGGACGAAACGCGGGTCAGGAGGACGTCGTCGGGGCGGCCAGCAGGCCCCGGTCGTAGGCGATCGCGACGGCCTCGGCCCGGCGGCTCGCGCCGAGTTTCGCCATCACGCGCGAGAGGTGGACGCTCACCGTCTTCTCGCTGATGTACAGCTCCTCGCCGACCTGGCGGTTGGTCCGGCCGAGCGCGACCCGCTCCAGTACGTCCCGCTCCCGGTCGGTAAGGGGATCGACGACGTCACGGCGCGGGGCCGCGGGCGCCCCGGGAAGCTCGACGCGCGCCCGGTGACTCAGGTCCTGGACGGCTTCGCGCAGCGGGCAGGCGCCCAGCTTGTCGGCCACCGCGTGCGCGGCCAGCAGCTCCGACGCGGCGAGCGCGGTGTCACCGTCGGACGCCAGCAGGGACTTCGCGTGCTGCAGACGGCACATGGCCTGCTCGTACACCGCGCCGTAGCCGAACGCCTCGACCGCCTTCGCCCACAACGCCGGGTCTCCCGCGCCGCGCAGACAACTGCCCAGCGCCTCGAGCCGGGCGAGCCATGCCAGCGCCTCCGGGCCGAGCGACACCGAACGCGGGATGCCGTGTTCGGCGCACCGGCGTCCGTGGGCGAGCATCTTCTCGCCCGACTCCACCGCGGTGTCCACGGTCGCCTGATCCCCGCGGACCCGGGCTTCGGCGGCCTGCGCGACGGCGGCCGCGAGGCCGAGCACGGCGATCCGGATCCCGCCGAGCACCGCGGGTTCGACCTCTTCGAGCCAGTCGATCAGCTCGTGCGCCTGCCGCACCGCACCCGCGTTGTCCCCACGCCAGGTCGCGAGCTGGATGGCGGCGTCCGCCGACGCGAGCGCTATCGAGTAGTCCGCGCTCCAGTGCCGGTGCAGACCGGGCAGGATCTTGTCCGCGTCCTCGAACCGGCCGCGGCCGACGACGAACTGCGCCCAGATCCCCAGGAACCGTCCGGCGACGACGCTCGAAACGCCGCGGCCCGCGCGGCCGGCGTCGTCGTCTTCCGGCCAGTCCCCGCTGATATAGCGCAGCGTGAGGTGCTTGGTCCGCAGCTCGATCCCGAACGAACTCCAGGTCAGCCCGGTTTCCTTGGCCCGCTGAATGCCCTTGGCGTAGTACTTCAGCGCGGAGGGGATCTCCGCCCTGTCGTCGTAGCTCAGCCCGAGGAAGTGCAGCGCCCGCAGTTCGCCGTTGAGCGCGCCGGAATCCCTCGCCTTCCGCTCGGCCTGGCGCAGCCGCTCTCGCGCCTCCTCGACGTCTCCCGCCGAATCGGCCAGCGTGCCGAGCGAGACCAGCGCGGCCGCTTCCGCCCCGCCGGCACCGATGGCCCTGGCGTCGGCGACCGCGGCCAGCGCGCACTGCAGCGCCTCGTCGAACCTGTCCATCAGCCGCAGGATCCCCGCCCTGGTGGCGAGCACCCAGGCCCGCGCGGCGCTGGCATCGGTGTGTTCGACCAGGCTCCAGGCCTTGTCGATCGCCGCGACGACCTCGTCGAGCGTGCCGTCGACCGAAAGCAGCGCCTCCGCGTGCCGCCGCCAGACCTTGGCGGACCGCTCGGGATCCGTCTCCGGCGTAAGCGCCTCTGTCGCGGAGCGCGAATACGCGACGGCGCGTTCCGGTTCACCGGACGTGCTCGCGAAGTACGAGGCCTCGTGGAGCAGGTTGAGCTCGTCGATGTCCGCCGGGCGGTCCTGCTCCGGGACGGCGTCCCAGATGGAGAGTGCCTGCTCGACGTGACGGAGCGCGGAACCGGGTGCGCCCAGCTTCTCGGCCTCGACTATCGCGCGCAGCAACGCGGCCAGCGCGCCGACGAAGTCCTTGCTCTCCAGGCTGTGGTGCGCGAGCCGCGCGTCCTGGCCCCGGCCCTGCGTCCTGGTGCGGATCCGCGACGCGTAGGCCGCGTGCATGCGCACCCGCTCCCCCGGCAGGAGGTCGCCGTACACCGCTTCCTGCAGCAACGCGTGGCGGAAGGTGTAGAAGCCGTTCTCGATCACGAGTACGTGATGCTGCACCGCCTCGCGCAGTGCCTCGTCGAGTTCGAGCTCGTCCAGCCCGGAGATCTCGGCGAGCGCGGCGTGCGCCACGGAGTCCTTGGCGACCGAGACCACGCGCAGCACCCGGCGGGTGATCTGGGAAAGCTGTTCCACCCGGGCGAGGAGCACTTCGGCCAGCCCGGCGGGGAGGTCACGGCAGTCCTTCGCGGAGGCGAGCAGTTCTTCGACGAAGAACGGATTGCCCTCGGACCGGGAGACGATGTCGGCGATCATGTCCTGGCCGATCGGCTCGTCGGCCAGTGCCTCGACGAACGCGCGCGCGTCCTCGGCGCCGAACGGCTTGACCTCGACGCGCTCGACCGCGCCCAGCCGCACCACCTCGGACAGCAGCCCCCGCAGCGGATGCCGCCGGTGGACGTCCTCCTCGCGATAGCTCGCCACCACCAGCAACCGCTGGGTGCGCAGCCTCGTCATCAGGAAGGACAGCAGGTTCCGGGTGGAGCCGTCGGCCCAGTGCAGGTCCTCCAGCAGGATCACCACCGGCCGGCGCTGCGCGATGACGGTCAGCACCCCCAGTACCGCGTCGAACAGCTGGAGCTGGCCGAGGTCCTGTTCGGGCCGGAGCCGTTGCGTCGACACCCGTTCGCTCGCGGTGAGCTGACCGTCTTCGATGGCGGGGAAGTCCTCCGCCTGCTGCATCTGCGGGAGCAGCCTGCCCAGCGCCGGCCGGGCACGGACCGCGGCGGTGACCGCGGGGTCGGACGTCGTCGCCAGCGGCGCCAGGGCCTCGGCGAACGGAAGATAAGGAAGACCGCCCTCATGGACGTCGATACAGCGCCCGGTGAGCACCAGAGCGCCCGCGCCGGCGGCGTACTCGCCGAGCGCGGTCAGGAGACGGGTTTTGCCGACGCCGGCGTCTCCGGAGAGCAGCACCGCGCCCGCCTCTGCCCGTTCTGCACGGGCGAAGGCGGCGCGGAGCTGCCGCATCTCCTGAGTGCGGGCGACGATCGGGATTCCGGAGCCAAGACGGGGCACGAGGTGCATTCTTGCCTACCGGGCCGACAACTTCGCCTGGGTTTCGGTCGAGAGCTTCATCGCACTCGACCTCTACCGGGTGATCTCACCGCTGCGAGCGGGCACCTGCCCGGTCTCGCGGCGCTGCTGGGCGGGCACCCGGACCTCGGCGCGGTGCGCGCGGATCCTCCTGCCCGCCCGGCGGGCCTTGTCGACCCAGACGCTGCGGCCTGCCCGCTGCAGCTCTTCCCTGCGGTACTCGACCTCGGCCAGTACTCCGGTGAGCAGGGCGTCGTTCGTGTTCATCACTGTTTCCCCTTAGGAACTCATCCACTTGTTCGGTAGTGATGAGATTCGTCCTGAGGGGTACCTCGCGGCATCGGGTGATCGCCTACACCCGGACGTGATTCGACCCCTTACTCCTGCCCATCCCCTGCTCGGGAGGCGTAAGGGGTCGAATTTCCGGTCTCTAGTCGTGTGCCGGGCCACTCGGGCGCACGGCGCCGAGCAGCCCCCGCCAAGCGTGCGGCGAGAGGCGGAAGGCACCTCCCTCGGGGTCCTTGGAGTCCCTCAGCGCGGCACCGGAACCGGTGAAGGCGACCTCGACGCAGTCGTTGCCGCCCCCGCTGTGGCTGCTCTTGCGCCACTGGGCCTGGGAAAGATCATCGTTGGGCGTCATGCTCCCCACTCCTTACTAGTTTCCGGTTTTCTCCGGCAGGGCCGCCTGTTCGGCGAACCTTCCGGCGGCCTCGGCGATCACCTCGACCGAGTCGTCCGGCTTCAACGCGGCGGCACGCAGATGGTCGAACATCAACGCGTATCGCCGGACGTCCGGTGGTTCCTCCAGGTAGAGGCCCGTGGAGGTGCTGTCGACGTAGACCACGTCGGTGTCGGCCAGTTCGGGGAAGCCCATGACGAGGAACGGACCCTCCATCCCGGGGTGGGCACCCGCGCCGAACGGCACGATCTGGACGGTCACGTTCGCCCTCGCGGCCATCGTGACCATCCGGTACAGCTGTTCCGCCATCACCTCGGGCCCGTCGACCGTGCGATGCAGGACCGCCTCGTCCATCACGGCCCAGTACTCCGGGGGTGAGGGATCGGTCAGCAGCTCTTGGCGCGCCATCCTCGCGGCCACCCTGCGCCTGATCTCGGCTTCCTCTGCGTCGGGCCGCATCGCCCTGATCACGGCCCTGGCGTACCGCTCCGTCTGCAGGAGGCCCGGCACCAGCAGCGCTTGGAACGCCCGCAGCGAACTCGCGTCCGCCTCCAGGCCGACGAAGGTGCCGGTGAACACCTCGTTATACGCGTGCCACCAGCCGCGTTTGCGGGCTTCCCTGGCCAGCTGGACGAGCGCTTCCTGCTCGTCGCCGGCGATGCCGTAGAGCTCGAGCATGTCGCGCGCGTCGCGCGGGGTGACGCCGACGTGGCCCGTCTCGATCCGGCTGACCTTCGACGCCGAGCATTCGAGCTTCTCGCTCACTTCGTCGATGGTGAGGTCGGCCGCCTCGCGCAACCGCCTCAGTTCGCTCGCCAGTCTCCGGCGGCGCACGGTGGGTCCCTGACCCCTCGTCATCACGGCACCTCCACAAGAGTCCGAGCAACACCGATCACGACGCGCGAGGAGAACAGTGTTCAGTAACCTCGCTCGAAGCACATCTAACCAGCCCGAGACACATTCGGTGAGATGGTCACACGACCATTTTCCGACACGTCCGGATTTTCATCCTGCAATTTGCAGATTGCCGTTGTAGGTTGTGCGTTGTGCAACGCGGTACGCCCACCTTCATCGGTGACGGCGGATCCGCTCGCGGCACGGGCGCGGGGCCGCGAGCTGCACCGATGGGTTTCCGGAAGGATACCCGTCGAAGCCGGATTCACCCCCGGTGCAGGGCCGGAGCCGTCCCCCGATCGGTTCCGGCCCTCCCTTTATGCCCGCAGCCATTAGGTAATGCTCTGGCTCCAGATGTTAAGGCATTTCGCCATTCCCTCTAAAGGGTGGACAAGGCACCTCTTCGATGCGGAACGTCACCGTTCACACCACCCGGAGAAGGCCTTCCTGCACAACGGTGGCGATGTGCGTTCCGTCCGCGGCGAAGAACCGTCCCGTGGCCAGACCGCGGGCACCCGACGCGGTCGGGGACGCGCTGTCGTAGAGGAACCACTCGTCGGCCCGGAACGGGCGGTGGAACCAGAGCGCGTGGTCGAGGCTCGCGCCGATCACCTTGTCGAGGTCCCAGTAGACGCCGTGGCGCGCGAGGACCGAGTCCAGGAGCGTCATGTCGGAGGCGTAGGTGAGGACGCAGACGTGCAGCAACTGCTGGTCCGGGAGCTTGCCGTCGGCCCGCATCCAGACCTGGTTCCTGGCGGGGCGCTCCCCCGACTTGCGGGTCACCCACGGCGGATCGTTGACGTACCGCAGGTCGATCGGGCGCGGCCGGTCGCGGAAGCCGTCGAAGTAGCCCTCGGCCCGCTCCTGCAGCGTCGGCAGCGACTCGGGGTCCGGGACGTCCGGCATGCCCTCGGAGTGCTCGATGCCGCCCTCGTCCTTCTGGAACGAAGCGGACAGGGAGAAGATCGCCTTGCCGTGCTGGATGCCGACGACGCGGCGGGTGGTGAACGAGCGGCCGTCGCGGATACGGTCGACCTCGTAGACGATCGGGACACTCGGGTCACCGCCGCGGATGAAGTACGCGTGCAGCGAGTGGACCTTCCGCTCCTCGGGCACGGTGCGGCCGGCGGCGACGAGCGCCTGCCCCGCGACCTGCCCGCCGAACACCCGCACCGGCGAATGCGCCGGTGAGACGCCGCGGAAGATGTTCTCTTCGATCTTCTCCAAGTCCAGCAGCGCGACCAGCCTGTCGAGTACCGGCTGACCGCCGACGCCGCCGGTGCTGTCGAAGCCGGCCGCGGCCTCCCTGGCCATCTCAGTCATGTACCGAACCTTAGGCCGTAAGGGTGCTTCGGGCCCCTGCGAGGCGGGACGTTTGTCGCGAAGGCCACCTTCGGGACGCTTTGGGTGCCCGCGCGTGCAATGAAAGGCCCGTTACTTGCAAATTTTGCAAGTAACGGGCCTTTCATTGCACGCGTGCGGGGCAGGCGAGGTGACCGGCGTCAGGCGTGGTCGTCTTCGCCGAGGCGGTGCACCCGGATGAGGTTGGTCGAGCCGACGGTTCCCGGCGGGGAGCCCGCGACGATGACCACCAGGTCACCCTTGGCGTACTTGCCCATTTCGAGCATCGCGTGGTCGACCTGCTGGATCATCTGGTCGGTGGAGTCGACCTTCGGGACGATCCGCGTCGTGGTGCCCCAGGTCATCGCGAGCTGGCTGCGGACGCTCTCCTCCGGCGTGAAGGCCAGCAGCGGCAGCCGCGTGTGCAGCCGCGCGAGCCGCCGGACGGTGTCACCGGACTGCGTGAAGGCGACCAGCGCCTTGGCGTTGAGCCGCTCGCCGATGTCACGGGCCGCGTAGGAGATGACGCCGCGCTTGGTGCGCGGGACGTGCGACAGCGGCGGCACGACCGGGGAGTCGGTCTCGACGGCCTCGATGATCCGGCCCATGGTCTTGACCACGTCGATGGCGTAGCGGCCGACGCTGGTCTCGCCCGAGAGCATGAGGGCGTCCGCGCCGTCGAGCACCGCGTTGGCGACGTCCGAGGCCTCCGCGCGGGTCGGGCGGGAGCTGTTGATCATCGACTCGAGCATCTGCGTCGCGACGATGACCGGCTTCGCGTTCTCGCGGGCGATCTGGATGGTGCGCTTCTGCACCAGCGGGACCTGCTCCAGCGGGAGTTCCACGCCCAGGTCGCCGCGGGCGATCATCACCGCGTCGAAGGCGAGCACGATGGCTTCGAGGTTGTAGACCGCTTCGGGCTTCTCGATCTTCGCGACCACCGGGAGGCGGCCCTTGCCCACGCGATCCATCACCTGGTGGACCAGGTCGATGTCGGCGGGCGAGCGGACGAACGACAGCGCGATGAAGTCCACGCCGAGTTCGAGCGCGAACTCGAGGTCCTCAATGTCCTTTTCGGACAGCGCCGGCACGGAGACGTCCATACCCGGCAGGGAGACGCCCTTGTTGTTGCTGACGGGGCCGCCTTCGGTGACCTCGCACACGACGTCCGGGCCCTCGACGTCCTTGACCACGAGGCCGACCTTGCCGTCGTCCACGAGGAGACGGTCGCCGGGCTTCGCGTCGTCGGCGAGTCCCTTGTAGGTGGTCGAGACACGGTCGTGGGTGCCCGCGACGTCCTCGACGGTGATGCGCACGATATCGCCGTTGTGCCACTCGACCGGCCCGCCGGCGAAGGTGCCGAGACGGATCTTCGGCCCCTGGAGGTCGGCGAGGATGCCCACCGCGCGGCCGGATTCGGCGGCGGCGGTGCGGATGAGGTCGTAGACCTGCTTGTGGTCGCCGTGTGTCCCGTGGCTGAAGTTCATCCTCGCGACGTCCATCCCGGCGTCGACGAGTTGCCGCATCTTCTCCGGCGTAGCGGTCGCGGGGCCCAGGGTACAAACGATCTTCGCGCGTCGGCTCACGTTCGCACAGCGTAGTCCCTCATCGGAGCTACGTCTTTACCGATACCGAAAGTTCAAGAAAAGTGTCAGTTCACCAGGGCTCTCCGTAACCGTCGAACGAGGTTCGGCGGTTATCGGCGCGGCTTCTCGCTCGGCCCGACACGGTCCCGCGCCCACTCGTTGAACGCCCGGACCTGCCGCCACGCCTTCCGCACCCGGTCGAGCGCGCCGGGTTCGTGCAGGACGTCGTCCGGCTCCCAGCCCCGGACGGCGTACACGGAGCGATACTTCAGCAGGTCGATGCGGGGATGGTCCTCCGCGAACCCGCGCGGCTTCGACTTGAGCCTGTCGCCCTTGATCTCCCAGCCCGCCTTCTCCAGCTTCGCGAGGATCTTGGCCAGCTCGCCGCCCCGCAGTTCGGTGTCGACGGCCTTGCGGAACCGGGCGAGCTGATCGGACTCGAAGTGGAAGCAGCCGCCGCCGACGCGCAGCCCGGCCGGGCCGACCTCGACGTAGTACGCGCCACCGCCGCGGCCCTGCTCGATCACCGCGCCGCAGTGGGTCTTGTACGGCGTCTTGTCCTTGGCGAACCGGACGTCGCGGTACGGGCGGAAGACCTTCCCCGTGCCGAAACCGTCGCCGAACTCCGGGACCAGTTCCGCGAGCAGCGCCTCCATCGGCGCGCGGACGTCGGCCTTGTAGGTGGCGAGGTTCGCGTCCCAGTAGGACTTGGAGTTGTCGGCCTCGAGGCCGTCGTAGAAGTCGATGGCGTACTCACCGAAACCCTCGAAACCCATGCGGAGAAGGTATTCCCCCGCACCGGCGAGTACATGAAGGCCCCCTTCCTGTACCTGGGCGCAAGGAAGGGGGCCTTCATGTACTTCGGCCTTACTTGGCCAGAGCGGTGATCAGCTCGCCGTCGGCGGTGTCACCGGACAGCTCCCAGAAGAAGGCGCCGCCGAGCCCCTGGTTCTTGGCGTAGGTGACCTTCCCGCCGATGGTCGCCGGGGTGTCGTAGCTCCACCAATCGCTGCCGCACTTGGCGTAGGCGGTGCCCGCGACGGTGCCGGTGGCCGGGCAGGTGTTCTTCAGGACCTTGTAGTCCTGGATGCCCGGCTCGGTCCCCGCCGCCGGACCGGTCGCGGTGCCGCCGGGGGCGTCCTGCGTGACGCCGGTCCAGCCGCGGCCGTAGAACCCGATGCCCAGCAACAGCTTGGCCGCCGGGACGCCCTTGCTCTTGAGCTTCTGGATCGCGGCGTCGGAGTGGAAGCCGGCGGTCGGGATGCCCGCGTAGTCGTTCAGCGGCGAGTGCGGGGCCGTCGGGCCCTGTGCGGCCCAGGCGCCGAAGTAGTCGTAGGTCATGACGTTGTACCAGTCGAAGTACTGCCCGGCGCCGCCGTAGTCCGCGGCGTCGATCTTGCCGCCGTCGGTGCCGTCCGCGGTGATCGCGGCGGTGACCAGCTTCGAGCCGAACTTCGCCCGCAGCGCCTGCGCCAGATCCTTGATCGCGGCCGGGCCGCTGGTGTCACACGAGAGACCGCAGGCGTTCGGGTACTCCCAGTCGATGTCGATGCCGTCGAAGACACCGGCCCAGCGCGGGTCGTTGACCAGGTTGTAGCAGGACTCGGCGAACTTGGCGGGGTTCTTCGCCGCCTCGCCGAAGCCACCGGACCAGGTCCAGCCGCCGAAGGACCACAGCACCTTGAGGTTGGGGTACTTGGCCTTCAGCTTCTTGAGCTGGTTGAAGTTCCCGCGCAGCGCGCCGTTGTCCCAGGTATCCGAGACGCCGTCCACACTGGAGGCCGCGTCGTAGAACTTGCTGGTCGCCGCTTCGGCGTCACCGAGGGCGCAGCCGCCGCCGGTCACGTTGCCGAACGAGTAGTTGATATGGGTCAGCTTGCTCGCCGAACCGGACGTGTCGATGTTCTTCACGTGATAGTTCCGCTGGTAGACGCCCCATTCGGCGAAGTACCCGAGTACCTTGCCGACCGAAGCGTCCTGCGCTTCCGGTGCGGCCGTGGCCTGCTGCGCCGGCGCGGCGACGGCCAGCGCGCCCAGCGCGACGGCGGCGGCGCCCACGATCGCGGTGAGCCTGCTCGAACGGGACATGCGTGCTCCCTTCACGGTCACCAGCGGTGACGAGAGGACTGCGGCGGGACACGCACAAGTTAAGTGGACTAGACCACCTCGTCAATGGTTCAGACCAAGACTTTCGGATGGACATTTTCGAACATTCCTTGACGGGAATATGTCGCGGACGGCGCGTTGCCTGCATGATGCGGACTTCCGGGAGCCTCGCCGAGCCGCGGAGAACGGCCGATCAGCCGACCGGCGCCACCGGCAGGCGAGGACAGTCAGTGAACAGGTAACGGCTCGAACGTGACGCCCCGGTCGGTCGCCCGCCGCGTTCCCCCAGTCGTAGAGCGCTTCGAGTGCGGGGCGTAACCGCTCCCGTTGGTACGCACCGAAAAGTAAGCGGTTGCCGCCGGATGGACGGTGGTGTTGCCTTGCCTGACCGGGGGATCACCGCACTGGGAGGACCTTACGTGACCGAGACGCCGACGTTGTACGACTGGGCGGGCGGGCTGGACGCCCTGCGACGGCTGACCGACATCTTCTACGGCCATGTCCTGAAGGATCCTTTACTGGAGCCGGTCTTCCGCGGCATGGACCCCGGCCACCCCGAGCACGTCGCGATCTGGCTCGCCGAGGTGTTCGGCGGGCCGGAGACCTACAGCGGCGAGCACGGCGGGCACCGGCACATGGTCGGGCGTCATCTCGGCAAGGGCATCACCGAAGAGCAGCGCCGCCGCTGGGTGAACCTGCTCTTCGACGCCGCCGACGAGGCCGGGCTCCCGGCCGATCCCGAGTTCCGCTCCGCGTTCGCCGCGTATGTCGAGTGGGGCAGCAGGCTCGCGGTGATGTTCTCCCAGCCCGGCCGCGAGGTCACCGTCCCCGAGCCGATGCCGAAGTGGGACTGGGGCAACCGCCCGCCCTGGCAGCCGCCCGCGGACTGATGGCTCATAGTGGGGCGGTCGTGAAAGGAGGCCGCCGTGATCCGGGTCGACGGCCGGACCCTGCGCTGCGCGGACGTCGTGACCGCCGCGGGCACCGAGGGACCGCTGAACATTGACGTTTCGATCGCCGCGCTGCGCGGTGCCGAGAGCGCGTGGAAACTCGCCGAGGAGCTGAGCACGCGCCGGATCGTCTACGGCCGCACCACCGGTGTCGGCGCCAACAAGGAGGACCCGGTCGGCGAGGGCGAATCGCCGGATCACGGGCTGCGGCTGCTGCGCAGTCACGCCGGGGGCAGCGGCGACGTCATGTCCCCCGGCCAGACCAGGGCGATGATGCTGATCCGGCTCAACCAGCTGCTGGCGGGCCGCGCCGGGCTCAGCCCCGAGCTGATCGGCGCGCTGGCCGGCGCGGTGCGGACCGGGTCGCTGCCGCTGGTGCACCGGCTCGGCGCGATCGGCACCGGCGACCTCGCCCCGCTCGCGGAGACCGCGCTCGCCCTCACCGGCGAACGGCCGTGGCTGGCGGGCGGCGTGCCACCGGTTCCGGTGCGGGCGGGTGACGCGCTGGCGTTCATGAGCAGCAACGCCGCGACACTCGCCGAGGCGACTCTCGCGGCCATGCGGCTCGACACGCTGACGCGGGCGAGTCACGTCGTCGCGGCGCTGACCTACATCGCGCTCGACGGGAACCCGGAGGCGTACGCGACGCCCGTGCACGAAGCTCGTCCGCACGCCGGGCAGGTGGCGTGCGCGGCGGAGATGCGGCGGCTGCTCGGGATGGAGGGCACGCCCAAACCGGGGCGGCGGATCCAGGACCCGTTCGGGCTCCGCGCGTTCCCGCAGGTGCAGGGCCCGGCGCTGGACGCGATCCACTACCTGCGCGACGTGCTCGCGGTGGAGATCAACGCCAGCACCGAGAACCCCATGATCTCGACGGTGCACCAGGACGCGTACCACCACGCGCACTTCCACACCGCGTACGTCTCGACCGCGCTCGACCAGGTGCGCGCGACCATCCACCAGGTCGCCGAGCTGTCGGTGGCCCGGCTGGGCGATCTGGTGGAGCCGGAGTTCACCGGGCTGCGGCCGTTCCTCGCGGCCGGGCCGTCGGGCAGTTCGGGCGTGATGATCCTGGAGTACGTCGCGCACGACGCGCTCACCGAACTGCGGCAGGCCGCGCTCCCGGCGACGCTGGGCACCGCCGTCGTCTCACGCGGGATCGAGGACCACGCGAGCTTCTCCACCCAGGCCGCGCGGGCGGCGACCGCGGCGGGGACGGCGTACCGGCAGGTGCTGGCGTGCGAACTGGTCGCGGCCGTCCGCGCGCTGCGGATGCGGAAGGCCGAGCTCGTCGCCCTGCCCGCGCGGGACGCCTACGAGGCCGCCGCGGCCGTGCTCGACCCGAGCGTCGAGGACCGGCCGCTCACCGAGGACATCGCCCGTGCCGTGTCGCTTTTGGACACCCTCGCGCTCATCTGACCCCGCGTTTCGCGGGAAGGATGTCGAGAACGGTGAAGTGGCGCCGTCCCTGGGCCGGAAGCACCCACAGCGAGGAGATCAGCATGAGCATCCAGCGGATGGACCACGTCGGCGTCATCGTCAGCGACCTCACGGCCGCCGTCGCGTTCTTCGTCGATTTCGGACTCGAACTCCAGGGCAAGATGACGATGGAGAGCGAGCTCGCGGACCGCATCACCGCCGTCGACAAGGCCAAATCGGAGGTCGCGATGGTGCGGGTCCCCGGCGATCAGGGGTGCCTCGAACTCATCCAGTACCTCACGCCCGAGTCCCACGCCGGTGACTCGCACGCCCCGGCCAACACGCTGGGCCTGCGCCACCTCGCCTTCCAGGTCGACGACGTCGAGGCCGTCCTCGACCGCGTGCGGCCGCACGGCGCCGAACTCGTGGGCGAGGTCGTGAACTACGAGAACAGCTTCCGGCTCTGCTACCTGCGCGGACCCGACGGGATCATCATCGAACTCGCCGAAAAGCTCGGTTGATCAGCAACAGCAGCCCCGGCGGGCCAGGGAGTGGAGCCGGGCGCTCGTGACCGGCCGGTTCGCGGCGACCTCGACGGCGTCGAGCATCCGGCGTCGAGCCGTCTTGTCGAGAACGCGACCGCGCGTGATCACCAGGTCGATCTTCGCGACGTTGCGGATGTCGGCGGCCGGGTTCGCGTCCAGCAGCACGAGATCCGCCTCCTTCCCCGCCGCGACGGTGCCCGAGGTCCGCTCCCTGCCGAGGAACTTCGCCGCGTCACCCGTGACGGTCTTCAGCGCCTGCACCGGCGAAAGCCCGGCCTCGACCAGGAAGGCGAGTTCTTCGTGCAGCCCGCTGCCGGGGAAGGTGTACGGGTTGAGACAGTCGGTGCCGCCGATGATCCCGACGCCCGCGTCGTGCGCGACCCCGACCAGCCGCAGCGTCTCCTGGTAGTACCGCTCCTGCAGGGCGATGTCCGCCGGGGTCTTCGGCGCGAACCGCTCGATGCCCACGGCCCAGCTCTCGCGGATGTCGGCGGGCAGGTACTTCAGCCGCGCGTCCTGCTTGTGGGTTTCGGCGGGCTGGGTGACGACCCGGTTGATGGTCAGCGTCGGCGAATGCCAGGTGCCGTTGCGCCGCAACCGGTTGAAGTAGTTCCACGCCGTGTGGGGGCTGTACGCGGAGACCGACTCGAACTCCAGTTGCCGTGCCACGTTGAAGAAGGCACGCGGCGCCGCCGGGTCGTAAGGCAACGCGCTCAACCGGGCGAGGATCTCGTCGCGCCGGGAGGAGCAGTGGATGGAGACCCCGAAGAAGTGCTCGAAACTGTGCTGGCCGAGATCGCTCGCCTCGAAATGGGACACCTTGTACGGCCAGTGCCCGGAGAACCGCAGCCCCAGGTCCCGGGTCTCGTCCGCGACCGCGCGCAGCGCCTCGGGACCGAGATAGGAGTAGACCTTGACGAACTCGGCGCCCGCCGCCGCCTCCGCGCGGACGGCCGCCCGCGCCTCGGCATCGGTCGACACCTGGAGCACCGGTGGGCTCAGGAGCGTGACCGGTCCGTCGACGATCCCGCTGCCCAGCACCATGCGCGGGCCCAGCAGCTCACCGCGTTCGATCTTGTCCCGGGACGCGCGGTTCTCCGCGTAACCCCACATCTCGCGGGCGCCCGTGACGCCGTGGACCAGGTGCAGCGGCGGGACGATCTCTTCGAGGTCCGCGCCGTGGGTGTGCATGTCCCACAGTCCCGGGATGAGGTACTTGCCGCGGCCGTCGATCACCCGCGCGGCACCGGTTTCCGGGAGCTGCTCCGAGCCGCCGACCCAGGCGATCCGCTCGCCGACGAGGACGACCGAGACGTCACGCCGGGGGGCCGAACCCGTGCCGTCGATCAGCGTGACCCGGCTGATGACGACGATCTCGCCCTCGGCCGCCGCGGCCATGCCGGGCAGCAGCCCGGCGAGCGCCACTCCGGTCCCGCTCGCGGCCAGCCATTTCAGGAACTCGCGCCTGCTGGATCCCGCTCCGGTCATGAGAACCCCCGCCCTTCCACCCAGATCCCCCGGGTGGCCGATTCAACTCGCCGCGAGGGCGGGGCCGCAAGGAAAGTGAAGGCCCCTTACCCGAGCTCAGCACAAAGTAAGGGGCCTTCTCCTGTAACACAGCTCAGCCGAAGAAGACCTCGGCCTCTTCGTACCGCTCGGCCGGGACGGTCTTCAGTTCGGCGGTCGCTTCGGAGAGCTTGACGCGGACGATGTCCGTGCCGCGCAGCGCGACCATCACACCGAAGTCACCGTCGGCCACGGCGTCGACGGCGTTGAGGCCGAACCGGGTGGCGAGCACGCGGTCGTACGCCGTCGGGGTGCCGCCGCGCTGGACGTGCCCGAGCACGACCGCGCGGGACTCCTTGCCGGTGCGGGCGGCGATCTCGTCGGCCAGCCAGGTGCCGATCCCGCCGAGCCGGACGTGCCCGAAGGCGTCCTTCTCGCCGGTGAGCAGCTTCTCCTCGCCGCCTTCGGGCAGCGCGCCCTCGGCGACGACGATGATCGGCGCGAACTCCTTCTCGAAGCGGCGCTCGACCCACGAAACGACCTGGTCGACGTTGAAGTGCCGCTCCGGCACCAGGATCACGCTCGCGCCGCCGGCGAGGCCGGAGTGCAGCGCGATCCAGCCCGCGTGCCGCCCCATGACCTCGACGACCAGGGCGCGGTGGTGCGACTCGGCCGTGGTGTGCAGCCGGTCGATGGCCTCGGTGGCGATCGAGACCGCCGTGTCGAAGCCGAAGGTGTAGTCCGTGGCGCCGAGGTCGTTGTCGATCGTCTTGGGCACCCCGACGACGCCGATACCGTCGTCCGTGAGCCGCTTCGCGACGCCGAGGGTGTCCTCGCCGCCGATCGCGATCAGCGCGTCGACCTGCTGCTCGGCGAGGACTGCCTTGATCTTGTCCACGCCGCCGTCGACCTTGTACGGGTTGGTCCGCGACGAGCGCAGGATCGTGCCGCCGCGGGTGAGGATGTCCTCGACGTCGTTCAGGCCGAGCGGGCGGCTGTCCCCGGTGAGGGGACCGTTCCAGCCGTTGCGGAACCCGACGAGGTCCCAGCCGTGCACCTCGATGCCCTTGCGCACCACAGCGCGGATCACCGCGTTGAGTCCCGGGCAGTCGCCACCGCCGGTCAGCACACCGACACGCATCAGAAGCCTCCGTCTTGTGTTCCGTAGAGATGACAGTCACATGTCCCGACGCCAGGGTAGCGGCAGTTCTCTGGATCGGTGCAGGGCGGACCACCTCGGGAATCGGTACACGTCACGGGATGTGCTAGCTTGGCGTCGTGCAGCGCTATTTCTGGTTTACGAAGCCGGCCCCGGGTGGGCACGGCGGCGTGAACCTGCGCTGACTTCCACCCCGAGCCGGAATCACACCGGCTCGGCGAGTTCCCGCGGGTCGGTATCCCTTTCGAAAGGAACCAGACCCGCGATGTCTCCCTCCGCCGACACCCTGATCGCCCTCGACGGCCACCGCACGGCGGCCGTCAACCCGCTGCTGTCGCCCGCGATGCTGCGGCACGAGCATCCGATGACCGCGGAAACCGCCGATACCGTCCTAGCCGGGCGGGCCTCGGCCGTCGACATCCTCGACGGCCGGGACGACCGGCTCCTCGTCGTCGTCGGGCCCTGCTCGGTGCACGACGCGGACGCCGCGCTCGACTACGCCCGCCGCCTCGCCGCCAAAGCCGAAGAACACCGCCGCGACCTGCACATCGTCATGCGCGTCTACTTCGAGAAGCCGCGGACCACGCTCGGCTGGAAGGGCCTGATCAACGACCCCGGCCTCGACGGCACCTACGAGGTCAACCAGGGCCTCCGGATGGCGCGCAAACTGCTGCTCGACATCTCCGCGCTCGGCCTGCCGGTCGGCTGCGAATTCCTCGACCCGATCACCCCGCAGTTCATCTCCGACACCGTGACCTGGGGTTCCATCGGCGCGCGGACCGCGGCGAGCCAGGTGCACCGGCAGCTGTGCAGCGCGCTGTCGATGCCCGTGGGGATCAAGAACTCGACCGAGGGCGACGTCCAGGTCGCCGTCGACGCCACCCGCGCGGCCGGCGCGAGCCACGTGTTCGCCGGGATCAACCCCGACGGGCTCGCCGCGCTGATCACCACCGCGGGGAACGAGGACTGCCACGTCATCCTGCGCGGCAGCTCCGCCGGCCCGAACTACGACGCCGCGACCGTTGCCGACACGCTGGCGCGGCTGGCGAAGTCGGGGCTGCCGGAGCGCGTGATCATCGACGCGAGCCACGGCAACAGCGCGAAGGACCACGTGCGCCAGGCCTCGGTCGTCCGCGAACTGGCCGGGCGGATCGGCGCCGGTGAGCGGGGCATCGCGGGCCTGATGCTGGAAAGCTTCCTGGTGGACGGGCGGCAGGACCTGAAACTGGGCTCGGCTTCGTCGCTGGTCTACGGGCAGTCGATCACGGACGCCTGCCTGGGGTGGGACACGACGGCCGAGCTGCTGGACACGCTGGCGGAGGCCGTCGACGCGCGGCGGTGAGTGCTGGGTCGCGCGCGCTATGAAAGGCCCGTTACTTGCAAATTTTGCAAGTAACGGGCCTTTCATAGCGCGCGCGGGGCGCCTAACGCTGCCAGTAGGACTCGATGGTTCCCCACCGCTGGAAGTTGTGCCGCGCGTCCGCGAGAGCGTCGTGCTGGTCGTCCGGGGCGGCCGGGAGCTTCGGCTTGCCCGCGTCCTCCCAGCGTTGCCGCAGGTCACGCGTGAATCGCGGCAGCTGGCGCGGCAGCGCGGGCATCGGCCCCCACAGCTGTGCCAGGGCGACGTGGTCGTAGGCGGCGAACCAGGCCCACAGTTCGATCCCGCCGGGCGGCTTGCCGAAGAACTCGAGCAGGTCCGTACGGATCTTCTCGCGGCTGCGCCACGCCGGGTCGGCGGGCGACGGGAGTTTCGGGAGCACGTTGTCGCGGACCCAGGGGCCCGCTTTGCCGGGGTCGAAATCGGTCGAGACCGCGTAGAACTCGCGGCCTCTTTCGTCCACGACACCGATCGACACCAGGTCGATCGTCACGCCGTCCTCGATGAATTCGGTGTCGTAGAAAAAGCGCACCGGAGAACCCTAGTGGGCGCTCAGCCGACCTTGGTGTCCGGGATGCGGGCGACGTCCTTGGCGGACGGCTGCGCGGGCACCTTCGGGCGGATTCCCGCCTCTTCGGCGGCGAGCAGTTCCTTCGCCTTGGCGGCGTAGATGTCGACGTATTCCTGGCCGGAGAGCTCCATGAGCGCGTACATGATCTCGTCGGTGATGGACCGCTCGATGAAGCGGTCGCCGGCGAGGCCCTCGTAGCGCGAGAAGTCGAGCGGCTTGCCGAACCGGATCTCGAGGCGGCGCGGCCACCACATCTTCGAGCCGATCGGGTTCACCTTGTCGGTGCCGACCATGGCCACCGGGACCACGAGGCCGCCGGAGTCGAGCGCGATCCGCGCGACGCCGGTCTTGCCCTTGTACAGCCGTCCGTCCGGGGAGCGGGTGCCCTCGGGGTAGATGCCGAGCAGATGCCCTTCGCGGACCAGCCGGGTCGCGGTGTCGAGCGCGGCCTGCGCCGCGTTGCCGCCGGAGCGGTCGATCGGGAACTGGCCGACGCCGGTGAAGAACCACTTCTTCAGCAGGCCCTTGAGGCCCTTCTCGGTGAAGTACTCCGACTTGGCCGGGAAGGTCACCTTGCGCTTGACCCGCAGCGGCATGAAGAAGGAGTCCGCCACCGCCAGATGGTTGCCCGCGAGGATCACGCCACCGTCGTCGGGGATGTTCTCCGCACCGACCACCTTGGTGGGCCACAGCGCCTTGAGCAGTGGCCCGATAAACACGTGTTTCATGAGCCAGTACAGCACTGCGAAAACTCCTCCTTGCAGCTCAACCCCCGCGCCCGATGGTCAAGACTACGAATCGCGCACCCGCGGCACAACGAAGTCCACCCGGTTACCCGCACCCAGCGACGGATCTCACACCCGATCCGGCTCGATTCCGGCGACGGCCGGGGGCCCACAAGCAGCTCCGCTCGTGCGAACATAGTAGACCTACCCAGCTCTCACGGAAGGCGATCGCATGGCCGTCCTCGCCGGCGCGGAACCGTTCGCTCACACCGGTTCGACCGAAGCAGGTTTCCTGCTGTGCCACGGATTCACCGGCACCCCCGCGAGTATGCGGGCCTGGGGCGACCATCTGGCCGAGGCCGGGTACACGGTGCGCTGCCCGCTGCTCCCCGGTCACGGGACCAGGTGGCAGGACATGAACCGGACAGGCTGGGAGGACTGGTACGGCGCGGTCCGTGAAGAGCTGCTGGCGCTCCTGTCGACCTGTGACTCGGTGTTCGTCGCCGGGTTGTCGATGGGTGGGACGCTGACCCTGCGGCTGGCCGAGGAGTTCGGCGACCGGATCGCCGGGATCGTGCTCGTGAACCCCTCGATCATGCGCCGCGGGCTGGACACGAAGCTGCTTCCGCTGCTGGCGAACATGGTGCCGTCGGTGAAGGCGATCGCGAACGACATCGCGAAGCCGGGCGAGACCGAATTGGCCTACCCCCGCACCCCGGTCCGCGCGGCCGCGAGCCTGGCGAAGCTGTGGGCCGTCGTACGGCCGGACCTGGCCAAGGTCACTCAGCCCGTGCTGCTGCTCCACTCGGCCGTCGACCATGTGGTGGAGCCGGAGAACTCGCGGATCATCCTCGACGGGATCGGCAGCGAGGACGTCACCGAGGTGGTGCTGGAAAACAGCTTCCACGTCGCGACCCAGGACCACGACGCGAGCCTGATCTTCACGCGTACGGTGGACTTCGCCCGGTCCGTGCGCCGGGCGGGACAGGTGGACGCCGGATGAGCAGGGGCAAGGACGGGCCGGAGGACGTCGACGCGACGTTCGCCGAGATCGTGGCCGACCTCCGCGCGGAGGGCGTCGGGCTGTTCCCCGAGGGCGAACTCGAGAAGCCCGCCGGGAAGGCCACCGAAAAGGCCGAGAAATCCGAGACGGCCGAGAAGCCGGAGAAGGCTGAAAGGTCCTCGGAGAAGACACCCCGGCCCGAGACCTCGGAGGCCGAGCCCGAACCAGGCTGGCGAGGTGGCGGCACCAGCTGGGACAAGACCCTCTTCGAGGGCGACCCCGCCGGCTCGAGCGACGACGAGGGCCACTTCGTGCCGCCCGAGCCGCCTCCCCTGCCGCGGCCGCGCAAGGGCGCGTTCATCGTCCTGCTGTTCTTCTTGCTCGGTCTCCTGCTCCTGATCGCGCCCACCCTGATCGGCATGGGCACGCGCCTCGGCACTCCGCTCGGCATCCTCGCCCTCGCGACCGCGATCGCGCTCCTCCTGCTGCGCGTCCGCCAGGGGCCGCCCCCCGGCGCGGATCCGCACAACGGCGCGCAGGTCTGAACTGCCGGACAATTCCGAACATGAAGATCGACTTCACTCCCTCGCGCCGGTCGACGGTCGGCGCGGAATGGGAACTCGCCCTCGTCGACCGGCGGACCGGTGAACTCTCGTCGGTCGCGGAACAGGTGCTCGACGCCGTCCGTCCCGACGGCGAGGAGGAGCATCCGAAGATCAAACAGGAGCTGCTGCTCAACACCATCGAGGTGATCAGCGGCATCTGCGACACGATCGCCGAGGTCAAAGCGGATCTGAACGAGTCGCTGGACGTCGTGCATTCGGTGCTCGACCCGCTGGGCGTGGAGCTGTTCTCGGCCGGGTCGCATCCGTTCTCGACGTGGTACCAGCAGAAGGTCACCGACAAGGAGCGATACGCCAAGCTCATCGACCGGACCCAGTGGTGGGGACGGCAGATGCTGATCTACGGCGTCCACGTGCACGTCGGCCTCGACCACCGCGACAAGGCCCTGCCGATCCTGGACGCGCTGCTCAACTACGCGCCGCACCTGCAAGCCCTTTCGGCTTCATCGCCGTACTGGGGCGCGGAGGACACCGGATACGCGTCGAACCGCGCGCTGATGTTCCAGCAGCTGCCGACGGCGGGGTTGCCGTTCCAGTTCCGGAAGTGGACCGAGCTGGAGAGCTACGTCGACGACATGTTCACCACGGGCGTGATCGACCACTTCTCCGAGATCCGCTGGGACATCCGGCCCGCCCCGCATTTCGGGACGATCGAGATGCGCGTGTGCGACGGGCTGCCCACGCTGGAGGAGGTCGGCGCGATCTCGGCGCTGACCCAATGCCTGGTCGACGACTTCAGCGCGCGCCTGGACGACGGCGAGATCCTGCCGACCCTGCCGCCGTGGCACGTCCAGGAGAACAAGTGGCGCGCGGCGCGCTACGGCGTCGACGCGATCGTCATCCTCGACGCCGCGGGTAACGAGCGGCCCGTCACCGAAGACACCTTCGACCTGTTGAACCGGCTCGAACCGGTGGCCCGGCGCCTGGACTGCGCCGACGAGCTGCGGTCGGTGGAGACGATCCTGCGCTACGGGCCCAGCTACCTGCGTCAGCGCGCGGTGGCGAAGCAGTACAACGGCAGCCTGCGCGCCGTCGTCGCCTCGCTCATCGCGGAGATGCGAGACGGAAAGATCGCGCGCCCCTAGCCGAGGTGCGCCAGGAGGGTGCCGGGGCCGAAGGTGGAGGCGCCCAGGGCCTCGACGCGGGAACGCAGTTCGCGATCGGCGGTCACTACGACGACGTGGTCTTCCGGTCCTTCGGCGCGAGCGGACCGGGCGACGGCGACGATCTGGGAGTCCCCGTCCGTCTCGGCGTCGAAGACCTCGACACCGGGCACCGCTTCGACTCCCCGTGCCTTGCCCTCGACGACCAGCACGACCTTCGGCCACCAGGACCACTCGCCGCCGCCGGGGAGCGCCGGATCGGCGAACCCGGTCCCGGCCAGGGTCGCGAGCTTGTCCCGCAACCGTTCCGCGGCACCGCGCCGGTCACGCCACCAGCCGTCCGGCCGCGATCCGACGACGTTCGCGCCGTCGACCACCAGCACCAGCCTGCGATCCAAGTGTTCCCTCAATCCCGGCCACGCCGTCGCGAAGTCCCGGTGCAGGCGGAAGTCCGCGACCTCGCCCGCGCGGACCCACCGCAGTTCCGCGCTCTCCGCGTTCTTCACCCTCGCCGAGAGCGTGCCGATCGGCGCGGCCAGGATCGTGGTGTAGCGCCAATTCCCGTGGTCGACGAGCGAGGCCGACAGTGGACGGACCCGGGTGGGCGGGATGTCGGCCTCTTCGTGCGCCTCACGGGTGGCGGCCTCACGCGGGCTCTCCCCCGCCTCGACCGCTCCCCCCGGCAACGCCCACGTGCGCCCGTGATGCACCCACCAGGCCCGGCGTTGCAGCAGGACACCGCGCGCGGGATCGGACAGCAGTAACCCGGCGGCGCCGTTCAGGCCCCAGTGAAGATGCCCGAAGTCGCATTTCACGAAGCCGTTGCCGTCTTGACGGGTCACGGCTTCAGCCTGTCACACCGACCTCGGCGCCGGGAGCCTTCGCCGCGTCGACGGCGAGGGCCGCGGCGCCGACGATGGCGGTGTCGTCCCCGTGCTGGGCCGCGCGGATCCGGGCCAGCGGCCGGTGCCCGGCGCCGGTGATCTTGCCCGCGTAGTGCTCGCGCGCCTCGTCGAGGAACAGCGGTGCCGATTCGGACACCCCGCCGCCGATCACGATGATCTCGGGATCGAAGACGTCGGCGACCAGCGCCAGTCCCTCGGCCAGCCACTTCGCCAGTTCGGTCATCGCGCGCTGGGCGATCGGGTCGCCGTCGCGGGCGGCACCGGCGACCCGCCGCCCGGTGACCGAGCCGGGGTCTCCCCTGGTCTCGCGCGCCAGCACGGTCGAGCGCCCGGGATGCCGCGCGAGCAGTTCCACCGCCGTCGCGGCCAAGGCCGTTCCACTGCAGTACCGCTCCCAGCAGCCGTACTTCCCGCACGGGCAGGCCCGCCCGCCGGGGACGACGGTCAGGTGCCCGAGTTCCGGCGCGACACCGTACGCGCCCCGGTAGATCTTGCCGTCGAGCAGCAGGCCCGCGCCGATCCCGGTGCCGAGCGCGATCAGCGCGGCGACGTGGGCTCCTCGCGCGGCGCCGAAGCGGTACTCGCCGATCGCGGCGGCGTTCACGTCGTGCTCGAGGGTGACGGGAAGGCCGACGCGCTTCTCGATCCGCTCCGCGACCGGCGCGGCCCGCCAGGACAGATGCGGCGCGAACATCACCGTCCGCCGGTCGTTGGCGACGAACCCGGCGACCGCGAGCCCGACACCGGAGACGTCGTGCCGGTTGCGGAGGTCTTCGATGACCCCCGCGATGGCGTCTTCGAGCGCGTTCTCCTCGCCGGGGGTACCCACCCTGGCGGTGTCCATCAGCGAGCCGTGCTCGTCCACCACGCCGGCGCGCACACTCGTGCCCCCGACGTCCACCCCTACCGTCAGCAACTCAGCTCTCCCGGTCCGGCTGCCAAGCGTCGCGCCTGGTCACCGTGATGTGCTGGACCCGCGAAGCTCCCACCGGCGCATCTTCCCGCGCGGGCTCCTTCCGCGCAGGCTGGAACCCCGGCATGTGCACCCCGCCCTCGGGCTCCCAGCGGTCCGCGAGCACGGCCCGCAGCAACGCGACGAGCTGCGCGGCCTGCTCCATCAGGTGTGCCACGAACTCGGGCCGCTCACCCCGGAAGATCCCCACGACCGCGCAGAGCGGGCACCAGCCCCCGTCGGACTCGTGTTCCGAGCAGCCGTGCCCGGCGGAGATCAGGCCCTCCAGCCACGGCGCGGCGTGCTCGACGACCAGTTCGACCAGCAGCCGGATCTCTTCGGCCAGTTTCAGGCCGTCGGTCCGTGTTCGTCCGTCGTTCTCGCTCACCCGGGTCCCCGGTTCCCGGCCAGGCTCACGACCAGGCCGTGCGCGTCGGATTCCGCACCGGTGATCCGGCACGGGCGCAACATCTCCGGCAGCGCGATCAGCCGCCGGAAACCGTCCACGGTGACGGCGAGATCATCGTCCACTCTGGCCAGGTCCACTTCGGATTCCCGGTGCAACGGCACGGCGATCCGCAGCCGGTAGCCACCGTCCGATTCGGACACCTGCAGGAGCGGGGTGACACCCTTTTCGTTTCCGGCCAAGGGGTCCAGGCCTTGGTACAGCTCGTACGCGATTTCCTGCAGCGCCTCGAGCCCCACCGGCTCGACGGCGCGGTGCTCGACGGGCTTCACCTGTCCGGGCCCGAAGCCCGCGTCGGCGAGTTCGGCGAGGACGGTGTTCTGCTGCGTGCGCCGCGTCCGCATCCACGAGGCCGCGGCACCGCGCCAGAACCCGGGCGCGGGCATCAGCCGGTTGACGATCAGGCCGTCGACCAGGATCCCGCGCAGGGCCAGGGAACTGAGCGTGCGGCGGGCCTCCGCGACGACGACGCGTTCCGGCGTCAGCACGAGCCGCACGGTGGTCGTGGCCGGATCGGTGAGCAGGGTGCGCAGCGACTCCAGGTGCGCGCCGAGGCGCCGTACCGCGGTCGCCGTCCGCCGCGCGCCCGGTTTGAACATCCGCGTCAGATAACCCGAGACGGCCTCGGGCAAAGCCAGCAGGCGCAGCGTTTCAGCGGTCGGCCCGCAGTCGACGACGACCGTCTCCCAGGGACCGTGCTCGGCGAGACGCTGGACCTCGGTGAGGGCGAGGAGTTCGTCGACGCCGGGAACGACAGTCAGCTCTTCGGCGTCGAGCGAGTCGAGACCCGCCCCCGCGAGCGCCGTCTGCAGTTCCTGCCGGAGTTCGCGCCAGGTGCTGTCGACGAGGCCGCGGGTGTCGATCTGGGCGGCGTGCAGCAGCTCGTCCACTTCGGACGGTTCCGCGCCGAGCGCGCGGCCGAAGGCGTCAGCGAGGGAGTGCGCGGGGTCGGTCGAGACGACGAGCGTCTTCCTGCCCCGCCCGGCGAGTGCCGCCGCCGTGGCCGCGGCCAGCGTGGTCTTGCCGACACCCCCCTTGCCGGTGAAAAGCAGGATCCGCATGCCTACCCTTCGAACTCAGGATGCTTCGGCGCGCTTCTTGAGCTCCTTGAGCGCGGTGTCCATGACCATCTTCTCGGCCTTGCGGCGCAGCAGCCCGATCATCGGCAGCGCCAGCTCGACGGACAGCGTATACGTCACCTTGGTGCGGCCGGCGCCCAGCGCTTCGAGCGCGTAGCGGCCGTTCTGGGCCTTCTGCATCTGCCCCTTGACCAGGTGCCAGCTGACGCCCTGGCCGTCAGCGTCCCAGTCGTACTCGAGGGTGTAGACGTCCTTGATCGGTCCGGCGTCGAGGGTGAGTTTCACCTGCTTGGCGCGGCCCTTGTCGTCCTCGCCGAGCACCTCGGTCTCCCGGACGGCCTTGGCCCATTCCGGGTACGCGGGAAAGTCGGCGATGACGGCCATGACCCGCTCGGGCTCGGCGTCGACCTCGATGGATTGCGTGGACTGCTCGGCCATGCCCCGAACTCTAGCCGCAGCCGAGGGTCACCAGCGCAGCACGTACGGCTGTGCCGTCTCTTTGAAGTGACCGACGTTACGGCATTCGGTCCTGCCGAGCCTCGTCCGCGAGGCCAGCGGCTGGTGGACGTGCCCGAACACCGACCAGCGCGGCCGCTGCTCGCGGATGAGGTCCACCAGGGCCGCCGACCCGATCTCGGACCGCCGCGCGATCACGTCGTAGGTCAGTTCCGGGATGGCGGGCGGGATGTGGGTGCACAGGACGTCGACGTTCTCGAGCGCGCCGACCGCGGTGTCGTACTCCTCGCGGGTGCGCAGATACGGCCGCCAGAAGCCGTTGCGGCGCGGGACCACGTTCGGCGGGAGCAGAGCGCCACCGATGAACCCGAAGCGCAGCCCGCCGAACTCGGCGACCTCACCGTCGAGGACCTGGATACCGTCGCCGGCGAACTCGGGCCACAGTGACGGGTCGTCGACGTTGCCGGGAGTCGCGTACGTCGGCGCGGTGAGGGCGCCGAACAGGACGGCGTACTGATCGAGGATCGCTTCGCCGACGGCGGCCGCCGGATCGGCCAAAGTGGCCCACAAGGATCGCGAGAAGGCAACGGTCTCATCACGAGTGCCCTCACGCCGCAGGCGCGCGAACTCGCCGACCTTCTCGGCGCCGAACAGCGCGCCCATGATCCCTTTGTCGTGCTCGCGGTAGTCGACGAAGTCCAGCAGGTCGCCCAGCACGATCAGCGCGTCGGCGCCGTCCCCCGCGCGTTTGAGCGCGTCGGCGTTGCCGTGCACGTCCGACACCACGTGAACCCGCATGCTCTCCCCTGTGTTCGCCCGTGCCTAGTCGGCGCGTGGCCCTACTCCAGGCTCGCGCCCGTCCTCCAGGACTTCCTTGAGCCCGAGCGCGATCGCCTTGGCGGCACGGGCCCTGCGATCGAACTCCCGCCGCAGGTCCCGGGGTTCCAGCGCGCGCGGCTCCCCGTCCGGACCGGCGGGAGTGGCACGCAGGAAGTAGTGCAGCAAAGTGCCGTCGAGCACCGGCTCGAGCCAGACCTCCATGGTACCGATCAAGGCACCGCGCACCGTCCAGCGCAATCCTTCGTCCCCGCGGTCGGTGTAGACCTCGAGAACGAGGTCCGGCCAGTAACGTGACCAAGATCGCGGATCGGCGAAGGCGGCGGCGACGGTGGAGGGCGGGACCACGAGGAAGGTCTCGTCAACGATGTCGAGAGCTGGCGGCGCCTGGTTCACACGCGGCAGAATGTCATGCCCTCGGTATGGCCGATTCGTCAGCATGGTCTTAAGGTGCACGGCACGCTAAGTTGACTGGCGGGTAACACCGGTCACACCACTTGCACGCGAACACGGAGGTTCCTCGTGCGCGAATACAGCGCCCCCGCCGCCAATCCGGTGACCGACGACGAGAACCTCGCGGACGTCGTCTGGGCGAACGCCGAGCGGTTCTCCGATGTCGTGAGTTTCCGCCGCCAGGTCGACGGAACCTGGTTGGACGTCACCGCCAAGGACTTCGCCGCCCAGGTTCTCGCCGTGGCCAAGGGAATGGCACAGGCGGGCATCGCACCGGGCGACCGGATCGGGCTCATGTCCAAGACCCGCTACGAATGGACCCTGATCGACTTCGCGATCTGGGCCGCCGGCGCGGTCACCGTCCCGATCTACGACACCTCCTCGGCCGAGCAGGTCCACTGGATCCTTTCGGACTCGGCGGCGAAGGGCGTGTTCGTCGAGACCGACGAGCACCTCGCGACGCTGGAATCCGTCAAGGGGCGCCTCGACACGCTGGAGCACACCTGGCAGATCGAGGCCGCCAAGCCCGCCGTCGACGACCTCACCGCCCAGGGCGCCGAGCTGAGCGACGACGACCTGCACGAGCGCCGCCGCACGGTGAAGGCGGGCGATCTGGCCACGATCGTGTACACGTCGGGCACCACCGGCCGCCCCAAGGGCGTCGAGCTGACCCACCGGAACCTCCTGGCCGAGATCCGCGCCGACATCGCCGCGTTCCCGCAGCTGATGGAGCAGGGCAACTCGCTGCTGGTGTTCCTGCCGCTCGCGCACGTCCTGGCCCGCGCCATCGCGGTGACGGCGCTCAGCGCGCGCGTGACCCTCGGGCACACCTCGGACGTCAAGAACCTCGTCGCCGACCTCGGCACCTTCCGGCCGACGTTCGTCGTCGCGGTGCCGCGCGTGTTCGAGAAGGTCTACAACGGCGCGAAGCAGAAGGCCCACGGCGACGGCAAGGGCAAGATCTTCGACGCCGCCGAAGCCACCGCGGTCGCCTACAGCCAGGCTCAGGACACCGGCGGCGCCGGGCTGGGCCTCAAGGTCAAGCACGCGCTGTTCGACAAGCTCGTCTTCAGCAAGCTGCGCGCGGCGCTGGGCGGCCGGTGCGTCGCGGCGGTGTCCGGCGGTGCCCCGCTCGGCGTGCGGCTGGCGCACTTCTTCCGCGGCATCGGCGTCCCGGTGTTCGAGGGCTACGGCCTGACCGAGACGTCCGCCGCGGCCTGCGTCGGCACCCAGGACGGGTTCCGCGTCGGCACCGTGGGACGGCCGGTCGCCGGGACCTCCGTGCGGATCGCCGAGGACGGCGAGATCCTGCTCAAGGGCGACGTCGTGTTCAGCGGCTACTTCAACAACCCCGAAGCGACCGCGGAAGCGCTGGAGGACGGCTGGTTCCACACCGGCGACCTCGGCGAACTGGACCGTGACGGATTCCTCAAGATCACCGGGCGCAAGAAGGAGATCATCGTGACGGCGGGCGGCAAGAACGTCGCCCCGTCCGGCCTCGAGGACACCATCAAGTCCAGCCCGCTGATCAGCCAGGCGATGGTGGTCGGCGACCAGCGGCCGTTCATCGGCGCGCTGATCACCATCGACGAGGAGTACTTCCCGTCGTGGAAGTCGCAGCACGGCAAGCCTTCCGACGCCACGGTGTCGGATCTGGCCGGTGACGCCGAACTGCGCGCCGAAGTCCAGCAGGCCGTCGATCAGGCCAACAGCGCGGTTTCGCAGGCCGAGGCGATCAAGAAGTTCACGATCCTCTCGAAGGACTTCACCGAGGCCGGTGGCGAGATCACGCCGAGCCTGAAGCTGAAGCGCAACATCGTGAACAAGAACTACGCGACCGACATCGAAGCGCTGTACAAGAAGTAAGCCAGCTGACTCGTGAGTGGTAAGGACGGTTCTAACCGTCCTTACCACTCACGAGGCCGGTCGCTCACTCGGCCGGGATCTTCGCGTCCCACTCGATGTGGTGCTGATAGAGCCAGTTCCGGTCCCGGTCGGGCGTCGTCCCCGACGACACCGCCGCGCTACCCGCCACCAGCTTCTCCACCCGCGCCCGCCGCAGCCGCTCGTAAGCGGCGAAAGCCGTTGGCACGTCAGGAAGATCCCGCAAGCACTGCGCCAGCACGACACTGTCCTCGAGCGCCATCGACGCGCCCTGCCCCGCGGCGGGCGAGGCCGCGTGCGCCGCGTCCCCCACGAGCACCATCGACGCGTTGGACCACACCGGCGTCGAAGGCACGTCGTAAGAGTGACCGCCGAAGACGTCGCCCCCCGTCGACTGGATGATTTCCGCGGCGGGCAACGGTTCCCCGTCGAAAGCGGCGAAGGCCGTCGAGCGCCATTCAGCGGCCGACAGACCGGTCCGCACTCCTTCGGCCGTGGGAAGCCGGGCGAACCAGTACGTCGAGCCGTCGGGAGCGCTGGTGTAGCCGAAGAAAGCGTGCAGGCTCTGGATCATCCGATAGAGGGACGGCGCCTGCGGGACACTCGTATCGGTCGTGTAGCCGTAGACGACGTCGAGGCCGGTCGAGCGCGGCGGCGGGCACGACGGGTCGATGAGGTTCCGGACGACCGACCGCAGGCCGTCGGCGCCGATCAGGATGTCGCCCTCGGCCGCGGTCCCGTCCTCGAAGCGAGCGACACCGAGCGTGGCCGAAACAAGCCTCTTCCCGCGCTCGAACGTGATCCCGCGCGAGATGGCTTCCTCTTGCAGCGCCCGGTAGAGCGCCGCGCGGGTCAGCGTCCGGGGTCCGGCGAGACCGTCGACGTCGAAGGAACGCCGCTCGACGGTCCGCCCGTCCGGCGTGACGAGTTCCAGACCGGCGGCGGCGAAGGAGTTCTCGATCACCGGTCCGTCGGCACCGATCGCGCGCAGGGCGTCCATGCCGTTGTGCATGAGCGTCAGGAACGCGCCCGCGTCCTCGCCGCCGGACTGGAACGCCTCGTGGACGCTCGCGTCGATTCCGGCCCGCCGCAACGCCATCGCGGTCACCGTGCCGGAGATACCGCCACCGATGATCACAGCCTTCACCGCAAACCACCCCCTGTCGTGTCGCCGTCACCCGACGGTACCGGGAAACGGCGACACGACAGAGGGGTCACGCGCCGCCGCTGGCCACGATGTCGCCGTTCACTCCCTTGGGGAAGAACCCGCCCTCCTTCACCGGGCCCGGGTTCAGGTAGACGACGTTCAGCACCCTGTCGGCGCTCCGGCCGAAGCAGATGCCGTTGTTGTCGGCGGGCACGATGTTGGCCTGGTTGCCGAGCACGATGCCCTGGTCGGCGTCGCCGGGACCGTCGAGGGCGTCGCGGGCGTTGGAGATCTTGGCCGCCGCGTCGCCGAGGTCCCGGTCGAACAGCGACGTCCGGATGGTGGCGGCGTGGTATGCCTCGGCGGCCAGGATGCCGGCGGCCGCGTCCAGGAAGGTCTTGTTGGTGATCAGCGGGGCGGCGCCCTTGTACGCCGTCACGCCGACGTCCTCGAACAGGAACGCCGCGAGCAGGAAGTTCTTCTCGTTGGCGAACGGGTCGAACTGCTGGTACTCGCTGATCAGCCCGGCCGCCCGCGCCGCGGCGGTGAAGCTGTCCTTGAGGTCGATCTCCGGGCGGGAGACGGCGGCCTCGCCCAGTGCGCCGCGCAGGAACTTGACGTGCGCGACCTCGTCGCCCGCGATCTCCTTCGCGAACTGGTGCAGCGCCTTGTCGTGGAACATCACCTTCTTGCCGCCGCGCACCCCGCCCTGGGTGCCGGCACCGCCGGTGAGGTCGTCCGGCAGGCCTTTGCCGTAGACGGCGAAGGAGTAGAACTCGGCTTCGAGGTATTCGAGGTTGAGCGCGAAGTTGAGCACGGCCGCGTCGCTGGGGGCGCCCGCGGCGGCAGCGGCGTCACCCGTGGCCGAAGCGGACGAAGTGGCCTGTACCCCGAGGTAGGTCGCGCCGACGACACCGAGCCCCGCCGCGCCGGCTGCCTTCAAGAACCGGCGGCGATCCGTGCGGTTCTCGGCGCTGCGCGAAATCAGGGTACGAACGAAGGGCTTTCCGAACACGAGTGGTTCCTCTCGTCTTTGCGGTGCACACCCACCCACTCGGACGTTCGGAACCACCCGTGACCCGGATTGGAAAAGATCTCGGAATTATTTCTTCGTAGCCGCCGCAAGGCGAACGCAGACCGCGAGACCGCGGATCGCCTCTTCGACTTCGGCCAGCTCAGGGTACGTCGGGGCGATGCGGATGACGGCGTCTTCGGGGTCGTCGCCGTACGGGTGCGTCGCACCGGCCGGGGTCAGGGCGATGCCCGCCTCCTTGGCCAGCCGCACGACCTCCTTGGCGGTCCCGGACGGCACGGTCAGCGAGATGAAGTACCCGCCGGTCGGCTTGGTCCAGGACGCGAGGCCCGATTCGCCCAGTTCCTTGGTGAGGATCTCGTCGACGGCCGCGAACTTCGGCCCGATGAGCCCGGCGTGCTTGCGCATGTGCTCGCGGACGCCGTCCTCGTCGCGCAGGAACTGCGCGTGCCGGAGCTGGTTGACCTTGTCCGGGCCGATGGTCCGCTTGCCGATGAGGCCGGTCCACCAGGCCAGGTTGGCCTCGGAGGCGCCGAAGAAGCCGACGCCGCCACCGGCGTAGGTCACCTTCGAGGTGGAGCCGAAGACGAACACGCGGTCGGCGTTGCCCGCTTCCGCGGCCAGCGCGAACAGGTCCGCCAGCGGCGCCTCGACGTCGGTGAGGTGGTGCACGGCGTAGGCGTTGTCCCAGAAGATCCGGAAGTCCGGGGCGGCCGTGGTCATCGCGGCCAGCCGGCGCACGGTGTCGTCGCTGTAGGTGACCCCGGTCGGGTTGCTGTACTTCGGCACGCACCAGATGCCCTTGACCGCGGCGTCCTCGGCGACGAGGCGCTCGACGACGTCCATGTCCGGGCCGGTCTCGGTGAGCGGCACCTGGACCAGCTCGATGCCGAAGCGCTCGGCCAGCGCGAAGTGGCGGTCGTAACCCGGGACCGGGCACAGGAACTTGACGCTCGCCTCGTCGGCCCAGCGGCGCTCGGCGCCGGGGAGCTTGCTGAGGAAGGCCTGCACGATCGAGTCGTGCATGAGCTCCAGGCTGGAGTTGCCCGCGGCCAGCAGCTGCTCGGCCGGGACCTGCAGCGGCCCGGCGAAGATGCGGCGGAGCTCGGGCAGGCCCTTGAGGCCGCCGTAGTTGCGGACGTCCGTGCCGTCCTCGGCCTTGCGCACATCTCCGGGGAGGGCGAGCAGTCCGTCGGCGAGGTCCAGCTGGCGGGGGGACGGCTTGCCGCGGGTGATGTCCAGGGAGAGGCCACGGTCGACGAGGGCCGCGTAGTCGCGGCGGGCGCTCTCGACATCGACAGGTGCAGTGGTCATGCCTAACGCTAAACCCGGCGGCGTCCGGCGTGAGACGAGGGTCGCCCAACGACGGCCCGTACAAGATCCGGTAACGGTTCCGGCGCGTTTTTCACCATTCGTAACGAGGCCAAATCCCCTAGTGACCGAGTCGTCTTTTCCCGCATTCTCGGTACATGGAGGAAAAGGGGAGAAGAATGGAAACACAGAAGTGGGCGGCGGTGACACTCATGGCCGCGGGAGCCTTGGCCGCGTGCGCGGTACCGCATCAGGGAACGGCGGTTCCGGCCGTCGCGGTGGCCCCTCCACCGAACACGATCGTGATCCAGCCACCGGCGGTCGCGGCACCGCCGCAGACGGTTTATGTCGCACCGCCGGCGACTCAGACCGTCTATCCCGCACCCGCTGTCCCGGTGGCGCAAACGGTGATCGCCTACTACGACGCGATCAACCGGCGTGATTTCCTCACCGCGTGGAATCTCGGTGGCCAACGGCTGGCGAAAGGCGGCACTTATGCCTCCTACGCCAAGGGATACGCGACGACTTCGTGGGCCGCTCTCACCGTGACGAGCGTGAGCGGCAACACCGTGTACGTCGATCTTTCGGCCCGGCAGACCGATGGTTCGCTACGCACTTTTTCCGGTTCTTACACCGTTTCCGGCGGCGCGATCACCGGGGCGAACATGAAGCGCCTCTCGTGATCACAGCGCGGTGAGCTGTGAGACCTTCCACCGGCCGTCGATCCGGACAGCGGTGACCGAAAGCTGGGAGACCGACGACTGCGGCGCGCCCCCGCCCGCGGCGATCGTCTGCTGGTCGAGGAACAACAGCACTTCCGCCTGGTCGCCGCGCAACGACCGGACACCGAGCGAACGAACCGTCGTCGTGCGCACCAGCTTCTGTTCTTCGGCCCGCTTGCGCGCCGACGCGAACTGGTCCCGGTACTGCCCGGTCGCCTCGCCGGTCAGCACGTCGGCGGCGGCCCGCTCGGTCCGCACGAGGTTGCTGTAGTCGTAGGAGAAAACGGCCTTCACCCCGGCGCCGACCTGGTCCGCGACCTCGGCCGTGGCGGCCTGGTCCACCAGCGCCGCATTGCCGTCTGAACCCAGCGAAGACGCCTGGAAGCCGAACCACACCGCGCATCCGGTGGCCAGCACGATGATCGCGACGAGGATCCGCTGCGTACGCCCGGTCATGAACCCGCCGCCTGTACCGCGCTGACCTTCCAGCCGTCTTCGACGCGCTGGTAGTCCACGGTCAGCCTGCTCACCTTGGGCGCGGCCGATCCGCCGCCGGTGCTGACCTGCACGTCCAGCACCGCCATCAGCCGCGCCGTCCCGGCGACGGCGTCGAGTTCGGTGACCGCGGCCTGCTTGAGCTTCGCGGTCGCGACGGTCTTGCCGGTGTTCGCCCGGTCGATCTGGGTCTGCCGGTCGCCGGTGAGGTCCTTGCCGAGCCGTCCGGTGGTGACGCCGAGCCAGCGGTCGACGTCCTGGGCACCGGTGCGGTAGTCGATCGTGTTGAGCACTTCCAGCTGGCCCGACGCGGCGGCGAGGACGGCCTCCCGTTCCCGGCCGCGGGCCAGGCCGTCGTCCTGGGAGGCGCTCCACCACGACCAGCCGAACCAGGCGGCCGCGAGGACCGCCAGCGCGGCGACGACGGTCAGTGCGCGGGTGAGCATCACTTGCCGCCCAGCAGCGCGCCCAGCCCGCCCGGACCGGACCCGCTGAGCAGGCTCAGCACGCCGGGCAGCTGCGCGGATTCCGCCGCCTGAGGGGTCTGCTTCGGCCGCTCCGGCACCGCAGGCGGCTTCCCGGCATAGGGCGCGTTCTGCGAGCCTCGCACGCCTGTGGGGCTCCCTGGAGGCTCGGCACAGTACGCCTGGGTGTTCACCGGCGCTTCGGTGGTGTCGTTGGCAGGACGCTGTTTCGTGCCCTCGTAGCCCTTCGTGCACGAGACCGGGTCGAAGAAGTTGAACACGACGCCGAGGTGCCCCGTGCCGTCCGGCGACGTCGACCGCGAGAACGCCGAGATGATCGGGTACGCGACGAGGAGTTCCTCGATCGCGTCGGTGCGGGCGGAGGTGATCTGGGCGGTGGTGAGCGTGTTCGCGAACAGCACCCCGAGGTCGGTCCCCGAAACCGCCAGCACGTCGCTGATCTGGCGGCTCAGTTTGGGCGCTTCGTCGATCACGCGCCGGAGATCCGGGTCGGACGTCTTCAGCTGCGCGGCGATCGTCTTGAGCCCGCTGGAGAACTTCGTGATGTTGTCGCCCTGGCGCCGCTGGGTGTCCAGCACCGTCCGCGAGTTGGCCAGCAGGCCCTGGGTGTCGGGCAGGTATTGCGTCGCCGTCGCGGTGAGGGAACCGGTGCTGTCCAGCAGTTGCCGCAGATCCGGGCCGGCGTCGGCGAACGCCTCGTAGGTCTCGTCGACGACGGTCTTGAGCGATTCGGGCTTCACGCTCGACACCAGTTTGTCCAAATTGGACAGCACGGTGTCCGGCGCGAGCGGGATCGACGTCTTGTCCCGCTTGATGACCGAGCCCTGCGCGAGATACGGCCCGTTTTCGTGCATGGGCAGCAGATCGACGTACTGCTCCCCCACCGCCGACCGGTTCGCGACCGCGGCCTTCGTGTCCGCGGGGATCTTCGGCGCGCCCGAATCGATGTCGAGGCCGAGGTCGATGCCGTGCTCGGTGAGCGTCATCGAGGCGACCTTGCCGACCGCGACGCCGCGATAGGAGACCTCGGCGTTGACGAAGATCCCGCCGGAGTCCACGAGCTGCGCGGTGACGAGATAGCCGCGGGTGCCGAACAGCCGGTCCAGCCCCGCGTACTTGCCGCCCGCGTAGACGACCGACACCACCGCGATGACGACGAACACCGCGAGCTGGATCTTGGTCTTGCGCGTGATCACCGGCCACCTCCCAGGATCGGCCCGAGGAGCCCGCCGAGGACGCCGCCCAGCACATCCCCTTGCGGTGTCCGGGGCGCCTGCGGGAGATCACCGGTGGGCAGCGGCAGCACGGGCGGCGCGGCGCCGTTGTTGAACGGGATCGCGCCGGGAGTTCCGGTGCCCTGGCTCCCCGGCAGCTGGATGATCGGCTGCGACGAGTTGTTCATGTTCTCGAGGAACGTGTCCAGGTTCAGGTCGATCTTGGCTTCCACGTTCGCGTAGTCGCCCTTGATCACGTTGCCCGCGTAGTCCGGGAACGGATACGTGAGCAGGATCCGCAGCGCGGTCGGCAGGTCCTGGCCCGCCTCGGTCAGCTTCTTCAGCGTCGGCTGCAACGCCCGGAGGTTCGCCACCAGCTGATCGCCGCTGGCCTTGATCGTGTCGGTCGCGACCCCGGACAGCGTGTTCAGCGACCGCAGCATGCCGACGAGCTGATCCCGTTGCTCGGTCACGACCTTGAGTCCCGGCGAAAGGTTGTCGAGCGCGTTCGTGAGGTTCTGCGTCTGGCCGACCAGGGTCTTGGACAGCTTGTCGAGACCGTCGATGGCCCGCAGGATCTCGCCCTTGTGCCCGTCGAGTTCGGTGGCCAGCGTGTCCACCCGGGACAGCAGCGCGCGGACCTCGGCCTCGTTGCCGGTGAGCGCTTCGTTGAGTTCGTGGCTGATCTTCTGGATCTGCTCGACCCCGCCGCCGTTGAGCAGCAGGGAAAGCGCGCCGAGGACCTCTTCGACCTCGGGGTTGCGGTTCGTGCGGTCCAGCGGGATCTTCGCACCCTCGGCGAGGGCGCCTTCGGGTTTGACACCGGACGCCGCGTGCAGGTCGACGAACTTCTCCCCCAGCAGGCTCGACTGCCGGAGTTCGGCACGCGCGTTCGCGGGGAGCGCGATGTCGCCGTTGACGACCATGCTCACCCACGCCGAGCGGGTGTCCGGCGCGAGGTCGATCTTCTCGACCCTGCCGACCGGGACGTCGTTGACCTTCACACTCGCCTGCGGAACGAGGTCGAGCACGTCGGAGAACTGCGCGGAGAGCCGGTACGGATGGTCACCGAGGTCGGCGCCACCGGGCAGCGGGGTGTTGTACAGCCCCGAGAAACCGCCGTCGCTGCAGCCGGCCAGCACCAGGACGCCCGCCATCACCCCCGCGATCTTCTGCCGCTGCCGCCTCATTTCGGGAGCCCCTTGCTCATGACGTCGATCAGCGGGAGCGGCAGCGGCGGCAGTTCACCGCTCTGCAGCGAGGCCAAGACCTGCGGGACGGACGGGAGTTTCAGCGTGCCGTCGAGGATCGGCGCGAGCTGCTTGCAGATGCCGCCGAGCGCGTCCGGGATCGGCTTGGGCGTGCTCGCGCTGATCAGGCGGCAGACGGTCAGGATCGGCGGATGCGTCAGTTCGTTCAGGTTGTCCCGCACCGCGATCGTGCCGGACGCCGCGTCGTAGGAGTTGATGAAGTTGGTCGCCCCGGTCGGCGCGATGTCGATCACCTCGGCGAGCGAGGCCCGCTGGTCCACGAGCACCTTCGTCAGCCCGGCCAGCTTGTCCACATTGGACGAGAGCAGGTCCTTGTTCTCCGCGACGAACTTCTCGACGTCGCCCATCGCCGTCGCCAGCGAGCTCAGCGCGGCGCCGACGTCGGCGGAGTCCGCGGCCAGGAACCCGCTCACGTCGGCGGCCCGGCGGTAGAACTCGTTGAGCTGCTTGTCGCTGTCGGCGAGCGCGCCGGTGAAGGAGTTCAAGTTCTGCACCGTGGTGAACAGATCGCCCTTGGACCCGTCCAGCGTCTTGGCCAGTTCGGACAGCCTCGTCACCGTCGTGTTGAGGTTCTTCCCGTTGCCGTCGAGGTTCGCCGCGGCGGTGTCGAGCACGTCGGACAGCGCGCCGTTCTTGTTGGCGCCGTTGGGTCCCAGGCTCGTCGAGAGTTTGTCGAGGCTCGTGTAGAGGTCGTCGAGTTCGGCCGGTGTCGCCGTCTTCTCCTTGGTGATCACCGTGTCCGTGGCCATTTCGGGGCCACTCTCGTACGCCGGGGTCAGCTGGACGTACCGGTCGCTCACCAGGCTCGGCGAGACGACGACGGCTCCCGCGTCGGCCGGGATCGGGGTGCCGTCGTCGATCCGCATGTCGACCCGGACCGCTTCGCCCTGCGGCGTCACGCCGGTGATCTCGCCGACCTTCACCCCGAGCACCCGGACCGACGATCCCGCGTAGAGCCCGACGGTCTTCCCGAAGTAGGCGCTGATCCTGGTCCCGCCGGGCTCCTTGAACACCAGCCACAGACCGGCTGTCACGATCAGTACGAGGACGCAGGCGAACGCGACCCAGGTGTAGACGGTGCGCCCGGTGCGGGTGTGGATGGTCATCGTCCGCCCACCCCCTGGTTCGGCGCCGCGATCGGCGGGGTGCAGCCCTCCGGGTTGACCTGGAACGCGCCCGCGATGATCGTCGGCGGCAGCAGGCCGCACAGATAGCCTTCGAACCAGCGCCCGTTGCCGGTCGCGTTGGCGCCGACCCGCGCGAACGGCGCCATCAGCGCGAGGCTGCGGCTGAGGTTGTCCTGGTTGCGCTGCAGGATGTCGGTGACCTTCCCGAGTTTCTCCAGCGTCGGCTTCAACTGCTGCCGGTTGTCGGCGACGAGACCGGACAGCTGGGCGGAAACCTGTTGCGTGCCCTTGAGCAAGGTGCTGATCGCGTCCTTCCGGTTCTGCAGTTCGGCGAGCAGGAGGTTGCCGTCATCGAGGATCCGCTTCAGCTGGGCGTTGCGATCGGACAGCGTCTTGGACACCTTGCTCGTGTTGGCCAGCAACGTCTTCAAGTCGCCGTCGCGCGAGGAAACCGTCCTGGACAGGGAGGAAAGCCCGCCCAGCGCGTCCTTCAGGTATTGCGGGCTGTCCTTGAGCGCGTCGGACAGGACGGTGAAACTCGACGCCAGCTGCGCGGTGTCGATCTCGCCGACCGTGCCCGAGAGCTGCTGGAACGCGTCCTGCAGTTCGAACGGCGTCCGCGTGCGGTCGAGCCCGATGGTGGCGTTCGGATCCTGGCTCGCCTTGCCCTTCGGCGTCAGCGCCAGGAACTTCTCGCCCAGCAGCGTCTTGATCTCGATCGACGCCGAGGTCGCGTCGCCGACCCTGGCATCCTTGACCCGGAACTTCACCAGCACCTTCTTGCCCGCCAGTTCCACCGAGCTGACCTGGCCGACCTTGACCCCGGCGATCTGGACCTCGTTGTCCGGCGCCAATCCGGCCGATTCGCCGAAATACGCCGAGTACGTCGTCCCGCTGCCGAAGAACGGGATCCGGTCGGAGAAGTACGTCGTCGCCGTGATCAGCACGATCAGAATGAGCGTCACCGCCCCGACCGCGGCCTGGTTGCGTTGCTTCAGCGGCTTCACGGCCCGCACCTCTCCGGTCGCTGCGTGCCGGGCAGCGGCGTGATCGGCAGTTCGATGTTGAGCGACTTGATGCCGATGCTGCCGGAGATCCCGCACAGGTAGTAGTTGAACCAGCTGCCGTAGCTCAGCGTCCTGGTGAACTTCTGCAGGTTGCCCGGCAGCACCTGGAGCAGATGGTCGAGCAGCTGTTCGGAGTCGCCGAGGTTCTGCGACAGGGCCCCGAGCTGGACGACGTCGTCCTTGAGCGCGGGCCGGGCGTCGGCGAGCAGGCCCGTCGTGGCGACGGTGAGGTCACCCAGTGCCGTGACCGCCTCCCCGATCGGCTTCCGCTGCTCGGCGAGCCCGGTGACCAGCCGCTGGGTCTGGTCGATCAGCTCGCCCAGCTGCGGCGAGCGCTTCTCGACCGTGCCGAGCACCGTGTTGAGGTTCGCGATGACGTCACCGATGATCTTGTCCTTGCCCGCGATGGCCGACGTGACCGACGCGGTGTGCGCGAGCAGGCTGGTGATCGTGCCGCCCTCGCCCTGGAAGACCTGGATGATCTCGTAGGAGAGCTTGTTGACGTCCTCGGGGTTCAGCGCGCGGAAAAGCGGTTTGAACCCGTTGAAGAGCACGGTCAGGTTCAGTGCCGGTTTGGTGCGCTCGGGCGGGATGATCCCGCCGCGCGGCAACGACTTCTCGTCCCCGAGGTCCGTGCCGAGCGAGAGGTACCGCTGCCCGACCAGGTTGCGGTACTTGATGGTCGCGGTCACCGAGGCGGGCAGCCGGTGCGTGGTCTGGACGTCGAAGTGGACCTGGGCGAAGTTCTTCTCACCCTCCTCGACTTCGATCGCGCCGACCTGTCCGACCTTCACGCCGACGATGCGGACGTCGTCGCCCTCCTTGAGCCCGGACGCGTCGGTGAACTTGGCCGTGTAGCCCGAGGTCTCGCCGAAGTTGGTGTTCGCGATGGTGGCGCCGAGGATCGCGGTGAGCAGCACGGTGACCACGGCGAAGACGAGGATCTTGACCAGATCCGGCACGAAGGACCTCATCGGACCGCCCTCCCGTCTACCGCGGCGCGGGGGCTGAAGGACGCCTTGCCCTCATCAGACGCGGTGAAAGCTCCCTTCACCGCGTCGCATGCGGCGAAGGGCCCCTTCAGCCCGGCCCGAACGGCTGACGTGGTCCTCATCGCAGTTCCACCTCCGCGCCCCGGTACAGCGGCCCCACCAGCAGGCTGCCCCAGTTCGGCACCTGGTCCGGCGTCGTCCCCATCGCCGGCGACACGAGCAGGTCGATCAGCCGTTGCTCGTCCGGCGTGTTCACCACCGAGCCGCCCGCGCTCCCGCCGGAAGGCAGGGTGCCGTCGGGATCACGTGGCGGCGCGGGTTTCGAGGACCCGTCGTCGATCGCGCCGTCCGGCGGGTACTGCGGCCAGCGTCCCGGCGGCGGGACCTCCGGATAGCACCGAGGGCCGCGTTTGTCGTTGTACTTCGGCTCGTCGACGCCGGGCAGGTACTTGCCGCGGCTCGGCGTGAACTCGATCGTCACCCGGCTGACCTCGGGATGCGCGGTGCCCTTGCCGAACGCGAGTTCCGCACGGGGCACCGATCCGGCCAGCTGCTTGAGCAGGCAGGGGTACTCCGGCGCGTACTTCGCGAGGACGTCCAAAGTGGGCTGGAGGCTGCTGGTGAGGCGGATCAGGTTGTCCTGGTTCACTTTCAGGAAGCTCGTCAGGTCGAGCGACGCCGCGGTCACCGTCGAGTAGACGTCGGCGAGACCGCGCTGGCTCTCGACCAGGGTCTTGCTCGTGGTGGTCAGGTCCGACAGCGCGGCCAGCAGATCCGGCGCGGCCTTGTCGTAGATCTTGGCGGCGTCGGCCAGTCCGGTGATGTCGGCCTTGAGATCGGGCAGCGACGGGTTCACCTTGCCGAGATAGTCCGAAAGCCCCGCCAGCGTCGAGCCGAGCTGCTTGCCCTGACCGTCCAAAGCGGACGCGACGGCGTTGAGCGTACTGGCCATCTTCTCCGGCTGGACGGCCTGCAGCAGCGGCATCACGTTGCCGAGTACGGTTTCCAGCTCGATCGCGCTGCTGCTGCGGTCCTGCGGGATGACGTCGCCCTCGCCGATGTGCCGCTCCGGCCGTTCGGGAATCTGCAAAGCGACATAGCGCTCACCGAACAACGTCTTCGGCAGCAGCCGCGCGGACACATTGGACGGGATGACCGGCGTCATGTCCGGCTGCAGCGCCAGGTCCATCGTCGCGCGATCACCGTGGGCCCGGATCGACCGCACCTCGCCGACGACCATCCCGCGCACCTTGACGTCCGCGCCCTCGCGCATCTGGTTGCCGATGCGGTCGGTCTCCAGTTTCACCAGGGTCACCGTGGTGAAGGCCTTCTGGTAGAAGGCGATGGTGGTGACGAAGAACAGCACGACCACCACGAGGAAGACCAGCCCGAGCACCTGGTGCCGGAGCCGCTGCAGCAGTGTCCCCCTGTTCACCCGGAAATCCTCACCGTCGTTGTGGCGCCCCAGATCGCGAGGCTCAGGAAGAAGTCGAGCACCGAGATCAGCACGATCGCCGTCCGCACCGCGCGGCCGACCGCGACCCCGACCCCGGCGGGCCCACCGCTGGCGGTGTAGCCGTAGTAGCAATGGGACAGGATGACGAGCACGCTGAAGATGATCACCTTGAGGAACGACCAGAGGACGTCCTCGGGCGGCAGGAACAGCGTGAAGTAGTGGTCGTAGGTGCCCGCGGACTGGCCGTAGAGCCAGATGGTGATCTGCCGCGAGGCGAGATAGGACGAGAGCAGGCCGACGGCGTAGAGCGGGATGACCGCGGTGACGCCGGCGATCACCCGTGTCGTCACGAGGTAGGGCATGCTCGGCACGCCCATCACCTCGAGCGCGTCGATCTCCTCGGAGATCCGCATCGCGCCGAGTTGCGCGGTGAAGCCGCAGCCGACGGTGGCCGAAAGCGCGAGCCCGGCCGAAAGCGGCGCGACCTCGCGGGTGTTGAAGTAGGCCGAGATGAACCCGGTCAGCGCGGCGGTGCCGAGCTGGTTCAGCGCCGAGTAGCCCTGCAGGCCGACGATGAGACCGGTGAACAGCGTCATCCCGATCATCACGCCGAGCGTCCCGCCGATCACCGCGAGCGCGCCGGTGCCGAAGCTGACTTCGGTCAGCAGGCGGAAGACCTCACGGCCGTAGCGCCGGATCGTGCGCGGCGTCCAGGCCAGCGCACGGAAGTAGAAGGACAGTTGCCCCCCGAAGCCCTCCAGCATCGCGCCGGGGCGCGCGATGATCTCCAGGGTCCGGTCCGAAACAGCGGGTTCGGCTGCCATGTCACATCGCCTTCGGCGGCACGATCCGCAGGTAGATCGCCGTCAGCACGACGTTGATCAGGAACAGCAGCAGGAACGTGATGACCACGGCCTGGTTCACCGCGTCGCCGACGCCCTTCGGCCCGCCCGCCGGGTTCAGCCCGCGGAAGGCCGCGACCACCCCGGCGACGAAGCCGTAGAGCAGCGCCTTGATCTCGCTGATCCACAGGTCCGGCACCTGCGCGAGCGCGTTGAAGCTGGCGAGGTACGCGCCCGGGGTGCCGCCCTGCATGACGACGTTGAAGAAGTAGCCGCCGAGCACCCCGACGACACTGACCAAACCGTTCAGCAGCACCGAAACCACGATCGCGGCCAGGACGCGGGGCACGATCAGGCGCTGGATCGGGTTGACCCCGAGCACCTCCATCGCGTCGATCTCTTCGCGGATCTTGCGGGCGCCGATGTCTGCGCAGACCGCGCTGCCGCCCGCGCCCGCCACCAGCAGCGCGGTGATCAGCGGGCTGGCCTGCTGCACGATCGCGAGCGCACTGGCCGCGCCGGTGAACGACTGCGCGCCGATCTGCTGCGTCAGTGATCCGAGCTGCAGCGCGATGACCGCGCCGAACGGGATCGCCACCAGCGCCGTCGGCAGGATGGTGACGCTGGCGAAGAACCAGCACTGCTGGATCCATTCGCGGAACTGGAACGGGCGTTTGAAGATCGCGCGCAGGACCTCCCACGACAGGGTCGCGAGCCTGCCGACCTGTGTGAGCGCACCCATACCCGGGACGGACACCGACGCTCCCACAGAACCTCCCAGTAGCCTGCCCCGAGTCTTACTCCACCTGTCAACGCCCCATTGCGTCAGCGGTGTTCACTTTGCTCTCGGCACCTCCGCGCTAGAACTTGAGTGCGTGTGTGGCCGTCGCGCCGCCGTCGGCGACGAATTCCGAGCCCGTGCTGTACGAACTTTCGTCACTGGCCAGGAACAACACGAGTTTCGCGATGTCTTCCGGCTGCCCGACGCGGCCCAAGGCGACTTTCTTGCCGACCCACGACATGTCGATCTTCTGCCCGCCCGCCGCCGCGGCGACCATCGGCGTGTCGATCGCGCCGGGATGGACCGAATTGACCCGGATGTTCTTCGCGCCGAGTTCGAGCGCCGCGACCTTGGTCATCCCGCGGATCGCGAACTTGCTCGCGGTGTAGGCGACGAGGAACGGCATCCCGGCGAGTCCTTCCACAGAGGACACGTTGACGATGGAGCCGCCTCCGGCCCCGGTCATCGGTTCAACGACCGAACGCATCCCGAGAAACGCCCCGATCTGATTGACCCGGATGACGCGTTCGTAGTCGGCCAGCGTGGTCTTGCCGAGTTCCGAGAAATGCAGGATGCCCGCGTTGTTGACCAGCACCGTCGGCGGGCCGAACTCGGAGACCGTGCGCTCGATCGCGGCGTCCCACTCGGCCTCGTCGCCGACGTCGAGATGCTGGTAGACGGCGGCCTCGCCGAGATCCGCGGCGAGTTTCTTGCCGTCGAGGTCGTTGATGTCGGCGATCACCACCCGCGCGCCCTCGGCGACGAACAGCCGTGCGGCCGCCTCACCCTGGCCACGGGCACCGCCGGTGATCAGGGCTACCTTGCCGTCGAGCCTGCCCATCGTCATCTCCTCACGGCAGCGACATGATTTCGGATGCGGAGAACATGCGTTCCGGGTCGCGGTCGGCGAAGTAGCCGCCCACGGATCCGGCGAGTTCTTCGGTGGTCCAGGTGCCGTTGGCGGTGTCGAACCGCTGCTCCACCGACGGCGGCCGCATGAGCGCGACCATCCCGCCGTAGACGAGGAACACCTGGCCGTTGACCCGGTCGGACTCGGGCGAGCAGAGGAAGGACACGAACGGGGCCACGTGGTCGACCGAAAGCGGGTCGATTCCTTCTGGCGCGTCGGCCCCGAAGACCGCTTCGGTCATCGCGGTGCGGGCGCGCGGGCAGATCGCGTTGGCACGGACGCCGTAGCGGGAGAGGCCGCGCGCGGTGGAGACGGTGAGCGCGGCGATGCCCGCCTTGGCCGCGCCGTAGTTCGGCTGGCCGGGGGCACCGAGCAGGAAGGACTCCGACGCGGTGTTGACCACCCTTCCGTACACCGGCGCGCCGTCCACTTTGGACTTGTCGCGCCAGTACGCCCCCGCGTTGCGGGAAAGCAGGAAGTGCCCGCGCAGGTGGACGCCGAGCACGGTGTCCCATTCCTCGTCGGACATCGAGAACAGCATCCGGTCACGCAGGACGCCCGCGTTGTTGACCAGGACGTGGAGTCCGCCGAAATGGTCGACGGCGGCGGTGAGCAGCGCGTCCGCGGTCGAGGACTCCGACACGTCGCCGGTGACCGCGACGGCCTTGCCGCCCTCGGCCTCGATCTCGTCGGCCACCACCTGCGCCGCCGTCGAGACGTCGTTGACCACCACCGAGGCTCCCGCCGCGGCCAGCGCCAGCGCCTCGGCCCGGCCGAGTCCCGCGCCGGCTCCGGTGACGATGGCCGTCTTGCCGTCCAAACTCACTCCGGGCCTCCTTGCCTCTCCGCACACACTAGAATCTGTTCTTGCTCCGTGCAAGACCTAAATAAACGGTGCTAACCACGTATGAGCAGCGCGTTCTTCGGGCAGCTCGCCACAGCTTGAGTAACACGTTCTACTTGATTCGCCGGAACTTCGCCGGACGCGAGGACCAGCTCCTCCTCGTCGTCGAGATCGAAGACCTCGGGCGCGAAGCCGACACAGATCGCGTTCGCCTCGCAGAGCGAGCGATCGACGTCGATCTCCATATTCCCTCCTCGCCGCCGCACTGGTACAACTAGAACAGGTTCTACCCTACCGCCGCGGGCGGCCATGGCACCAGTAACGAGCACCGACGGCAGAGGTGACGGATGCGGATCGACTACACGCCGGAACAGCGCGCACTGGCCGGGGAACTGCGGGAGTACTTCGCCGGACTGATGACCCCCGAACGCCGTGAAGCCCTGTCCGGCGAAGGCGGCGAGTACGGCGACAGTGTGGTGTACAAGGAAATCGTGCGCGAGCTCGGCAGCTCGGGCTGGCTCGCGATCGGCTGGCCCCGCGAGTACGGCGGGCAGGACCGGCCGATGCTCGACCAGCTCATCTTCACCGACGAGGCGGCCGCCGCCGGGGTGCCCGTCCCGTTCCTCACGGTGAACACCGTCGGGCCGACCATCATGCGCTACGGCACCGAAGAGCAGAAGACGTTCTACCTGCCGAAGATCGCCGCCGGCGAACTGCATTTCGCGATCGGCTACTCCGAGCCCGGCGCGGGGACCGACCTGGCGGCGCTGCGCACCCGCGCGGTCCGCGACGGCGACGACTACGTGATCAACGGCCAGAAGATGTGGACGAGCCTGATCGAGTACGCCGACTACATCTGGCTGGCCGCCCGCACCGACCCCGACGCCCGCAGGCACAAGGGCTTGAGCATGCTGATCGTGCCGACGTCCGCGCCCGGCTTCTCCTGGACGAAGGTGCGCACGGTCGCCGGACCGGGCACCAGCGCGACCTACTACGACGACGTGCGGGTACCGGTGACTTCCCGGGTCGCGGGCGAGAACGAGGGCTGGCCGCTCATCACGAACCAGCTCAACCACGAACGGGTCGCGCTGACCTCGGCCGCCCCGATCCAGACGTCGTTGCGTGAAGTGCGGACCTGGGCGCAGACGACCAAACTGCCCGACGGCTCCCGCGTCATCGACGCGCCGTGGGTGCGGCTGCACCTGGCGCGGATCCACACCCACGCGGAGTACCTGAAACTGCGGAACTGGCGGATCGCCTGGGCGGCCGCGAGCAGCGATCTCGGCCCCGCGGAGGCTTCGGCGACCAAGGTGTTCGGCACGGAGTTCGCGACCGAGGCCTACCGGCTGATGATGGAGATCCTCGGCGCGGGCGCCGTGGTCCGCGAGGGCTCCCCCGGCGCCTTGCTGCGCGGCCGGGTCGAACGACTGCACCGGTCGTCGCTGATCCTCACCTTCGGCGGCGGCGCCAACGAGATCCAGCGGGACATGATCGCCGCGACCGCCCTCGGCCTGCCCATCACGCGCTAGGAGGCACAGATGGACTTCACGCTCACCGAAGCGCAACAGGATCTCGCGTCGCTCACGCGCCGGATCCTCACGGACAAGGTCACCCCCGACGTGCTGGGGCCGCACGGTTCCGGCGGGTTCGACGCTCCACTGTGGACCTCCCTGGCCCAGGCGGGAGTGGTCGACGCCGCCCTGCCGCAGTCGGTGGGCGGTGGCGGGTTCGGGCTGCTGGAACAGTGTTCCGTCCTGGCCGAGATCGGCCGCGCGGTCGCGCCGGTGCCCTACCTGACTTCGGTCGTGATGGGCGCGGCCGCAGTCTCCGAATTCGGGGACGGCAGGCTCGCCGAGCGCTGGGTGGTCCCGGTGCTGCGCGGCGACCACGTTCTCGCGGTGGCGCTGCCGGACTACGGCGTGCCCTGCGGCTTCACCGCCGAGGCCGACGGCGACGGCTGGCGGCTGACCGGCGCGCAGACCGCGGTGCCTTCGGGCGCTTTCGCGCACGGTTTCCTCGTCGAGGCCGCCCTCGACGGTGGCCGTCAGGTGTTCCTGCTCGACCGGGACTCGGTGACCGTCTCGCCGCAACGGACCGTCGACCACGCCGACGCGGCGCTGGTCGAACTGTCCGGCGCGAAGTCCGCGGTCTCGCTGGGCGACGTCGGCGAATGGCTGCGGCTGCGCGGGACGATCGGGGTCTGCGCGCAGCAGCTCGGCGTCGTCGAACGGGCGCTGGAACTGACCGCGGCGTACGCGCGGGAACGCAAGCAGTTCGGCCACCTCATCGGGAGTTTCCAGGCGGTGCGGCAACGGCTCGCCGACGCCTACGTCGATGTCGAAGCCGTCCGGCTGACGTTGTGGCAGGCCGCCTGGCGGCTGAGCGAAGGACTTCCGGCGGCCGAAGAGGTCGCGACGGCGAAGTTCTGGGCGGCCGAGGCCGGTCACCGTGTCGCGCACACCGCCGTGCACATCCACGGCGGGGTCGGCATCGACGTCGACCACACGCTGCACCGGTACTTCGTCGCGGCGAAGCGGCTCGAGTTCACCTTCGGCGGGGCGACCGCGCAGACGCGGGGCCTCGGCGATCTCCTGGCCGCGGACCCGGCATGACGCCCACGGTCACGGAACTCCTGCTCGCCCGGGCAGAAGACCCGTCGACCGGGCTGCTGTTCGAGGACCGGCGCTGGTCCTGGGCCGAACACGTCCGGGCCTGCGCCGGTCACGCGGCCGCGCTCACCCGGCTGCTGCGTCCCGGCGGGCATTTCGGGCTGCTGGCGGACAACGTCCCCGAGTTCTCGTTCCTGCTCGGCGGCGCGGCGCTGTCGGGACACGTGCTGGTCGGCCTGAACCCGACGCGCCGGGGCGCGGCGCTGGCCCGCGACGTCGCGCTGGCCGATTGCGAGCTGGTGCTCGCGGAGGAGAAGTACCTTCCGCTGCTGTCCGAGGCGGCTGTCCCGGTGCTGCCGTTGAGCGAGCTCGAACCGCTGCGGGAGGCGGTCGTTCCCGTGGCGGCGAAGCCCGAAGACCTGCTCATGCTGATCTTCACCTCGGGAACCAGCGGCGACCCGAAGGCCGTCCGGTGCACGCACGGCAAGATCGCGTATCCCGGCGCGATGCTGGCCGGCCGGTTCGGTCTGTCCACACAGGACACGGTGTACGTGTCGATGCCGATGTTCCACTCCAACGCCATCATGGCGGGCTGGTCGGTCGGGCTCGCCGCGGGCGCGGGGATCGCGTTGCGGCGCCGGTTCTCCGCCTCCGGGTTCCTCCCGGACGTCCGGGAGTTCGGCGCGACCTACGCCAACTACGTCGGCAAGCCACTGTCCTATGTGGTCGCCACTCCCGAGCGGGACGATGACGCCGACAACCCGCTGAAACTGTTGTACGGCAACGAAGGCACGGAGGCCGACCTCGCCGCTTTCGGCAAGCGGTTCGGCTGCCACGTGGTCGACGCGTTCGGTTCGACCGAGGGCGGCGTGAACTTCGGCCGGAACGCCACCACCCCGGCCGGTTCGCTCGGCCGCCTGCTCGACGGTGTCGCCATCCTCGATCCGGAGACCGGGAAACCCTGTCCCCCGGCGGAATTCGACGCGGCCGGGAAGCTGCTCAACGCCGCCGAGGCGGTCGGCGAACTGGTCAACACCGGTGGAGCGGGCTTCTTCGCCGGGTACTACGGCGATCCGGCCGCCGAGGCCGAGCGGATGCGCGACGGGATGTACCACACCGGCGACCTGGCCTATCTCGACGCGGACGGCTACTGCTACTTCGCCGGGCGGCTCGGCGACTGGCTCCGCGTCGACGGCGAGAACCTCGGCACCGCCCCGATCGAACGCGCGCTCCTCCGGCATCCGGCGGTCCGGGAGGCGGCCGTGTACGGCGTGCCGGATCCGCGGGTGGGCGACCAGGTGATGGCCGCACTGGTCTGCCGGGCGCCGGTCGACGCGGGCGAGTTCGCCGCTTTCGTGGTGGCACAAGGCGATCTCGGGCCGAAGCAGCGGCCCCGGTTCGTGCGGGTGGTCGAAGAACTGCCGCGGACGGCGACGCACAAGATACTCAAGCGGGAGCTCGCGGCCGAAGGTGTCGCCGAGGCCTGGGAAGTCCGCTACCCCCGCCCGTGATCCCCCCGGGATGGGTGGGATCCCAGGGTCGGGACCGGTGATCTTCCTGATGCCCTGGACCCGGCGCGCTCCCTACGTTCGGTGCCATGACACGAACACTGCGCCGGATCGGCGTCTTCGCCACCGCGCTCGCACTGCCCGCCGTCCTCATCACGCCGTCCGCGTCGGCGGCGCCCGTCCGGTTGAGCCTGACCGCGCCGACCGGGCCGTACGCGGTCGGCAGCACCGATCTCCATCTGGTCGACCACTCCCGCCAGGACCCGTGGGTTCCCGGCGTCACGCGGGAACTCATGGTCACCGTGCGGTATCCGGCCTTGCCGAGCGGGAAGCCGAAAGCGCCTTACATGGCACCAGGAGTCGCGAAGGTGGTGGCCGAAGGCGACGCCGCCAAACTGGGCATGGACGCGAGCCTGATCGACTACCGCTTCCCCACCCATTCGCGGCTCGGGGCGCCGGCGCTGGGCGGCAAGCGACCTGTCGTGCTGTATTCGCCCGGCGGCACCTTGTCCCGTTCGCACGGCACCACCCTGCAGGAGCAGCTCGCGAGCGAAGGCTACGTCGTCGTGGCGATCGACCACACCCACGAAGCGGAAGCGGTCGAGTTCCCCGGTGGCCGCGTCGAGAAGAAGGCCCTGCCGCCTTCGAGCATCGAGGTGTCGAAGCGGGTGATCGAGACCCGCGTCCAGGACACGCGGTTCGTCCTCGACTCGCTCCACCTGAACCGGGCCGGCATGTTCGGCCACTCCGCGGGCGGGTTCACCGCGGGCGAGACGATGGTGACCGACCGGCGCGTCGTCGCCGGGGCGGACCTCGACGGCAGCATGGCCCACTCGCAGTCGCAGCGGATCTTCGGCCGGGTCGCCGACGAGGGCCTGGACCGGCCGTTCCTGCTGATGAGCGCGGGCAACCACAGCGCCGCGTCCGACGCTTCCTGGCAGGAGTTCCAGCGCAACCAGCGCGGCTGGACCCGCGAAACGCGCCTGCCGGACGGCGAGCACTTCAGCTTCACCGACTACCAGACCTTGTTGCCGCAGCTGGGCAACGCCCCGGCCGCGTTCATCGGCACCATCGACCCGGCGCGGAGCGTCGCGGCCCAGCGAGCCGAACTGAGCACGTTCTTCGGCAGGAACCTGCGTCACCGGAGCAGCGACACCACGGTCCGCTTCCTGCTAAACAGGTGACAGACGTTGCAAAGGGAGGACAGCGATGACCACCGAGGAGATCATCACTTCGCTGGAACGCGCCTGGAACACCGGTGACGGTGAGGCGTGGGCCGCGAACTTCGCCGAGGACGTGGACTTCGTCGACGTCGTCGGCCGCATCCAGCGCGGCCGCGCGACGATCGCCCGCGAAAGCCAGAAGATCTTCGACACCATCTACCGGGGCAGCAGGCTGGAGCTCCGCCAGGTGTCGAGCCGCCCGCTCGGCGGCGGGCTCGACCTCGTGCACACCGAAACGGTGATGTCCATCCCGGCGGGCCCCCTCGCCGGGGAGCAACGCGCGGTGCAGACGATGGTGGTCCAGGACGGGCGGGTCGCCGCGTTCCACAACACGATCCGGGGCGACATCGCGGAGTTCACCGGCCACGACGCGGATTTCGCCGCGCGCTCGCCCCAGGATTGGGATTCCTGATCGGCGAGGGCGCGCGTACTCCCCGGGCTCAGGTAAGGGCGTTGATCGGCCGCAGCCGCCGCGGCCCGGTGTCGGGGCGGGACGGCGGCGGGCCCAGCACGATCCGGGCGTTGGCGACGAAGGCGCCGTCCGGTGAGGCCAGGATCGGGTCGAGGGTCATCGAGCGGACCTCGGGGTTGTCCTCGGCGAGCGCCGCGACGCGCAGCACGATGTCCTGCAGCGCCGCCAGATCCGCCGGTTCGTCGCCGCGGTATCCGGTGAGCAGCGGCGACGTCCGCGGCTCGCGCAGCAACGTGGCGGCGTCGACGTCGGTGAGCGGGACGGCGCGGTAGGCGCGGTCCCCCAGCAGCGTGCTGACCAGCCCGGAGAGACCGAACGACACGAGCGTGCCGAACGACGGGTCGTCCTGCAGCCCGATCACGCACGAGATGCCCTTGGGCGCCATCCGCTGGACGTAGACCTCGTCGTCGCCGGAGATCTCCCGCAGGTCGAGGTACGCCCGGCGCACTCCGTCCACAGAGGACAGATCGAGCCGCACCCCGGCGAGGTCCGGCCTGCCGCGCAGCCGCTCGTCGACGGCCTTGAGGGTGACCGGGAATCCCAGGTCCTCGGCCTCCTTCACCGCTTCGTCCGCGGAAGTCACGACCCGGAACGGGACGACGTCGATGCCGTAGCAGCCCAGGAGCCGGACCACGTCGTCGTCGGAGAGCAGGGTCGTCTTGCCGTCCTCGCCCGTCAGCAGTTCGTTGACGATCGCCTGGGCCTGCTCGGCGTGCAGTCCCGCGGGCCGCACCAGATTGCCTTGCGGACGCTGCCGCCAGGCCGCGTAGCGCACGACCCGCGCGAGCGCGTTCACCGCGCGTTCGGGGCTGGGGTACGACGGGACCGAACCCCGCGTCGGCACGCCGTCCTCGGATAGCACGGCCAGTTCGTCCGGCACGCCCTCGACGGCCAGAAAGGTCGACACGATCGGCTTGTCCTTGTCCATCTCGACGACGGCCTCCCGCAGCGCGCGGGCGTAGGCGGTCCCCGGGATGGCGAGCGGGGGCACGAAGACCACGACGAGCGCGTCGGTCTCCGGTGAGTTGAGTGCTTCGCGCACGGCCGCGGCGAACTCCTCCGGGCCCGCCTGCGGCCCGACGTCGACCGGGTCCGAGGCCAGCCGGAGGCCCTGCGCCCGCGCGGTGTCGGCGGCGAGCAGCCCGATGGCGCTGGAGTTGCCCACGATGGCGATCCGCGGCCCGGCAGGCAACGGCTGATGGGCGAAGACCAGCGCGGTGTCGAAGAGTTGCGCGAGCGTGTCGACGCGGACGACGCCCGCCTGCTCGAACAGCGCCTGGACGCTGGACTCGTCGACCTCCGCCGAGGTCGCGGCGAGTTGCGGGCGGACAGCGTGCCTGCCGGATTTCACCGCCACCACCGGCTTCGTCCGCGCCAGCCGCCGGGCGAGCCGGGCGAACTTGCGCGGGTTGCCGAACGATTCCAGGTACAGCAGGACGAGATCGGTCGCCGGATCGGTCTCCCAGTACTGGAGCAGGTCGTTGCCGGAGACGTCGGCCCGGTTCCCCGCCGAGACGAACGTCGAAAGGCCGAGGCCGCGCGCTTCGGCGTCGGCGAGGATCGCGGTGCCCAGCGCGCCGGACTGGCAGAAGAACCCGGTGCGGCCGCGGGCGGGCAGCCGGGGCGCCAGGGTGGCGTTGAGCCGGACCGCGGAGTCGGTGTTGAGCACGCCCAGCGCGTTCGGGCCGACCACGCGCATGCCGTGCGCCCTTGCCTCCCCGACCAGCCTCAGTTCGGCGTGCAGCCCGTGCGGCCCGGCCTCGGCGAACCCGCCCGAGACGATCAGAAGGGTCTTGACCCCCTTGGCCAGCGCACCGTCCAAAACGGACTCGACGGCCTCGGCGGGGACGGCGACCAGCGCGAGGTCGACGTCCTCGGGGATGTCCACGACGGACGGATAGGCGTGGACGCCGCGGACGGACTTGTGCTCCGGGTTGACCGGGTAGACGGTGCCCGCGAAGTCGGCGCTCAGCAGGTTCGTGAGGGCGACGTAGCCGATCTTCGTCGGATCGGTGGACGCGCCGATGACCGCGACCGATTTCGGGTGCAGCAGGTTGTGCACGCTGCGGGCCTCGGCGGCCTGTTCCCGGGAGCGGGCGACGGCGAGGGATTCCTCGGTCGGGTCGATGTCGAACTCCAGGTGCAGCACGCCTTCTTCGATCTCGCGGCTGACCTGGTAGCCCGCGTCGCGGAACACGCGGACCATCGCCGCGTTCTCGGCGAGCACCTCGGCGACGAAGCGGCGGAGCCCGGATTCCGAAGCGGCCGCGGCCAGGTGCTCCAGCAGGATCGATCCGAGCCCGCGCCCCTGGTGGGCGTCGTCGACGACGAACGCGACCTCGGCCGACGGCCCGTGTTCGAGCCGTTCGTAGCGGCCGACCGCCACGATGTCGTCGCCCAGCAGCGCGACGAAGGCGACCCTGTCGTGGTGGTCGACGACGGAGAACCGTTCGAGGTCGCGCTGCGGGATCCGCGGATAGGCGCCGAAGTACCGGAAGTACCGGGTGCGTTCGGACAACCGGCCGTGGAAGGCGACGAGCCCGTCGGCGTCGCTGGGGATCACCGGGCGCAGGTGCACCGTGCCGCCGTCGGAGAGCAGGACGTCGGCCTCCCATTCGCGCGGGAAGTCGAAGGGGTCGCGGTTACCGGTGCCCTCACTGGTCATGTCAGTCCCTCGGATCGTCCGGATCGAGACCGTGCAGCGGGAAGATCGCGCGGCGGGTGTCGCGGATGGCGATGTCGACCGGCTCGTCCGCCCCGTCTCCCCACGGGACGAAGGCGGTTTCGCGGTCGTCGGACATGCTGGGCGGGATCTCGGCGTTCGGCGCCGCCCTGGAGATCGACGCGACCCAGTTCGGCGGCAGCGCCGTCGCCGGGTCGACGTCGCGGTCGAGCACGGTGGCGAGCAGATGGGTCCAGGACCGCGGCACCACCCGGATCAGCTGGTAGCCACCGCCGCCCACGGCGAGCCAGCGGCCGCCCGCGTGCGCTTCGGACAGTTCCCGCAGCCGCCGGTAGATGGCGCGATGGCCGTCCACCGAGAGCGACAGATCCGCCAGCGGGTCTTCTTCGTGCGAATCGACGCCGCATTGGGTGACGAGGATCTGCGGTCGGAACTGCTCCAGCAGCGACGGCACCACCGCGTCGAACGCCCGCAGCCAGCCGCCGTCGCGGGTGCCGGGCGGCAGCGGGAGGTTGACCGCGGTGCCCTCGGCGCCGCCCTTGCCGATCTCCGCCGAGTAGCCGGTGCCCGGCCACAGCGTGAACGGGTGCTGGTGCAGGGAAACGGTCAGCACCCGGGGATCGTCGTAGAACGCCGCCTGCACGCCGTCGCCGTGGTGGACGTCGGTGTCGACGTACGCGACGCGGTCGAAACCGTGGTCCAGCAGCCACGAGATGGCCACCGAGCAGTCGTTGTAGACGCAGAAGCCCGACGCCCTGTCCGGCATCGCGTGGTGCAGCCCGCCGGCGATGTTCACCGCCCTGGTCGCCTCGCCCTCGGCGATCTTGCGCGCGGCCAGCAACGTCGAGCCGACCACGAGGGCCGAAGCCTCGTGCATCCCGGTGAACACCGGGTTGTCCTCGGTGCCGAGCCCGTGCGCGAAATCGGCACCGGTCATCGGCGCCTGCCGGACGGCCTCGATGTACTCGCCGATGTGGACGCGGCGCAGCTCGTCCTCACCCGCGGGCCCGGGAACGAGCAGCTCGACCCCGTCGAGCACGCCGAGTTCGGTGGCGAGCCGGATCGTCAGTTCGAGCCGCACCGGATTGAACGGATGCTCGCCGCCGAGGTCGTAACCCAGCAGCGAGGAGTCCCATACGACGGCCGGTGCTCGCATGGCACGGACTCTAGTGCCCGGAAGCGGCTCATGCCCCGTCCCCGGCCGCCGCGCGGGTCAGCCGGGCAGGTCTCCGGTGGCCACCGGGCGCTCCGGATCGCGGGACCAGTGCGACCACGAACCCGCGTACAACGCCGCGGGCTCCGGGTGACCGGCGACCTCGAGCGCGAGGACGACGGACGAGGCGGTGACGCCCGATCCACAGTAGACACCGACCGGGGTTTCCGGATCCACGCCGAGTCCTTCGAACCGCTCGGCCAGTTCCGAGGCGTCACGCCAGCGGCCGTCCTCCGCCAGATGCCCGGAGAAGGGCGCGTTGACCGCGCCGGGGATGTGCCCGGCGCGCGGGTCGATCGGCTCGGTCTCCCCCGCGTACCTCGGCTTGGCGCGGGCGTCGAAGAGCAGCCCTTCCCTGGCCAGCGTGGCGGCCCCGGCCGCGTCCAGCACCGGCATGCCGCCGGGCTCCACCACGATGTCTCCCTCTTCCGGCGAGGGGATCTCGCCGGTGAGCGGGCGCTCTTCCTCGGCCCAGGCTGCGAATCCGCCGTCCAGCACGGCGACCTCGGTGTGCCCGGCCCAGCGCAGCAGCCACCACGCCCGCGCCGCGACCGACCCGTCGGAGTCGTCGTACACCACGACCGGGTGACCGGCGCGGATCCCGGCCGCCCGCAGATGCCGCTGCAGCGTCTCCGGCTCGGGCAGCGGGTGACGGCCGCCGTCGCCCGGCTCCCCGGCGAGCGCCGTGTCGAGGTCGACGTACACCGCGCCCGGGAGATGTGCCTCACGATAGGAATCGGCGCCCGGCGGGCCCGCGAGCCGCCAGCGGACATCGAGGACTACGGAGCGTGCCGATTCCGGCCCGGAGAGCTGCGCGACGAGTTCGCTGGTGGTGATCATGGGGCGCATGGGCCCATCTTCCCGTGCCCCGCGGCTCCACGCCCAGCTTGGGGGACTTTTCCCGCCTCGGAGCTTGTTGTCCCCACGCGTGCGTCGCTGTCAGTGCCAGCGACTACGATGAGCAACGCGGACGAAGGGGACAGCGTGAACGATCTCATCGACACCACAGAGATGTACTTGCGTACGATTTACGAACTCGAAGAAGAGGGTGTCGTCCCGCTGCGGGCCCGGATCGCGGAGCGGCTGCAGCAGAGCGGCCCGACCGTGAGCCAGACCGTCGCCAGGATGGAACGCGACGGGCTGGTCGTGGTCGCGGACGACAGGCACCTGCAACTGACGGAACACGGCCGCGAGCTGGCCATCGCGGTCATGCGCAAGCACCGGCTCGCCGAGCGCCTCCTGGTCGATGTGATCGGGCTGGAGTGGGAACACGTCCACAACGAGGCCTGCCGCTGGGAACACGTGATGAGCGAGGCCGTCGAGCGCAAGCTGGTCAAGCTGCTCGACCACCCCACCACGTCGCCCTACGGCAACCCGATCCCGGGACTGGACAAGCTCGGCGACGGCGATCCCGCCCCGCCGGCCGAAGCCGACCTGGTGCGGCTCGACGAGTTCGCCCGCATGGGTGGCGGCGAAGTCGAGATCCGCCGGATCGCCGAACACGTCCAGCTCGACGAGACGCTGATGACGGAGCTCAAGTCGGTCGGCATCGTGCCCGGCAGCCGGGTCAAGGTCGGCAAGACGGCGCCCGGCGGGACCATCGAGGTCACCGGCGGGAACAACACCGCCCAGGTGCCGGTCTCGGCGCTGCACGCCGTGCTGGCGCAGGCCAGGTGAGCGCCGCGTCCGACGCTGCGGGGACTTTCCGGACCCTGCACGGCCGGGCTCCGGCGGGCGTCTGGTCCGCACCCGGCCGGGTGAACCTGATCGGTGAGCACACCGACTACAACGACGGTTTCGTGCTGCCGTTCGCCCTCCCGCACCGGCTCGCCGCGGCGGCGTCCCCGCGTGAGGACGGCGTGCTGACCGTGGCCACCCTCGGCTCGGACGGCCGGGTCCAGGAATCCGGCCCGCTCACCATCGCCGACCTGCGGCCCGGCTCGGTCGACGGGTGGGCCGCGTACCCGGCGGGGGTCGCCTGGGTACTGCGTGACCAGGGGCTCGGCGCCGGCGCGGACGTGGCGATCGCGGGGGACGTGCCCTCGGGGGCGGGCCTGTCCTCCTCCCACGCGCTCGAATGCGCTGTCGCGCTCGCCCTCCTGGGTCTGGCGGGCCGCACTCCGGGGAGCGGCGCGGGTTCGCCCGCCCTGCACGAGGTGGCGCGCTGGGTGCAGCGTTCGGAGAACGACTTCGTCGGCGCGCCGACCGGTCTGCTCGACCAGACAGCTTCCTTGTGCTGCACGGAATCGAACGTGCTGTTCCTCGACGTCCGGTCCGGCGAGATGGAGCAGGTGCCGTTCCCGCTGGAGGAATCCGGCGTCCGGATCCTGATCATGGACAGCCGCACCAAACACTCGCACGCCGAGGGCGGCTACGGCGAACGCCGCCGGGGCTGCGAACGCGCCGCGGAACTGCTCGAAGTGAAGGCACTGAGGGACATCGGCGTCGACGGGCTCGACGCCGCGCTCGCCAAGCTGCCGGAAGACCTGGTGCCGCTGGTGCGCCACGTCGTGACGGAGAACCAGCGGGTCCTCGACACCGTGGAGCTGCTGCGTGCCGGCCGGATCACCGAGATCGGCCCGCTGCTGGACGCCTCGCATGTCAGCATGCGCGACGACTACCGGATCTCCACCCGTGAACTCGACCTCGCCGTCGATTCGGCCCGCGAAGCCGGGGCGCTCGGCGCGCGGATGACCGGCGGCGGCTTCGGCGGTTCGGCCATCGCCCTGGTCCGCGAGTCCGATGTGGACACCGTGGGGCGGGCGGTGAAGGCCGCGTACGAGGCGGCGGATCTGCGCCACCCCAGGCTGTTCACCGCGGTGCCTTCGCGTGGCGCGGGCCGCGACACGCTTTAGTGAAGGGTTGGAGCGGACCGGTATTTGCTTACCTGCGCGTGACCAGGGCGAAGGTGAGGTGCGGTAGTCGAGGGGATCGCTCCGGTCTCGGAGCTCGATGACACCGGAATCTCACCGCGACAGGTTCGAGCGTGGAGGATTCGGGACGTTCAATGTCCTAAATCCTCCACACTCGGTTCACGCGGCCACCTGACCACTACGGGGTGGCGGCTCAGCGCGTGCCGGGTGTCGACGATGAAGGAATTGGGACGTTGAGTGTCCCGATTCCTTCATCGTCGATGGGGTGTTCCGTTCTCGAGTGGGCAAGTCAGAGTGCGGTCGGCTCTCGTCGGCCAGTCCGGATCCGCCCGGCACGACCCGACCGCGAACACGACACGTTCGCCCCTCTCCTCAACAGCTCTCTGCTGAGAGCCCGGCTGCCTACCGCCGCGATCGAGCCGGTCAGCGCCACGACCCAGTGCCACCTTCACCGCATCCCTCAAGAGAAGCCTTTCGACCCCCACCCCCGGGCGCGGCAGGTGCCCGGGGGCGAGGACACTGGGCACCCACCGCATCCGCAGCAGAAAGGCGCGAACGTGACCGACGAACCGACCAAGACCCTGAAGCTGATGGTGACGGGCGGAGCCGGTTATGTGGGCAGCGTTTGCGCGGCCCGCCTCATCGAGGCAGGGCACGACGTCACCGTGGTCGACGACCTCTCCACCGGGCACGCCGACGCGGTGCACCCGGACGCCACCTTCGTCGAGGGCGACGCCGCCGAGGTCGCGCGGCGCCTTCTCGGCGACGGCTTCGACGGTGTCCTCCACTTCGCCGCCAAGTCGCTGGTCGGCGAGTCGATGACGGATCCGGCGAAGTACTGGGAGGGCAACGTCCTGACCTCGCTTCGCCTGCTCGAGGCGATGCGCGACCACGGCACGAAGCGGCTGGTGTTCTCCTCCACCGCGGCCACCTACGGCGAGCCCGAGTCCTCTCCCATCCCGGAGACGGCGCCGACGCAGCCGACGAACACCTACGGCGCGACGAAGCTGGCCATCGACCACGCGATCACGTCGTTCTCGCGTGCCCACGGCATCGCCGCCGTCAGCCTGCGCTACTTCAACGTCGCGGGCGCCTACGGCACCTTCGGCGAACGGCACACCACCGAAACCCACCTGATCCCCCTCGTGCTCCAGGTCGCCACCGGGGACCGCGAGCGGATCCAGATCTTCGGTGACGACTACCCGACCCCGGACGGCACCGCCATCCGCGACTACATCCACGTGGTCGACCTCGCCGACGCGCACCAGCTGGCCCTGCGCCACGCGGTGGACGGCGAGCACCGCATCTACAACCTCGGCAGCGGCACCGGTTTCTCCGTGCTCGAGGTGATCGAGGCGTGCCGCCGCACCACCGGTCACGAGATCCCCGCCGCGGTCGCGCCGCGCCGGGCGGGCGACCCGTCGGTGCTGGTGGCCTCCAGCGAGCGGGCGAACGGCGAACTCGGCTGGAAGCCCGAACGCACCGACCTCGACGGCATCGTGGCCGACGCGTGGGCGTTCACTCAGTCCCGCCAAGCGGCTCGAGGCTGAGCGCGGGCGGCGCTTCCTCTCGCTGTTGAAGGACGATTCCGGCCACTTCGGACGGCGCCAGCATCGTGTCCAGCGCGGCGGTCAGCAGCCTGGCCAGGTTGTGGTCCGGATCGACTTCGCAGGCCCTCGCCAGGGCTATCCCGGCGGAGGCGAGATCGCCGCGAGCGTAGGCGGCGTGCGCTTTCAGGCACAGCGCTTCGGCGGATTCCGGCTCCGGTAACTCCCTGGCGAGACGGAGCCAGAGATCTTCCGCGACCCGTGCCAAAGGCGAGTCGGCGGGAGCCGCGGTGAGCAGGCAGGCGCCCCGGACCTCGACCAGGGAAAGCGCCCAGGCCAGTCGGACGGCCTGATCGTCGGTGAGCGTCAGGTCACCCCGCTGGGAACGGGCGAGTGCGGCGTTGACCTCGGCGAGCCCTCCTTCGACGACGGCGTCGTCTCCCCATGGCGGGTCGGCCAGCCGGTTCAGGAGATCGGCACGCCGCGCGAGCGTCTCTGCCGAACCGGCTTCGAAGAGGCGCTCCAGCTCTTCCCTGCTCTCGCGGATGACGCGGCCGTCGCCGATGGCGACCGCGGCGATCACCGACTCGCGAGGGTCGGGGAGGATGCCGCCGCAGGTCTTCTCGCGGTAGCACCCCCATCGGACGCCCGCGGTGAAGGACGGCACCCAGAGCGAGTGCAGCAACGGGATGTCGTATCCGGCGAGCGAGGATTCCAGGCGCCGGACGAAGCGGCGGCGTGGTGGCCGCCCGGCCGGGTTCGGGGCGCCTCCACCGACGACGGCCACCGTGGCGCCGGTGTGCGCGGTCGCGGCGAGCCGCGCCGCGAGGTCGAGCGCCTGGTCTCTCTCCAGGCCGGGTGGCGGGAGGTCCACGCGCAGGGTGAGGCCCTGCTGCTTGCGGTCCGGCCCTTGCTGCCCGAAGACGACGACGGAGTTCTCGGGGTGGAACCCGAGGATGTACGGGATCGCGGCGAGCAGGTCCGCCGGATCCTTCAGGTCGACCTTGGTCCTGCCGGTCGGGGTGGATGTGGTCATGCCCCCACCCTGCGGCGGGAATGGGGCCGCTGGGTGGGGCAGGACAGATCTGTGGACAGCCGGGACCGTTGTGGACAACCGTCGCCGGGATCGGCCTGGGGCGCCGATCCTGTCGGTGGGGTGGTCTACCGTGCCCGGCTCCTCGGGATCAGCCGCAGTGTTCGAACGGGCTCTCGTAGGCGTTCGTCCCGACCGAGCCGCCCCACTTGACGCAGGTCGAAGCGGCCGTCTTCTTCACGGGCCCGGCGTAGTAGGTGAAGCTGCCGGAATCGGTCGTGCGCGCCGAACCTTGGACTTCGAGGAACGCCGACACCGGCGACGCGGTGCCGAGCGAAACGGCCTTCAGCGTGGTCACGCAGTTGGCCTTGGTCGAAGCGTTGTAGAGCAGGTACGCCGTGCCGGAACCGCCGGCGAGCGCCTGCGAGTCGACCACGGAGAAGCCGCTGCCGCACACCTCGGTGGCCTCGTACGGGTTGCCGCCGCACGAGTTCTTGCTGGTGAAGTTCGTGTGGCCGTAGTACGGCACCGCGACCCCGTTCAGCTTCGCCTTCTGCGCCGTTCCGTTGAGCCGCTCTTCGAAGTGCAGGTGAGGACCGGTCACGCCGCCGGTCGCCCCGGCCGTGCCGATCTGCTTGCCGAGGCTGACCGACTGGCCGACCGAGACCGACTGGGTCGACAGGTGGGCGTAGCGGGTGGTCCAGCCGCCACCGTGGTCGATCTCGACCCAGCGCCCGTAGCTCGTGCTGCCTTCGTTGGCGACCCGGGTGATCTTGCCGCCCGCCGAGGCCAGCACCGGCATCCCGGTGATCCCCGACTTCTGGAAGTCGACCGAGTTCGCCGGGCTGTGCCCGCTGAACGTCGCGGCCGTGACCGTCACCCCGCATTTGAACGGGACCTGGAAGTTCGGGGCGGCCGACGCCTGCGCCGTACCGGCCAGCGTCAGGCCGAGCGCGGGGAGAACGGCGGCCGCGGCGAGCGCTGCGAAGCGGCGCAACCTGGACATGGAGACCTCCATCTGGTGGGGAAGCCGGACGCGGCGAAGCAAAGCCGGAGGAAATACATTTTCCATACAAGCCCGAGGTCGGGTCGGCTTTTTCCACCCGGAAACGCCGAATGCCACGTCCGGGTGGACGTGGCATTCGGGGGCGGACCGGCCGGGACTCAGCCGAAGGCGGCGCGCAGCGCGGGCTTCCCGCCCGCCACCGGCAGCACCACGGTGGTGCGGTTCAGCTCGAGCGAGATCCCCGCTCCCGCCTTCGGCCGGAGCGTGTAGTCGTGATCGCTGGAGGCCAGCAGGAACTCGATCTTGTGCCCGGTCGCGAGCAGGTAGTCCTTCGCCACCAGCTCGACCTCGATCTGGTACTTCTCACCGGGGGTGATCGGGTCGGTGCGGGCGGGGTCGCGACGGTTCTGCGGGTCGGTCCAGCCGCGGCTGATCACCTTGGCCGTGCCGTTCGGGGCGCGGTCGACGAGCACCGCCGTCACGTTCGCGGCGGGCTTGTCGAAGGACACCGACAGTCCGGCCTTCGCGGTGCCGGAAAGGCGTACGGGCTGCTTCGCCGCGGTGGTCGAGTACAGCAGCCGGTTACCCGACGAGGCCGCGTTGGCGAGCTGTTCGACGGTCTTGCTCGCGTCGTCGGCCAGCTTCTCGACGGCGGGCTTGCCCGGAACGGCGTTGCCCGTGTCGAGCTTGCCCTTCGAGGAGCCACCGGGCCACGGGTAGAGCTTCACGTCCTGGGTGCCGGGCAGCGGCCACTCGGCCTCGTCCACCCACGAATTGTCCTCGCGCTGGATGGTGGCCTTCGGCTCGCGCTCGATGCCGTTGTCCAGGTCGTAGAGGTAGTGCGACATCCACTTGTTGAGCGTGGCGAGCCAGACGTCGCGGCGGAGGCTGTACGGGTCGGCGTGGCCGGACTGGTGCAGCCAGATCTTGTGCTCGACGCCGTGCTGCTTGAGCGCCTCGTACCAGCGGGTGCCCTGGTCGGTCTTGACGTTCCAGTCGTTGAGGCCGTGCACCACGAGCACCGAGGCCCGCACCTTGCGCACGTCGTTGCGGTAGTTCCGCACGTCCCAGAAGGGGCTGTAGTCGCCGCTCACCCGGTCCTGGTCGACCGCGATGCCGTCGATCAACGGACGGCAGACGGCGCGGTCCTGGCGCGTGTAGACGTAGTCGGCGAGCACGTCCGCGTCCTCGCCCTGGTAACCACCGGCCGCGACGACGGCGCCGTCGTTGCGGTAGTAGTCGTACCAGCTGGAGATCGCCGCGATCGGGACGATCGTCTCCAGCCCTTCGACGCCGGTGCTGGCCACCGCGTTGGGCAGCGTCCCGTTGTAGGAAACGCCCGTCATGCCGGTCTTGCCGGTGCTCCAGTCCGCGACGGCGGCCTTGCCCGACGCGTCACGCGCCGTCGCCCTGCCGTTCAGCCAGTCCACAATGGACTTCGCGCCGATGGTCTCGTTGACGTCGCCGGTGCTCGGGCAGCCGGTGGACTGGCCGCTGCCGAGCGACTCCCCGTACACCACGGCGAAGCCGCGGGCGGTGAAGTAGTCCTGGTAGCGCCAGCTGATCGGCGCCGCGTTCGGGCCGACGGTGCTGGTCGCGATCCGCGGGCCCGCGGGGGCGCGCTTGGCGCCGGGCACGTACAGCTCGACGTCGACGTTGTGGTTCGCGACGTCGTTGCCGCCCGCGTAGTACGGGCTGGCCTGGTAGACGACCGGGACCTTCATCCCCTGCTGGGTCGCGCGGGGCCGCACCACCTCGGCGTGCACGAGGTCGTCCTTGCCGTCGCCGTCGCTGTCGACCGGCGCGGTGACCCAGACGTTCTCCCGGATGACGTCCGCCGGGTTGAACACCGGTTGCGCCTGACCGTCCTTGAAGACCGGCGTCGGTGGAGCGTCGGCTTGGGCGGGCAATGCCGTCGCCGGAAGAACCAGGACGGCGGTGAACAGGGCGGCGAGCCTGGCGACTCTCACAGGACCCCCAAGGGCGGGTGGGCAAGACGCAGCTGAGGCTTCCGGCCCCCCGAACAGGTGTCAAGAGACTAACGTCGGGGGCATGCCGAGCACCGTGGAAGCACCGATCGTCGCCGTCACCGTCTACCCCCACCATGCCCGGATAACGAGACGGGCGTCGGCACGCCTTGACAACGAGACGCGGTTCAGCTTCGCCGGGTTGCCGTGGAATCTGGACGGCGATTCGGTCCGTGTCACGGGTTCCGGTCCGGCGGTCATCGCCGGGGTCGACGTCGCCGTCGAGCGCCACCCCGCGCCCGCGGACGCGTCCCTGCGCGCGCTGACCGAGCGGCGGCGGGCCGACCAGGCGACGGTCGACGAGGTCGCCGACGCCGTCGCCGCGGAGAGCGCGAAGGTCGACCTGCTGACCGGCGTGGCGAAGCGGAGTGGCGGCAGTTTCGCGAAGGCGCTCGCGGCGGGCACGGCGGAACCGCCCCGGGTCGCCGAAGTCACCGACGCGCTCGGCACGCAGCTGGCCGAGGCGCTGGGGAAACGCCGCGAACTCGGCATCCGGCTGGCCGCGCTCCGCGACGACCTCGGCGCGCTGGACCGGGAGATCCAGGCGAAACAGGGTCAGTCCGAAGTGGACAGCGCGACGGTCACGGTCGAGCTGGAAAGCCAGGAGGACGGCGCGGAAATCGGGCTCGAACTGTCCTATGTGGTCGCGAACGCGAGCTGGGAGCCCGGCTACGACGTCCGCGTCCGCGGCGAGGACGTCTCGGTGACCTGGTACGGACGGATCACCCAGCACACCGGCGAGGACTGGCCCGAATGCGAGCTGGCGCTCTCGACCGCGCGCCCGGCGAACACCGTGGAGGTACCGGAACTCGATCCGTGGTTCCTCGACCGCGTGCGCCCGGTCGAACCGGTGATGGCGCGGGCCGCGTACGGCAGCGCGTCACCGGCGGGCGGCGGGATGCCGGAAGCGGCGGGTTTCCGGAACCTGGCGGCGCCCGCCCCGGCGATGGCGGTGCGCACCGCGTCCGCCGAGGAGGGCGCCACCGCGGTCACCTACCGGCCGGGACGCCCGGTGGCGGTGCCTTCGGGAGCGCAGGGCCACCGCACGACGCTGGCACACCTCGAATTGACCGCGAAGCTGGGCTACATCACCGCCCCGGCCCGGTCACCGGAGGCGTTCCTGCGGGCCACCGTGGTCAACACGTCGGAGCACACCTTGCGGCCGGGTAAGGCGTCCGTGTTCCACGAGACGGAGTTCGTCGGCACCACACGGCTCGAAGTCTGGGCACCGGGTGAGGAGCTCGAACTCGCCCTCGGCGTGGACGACCGGATCCGGATCGACCGGGAACTCTCGCACCGCACGGCGAGCAAGGCGGCCTTGTCCGGTGTCCGCAAGCGGGAGGCCGCCTACACCACGACGATCGTCAACCACAGCCCGCGCGAAGCCGTCGTGACCGTGCTGGACCAGGCGCCGGTCTCTCGCGACGAGGCGATCACGGTTCGCGACGTCCGCGCCGTCCCGGATCCGGTGGAACGGACCGAGCTGGGCGAGATCACCTGGCGGCTGACGCTCGCTCCGGGCGCGAAGGGCGTCGTGACGCTCGGGTACCGGGTGGACGTCGCCAAGGGTGTCGAGCTGTCGGGGTGGCGCGAGTAGCCGGAAAGGCCCGACGACGCTGTCGGGCTGCGGGACCTACAACAGGCCGCGCCGTCGCGCGGCGACGACGGCGTCCCTGCGGTGGTTGACGCCGAGCTTCCGGTAGATGCCGCGAAGGTGGGTCTTGACCGTGTTCACCGACACGAAGAGCGAATCGGCGATCTGCTCGGTGGTGCGCATCGACGGCAGCTCGGTGAGGAGTTCAAGCTCGCGTGAGGTGAGCGGGTCGACCGGGCCCCCGGGGTGGGCGGGCAAGGACTGCAGGACGGTGCTCGCGAACTCTTCCGTACGCCCGAACCTCCCGGCCCCGCTCACCAGGAGTTCCCGGACGTGCCTGCCCGCGTCGTGGAACGGCCGCAGCGCCTGCTGGGGTGCCGCGAGGTCGAGCGCGCGGCCGACGGCGTTGTGGGCTTGGTTCCGTTCACCGGCCTGATCGGCGAGAACCGCTTCGAGCAGCCAGCTCTCGATCAGGGTGTGCGCCACCAGCGGCCTGGTCTGCCGCTCGATGACCGGCTGCAGACGGCGGCGCGCGGCACCGGTCCTGCCGCGGTGCAGGTGCACGAGAGTGCTCAGCAGCGCGTGCTCCGCGTAGGGCGCGAGCAGGTGCCGATGCCGTTCTGTCACGTCCATCGCCCAGGTGGGTTCCCCGACGCGCAGGGCGAGTCGCTGTTCGATCGGGGCCGTGCAGGCGACGAGCCAGGGCGCGACCGGTTCGGCAGCGAGCCGTTTGCGGTGACCCCGCAGTGTTTCGACGACGGCGTGCGGATCGGCCGCGAGACCGAATTCGACGGCGGCGCTGAGGGTCACCGTCAGCAGCTCCACCGCCGGGTCCACGACCGCGGGCGAGAGCCTGGTCGCCAGCGCGGAAAACCGGCGGGCGCTCTCCTGGTCCAGCCGCTGGTAGGCCGCCATCCCGAGCACGGCGTACAGGAACGCGGTCCGCGAAGTCTCGGTCCAGCCGCGGGACCGGGCCAGTTCGAGGGCGGCGCTGGTGTGCACGGCCAGCCCGCCGAGATCGCCCTGGACCCGGGCGATCCCCGCGAGGTGGATCTCGCAATGCAGCCGGACGGCGTCGCGCCGCTCCAGCGTGGCCATCCGCAGCGCGCGTTCCAGGTCACCGATGGCGCCGGGGAGGTCGCCCAGCCACAAGGACGCGGTCCCCTGGGTGGCCAGCGCCAGCAGGTCGAGGTCGACGTCGCCGGTGTCACCCGCGCTCGTGGCGCGGAGTTCCGCGAGCGCCTTGTCCAGTTGCCCGCCGTACCTCGCCCGGTAGAGGACGGCCACGGCGTTCAGCGCGCGCAGCCGCCCGGAACGCAGCGACTGGGCGGAATTGTCGCCCCTGCCGAGGTACCGGTCCGCCGCGACGAGGTCGTGGACGTCGAGCGCGGCGACGACGGCGATGAGCGCCACCTGCGGCCGGGCCAGGATGTGCTCCGGCATCGCGCCGAGCAGCGCGTGCAACCGGGCCCCGTGTCCGTCGAGGACGGTCCGCAGCCCGAACCGCTGGATGTACCGCGTGATCAGCTCGTCGTCCTGCGCGGCGATACCGTGCTCCAACGCCGCGAGCACGTCGCCGGAGTCGGTGAACCATTCGGCCGCCGACCGGTGGAGCCTGCGGTGGGCCCTGGGGTGACGCCGGTTCAGCTCCGCGCGCAGGTAGCCGCGCAGCAGCGGGTGGCACCGGTAACGAGGGCCGTGCCGGGTGACCAGCGCGTTGGTGCGGGTGAGCGTGTACAGGATCTGCCCGGAGTTCTCCTGCCCGGTCAGGCGGGTGGCCAGTTCGTCGCTGATGTCGGGGCACACCGACGTGCTCAGCAGGAACTCGCGGACGTGCGCGGGCTGCGGGCCGACGATCTCCCCGCCCAGATATTCGGCCAGCAGCCGGTCGTCACCGGTGAAGGCCCGGATCGCCGCACCGGTGTCCGGCGTGGCGGCCAGCGCGAGGGTGAGGAACCGCAGCCCCGCCGCCCAGCCCTCCGTCCGGGTGGAGATCTCGTCCAGATCCGCCTGTGTCAGCGCGAGGTTCTGCCCGGCGAGCAGCTTTCCGGTCTCCTCCTCGGTGAAGTTCAGCTGGTGCGCGGTGATCTCCCGTAGCCGCCCTTCGAGCCGGATCCGGGGCAGGATCAGCGGGGGCGGGAACCGGGTCGCGATGACGACCCGCACTCCCGGCGGCAGATAGCGCAGCAGCAGGTTCACGTTCCTCACCGCGTCCGGTGCGGACAATTCGTGTGCGTTGTCCAGCACCAGGATCACCGGGCACGGAAGCCGGGCGCACACGTCGATGAACGCGCCGACGTATTCGTGCGCGGAAGCGTCCCGAAGGAGCACTGTCTCCGGGATCGAGCTCTCCCCGGCGCTCCGGTACAACGCGCGGAGGATCGACGACCACAGCGTGTACACCTTGTTGTCATTGGCGTCCAAGGAGATCCACGCCCGATGCTCACCGGTCGCGTGCTGTCGCGCCCGCCGCCGGAACCAGCTGCCGAGCAGCACGGTCTTGCCGGATCCCGCCGGCGCGTTGAGCAGCGTGACACTGGGGACTTCGCCGGAGGTGGCCTGATCGAGGACGTCCAGGAGACGGTCCCGTTCGAGAACGTCGGAGGCGGGTGGCGGCGGGGCGAGTTTCGGCGACGGCACCACGACGGTTTCCCCGCCGTGGGCCGGGGTGCCTTCGACGCGGGTCACCGGCCGGCGCATGACATCGCCGCACTGGAAAGGACGTGCCAGACGAACGCGAAAACGCGGGAAGTCCCGCTGATGGCGAAGGCGAGACCGGAAAGGACGGCGTCCGCCTTTCCCGATGCCCCGCTTTCCCCCGGTTGCGCCGAAAGGACCAGCACGAAGGTCAGTGCCGTCAGGACGAGTTTGGCTCTGGACCGACGACGCGGCTCAGTGCTCACCGATTGTCTCCCTTCGATTCCCCAGAACGAGTGAGGGGACCGATCTTGCTCACCCCGCGCGGCGGTCACCTCCTCCCTGGCGGGTGAGTCGGGGTGACACTCGTAGCGAAGAGTGTTTGAAACAAAGGATTTCTCGCCGTGGGTGACGAAACCCGGCACTCGTTTTCACCCGCCACGAAGGAAGAACTCCTTGTCGTGGCGGCGCATTCTGGAGATCGCGAATCACGAAGCCTCGGGCTCCGGCGGTGGACCGCCGCGCGAGCGTTGCCCGTCGCCGTCGGGACACCGGTGGCGGGCAACGCGATTCGCTGTCGAACGGCCTCGGACGGGAGTCACGGAAATGACGGACGGCTCGCTCACGGTGCTCCCGCTCGCGATCACCATGATGGCCGGACCGCAGTTCGTGTCCGCGCTGATCCTGATCACGACGAAACGCGCCGTCCCGACCTCGCTCGCGTTCGTGGCGGGGGTCGCCACGGCCGCGACGGCGGGGACCGCGCTCACCACCTGGCTGGCGGGGCTTCTCCCGCCCGATCCCCTCGTTTCCGGTTCGGACGGTTCCCTCTACGCGATCGTCCAATTCGGGCTGGTGGCGCTCCTGCTGGGAATCGCGATCCGGAACTGGGCACACCGCGAAACCGCGGAACCGCCGAAATGGCTGGGATCGCTCATGACGGCGGGTCCGCGGCGAGGATTCCGCACCGGATTCCTGCTCATCGCGTTCTTTCCGTCGGACATCGTCGTGATGTGCGCCGTCGGCCTCGACCTCGGCCGCGGCGGGGCGGGTTTCGGCGCGGCGGTCCCGTTCCTTTCGGCCACCACGCTGCTCGCCGCCCTGCCGCTCCTGGCCTACCTCCTCTTCCGGCGGCGCGCGGCGCGGGTCATGCCCGCCGTCCGCGACTGGACGAACGACCACGGCTGGTTGCTGAACATCGTGGCGTGCCTCTTCTTCGTCGTGCTCATCCTGTCCTGACCGCCCTCCGGTCCCCGCCGGGGCGAACCGACCAGCGCCGTGACCCAGCTGCGGCCGGGGTCGTCGACGAGGACGGCCAGCGCGAGCAGGGTCGCCGGTACCGAAAGCAGCGTCCCGAGCGGTCCGAGCACCCAGGCCCAGAACACCAGCGCGACGAACGTCGCCGTGGCCGACAGCCCGACGGCGTTGCCGACGTACCTCGGCTGGATCAGCGACTGCAGCACGAAGTTGAGCACGACGTAGACCACCACCACCGCCAGCATCACCGGCAGGCCGCCGTCGAGGAGCGCGAGCGTGGCGGGCGGGGCGAGGCCGAGCAGGAAACCGATCGTCGGGATGTAGTTGGTGACGAAGGAAAGCAGTCCCCACAACAGCGCGAGCGGCACGCCGAGCACCACCAGCGCGAGGACGTCCAGCGCGGCGACCACGAGCCCGAAGACCGTGGTCACCACCAGGTACACCCGGACGCGGCGGCCGAAGTCGCGCAGCGCCTCCGCCGTCCGCGCCCGCTCACCCGCGATCCCGGCGATGCGGCCGTCGATGTCCGCCGTTTCCGCGCTGAGGAACAGCAACAGCCCCAGCAGGAAGACCAGGCTCGTGGTGACACCGGTCAGATCGGCGAGCAGGGCACCGGCGTAGGAGACGAGCTTGCCGGGATCGAGAGACGCGACGAGATCACGCAACTGGGCGGGCCCGGCACCGAATTTCGCCAGCACACCCGCGATTTCGGCGTACAGAGCGGTGATCCGGTCGGCGTAGCGCGGCAGGAGCGCCGCGAGTTGCGCCACCGACACGATCATCGCGACACAGAAGGAGATGAGGATCCCGTAGACGAACACCACGAGCGCCGCCGTCGCCGCCCAGCGGGGGAAACCGAGACGCCGCAGCCTGCCGTGCGCGGGACTGAGCGTGATCACGATGACCAGCGCCAGCAAGGTCGGCGCCGCCAGCCAAGCGACCGCTTTGACCCCCGCGACACCGACCACGATCGCCGCCGCCCCGAGCAGGACGGCGAGCGCTCGTGGTGTTCGGGAGGTGGGCTGTTCCGTCACCACAACCCACGATCCGGTAGTTCGTCACCGTGGACGAGGACCGCCCAGATGACCGTCACGCACAGGACGATCACGATCATCGACCACACCGGATGCGCCGAGAGGAACACCAGGTGGGTCACCGCGTTCCCGGCCGCGAAGAGCACCGCGACCACCCGCGACCAGATCGCGCCCGTGAGGAGGAAGCCACCGGAGACCGCCACCAGCGCACCGCCCACCACATGGGCCCACGCCCACCCGGTCACGTCCAGGACGAGGGCGTATTCCGGGCCCGAGATGTAGTAGCCGCCCTGGAACAGGGCCACGATCCCGGCGATGACGTCGAAGACGCCGAGGATGAGCATGACCACGCTGGCGAAGACGATCCATCCGGCCCAGGCCGGCCGGCGCTCTCCCTGCCGGGAGTCGGCGAGATCGGCTTCGGCACCCCACTGCGCGCTCATTTCGGCCCCGTTCCCGGAGCCTCGGCGGTCTGCTGTTCCAGTTCCATCGAGAAGCTCTCGCGCAAGGCCTGCTCCTGTTCGGCGCTCAGGTTCGTGAAGATCAGCTCCGGCGCGTTTTCGCCGGTGAAGGCGTCCCGCACTTTGTCGACGACCGCGCCCGAGCTGAGCAGGAACAAGGCCGACGTGCCTTCGGTGACCTCTCCCCTGACCCTCTTGATCAGGTCGTCGTCGATGCCGTAGTCCGACGTCAACCCGCCGAAAGCGCCCGCCGCGGCACCGAGGGCCGCCCCGAGCAGCGGCACGAGGAAGATCAGGCCGAAGAGCAGTCCCCAGAACGCGCCGCTCAGCGCGCCACGGCCCGCCAGGTTGCGCAACTGGCGGAGTTTCGGCTTGGACGCCCCTTCCGGCCACGACACCGTCGCGGCGTCGTGTACCGAGATGAGCTGGTTCTTCGCCAAGCCCTTCACCGTCTCCGCCGCGCCGTCCGCGCCGTCGGCCGAGCGGAACAACCAGATGGTCAACGTGTCCACGGCTCACCGTCCCTTCTGAAATGGGTGATCTGACGGTGGCCATCGCACAGCGGCGGCGGGGGTGCGCACATCACCTCGGACGGATGAGCGCCAGTGCGGCCGGGAAGTCATCCGGCCGGGGTGACGCCAGCTCTCCGCCGCCGGGTCAGGCTGGTCGAAAAACCCCTTCCGGCAAGGAGTTTCGCGTGACCCACCACCAAGCACCGATCGCCGACCACGGGCTGATCGGCGACCTGCAGACCGCCGCGCTGGTGAGCACCGGCGGCGCGATCGACTGGTTCTGCTGTCCCCGCTTCGATTCCCCGAGCGTGTTCGGCGCGCTCCTGGATCCCGGTGGCGGGCACTGCCGGATCCGGCCCGTCGGCGAGCCGTACACGTCGCGCCAGTTCTATTTCCCCGGCACCGCCGTCCTGATCACGCGGTTCATGACCAGGCTGGGCACCGGCGAGGTCATCGACTTCATGCGCCCGGCGACCGGGCCACACGCCGGCCAGGGTCACCGGCTGGTCCGGATGATCCGCTGCGTGCGCGGGCACGTCGAGTTCGCCGTGGACGTCGTCCCGCGCTTCGACTACGCGCGGCGGCCGCACACCACCACCGTCACCGCGGACGGCGTGCTCTTCGACAGCGGGCAGTTCGCCCTGACCCTGCACGCGGTCCGGGAACCGGGGGATCCGCGGCTGGCCCACGCCCACGTCATCGAAGGCGGCGTCTACGGCTCGGTCACCCTGGAGACCGGGCAGGTCCGCGGTTTCGTGCTCGAATCGGACGGCGGGGAACCCCGCGCGACCCGGGTCTCCGAGATCGAGAAGGCCTTCGAAGACACCGTCGGCTTCTGGCGCGACTGGCTGAACCAGTCGACGTATCGAGGACGCTGGCGCGAGATGGTCGACCGGTCCGCGATCACCCTCAAGCTGCTGACCTACGCCCCGACCGGCGCGATGGTCGCCGCGCCGACCACGAGCCTGCCGGAGCAGATCGGCGGCGAACGGAACTGGGACTACCGCTACACCTGGGTGCGGGACGCGTCGCTGGCGGTCTCTTCCTTGCTGGCCTTGGGTTTCACCGACGAAGCGGTCGCTTTCGCCGGCTGGCTCCGGGAACGCCACCTGCGCGGCGACGGCGGGCTGAAGATCATGTACCGCGTCGACGGCTCACCGGATCTCCTGGAGGAATCGCTCGCGCACTGGACCGGGTACCGGGGCTCGGTGCCGGTCCGGATCGGCAACTCCGCGGCAGGCCAGCTCCAGCTCGACGTCTACGGCGAACTGCTCGACACCGTGTACCAGGCCGATCGGCGGGGCGCCGAGATCGGGCACGACGGCTGGAAAGCGCTGGCGGGCCTGCTCGATTGGCTGGCGGCGAACTGGGATCAGCCGGAAGAGGGAATCTGGGAGACACGGGAGGGCAAGGCCGACTTCACCTACGGCAGGCTCATGAGCTGGGTCGCCTTCGATCGCGGCATCCGCCTCGCGACGGCGCACGGCCAGCCTTGCGCGCTCGATTCCTGGCGCGGCGAACGGGATCGCGTGTACGACCAGATCTGGGAGCACGGCTGGAATCCGCTCAAGCAGGCCTTCGTCCAGCGCTACGGTTCCAGCTCCCTGGACGCGTCACTCCTTCGCATGGCCGACGTCGGTTTCGTCACCCCGCACGACCCGAGCTGGCTGGCGACCTTGGCCGGCATCGAGAAGGACCTGGTCACCGACAGCCTCGTCTACCGCTACGACCCGAGCGCCTCCCCCGACGGCCTGCGCGGTGACGAGGGGACGTTCTCGCTGTGCACGTTCGGCTATGTCACCGCCCTCGCCCGTGCCGGGTATCCGGAGAAGGCGCGGCTGGTGTTCGAGAAGATGCTGACCTACGCCAACCACGTCGGCCTGTACGCCGAGGAGATCGGCCCGACCGGGGAGCAGCTCGGCAACTTCCCGCAGGCGTTCACCCACCTCGGGCTCATCGACGCCGCGCTCACCCTCGACGGCGCCATCGGCTAGCCGGGACGCGAAAGGGCCGTTCCCGGACGGCTGCCCGGGAACGGCCCTCCGGCTCAGCCTTGCGAGATGTACGCCTCGAGCTGTTCCTGGCTCTTCTCCAGCTGTTCCATCCGCGTCTTCACGACGTCGCCGATGCTCACGATCCCCGCGAGCTTGCCGTCCACCAGGACCGGGACGTGCCGGATCCGGCGTTCGGTCATCAGGACCGACAGCTGATCCACCGAGTCCTCGGGGGTGCAGCTGGCGACCAGCTTCGTCATGATCGCGGCCACCGATCCGTCGAGTAGCTGGGGTCCGCGCTCGTTGAGCCGTCGCACCACGTCCCGTTCGGAGACGATCCCGACGATCCCGCCGTCGTCATCGACGACCACGAGCGCCCCGACGTTGTGCTCCGCGAGTCTCTCGAGCAGTTCGGTGACGTTCGTCTCCGGCGAGACGGTCGCGACGGCCGCCCCCTTGTTCCGCAACAGATCGGAAATCCGCATACGCGCTCCTCCCGGATGGGTGACCTGAGTCACTCCAGGTTATGGCCTCACCGCCGTGCGCGAAAGTCCGGAGAGTCCGTTTCGATGCCGAGCCTGGTCGCGAGCGCGTCGTACGCCTCGATGATCCCGGCGCCGTAGGCGTCGTCGCCGAGCGCGCCGAGGGTCGCCCGCCCGAGCTCCCACTGGGCCTTCGCGGCCCCGTGATCACCCAGTTTGCGGTAATCCTCGGCGAGGTTGAGGTGCAGCGACGGGTAGAACCCGCGGACGGCCAGGGTCGCGTGGTACTCCTTGGCGCGTTCGTCGGTCAGGGAATCGGCCGCCGCGAGCGCGCGGAGATCCCAGGCGAGTTCGTCGGCCGGATCGTCGCAGACGTCGGCCATGTAGTGCGCGAGCGCGCACCGGTGCAGCGGATCGCCGTCCTCGCCGATCCGCTCCCACAGCGCCGCGAACTTCTCGCGGGCACCGGCCCGGTCGCCGGAGATGTGCAGTTGGAGGCCGACGTTGATCTCGGCCATCACGTCGTCGGTCACGCTACCTCCGAAGCGGGCGCCGCCCAGGTGTTGCACGACGCCGTCGTCTTCCCGGAGAACCCGGCCTTCGCCCATTTCAGCTGGTTGCGACGGGTTCCGTGGGTGTCGCTGTCGTCGGTGTTGCCGTAGTCGTCGAGCGCGGCTTTGGCCAGCGAGGTGCTGATGGACCCGCGTCCGGCGGCCGCCGCGACGGCGAGCGCGCCGAAGCAGTTCGCCTGCAGCTCGATGCGGCGGACCAGTTCCTTGTCGGCCGGGGAGTCCTCCTCCGGCGAGGACATCTTCTCCGCGGCCGCCGACAGGATCCCGCTGGAGCGCTGGACGTGGTGCCCGTACTCGTGGGCCATCGTCGCGAGATGACGGGACCGTTCGAGGCCCGCGTCGCTCAGCATCCACTCGGTCGGCGCGTAGATCGTGGTGTCACCGCCGCAGTAGTAGGCGACGGCCTCGGTCTCGCTGGGCACCTTCCCGCACGCGCTGGTCTCGGGCAGCGTCACCTGCACGGTCGCCGTCAGCGTGGGCTCGTTCGCCTGGTCCAACGCCGGTTTCCAGGCTTCGGCGAGACAGGAGGCGAAGGTCTTGTAGTACGTCTCCAGCTTCACGGGGTCGCGGCTGATCGCCGGCAGGCGGCAGGTGACCGCGCCGAGCACGACCCCTTCGGCCAGCAGCGGGTTCGTTTCCAGTTCCCGCACCTCCTTGGGCGCGGGTTTCGCGGTCCCGGCGGGCGCCTTGGCCCCTTCCGAGGTGAACGCGCCGGACGCCGGAAGGGCCTGACCGTCGATCTTCCGCGGTCCGCCCGCCATCGCCATCCCGGCGGCGGTCAAGGCGGCCACGACGAGCAGGCCGATCACGGCCGTACCCGTGTTACGGGGGTTTTCGGGGCGAGGCGGCGACGGCACGGGCCGTCCGGATACCTCGTCGATGCCGGTCATGGTCTCCCTCGGGCGTGCGAGTCTCCAGCATACGGAGGAGAAGCAGGTCAGCGAAGACACGCGCCGGAAACGGACACCTGGTGGCGCCGGGACGGAGGCCCCGGCGAGACTGTCAGCATGAGTGACGAGGACCCGTACCTGTGGTTGGAAGACGTGACCGGCGAAGACGCGCTGGACTGGGTGCGAGCCCGCAACGCCGAGGCCCTGACGGAACTGTCCACCGGCGAGCGGTTCGCCGGGATCCGTGACGAGGTCCGCGAGGTGCTCGACGCCGACGACCGGATCCCGTACATCCGGCGCCGCGGCGAGTACCTGTACAACTTCTGGCAGGACTCGGCCAACCCCCGCGGCCTGTGGCGCCGCACCACCCTCGAGCAGTACCGGCTCGACACGCCGGAGTGGGAGCTCCTGCTCGACGTCGACGCGCTGGCCGAGGCCGACGGCGAGAACTGGGTGTGGCAGGGCGCGGCCGTCCTCCGGCCGGGCTACCAGCGCGCGCTGGTCGAACTGTCGCGCGGCGGCGCCGACGCGACCGTGGTCCGCGAGTTCGATCTCGACGAGCGCCGCTTCGTCGAGGACGGCTTCTCCGTGCCCGAGGCCAAGACCCGGATCGGCTGGATCGACCGCGACCGCGTCTACGTCGGCACCGATTTCGGTCCGGGGTCGCTGACCAGTTCGGGCTACCCGCGGCTGGCGAAGGAATGGCGGCGCGGCACCCCGCTCGAAGAGGCGACGGTGATCTTCGAGGGCAAACCGGACGACGTCTCGGTGTCCGCCCACCACGACCCGACCGAGGGATACGAGCGCGATTTCGCCTACCGGTCGATCGACTTCTACCGCACGGAGCGGTACGTCCGGACGCCCGGCGGGCTCGAACGGATCGAGGTCCCCGAAGACGCGCAGACGTCCTCGCACCGCGAATGGCTGCTGATCCGGCTCCGCTCCGACTGGACCGTCGACGGCACCACTTATCCGTCCGGCACCCTGCTCGCCTCCGGGTTCGACGCCTTCATGGCGGGCGAGCGCACCTTCACGACGCTCTTCACCCCCGACGCCCACACGTCGCTGGAGTACTGGGCCTGGACGCACAACCACCTGCTGCTCTCGACGCTGTCCGACGTCCGGACCGAACTGCGCGTGCTCACGCCTTCGGACGGCTGGAGCTCCCAGCCCCTCGCCGGCGCCCCGGAGCTGGGCACCGCGCAGATCACCGGCACCGATCCCGACGTCAGTGACGAGTACTTGCTCGACTCCAGCGGCTACACGCAGCCGTCGACGCTGAGCTACGGGCACGTCGGCGGCGACGTCGAGGTCCTCAAGCGCGCTCCTGCGTTCTTCGACAGCGAAGGCATGACGGTCTCGCAGTACTTCGCGACGTCCGAGGACGGCACGAAGATCCCCTACTTCGTCGTCCGTCCCTCGGGCGCGGAAGGCGGCCCGACGCTGCTGACCGGGTACGGCGGCTTCGAGGTCTCGCTGACCCCCGGCTACAGCGGCGTGATCGGCCGCGGCTGGCTCTCGCGCGGCGGCACCTACGTCGTCGCGAACATCCGCGGCGGCGGCGAATACGGGCCGGACTGGCACACCTCGGTGACCAAGGCCAAGCGATACAAGGTCTACGAGGACTTCGCGGCCGTCGCCGCCGACCTCGTCGAGCGTGGCATCAGCGAACCGTCCCGGCTCGGGATCCAGGGCGGCAGCAACGGCGGGCTGCTGATGGGAGTCATGCTCACGCGCTACCCGCATCTGTTCGGCGCGATCGTGTGCCAGGTGCCGCTGCTGGACATGAAGCGGTACCACAAGCTCCTCGCGGGCGCGTCGTGGATGGCCGAGTACGGCGACCCCGACGACGCGGCGGAATGGGACTTCATCGGGAAGTACTCGCCGTACCAGAACGTCCACAGTGGACAGAATTACCCGCCGATTCTGTTCGTCACCTCCACGAGGGACGACCGGGTGCATCCCGCCCACGCGCGCAAGATGGTCGCGCGGATGCTGGAGCAGGGGCACGACGTGCGCTACCACGAGAACATCGAGGGCGGGCACGGCGCGGCGGCCGACAACGAGCAGCTGGCGTTCAAATGGGCGCTGATGCTCGAATTCCTGTGGGAGAAGCTCGCCTGACGGGTCAGGAAAGGGGCTTTCAGGACACGCTTTGAATCAGCGCTGTTCGTCCGGAAAGCCCCTTTCCTGACACCCGGTTCACTCCGTCACCTTCGCCAGCACCACCCCTCCGACGATCAGCGCCATCGCCGCGAACCGCCCGAAACTGAGCGGGTCATTGTGGATCACGATGCCGAAGACGATCGCGCCCACCGCGCCGATCCCGGTGAACACGGCGTACGCGGTCCCCACCGGAAGCGAGTCCATCGCCTTCGAAAGCAGGTAGACCGCCGAGACGCCGAGCACGAAACACAGCACCGTCGGCCAGAGCCGCGTGAAGTTCTCCGTGGGCTTGATGCTCTGCGACCAGGCGACCTCGACGACTCCGGCCAGCAGCAGGACTCCCCAGCCCATCAGGCGGCCGTTCCGGTCGAGGCGAGCGTTTCCGCCGCCCGCAGCGCCGCCTCCCGCGACGCGGCCCGGTCGGGATCGCGCGGGCCGAGTCGCGGGTCGACGAGCGCGTTCGTGAGCTCGGCGTGCAGGAACGTGACGTCGTGGACGTCGTAGTGCCCGGCGAAGAAGTCCCGCAGGTAGCGCTCGTGATGGTCGACAGGCTCACGCGGCGTTCCCGGCAGGTAGGTGCCGCCACGGGCACCCGCGACCACGAAAGCCTTGCCCGCCAAGGACATCTTCGGGAACGTCACCTGGTCGATCCACAGCTTGAGCGTCGCGGGGATCGAGAAGTTGTACATCGGCGCCCCGATCAGCACGACGTCGGCGGCGAGCAGTTCGGCCAGCAGTGGCTCGATCACGGCCCAGGCCTCGCGCTGCTCCGGCGTCTTCACCACCGAGGCGTAGCCCTCCGGATCGGTGATGCCCGCCATCAGGAGGGCGTCGCAGATCTCGGTCCAGGCCTGGCCGATCGGCGGGACCGGCCGGGCGGCGAGGTCGCGGTAGGTGTAACCCGCGCCGGGGCGCGCGGCCCGCCAGACATCGGCGAAGCGAGCACTCAGCTCGCGGGAGAACGACGCGCTGCGGGCGCTGGAGTCGAGGTGGAGAAGGTGGCTCATCGGGCCTCCCGGACCAGGAAGTGGACACGGCGTCCACTTGCTTCGCCCGGTACAAGTGGACGTCACGTCCGGATATTCCCTAGGCTGCGGACATGCCGACAGAAGATCTCCTCGCGAACGGCCCGGGCCGGGAACGCTCGGACGCCGCCCGTAACCGCGCGAAGATCCTGAAGGCCGCCGAAGAGCTCTTCGCCGCACGCCCGGCCGCGGACGTCACCATGGAGGACATCGCCCAAGCCGCCGGGGTCGGCCGCGCCACGCTGTACCGCCGCTACCCGGACCGCTCCGCGATCGCCGTCGCCCTGCTGGACGAACACGAGCGGGAACTGCAGGAACGGCTGCTCACCGGCCCTCCCCCACTGGGCCCCGGCGCGTCACCCGCCGAGCGGCTGGCGGCGTTCTACGCGGCGATGATCGGGCTGCTCACCCGGCACGCGCACCTCGTGCTCGGCACCGAGGTCGGCCATTCACGGTTCACCACCGGCCCGTACCGGCTGTGGCGCACCCACGTCCGTTTCCTCGCCGAACAGGCGGGCGCCCAGGATCCGGACGCGCTCGCCGACATCCTGCTGGCACCGCTCGCCCCGGAGGTTTTCCTCTACCAGACCGGCGAACTCGGCCTGAGTCCCGAACGGATCACCGGCGCCCTGAGCGAGCAGGCGCGGCGAGCACTGTCCTGATCAGCCGAGGCCGTCGACGACGACCTTCATCACGGCCTGCCAGTGCTCACGTTGCGCGGCACGTTCTTCCGGCCCGGCGAGCCGCTCCTGATGGAAGACCACGACGGTCTTGTCCGGCCCGGCGTTCCGGAGCGCCACCTGGACCGTGCTCTCGTGGTCCCAGCCCTTCGGCCACCAGGTGAGACGGATCTTCTCGCGTTCGCGGTAGCCGCGGACCTCGCCGACGGTGCCCTCGGCCGTCTCGTACGGCGCGCCCTTCACCGGGTCGAGCCGCACGTCGCCCAGCCAAGCCGTCAGCCCCGGTCCCGAGAGGTACTCCCAAACGTGGTCCAGCGGATACGGCACCGTCTTGGACACGCCGATCTCCCAGCCCGCGTCCTTGGTCTTCCCGATCATGATGCCTCCGCCGTAACCGTCTTACCTGGTTTCTGAAACCGACTATAGTGGTTACATGACTCCGGGAACAAGACTGCTCGTCAACGCCCAGGGCGAGCGGTACCGGTTCGATCCGGGCAGTCTCAGCCTCGAACTCATGCTGACCGGCGGCCCCGGCCCGTACGAGCGCTACGAGATCGCGCACACGCCGCCCGACCTCGCCGAGTGGTTCACCGGCTCCCGGCTGGCGCTGACCGCGCCCTTGACCGACGTCCAGGTCCGGCCGTCCGAACTCGCCGCGCTCAAGGAACTCCGGGACGCGCTCTACCGCGTCGCACCCGCCCTCGCCCATGGCGAAGCACCGTCGGACGCCGACCTCACCCTGCTGAACGACGCGACCGGAGCGACCCCGCGGCCGGTGATCGACCCCGAAACGCGGCGACTCGCCTGGGCGCCGCCCGTCACCGGGAACCAGCTGCTCGGCGCCGTCGCCCGCGACGCCATCGGTCTCGTCGCGGGCGACCGGTCCGGCCGCGTCCGCGAATGCTCGGCGGACGACTGCTACCTGCTCTTCTTCGACACCTCCCGCTCGGGCAACCGCCGCTGGTGCTCGATGGAGCGCTGCGGCAACCGCGCCAAGATCCGGGCCTACCGGGCGCGCACCGAAACCGCGTGATCGCTAGGATTTCCGGCGATGCAGGGTGAGGCGAAACTGGAGCAGCGCGTCGTGGTGACGGCGGAGAAGCTGTTGTCCACACGGAAATCGGTGACCGCGCTCGACGTCCTGACCGGGATCGGGTGGCTACCGGACAACGTTCTCAAGGCCTGGCAGCAGGGCAGGACTCCCGAGCTGGCCGCGGCACTGCCGGTGAGCACGGAGAAGCTGAGCTTCGCTCTCAGCGCGCTTCAGCGATGGGCGACGGCGAAGGACCTCGAAAGTTCGGCGATCGAGCACATCGGGGCGACTCGCGACCGAGCCCCTCTCAAGGCTGCCTCGGGCGACCTCGAGCCCTTGTTCCGGACGCAGTGGATCATGCCGGGACTGTCGGCGGCCAAGCGGGCGCAAGTCGAGGCCCGGCAACGGAAGGCGCCGGATCTCATGGTCTCCGTGGCGCTGCAGGACTGGACGTGCGCCGACTGTGGCGGCACCGGCGACCTGCAGTTCGTGGAGAACGAAAAACCGCACTGCCTCGACTGCGCCGACCTCGGCCACCTGGTGTTCCTGCCCGCGGGCGACACCGCCCTGACCCGCCGGGCGAAGAAGGCGAGCCGGCTTTCCGCCGTCGTCACCCGCTTCAACCGGTCACGGAAACGCCATGACCGGCAAGGGATCCTGGTCGAGGACTCGGCGTTGCGCGACGCCGAGGAGCAGTGCTTCGCCGACGAGGACGTCCGTGAGCGGCGCCGCGGGCGTGATCGTGAACGGCGCGACAGGGAGGACGTCGAGTTCACCGCCCGGTTCTTCGCCGCGATCACCGAGATGTTCCCCGGCTGCCCGCCGGAGCGGGCCCGCGCCATCGCCGAACACGCCGGCCTGCGCGGCAGCGGCCGGGTCGGCCGGTCGGCCGCCGGGCGGGAACTGGCCGAACGAGCGGTGTTCCTCGCCGTCGTCGCCTCGATCCGGCACCTGGACACCGACTACGACGACCTCCTCATGGCCGGGGTGGAACGGCAAGCCGCCCGGGACCGCATCCACTCGACCATCGAGGCCGTGCTCGACCGCTGGCGATCCTGACCGCTGTCACCTTTCGGGCGCGCGACTCGTCCAAGGGGCATGTACTCCGCTTACCTGACCGTGGCCATCGTGACGATCGTGATCAACGCCGGAATCGCCGCCGCCGACTTCGCGCGGGTCCCGTTCGTCCTCAAGAACTCCGCCGAAGTCGACGTTCCCCCGTCCTGGATCCCGCCGCTGGCCTCACTGAAGGCCGCGGGCGCGGCCGGACTGCTGCTCGGCCTGCTCGGGGTGCCGTACCTCGGGACCGCGGCGGCGGCCGGGCTGGTGCTGTTCTACGTCGGCGCCGTCATCACCCATGTGCGCGCCCGCGTGCTGTACAACATCGCCTTCCCCGCCGGTTTCCTCGCGCTGGCGGTGGCGACCTTCGTCCTCGATCTCGCTCAAGCCAGGTAAGGACCGAAGTGCCCGGCGACGACGTCCGCGACCGCTTCGGCGTCACGCGAGCCGTCGATCTCCAGCACCCGGATACCGAGAGCCTTCGCGGCGCGGACCGCGTCCTCGGCCACCAGACGATCTCGCGCGATCCGGTTGCGCTGCGCCCGTTCGGGATCGCTGACGTGGTGCGCGATCGCGGCGGCTCGGGGCAGCACGCGGAGCTGGTGTTCTCGGAAGTCGCCGGTGGGCACCATGACGATCATCCGCCGCGTCGAATCCAGGAGAGGCGCGACGAGTTCCGGGCGCAGTCCCCAGCCCTCGGCGAGGATCGGGCGTCCTGAGACCAGCGCGCGCAGATCGTCCAGCGCCCACTCGAACCGCACCGGGAACCCGGCGAGCGTGTCGGCCGCCATCCGTTCGGGAGTGGTGTCGACCCACGTGTGCCGAAGGATCCACGACCGGACCGTTCTTCTTCGTCACGTACTCGCCTCCGATGTCATGAAAGGGGCTTTCAGGACACTATTCGTCCTGAAAGCCCCTTTCATGACACTCGCGGAAGATCAGCTGCAGCCGGAGGTCGCTCCGCACCCTTCACAGGCGTAGCACGAACCGGCGGGCCGCATCTTGGTGCCGCAGGTCATGCAGAGCGGCGCGTCGGAAGCGGTGCCGAGGTTCAGTTCCACCAGTTCCGCCGTCGAGTGCGCGACCCGCTTGGCGGGGTCCACCGACGACGAGTCCACAGTGGACCGAAGGGCGTCGATGTCGACGTTCTCCGGTTCGGCGGCGGGAGTGGCGCCGTAGGTCGCCTCGACCTGCGCGGAACGCTCGTCGGCGGTGAAGATGCCGAGCTGCGCACGCTTCTCGTACGGCAGATAGTCCAGCGCCAGCCTGCGGAACAGGTAGTCCATGACACTGGTGGCGATCCGGATGTCCGGGTCGTCGGTCATGCCGGCGGGCTCGAAGCGCAGGTTGGAGAACTTCGAAACGTAGAACTCCAGCGGAATCCCGTGCTGCAGGCCGACGGAGATCGACATCGAGAAGGCGTCCATCACGCCCGACAGGGTCGAGCCCTGCTTGCCGAGCTTCACGAAGATCTCGCCGAGCCCGTCGTCCGGGTAGGACCCGGCGTGCAGGTAGCCCTCGGCGCCGCCGACGGTGAACGACACCGTCTGGCTCGGACGCTTCTTCGGCAGGCGCTTGCGGACCGGCCGGTACTCGACGACCTTTTCGGCCTCGGACTCGGCCTTCTCCTTCTTGCCTGTCGACAGCGGCTGGCCGACCTTGCAGTTGTCGCGGTAGATCGCGAGCGCCTTCAGGCCGTACTTCCAGCCCTGGAAGTAGATCTCCTCGACCTCTTCGACGGTCGCCGACTCCGGCATGTTGACCGTCTTGGAGATCGCGCCGGACAGGAACGGCTGCACCGCGGCCATCATCCGGACATGGCCCATCGGCGCGATGGACCGCTCCCCCACCGCGCAGTCGAACACCTCGTAGTGCTCGGGACGCAGGCCGGGGGCGTCGACGACGTGCCCGTGTTCGGCGATGTACTCGACGATCGCTTCGACCTGTTCGGCCTGGTAGCCGAGTGCGGTCAGCGCGCGCGGGATGGTCTGGTTGACGATCTGCATCGAACCACCGCCGACCAGCTTCTTGAACTTGACCAGCGAGAAGTCCGGCTCGATGCCGGTCGTGTCGCAGTCCATCATGAAGCCGATGGTGTTGTGACTGACGAAGCCGTTGGCGACATAGGTGACGTTGTCCGGCACCGACAGGTCGTAAGTGGGCTGGACGCCACCGTCCTCATTGGACTCAATGGGTTCGAAGAGGTACTCGAGCGCCCGGCCGAGCCGGGGATCGAAGGTCTCGGAGTAGATCCGGCGGGCCAGCATCCGCGCCACTCCGCCGGTCTTCTGTAGCGACTGCACGACCGCATCGCGGTACTCGTGTCCCAGGGGCACGAGTACGTCCCACACAGGCCGAGGAAGGTGCACTCGATCGCCCTTGGCCGATCCGTTCGGCTCCAGGCATACCAACGACCGCGCCTTGCGTTCGCTGATGAAACCGACGATCTCGTCGAAGATCATCGCGTGGTCGACGTTGCGCAGCCGGATCTGCAGAATCGTCCCGCCGAACCCGCTGGTCGTCCGGCGGGTCGTGGTCACCATGCCCAGGGCCAGCAGCAGGCTCCGCAGGTCTTCGCCGAAAAGCTCCGAGGAAGTGGAGACGCTCGGAACTCCTTCGAGCACGGTCCCGTCCGCCTCGAAGACCCCGCGCAGGAACGCGGCGTACACCTCGGGATCGTTGGTCTCCCGGATGCTCGCGGGGACCCGCGGAGTCCATCCTTTGCCGGTGTGGTCGGGACCGGGGAGGTCCTTCGCGAATCCCGCCGCCTGCCACCAGCGGGCCAGCCGGACGGACTGAAGGGTGACCTCCTGGTAGCCCTGACACTGCCGGACCGCGGGTTCCAGACCGAAGAGATCCTTACTGAGAATTCGCAAGCGGTCGACGACATCCAGATCGGTGTCGGCCACGCAGAGCCGAACGCCCTTCGCGTGCAGGCTGCCGTCGCCTTCGAAGTACCTCACCAGTTCCGCGAGATCGGCGGTGACCTCGTCCGGCACCCGGATATCACGGTCACCCGCGTAGTACGCCTGGTCGAGCACCGGCAGCGGAACCCGGCGGGGATCGCCGACCAGACCGCCCAGTTGCAGGGGTACCAGGTCGCCGGACCGGATGTCGGCGAGTCGTTTCCAGACCCAGGATCCGGTCTCCGGCTCCACTACCTTGACCCGGTGGGCGAGCGTGCCCTGGATCCGATATCCGCCCTTGGTTTCGATCCGGCGAGTGGGCTCCTCGCCATTGACGAAGAATTTCGTGGCCTGGCGCGGGCCTTCGTCGGTCGCGACGGTGAACTCGACGTCCTGCCAGTGATCCCCGTACAGATCACCGAGTTCGGAGAGCCGGGCCAGTCCGCGGTCGGTGGTGACCAGGGTGTCCGCGGTCAGGCATCCGGTGGGCGCCAGCACGCTCGCCTGCGCGTTGCGCCATCCGCTGATCTCGCCCAGTTCGATGCCGCGCTTCCATTCCTGGGTCGCGAGCGCGCGGACCGCGGCGTCGTTGGCGTGATAGGTCCGCACCAGTTCGCTGGCCGCGGCGTGTTTGCGCATGACCCGCTGGTGCGCTTCGGCGTTTCGTGCGTAACCCTCGTACGGCCCGACGACCGCGGCGAGTTCGGCGGAACGCCGGTACGAGACGCCGGTCATCAAGGAAGTGATCGCGGCGGCGAGCGCGCGGCCGCCGTCGGAGTCGTAGGCGTGCCCGAGCGCCATCAGCAGCGCGCCGAGGTTCGCGTACCCGATGCCCAGCTGCCGGAACTTGCGCGTGGTGTCGCCGATCGCCTCGGTCGGGAAGTCGGCGAAGCAGATCGAGATGTCCATCGCGGTGATGACCAGCTCGACGGCCTTCGCGAACTGCTGCGCGTCGAAACCACCGTCGGCGGTGGCGAACTTGAGCAGGTTCAGCGAGGCGAGGTTGCAGCTGGAGTTGTCCAGGTGCATGTACTCCGAACACGGGTTGGACGCGGTGATCCGGCCCGATTCGGGGCAGGTGTGCCAGTCGTTGATCGTGCCGTCGTACTGCAGGCCAGGATCCGCGCACTCCCAGGCCGCCTGCGAGATGGTGCGGAACAGCTTCTTGGCGTCGACCCGGTTGATGACCTCGCCGGTCATCCTGGCCCGCAGGCCGAAGTCGCCCTGGTTCTCGACGGCCTGCATGAACTCGTCGGAGACGCGGACCGAGTTGTTCGCGTTCTGGTACTGGACGGAGGTGATGTCCGAGCCGGAGAGGTCCATGTCGAACCCGGCGTCGCGGAGGACCTTGATCTTCTCCTCTTCGCGCGCCTTGGTCTGCACGAACTCCTCGACGTCCGGGTGGTCGACGTCGAGGACGACCATCTTCGCCGCGCGCCGGGTGGCGCCACCGGACTTGATGGTGCCCGCGGAGGCGTCGGCGCCGCGCATGAAGGAGACCGGGCCGGACGCGGTGCCGCCGGAGGACAGCAGCTCACGTGAGGAACGGATGCGCGAAAGGTTCAGGCCGGCCCCGGAGCCGCCCTTGAAGATCAGGCCTTCCTCGCGGTACCAGTTGAGGATCGACTCCATGGTGTCGTCAACCGAAAGGATGAAACAGTTGTGGACCCGGAGGTTTCCGGACAGGTACTCCCCGGACTCCGTCTGGATGTCGAAGACCGGCATCTCACCACGGCTTTCGATACCGGCGATCTGCAGCCGTTTGGCCTCCAGGGCAGGCCGTCCCGGCTTCTCGAACGACGCCTCGAGCTTCTCCGCCTTGACCGGGTCGAGAAAACCGATGGCGTCGGCGAAGATCCGGCGGTCTCCCGCGTTCTGGATGCGAATTCCCCAGAGGTCGTGCCGGTTGGCCCGCTTCTCGGTTTTGCGGCCGACCCGCGCGAAGATTCCGAACCTGGACAGAAGGTGCTGGATTCCGCGGATGAGCTCTTCGCTGATCATGTCGAGCCCGACCAGCGTCGACCGCTCGCGTTCGGATACGTAGCCCTCGGCCTGGAAGATGCTACGGAGGTAGGCGGCGACCACGGGCAGCGGCGCGGTGTTCAGATCCTCGGGAACCGTCATGTCACAACCACGAGCACGCAGACCCCACTCGCTTACGAAGGTCTCCAGCTTGGTCCCGTAAAGACGGGTGCGGCGGCAGTCCAGCGTCAGATCCTGTGTCTCGACCTTCCGCTCGTGCCGATGGACATCGGGAAAGACCCTGTCGAGAGCGCGCTGCACCCACGCGAGTTCGGCGTCGGTGACCGTCATGGCCTCGATCGTCAGCGAGCGGTTGGTCCCCTTGTACTGGCCGACGAAGCCATCCGATTGCAGCCAGCCCGCGAGCGCGGCTTCGGCCACGTCCCGCTCGTTGATCTCGGTCTCGCCGAAGGCATCGCGCCGATGCCATTCGAGGGTGTCCCCGACCCGGAGTTCACCGGCGGGCAAGAAGGAGCCACCGCTTCCCGTCGAGCGCCAGACGAGATGATCAGCGGTCACGTCGAGACGGTGACCGGACTTCGTCGTCAGGCGCAGGACTTCCTTGATCCCGTTCGCTTTCGTGGCGACGACCTTGGTCAGGCCGTGCGCGTCGTAGACCTTCGCGCCCACCGCGTTCAGCTCGACGATGCGCCCGATGGGTACCGCGCCCGCGGGAGTGTTGACCAGCGCGTCATAGGGCTGACAGGCGGACACCTGCTGCTTCGACGTCGTGCCCACGTTGAACCACACCGGCGAGTTGAAGCTGAACACCTGGTGCAGCAGCATCCAGGTCAGCTCGTGCTCGAAGACCTCGGCGTCGGCGGGGCTCGCGAAGTAGCCGTGTTCGCGCCCCGCGCCGACATAGGAACGGACGACACGATCGATCAGCTGCTTGAGGCTCTGCTCGCGCCGGGCCGAGCCGACGGCGCCGCGGAAGTACTTGCTGGTGACGATGTTCGTCGCGTTGACCGACCAGAAGTCGGGGAACTCGACACCGCGTTGCTCGAAGTTGACCGTGCCGTCGCGCCAGTTCGTCATCACGACGTCCCGAGACTCCCAGGTGACCTGGTCGTACGGGTGGACGCCCTCGGTGGTGAAGACACGCCGCACGGTGAGCCCACCGGCCTGCTTCTTCTTCCCACTCGTCCGCGCTGTGGCCGGGTTGCCTGATCCCACGGTCTCGGTCATGGGTCTTCCCTCACTCCCACGCGGGAGGCGGCATCAGCCGTCTTTCGCGTCTCGATCGCTCTCGTCCGGTGCGGCAGCCATGGCCTCACGGAGGTCCGAGATCTCCTTCTCGAAGTCCTCGACCGAGGAGAAGGAGCGGTAGACACTGGCGAACCGGAGATAGGCGACGCCGTCGAGTTCGCGCAGGGGGCCCAGGATCGCCAGGCCGACCTCGTGACTCGGGATCTCCGCCAGCCCCGCCGATCGGATCGACTCCTCGACCCGCTGAGCCAGCTGCTGCAGCGCGTCGTCGTCGACCGGCCTGCCTTGACAGGCGCGGCGCACCCCCCGGACCACCTTGTCCCGGCTGAACTGCTCGGTGACCCCGGAACGCTTGACGACGGCGAGCACCATCGTCTCCGAAGTGGTGAAGCGCCGGCCGCAAGCGGCGCACGAGCGCCTCCGCCGGATCGCTTGACCCTCATCCACCTCTCGGGAGTCGACGACCCGAGAGTCCGCATGCCGGCAGAACGGGCACCTCATCCGCCGATCACCTTCCCCTCCGCGCCGGCCGGTCCCGAGTGGACGCCCGCTTCCGTCGCCACGCAACGACGGAAAAGATCGACATGTGGATCGATCTGTGGACATCCGGTGGGTGAACACCGGCCAGCTGTGGACAACTGGTACCGAGTCTACCCCAAGCTATGGACCAACTACAGCCATGTAACTACTACATATAGCGGTGGAGACTAGATCGCAGGTCGGACGCACGCAAGCGCAACGGCCGAGTCGATCAGACACGAACGGGGAGGTCACCCATGGCGGGTGAGAGCGGTCCCCCGGATCACTTTCCTCCCCCCGCGACCTCGGCCGCGACCGGGACCGTGAGCGGCAGTCCGGGCACGAGAACGGCGTCTTCCAGGGCGTTGAGCTCCTTGATCTTGGCGATGACCGCGCCGGTGTCGCTGCCTGGCGCGAATCGCGCCGCGAGATCCGACAGGGTCTCCCCCGCGGAAACGGACACCGTGGTGGTCCGTTCGGGCACCGCGGCGCCGGGAACACCGGCCAAGAACAGACCCAATCCGGTGACGAGTCCGGCGATCAACAAGGCCATCGCGACGAGCGACGGCCACCGGAGCGGGAGCCTCCGGGGCGCCGGGCACGCCGGGGAGGCGGTGGCGACACCGGGACGGCGGCCCGCCACGACCCGTGCCCTGGTCGGCGGGCGTAAGGGTTCGGCGCGCTTGCCCCGCACCACCCGCACGGGCCGGGTCACCCCTGCCGGAACGGGCCCGGGGGAACTGGGTCGCACCAGTCCTCGGTCGGCCAGAATCGACATCGGAACCTCCTCGCAGTCCTGCTTCACTCAGGTCCAGCGCCGGGCGGACCCGGCGATCAAGGTCGAACAGGCGTTCTATCGAACGTCCGTGCGAATGTGTACCACCTTCCACCGACAAAAATCGAGCGACACGGCGTGTCCATCGAACAGATGTTTGAAATCGTCGTCCCGTCGGGCTAACGTCGTTGACCAGGGCGTCTGCTATGCGGACGCCGCCGGTGCCGTGGGCGGCAAGATCGTCCGCCACCGGCGAAGACACGCGAAGTCGGTCCGGGCGACCGGACGTACTGGGAGGCGGCGCAGGAGATGAAGGAGCACGACGGTGGCTAAGGAGAGCAAGGCGGGGAACGCGCCTAGGGGCTCGGGTAAGGTGCGCGCCTTGCCCGAGGTCTACGAGGTGGACGAGACCCTGACCGTGCGGCAGCAGCAGGTGCTCGACGTGATCAAGATGTGGGTGAGCCGGTTCGGTTACCCGCCGAGTGTGCGTGAGATCGGCGAGGCGGTCGGGCTGACCTCCACCTCATCGGTGTCGCACCAGTTGCAGGCCCTGCAGCGCAAGGGATATCTGCGACGCGACCCGAACCGCCCGCGCGCGGTCGGGGTGCTCGCCACGACGGACGACAACCCGATGGGCATCGACGTCGAGCAGCCGCAGTCGGCCGCGAAGGCCGCGTATGTGCCTCTCGTCGGCCGGATCGCCGCCGGTGGGCCTGTGCTGGCCGAGCAGGCGATCGAAGACGTCTTCCCGCTGCCGAGGGAAATCGTCGGTGAGGGTGAGCTCTTCCTGCTCAGCGTCACCGGTGACTCGATGGTCGACGCCGCCATCACCGATGGCGACTGGGTCGTCGTGCGCCAGCAGCCCACGGCCGACCCCGGCGAGATCGTGGCGGCGATGATCGATGGCGAGGCCACGGTCAAGACGTTCAAGCGCAAGGACGGCCACATCTGGCTGATGCCGCACAACGAGGCGTACGACCCCATCCCGGGTGACGACGCCACGATCCTCGGCAAGGTCGTCGCCGTTCTCCGCAGGCTTTAGTCCGGAGCCGTTCAGTCCAGAGCCGTTCAGTCCAAAGCCGGAGCACGCCGGGATCCCGGGGTCGGACGAGACCACGGGTCAGACCCGGCAAGCTTCGGCAGGGCACGTCCTCCTCGTTCAGGCGCGCCGCTTGCGGAGTCTGCCGACCAGGAGGAGGCCGCCGATCACGACGATCGCGGCGATACCGACCTGCACGTACGGAAAACCAGAATCCTGGCCTTGCCCGGCCGCCGCCGACGTTCCGCCCGAGGTGCTGCCCTCGGATTTGGCCGCGTCCACGGCCAGTGCCGCCGCGCCCTTCACCGCGCGGATCTGCTCTCCGACGCCCTCCCCGCCGGACAGCAGGGTCCCGTCCGGGTCGAAGGCGAGCGCCTCCCCCTGCTTCTCGTTCGGCAGGGGCACGCGCACGGGTTCGCGCTGCAACGCGCTCTTCAAGTCTCCGTCGGTGACGGCGTAGAGATAGGCGTCGGTGTAGGTGCGCAACGCGACCACCGACCCGTCGGCCATCGACGCCGCCCCGGTCACCGTCATCGAACCGATCGACCCGCCGGGCCCGCCCGGCGTCGAGGTTTCCTTGATCTGCAGCGAACCCACGTTCTCCAACGGGGTCGGCCCGGGACTGGCGAGCGGCCCTGTGGGCCGGTACACCTTCGAGTTGCCGAAGAAATCCTTGGTGATCAGGTACGGCGTACCCGAGCGATCCATGATCAGCGCTTCGACGTCGTGTTGGCCGTCGGGATAGGTGAGCCGGTGCAGCGTCGCCTTGCCCTGCGGGGTGAGCGAGATCAGCGCGACCGTGTCCCGCCGCTTGCGGTTGTCGCCGGTGTCGGAAAGCCAGAAGGTGCCGTCCGCGGTACGGGCGAGGTCTTCGGGGTCGTAAGGATCCGTCGCGGCCGAGATGACCTTCTGGACCTTGCAGTCACGGCCGAGCACGAAGACCTGTGTCTTGGTGCCGCCGTCGTTGAGGGCGTACAGGTGATCGCCGTCCGAAACGAGGCCGGACAGCTCACTGAGCCGGGAATCGCTGTTCTTGCACACCGGCTGCGGGGCCGGGACCTCCTGCGCCGCGGCGGGAGCGACCCCGCCGATGAACGCCGCCAGCACGACCGTCGCCGCGACAATCCCCCGCACATCCACCTCCGTACCGTGGAACCCCTGAAGCCCCACACTACGGAGACGTCCGGGACGGCGCGCAGTTCGGTGCGAACGCCGAGATGGGGCGGAATGTCGCGTAGGCCACGTTCAGCGAACAGCGACTCGTGAGTGGTAAGGACGGTTCTAACCGTCCTTACCACTCACGAGGTTGTACGTACTTGCTTACAGAGCCGAGCCGTCCGTCTGGAAGTCGCTCAGGGCCGCGGCCAGCTCGGGCCTGCCCCGGACGAGCAGCCGCGTGCCGGTCTCGACGTGCTCCTCTTCCAGCACCTCGCCATCGGCGTGGGCGCGGGAGACGAGTTCGCCCCGCGAGTACGGGATCAGCGCCTCGACCATGACCTCCGGCCTCGGCAGCCGCTCCGCGATCACCTCGGCCAGCTCGGTGATCCCGGTGCCCTTCCGTGCCGACACCTGCACCGAACCGGCCATCTGGTGCCGCAACCGGACCAGCGACACCTCGTCGGCGGCGTCGGCCTTGTTGATCACCAGCAGCTCCGGCGGGAGCGGCTCGGAACGGCGCTTCGTGATCTCGGCGAGCACTTCGCGGACCGCGTTGACCTGCTCTTCCGGCGTCGGGTCGGCACCGTCGACGACGTGCACGAGCAGGTCGGCGCTCGCCGCCTCCTCCAGCGTCGAACGGAACGCGTCCACCAGCTGGTGCGGCAGGTGCCGGACGAAACCGACGGTGTCGGTCAGCGTGTAGGTGCGGCCGTCGGGCGTCTGGGCCCGGCGGGTCGTCGGATCCAGCGTGGCGAACAGCGAGTCCTCGACGAGCACTCCGGCGCCGGTCAGCGCGTTGAGCAGGCTCGACTTGCCGGCGTTGGTGTAGCCGACGATCGCGACGCTCGGCACCTCGTTGGCCACCCGCCGACCGCGTTTGGTCTCGCGGATGGTGTCCATCGCGGCGATCTCACGGCGCAGCTTCGACACTCGCTTGCTGATCCGCCGCCGGTCGGTTTCGAGCTTCGTCTCACCGGGCCCACGCAGGCCCACGCCACCGTTGGCGCCGCCCGCCCGGCCACCGGCCTGCCGGGACAGCGCCGCACCCCACCCGCGAAGCCGCGGGATCAGGTACTGCAGCTGGGCCAGCTCGACCTGGGCCTTGCCCTCCTTGGAGCGGGCGTGCTGCGCGAAGATGTCGAGGATCAGGGCGGTGCGGTCGATGACCTTCACCTTGACCTTCTCCTCCAGCTGGCGCAGCTGGCCCGGCGAGAGCTCACCGTCGCAGATCACCGTGTCGGCCCCGGTGGCCGCCACGATTTCGCGCAGTTCCTTGACCTTGCCCGAGCCGATGTAGGTGGCGGGATCCGGGCGGATCCGCCGCTGCACCAGGCCTTCCAGTACCTCGGAGCCCGCTGTTTCGGCGAGCCGGGCGAGTTCGGCGAGCGAGGCCTCGGACTGGAGGGCGCTGCCCTCGGTCCACACACCGACCAGAACGACGCGCTCCAGGCGCAGCTGCCGGTATTCGACCTCGGTGACATCCGCGAGTTCGGTGGACAGGCCCGCTACCCGGCGGAGCGAGGCGCGGTCCTCGAGCTCCAATTCGCCGGTCGAAGGGTCCATGTCGTTCAGATCGTTGTGTGTCAGTTCCGTCATCGTGCCTCCATGGTCCCACGTTTCGGCGGCGGGACCGAATTCATTACCTGCTGGGATACTTCGACAGGTAGATCGCCGTCCGTTTCGCGTCCGGGTCGACCGGCCTGGTGATGAAGTCGTCGACGAGCTCCATCAGCCGTGCTTCGAACTCGGCGATCTGCTCGTCCGGTACCTGGACGACCATTCGTGTCTGTTGCACGTCGTCGAATCCCACATCGGCGATCTCGGCCAGATAGGCCTCGAAGATCGCCTGATCGATCCCCCTGTCGCGGGAATCAAGATGCCAGGACAACCCGGTCGAGCGATACGGAATTTCTTTCGCACCGCGCGTGCCGCGCCTCGGCGGGAGCGCTTCGAGGAACCCCGTGTCGACGAGTTTGCGAACGTGGTGCAGCGTCGTCGCCGGGTCCCGATCAAGCCGTTCGGCGAGTTCCTTGTTGGTCAGCGCCTCGGAGTACGTCAACCGGATGATGCGCAGCCTTATTCCGGAGGCCATCGCGGCGATCTCGGCCTCGGTGGCGGCACGTCGTGGAGTGGGCACCGGGACAGCCTAGAGCGAAAGTGATTGACAGTTTCCAATCACTCGCGCCAAGGTGGCGTCGTGCGCAGAGACTCCCTCTTCTTCCACGCGGACTTCCGGCGGCTCTGGGCGAGTGACACCGCCAGCCAGCTGGGCACTTTCGCCGGTCACACCGTGATTCCCCTGCTCGCGGCCACCGTGCTGGCCGCGACGCCGTTCCAGATGGGGCTGCTCACCGCCGCCGAGACCATCGCGTTCCTGATCATCGGGCTCCCGGCCGGGGTGTGGGTGGACCGGATGCGGCGCCGCACGCTGATGCTGCGGGCCGACTTCGTCCGCGCGGTACTGCTGCTCAGCATCCCCGTCGCCTGGTGGGCCGGGGTCCTGTCGCTGACGCAACTCATCGTGGTCGCCACGCTCGTCGGCGTCGCGACGGTGTTCTTCGACGTCGCCTACCAGTCGTACCTGCCGTCGCTGGTCGGCCGCGAGCATCTTCTCGAAGGCAACGCGAAACTCCAGGCCAGCCAGTCGGTCGCGTACCTGACCGGCCCCGGGATCGGTGGCGGGCTGGTCCAGCTCGCGGGAGCGGCCAACGCCGTGCTGATGACCGGGGCGGGCTTCCTGACCTCGGCGCTGTGCCTGCTGCGGATCCGCACCGTCGAAGAGGTTCCCGAGCGGCACGAAGACGCGAAGCTGCTCCCCCAGATCGCCGAGGGGCTGCGGTTCGTGTTCACCGACACCACCCTGCGTTCGATCGTCGCCTGCACGGCGACGTCCAACCTGTTCAACGGCGCCTTCACCGCGGTGCAGATCCTGTTCCTGAACCGGACACTGGGGCTGCCACCGGCGGCCGTCGGCATCGTTCTCGCGATCGGCGGCGTGGGCGGGATCGTCGGCGCGGTCGTCGCGGGCAAGGTCACCGCGCGACTCGGGCAAGCGCGATCGATCTGGCTGGTGCCGCTGGTGACCTGGCCGCTGCAACTGCTGATCCCGCTGGCGGAGCCCGGCTGGAAGGTCGCGCTGATTCCCTTGGCACTGCTGTTCACGGGGTTCGGGATCATCATCTACAACGTCGCGCAGGTGTCCTACCGGCAAGCGGTCTGCCCGGACCGGCTGCTCGGCCGGATGAACGCGAGCGTGCGGTTCGTGGTGTGGGGAATGCTGCCGCTGGGCGGGCTGCTCGGCGGCGTGCTCGGAGAGACGATCGGGATCCGCGCCACCGTGTGGTTCGCCATGATCGGTGAAGCGACCGCTCTGTTGTGGGTCGTCTTCTCCCCGCTCCGGAAGCTCCGCGACCTTCCCACGGAACCGATCGCGGTCGGCTAACCGCCGAGCCCGGCCCACCAGTCTTCGTCGAGTTCGCCGCGGGCGACGATCTCCGCCGGTCCGGTCAGCGTGGATCCGCCGCGGCGGATCTCCACGACCACCTGGCCGCCGGGGATGTCGACGGTCGCTTCACCGGTGTCGGTGCCCGCGAGGTGCAGGGCGGCGGCGACCGCGGCGACCGTGCCGGTGCCGCAGGACCGCGTCTCGCCGACACCGCGTTCGTGGACGCGCATCTTCAGCGCGTTGTCCCCCAGGAGGTTGATGAACTCGAGGTTCACCCCCTCCGGGAACACGTCGGAATCGAAGTCCGGCTGGTCACGCAGGTCCAGGTCGTCGACGTCGTCCTCGACGACGGACACCAGGTGCGGGTTGCCGACGTTGACCGCGACACCGGAGAACGGCTGCCCGGCGACCACGGTGACCGAGGTGCCGGTGATCGTCGCCGGTCCCATCTGCACGGTGACGGAGCCGTCGGCGTGCAGCTGGACCGGCCTATCGCCGGCGCGGGTGCCGATGACGAAGTCGCGCTCGGTCACCAGGCCGGAATCGACCAGGTGGCGGACGAAGACCCGGACGCCGTTGCCGCACATCTCCGCGATGGATCCGTCGGCGTTGCGGTAGTCCATGAACCATTCGCCTTCGGATTCCACACCCAAAGCCGCCGAACGCACGACGCGCAGCACGCCGTCGGCGCCGAGACCGCGCTGACGGTCGCACAGCGCCGCCACCCGCGCTTCGGTCAGCTCGAGGCGGCCGTCGGGGTCGGGAAGCAGCACGAAATCGTTCTGTGTGCCGTGTCCCTTAAGGAATTCGATGCCGCCCATGGGCGCAAGATTACTGGGCCGCCACTTCGAGGACGCGCTCGGCCAGCCGCTCCGAACCGCCGTCGAACCACTGGATGCGCTTGTCCCGCCGGAACCAGGAACGTTGCCTCCGCACGAACCTCCGGGTCGCCTGCGCAGTGGCCTCGGCGGCGGCCTGGAAGTCCTCGTCGCCGTCGAGGGCGGCGATCACCTGCTGGTAGCCCAAAGCCCTCGACGCGGTGAGCCCATCGCGGAGTCCTTGCCCCAGCAGCGTCCGGACTTCACCGACGAGTCCGGCTTCGAACATGATCTCCACGCGGCGGTCGACGCGGGCGTCGAGTTCGGCCGGTTCGCGGTCGATGCCGATCAGCACGGTGCCGTAGCGCGCGGGCCCCGGTTTCGGCAGGTTCGCCGAGAACGGTTCGCCGGTGATCTCGATGACCTCGAGCGCGCGCACGATGCGGCGGGTGTTGGTCGGCAGGATGGCGGTGGCGGCGATCGGATCCAGTCCGGTGAGCCGGGCGTGCATCGCGGCGACGCCGATCTCGTCGGCTTCGGCGGTCAGCCGCGCGCGCACGTCCGGATCGGTGCCCGGGAACTTGAGGTCGTCGAGCACGGCCTGGACGTAGAGCCCCGACCCGCCGGTGAGGACCGGCACGCGGCCGGCGGCGAGAAGGTCTTCGACACGCTGGCGTGCGTCGCGCTGGTACGCGGCCACGGAGGCCGTCTCGGTGACGTCGAGGACGTCCAGCAGGTGATGTGGCACGCCTCGCCGCTCCTCGGCGGTCGCCTTGGCCGTCCCGATGTCCATTCCCCGGTACAGCTGCAGCGCGTCGGCGTTGACCACTTCACCCCCGAGGGTGAGGGCGAGTTCGACCGCCAGCGCGGTCTTCCCGGTCGCCGTGGGGCCGACGACCGCGACCGGCCGGATCACGCCCGCTCCCAGACCGCGACGTGGTAGCCGACGCCGAACGGCGCGGCCGAGTAGAGGACGTCGGCGGTCCAGTCGCCGTCCGCCAGCCCGGCGAGGACCTGCCAAGGCGCGCGGCCCCCTGCCCCGAGTTCGGTGGCCAAGGCCGGGTCGAGCGCGGCCAGCACGCCCGTGTCGGCCTTGGCCAGCGCGTCACGGATCCCGGCGTCGAACCCTTCCGCGCGCTCGTCCTCACCACCGGGGGAACGCGGACCGTGCCTGCTAGAACCGTCGCCGAGGACGAGCACCGCGGCGGGCTCCCCCAGCTCGCGGCCAAACAGTTCACACTGGCTGGGAGGAGTCGCGGGGTCGACGAGGTGGACGCGGGCGGATGACGCGCCACCCTGCTCGCGCAGCCAGGCGGCGACGAGCGCGGGCAGGGGCAGCTCCGTTTCGGGCGTTGTCACCCGGCTGAGTGAGACTCCGAGGTCGACTCCGAATCCCCGGAAAGAGCCGCTCGCGTTTTCCGGCACCTCGGGGGCGCCCGCGGCCGCGCCGACGACGACCCAATCCGGCGAAGAACTGGTCAGGCGCCGCGCGGCGGCGAGGCAGGCTTCGCGCAGCTCGGCGCACTCGTCCGCCGCTCCGGCGGCCAGTTCGGGGATGAGCAGAGGGGGCTGCGGGAGCACGGCGACACGGCGGATCACGGCCGCCGACGTTACCTTCCCCGCTCCGAAGGACCGGCAACCCACCGCCACGGAGGGTCCTCCGGAAGTAGGATCACTGCCCTCGGGTGGTTCATCCGGTTCCACGGTGGACGCTGAGCTGCTTGAATGCCGCAAGGGGTTGATACCCCCGAAGCAAGACGGCAACGCATTACCCGGCCCCGTCGCTAGGCGGGGCGCCCGCGCCAGCGGGCGTACAGGCGATAAGGAGCCTGCGATGGCCCAGGAGAACACGACCACCGGTACCCCGGCGCCGCACCCGGTGCCGCACGCGCTCGGTGGCGGGCACCCCGCACCCCCCGTGCCGCCCGCCGAGCCCAGCCCGTCCGCTTGGGGCAGGGTCGACGACGAAGGCACGGTCTACGTCACCACGCCCGACGGCGAACGCGCGGTCGGTGTCTGGCAGGCCGGGAGCCCGGACGAGGGACTGCTCCACTACGCGCGCCGTTTCGACGACCTGCGCACCGAGGTAGAGCTGCTGGAAACGCGGCTGGAGTCCGGCGCGGGCGACCCGAAGCACGCCCTGGCGACGGCGACGCAGCTGCGTGACGGCCTCGCCGAAGCCGCCGTCGTCGGCGACATCGCCGCGCTGGGCGGCCGTATCGAGCAGGTCATCGCCCACGCCGAAAAGGCGCTGGCCTCGGCGAAGCAGGAGCGGGAAGAGGCCCGCGCGGCCGCCGTCGTCCGCAAGCAGGCCCTCGCCGACGAAGCCGAGAAGCTCGCCGCCGAGTCGACCCAGTGGAAGGCCGCCGGCGACAGGCTGCGCGCCATCCTGGACGAGTGGAAGACCGTCAAAGGCGTCGACCGCAAGACCGACGACGAGCTGTGGAAGCGGTTCTCCAAGGCCCGCGAGGCGTTCAACCGGCGCCGGGGCTCGCATTTCGCCGAGCTGGACAAGCAGCGCGCGGGTGCCAAGAACCGCAAGGAAGAACTGATCGCCGAAGCCGAGTCGATCTCGGAGTCGTCGGACTGGGGCGACACGGCGGGCCGCTACAAGGACCTGATGACCGAGTGGAAGGCCGCCGGTCGCGCGCCCAAGGACAGCGACGAGGCGCTCTGGCAGCGTTTCCGCGCCGCGCAGGACAAGTTCTTCGCGCGCCGGTCTTCGGTGTTCTCCGAGCGGGACGCCGAGTTCGCGACCAACGCGCAGCAGAAGGAAGAGCTGCTCGTCGAGGCCGAGAAGATCGACCCGGCCTCGAACCTCGACGCGGCGAAGAACCACCTGCGCAAGATCCAGGAACAGTGGGACGAGATCGGCAAGGTCCCGCGCGAGCGCATCCGCGAGCTGGACGGCCGTCTGAAGGCCGTGCAGGACGCGGTCAAGTCGGCCGAGGACAGCAAGTGGCGGCGGACCGACCCGGAGGCGCAGGCCAGGGCGGCGCAGTTCCGCGAGCGGGTCGAGCAGTTCGAGTCGCAAGCGGAGAAGGCCCGTGCGGCGGGCGACGAGCGTCGCGCGAAGAAGGCGGACGAGCAGGCCGCGCAGTGGCGTGAGTGGCTCGAAGCGGCGGAAGCGGCCATCGCGGACCGGTAAGCCCCAGAGCGCGCTATGAAAGGCCCGTTACTTGCAAATTTTGCAAGTAACGGGCCTTTCATAGCGTTTACGCGAGGTCGAGCGGCGCCGCCGGGTCAGCTCCGTGAGAAGGCGGCGCGCATCCAGTAGATGGCCAGCCCGACGGTGGCGAACCAGGCGAGGATCATCCCGAAGCCCGGACCGCCACCGGCGGCGCCGGTCGCGTGCGAGGACTGCTGGGACCAGATCGCGAGCATCCCGTCGACGGAGGCGAACCAGCCGCCCGCGGCGCAGACCCAGGCCAGCCACCAGCGCCGGGTCACCAGCGCCACGGCGGTGGCGAAGACGCCGATGCCGGTGGAGGTCGCGGCGAACAGCTGCGGGATCCCGCCGCCCCTGCCGAGCAGCACCTCCCAGCCCGCGTGTTCGCCGACCCACGGCAGCAGCTGCGCGACCAGCAGCACGAACGCCAGTACCGCGATGGAGAATCCGCGCCTGCCCAGCTCGATCGTCTTGGCCGCGCGCTCGCCGACCTCGTCGATCTCCGCGGCGAGTTCGTCGATCTTCGGTTCGGTCACAGTGCACACCCGCTCACCGGTTCCGGCGTGACGGCCGGGGCACCGAAGCCCGGCAGGCCCAGCGTCACGCCGTTGGTCTTCGGCCGGAGCCCGGCCTCGGAGTTGTCGCCCGCCTTCGTGCGGCGGTGCGACAGCAGGTCGCCGTCGGCGACCAGGTGGTGCGGAGCGCCGTAGGTCACCACGGTCTCGACGACGTCGCCCGGCCGCACCGAGCGGTCCACCAGCGGCCCGGCCGGCGTGAAGTGGACGAGCCTGCCGTCGCGGGCGCGGCCGCTCATACGGTGCGTCTCGCTGTCCTTGCGGCCTTCGCCGGAGGCGACGAGCAGCTCGACGCGGCGTCCGACGATCTTCTTGTTCTCGTCCCAGGAGATGTCGTTCTGCAGCTTCACGAGCCGTTCGTAGCGCTCCTGCACGACCTCCTTCGGCAGCTGCCCGTCCATCTCGGCGGCGGGCGTACCGGCCCGGATCGAGTACTGGAAGGTGAACGCGCTGGAGAACCGCGCCTGCGCGACCACGTCGAGCGTGGCCTGGAAGTCTTCCTCGGTCTCGCCGGGGAAGCCGACGATGATGTCGGTGGTGATCGCGGCGTCGGGCATCGACTCGCGCACGCGGTCGAGGATCTTGAGGTAGCGCGCAGAACGGTAGGACCGCTTCATCTCGCGCAGCACCCGGTCCGAGCCGGACTGCAGCGGCATGTGCAGCTGGTGGCACACGTTCGGCGTCTCGGCCATCGCGTCGATGACGTCCTCGGTGAACGCCGCGGGATGCGGCGAGGTGAACCGGACGCGCTCCAGGCCCTCCACCGAACCGCAGGCGCGCAGCAGCTTCCCGAACGCGAGGCGGTCGCCGAATTCCACGCCGTAGGAGTTCACGTTCTGGCCGAGCAGGGTCACTTCGAGCACGCCTTCGGCGACGAGCGCCTCGACCTCGGCCAGGACCTCGCCGGGACGGCGGTCGCGTTCCTTGCCGCGCAGCGCCGGGACGATGCAGAAGGTGCAGGTGTTGTTGCAGCCGACCGAAATCGACACCCAGCCCGCGTACGCCGAATCGCGCTTCGCCGGCAGCGTCGAGGGGAACGTTTCGAGCGCTTCGAGGATCTCGACCTCGGCCTCGGAGTTGTGCCGCGCGCGCTCCAGCAGCGTCGGCAGCGCGCCGATGTTGTGCGTGCCGAACACGACGTCGACCCAGGGCGCGCGTTTGACGATCTCGCCGCGGTCCTTCTGGGCGAGGCAGCCGCCGACGGCGATCTGCATGTCCGGTTTCGCGGTCTTCTGCGGCCGGATGTGCCCCAGGGTGCCGTACAGCTTGTTGTCCGCGTTCTCCCGCACCGCGCAGGTGTTGAACACGATCAGGTCGGGTGTGGCCTCGCCGTCACCCGGAACGTAGCCGGCGTCCTCGAGCTGCCCGGCAAGACGTTCGGAGTCATGCACGTTCATCTGGCAGCCGAAGGTGCGGATCTGGTATGTGCGCGCGCTCATCTCGCCTTCGAGGGTACGCGGGCGGGGTTCCATGGCACGATCGACCCTCATGAGGAGACGGGGCGTGCTGGCGGCGGGACTGGCCGTGGTCTGCGTCCTGGTCACCGGGTGCGGGCCCGACCTGTCGAGGACGCGGGTGCGCATCGCGGCGGGGCTCAACGGCGGCGTCTACGACAAGCTCGCCGAGCCGCTGGCCGACGCCTGGGCCGCGGAGCTGGACGCCGAACGCCCCGAGGTCCAGGTGACCGAGGGCTCCCCGGACAACATCGCCAGGGTCCGCGCGGGCAAGGCCGATGTCGCGTTCGTGGCCGCCGACGTCGCCACCGAGAACACCGCAGGGCTGGCCGCGCTGGCCCGCGTGCACGACGACTACCTGCACGTCGTCGTGCGGGCCGACTCGTCGATCAAGTCGTTCGCGCAGCTGCGCGGGCACAAGGTCGCGATCGGTTCGCCGGACTCCGGCGTCGAGTTCCTGTCGAAGCAGTTGCTCAAGGCGTCCGGCCTGACCGGCGCGATCGACCGCCGCAACCTCGGGCTCAACGAAGCGCTGCCCGCGCTGGAGAACCGGCAGATCGACGCCGTCATCTGGTCCGGCGGCGTGCCGACGCCTTCGATCACGGAGCGGGCGAAGACGGTCGACCTGCGGCTGCTCGACATCACCGACCTCGCGGACGCCCTGCGGGCCACCAGCCCGGTGTACCGCACCGCGACCATCCCGGCGACGGCCTACGACCTGCCGGGGCCGGTGACCACGCTCGTGCTGCCGAACTTCCTGGTGGTGTCCGCCTCGATGTCGGACGACGTCGCCGAGGCGCTGGTCCGAGGGCTGTTCAAGGCACGCGACGAGCTGGGCAAGGCGGCCGGGGCCGCGCTGTCGATCGACGTCCACCCCGCCATCGAGACCTCTCCCCTGCCGCTGCATCCGGGTGCTCTGCGGTACTTCCGGTCGCTCAAGGACTAGCACTGACTAGCACTGACTAGCGACCGGCAGGGTCACGGTCACTTCGAGACCACCGCCTTCGGGTGAGCCGAGCCGCAGCGAACCGTCCGAGCGGACCATGATCTCGGTGACGATCGCCAGGCCGAGGCCGGAGCCGGGCACGTTCTGATGCGCGGCACTCCGCCAGAACCGGTCCGCCGCGCGCTCCAGTTCTTCCTCGCGCAGGCCCGGTCCGTGGTCGCGGACGGCGATGTCGACCTTCCCGTCCGCGGTGGTGACGGCGACCCGCACCTCGGTTCCCGGCTCGGTGAACTTGAGCGCGTTGTCCAGCAGCGCGTCGAGTACCACTTCGAGGCCGCGCGCGGGCGTCAGCACCCGCAGGCCGCCGCCCAGTCCGGACGAGACCAGCGTGACCTCGCGCGTCGCGCCGACCACGGTCCAGTCGGCGACCCGGGCACCGATCACCTCGTCGAGGCCGACCGGCACCAGCTCGCCGCCCGAAGCTTCGGCGCGGGCCAGTGAAAGGAGTTCGTCGAGGATCTGGTTGAGCCGCCGCGCGTCGACGACGGCGGCTTCGAGGTCGGCCGCGGCCAGGTCGTCGTCGACGTGCCCGTCGAGGTTGCCGAGCCGGATCTTCAACGCGGTCAACGGGTTCCGCAGCTGGTGAGAAGCGTCGGCGACGAACGCGCGCTGCGCCGACAGCGCCTCGTCGACGCTGGCGGCCATCCGGTCGAAGGACCGTTCGAGCTGACGCAGTTCCGGCGGACCGCCCGACTCCCCCACCCGCTCGACCTCACGGCCGCTGACGACGGCGGCAACCAGGGCACCGGTGGCGTCGTCGAGCCGCCGGACCGGGCGCAGGATCCAGCGCACCACCGGCACCGCGACCAGCAGCGCGAGCCCGAACGCCACCACCGCTCCCGCCGCGATGAGCAGCCACCACCACAAGAGGTCGGCGCGGGCCTTCTCGGTCGAGGACAGGGTGATCACCGCGCCCCGCACCTCGCCGTCGATCAGGATCGGCTCGGCCAGCACCAGCGGCTCGGTGGCCCACGGCATCAGCAGCGGACCGGGCTCGGACCGCCGTCCCGCGAGCGCCTGCTGCAGATGCGAAGCGATGACAGGGTCCTTGAGGTCGATCTTCGTGGCTTCGGCACGCCCGCCGGCCACGGCCTCGCCGTCCTGGTCGGCGATCGCCACCGGGACCCCGTAGACCTCGGTGTAGCGGCGGAGTTCGTCCTCGACCAGGTCCGGCCGGTTCTCCACCAGCGGGCGCTGGGCCAGTGACGCGAACCGGGAGGTGTCGGTGAGGCGGTCGAGAAAGAGGTCGAGCTGCACACTGGCCGCCACGCTGAGCGCGAGCGGGATGCCGAGACCGAACACGAGCGCCGCGACCAGCGTCAGCACGATCGCCTGGAGCCGGACGCGCACCTGATCAGCCCTCTTCGGCCGGGCCGTAGGCGCCGCCGAGCCGGTACCCGACGCCGCGGACGGTCTCGATCAGCGCGGGCCTGCCCAGTTTGGTCCGCAGGGTGGCGACGTGGACGTCGAGCGAGCGGCTCTCCGCCGGCCCCCGGTGCCCCCAGACCTCGCTGAGCACGTGGTCGCGGGCGCACACCGCGCCGCGGGCGGTGACCACCAGCGCGAGTACCTGGAACTCCTTGCGGGACAACGAAACCGGCTGCCCGTCGACCTGCACCTCATGCCGTCCGATGTCGACCGAGACATCACCCGCGCGAATGACGGCGGCCGGTTCGGGCGCGGCCGGGCGTTCACCCCGGCGACGGCGCACGGCCTCGACGCGGGCGACGAGCTCGTCGACGTCGTAGGGCTTCACCAGATAGTCGTCGGCGCCGGACCGCAGGCCCTGGATCCGGTCGTCGATCTCGCCCCGCGCCGAAACGACGATCACCGCGACGTCGCTGACCGCCCGGATCCGGCGGCACAGGACGATCCCGTCGATATCGGGGAGCCCCAGGTCGAGCAGCACGACGTCGACCTCGTGCACCAGCTCGAGCACCCCGGCGCCGGAGGCCAGGCGTTTGATCGTCAGGCCGCGCCGGGCCAGCGCGGGCGTCAAGGCACCCGCGACCCGGTCGTCGTCCTCCACCAGCAGTACCCGCACCCGTGTTTTCCCTTTCACGCCGTCCCCGCACCGCGACGACTGAAGAACGACTCTATGGGGTGAGTCACCTCTCGCGCTGCCCGTACCGCTGGGCCGTCCGGCCTAGTGGGCGGCCCGTCCGGTCACGATGCGTCACAGATGTCGTGTGACCCCGGTTACGGGACACCCCTGCCTTGTCTAGGCTGATCAGCGCCGGACGGAGGTGGACCGGGTCCGTCCGGTGGCTTGGAACGATACGGACTTGAAACCCTAAGTATTGGTCAAGCCGCCTTTACAAGCGGTCCGACGGGAGTAGGTTTCCGCCATCGCGTGGTGCCTGACCCCGCAGTCCCCTGCAAACGAACGCTCCTGGAGGCCAGATGACCGCGGAGGTGGCGGCGCCGATGATCAAGGCGGCCGCCGTGAACAAGTACTTCGGCGACCTGCACGTGCTCAAGGAGATCAACCTCGAGGTGCCGCGTGGGCAGGTCGTGGTCGTGCTCGGGCCGTCCGGTTCTGGCAAGTCGACGCTGTGCCGGGCGATCAACCGGCTGGAGCCCATCAACTCCGGCGAGATCGCCGTGGACGGTGTTCCGCTGCCCGCCGAAGGCAAGGCGCTGGCCGCGCTGCGGGCCGACGTCGGCATGGTGTTCCAGTCGTTCAACCTGTTCGCGCACAAGACGATCGTCGAGAACGTCATGCTCGCGCCGACGAAGGTCCGCAAGGTCAACTCGGCCGAGGCCCGCAAGACCGCGATGGACCTGCTCGAACGTGTCGGCATCGCGAACCAGGCCGACAAGTACCCGGCGCAGCTTTCCGGCGGGCAGCAGCAGCGCGTGGCGATCGCCCGCGCGCTGGCCATGCGCCCCAAGGTGATGCTGTTCGACGAGCCGACCTCGGCGCTGGACCCGGAGATGGTCCAGGAGGTCCTCGACGTGATGACCACGCTCGCGAAGGACGGGATGACGATGCTCGTCGTCACCCACGAGATGGGCTTCGCGCGGCGTGCGGCGAATCGGGTGGTGTTCATGTCCGACGGCGAGATCGTCGAGGACTCCACCCCGGAAGAGTTCTTCACGAAGCCGAAGACGGACCGTGCCAAGGACTTCCTCGGCAAGATCCTGACCCACTAGGCATTTCCGCGGCGCGGGCGCGTGCCGCATCGACGGATGAAACAGGAGAGGTTCACATGAGGATCCGCACCCTTGCGGTGGGACTGCTCGTCGGCAGTCTCGCACTGACCGCTTGTGGCAAGGAAGGCACGCCCAGCTCGCCCGGCGCCAGCTCCGAAGGCGCGAACGCCGGCGCGCAGCTGCCCCAGTACACGGTGGCGTCGAACGTCGACCTGGCGGGCTCCCCGGTCTTCGCGAAGATGAAGGCCGACGGCAAGCTGACCCTGGGCGTCAAGGACGACCAGCCCGGTCTCGGCAAGAAGGACCCGACCAGCGGCAAGTTCGCCGGTTTCGACATCGAGATCGCGAAGCTCGTCGCCGCCAGCCTCGGCTTCGGCGAAGACAAGATCACCTTCAAGACGGTCGACTCCGGTGCCCGTGAGCAGTCCATCGTGAACGGCGACGTCGGCTACTACGTCGGCACCTACACCATCACCGACAAGCGCAAGGCCCAGATCTCCTTCGCGGGCCCGTACTTCGAGGCAGGCCAGGACCTGCTGGTGCGCAAGGACGACACCTCGATCACCGGCCCGGAGACCCTCAAGGGCAAGAAGGTCTGCTCGGTCACCGGTTCGACCCCGATCCAGCGCGTTCGCGACCAGGGCCTGACCGAGCCCGGCAACATCGTCGAGTTCCAGAAGTACTCGCAGTGCGTCGAGAAGCTCTCCACCAAGGAGGTCGACGCCGTCACCACCGACGACGCGATCCTCAAGGGCTTCGCTTCGGAGGACTCCGAGAGCTTCAAGGTCGTCGGCAAGACCTTCTCGAAGGAGCCTTACGGCATCGGCCTGAACAAGGACGACAAGGTCCTGCGCGACAAGATCAACGACACCCTGCAGAAGGCGCTGGACGACGGCACCTGGCAGAAGATCTACGACGCCACCCTCGGCAAGTCGGGTTCGGCGGCGCAGAAGCCCACCCTGCAGAAGTACTGATGTAGTCCCGCGGCCGGTGGACCAGTGATGGGTTCACCGGCCGCTCCACACCCACCTCCAGTCGACGGCAGCGGGGAAAGGCTCCATGAACGTCCTGCTCGACAACCTGGACCTCTACGGTCCGTTCTTCCTCACCACGATCGAACTGTTCATCTGGTCCGCCTTCGGCAGCCTGATCCTCGGCACGATTCTGGCGATGATGCGGGTGAGTCCGGTCGTGGCGTTCCGCGCCACGGGCACGACCTACGTGACCCTCATCCGCAACACTCCGCTGACCCTGGTGTTCGCGTTCTTCGTGTTCGCTTACCCGCTGCTGGACATCGTCAAGCTCAGCTTCTTCACCGCCGCGGTCGTGGCGCTGACCGTGTACACCTCGGCGTTCATCTGCGAGGTCGTCCGGTCCGGCATCAACACCGTCCCGGTCGGCCAGGCCGAAGCCGGGCGCGCGCTGGGGCTGACCTTCGGCCAGATCCTCGGCCAGATCATCCTGCCGCAGGCGCTGCGCTCGGTGGCGCCGCCGATGATCAGCACCCTGATCGCGTTGCTGAAGAACACCACGATCGCCGCCGGTTTCTCGGTCGCCGAGGCGGGCGCGATCCGGTCCTACCTCTCCGAACGGGGTGACAACCAGCTGATCGGCCTCCTGTGGGTCGCGCTGGGCTTCATCATCCTGGTCGCCGTACTTTCTTTCGTCCAGCGGAGCCTGGAGAAGCGCTGGAGCGTGGCCCGATGAGCAGTGTCCTGTTCGACGTCCCCGGCCCCAAGGCCCGGATGCGTCACCGGTTGTACGCGGTCATCGGCGTCCTCGCCATCGCCGCCCTGATCGCGTTCGTCGTCTACCGGTTCTACGACACCGGCCAGTTCGCCGCGCGCAAGTGGGAATGGCTTCAGTACCAGCAGGTCCAGATCGACCTGCTCAACGCCGTGCTCGAAACCCTGCGGGCCTTCGCGGTGGCGGCAGCCCTCGCGCTGGTCTTCGGTGCGGTGTTCGCGGCGGGCAGGATGTCCGACCACGCCTGGATCCGCCGGATCTCCGGGGCGATCGTGGAGTTCTTCCGCGCCATCCCCGCGCTGATCCTGATGTTCCTCTTCTACTTCGGTCTTCCGGCCGTCGGCGTGCCGATGACCCCGTTCCTCGGCGTGGTCTTCGGTCTCACGCTGTACAACGGCTCGGTGCTCGCCGAGGTCTTCCGCGCCGGTATCCAGGCGCTGCCCAAGGGCCAGGCGGAAGCCGCGTACGCCCTCGGCATGCGCAAGACCCAGGTGATGTTCTTCGTCCTGCTGCCGCAGGCGATCCGGGCGATGCTGCCGACGATCATCAGCCAGCTGGTGGTGCTGCTCAAGGACACCGCGCTGGGCTTCATCATCACGTTCCAGGAACTGCTGTACTACGCGCGCTACATCGGCACGCAGGGCGAGTTCGGCCGCCCGATCGTGCCCTCGACGCTGGTCGCGACCGGCATCTACGTCGGTCTGTGCCTCCTGCTGACGGCACTGGCGACGTACCTCGAGAAGCGCAACCGGCGCAGCAAGAAGCACATCGCGCTGACCGACAACAAGGCCGAGGAGACCGTGCTCGGCTCTGCGGCCACCTGACGGTTTCGACAGTTCACAAGAAGCCTCGCCGCGTATCGCGCGGCGGGGCTTCTTGCTGTCCGGCTCATCCCGGATACGGGCACGGCCCTGGTCCGGGATAGGCCTCTTGGTCCTGTCGGGACGGTGACCTCGTCGGCTAGCGTCGGGCTATGGCGGACCAGGCCGCGGCGCTGCTCGAAGTGCTGCCGGACCTGGCGGGCAGGTCGGTCCTGGTCGTCGGGTGCGGCGATGGCCGCTATCCCCGGCTGCTTCGCGGCGAGGGCGCCGGCCGGGTCGTCGGGGTCGACGCGGACCAGGTGCTGATCGCGGTCGCCCAGCGCGAAGAAGAACGGAATCCCATCGGGATCTCCTACGAGGTCCATCGGCTCGACCGGCTGCCGGTGATGGGGACCTTCGAGATCGTCCTGGCCTTCCTGGACTCCCCCGGCCGGCTCGGCCGTGTCACCGCGAGCCTGGTGGCGGGCGGACTGCTCGTGGTCGTGGCCACGAACGGGCTCTCGTTCGAGGAAGGCTTACGGGACAACGGCTTCCGGGACATCGTGCTGCACCGCCACGAAAGCGGCGACGTGCACAGCGCCCGCAAGGCGTCCTGAGTCGCGCACCCTGGTGTCGAGCCAGGCTGGCCGGGGCTATGAATCCCGGCCGGTCGCCGGACCGTGCGCGTCTGGCGGTGTGGAGCGCACGGACCCCACACCGCCGCACCGGTACGACGGAACAGGTTTCCCCGCCGTGCCGGGGGTTTGGCCTGGAACACGCCTCCGGTGCACACTGCGCACCGGAGGCGTCTCGTTCCAGAAGTACCCCTGCCAGGAATCGAACCTGGACTTCGGCATTCGTAGTGCCGCGCTCTTTCCGTTGAGCTACAAGGGTTCATCATGAAAAAGCCGCCCGGTTCGGTTTCCCGAAGGGCGGCTCACTGTCACGACGTCGTACTAGGACGACGGCGGGGAGCCGTGTTTCTCTTCCATGCCAAGGAAGAGGCAAGCCATGGCGTAGCGGCGTCGCGGCATGTGTCCTCCTCCTGGACTGGGGTGCGAGTAGTGTGCAACGGGCGGGTGAGCGGGGGCAAACGATTTAGGGCTCGTGAGTGGTAAGGACGGTTCTGGTGGACCCGTATTTGCCTACCCACTGGATCCTGATGTCATGTCGGCGAGCTTGTAGAGCTTGTTCTGGATGCCGACTGCCAGCCGCGAGGTCTGACGTTGAGTGTCCCCGATCCTCCGTCGATCAAGTACCAAGACCGGAGCGACCCCTCGACGATGAAGGAATCGGGACACTCAACGTCCCCATTCCTTCATCGTCAACGCCCGGCACACGCGTGAGCCGCCACCCAACCGAGTGTGGAGGATTTAAGACGTTCAACGTCCCAAATCCTCCACACTCGAACGTGCCACGGTGAGAGTCCGGTGTCATCGAACTCCGAGACGGGAGCGACCCCTCGACTACCGCACCACACCTTCGCCCTGGCCTCGTGAGTGGTAAGGACGGTTAGAACCGTCCTTACCACTCACGAGGCCGGTCTACTGGTCCCGCCGGAAAAGCTTGTTCCCCAGCCACACGATGGGGTCGTACTTCCGGTCCGCGACGCGTTCCTTCATCGGGATCAGCGCGTTGTCGGTGATGTGGATACCCTCCGGGCACACGTCCGAGCAGCACTTGGTGATGTTGCAGTAGCCGAGCCCGTGTTCTTCCTGCGCCTCGTCACGCCGGTCGGCGACGTCGAGGGGATGCATCTCGAGTTCGGCGATGCGCATCAGGTACCGAGGCCCGGCGAAGGCCTCCTTGTTCTCCTCGTGGTCACGCACGACGTGGCAGGTGTTCTGGCACAGGAAGCATTCGATGCACTTGCGGAACTCCTGCGAGCGCTCCACGTCGATCTGCTGCATCCGGTACTCCCCCGGTTTCAGCTCCGGGGGCGGCGTGAACGACGGGATCTCCCTGGCCTTGGTGTAGTTGAACGACACGTCGGTCACCAGGTCGCGGATCACCGGGAACGTCCGCATCGGCGTCACGGTGATGACCTCGTCCTCGGTGAAGGTCGACATCCGGGTCATGCACAGCAACCGCGGTTTGCCGTTGATCTCCGCCGAGCACGAACCGCATTTGCCCGCCTTGCAGTTCCACCGCACCGCCAGATCCGAGGCCTGGGTGGCCTGCAACCGGTGGATGATGTCGAGGACGACCTCGCCCTCGTTGACCTCGACGCTGTAGTCCTGCAGCTCACCCGAATCCGCGTCGCCGCGCCAGACCCGGAAACTCGCCTTGTAGCTCATGCCGGACCCCCGGGGTGCGAAGTCAGTTCTTCGTCGGTGTAGTACTTCCCGAGCTCGGACAGTTCGAACAGCTCCAGCAGGTCCTGCCGCAGCGGGGTCTGCGCCTTGACCTCGATGCCGATCTCCGGCACCACCGGGTTGTCACCGGGTGCGGCCGAGCAGACCAGGAGTTTGTTGCGCCACTGGGCGTCCATGCCAGGATGGTCGTCGCGCGTGTGCCCGCCGCGGCTTTCGGTCCGCAGCAGCGCGGCCCGTGCCACGCATTCGCTGACCATCAGCATGTTCCGCAGGTCGACGGCGAGGTGCCAGCCGGGGTTGAACTGCCGGTGCCCTTCGACGGTGACCCGCTTGATCCGCTCGCGCAGTTCCCCGAGCTTCTCCAGCGCCCGCTCGATCTCCTCCGACTTGCGGATGATGCCGACCAGGTCGTTCATCGACTGCTGCAGTTCGGTGTGCAGGCTGTACGGATTCTCCTCGACGCCGTCGCCCGGCGGGTCGAACGGCGCGAGCGCCATCGCCGCGGCGGCGTCCACATCGGACTGATCGACCTTGGGGCGGTCCTTCAGGTCCGCGACGTAGGACGCGGCGCCGAGTCCCGCGCGGCGGCCGAAGACGAGCAGATCCGAAAGCGAGTTCCCGCCGAGCCGGTTCGACCCGTGCATCCCGCCCGAGCACTCGCCCGCGGCGAACAGCCCCGGCACGCTCGACGACGCGGTGTCCGGGTCGACCTCGATCCCGCCCATCACGTAGTGACAGGTCGGGCCGACCTCCATCGGCTCCTTGGTGATGTCGACGTCGGCGAGTTCCTTGAACTGGTGGTACATCGACGGCAGCCGTTTGCGGATCTCCTCCGCGGGCAGCCTGCTGGCGATGTCGAGGAAGACCCCGCCGTGCGGCGATCCCCGGCCCGCCTTGACCTCGGAGTTGATCGCGCGCGCCACCTCGTCGCGTGGCAGCAGGTCCGGGGTGCGCCGGTTCTTCTCCTGGTCGGTGTACCAGCGATCGGCTTCTTCCTCGCTGTCCGCGTACTGCCCCTTGAACACGTCGGGGACGTACTCGAACATGAACCGTTTGTCCTCGGTGTTCTTGAGGACACCGCCGTCGCCGCGGACGCCTTCGGTGACGAGGATCCCCTTCACACTCGGCGGCCAGACCATGCCCGTCGGGTGGAACTGGACGAACTCCATGTTGATGAGCGTCGCCCCGGCCCGCAGCGCCAGCGCGTGCCCGTCACCGGTGTACTCCCACGAGTTCGAGGTGACCTTGAACGACTTCCCGATACCGCCGGTGGCCAGTACCACCGCCGGCGTCTCGAACAGGATGAACCGGCCGCTCTCGCGCCAGTACCCGAAAGCGCCCGAGATCCGGCCGTCCTCGGTCAGCAGCTCGGTGATCGTGCATTCGGCGAAGACCTTGATCCTCGCCTCGTAGTCGCCGGTCTCCTTGAAGTCCTCTTGTTGCAGCGAAACGATCTTCTGCTGCATCGTGCGGATCAGTTCGAGTCCGGTGCGGTCGCCGACGTGCGCGAGCCGCGGGTACGTGTGCCCGCCGAAGTTGCGCTGGCTGATCCGGCCGTCGGCGGTGCGGTCGAACAGCGCGCCGTAGGTCTCCAGTTCCCAGACCCGGTCCGGCGCCTCCCTGGCGTGGAGTTCGGCCATCCGCCAGTTGTTGAGGAACTTCCCGCCACGCATGGTGTCGCGGAAGTGCACCTGCCAGTTGTCGTTCGAGTTCGCGTTGCCCATCGACGCCGCGCAGCCGCCTTCGGCCATCACCGTGTGCGCCTTGCCGAACAGCGATTTGCACACCACCGCGACGCTGAAGCCGCGTTCACGGGCCTCGATGACCGCGCGGAGACCGGCACCGCCGGCACCGATCACCACCACGTCGTAGTTGAGCCGTTCGACCTCGGTCATAGAAAGAGCCACCTCAAAGCTTGTCGCCGGGGACGGGAGATTCCCTCGCCGCTAGTTGATGAACCGCAGATCCGAGATCGCACCGCTGGCCACGAGCATCACGTAGAGGTCGGTCAGCACGAGCGTGCCGAGCGTCGTCCACGCGAGTGCCATGTGCCGGGTGTTGAGCTTCGTGATCTGCGTCCAGATCCAGTAGCGGACCGGATGTTTCGAGAAGTGCTTGAGCCTGCCGCCGGTCACGTGACGGCACGAGTGGCACGACAACGTGTACGCCCACAACAGGATCACGTTGCCGGTCAGCACGATGTTGCCGAGCCCGAAACCGAACCCGCCGTCGGGGCCGCGGAACGCGGTGATCGCGTCGTAGGTGTTGACCAGCGAGACGACCACGGCCACGTAGAAGAAGTAGCGGTGGACGTTCTGGATGATCAGCGGCAACCGGGTCTCACCGGTGTACTTCGCGTGCGGTTCGGCGACCGCGCAGGCGGGCGGCGAGAACCAGACGGCCCGGTAGTAGGCCTTGCGGTAGTAGTAGCAGGTCAGCCGGAAGCCGAGCAGGAACGGCAGGACCAGGAAGCCGAGCGGAATGAAGCCCGGCAGTTCGCCGAACCAGGCCCCGAAGTGCCGGGAGCCTTCGACGCAGGATTCCGAGACGCAGGGCGAATAGAACGGCGTCAGGTAGTGGTACTCGGGCACCCAGTAGGCGGTGCGCACGAAGGCCCTGATCGTCGCGTAGATGATGAAGGTGGAGAGGCCGAGGACGGTCAGCAGCGGGGAGAGCCACCACCGGTCGGTGCGCAGCGTTCGTTCGGCGATCCGGGCCCGCGACGGTGCGCGGACCCCCGTACCCCGTCCGGCCTCTTTGCCGGCGGGGGCGCTCACCGCTGGTCGCGCTTGTAGCCGCCGACGCCTTCGTCATCGGCGCCGTGCCAGAGCGCCGGGTCGTAGGGCGTGTCGGGTATCTGGACACGGTCGGCGGCCTTCGCTTGCGCGGGCACCGCGTTCGGGGTCGTGTCGAGATCGGTCGCGTCGATGTCGAGTCGCTCCACGTCGTTCGCCAGGCGTTGTACCGCCGACGCGTCGCCGTATCGGGACCGCAGCGCGCCGACGCACTGCCTCAGCTGACCGATGGCTCGCCGAAGCTCGGCGATCTCTGTGGTGGACATCGGTACCTCCCGATGGTCGGTTCGGTTGGCCGCTTGAGCCTGAGAGGGCAAGCGATCCTCGCCATCCCGACTCTGCCGCGCGTTGTGCAATGTGACAAGTAGCACAGTAGAACCCAGTGGCGTGACGGAGGTCACGCGAGTCGATCTTCTGTATCGATTTTGATTCGGGCTTTCCCCTGGGTTACTGTGGCCACTGTCACGACCCAGCGGCGCCAGCGTTGCCGTCCCGCGGACCACCACGACCTGTGATCCGGAGCCGGACAATGAGCACCGCCCCGAACGTCCACCCCATCATCGCCGAAGTCACCGAGCGCGTCGCCGCCCGCAGCGCCGAAACCCGCGCCGCGTATCTCGAGCGCGTCACCGCCGCCCACGAAGAAGGTCCCGTGCGGCGCGGACTCGACTGCAGCAACCTCGCCCACGGCTTCGCCGCGATGGAAGGTGTCGACAAAGCGGCACTGCGCGCCGCGCGGGCGCCGGGCGTCGCGATCGTCTCGTCCTACAACGACATGCTTTCGGCGCACCAGCCGATGCAGGAGTACCCCGCCATGCTGAAGGGGTCGGTCCGCCAGGCGGGCGGGGTGGCCCAGTTCGCCGGCGGCGTGCCCGCGATGTGCGACGGCGTCACCCAGGGCCGTCCGGGCATGGAGCTGTCGCTGTTCAGCCGCGAGGTGATCGCGATGTCGACCGCGATCGCGCTGTCCCACGACATGTTCGACGCGGCGCTGCTGCTCGGCGTCTGCGACAAGATCGTGCCGGGCCTGCTCATCGGCGCGCTGTCCTTCGGGCACCTCCCGGCGATCCTGGTACCCGCCGGGCCGATGAACTCGGGCCTGCCGAACAAGGAAAAGGCGCGCGTGCGCCAGCTCTACGCCGAGGGCAAGGCGACCCGCGAAGACCTGCTGGACGCCGAAGCGGCTTCGTACCACTCGGCGGGCACCTGCACCTTCTACGGCACGGCGAACTCGAACCAGATGGTCGTCGAGGTGATGGGCCTGCACCTGCCGGGCGCCAGCTTCGTGCAGCCGAACTCGCCGCTGCGGCGCGTCCTCACCGAAGAGGCCGGGCGGCGTGTGGTGAAGCTTTCGCGCGGCGAGGAGTACACGCCCGTCTCGCGGGTGATCGACGAGAAGGCCGTCGTCAACGGTGTCATCGCGCTACTCGCCACGGGCGGCTCGACCAACCACACGATGCACCTCGTCGCGATCGCGGCGGCCGCGGGCATCCAGCTGACCTGGGACGACTTCTCCGACCTGTCGTCGGTGATCCCGCTGCTGGCGCGCGTGTACCCGAACGGAAGCGCGGACATCAACCACTTCCACGCCGCCGGGGGCATCCAGTTCCTGGTCGGCACGCTGCTCGACGCGGGCCTGCTGCACGAAGACGTCCAGACCGTCGCCGGGCCGGGACTGCACCGCTACCGGCAGGAGCCGATCCTGTCCGAGGGTGAGCTCGTCTGGCGCGACGTGCCGACGCTCAGCCTCGACGAAGACGTCCTGCGCCCCGCGTGGCGGCCGTTCGCCGCCGACGGCGGGCTGCGGATGGTCGCGGGCAACCTCGGCCGCGCGGTGATCAAGGTGTCGGCGGTGGCCCCGGAACACCGGGTCGTCCAGGCCCCGGCGCGGGTGTTCACCGACCAGAAGTCCTTCAAGGACGCTTTCGAGGCCGGCGAGCTGGACCGCGACGTCGTCGTGGTCATCCGGCAGCAGGGCCCGCAGGCCAACGGGATGCCGGAACTGCACGGGCTCACCCCCGCGCTGGGGGTGCTGATGGACCGCGGGCACCAGGTGGCGTTGCTCACCGACGGCCGGATGTCCGGCGCGTCCGGCAAGATCCCGGCGGCGATCCAGGTGACCCCGGAAGCCGCTGTGGGCGGCCCTATCGCGCGCATCGCCGACGGCGACGTCGTCCGTCTCGACGCCAGGGCCGGGACGCTGGACGTCTTCGTGGGTGACGAAGAACTCGCCCGCCGTGAACTGGTGGACTCCCCGCCTTCGGAGGCATCCTGGACCGGCACCGGCCGGGAGCTGTTCGCGGCGCTGCGCCGCGCGGTCGGCCCCGCCGATCAGGGCGCGAGCGTGTTCGGACCGCTCACGCCGGAACACTTCGGCGCTCCGGCGCACACGTTGACCCCTGTGGAGGTAACCCAGTGACCACCGGCGCCGACCTGCTCGGCCTGTCCCCCGTGATGCCCGTCGTCGTCCTCGACGACGCCGCCGACGCGGTCCCCACCGCGCGGGCACTGCTCGCGGGCGGGATCGGCGTGATCGAGCTGACCCTGCGCACCCCGGCGGCACTCGCCTCGATCGAGCGGATCGCCGCGGAGGTCCCGGAGATCGTCATCGGCGCCGGCACGGTCACCGCCCCCGAGCACGCCAAGCAGGCCGCCGACGCCGGGGCGAAGTTCCTGGTGACCCCGGGCTGCACGGACTCGGTCCTGGACGCCGCCTTCGACACCGGCCTGCCGTTCCTGCCGGGCGCGAGCACGGTGTCCGAGGCGATGCGGCTGGCCGAACGCGGGCTGACCGCGCTGAAGTTCTTCCCCGCCGAGGCCAGCGGCGGCGTGGCGTACCTGAAGTCGATCGGCGGGCCGCTGCCCGGGCTGCGCTTCTGCCCGACCGGCGGGATCACCGTGAAGACCGCGCCGGACTACCTCGCACTGTCCAATGTGGGCTGCATCGGCGGTTCGTGGCTGACACCGAAGGACGCGTTGGCGGCCAAGGACTTCGGGAAGATCGAAGCCTTCGCTGCGGAGGCTTCGAAGCTCTGATGCGTAGGGTGAAGGCCGCTTTCACGAAGGCGGCCTTCACCGTTCTCAGAGTGGGAGCTGGTACTGGATGAAGCCCCGGTTGATCGCGACCTGGTCGTACAGCCGTCGCGCGGTGGCGTTGGATTCCTTGGTGTGCCAGTAAACGCGCTCGCAGTCACGGTCACGGGCCCAGTCCGCGACGGCTTCGATCAAGGCTCGCGCGACCCCTTTGCCACGGGCTTCCGGCACGGTGAACAGGTCTTGCAGGTAACAAACGTCGGTGAGTGCGGAAGTGCTGGGATGCACCAGAAAGTGCACGATTCCGACGAGCTTCCCGTCCAGGCGGGCACCGAGCGCGTGCATCCGTCGTCCCTCACGGAATTCGCGCCAAGCGCGGTCGTAGACCTCTTGGGGCGCAACGCGTTCGTAGAAGGCGATGTAAGCGCGGAAGAGATTCTCCCAGGCTTCGCGGTCTTCGGGTTGCGGCGGCGCGATGGTGATCATGGTGTCCTCCCGGTGATCACCCGAGCCTAGGCGCCGGTCGCCGGGCCGTGAGTGGCCAATCGCGCGGTAAAGCGAGCTGCCACTCACGACCCGGATCAGCTCACCGCCTGCTTCACCAGGGTCGCGATGCGCTTCTCCACCTTGGCGTTGACCTCGGTCAGCGCGAAGGCTGTCGCCCACATCTCACCGTCGTCCAACCGGGCCTCTTCGTTGAAGCCGAGCGTGGCGTAGCGCGTCTTGAACTTGGACGCGCCCTGGAAGAAGCAGACGATCTTGCCGTCCAGCGCGTAAGCGGGCTGGCCGTACCAGAGCTTCGGCGCGAGCATCGGGGCGTTGGCCTTCACGATGGCGTGGACCCGCTCAGCCAGCACACGGTCTTCGTCGGGCATCTCGGCGATCTTCGTGACCACGTCCTGCTCGGCCGCCGCCGCTTTGCCGGCGCTCGAACCGCGGCGCGCGGCCTTCTTCATGTCCTGGGCGTGTTCCTTCATCGCGGCCTTTTCTTCGGCCGTGAATCCTTCGTACGTGGTGCTCATGGCGTTTTCTCCCTGGTAGGCGGCGAGCGGGGGCATCCGGTAGTGGCACATCAGGACTGGGCGGCGAGCGTGGAGGTCTCCCAGGCGAACCCGTCCAGATCGGTGAACGGGGCGGCACCGCAGATCGCGATACGGTGCGAGCCGGTGCCCTCGGGGGCCACTCCCGCGTCCTTGGCCAGGGCCTTGCGCCGGTACAGCGCCAGCTTGACCGGGCTCGACCCGGATTCGAACTCGACGTACACGCGGCCGAAGCTCTTCCCGACGGTGAAGCCGTTCTCGACGTAGAACTTCTTGCTCGCGGCCACGTCGGTGACACCCAGCAGCAACACGATGTCGTCGATCTCGCGGGTGGCCGGGCCGGTGTTCTTCTTCGCGGAGGTGGCGATCTTCCAGATCGCGCCGTCCGGGGCCTGGACGACGCCTCCGTAGCCCCACATCGACTTCGTGGCGGGCTTGAGGACGGTCGCCCCGGCCGCGACGGCGGCGTCGATGAGAGCGTCGGCGTTGGCCGGCTGGGAAACCACGAGGGAAAGGGTGTAGCCGCGGAAGCCGGTGGTCGGCTCTTGCGCGGCCCGCAGGCGCAGTTGGGTGTCGAGCCCGAAAGCGGCGGTGTAGAAGCGTTCGGCGGCCTCGGTGTCGGCCACTTCGAGGGTCACGGCGTCGATGAAGTTCATGCCGGTAACGCTATTTCTCAGTGGGCGTCCGGTGCTTCTCGATTCCTGATCGGTCGCATCGACGCAGGTCAGAGCTTTCCGCGGACAACAAACACCGGCCGGCGGGCAACGGGCCCGCTCGGCCGGTGAGCAGCTCAAGTGTGGGGTGACGCAGGATCTCAGTCGAGGGCGGCGTCGTCCAGGAGTGCCGCTTCGGCGCCGAACTCGCGGAGTTCGTCACGGATCACGGTGTAGGCCAGCCCCTGGGGATAGCCCTTGCGGGCGAGGAAGCCCAGCAGGCGGCGGATCGCCGTCTGCTCGTCGACGTTGCCCAAGGAGCGCATGCGTTTCCGTACCAGCTCTCGGGCGCGCTGCTCCTCTGCCTCTCGGTCCACCTCGTCGGCGGCCTGGACGGCGATATCCCCATCGATTCCTTTGCGTTTGAGTTCGGTCACGAGAGCGTTCCGCGACAGGCCCATGTTGGCATGCCGGGAACGAACCCACATTTCGGCGAACTCGGCGTCGTTGATGAGCCCTGCCTGGTCCAGCTTACCGAGCAGGGTCTCCGTCGTCTCCTCGTCGAAGCCTTTGCGCTTCAACGCCTGACGAAGTTCATCCGTGGAACGCGGGCGCGCGGCCAGGAGATCGAAGCAGATCTCCTTGGCCTTCTTCCTCCGCTCGTCCGGCGGCAGCTCCGCCGGATCCACCTTGGGCGCACGCATTCAGCTCTCACTCCAGTCGCAAGTCATCCACCCGGCACGACCACGGCCGGGGGTCCGGGGGCTCCTAGAAGTCGACCGGCGCGGGAGCGGCTTCGGCGTCGACGACGGCACCGATACCGAGCTTCTCCTTGATGCGCTTCTCGACCTCGTTGGCGATGTCCGGGTTCTCGAGCAGGAACTTGCGCGCGTTCTCCTTGCCCTGGCCCAGCTGGTCGCCCTCGTAGGTGTACCAGGCGCCGGACTTGCGCAGGATGCCCTGGTCGACACCCATGTCGATCAGCGAGCCCTCGCGCGAAATGCCCTTGCCGTACAGGATGTCGAACTCGGCCTGCTTGAAGGGCGGCGCGACCTTGTTCTTCACGACCTTGACGCGGGTGCGGTTACCGACGGGCTCGCCGCCGTCCTTCAGCGTCTCGATGCGGCGGACGTCCAGCCGGACCGACGCGTAGAACTTCAGCGCCTTACCACCGGTGGTGGTCTCCGGGGAGCCGAACATGACGCCGATCTTCTCGCGCAGCTGGTTGATGAAGATCGCGGTGGTGCCGGAGTTGCTCATCGCACCGGTCATCTTCCGCAGCGCCTGGCTCATCAGCCGGGCCTGGAGACCGACGTGGCTGTCACCCATCTCGCCCTCGATCTCGGCGCGCGGCACGAGCGCGGCGACCGAGTCGATGACCAGGATGTCGAGCGCGCCGGAGCGGATCAGCATGTCCGCGATCTCGAGCGCCTGCTCACCGGTGTCCGGCTGGGAGACCAGCAGCGCGTCAGTGTCGACGCCGAGCTTCTGGGCGTAATCCGGGTCCAGCGCGTGCTCCGCGTCGATGAACGCGGCGATGCCGCCGTTCCGCTGCGCGTTGGCGACCGCGTGCAGCGCGACGGTGGTCTTACCGGAGGACTCCGGACCGTAGATCTCGATGACCCGGCCGCGGGGCAGGCCACCGATCCCGAGCGCGACGTCGAGGGCGATGGCACCGGTGGGGATGACCTCGATCGGCACACGGCCCTCTTCGCCGAGGCGCATGACCGAGCCCTTGCCGTACTGCTTGTCGATCTGGGCGAGGGCCAGTTCGAGCGCCTTGTCCTTGTCGGGTGCTGCTGGTGCCATGGAGTCCACCTCGTTGGTTGAGCCGGTAAGGCTTGTTTCAGTTCTGAGCTGTCGGGTCCGACGCTACGGGCGACCACCGACAATTCCAGGCCTCGCGCCCAAGCTGTGGATCGCTGACCCCGTTGTGGACAACACCCTAGACGAACGTGTGTTCGAGCCCGTGGCCGACACGCCGTCGCGCTAGAGTTCTTGCCCTTTCACCGAGGTCAGCGCCGTTCCTGCGGGACCTCGAAGGCATCGCAGACCGCCCGCCAGACGTCCTTGGCCGAGGTTCCCGCGGCGAGGGCCTGTTCGACGGTCCGGCCCCCGAGTTCACCGAAGACGTGATCCCTGGAAAGGGTTTCCGCACGTCCGGGACCGAATTCGTCGGCCATCAGCCGCCGGAAGACCGTGATACGCATCGGACGGAGTCTAGCCCGGGCTCCGGCTCGAAACGCGTGAAGGCCCCTGGTTGCCGATGTGGGCGAGCTTGGGGTCGTGAGTGGCTAGGACGGTTGGTGGACCCGTGTTTGCCTACCCACTGGATCCCGATGCCATCTCGGTGGGCTTGTTCTGGTTGCTGACGTGGGCGAGCGTGGAGGATTGGGGACGTTCAACGTCCGGAATCTTCCCCGCTCGACGGGTACGGGGAGTGGGCTGGTCTTGATCAACGGAGGATTGGGGACGTTGAGTGTCCCCAATCCTCCGTTGATCAAGCCCAAGAGACCGGAACGCACCTCGACGATGAAGGATTTGGGACACTCGACGTCCCGATTCCTTCACGCTCGACCGCGCCGCCGCTGCCAGTTCGCATGTGCGCTGGCCAGGTGTGGGTAGGCAAATACCGGTCCGTTCTAGCCACTCACGAGCCCCCTGCGATTCGGTACCCTGATCGCCTGCAGTACGTGAAGGCCCCTTCCTTGCGTCTAGCGCCAGGGTTCCCGCAAAGTCGGCTATCCGCTGGCAGCAGGGGTGACGGAGTGGGGCTCTTCATCCATGGCCTGACACACTCCCCGAATGTCCGCCGAGGACACTTCCGGCGCATCTTTGCCCGATTTAGGCGGTTCGCGAGGAGGTCGTGAGCGGTAAGAGTCGTTCTAACGCTCTTTGTCACTCACGACCCCACCATGCGACAACCAGCCCGCTGAAAACGTTCGAAACCTGACACGTGCGGATAGCCGACTTCGCCGAGACCCTGGCGCTAGACGCAAGGAAGGGGTCCTTCACGTACTTGGGAAGGCGCGAAGATCGACTTCCCTCGGCTCAGCCGAGGGAAGAGCCTTCAAGCGCCGCAGCCATGAGGTCACTTGAGGCCAAGGGTGCGGTTCCGAGCGTACGAGGGGAACTTTGAGGGACCCTGGGTCCCTCAAGGAGCCCTTCACGGACTTCCGCCCGAACCCAGCTACTCCCCCGGCTGGACGCTCTTCTCGAAGTAGTCGGCCAGTTCACCCGGCGTCGGGGTCTGTCCTTCGGCCGGGACCTGGTAGATGAAGCCGACCAGCGGCCGGTCGGTCACGGTGAACACCAGGACGGCCGCGTTCCGCCCGGCGGCCGAGGAGTACTGGCCTTCGAGGGCGTTGCCCGCCCACTTGGCCTCGGTGCGGTCGCCGCCCGCCGCCTTGAGCAGTCCGTCGGTGTAGGCCTTGAGCTTCTCCGCGGAATCGCTCTGCAGGTAGGTCACCTGGGTCCCGGCGCGCCCCGGCGCGGAACAGGTCGACGTCACGCCGAGGTTCTCCGCCGGTTTGGCCGGTCCGTTGCCCATCCCGGGCTTGCAGTCGCCGGTGTCGGCGATCTTCCCGGCGAGCTGGCGCAGGCAGCCGGTGAGGCCCTTGTCGTCGGCCGAGCTCGCCGTCTTGCACTCGTCGGCGGTGTAGGTCGTCGCCGACGAGGCCGTCAGGAAGTACACGAGCCCGGCGGCGATCAGCACGACGACCGCCGCGATGGCGCCGATGACGAGCGGCTTCTTCTTGCTCGCGGGTGCCTTGTCGGCGGGGGTCTGCCCGGCCAGGGAGTACGTCGGGAAGTTCGTCGGCGCGGGCTGCTGCACCTGCTGCGGGCCGCTGTTGGGGTAGCCCGACTGCGGGAAGCCGCCGGACTGGCCGGGTCCGCTCTGGTAACCGGGGATCGACGCGACCTGCTGCGGCGGCGCGTACGGGCCCGAAACGCCGGGGCCGACCTGGTGCGCGCCGGTTCCCGCCGCGACCTGGCCTTCGACGCCCTGCGTACGCGTGCTGATCCCGTCGGAGGCGACGTGCTGCGCGCCGAGCGCGACAGCGGTCTCGGGCTGGTCGAGGCTGCCGGGGACGACGCCGAGCTTCTCCGCGATCAGGCTGCCGACCAGCGGAAGCCTGCTCGAACCGCCGACGAGGTAGATACCGGCGAGCCGGTCCGGGGTCATCCCGGCGGAGCGGACCACCCGCGCCATCAGCTCGACACTGCGCAGCATCGACGGCCGCACCAGCGCTTCGAGTTCGCCTCGCGTGACCAGGACGTCCTCGAACGGCTCCGGCATCGGGACCTCGGTCTGCGGGTGCCGTGAGAGGGCCTCCTTCGCCGCCTTCACGTCCTCCTGCAGCGCGCGTCGCGTACGACGGTCCGGGGTGGACTCGGGTCGCAGGACCCGCTGCCAGCGCTGGGGATCCCTGTGCGAGACCTCGCGGCCGACGTGCACCAGGAGGGCCTGGTCGACGTCGAGGCCGCCGAGGTCGGGAAGGCCGTCTTCGGCGACGACGGTGAAGCCGCCGTTGGGCGTCGCGCCGACGATGGCGACGTCGAAGGTGCCGGCGCCGAGGTCGTACACGGCGAGCGCCTGCCCCGGCGCGAGCGTCTTGCCGGGGAACGACGCGAAGTGCGCGGCCGCGGCGACCGGCTCGGGGACGAGCACCAGGTTGCCGCCCATCCCGGCGAGCCGGGCGGCGGACAGGAGCACGTTGCGGCGGGTCTGGCCCCACTGCGCGGGGTGGGTGAGCCGGACCTCGTCGGGCAGTTCGCCGCCGAGCTGGCGGGTGGTCTCGTCGAGGACGCGGCGCAGGATCGCGGCCAGCACCTCGGTGACCGGGATGACGTCGGTGCCCAGCAGGAGCGTCTGCTCGTCGATGCGGCGCTTGGGGTTGGGCTCGAAGCGGGTCGGGTCGAGGCGGGCGCGGCGTTCGGCGTCGCGGCCGACCATGATCGTGCCGTCTTCGGTGGCGAACACCGCGGACGGCATGTTGGCCGAGCCGTCGACCTCGACCACCCGCGGCGGCCTCCCGTGCGCCGAAAGCACGGCCACGGTGTTGGACGTCCCGAGGTCCACCGACAGGATCCGCACAGCTCATACCCCTTCAACAGACGAACGGCGGCCGCCCCAGTACCGATCCGGCCGCGCTGGCCGTGATGCTCCCATGAGCGAGGTCACCGTACGTGCGGAACCCGCCGAACTCGTCCCCGTCCGGGTGCCGTGTCACAGCCCTCGGAGCGAAACTGTCGGTGGTCCGGCGCACTATGGAGAACGTGGCAGACGTACTCGACCTCTTCTCCCCCGCGACCAGGGACTGGTTCACCGGGGCCTTCGCCGCGCCCACCCGCGCGCAGGAAGGGGCGTGGCGTGCCGCGCACGCGAGGGAACACGCGCTGGTCGTGGCCCCGACGGGGTCCGGTAAAACACTGTCCGCGTTCCTCTGGGCGCTGGACAGGCTGTCGGTCGAGCCGCCGCCGTCCGAGCCGCGGAAACGCTGCCGTGTCCTCTACGTCTCGCCGTTGAAGGCGCTGGCGGTCGATGTCCAGCGCAACCTGCGCGCGCCACTGGCCGGTATCTCGCAGGCGTCGCGGCGGCTGGGGCTGCCGGTGCCGGACATCGGCGTCGGCATGCGCACCGGCGACACCACCGCCGCCGAGCGGCGCTCCTTCGGTAAAACGCCGCCGGATGTGCTGGTCACCACGCCGGAGTCGCTGTTCCTCATCCTCACCTCGTCCGCGCGAGACTCGCTGCGCGGCGTGGAGACGGTGATCATCGACGAGGTGCACGCGGTCGCGGGCGGCAAACGCGGCGCGCATCTGGCCCTTTCACTCGAACGGCTCGACGCCCTCCTGGAGAAGCCCGCGCAGCGGATCGGGCTGTCGGCGACGGTCCGGCCGATCGACGAGGTCGCTTCGTTCCTGGCGGGCGGCAGGCCGGTCACCGTCGTCCAGCCGAAGCTCGCGAAGACGATCGAGGTCCGCGTCGAGGTCCCGGTCGAGGACATGTCCACTCTCGACAGTCCACAGGGGCCGAAGCAGAACGAAGACCTCGATGCCGGTCTCGCCCAGCTCCCCGGCGCGCTGGAGGCGATCGACGGCACCCCGCGGCGGCCGTCGATCTGGCCGGCGGTGGAGGAACGGGTCCTCGAACTGATCCAGGCGCACCGGTCGACGATCGTGTTCGCCAACTCACGGCGGCTCACCGAGCGGATGACGGCCCGGCTCAACGAGCTCGTCGCCGAACAGACCGAGCTGGAGCCCGACCAGCGGTATCCGGCCGAGGCGATCGGCCAGTCCGGGCTCACCACCGGCGCGGCGCCGGTGATCGCGCGGGCGCACCACGGGTCGATGTCGCGGGAGCAACGCACCCACGTCGAGGAGGAACTGAAGACGGGCCGCCTCGCGTGCGTCGTCGCGACGTCCTCCTTGGAACTGGGCATCGACATGGGCGCGGTCGATCTCGTCGTGCAGATCGAGGCGCCGCCGACGGTCGCTTCGGGGCTGCAGCGCGTCGGCCGGGCCGGGCACCAGGTCGGCGCGGTGTCGAGCGGGGTGATGTTCCCGAAGTTCCGGGGTGGCCTCGTCTCCTGCGCGGTGGTCGCGGAACGGATGGCGTCCGGCGCGATCGAGGCGGTGCGGTATCCGCGAAACCCGCTGGACGTGCTCGCGCAGCAGATCGTGGCGATGGTGGCGCTCGAATCGTGGACGGTCGACGAGCTGGCCGCCCTCGCCCGCCGCGCGGCGCCCTTCGCCTCCCTGCCGGACGACGCGCTGTCCGCGGTGCTCGACATGCTCGCCGGGCGGTATCCCAGCGAGGAGTTCGGTGAACTGCGGGCGCGGATCACCTGGGACAGGGTCAGCGGTGAACTGCACGGCCGCCCGGGTTCGCAGCGGCTGGCGGTGACCTCGGGCGGCACGATCCCCGACCGCGGCCTGTTCACCGTGATGACGCCGGGCGGGGACGGCAAACCCGGGTCGCGCGTGGGTGAGCTCGACGAGGAGATGGTCTACGAGTCCCGCGTCGGGGACACGATCCTGCTGGGCACCTCCTCCTGGCGGGTCACCGACATCACCCACGACCGGGTGATCGTGGTGCCCGCGCCGGGTGAGCCCGCGCGGATGCCGTTCTGGAAGGGCGACGCTCCCGGCCGTCCGCTGGAACTGGGGCGCGCGCTCGGCGCGTTCGTCCGAGAACTGTCCACTTCGGAGCCTTCGGTGGCCAGGGAACGCGCCGCCGTCGCCGGGCTGGACGAGTACGCGTGCGACAACCTGCTCGGCTACTTGGAAGAGCAGAAGGCCGCGACACGGCATGTGCCGAACGACAAAACCGTGCTGCTGGAACGCTTCCGCGACGAACTCGGGGACTGGCGGGTCATCCTGCACTCCCCGTTCGGCGCTCAGGTCAACGCGCCGTGGGCGCTCGCGATCGCGGCCAGGCTGCGGGAGAACCGCGGGGTCGACGCGCAGGTGGCGCATTCCGACGACGGCATCGTGCTGCGGCTGCCGGAGGCCTTGGACTCCGAGGGCTCGGAAATCACCATCGGCGTCGAGGACGTACTGCTCGACCCGGAGGAGGTCGAGCAGCTGATCGTCACCGAGGTCGGCGGTTCGGCGGTGTTCGCCGCGCGGTTCCGGGAATGCGCGGCGCGGTCGCTGCTGCTCCCCCGCCGGGATCCGCGCCGTCGCACGCCGCTGTGGCAGCAGCGGCAGCGCGCGTCGCAGCTGCTTTCGGTCGCGGCCAAGTACGAGCGGTTCCCCGTGGTGCTGGAAGCGATGCGGGAAGTCCTGCAGGACGTGTACGACGTCGGCGGGCTGCGTGAACTGATGGCCGACGTCCGGTCGCGGAAGGTCAAGCTGGTCGAGGTCGAGACGCCGTCGGCGTCGCCGTTCGCGCGCAGCCTGCTCTTCGGCTACGTCGGGATGTTCCTGTACGAGACCGACGCCCCGCTCGCGGAACGGCGCGCGGCGGCGCTGGCGCTGGATTCGACGCTGCTGGCCGAACTGCTCGGCACCGAGGCGATCCGGGAACTGCTGGACGCCGAGGTCGTCGCCGAAGTCGAGCGCTCCCTGCAGCGGCTCGATCCCGACAGGCACGCCCGCAACGCCGAAGAAACCGCGGATCTGTTGCGGTTCCTCGGAGATCTCTCGATCGAGGAGGCCGCCGCGCGGGGCATCCAGCGGGAGTGGCTGGAGGAACTGGAATCCGCGCGGCGGGTGATCCGGGTCCGCATCGGCGGCGGCGAACGGTTCATCGCCATCGAGGACGCGGGCCGGGTGCGGGACGCGCTGGGCACCGCGTTGCCGGTCGGGGTGCCGGAGGCGTTCACCGAACCGGTCGAGGATCCCGTCGGCGACCTGCTGTCGCGCTACTCCCGTAGCCGTGGCCCGTTCAGCGCCCGGCAAGCCGCCGAGCGGTTCGGGCTGGGGACGGCCGTGGTCACCGGCGTGCTGGACAGGCTGACCGCACAGGGCAGGCTGGTCCGGGGCGAACTGAGCCCGGTCGGGCATCCGGAAACCCACGGCGTCGGCATGGAGTTCTGCGACTCGTCGGTGCTGCGCAGGCTCCGGCGGGCGTCGCTGGCTCGGTTGCGAGCCGAGGTGGAGCCGGTCGAACCGGCGGCGCTGGGCCGGTTCCTGCCGTCGTGGCACGGTATCGGCGCGCGAGTGCGTTCGGCGCCGACGGCGGACGACGTGCTGTCCGTGGTCGAGCAACTGGCGGGCGCCCCGCTCCCGGCGAGCGCGGTCGAGTCGCTGATCCTGCCGAGCAGGCTGCCCGGCTACACCCCCTCGCTGCTCGACGAACTCACCACGGCGGGCGAGGTCACCTGGTGTGGCTGCGGTTCCCTGTCCGGCGGGGACGGCTGGCTCGCGCTCGCGCCGACGGACGTCGCCGATCTGTTGCTGCCCGACCTCGACGACGATCTGCCCTCCGGCCCGCTCCACGCGGCGATCCTGTCCACTTTGGAGGGTGGGGCGCAGTTCTTCCGCCAGCTCGTGGACCGGGCGTCGCCGTTGGTCGAAACCCCGCCGAACGACGGCGAAGTCGTCGACGCGCTGTGGGATCTGGTGTGGGCCGGGCTGGTCACCGGGGACACGCTGGGGCCGCTGCGGGCGCGGGTCTCCGGTTCCGGCGCGGCCCACAAACCCCGGCGCCAGGCACCTCGGGGCCGTTACGCGCGGCTTCGCGCCGGGCGACCGGCGATGCCGTCGCGTTCCGGGCCGCCGATGGTGGCCGGCCGCTGGGCGCTGACCCCGGAGCGCGAACCGGATCCGACCAGGCGTGCCCACGCGCGGACCGAGGCCTTCCTGGAACGGCACGGCGTGCTCACCAGGGGCGCGCTCGACACCGAGCGGGTGACGGGCGGTTTTTCCGGGATCTACAAGGTTTTGCGCGGGATGGAGGACTCGGGTCAGGTCGTCCGGGGCTACGTCGTCGAAGGACTCGGCGCCGCGCAGTTCGCGGCGAAGGGCGCCGTCGACAGGCTGCGCGCGCAGTCCGGGAACCAGCGCACCACCCAGGAAGGGGCGGTCGTGCTCGCCGCCGCCGACCCGGCCCAGCCCTACGGCGCCGCGTTGTCGTGGCCCGCCGCGACGGGCGACACGAAGCACCGTCCGGCCAGGAAAGCGGGTGCCTTGGCGGTGCTCGTGGACGGCGTCCCGGCGATGTACGTCGAACGCGGCGGCCGGTCGCTGCTGAGTTTCACCGAGGATCAGGACACCTTGCGTTCGGCCGCGCGGGCCCTGTCCACGGCGGTCCGGGAAGGCTGGCTGGGGCAGCTCGCGGTGCAGAAGGCCGACGGCGAGGTGGCGCTCACCTCCGAGCTTTCGGCCGTCCTTCAGGAGGCGGGATTCCGGGCGACTCCCAAGGGGCTGCGCCTGCGGGCCTAGACTTGCCGCCCAGACCTGCGGAGAAGGACGTTCGAACATGGTGATGCGCGACCTGCGCTACTTCGGGGATCCCGTGCTCAAGACCGTATGCGATCCGGTCACGACATTCGACAAGAAGATCGAGTCGCTCGTGACCGATCTGATGGACGGCGTGAAACCGGCGGGGCGCGCGGGTCTCGCGGCACCGCAGATCGGGGTCGGCCTGCGGGTGTTCAGCTACGACGTCGGCGGGCTGACCGGCTACGTGATCAACCCGGAGATCGCCGAACTCTCCGAGGAGACCCACGAGATCGGCGAGGGCTGCCTTTCCGTGCCGGAACTGTGGTTCCCGGTCGTCCGCGCGAAACGGGCCGTCGTGCGCGGTGTCAATCTGCGCAACGAGCCGATCGAGGTCGAAGGCTTCGACGTCCTCGCGCAGTGCCTGCAGCACGAGACCGATCACCTCGACGGCAAGCTCTACCTGGACCGGCTCACCGCCGAGCGCAAGAAGCGGGCGCTGGGCGAGGCCCGCGGCAAAGACTGGTTCTGGAACCGCAAGTAGCCGAACGACCGCAACCAGAGGACTAAACGCGGGGCTCTGGGACGCGCGGGTCGGGGAGGCGGAAGCGCAGGGTGCCGGAGTCCCCGGGGGTGCGTTCGGGGCGCAGGCCGATCCGGGCGGCGGTGCGGTAGAGGGAGTCGTCGCCGGGCAGGCAGACGGCGGCGAGTTCGCGTTCTCCCGTGGCCTTGGCGAGGACGGCGAGCCTGCTCAGCAGGGCCGAGCCGATGCCCTGGCGCTGCCAGGAATCCTCGACCAGGAGCGAGACTTCGGCCGCGCCGCCGTCGGCCGACGGGATCAGCTGGCCGAGACCGATCACGTCACGACCGCAGACCGCCAGCAGGCTGCTTCCGCGCGGCGGCATCAGCAGCCGGTGCAGCCAGCGGCGCGGCACGGCGCGCATTCCGGTGTGATAGCGGTGGAAAAGCGTGGTCATCGAGCATCTCTGGTGCAGCGCGGACACCGCCTCCGCGTCACCGGGGACGCCCTTCCGCAGGATTATCGCGGCGCCATCGGGCCGGTCGAGCACGATCGGCCCGGTCACGTTGTCGCGGACGGCGGTCATCAGGCCGGTCAGCGCGACGGCCCGGCTCAGCTCCAGTTCGACGAACGGCGACCACCGGCGGCGCGCGACGAACGCGGTGCCGTCCCCCGCCGCGAACACCGCCCGGTGCCCGCCCTCCGTGCGGGCAGGGTTCGCCTCGATCGACGGGACCTTCGTGACGACGTCGGCCGCGAGAACGCCGCGAAGCACCTCCGCGAGGCCACCGGGCTCATCGACGGCTCTTTTGGCCGCGGTGAGCGTCGCGGTGGCCGGATCGACCAGTTCGGCCAGATCCGCGTCGATGACGGCGGAGCATTCGCACCCTTCGTCACGGATCGCGTCGACGAGCAGTTGCCGGGGCAGGCCGGTGGCCGGCCGCAGCACGATCTCGTCGAGCACGCCGCCGGGCACCGGGAGCACCGACAGCCCGAGGATGTTGCACTCGAGGTCGGCGAGCCGGATCGCGATCCTGGCCAGGGTGCCCGGCCGGTCGTCCACGCGGATCCGGACCCGCCAGGCGGACGCGGCCGTGGTCTCTTCTCCGGGGTGGATCTGGGCCGGCAGGACTCGATAAGTCTCCATGACCTCAACGTTCCCGGCCGGTTGTTGCCTGCCCACGGCGCGGGTGTTTCGCTCAGGTCAGCGTTCGGCCCCGCCACGCAACTCCGATGAAACAACCGGGCGAAACAACTCAGCGCCGCGTGAGCACGCTGAATTCGTTGCCCTCCGGGTCCACCATCGCCTGACCGAACTGCCCTGTCGCGCCGAGCTCCCGCAGGCGCCGTACCTCGGCCACGCGGCTGCTGCCTCGCCGTGGCGCGACCTCGAACCGCAGCCGGTTCCGGTGCCGTTTCCTTTCGTCCGTGGCGAGGAACTCGATCCACGGGCCGCGGCCGTCCGGCGGCCGCAGACCCACGACCGACTCTTCCCGGACCCCGATCCGCCAGCCCAGCGCGGCCGACCAGAACCGCGCGAGCCGCTCCGGATCGAGGGCGTCGGTGACGACCGACGCGAGCGCGCCGGTGCCCGCGTACTGCTCGCGGGGCTCGAGGACACAGAACTCGTTGCCCTCGGGATCCGCCAGCACCACCCACGGCACCCGTTTCTCCTCCGGCGGCCCCTGGCCGATGTCGATGTGCCGTGCGCCGAGGGACAGCGCGCGGTCCACCACTTCGGCCTGGTGCTCCAGGGAACGGCTCGCCAGATCCAGATGCAGCCGGTTCTTGCCCCGTTTGGGGCCCGCCTCGGAGCGGAAGGCCGGTTGGAACGGGGCGTCCCAGCTGAACAGCCCTTCCCAGAAACCCGCCAGATCTCTGGGAAGGGCCGAGTCGAAGACCAGATTCACCAGCTGTACCGCCACACCGGTGAATCTAGACGGCACCACCGACATTTCTGACCGGTTTGGCTTCCCCACCGACCGGTCATCGGGTCGCGAGCCGCAAAAGGGCCCAGAGTTGTCCCGCCATGTCCTGGTCTCCGCTGACCGTCACCGCCGTCGGACCCGCCCGGCCCCAGAGCCAGCGGTAGATCTTGTCCGGCTGCCCGGTGACCAGATCGTCCGCGCGCCGGGCCTCCTCGGCCGAGCATCGCCAGGCGATCGTTTCCGTGGGCCCGGCCCTGGCGATCCAGTGGTGGCCCGCGGTGCGCACGCCGACCGATCCGGTCTTGGTGCCGGACAGTCCCAGCAACGGCAGCCGCTGGCCGAACCAGAGCGTCAGTGCCTCGTCGATCCCGTCGAGCGCCACGTCTTCGGGGATCTCCGACACGTCCCGTCCGGCCGCGCTCTCCGCGTCGATCCGGTGGATCGTCGCCTCGTGCGCCATCCGCCGCCGCCAGAACCCGTAGCTGCGGTCCGCCGGCCACCAGGTCGGCGCCAGTTCGTCCGCGTCGTGCGCGGACAGTTCGGCGACGAGTTCGTCCCGGCCCTCGCGGAAGTACTCCTCCAGGGTCTGTCCCGGCCCCGGTTTGCGCTGCCAGTGCTCGGGACGCCGCCCGTCGGTGATCCAGCGGCGGGTGACCCGGTACACGCTGCCCACGTGCCGGAGCACCTCACCGAGGGTCCATCCGGGGCAGGTCGGGACCGGCGCGTCCGCGGACGCGGTGTGCGCCACCTGAGCCATCAGCTCGGTCTCGGCGCCGATCACCTCCAGGAACCTGCCCTGGTCGATCATGGCCTGCCCGGCCATCGGGCACCCCCTCTCCGCGGTGGCCTAGGCCACATGCGCCGAATCACCCATCGGCAGCCCGTGCACCACCCGTCGCACCAATTCCAGGAACACGGTGGCGGCACGCACCAGCTCGTCGGCCATGTCGACGGTGACCTTCCCGGTGATGCCCGCCTGCGCGGCGGCCCGCGTCGCGGAGTTGGCCGCGAAGAACGCCGCCCACTCCTTGAGCTCGGGCGCGACGGAGTCGAGCAGCACCCAGCCGCTCGCCGGGCGGGCCCGGCCCCGGTGCGGACGGCCGCGTGCCTCCAGCACCGCCGCGGCGCCCCGCAGCGCGGCGAGGTACGCCCCGATGAACCGCTCCGCGGGATCGGTCTCCCGCTCTGCTTCGCCAAGGCCACGCCTTGCCTGCGCGTACAAGGAGACCGCCGCGGGTGGTGCCGGCGGGCGCAACGACATCGGCAGGGCGGGCTGCGCGGTGCCCCCCGGCCTCTCGGCTTCGTCAGGGGACACGACCGAAACGGACATGACGACCCTCCTCCTGTACGTGAGCGCCGGCCGGTGCCCGGTGCCGAGGCGCTTCCCCCGCCCCCGCTCCGGGCACCTACCGGTGCGCGCTCACCGAATGTCGAACGTCTGTTCGAACAAGACCAATGTAACCCTGACGTGCCCCTTTCTTCAACCCCGTAGCGGGGTGATCGCCGCATGTGGCGCGGGACACGGGATCGGCCACGTGATCTCATAGGCTCATGAGCACCATCGACCAGTCCGGCCACCCCTCGGTGGCCAAGGTCGCGGCCGCGCTCGCCGAGGCGGGTCAGCAGGCCGCCGCGGACGGGATCCGGATCCTCCCCGCCGAAGTCCGCACGGCCGCGCAGGCGGCCGAAGCGCTCGGAGTCGAGGTCGGCGCGATCGCGAACAGCCTCGTGTTCCGCAGCCGCACCGGTGACGCGGAGACGGCCCTGCTCGCGCTGACGTCGGGCGCGCACCGCGCCGACACCGGAATCCTCGCCGCGTCGACCGGCGCCGACGAGATCGGCAAGGCGGACGCGGATTTCGTCCGTGCGCACACCGGGCAGCCCATCGGCGGCGTCGCCCCGGTCGGTCACCCGAAGGCGTTGACCACTCTCGTCGACACCGCGTTACGCGCTCACGACGTCGTCTGGGCCGCCGCCGGGCATCCGAAGTCGGTGTACCCCACGACGTTCGACGGGCTCGTCGCGCTGACCGGGGGTACTCCCGCGGACGTCGCGGGCGACGGGCAGGATGGGCGCCCGTGACCGCGATGTCCTCGGAATGCACCCGTTACGTCCAGCTGTCCGCGGACGAGTTCCGCGCCCGGCTCCCCGAGGCGCTGACCATCTACGTCGACGCCATGCGCTATCCCGAAGGCACGGCGGAACAACGCGCGCCGATGTGGCTCACGCACGCGCTGCGCGAAGGATGGCGCTGTATGGCCGCGCTCGACGCGAACGGCGTCCTGCTCGGCCTCGCCTACGGCTACAAGGGCCGAGGCGGCCAGTGGTGGCACGAACAGGTCCGCCACGGCCTGACCCGCCGTGAGGGCCAGGCCGCCGCCGAGCAGTGGATGTCCGACTACTTCGAGCTCACCGAGATCCACGTCAGCCCGGCGAGCCAGGGGAAGCGGATCGGCGAGGACCTCCTGCGACGGCTGCTCGACGGCGTGCCCAGCGCCCACGTCCTCCTTTCCACGCCGGAAGGCACCAGCCGGGCCTGGAACCTTTACCGGCGTGTCGGTTTCGTCGACGTGCTGCGGGACTACCACTTCGCCGGGGATCCGCGGGCGTTCGCGATCCTCGGCCGGACGCTGCCGCTCTAGGGCTTCGAATAGGCGACGGCGAGCGCGGCGATGAGCACCGCCGCGCCGCACCAGCCGACCGCGCCGAGCCGTTCCCCGAGCACCACCATGGACAGCAGCGCGGCCGTGAGCGGTTCGAGCAGGGCGGACAACGCGGCCAGGACGGGGTGCGCGCCCTCGAGGCCGCGGAAATACGCGGCGTAGGCCAGCGCCGTGGGCACGACGCCGAAGTAGACGACGAGCGCGAGCACGTCCACCTGCGGCGGCACGGCCATCCCGAACCACAACGCGGCGGGAGTGAGCGCGGCACCGCCGATCAGGCAGCCGAAAGCCGTGGTGGGCAAGGGATCCAGGCCGTCGACGCGGGTCGCGGTCACCAGGGTCAGCGCGGCGAACCCGGCCGCGGCGAGCAGGGCGAACAGCACTCCGGTGACGTCGGCTTCTTCCCCGGGCGTCCACTGCAGCAGCACGAGCCCGATCAGGGACCCGGCCAGGGACACCGTCGTCCAGGCCGAGGGAAGACTCCGGGACTTGACGACCGTCGCGACGGCGAGCAGCACGGGCGCGCTGCCGATGGTGGTCATGGTCGCGACGCTTACCGAACTCAGCGAGACCGCGACGAAATAGCTGGTCTGGAAGAGGGCGAACAGGCCACCGACCGCCAGGAGGCGACGGCGGGCCTCCGGTGTGCGGGGAAGGCCGCGGAGGCCGCCGGTGAGCCAGAGATAGCCGGTGGCGATCACACCGCCGATGAGCAGCCGGTACGCGGCGACGCTCAGCGGATGGAGTCCCGCGCGGGAGGCGAGCAGGGAGCCGGCGAGGCCGCCGGTCCCCCAGAGGACGCCGGCGAGGACGAGCGCGGCCGACGATCGGGCGCGCGTGGGTACGGCAACGGACATGGGAAACGCTCCTGCGTCTGGTGTCGGTGTCTGAGGACGGCGACGACGCGGGGTGCTTCTTCAGCGCATCAGGAAGAGGCCGGGCGGCGGGAACGCCGCGCGGCCGCACACACCCCGCTCAGGAGGCGGGGGGTGGGGTGACGAGAAAGATCCGGTGCACGGGGGGAACGTAGCAAGGCTCCGGCCGGTGCCGCACGTGAATTGCGCGCGGCCGGTGCCCCCTCCGGATGCTATGAAAGGCCCGTTACTTGCAAATTTTGCAAGTAACGGGCCTTTCATAGCGCGCTTTTGGACCGCGGAAGGCGCGAGAGAGCGGCTAGTCCAGTGCGGCCAGCGTCTCCCTCAGCGTGTCCAGCCCCATCCCGCCGAGCGCCAACGCCCGCGTGTGGAACTGCCTGATGTCGAAGGCGTCGCCCTGGCGGGCACGGGCCTCGTCGCGCGCGGTGAGCCAGAGGCGTTCGCCGAGCTTGTACGACGGCGCCTGCCCCGGCCAGCCCAGGTAGCGGTCGATCTCGTCGTGCACGTGGGCCGGGTCGGTGACGGTCCGGGTGAGCATGAACTCCAGGCCCAGCTCGGGCGTCCAGCGCTCGCCCTCGTGGAAACCGGTGCCCGCCGGGATCTCCAGTTCCAGGTGCATGCCGAGGTCGACGATCACGCGCGCGGCGCGGAACAGCTGCTCGGACAGCATGCCGAGCAGTTCGCCGTCGTCGGCGAGGAACCCGAGGTCCTCCATCAGCCGCTCGGAGTACAGCGCCCAGCCCTCGGCGTGCCCGGAGGTGAACGCGAGCAGCCGCTGGTACTTGTTCAACGACTCCGACTGGTCGACGGCGGTCGCGATCTGCAGGTGGTGGCCCGGCGCGCCCTCGTGGTAGACGGTGCTGACCTCACGCCAGGTGATGAACTCCTCCCGGCCCTGCGGCAGCGACCACCACATGCGGCCGGGGCGGGAGAAGTCCTCGCTCGGGCCGGTGTAGTACGCGCCGACGGTGCCGCCGGGCGGGGCGATCTTGCACTCCAGCTCCATGACCTGGTCGGAGATGTCGAAGTGCTTGCCGCGCAACGACTTCAGCGCGTTGTCGGACAGGTTCTGCATCCAGGCCTGGAATTCCGACCGGCCGCGCACGACGTACTTCGGATCGGCGTCGAGGACGGCGGCCGCCTCGGCGAGGGTGGCGCCGGGTTTGATCCGGTTCGCGACCTCGCGCATCTCCGTTTCGATGCGGGTGAACTCGGCCCAGCCCCAGGCGTAGGCCTCGTCCAGGTCGAGGGTGGCTCCGGTGAACATCCGGGACCACAGCCGGTAGACCTCGGCGCCGACGGCGTCCTTGACCGGGGCCCGCGGGGCGAGCTCGGCGCGGAGGAAACCGGCGAACTCCGCGTACGCCTCCTGCGCGGCGCGGGCGGCGTGCTCGAGTTCGGTGCGAAGCTCCGAACTCACGCTCTTCGCGCCAGAGATCAACGTGGTGAAGAACCCGGTCTCTTCCTTGAGCCCCGCCCAGGTCTCGGCCTGCTCGGCGACCTTGCTGACCTGGCGGAGCGCCGAGACGCGGCCCGCGTCGGCGCCGGCGAGCAGCGACGCGCGGTACTGGTCGAGCGCCTCGGGAACCTTGGCCATGCGGGCGGCGATGTTCGCCCAGTCCGACTCGGTCTCGGCGGGCATGAGGTCGAAGACCATCCGCAGGTTCTGCGCGGGGCTCTCGATCACGTTCAACTCGGCGAGGTCGAGACCCGCCTCGTGGATCTCCAGGATCAGCCCGGTCCGCTCGGTGAAGACCGCCTTGGCCGCGCGTTCGCCGTCGTCGCGCGGCTCGGCCGCTTCGATGTCGGCCAGTGCCCGGGAGGCGATCGCGGCCCGCGCCGCGTACCCGGCGGGCGAGTAGTCGGTCAGCTGGTCGTCGTATCCGGAGATGCCGTACGTCGTCGCGGTGACCGGGTCGGCCGCCGCGTACTCGTCGACGTACCGGTCACAGATCTGGTGCACACTTTGCGCGGTCGAAGCCATGCCCGGCACGCTACCGGGACGACGGGCGACTTCGGTACGGAGTTACGCGCGGGCCGGGACCAGCCCGAGCCTGCTGACCACCTCACGCGTGGCCTTGGACCGGTTGAACGTGTAGAAGTGCAGGTCGGGGACGCCTTCGGCGATGAGCCGCTCGCACAGTTCGGTCACCGTGTCGATCCCCGCCGCCCGGAACGACTTCGGGTCGTCGGCCAGCGGTTCGAGCCGGTCGAGCAGCCGCCGCGGCGCGGGCGCGCCGGACAGCTTGATCGACGTGTGCAGCGTCCGCAGCGTGGTCAGCGGCATGATGCCGGGGATGACCAGCGCCTCGCAGCCGGTCGCCGCCACCCGGTCCCGTAGGCGGAGGAAGTCCTCGGGTTCGAAGAACAGCTGCGCGATGGCGAAATCCGCGCCCGCGCGGAGCTTGCGCACGAGGTATTCGGTGTCGGCTTCGAGGTTCGCCGACCTCGGGTGGCCGTACGGGAACGCCGAGACGCCGACGCAGAAGTCGCCGAGCGAACGCACCAGTTCGACGAGTTCCTCGGCGTAGTTGAGCCCGTCCGGATGCGGCACCCAGTCGCCGTAGACGTCGCCCGGCGGGTCACCCCGCAGCGCGAGGATGTTCCGCACGCCGACCGCGGCGTACCAGCCGATGACGTTGCGCAGTTCCGCGACCGAGTGGTTCACGGCGGTGAGGTGCGCCATCGGCACCAGCGTGGTCTCGGTGGCGACGCGGGCGATGCTGCGGATGGTGCCGTCGCGGCTGGAGCCGCCCGCGCCGTAGGTGATCGACATGTACGCCGGGTCCAGTGGTTCGAGTTCCCGGATCGACTTCCACAGCACGGCCTCGTCCGCCGTGTCCCTTGGCGGGAAGAACTCGATGGAGAAAACGGGTCCATCACCCTGCAACCGCTCGACCACCGACGTCATACCGTCATGTTAGGGGGGAAAGTCCGCTGGCTGGGAGCCCCCTCTCAGGCATTGGACTTGCGACTTCAGCCACTGCCAACGGTTGCCGAGCGGCGTCCACCTGGGGAGACTCTGGAGCCATGAGTGCCGAAGACGACACCAGCTGGGACGAAGACGTCCGCGTCGCGGTCTACCGGGCGTTCGCCGAGCACGGGAGGCGGCCGACGGCGCCGGAGCTGGCCGACGCCGCCCACGGGTCGCTGGCGGTGGCGAAACAGGCGTTGCACCGGCTCGCGGAGCAACGCCACGTGGTGCTCGACGCCCGCGAGCACGTCGTGATGGCGCATCCGTTCGCGGCGATCCCGCTGGGGTTCTCCGTGATGGGTGAACGGACGCTGTGGTGGGGCGGCTGCGCGTGGGACGCGTTCGCGATCCCGCATCTGGTCAAGGGCGAACCCGAGGTGCTGGTGTCCACCCGCTGCCGCGGCTGCGGCGAGCCGCAGGCCCTGATGGTGAACGACCGGACCCCGCCGAAGGGTGAACTCGTCGCGCACTTCCTGGTCCCGGCGGCGCGGATGTGGGACGACGTCGTGCACACCTGCGGCAACCAGCGCCTGTTCTGCGGCGAGTCCTGTGTGGACGGATGGCTCACGGAAACGGGCCAGGACAAGGGTTATGTCCTGGACCTGGCGACGTTGTGGCGGCTCGCGGCAGGCTGGTACGAAGGCAGGCTCGACCACGGCTACACCCGCCGCGGGCCGAAGGACGCGGCCGCGTATTTCGCCAAGGCCGGGCTCTCCGGGCCGTTCTGGAGCTAGATCAGGAACCGCAGCGCGGCGGTGACGACGACGCCGCACAGGATCGCGGCGAGCACCGGCACGCGCAGCACGTAGGTGACGGCGATCGCGGCCAGTCCCGCGCAGAGCGTCCAGTCGACGCCGGACCAGGCCGGGCCGGTCACGTCGGTGAGCACCAGCCCGGCCAGCAGGGCGGGCGCGAGCAGCGCGATCACCCCGGCCAGGCGCGGCGGCAGGTCCCGGTCGCCGAGCAGGACCGGGCCCACCGCCTTGAACCCGATGCTGACCAGCGCCACGGCGACGATGGCGATCCAGAGCGTCATCGCCGTACCCCCAGGCCCACCAGCGCGGCGGCCGAGGCCCCGATCAGCGCGAGCCCGACCGGGACGAACAGCACCAGGGCCCCGGCGAGGCAGGCGGCGAGGGCCGCGGTCAGGACGGCCTCGCGTGAGCGGCGCAGCTCGTCGATGAGCAGGACCAGGAAGAAGCCGGGGAAGACGACGTCGAGCCCGAAGCGCGCGACGACGTCCGGCGAGGGCGCTGCCACGACACCGAGCACCGTGCCCAGCACCCACGCGGGCAACTGGACGAGCGTGCAGCCGATGAGTTTCTCGCGGTCGAAGCGCCCGCCGCCGAGGTGGGCGGCCACCCACGAACCGTCGACGACGGCCTGGCCCTCCCATGCCCGGCGCAGCCGCCCGCCGCGCAGGTCCTTGGCGACGGCGGCGCCCATCGGCAGGAACCGGGCGTTGATCAGGGCCGCGGCGCCGACCGCGACGGCGAGGTTGCCGCCGCCCGCGAGCGCGGTGGCCATCGCGAACTGGGCAGAGCCGGAGAACACGACGATCGACGCGACGATCGGGGCCGCGATCCCCCAGTTCAGAGTCTGGCTGTAGGCGCCGAAAGTGACACCGAGGACGAAGGTCGCGACACCCAGCCCGAGGCCGACGCGGGCGCCGGCCAGATAGTGCTGCCGGAGCGTTGTCATACGGCCGACTCTAACAAGCTAAACTGAGTTTGACCATTAGGAGGGCACGTGGACGGCCACTGGGACGGGTACGACAGCATCGGCGGGAGCGTGCCGTTGGACCTGGTCAACACCGTTTCCTGGCGGCGCGATCCGGCCAGGCGGGACGATCGGCTTTCGGATCCCGCGCGGCTGTCCGAGTGGGTCGTCCTGGTCGGCGCGGGCACCGAACGACTGGAGATCTCCGAGGCCGTCTTCGACACGGTGAAGTCGTTCCGCGAGACGCTCTACCGGGTGCTCGTTTCGGCCCCTCCGGACGTCACGGCGTTGCGGAAGACCCTGGTCGCGGCGTACCGGCACGCCGAACTCGCGCCGTCCTTGCCGCTGCGGTGGACGGTGCCGTTGACCGGCGACGCCGCGCTGCCGCACTTCCTCGCGCTGTCGGCCGAGGAACTGCTGCGGTCCGGCGAACTCGCGCGGATCCGGGAGTGCGAGGGGCCGGGGTGCGGCTGGATCTTCACCGACCAGACGCGCAACCGGTCGCGGCGATGGTGCAGTTCGTCGGACTGCGGGAACCGGGCGCGCGCGAAGCGGCATTACGACAAGGGCCGCGGCTGACATCCCTCGCATTTGGTCCTCTGGTCGCGGTCCATGCGCGTGCAACTACCGCAACTAGAGGACTAAAAGCGGGGAGGGGCGCGTCTGTTTCGCCACATTCCGCGGCACCCGACTGGGTCACGGCGGTGTCCTTCCCGGAGGATGTGCTCATGGACACGTCCGCCTACGACGCCGATCTGCCCGCCCACGTCGAGCGGGCGCTGGCCGGGTTCCTCGAGCGCGCCGGTGCCGAAATCCGCCGCACCGAACCGACCGTCGGGGCCGGGATCGACGCGCTGGCCGGATTCGTGCTGGGCGGCGGCAAACGCCTGCGCCCGACGTTCGCCTGGTGGGGCTGGCGCGGCGCGGGCGGCGATCCGGCGGGGCCGGACGTCGAAGGCGTGCTGCAGGCTGTCGCGAGCCTGGAGCTGATCCAGGCGTGCGCGCTGATCCACGACGACCTCATCGACTCCTCCGATTCGCGCCGCGGTGCGCCGACGGTGCACATCGCGGGCGCGAAACTGCACGCCGACAGCGGCTGGATGGGTTCGCCGAGCACGTTCGGGCTCGCGACCGCCGTCCTGGTCGGCGACCTCGCGCTGGCCTGGGCCGACGACATGTTCGGCGAGGCCCCGCTTCCGCCCGCCGCACTGGCCGCCGCGCGGCCCGCGTGGCGCGCGATGCGCACCGAGGTGCTCGCCGGGCAGTACCTCGACGTCCGCACGCAGGCCACCGGAGACGCCTCCCCCGAGGCCGCGCTGCACATCTGCAAGCTCAAGACGGCCGCGTACACCGTCATGCGCCCGCTTCACCTCGGTGCCGCGCTCGGCGGCGCCGACGACGCCCTGATCGCGACGCTGCGAGAGTTCGGTGACGAGGTCGGCGTGGCGTTCCAGTTGCGCGACGACCTCCTCGGCGTCTTCGGCGACCCGTCGGTCACCGGGAAGCCCGCGGGCGACGACCTGCGCGAGGGCAAGCGGACGCTGCTGGTCGCCCTGGGTCTCCAGCGGGCGGCCGAGCAGGGCAAGGACGCCGCGGCGCGGGTCATCTCCGACGCCATCGGCGACGCGCACCTGTCCGAAGACGCCGTCGAGAGCGTGCGCGAGGCACTGCAGGACGTCGGCGCCGTCGACGCGGTGGAACGCCGTATCGACGAGCTCACCGAGTCCGCGATGGCGGCGCTGGACCGCGCCCACCTGGCCGAGCCCGCTCCCGCCGCGCTGACCGGGCTGGTCGTCAAGGCGACCCAGCGGACGTACTGATGCGCACCGTCACCGGTCCGAGTGACCACGTGGTGGTGATCGGTGGCGGACTCGCCGGATTGTCGGCGACGCTGCACCTGCTCGGCGCCGGACGCCGGGTGACCCTGCTGGAGCAGGACAAGAGCCCCGGCGGACGAGCCGGGCAGGCGGATTTCGGCGGCAACACCGTCGACACCGGCGCCAGCGTGCTGACCATGCCGGAGCTGCTCGACGAGGCCTTCTCCGCGGTCGGCGAATCGCTGGCGGACAACCTGACACTGACCCGGCTCGACCCGGCCTACCGCGCGAGGTTCGCCGACGGCAGCACCATCGCCGTGCACACCGAAGCGGCGGCGATGGAGGCCGAGATCCGCGCGGCCGCCGGTCCGGCCGAAGCCGAGGGCTACCGTCGTCTGCGGCGCTGGCTGACCGAGTTGTACGCGGTCCAGAAGGACCATTTCATCGGCGCGAACTTCGATTCCCCGCTCGATCTCGTCCGCCCGGAGCTGGCGAAACTGGCCGCGCTGGGCGGTTTCGGACGGCTCGGCCCGAAGATCGGCGGATTCCTGCGCGACGACCGGGTGCGCCGCCTGTTCTCCTTCCAGGCGCTCTACGCGGGGCTCGACCCGGCCCGCGCGATCGGCGCGTACGGCGTCATCTCCTTCATGGACACCGTCGGCGGGGTCTACTACCCCTCGGGCGGGATGGGCGAGATCGCGCGGACGATGGCGAACGCGGCCGAACGGGCCGGCGCCGAAGTGCGTTTCGGCACCGAAGCCGCTTGGCTGGAACGGGTTTCCTCGCGGGTGCGCGCGGTGCGGACCCGCTCGGGCGAGCGGATCCCTTGCGACACCGTGGTTCTCGCGACCGAGCTGGGCACCGCGTACCGGCTGCTCGGCGCCCGCCCGCGTCGCCCGCTGCCGCTGCGGTACTCGCCGTCGGCCGTCGTCCTGCACGGGCACGCGCCGAAATCGTGGCCGGATTTGGGCCACCACACCATCTACTTCGGTCACGCGTGGGAAAAGACGTTCTCGGAGATCATCCGCGAGGGCAGACTGATGAGCGATCCGTCGCTGCTGGTGACCCGGCCGACCGCGACCGAACCGGGGCTCGCCCCCGGTGGCGACCAGGTGATCTCGGTGCTGGCCCCGGCGCCGAACCTGCGCCGCGGCAAGATCGACTGGGGCCGGGTCGGTCCCGCCTATCGCACGGAACTCCTGCGGACACTGGAAACCCGCGGCCTCACCGGCTTCGCGGACGACTTCGCCGTCGACGAGACGATCACCCCGGCGGGCTGGGCGGAACGCGGGCTCACCGCGGGCACCCCGTTCTCCCTCGCGCACACTTTCGCCCAGACCGGCCCGTTCCGGCCGGGAAACCTGGTGCGGGCGGCGGAAAACGTCGTACTGGCGGGCTGCGGGACCACGCCGGGCGTCGGCATCCCGCCGGTGGTGATCTCCGGCAGGCTCGCGGCGAGAAGGGTCACCGGCCGATGAACGAACTCGACGCCGCGGGCATCACCGAACCGGCGTTGCGGGCGGCGTACACCGAATGCCGCCGCATCAACGCGCACTACGGCCGCACGTTCTTCCTCGCGACCCGGCTGCTGCCGTCGCGGACGCGGCCGTTCGCGCACGCGCTGTACGGCTTCGCCCGGATGGCGGACGAGCTGGTCGACAATCCCGCGCCCGGCACCGATCCCGCGGTCGCGCTGGACGAGGTCGCCGTCCTGGTCGCACGGGTCTTCGACGGCGCCACACCCGGCGATCCGGTGCTGGCCGCGCTCGCCGACACCGTGCGGCGCCACGATCTGGACCGCGAACTGTTCGACGCCTTCCTGCGGTCGATGGCGATGGACCTCAAGATCACCGAGTACGCGACCTACGCCGACCTCAAGGAGTACGTCCACGGTTCGGCCGAGGTGATCGGCCTCCAGATGCTGCCGGTCTTCGGCACCGTCGTCCCGGTCGCGGAGGCGGCCGCCGGCGCGGCCGCACTGGGCGAGGCGTTCCAGCTGACCAACTTCCTGCGTGACGTCGGCGAGGACCTCGACCGGGGGAGGCTGTACCTGCCCACCGAGGAACTGGCCGCGTTCGGCGTCGACCGCGAACTGCTCGCATGGTCCCGCGCCCGCGGGCTGCCGGACCGGCGGGTGCGGCGCGCGCTCGCCGTGACGGTGGCGCGCAACCGGGCGGTGTACCGCCGCGCCGAAGCGGGAATCCCGTTGCTGCGCGAGGAATCCCGGGACTGTGTGCGGACCGCGCTCGTACTCTACGAAGGCATTCTCGACGAAATCGTGGCCCTCGGCTACGACGTGCTGAACACGCGCGCCGTCGTGCCCCGCCGTCGTCGCGCGGCCGTCGCCCTGCCGAGGTTACTGGCGAGCGCGTGGAGCAACTCCAGGCTTAAGGTGCGATCATGACCTCTGCTGCGAACAGGAAGATCCGGATCGGCGTGCAGCTGCAGCCGCAGCACGCCGAGTACAAGGCGATCCGCCGGGCGGCTTCGGAAGCCGAAGACCTCGGTGTGGACATCGTGTTCAACTGGGACCACTTCTATCCGCTGTACGGCGAGCCCGAGGGCCTGCACTACGAGTGCTGGACCATGCTGGGCGCCTGGGCGGAGTCCACGTCACGGGTCGAGATCGGCGCGCTGGTGACGTGCAACAGCTACCGCAATCCCGAGCTGCTGGCCGACATGGCCCGCACCGTCGACAACATCTCCGACGGGCGGCTGATCCTCGGCATCGGCTCCGGCTGGTTCGAGAAGGACTACGACGAGTACGGCTACGAGTTCGGCACCGCGGGCGGGCGGCTCGACAACCTCGCCGAGGCGCTCCCCCGGATCGAGAGCAGGCTCGGGAAGCTGAACCCGCAGCCGGTCCGCAAGATCCCGGTGCTGATCGGTGGCGGCGGCGAGAAGAAGACGCTGCGCCTGGTCGCGAAGCACGCCGACATCTGGCACGGCTTCGGCGACCCGGAGGTCGTCGAGCGCAAGGTCAGGATCCTCGACCAGCACTGCGCCGACGTCGGCCGGGACCCGAAGGAGATCGAGCGTTCGGTCGCCGTCGAGGGCGAGCCCGAGGAACTGGGTCCGAAGCTGCTGGAGCAGGGTGTCTCGCTGTTCACCGTGGCCACCGGCGGACCGGACTTCAACCTCGACAAGCTCCGGTCCTGGATCGCTTGGCGGGACAAGCAGGGCTGATTTCCCCGTCGCGCGCGCTATGAAAGGCCCGTTACTTGCAAATTTTGCAAGTAACGGGCCTTTCATAGCGTCCCGGCACCCCACTCACGACCGCGACCGACGGTGAGCCGCGACCCGCTCCCGGGTCGCGCACCGCGTCGAGCAGTACCGCCGCGGACTCCCCCCACCCAAGTGCGCGAAGGGCTTCCCACAGCCCGAAGCGGCACACAGCCCACCCGGCGCCGCCTGACGGTCCGCCAACAGGACCGCCAGCGCCAGCGCGGACGACGTCACCAGCCACGCGCCCCACGGGCCGTCGTCGTCGGCGTCCACATGCAGGTGCCAGCCGAAGCCGGAATCGTGGTCGGTCAGCCGGGGCGGGTGCGCGTAGCGGGCCAGCAGCCGGTTGAGCGTCCCAGCAGCCTCCGCGGCATCCCGCGCCGCGAAGACCTCACGCAGTTCCAGGGCCGCCTCGCGCAGCGAAGCCATATCCGAAGGTCCCAGCTCGACGGAAGTCTCGCCGTGCGCCTCCAGGACCGCCTGGACACCCGAAACCGTAGGCGCCCCGAGCAAGACCTCCAGCAGATCCACCGCACGCTGCGCCGCCGCCCGCGCGGACCGGCCGGGCAGGAAATCCCGCTGCGTCGAAGCCATACCCCATTGTAACGTCTTTCTCATGAGAGGCCGTTACAGACTCGCCGTCTATCTCGCCGGCGCGACGGTCGCCAGGACCGGCGACGAACTCTCAGGGCCGGCGTTGCTCCTGCTCGGCCTCAGTGTCGACGGCTCGGCGGCGACCGGATCCGCTCTGCTCGCGGGCCTGACGATTTCCGCGGCGGCGGGCGGGCCGCTGCTCGGCGCGCTGCTCGACCGCAGCACCCGGCCGGGGCGGCTGCTGGCATGGGCGCTGCTCGCCTACGCGGGCGGACTCGGCGCGGTGCTCGCGCTCGTCGAAGTCCCCGCGGCGATCGCGGTGGCCGTCGCGGCCGGGCTGCTCAATCCGGCGCTGGCCGGCGGCTGGACGGCGCAACTCCCCCACGTCCGCGGCGCGACCCCACTGGCCAGGGCGAGCACGCTCGACGCGATGACGTTCACCGCCGCGAGCCTCGCCGGGCCGGGGCTCGCCGGGCTCGTCGCCGCTTACGCCGGTGCCCCGGCAGCCGTGGCCGTCGCGATCACGCTGGTCGCGGTGGCCTTCCCCGCGGCCTGGTCGCTTCCCGCCGTCGAGGCGAAGCCCGCGAAACCGATCCGGCGACGGCTCGCCGACGGGTTCGCGGTCCTCTTCCACAACCGCGCGCTGCTCCGGGCCACCGCGACGTCGACGGTGTCCTTCGCCGGAATCGGGATCGCCGTCGTCTGCTATCCGCTGCTCGGCGCCCAGCGGCTGGGAAACCCGGGATTCGGCGCGCTCCTGCTCACCGTGCTGGCCGCCGCGTCACTGGTCGCGAACGCCGTGCTGGCCCGCAGGCCGCCGCCACCGGACCGCACCGTGCTCGTCACCACCGGTTTGCTGGGCGCGAGCTTCCTGCTCGCGGCGGCGGGCCACGACATGGTGACCCTGCTGGCCGCGGCCGTCCTCGCCGGACTCGCCGAAGGACCGCAACTTTCGGCGCTTTTCGCCATCCGGCATCGCGAGGCGCCCCCGGAGGTGCGGGCTCAGGTTTTCACGACGGCGGCGAGCGTGAAGATCACCGGACTCGCGGCGGGCGCCGCGGCCGCGGGGCCGTTGAGCGCACTCTCCGTAACCGCCGCACTGGGCTTCGCGGCGGGCTGTCAGCTGCTCGCCGCCGCGACGTATGTCCTGGTCAGAACGCCTAGAACGCCATCGCCTGCGCGCGCCGCTTGACCTCGGTGCCGTGGCTGGTGCGGAGCGCGTTGACCGGGGTGGCACCCGGCAGGGTCTCGTCTTCGGCGAAGAGCCAGCGCAGCATCTCCGTCCGGCTGAACCCGGAGTCCGCGAGCACGGTGATGGTGCCCGCCAGGCCCTTGACCACGCCGTCCTTCACCAGGAACGCGCCCGGCACGTACAGGTCGCCCTTGCGCCGGACGGCGATCAGGTGACCGTCGCGCAGCATCTGGCGGACCTTGTTGGCCGAAACGTTCAGCGCGGTCGCGACCTCCGGAATCGGGAGAACGGCCACATCTGCATCGAGAACGTCGTCGGCGACGGGAATACCACTCACAGGTGACACTGTGCCACATTCCGTCTCCGGCTCCGTTAGTACGCTTGGGTGACGGCCTGGACATAACGGAGAGTACTGGCACGATCACGCATACCGCCGATTCGACGAAATGACGGAAATCGTGATCCCCGGCGAGCCAGGTCCCGTACACCAGAACATGGGCACTTCCGTACGATCCATAGCCGTGACACGCACGGACCCCACTCTGGTGGGCACTCTGCTCGAGGGCCGCTACCGGGTGGACAAGCTGCTCGCACGCGGTGGGATGTCGTCGGTGTACCGCGGCGTCGACACCCGCTTGGACCGCCAGGTCGCCATCAAGATCATGGACCCGCGGTTCGCCGACGACCGGTCCTTCGTCGAGCGCTTCGAACGGGAAGCCCGTTCGGCGGCCCGGCTGCACCATCCCCACGTGGTCGCGGTGCACGACCAGGGCTTCGACACCCCCGGCGGGGAGGAGTCCGGCCGCGCGTTCCTGGTGATGGAACTCGTCGACGGCGGGACCCTGCGCGAACTGCTGGCCGAACGCGGCCCACTGGACATCGCGCTCGCGCTGAGCATCACCGAACCGGTGCTGTCCGCGCTGGCCGCGGCGCACGCCGCCGGACTGGTGCACCGCGACGTCAAACCGGAGAACGTGCTCATCGGCCGCGGCGGCACGGCGCTTTCGGGCGGCGTGGTCAAGGTGGGCGACTTCGGCCTGGTCCGCGCGATCGCGAGCGCGGGCACCACGAGTTCGAGCGTCATCCTCGGCACCGTCGCCTACGTCTCGCCCGAGCAGGTCGCCACCGGCGCGACCACCTCGAGCGGCGACGTCTACTCGGCCGGGATCCTGCTGTACGAGATGCTCACCGGACGCGCGCCGTACACCGGCGACACCGCGATCTCGGTGGCGTACCGGCACGTCAACGACGACGTCCCGCGCCCGAGCGAACTGCGCCCGGACCTCCCGCCGATGCTGGACGAGCTGATCCTGCGCGCCACCCGGCGCGACCCCGCGCAGCGCCCGCCCGACGCCGCGGCGTTCCTCGCCGAACTGAACCACCTGCGCACCGCCCTCGGCGTCCCGGCCGTCCCGGTTCCCGTGCCGCTGCCCGCGGACTCCGACCGGGAGACCGACGCCGAGCGCACCACCCCCGGCATCCCCGCCGTCCCCGCGGTGAACCCCGCCATGGCGACGACGGTGCTGACCCCGGTCGCCGAGGCGACCATGCCGGTCACCGGGCCGCGCGGAACGCAGGCGCTGCACCGGGAGCCGCAGTTCCCCGCCGCCCAGCCGCCCCGGACGCCTCCCCCGCGTCCCAAACCGCCCGCGGACGACGACGAACCGCAGTCGCGCAAACGCCTCTATCTGATGATCGCGGCCGCGGTGGTGATCCTCGGCGGCCTGATCGGCGCCTTCGCCTTCATCCTCAACGACTCCGGCCCGACCTCGTCGTCGGTGCCGAAGCTGGCCGGGATGAACCAGGCCGCCGCCGGTGACGCGCTCCGGTCGGCGAAGCTGACCCCGGCCTACACCGAGGAGTACAGCGACACCGCCGCGCAGCACACGGTGATCCGGTCCGACCCGGGAGCGGGCACGTCGCTCGCGCCGGGCGCCACGGTCAACGTCGTGCTGTCCAAAGGCCGCCCGATCGTGCCGGACATCCAGGCCGGGACGAGCCAGCAGGACGCTGAGACGGCGATCAAGGCCGCGCAGCTGACCCCGGTGCCGGGCGAGCAGGAGTACAGCGACGTCGCCAAGGGCAAGGTGATCCGCGTCGACCCGAGCGCCGGTTCCCAGCTGAACATCGGCGGGCAGGTCACGCTCATCCTGTCGAAGGGCCCCGAACCGCTGCCGCCGGTCCCGGACGTCACGGGCCAGGCCAAGGACGCCGCCTTCCAGATCCTGCAGCAGGCCGGTTTCCAGCCGTTCCAGGCGGGCGAGGAGTTCTCCGATCAGCTCGCCGCCGGCCAGGTGACCCGCACCGACCCCAAGGGCGGCGGCAAGGCGAGCAACCGCCGGATCGGCGTGTTCGTTTCGAATGCCGTCGAAGTACCCAACGTGACCTTCAAGCGGATGGAGGAGGCGGTCCAGATCCTGCGCCAGGCGGGGCTGGACGCCGACCGTGAGGGTCGAGGAAACGGCAACGGTCACGGCGGCGGAAACGGTGGTTTCGACTTCGTCCTGCAGCAGGATCCGCAGCCGGGCACCAAGGTGCCGAAGGGCACGAAAGTGCGGCTCAGGGGCTTCGGGTGACGCGAAAGGTGCGTTGAAACCGTTCAGTACCGGCATGGTCATCGGATACCGTGAACCGCATGGTGGTCATTGACTGCGTGAACGGCGTGTCAGCCAGGTTCGCCCCACCCGGTCCGCGATGAGCTTCTTCGCGGACGGTCCGCGCAGCCGTCCCTTGTTCCCGGTGCCGGAGCAGGAGCTCTTCGGCTACAACGGCCGCCCCTGGGTGGACTCGCCGCACGAGTACATCGTCCCGGCGATCCTGCCCTGGTCGATGCCGCTGGGCCGCGCCGAACGGACCATCGTGGCGCTGCGCGGCATCGAGGTGTGGCCGGAGGCGGTGACCTTCCAGCTGTCGGTGTACTCGCGGGATCTCCTGCTGGACGAACCCGGCGAGGGCCTGATCGACCACCGCCGGGTCCCGGACTACAACGCGCTGCTGGTCGGGGTGCTCTTCCCCGACGGACGCCGGGCCAGTTCGGAGACCATCTCCGTGCCGTCCGCCACCAAACCGGATCAGCCGGTGCTGCGTGCCCAAGGGCTGGGCGGTTCGGCGTTCCACGTCGACCACGAGATCTTCCTGTGGCCGCTGCCGCCCGCCGGCCCGCTGGAGTTCGTCGTCCAGTGGCTCGACCGCGACATCGAGGAGACGCGCACCTCGCTCGACGGCACCGCGATCCACGACGCCGCCAAGGAGGCGAGCGAGATCTGGCCCGGCCTGCCCGCCCGCGAGACGCACGGGCTACCGGTCCGCCGGGTCGGGGCGCAGGCGATGATCACCCCCACCTGGCCCCGCGAGTCGCAGGGCCCGCCCCCGCTGCCCCAGCCGAAACGGTCTGCCCCGCCACCCGTTCAGGCGACGACGGAGCAGCCGCGACGAGGCGCGCCACTGCCGACGCGCCTCCCCCGCCGGGCACGCTGAGGGCCCACCGCCCGCGTTTCGTCAGCGGAACGCTTCGACGTTCGCCACGGCCCACTCCGCATAGGAGACACCGGGCCGACCGGTGAGCTCCTGGACGACGCCGGTAGGCGTGTCGGGGTTCTCGGTGAAGTACGCGAAGCCGTCGAGCAGCCACTCCGCGATCTCCACCGGGATCCCGGCGGCCGCCCACTGCTGGTTCGCCTCGTCCCGGGTGAGCTCTTGGAAGACCACTTCTTCGCCGAGCGCGGCCGAAATGGCGGCGACCTGTTCGCGCTGGCTGATCGCCGTCGGCCCGCTCAGCGTGTGCTTCTTGCCGTCGTGCCCCTCGGTCAGGATGACGTGCGCCGCGACGGCGGCGATGTCCCCGAGGTCGATCGGCGTCATCCGCGCTTCGGCGTAGGCCTCGCGGACCACCCGCTCGGCCTTGATCGTCTCCGCCCAGCCGAGCGTGTTGTTCATGAACGCGCCCGGCCGCAGGAACGTCCAGTCGAACCCTCCCTCCCGGACGGCCTTCTCGACGATCGCGTAGGCCACGCCGCTCGAGCCCTCCGACGGGTCGTCGGCGTTGCTGCCCGACAGAGCCACCACCCGGCGCACCCCGGCCTCCTTCGCCAGCTTCACGAAGTCGTCCACCGTGTCCGCCAGCGGCGCCAGGTACACGGTGTCGATGCCCTTCAAGGCCTCGGGCAGAGTCTCCGGCTTGCCCAGGTAGCCCTTGGCGACCTCCACCTGTTCCGGCAGCGCCGCCTTCACCGGGTTGACGGTCAGCGCCCGTACCGGCGCCCCGGCCTTCACCAGTTCGTCGACCAGCAGCCTGCCGACGCTTCCGGTCGCACCGGTCACCAGGATCGTCACGATTCCCCACTCCTTTTCGTACGTCCTACGGTAATAGTTTAACCGTACCGCATACGAGAATGTAGAATCCAGCTTCACGGCCGAGTGGAGTGTGGATGGACGTCGAGCGCAGCCTCGATCTGTTGTGGCGTGACCGCGGCGACGCCCGGCAGCCGGCCAGGGGGCGGAAGCCGAAACTGACCCTCGACCAGGTGATCTCCACCGCCATCGCGCTCGCCGACGGCGCGGGCGAGGCGACCGTGTCGATGAGCCAGATCGCCAAGGAACTCGACGTCGGCACGATGACGCTCTACACCTACGTCCCCGGCAAGACCGAACTGCTCGACCTCATGGTGGACTCGGTGTTCGCCGGACGGGACCTCCCCGGCCCCGGCGAGCCACGGCCGGACGGCTGGCGTGAGCAGGTGCGGCTGTACGCGGAGCGCACCCTGGCCGTGTTCCGGGCGCATCCGTGGCTGCGCTCGACGTCGATGGTGCGGCCGGTGCTCGGACCCGGGCTGATGGCGGGTCAGGAGTACCTGATCGCGGCGGTGTCGGACATCGGGCTGCCGCCGCGCAAGGCCGCGGCCGCGGCGAACAGCATCGAGATCTACGTCCAGGCGAACGCGGCGCTGTCGGCCGAGACCGCCCAGGTCGAGCAGGAGACCGGGCAGTCGACCGACGCCTGGTGGGGGCAGCGGTCGGTGTTCTGGGAGAAGTACTTCGACGTCGAGCGGCATCCGGCGATGACACGGATGTGGGAAAGCGGCGGGTACGACTCCGAGACCTGCGAAGCCGCCGACGAAAGCTTCACGTTCGGCCTGGAGCGCATGCTGGACGGCATCGAAGCCCTGGTCACTCCCTGACCCACCCCGCGTTTCGTCCTCTGGTTGCGGTAGTTGGCAACGCGAACAACCGCAACTAGAGGACTAAACGCGTCAGGAGACGGTGGGCAGGTCCGGGGCCGAGACGTCGAAGACCTTCCCCTCGCGCGTGAGCAGCGCGGCGAGGACCTTCGCCTTGCGTTCGGTGTCGGCCGGGGTCCCCCACCGCACGGTCTTCCCGTCGGCCAGCGCGAACTCGACGCTGCCGGGAGTCTTCGCCGTCGCGGTGGTGACCTGCTTGAGCAACTGCAGCGGGATCACGCCGAGGACGCCGGTCACCGCGCGGGTCACCGGGTCGTCGGCCGAGACCGACGGCAGCTTGAGCTCGGGCAGCCCCGCGGGCCGTTCCTTGACCGTCTTGAACACCACTCCCCCGCCGTCGACGAGGTGCACCCCGTCGCCGCCGGGCCCGCTGTCGAAGAACGCGATCGCGGCACGTTCGGTCACGGTGATCTCGAGGGTGCTCGGCCAGGACCGGGAGACGTCGACGGTGGCGATACCGGGCATCTGCGCCACCCGGTCGCGGATCTCGTCGGTGTCCAGGCGCAGCATCGGCTTCTGGTCCGGCACCGCCGCCGTGCCGCGGATCTGGTCCGCGGGCACGGAACTCGCGCCGACGACGTCCACCTGCTGCACGCCCAGCATCGAGCTGAACCACAGCAGGTAGACGAGCGCGACGACGGTCAGCACCGAAAGCAGCGCGACCCAGCGCCGCCGGATCTCCCTGCGCTTGACCGGCCGGGTGGTGCGGCGGCGGTCCTGGACGGACCGCTTGCCGCGCCGGGCCTTCGCCCGGCGAGCCCGGTCGGCCCCGGTCCGGTCCCTGCTCGGACGCCGACCGGGTTCGGCCGGGCGGCGGCGTTCCCCGGTCTGTGTCATGGCTGCCCGCCGGCCGATGTCATCGCTAGCCCGCCCGCCGGTCCAGCTCGGCCAGGATCTCGGGGCCGAGCTGCGTGACGTCGCCGGCGCCCATGGTCACCAGCAGGTCGCCGGGTTTGACCAGGTCCGCCGCGAGCTTCGCCGCGACGTCGAACGCGGGCTGGTAGTGCACGGGGGTGCCGGAGATCTGGTCGGCGATGAGCGCGCCGCTCACCCCGGGTTCCGGTTTCTCGCGCGCGCCGAAGACGTCCAGCACGACGACCTCGTCGGCCAGCGACAGCGCGGCCGCGAACTCCTTCGAGAACGTCTTCGTGCGCGAGTACAGATGCGGCTGGAAGACCACGATGACCCGGCCCGTGCCCGCGGCCGTCCGCACCGCGCGCAGCTGCGCGTCGACCTCGGTCGGGTGGTGCGCGTAGTCGTCGTACACCCGGACGTCGCCCGAGCGGCCCTTGAACTCGAACCGCCGCCGGACGCCGCCGAACGCGGCGAGCCCTTCGGCCAGTCCCTCGACGGGCGCGCCCAGCTCGATCCCGGCCAGCAGGGCCGCGATCGCGTTCAGCGCCATGTGCTCGCCCGGCACCGCGACCCGGAGAGTGATCTCCTCGCCCTGCAAAGAGATCCGGACTACGCCACCGTCCGGTGCGGGCGCGAAGTCCAGGATCCGGGCGTCGTCCGCGCCGGTGACCGAACGCCCGTAGCGGCGGACGCGGATGCCCCGCGCCGAGGCCCGCGCACCCAGCGCGTCGGCCCCCTCGTCGTCACCGCAGACGATGAGCAGCCCGCCCGGCGCGATCCGGCCGAGGAAGTCGGTGAACACCGAGACGTACGCCTCGGCGGTGCCGTGGTGGTCCAGGTGGTCCGGCTCGACGTTGGTCACCACGGCGACCGACGGCGAGTAGGCCAGGAACGACCCGTCGCTCTCGTCGGCCTCGGCGACGAAGACGCCACCCTCGCCGTGGTGCGCGTTCGCGCCCGACTCGTTGAGGTCGCCGCCGATGGCGAACGAGGGGTCGAGATGGCAGTGCTGCAGCGCGACGGTCAGCATCGACGTCGTCGACGTCTTGCCGTGCGTCCCGGCGATGCACGCGACCCGGTGACCCTCCATCAGCCCGGCCAGCGCCTGCGCACGGTGCAGCACGGTGATGCCGCGTTCCCGCGCGGCCACCAGTTCCGGGTTGGTCTCCTTGATCGCGGTCGACATGATCACCGAGGACGGGCCTTCGGGGAACGCGTCGAGGTTCTCGGGAGCCTGGCCGACGGCGATCTCGGCGCCCTGGGCCCGCAGCGACAGGAACGCGCGCGACTCCTTGGCGTCGGAACCGGAGACCTGGGCACCGCGGGCCAGCAGGATGCGGGCGATGCCGCTCATCCCGGCGCCGCCGATCCCGATCAGGTGGGCACGCGTCAGCGTGTCGGGCAGCTCTTGATCAAACCCAGTGTCAGGCACCGGCGGCCTCCAGCACGATCTTGGCAAGGGTCTCGTCGGCTTCACGGTGGCCGAGGCCGACCGCGGCCGCACTCATCTTCGCGACCCTGTCGGCGTCGGTCACCAGGGGGATCACCAGCTCCGCGACCTTGGCGGGGCTGAGGTCGGCGTCGTCGAGCATCAGCCCGGCACCCGCGTCGACCGCGGGACGGGCGTTGCCCGCCTGTTCGCCGTTGCCGTAGGGCAGCGGGACGAACACCGCGGGCAGGCCGACCGCGGAGACCTCGGCGACGGTCATCGCGCCGGAGCGGCACAGCACCGCGTCGGCGGCGGCGTAGGCCAGGTCCATGCGCTCCAGGTACGGCACCGGGACGTAGGCGGGCCTTCCGGGGAACTCCTGGACGACCAGCGTGTTCTTCGGCCCGTGGGCGTGCAGGACGCCGACGCCGGCGTCCGCGAACTCCTTGGCCGCGCCGGAGACGGCGCCGTTGATCGACACCGCGCCCTGAGAGCCGCCGAAGACCAGCAGCGTGGGGGCGTCGGGGTCGAGCCCGAAGAATTCACGGGCCTCGGCGCGCAGCGCGGCCCGGTCGAGCGAGGTGATGGAGCGCCGCAGCGGGATGCCGATGACCTCGGCCTTCGCCAGCGGCGTCCCCGGGACGGCGACGGCGACGCGGACGGCGAACCGCGCGCCGACCTTGTTCGCCAGGCCCGGCTTCTCGTTGGCCTCGTGCACCACGATCGGCGTGCGCCCGCGCGCGGCGAGATACGCCGGGAGCGCGACGTAACCACCGAAGCCGACGACGACGTCCGCGCCGACCCGCTCCAGGATTTCCCGGGTGCGCTTGACCGAGTCGCGGACCTTCATCGGCATCTTCAGCAGCTCGGGAGTCGGCTTGCGCGGCATCGGCACCGGGGGGATCAGCTCGAGCGGGTAGCCGCGTGCCGGGACCAGCTTGTTCTCCAGCCCGCGCTCGGTCCCCAGCGCGATCACCTTCGCGTCGGGACGCAGGCGCATCACCGCGTCGGCGAGGGCGAGAGCGGGTTCGATGTGTCCTGCGGTGCCGCCGCCGGCGACCACGACCACCGGCGCCTTGCCCGCGACCTCGGCTGCGGCGTCGGCCCTAACGGGGTTGTTCACCTATGACCTCTCCGGTTTGCGGTACCCCGTTTCGCGGTACCGCGGTTCACTGCCGTTCGCGCGGCCGTCCGCCTGCCGGGTTCCCGCACCGAACGGCGCCGTTCCTGGGCGGGCGAAGGCCTCGCCGTCCTCGGCGCGGGCCTCGCCGCCTTGGCGGCGACGCTCCTGGCCGCGCTGCCCTTGCGCTTGGCGGGCGGGCGGTACGGCTCGGGCGCGGGAAGCCTCAGCAGGCGTCCGAATTTACCCGGCCCCTGCGAGCGCAGTGCGGCCACCGCCTCCGGTTCGTGCCGGGCGGCGTTGGCGAGGATCCCCATGATGAGCATGGTGATCACCAGCGAAGTTCCGCCGTAGGAGATCAACGGCAGCGTGACCCCGGTGACCGGCAGCAGGCCGACGACGTACCCGATGTTGATACCCGCCTGCGCGACCAGGAAAACGGTCAGTGTGCCGGCGACGATGCGGATCCACGGGTCGAGGTTCCGGGTGGCGATCCGCAGGCCGACGACGGCGACCCCGGCGAACAGCCCCAGCACCACCACGCAGCCGATGAAGCCGAGTTCCTCGCCGATCAGGGCGAAGATGAAGTCGTTCTGCACGTTCGGCAGGTAGCCCCAGTTGGACTGGCCCTGACCGAGGCCCTTGCCGAACATCCCGCCGTCGGCGAGCGCGAGTTTCGCCTGGTTGGCCTGGAAGCCGTCCGCGCTGGTGTCCGGGTCGCCGGAGACGAACGACATGACCCGCGCGAGCCGGTACGGCGCGATGATGGCCAGCACCAGGATCCCGGCGAGACCACCCGCGAGGATGACGCCGAACAGCCGTTTCGGCGCGCCCGCGAACCACAGCAGGGCCAGCAGCACCACCGCGAGGGTGATCGTGCCGCCGAGGTCGGGCTGCATCATGACCAGCGCGAACATCAGCAGCGCGATCGGCACGACCGGGACGAGCAGATGCCGCCACTGGTTGATGATGTTGTACTTGATCACCAGGATGTGCGCGCCCCAGAAGGCGAGCGCGACCTTGGCCGCCTCGACCGGCTGGAAGGCGAATCCGCCGAGCCGGAACCAGCCCTGCGAGCCGTTGACCTCGGACCCGAGCGGGGTCAGCACCAGCACGAGCAGCCCGAGGCAGACCACGGTCGCCGTCGCCGACAGCCGCCGGACGCGTTCCAGCGGGATCCGCAGCCCGACCCAGAACACCACCGCGCCGATCGCGACGAACATGATGTGCTTGCTGAACTGGGCGTACACGCCGGTGCCGGTCTTCGGGTTGTAGGACGCGACCGAGGACGCGGACAGCACCATCACGACGCCGATCACGGTCAGCACGCCGGTGAGCGCCAGCACCAGGTGGAACGAGGCGAGCGGCCGCGAAAGCCACGCCGTCAGCGCGGTGCGGAAGGCGACGAACGGGCTTTCCTTGCGCTCACGCCCGTCACGAGACTTGCGCTGCCGTGGGGCAGGCTGACCCTTTTTTTCCTCAACCGCCGTCACTGGTCTCCCCCGCACCGTCGCGCAGGACACGGACCGCGCTCGCGAACGCGTCGCCGCGTGCGCCGTAGCTCGAGTACATGTCCAACGACGCCGCGGCGGGGGCCAGCAGCACCACATCTCCAGGGCGCGCCAGGGCGCGGGCCGCCTTCACCGCCGCAGTCATGGTGTCATCGTCACCCGAAGGGAGGCTGTCGACCGGGACATCCGGCGCGTGTCGCGCAACAGCGGCGGCGATCACGGGTGAATCCACGCCGAACAGCACGACCCCGCGGAGCCTGCCGGCGATCGAGCCGACGAGCTCGTCCACGGAAGCGCCCTTGAGCTGGCCACCGGCGATCCAGACGACGTTCAGATGCGCGCGCAGTGATCCACTCGCCGCGTGCGGGTTGGTCGCCTTGGAGTCGTTGATGTACCGGACGCCGTCGATCTCGCCGATCTCCTCGGCGCGGTGCGGGGCGGGGCGGTACTCGCGCAGGCCCTTGGCGACGTCCTCGCCGCTGACGCCGTACGCGCGGGCCAGCGCGGCCGCGGCGAGCGCGTTGGAGACGTTGTGCGGTCCGGCGGGTCGGACGTCGGCCAGGGTGCCGAGTTCGTCGGCGCTGGTCGCCGGTTCGGCGACGAAAGCGCGGTCGACCAGCAGGTCTTCCACGATCCCGAGTTCGCCCGGCCGCGGGGTGTCCATGCCGAAGGCGACCCGGCGGGCGTCCGCGGGCGCGTGCTCGTCGGCGAGCCGGATGGACCACTCCTCGTGGAGGTTGTGCACCACGTTCCGGGAGTGGGTGTGGACCCGCCCCTTCGCGGCCGCGTACTCCTCCATCGAGCCGTGCCAGTCGAGGTGGTCCTCGGCCAGGTTCAGCACCACCGAGGCGAGCGGGGCCAGCGTGGACGACCAGTGCAGCTGGAAGCTCGACAGCTCCACGGCGAGCACCTCGTGCCCGGCGCGCACCGCGTCGAGTACCGCGAAGCCGACGTTCCCGCAGGCCACGGCGTCGACCCCGGCGGCACGCAGGATCGACTCCAGCATCCCGACCGTGGTGGTCTTGCCGTTGGTGCCGGTGATCGCGAGCCACACCGGCGGCTTGTCGCGCAGTTGCCCGACGCGCCACGCCAGCTCGACGTCGCCGATCACTTCGATCCCCGCCTCGGCCGCCGCCACCAGCAACGGCGACGTCGGCTTCCAGCCGGGGCTGGTCACGACCAGCTCGACACCTTCGGGCGGCTCCGTCAGGCCGGGCACCAGCTCGGCGCCGAGGCCTTCGAGCTCCGCCAGCCGTTCGGCGTTGCCGTCGGTGACGGTGATCCGCGCGCCCAGCTCCCGCAGGACGGGGACGATCGACTTGCCGGTGACCCCGGCGCCGGCGACGAGGACGTGGCGGCCATCAAGCGACACTGACGGCACCGCTTAACCCCCGAGACCGAGCTGTTCGCTGTAGAACAGGCCGAGACCGAACATGCAGCAGATGGCCGAGAGCAGCCAGAACCGGATGATGACCGTGGTCTCCGCCCAGCCCGCGAGTTCGAAGTGGTGATGGAACGGGGCCATCCGGAACAGCCGCCGCCGGGTCGTGCGGAACACCGCGATCTGCGCGACCACCGAGATCATCTCGACCATGAACAGACCGCCGATGACGATGGCGAGCAGTTCGGTGCGGGTGGTCATCGACAGACCGGCGACGAGGCCACCGAGGGCCAGCGAACCGGTGTCGCCCATGAAGATCTTCGCCGGTGCCGCGTTCCACCAGAGGAACCCGACACAGGCACCGGTCGCCGCCGCGGCCACCACGGCCAGGTCCAGCGGGTCACGGACGTCGTAGCAGGCGGCCTGCGGGGTGACCGCGCACGAGAGGCGGGTCTGCCAGAAGGCGATGACGACGTAGGTCGCCAGCACCATCGCCGCGGTGCCGCCCGCGAGACCGTCGAGGCCGTCGGTGAAGTTCACCGCGTTCGACCAGCCCGAGATGACGATGTAGCAGAAGATCACGAAGAACACCGACGGGAAGGTGATCAGCGCGAGGTCCCGCACGTAGGACAGGCTCTCCGACGCCGGGGTCAGCCCGCGCTCGTCGGCGAACTGCAGCGCCAGGATCGCGAATCCGATCGTGACCACCAGCTGGCCGACGAGTTTCGCGGTCTTGTTCAGCCCGAGGTTGCGCTGCTTGCGGATCTTGATGAAGTCGTCGAGGAATCCGACGATCCCGAGACCCACCGCCAGCGCGAGGACCAGCAGGCCCGAAGCGGACGGGCCGCCGGTGCCGTTGCCGCCGCTGAGCGAGCTGATCAGATGAGCCACGAAATACCCGACGACCATCGCGACGATGATCGCGACACCACCCATCGTCGGGGTACCGCGCTTGGATTTGTGTCCCTGCGGTCCTTCCTCCCGGATCTCCTGGCCGAAGCCCTGCCGGGAGAAGACCCGGATCAGATAGGGAGTGAGGAGGATGGAGACCAGCAGGCCCGCCGCGGCCGCGATCAGGATGCTGATCACGCGTCACCACCGTTCGAGCGTTCTTGAGAGGGGGAAGGGGCTACTTCAGGGGTTTCAACGTTCGTTGCGGGAGAGGCGAGCACGGCGTCGGCCACCCTCCACAGCGCGGCGGCCTTGGACGCCTTCACCAGCACCACGTCGCCCGCGCGGAGCTGATCATGCAGCAGGGCGATGGCGGCCTCGACGTCGGGTACCAGTACCGACTCCTCGCCCCAGGAACCCTCCTGCTGCGCGCCCTGGTGCGTGGCCGCGGCGGCCTGTCCGATGACCACGAGCTTGTCGATGTTGAGCCGGACGACGAGCCTGCCGATGCCGTCGTGCGCCGCGACCGAGTCCTCGCCGAGGTCGCCCATCACACCGAGCACCGCCCAGGAGCGGCGCTGCTCGCTCATCGACGCGAGTGCCTTGAGGGCGGCCCGCATCGACTCGGGGCTGGCGTTGAACGAGTCGTTGAGCACCGTGACGCCGTCGGCCCGGGTGCTGACCTCCATGCGGCGGTCCGAGCGCCGCTCGAGGCCCGACAGACGCGCCGCGATCTCCTCGGTCGTCGAGCCCATTTCCAGTGCCACGGCGGCGGCGCTGAGCGCGTTGCCGACTTGGTGCTCGCCGTAGAGCGGGAGCTTCACCGGCGCCTCGCCCTCCGGAGTGACCAGGCGGAACGACGGGCGTGCTTCGCCGTCGAGGGTGATGTCCACGGCGCGGACCTGCGCGGACTCGCTCTCGCCGACGAACACCACCCGCGCGCTCGTGCGGCTCGCCATCGCCGCGACGTACGGGTCGTCGAGGTTCAGCACGGCGACGCCGCCGTCCTCCGCGCTCGGCAGCGCCTCCACGAGCTCGCCCTTGCCCTTGGCGATGCCCTCGCGCGAGCCGAACTCGCCGACGTGCGCGGTGCCGACGTTGAGCACGACCCCGATCCGCGGCGGCGCGATGGCCGCCAGCTCGGCGATGTGGCCGGGCCCGCGGGCGGACAGCTCGAGCACCAGCTGCCGGGTCGAGGCGTCGGCCCGCAGCGCTGTCCAGGGGTGGCCCAGCTCGTTGTTGAACGATCCCGGCGGCGCGACCGTCGGGCCGAGCGGCTCCAGCAGCTGGGCGATGATGTCCTTGGTCGAGGTCTTGCCCGCCGAACCGGTGACCCCGACGACGGTCAGGTGGTCACTGGAAAGCTTCTGGATCACGTGGCGGGCGAGCTTGGCCAGCGCGGCCAGCACCGCGGCGCCCGCTCCGTCCTTGTCCGAGACCAGCGCGAACGCCCGATCATGGGCGACACCGGCGTCGAGCGGGGGCACGATCACGGCCGGGGCGTCGACCTCGCGGGCCGCGAGCACCGCGACGGCGCCGGACTCGACGGCCCTCGCGGCGAAGTCATGGCCGTCGACCTTGGCACCGGGCAGCGCGATGAACAGGCCACCTGGCGTGATCTCGCGGGTGTCGAATTCGACGCTTCCGGTGACCTCGGCGGTGCCGTCGGTCCGATGCAGCCTGCCGCCGACGATGCCGGCGATCTCGGCGAGGCTGAGCACGATCACACTGTCTCCAGACGTCTGCGGATGGCGGAGGCGAGCTCGTCCCGGTCGGAGAACGGGTGCACGACACCCTGGACCTCCTGGCCGGTCTCGTGGCCCTTGCCCGCGATGAGCACGATGTCCCCGGGGCGGGCGAGCTCGACCGCGTGGACGATGGCTTCCCGGCGGTCGGCGATCTCGAGGATCTCGCCGCCCAGCGCCGGTCCGGCGTTGCGGGCACCGGCCAGCATGGCCGCCCGGATCGCGGCCGGATCCTCCGAGCGCGGGTTGTCGTCGGTCACGATCAGCACCTCGCTGCGCCGGACCGCCGCCTCGCCCATCACCGGGCGCTTCGCGGTGTCACGGTCGCCGCCGCAGCCGAGGACGGTGATGATCCGGCCCTCGGTGCGGGCACGCAGCGCGTCGAGCCCCTGCGCGACCGCGGCGGGCTTGTGCGCGTAGTCGACCACCGCGGTGAAGGGCTGGCCGAGGTAGACCCGCTCCATCCGGCCCGGCACCTCGACCGAGGCGAGCCCGGCGACGATGGCTTCGAGCGGGACACCGGCGGTGTCGAGGATCGCGGCCGCGAGGACGGCGTTCGCCACGTTGAACTCACCCGGCAGCGGGATCTTCGCCGAAGCGGCGAGACCGCCGGGGCCGTGAAGGGTGAAGGTCTGCTCCCCCGCCGGGGTGGGCGTCAGGTCGGTGGCGCGCCACAGCGCGTCCGTTCCCGGCTCGGTGGAGACGGTCACCGTGTGCGGGGTGAGGAGTGCGTGGCCCCAGGCGCTGTCGACGACGACCACCTCGGCGGTGGAGCGGCCGTCGAACAGCAGCGACTTGGCGGCGAAGTACTCCTCCATGTCCTTGTGGAAGTCCAGGTGATCCTGGGAGAGGTTGGTGAAGGCACCGACCGCGAAGCGCGTGCCGTTGACCCGGCCCAGCGACAGCGCGTGGCTGGAGACCTCCATCGGGACGTGCGTGACCCCGCGCTCCACCATCACCGCCAGGAGCGCCTGCAGATCCGGCGCCTCGGGGGTGGTGAACCCGCTGGCCAGCCGCTCGCCCGCGATCCGGGTCTCGACCGTGCCGATCAGCCCGGTGGTGAGCCCGGCCGCCTTGAGCCCGGCGTCGACCAGGTACGAGGTCGTGGTCTTGCCGGACGTCCCGGTGATACCGAGGACGGACAGCTCCAGCGACGGCTCGCCGTAGATCCAGGCGGCGATCTCGCCGAGCGCCGCCCGCGGGTCCGGGTGCACCAGGATCGGCACGCCGGCGTCACGGAGCACCGGACGCCCGGCGCCCGCCTCGTCGGTGAGCACCGCGGCCGCGCCGGAGGCGATGGCCTGGTCGCTGAAGTCCGCGCCGTGGGCGCGGGCACCGGGAAGCGCGGCGAAGAGGTCTCCGGGGAGGACGTGCTGCGCGCGAAGCGTGCTTCCCGTGACCGTCAGCTCGGCCGCGGACGGGTAGTCGTCACCGCCCACCACGAGCCGCGCGCCCGCCCTGGCGAGCAGCGTGCCCAGCGGCATCGGCTCGATCCTGGCCGGACGAGGGGGTGCGGCGACGGCCTTGACCGGGCTGTCCGGGACCTGGGCAGCCGTCGCGCCGGACCCGCTTTCGACGGCGGGACCGCTGCGGGGATCTGAAGTAGGCACCGACACAGCAAAGGAGGTTACCGGCGCGGCATTCGGGTGACGGAAGCGGTGCGGGGTGTGAGCGCGGTGATCATGCTCGTGGTAATGGGTTTCATGAGCTCTCCTTGGCACGCAACGGCTTCCGACTGTCGCTTGAGGACTTCGGCGGCGAGCGGCGCCGGCGTTTCGGGCGGTGCCCGGTGCGGGGACCCGTTCACGCACAGCGACGACCGCGCTCTCTGATGCCGTGCCGACCGGGCATGACGCGAAAGCCACTTTCGCAACGTTGAAAGTTGCGAAAGTGGCTTTCGCAACGCGGGTGCCGGGCCGCTCAGCCGGGGTGACCGAAGCCGGCTCTCGCGTGACCGAAGCCGGATCTCACGTGTCTCCGGACGGATGAGCGAGTCCCGGCTCCCATCACGCGTGGTCCGTCAGGAAAGCACCAGCGGCACCTGAGGCGTGGGACCGTCCGAAAGCGGGATCTGGAACCGCTGCGCCAGGTAGGCGGCCACCGAGTGGAACAGCGGCGCGGACGAGCCGCCGCCCGGCAGCGAGGTGTCCGGCGCGTCGAGCCGGATTCCGACCACGAACCGCGGGTTGTCGGCGGGCAGGATCCCGGCGAAGGTGATGTTGTACAGATGGTTGCTGTACGTCTTCGTCTGCGGGTCGACCTGCTGGCCGGTGCCCGTCTTGCCCGAGATCTGGTAGCCCTCCAGCGCTGCCTTCGGCCCGGTGCCGCTCTGCTGCCCGCGGCCGCTCTGCGTCACGGCGCGCATCATGTCGCGTACGGTCTTCGCCGCCTGCGGGCTGATGACCTGCACGGTCTTCGGCGCCGGTTCGGGGACGACGGTCCCGTCCGGGTTGACCTTCGCCTTCACCACGCGGGGTTCCACGCGCAGCCCGTCGTTGGCGATGGCCTGGTACATCCCGGCCATCTGCACGACGGTCATCGAGAGCCCCTGCCCGATCGGCAGGTTCCCGAAAGTCGTGGCGTACCACTGGTTGCGCGGCGGGACGACGCCCGGGCTCTCGCCGGGGAGGCCGAGACCGGTGCGCTGGCCGAGACCGAACTTCTTGAGCAGGTCCGCGTAACGGTCCTCGCCGAGCTTCTGTGCCAGCAACAGGGTGCCGACGTTCGAGGACTTCGCGAAGATGCCGGTGGTGGTGAACTGCTGCGCCCCGTGGTGCCAGGCGTCCTTGACGATCTTGTCCGCGACCTGCAGCGAACCCGGCACCGACATCGACGACTCCGGCGTGGTGACGCCCTGGTCGATCGCGCCCGCGGCGGTGACGATCTTGTTCACCGAACCGGGTTCGAACGGCGTGGTCACCGCGCGGTTGTTCAGGTTCTCCGTCTCACTGCGCGAAGCCGGGTCGTTGAGGTTGACCGTCTTGTCGTTGGCCAGCGCGTAGACCTCGCCGGTCTTCGCGTCCATGATGACCGCTTGGCCGCCCTTGGCCTTCGACTTGACGACGTACTCGCTCAGCTGCCGCTGCAGTTCGTACTGCAGGTCGGTGTCGATCGTCAGCTGCAGATCCGAACCGGGGACGGCGTTCTGGATGTCCCGCTCGGTACCGGGGATGACAAGGTTGTCGTTGCCGTTCCGGGTGTTGACGATCTTGCGGCCCGGCGTTCCGGCGAGGTCGTTGTCCCGCGAGGCTTCGAGGCCGTAGCCGCCGTGCAGGTTGTGCTTGGAGATGTCCTTGTCGTCGGTCCGCCAGTTCGCGAAGCCGATGATGTTCGCCCCGACCGAGTCTCCGGGGTACTCCCGCTTCGAGCGCTTCTCGACGCTGATCCACGGGTATTCCTTGACGATCGAGTCGGCGACCGACGGTTCGATGTCGTGGACCAGGTAGGTGAACGCGTCCGGCTTGTGGAACTTGTCCAGCAGGTCCTTCTCGGTGATCACCCCGGGCAGCTTGGCCGCGATCAGCTTCGCCGCGCCCGCCACCTCGGTCTCGAAGTTCTTGCCCTTGGCCGGGTTCTTCGCGGCGAAGTCGTCCATGGTCTTGTGGAGCCAGTTCAGGCTCACCGCGAGGGTCCGCACCTCGATGCTGAACGCGATCTTCGTCCCGTTGCGGTCCATGATGGACCCACGCTGCGCGGGACTTTCGATCACGGACGTCCGCTGCCGTTCCGCTGCTTCGGACAGCGCACCGGCCTCGAACCACTGCACCTGCACCAGTTTGAGGCCGGCCAGCACCATCATGATGATCAGCAGGATCCGGACGCCGGTGAACCGGCTCGGGTTCCCTCCGTTGCCCCGCCGGGCGGTGGCGCGGCGGGTCCCGGCGGCGTAGGTCCGCCGCGCGCTCCCCGCCGACCGGGCCCGTGCCTGCGCCGGGCGGCCGGGTGGCATCACTGACCTCCCTGCGCCGGGGTCGCCGCGTTCTCCTGCGGGACCGCGGGCAGGTCGCCCTCGATCGGCGCGCCTTGCTGCGTCCCCTCGGCGGGCGGCACCGGATCGGCCTGTGCCGCGGGCGTGTCGGCTTCCGCCTTCTTCGGCTCACCGACCACAGTGGACTGTCCATCCGGACCGACCACGAGGTGTGCGGGGTCGCCGCCGGGCACCATGCCCTGCTCCCTGGCCTTGGGCGCGAGGGAAGCGGGCGACTCGGCCTTCGCGACCTCGCGCTGCAGCCGTTCCTTCGCCTCGGCGAGCCCGGCGTTGGTCGTGCGAAGCTGTTCGAGCCGGTACGAGTCGGCGATGGCCTGCGTGGTCAGCCACAGCGTGCACGCCACGCCGACGGCCAGCATGCCCATCATCATCAGCACGAACGACGCGCGCGAACGCGGCCAGCGCAGCTTGAGCTTCTTCCTCGGCTCGGCCTTGCCCGCGCCGCCTTCTGCGTCGGGACGGTTGCGCTGCTGGTCGCGCTGCAGCAGATCCGCGCGCTGGGCGCGGCGGGCGTAGGCGCGTTCGGCCGCCGACGTCCGGCCGCGGGAAGCGCGGGTGGACGTCGTGGTCTCGGTGGTGTCCGGCGTCTCGTCGACCGTGCTGGTCGCGCGGGCACGCCGTCCGGGCGCCGGTGTCCGGCGGCCGCGGGACTTCGCGGGAGCGGTCATCGTGCTCGGTCTCCGATCCGTTCGGCGGCTCGCAGCCGCACGGAGGCGGCCCGTGTGTTCAGCTCGGTCTCCGCCTCGCCGGCCTTCTCGGCCCCTCTGGTGAGCAGTTTCAGTTCCGGGCCGTGGCCCGGCAGTTCCACCGGAAGCCCTTCCGGGGTCCGGGATTTCGCCAGTTCCGCGAGTGCCTGTTTGACCAGGCGGTCCTCGAGGGACTGATAGGACTCGACGACGATGCGGCCGCCGACGGCCAGCACCGACAGCGCCCGCGGCATCGCCCGCCGCAGCACTTCCAGCTCGCCGTTGACCTCGATCCGCAACGCCTGGAAGGTGCGCTTCGCCGGATGCCCGCCGGTGCGCCTGCTCGCCGCGGGAACCGCGTCGTACAGCAGTTCCACCAGCCGTCCGCTGCGCGTGAAAGGTTCCTTCTCACGTTCCGCCACAACGGCTTTGACGATCCGCTGGGCGAACCGTTCCTCGCCGTAGTCGCGCAGGATCCTGATCAGCTCGCCCGGCGGGTAGGTGTTGAGCACGTCGGCCGCGGTGATCCCGGTGGTCGGGTCCATCCGCATGTCGAGCGGGGAATCCTTGGAGTAGGCGAAACCACGCTCGGCGCGGTCCAGCTGCATCGAAGAGACACCGAGGTCGAACAGGATCCCGTCCACTCTGGACAGTCCGAGACCTTGGAGCGCCGACGGCATCTCGTCGTAGACGGCGTGCACGAAGTCGACGCGATCCCCGTGCGGCGCAAGCCGTTTCGCGGAGAGTTCCAGCGCGTTGGGGTCCCGGTCGAGCGCGACCAGGCGCAGTGCGGGGAACGCGGTGAGCAGCGCGTCGGAATGACCGCCGAGTCCGACGGTCGCGTCGACCAGCACGGCCTCGCGGTCGGAGAAGACCGGCTCGAACAGTTCGACGATGCGCTTCAGCAGCACCGGAACGTGCTCGTGTTCGTCTGCCATGTCTTCCCCCCTTTCCTGTAGTGCCGGGGAAGATGCCGGATGCCGTCAGGTCCCTGTCCGCCCGCTTACTGACCTGGTACCGGGGAAGGTGTACCAGGGCCACTGAGCGGACAGAGGCCTCACGGCATCCGTGTGGGCGGTTTCCGGCGTGTCCGAAGCAGGAACCCGCGCCCCCCGACGGCGTGGGTGCTTCCTCGGTCACGTCTAGAAGACGCCCGGCAGAACTTCCTCTCGAGCCTTCGCGTAGCTGTCTTCGTGTTCGTCCAGGTAGCCCTGCCACGCTTGGGCATCCCAGATCTCCAACCTGGTGATCGCCCCGATCACCACGCACTCCTTGTTCAACCCGGCGTAGCGCCGGAGCTCGGACGCGATCGCGACACGTCCTTGCCCGTCCGGGCGTTGTTCGTCCGTCCCGGCGAAGAGATAACGCTGGTAGGCCCGGACCGCCTCGTTCGTGAACGGGGCGTCGGCGACCTTCCTCGCCATCTGCTCGAACTCGGCCCGGGGAAAGACGAAGAGACAGTGATCCTGTCCCTTGGTGACCATCAGCCCACCGGCGAGCGCGTCGCGGAACTTCGCGGGCAGCGTGAGCCGCCCTTTGTCGTCCAATTTCGGGGTGTGGGTGCCGAGGAACATCGGCTCCACCTCCCTACCGACTTCGGCTGTGAACAACCAATGCCGGTCACGGGGCTCCCTACTGCCCCACTGCGCACCACCGTACCCCACTTTTCACCACAGTCAACGCGTCAAAAGCCGCGACCACTCCGTCGTGTCAGGCGTTTTCGCTGGTCAGCCAGGTGGGGCCAGGTGGGGGCGCGGTGGGGGACGGTGGCCAAGATCCCCCTGGGCGGGTATCGAAGCAACCTCACCGATGCCTGATGCGTCCGGTTATCGGCAGCCGGAACCCTGTTGTGGGGCGAAGTGGGGGCGAAAGTGGGGAATCCGGTGGGGAGCGGTGGGGACACTGTGGAGGGTGACGTCGGTTCATCCCATGAAATGTCGACAAAGGACTGCTGACAGCGGAAGTCCGTGAAGGCCTCCTTCCCTACCCTCACGGTAGGGAAGGAGGCCTTCACGGACTTCGAAAGACCTAGCGGTCAGGGTCCAGTAGCGAAGCCAGCCGCGCGGCCAGCCGGGGACCGTCCACAGGGGACACGGTGACCCAGGCCTGCCCGCCGCGCCCCTCGGTCCGCGCGGCGCAGTACGCGCCGACGTCGGTGTCGAACCAGGTCAGCCCGCCCGCCCGGTGCGCCCGGCCGTCGCGGTCCCGGGTCCGCACGGTGAACTGGCCCGCGCTGTAGACCGGCCGCGCCTGGATCGCGAGCACCTCGCGCAGCTGATCGTCCGAAGCCGACGATCGTCCGCCGTCGCCGAACACCGGGTCTTCCAGGTCACCGTCGAAGCGCGCCGCGGGCAGGCTGATCCCATAACCGGGGCCGGGCCGCAGCTCCGGCAGGACGTCGACGATCGCGGCGAACACCTCGCCGTCGCCGATCCCGGACAGCGCGATGGTCTGTTCGGGCTGGGTGGCCAGCACGCCGTGCCGTCCGCGCGCGGCCGCGACGGCGCGAAACGGCGCTTCGGCCGTCATGTCGGCCAGGGCCTCACATTCGACGTAGACGTCGGCGCGCGCGAGGAGGTCCAGCCGCGCCTCCAAGGCGGCATCGAGCCGATCTCCGTCATAGAGGCCGCGTTCGGCGAGGTTTTCGTAGACCGCGCCGCGGATCTCCGCGCGTTCCGCTTCCGTGCCGCCGACACTGCGGACGGACAGCGGCCATGGCGGGGCCGCGTGGCCGAGATCGGACCAGAGGACATCGAACGCCGACGCGGAAACCCGGATCAAGACCGCCCCAGCTCGGGCGGCTTCCCGAACGAGATCCGCGGGGTCAGCGAATGCAGTGAGGCGTCGCGGGTGTTCATGACGTCGACGGCCTTGCGCCTCGCCGCTTCGGCCTCCGCGTGCTTGGCCTCCATCTCGTCGGCGAGCGCGGCGAGAAGCGCGAGGTTCCCGCCCGCCGCGGCGCCGCGGATCATCGCGCCGGGGTCGTAGTCCACCGGCGGCGGCATGTCCGCGCGGGCGCGCGCGGCCGCCTCGGCCTGTCCGGAGACGGCCTGCCCCAGCGCGGACGAGAGATCGGCGGACCAGGTCAGCCAGCCGGACGCCGTGGACAGCACGCCGCGGAGCGCGTCACCCGCTTCACCGCGCCAGTTCTCCTCACTACTGCTGACCAGCCCGGCCAGTTCGGACGTCGCGTCGTGCATCCGCCGCGCGAGCGCGTCCCAGGCGGCACCGATGCCGCCGGCCGCCTCGGGGTCGTTGCCCGCTTCGACTTCGGCGGCCAGTGCCTCGTGGCTGTAGGCCTCGTACCGCGTGGCCGCGACCGGGACCTCGCGGCCCGGCGTCTCTCCTTCAGGCACCGATTCTCCTAAGGCAGTTTGGGTTCGGCCAGTCCCGCCACCGTCACCGCGCGCTCGCAGGCGAGCGGGGTGTCGGTGAAGTTCGTGTTGCTCACGTCGATCTGGACGCTCGCCTTGTCCCCCATGCCGAGCAGGACCGCGCAGGTCCCGTCGGCGGCCTTCTTGTCCGCGACCTTGAGCGCCTCCCGGTCGCCGACCTTGGTCCTGGTGGCGGTCTTGCGCGCGATCTCGAGGTCCGCCAGCCCGTTCTTCTCGTCCACGGTGATGGTGACGCCGAAGGTGGCGGGCACCGTCCAGTCGCAGGCGCGGGCGCCGTTGATCTCCTTCGGGACACCGAGCACGTTCAGGCCGGCACTCGACCGGTCCCGCGGGCCGAGCAGCGCGCAGGGATCCAGCACGGCGGGCGGCAGCGTGCCCTGGACCGAAGCTCCGGCGACCACCTTCTCGGTGCTCGGAACCTGCGCCTGGCCTGCGGCTCCTTGCCCACAGGCGGACACTGTGAGGACGGTGAGCGCGCCACAAAGGGCGAGAAGGGGGACACGGGACGCCATGGGTTCAGCCGCCGACACAGTCCACATCCGCCGCCGCTTGTTCATCCTGACGGGTGTACCGGGCCAACGCCTTCTCGATCCGGTTCTTGAGCGCCTCGAGCTCCTTGCCGAAGGCGGTGAGCGCCTCGACCGCGGAGCCGTCGGCACCGATCCCGTACTGCGCCATGAACCGGCCGACCTCGTCCGCGTATCCCCCGCCGAGGGGAACCGTGCGACCGAGCACCTTGGCCTCGCGGACCATCTGGCCGACCACGTCCTGCAGGGCGGAGATCTTCACGTGGGCGTCGGACGCCAGCTCCGGGGCGACCGCGAACCCGCTCAGATCGAACCGGGGTTTGGCGGTACTCACCTCGCTCATATGCGATTACGCCTCTCCGTAGTCGAGCGACCTCGCAACGGAGCATACGACAAAACCGCGTGTCAGCGGGAGCACCTGAAAACGCGCTCACCTCACCCGATCGAGGTAAGGTCTCCGGTTGCACAGAGTCATCGGCCGGGGTTGGCGGGGTTCCCCCCACGAGTTCGCCCGAGTTTGACACACTTCGTGGGAGGCTGACCGCTGCCCGGGGGACCACCCGGGTGAGAAAAGCTGGCCCTCAGCAGACCAAGCGGACATCCAGCCACGCGGCATCAGGAGGTCGAGTGACGTCGAGAATCCAGTCTGCGACGCCCGGCGAACAGCAGGGCGAGCAGGCAACCGGGCAAGCGCCGTACCCCACGGCAGCGGGCTCGGTGAGCGGCCGTCAGAACGGCCGTGCGAGCAGAGCGTCCCTCGACGAACTGCACGAAACGGCGCGGCGGATCGCCGCCAACGTGGAGCGGGTACTGGTCGGCAAACCCGACGTCATCCGCATCGCGCTCGTGACCCTGCTCGCCGAAGGCCACCTCCTGGTCGAAGACGTCCCCGGGGTCGGCAAGACCTCGCTGGCGAAGGCGCTGGCCCGCTCGATCGACTGCACCGTGAGCCGGATCCAGTTCACCCCCGACCTGTTGCCCAGCGACGTCACCGGGGTGTCCATCTACAACCGGCAGAGCGGCGGGTTCGAGTTCCGGCCCGGCCCGGTGTTCGCGAACATCGTGGTCGGCGACGAGATCAACCGCGCCTCGCCGAAGACGCAGTCGGCCCTGCTCGAATGCATGGAAGAGCACCAGGTCACCGTCGACACCTCGACGTACCACCTCGAAGAGCCGTTCATGGTGATCGCCACCCAGAACCCGATCGAGATGGAGGGCACCTACGCGCTGCCCGAGGCCCAGCGGGACCGGTTCACCGCGCGGGTGTCCATCGGCTACCCCGACCAGCAGGCCGAACTGGCCATGGTCGACGAGCACGCCGGGCACAACCCGCTCGCCGATCTCGAGCCCGTGTCCGACCGCGACTCGGTGCAGCGGCTGATCGAGACGGTGCGCTCGGTGCACATGTCGCCGGAGATCCGCCGGTACGCCGTCGAGCTAGTGTCCGCGACCCGTCAGGTGCCGGAGATCCGCCTCGGCGCTTCCCCGCGCGCCACCCTGCAGCTGGTCCGCGCCGCCCGGGCGCAGGCCGCGCTTTCGGGCCGCGAGTTCGTCGTCCCGGACGACCTGCACACGGTCGCGGTCCCGGTGCTGGCGCACCGGATGGTGCTCACCACCGAAGCGCACGCCGCCCGGCGTTCCGCCACCGACGTGGTCCGCGCGATCCTGCACCGCGTTCCCGTCCCGCAGGGCTCCCCGGGCACGAACCACCGCTGACGTTAGGGAAAACAGCGCATGCTGCGTGCTCTGTCCGGCCTGACCACACGCGGCCGCTGCCTCCTCGCCGCCGGCGTCGCCGCGGCGGTGTGCTCGTTCGTGCTCAACGAACGGGACCTGTTGCGCGTCGCGATCTTCGTCGTCGCCCTGCCGTTGCTGGTCGCCTTCTTCATCTCGGCGACCCGGCTGCGGCTGGGCGCGGCGCGCGCGCTGCGCCCGGACCGGGTCTCCGTCGGCTCGCCCGGCGAGGTCCAGCTCGAACTCTGGCGTGACGGCAGGCTCCCGGCGGGTGAGGTGCTGCTCGAAGACGGCGTGCCCTACGCGCTCGGTTCGCGGCCGCGGTTCGTCGTCGAGCGGCTGCCGCACGACCGGCGGGTCGCGCTGCGGTACCCGCTGCAGCCGGTGCTGCGGGGGATCCAGCAGGTCGGCCCGCTGCGGGCGACGATCACCGACCCGTTCGGGCTGTGCGAGTTCGAACGCGAGCTGATCGGGCATTCGCGGCTGGTCGTCGTGCCGAAGGTGGTCGGCTTGTGGGGCCTGCCCAGCGGCGCCGGGATCGGCGCCGGTGACGACGGCAGCATCCGCCTGCACGCCGGACAGGGCGAGGCGGACGTGATCGTCCGGCAGTACCGCCAGGGCGACGACCTGCGGAAGGTCCACTGGCGCTCGACCGCCCGCCGCGACGAGATCATGGTCCGCGTCGAGGAGCGGCCGTGGCGAGGCGGCACCACGGTGCTGCTGGACCACCGCGCGGCCGCGCACCACGGCACCGGTCCCGCCGCGAGCCTCGAATGGGCCGTTTCGTTCGCCGCTTCGGTCGGGCTGCACCTGCGCCGCTCCGGTCACCGCGTCCGGCTGATCACCGAACACGGCCAGACCCTGGCCGACACCCCCGGTGAGGGTGGCGAGCACTACGACAACGTCGTGCTCGACGTCCTCGCCGCACTCCAGCCCGCGCACCAGCGCGACATCACCCTCGGCCACGACCCGGCCGAAGGACAGGAACTCATCGCCGTGCTCGGCACCGTCAGCAACGAATCCGTGCACGAGCTGTCCCGGTACCGCCCGCGCGGGATCCGGAGCCTCGCCGTGCTGCTCGACACCCCCGGCTGGTCCTCGGGCGTCAACCGGCCCGAAACCCGTGCCGCCGCCACCGAAGAGTCGGCGGCGCTGCTGCGCGCCGCGGGCTGGGGCGTCGTCGTCGCCGGCCCCGGGTCGCCCATGCAGCAGGTCTGGGCCGAACTGTGCCAGACCGCCATGCGCCGGGGCACGCTGATCGGAGGCGGCCTGTGACCGCGACCGCGCCGCCCCTGCCGCACACCCCCAAGCCTCGTCCCGAAGCGCCACCGCCGGTCTGGACGAGCAGCGTGCTCGCGCCGATCGCCGCCGGGCTCGCCACGCTCTTCGCCTCCACCTCGCTGACCGGGGTCGTCAACGGCTGGGCCTGGTTCGGCTACCTGCTGGTCGCGGTGGTCCTGATCGCCTCCACCGGGCTCGCCCTGCGCTCGCTGCGCGCGCCGACCATCGTCGTCGGCCTGGCGCAGCTGCTGGTGCTGCTGTTCCTGATCACCGGAGCGTTCACCACCAGCGGGATCCTGAAGATCATCCCCGGCCCGGACGCGCTCGAAGAACTGCGCGGCGTGCTCGCCGCGGCGGCCGAGCAGATCCGCGTCGGACTGCCGCCGATCGAGGGCACGCCGCCGATCCTCTGCCTGGTCACCATCGCGATCGGCCTGGTCGCGGTGCTGGTCGACACCTTGGCCGTGGCCGCCGCCGCGCCCGCCGCGACCGGCCTGGTGCTGCTGTGCGTGTACGCCGTGCCCGCCGCGCTGGCCGAGGAAATGCTGCCGTGGTGGACGTTCCTGCTCGGCGCCGCCGCGTTCGCCGCGCTGCTCGCCGTCGACGGCAACCACCGGCATCGCCGCTGGCGCAACCGGGACGCGCCCGGACTGGGCAACTCGGCGAGCACGCTGTCCGCCCCCGTCGGCGTGGTGAGCGCCGCGATCGCGCTGGGCCTGGTCATCGGCGCGGCCGCCACCGGTGTCGGCACGGTCGGCAGCCTTCCCGGCGGGACCGGCTCGGGCCGCGGTGGCGCGGGCGGGTTCGGCGTCGAGCCGTTCACGCAGCTGCGCGGCCTGCTCGACCAGGGCGAGAAGGTGGAGCTGTTCAAGGTCTACGGGATGGGCGCGGACAAGCGGCTGCTGCGCGCGTTCACCCTCGACACGTACACGCCGAACAAGGGCTGGGGGCTGGCGCAGAACGGCCGCGCCCAGCAGGGAGTGCAGGCCAACCAGCCGCTTCCGGCCGTCAAGGGCGACGACGGTGCCGGTCCCGGGCGCGAGATCCGGATCGAACCGACGAACTGGGTCGACAACTGGCTGCCGATCTACGGTGTGCCGCGGACGCTCAACGGGCTGGCCGACAACTGGCTGTACGACCCCGTCGGCGGTGCCGTGTTCACCACGACCAAGCAGAACGCGCCCGCCTACACCGAGACCGCGGCGATCAAGGAACCGTCGAAGGACGAACTCCGGCTCGACGACGCCCGGCTGGCCGAGGTGCCGCCGCAGTTCACCCTGGTCGAGAACGTCGACCCCCGGGTGACCGCGAAGGCCAAGCAGATCACGGAGAACGAGTCCAACAACTTCGACAAGGCCCAGGCGATCTGGTCGTTCTTCACCGCGCAGAACGGCTTCGTCTACGACACCAAGACCGCCGACGCCACCGACTCCGACGCGCTCGCCGACTTCATCCTCAACGGCAAACGCGGGTTCTGCGAGCAGTTCGCGTCCGCGATGGCCGTGATGCTGCGGGCGGTCGGCATCCCGTCGCGGGTCGCCATCGGCTTCACCTCCGGGACACCGAAGGGCGATCACCTCTCGATCAGCTCCGAGGACGCCCACGCGTGGGTCGAGGTCTACTTCCAGACGAAGGGCTGGGTCAGCTTCGACCCGACCCCGCTGGTCGACGGTCGCGCGGTCGTCCCGCCGTACCTGCAGACGGACACGAGCAGCTCCGCGACCAACGACACCCAGGAAGTCCCGAGCGCGCCGGCGTCGAGCGCCCCCGCGACCGGCACCCCCCGCGACCCGGGCGCGGATCCCGGCGCGGACGGCGGCGCGGACCAGCAGGAGGAAGAGCCGCTGTGGCCCGCCATCCTCGCCGGTCTTCTCGGCGGCTTGGCGGCCGCGCTGTCCGTGGTCGTCATCGTGCGGTCGCGGTTGAGATACCGGGCGCTCCTGCGCTCGTCGCCTTCGCCGTCCCGCGAACCGGACTCGCCCACCGCGGTCCGTGAAGGCAGTGGGTTCCTGGACAACCCGAACGTGACGAACTGGCTGCCCCTGATCGCGATCGGGTTGTGGGTGGGGGCGTTCGCGTTCCTGGCGGCGTGGGTGTCGTGGTGGTTCGCGCTGGCCGTGGTGGTCGTGCTCGGCGGGCTCGGCACGCCGACCACGATCCGGGAGATCAAGCGGCGGCTGCGACTGCAGAAGATCGCGTCCCACTCCCCCGCCGCCGCCGACGCGGCCTGGCGTGAACTGATGGACGAGTGCGCGGACCGCGGCCTGCCGCTCTCCGACGGCGACACGGTGCGCGTGGCGGGCCGGAAGGTCGTCGAGAAGCACCGTCTGGACGAAGAGGGCCGCTCCGGCCTGCGGACGGTCATCGGCGTCGTGGAGAAGTCCTGGTACTCGGACCAGCCCCCGGACGACCAGGAGCTGGGCCCGGCCTTCGACGAGGTCCGCAAGAGCCTGAAGCGGAACGCGCCCATGTCCTGGAAGGGCCGCCTGTTCCCGCGGTCGCTGCGGCGAGGCAAGTAGACGGCGTGAAGGGCGCTTTCCCCGCATGGGATGCGGGGAAAGCGCCCTTCACCGCGTCCGATGCGGGTATGGGCCCCTTCCGCTCCAGCTCTCACACACGCGAACATGCCGACGGGGCCGTGCCCCGTCGGCATGTTCGCGTGTGTGAGAGCTACTGCTCCTCGAAGCGCTGGCGGAAACGCTCTTCCATGCGCTGGGTGAAGGAGCTGCGGCGCGGGGACGACTTGCCGCCGCCACCTCCGCCTGCCCCTTGGCCAGCGCTGTCCTTACCGCCTTCCGTTTCGGCTCCTTGCCGAATCGACGTGACGGCCAACATGACTCCGAAGAACATCACGAGGAACCCGAGCACGCTGATCACTGGGATCTCGGCCACCCGGATGTTGACCACCACGCCGAGCACCAGAAGTGCGACGCCCACTACGAACAGGGCGATGCCCTGCAAACGCCGTCGGCGGGCGGGGCGGCGCAACCGGGTGCCTCGCACCGTGGATGCGAACTTGGGGTCCTCGGCATAGAGCTCGCGCTCGATCTGATCGAGCAGCCGCTGCTCATGCTCGGAGAGTGGCATCTTTCCTCCTCCGGCACAGCTGTCGCGGGCGCCGGGCCGCGCAACGTCATGGACCCAACAGACAACCCCAGGCGGGGTGTCTCTGTCCAGGATACGAGCCCCGCGCTCGTCCGACTACCCGATCCCGTATCCAGAAGGGATCGAATTGGGCGAAACCACCCGACTCGGCTCTCTGGAAGACGGCCGAACAGGCAATGTCACTGGTCACGGGGGGTCAGCAGTGACGCGGGCCGCACCGCCGCGGCGCCGAACTTCGACCGTGCGACGTCGGCGGCGACTTCCGCATCCCGCCAACGGGGTTCGGGTGAGTCGAAAAGTAGCTGTTCTCCGCTACTCTCCGTGTTCAATCCCTCGACTCTTACGCCGATCAGGCGGACTGCGCCCGACGGCGCGTGCTCGGCGAGGAGTTCGACGGCGGTGCGGTGGATGTCGCGGGCCACATCCACCGGGACGGCGGTCGTCCTGGCGCGCGTGATGGTCTTGAAATCCGCGAACCGGACCTTGATCGACACCGTCCGCCCGCGCAGCCCCCGGCGGCGCAGGGTGGCCGCGACGCGCTCCGAGAGCCGGAGCAGTTCCAGCCCGAGCGCCGAGCGGTCGTGGAGGTCGACGTCGAAGGTCACTTCGGCGCCGATCGACTTGTCCGGCGTCTCCGGGACCACCTCGCGCTCGTCGTGCCCGTTCGCGAGCGCGTAGAGGTGATCCCCCAGCGCCCGCCCGAGCGAACGCCTCAGCCTGGACAACGGCGCGGCGGCGAGGTCGGCGATCGTGTCGAGGCCCTGCTGCCGCAGCTGCTCCTCGGTGCGCTTGCCGACGCCCCACAGCGCCGACACCGGCAACGGATGCAGGAACGCGAGCGTCTCGGCCGCCGGGACGACGACCATGCCGTCCGGTTTCGCCATCCCGGACGCCAGCTTCGCGACGAACTTGATCTTCGCGACGCCGACCGAGCAGCTGATCCCGAACTCGGCGGCGACCCGCTCCCGGATCACCGCGCCGAGCCGCGCCGGCGACGAGTCCAGCCGTTTGAGCGCCCCGCTGACGTCCAGGAAGGCCTCGTCCAGGCTCAGCGGCTCCACCAGCGGCGTCAGCTCGCGGAAGATCCCCATGACGCCCTTGGACACCTCGCCGTAGAGCCCGGGCGTCGGGGTGATGCAGATCAACTGGGGGCAGAGCCGCTTGGCCGTCGAGAACGGCATGGCCGACCGGACGCCGAACTCGCGCGCCGCGTAGCTCGCGGCCGCCACGACCGACCTCGGACCGCCACCGGAGACGACCACCGGCTTGTCCGCCAGCTCCGGGCGCGTGCGCAGCTCACACGACACGAAGAAGGCGTCCATGTCGACGTGCAGCAGGCCGCATCCGGTGTCGTCCGGCCAGGTGGTGGCCCCGGTGGTGACCCGGTAGCGGCTCATCCCACCGGGCAGTTCGGCATTTCGTCCCACGGGTGGACGCTAGCCGGGACCACCGACAGTTCCCGCCGCCGTGTGACATGAAAGGCCCGTTACTTGCAAAATTTGCAAGTAACGGGCCTTTCATAGCAGCGCTCAGGCGGGACGGCGGGCCAGGACGTGCAGCCGGCTGGAGATGTCCCGCAGTGGCGAAACGGACGCCGCCGCCAGCTCGAATTCCGCCAGGTCCTCTTCCCGCACCCCGCCGGGCACGAAGTCCGCCACGACGCCGTCGCCCTGCAGGGAGGTCACCTCGAGCCCCACCGCGACCAGCTGCGCGCTGAGGGCCTCGGCGTCGAAGCGCCGCAGCACGGTCTCCCGGCCGCCGCCCAGGACGCCGCTCTCGGCCGCGAGCAGTTCCCGCGCCTCGCCGAGCCGTCCGGCCAGCGCGCGCTGCAGGATCGCGGCGTGGCGGTTCGCCACCAGCACCGAGACCGCGCCGCCGGGCTTGACCGCGGTGGCCAGCGCCGCGAGCACCGCCGCCGGATCGTCGACGACTTCCAGCAGGCCGTGCGCGAGCACGAGGTCGGCCGATCCGGCCGTGACGTGGGCGCCGAGGGCGTCGGAGTCGTCGGCGATCACGGTGATGCTGCCGGAGACGCCTTCCTCCTCGGCGCGGCGCCGCAGGGTCGCCAGCGCGTTGGGGTTCGGCTCGACCACGGTCACCAGGCAGCCCGCCGAGGCGAGCGGCACCGCCCAGCCGCCGCTGCCGCCTCCGACGTCGACGACGTGCGGCTGTTGTGCGCCTCGCGCGCGTGCGGCCCGGAGTTCTGCTTCGAGAACCCGGCGAACCGCCCCCGATCCCCGCGTGGCCACGGTGTCCGTCTTCATAAACGCACAGCGTAATGCCCGCCCTCGAGCGACCTGCGGGTGTAGTCCGATGCGGTGTTCGACACCTTGCCAAGGAGCCACCCCGCCGACTGCCCGTAGGCTGTGTCGAGTGCACACGGTCGCTGTTCTCAGCCTGAAGGGTGGCGTCGGTAAAACGACGGTCGCCCTCGGTGTCGCGTCCGCCGCCCTGCGCAGGGGCGCCAGGACCCTCGTGGCCGACCTCGACCCGCAAGGCAACGCCACCACCTCGCTGGACCCGCCCCTCACCGATCGCACGCTGGCGGACGTCCTGGAGACGCCGGTGCGCTCGGTGCTCGAACGCGCGATCGCGCCCAGCGTGTGGAGCGACCAGATCGACGTCCTCGTCGGCGCCGAAGAGCTCGAGATGCTCAACGAGCCCGACGCCGACATCCGCCGTCTGGAGAATCTGTCCCGCGCGCTCGACGAACTGCACACGAACCCGCTGCGCGAGGAGCCCTACGAACTGGTGATCCTCGACTGCCCGCCGTCACTGGGCAGGCTGACCCGTTCGGCGCTGGTGGCCGCGGACAGCGCCCTGATCGTCACCGAGCCGACGATGTACGCCGTCTCCGGCGCCCGCCGCGCGCTCGAAGCGATCGAGAAGATCCGCGAGGAGCAGAACCCGGGCCTCCGGCCGATCGGTGTCGTGGTCAACAAGCTCCGCGTGCGCTCCTACGAGCACCAGTTCCGCGTGGCCGAGCTGCGGGAGAACTTCGGCCCGCTGGTGATGCCGACGGCCATCCCGGACCGGCTCGCCGTGCAGCAGGCGCAGGGCGCGTGCAGCCCGATCCACGAGTGGCACTCCCCCGGCGCCCAGGAGATCGCGCTCACCTTCAACATGGTGCTGGCGAAGGTCCTCCGCTCGAGCCGGGCGGGACGGCATCGCGTCCGCGGCGACGAGGACCCTCCGGAGCCCGAGACCACCGAAGCGCCCGCCAAGCTGAGCGACACCGGCACGGGTTAGCGCCGATGCCCGAAGGCGACACCGTCTTCCTCGCAGGCAAGGTCCTCGACAAGGCGCTGGCCGGGAAGACCCTCGTACGAGGCGAGTTCAGGGTCCCCCAGCTGGCCACGACGGATCTCGCCGGCCGCGACGTGCTCGGCGTCGGCACGGTCGGCAAGCATCTGCTGACGCGCTTCTCCGGCGACCTCACCCTGCACAGCCACCTCCGGATGGACGGCAAGTGGGCGGTCTATCCGGCGGGCGCGCGCTGGCGCCATCCGGCTCATCACGCGCGCGTCGTCCTGGCGGCCGAAGGCGTGCAGGCGGTCGGTTTCCGGGTCCACGACCTCGAACTCGTGCCCACCGACGAAGAACACCGCCTGGTCGGGCATCTCGGCCCGGATCTGCTCGATCCACAATGGACGGACGAGCTCGCGGAACGGGCGGCGACCGCACTGGCCGCGAACCCGGATCGCGAACTGGGCGACGCCCTGCTGGATCAGCGGATCATGGCCGGGATCGGGAACATGTACAAGGTCGAGATGTGCTTCCTGCTCGGTGTCACGCCGTGGACGCCGGTGTCCGCGGTCGACCCGGCGAAGGCCGTCGCGCTCGGCCGCAAACTGTTGAAGGCCAACGCCTGGCGCACCTCGCAGACCACCACCGGCGATCTGCGCCGCGGCCGCGAGCACTGGGCCTACGAACGGACGAAACAGGGCTGTTTCCGCTGCGGCGGACGGCTCCGGGTCGCCCCACAGGGCGCCGGGTACCAGGCGAGGCCGACCTGGTTCTGCCCGAAATGCCAGACCGGACCCGCTCCGGGCGGCTAAGCTGACCCCGTGACGCTGTTCAAGCTCCCGCTCTACGGGGCCGACACCGAACGCGGCGACCTCGCTCCCTGAGCCGCCCGCTCCCTTCGCACGTCACCCTTCACTTCTTTCCCAGGGAGCTTTGTCATGTCCGGATTCCTCACGGGTGAGACGCTGCGCGCGTTCGTGCACGCCCTGCCCAAGGTCGAACTCCACGTCCACCTCGTCGGTTCGGCGAGCCTGCCCACGGTGCTGGAACTGGCCCGCCGCCGCCCCACCGCGGGAGTGCCGACGGACGCCGGAGCACTCGCGGACTTCTTCACCTTCCGCGATTTCCCGCATTTCCTCCGCAACTACCTGGCGGTGACGTCGCTGGTGCGCGACGCCCGCGACGTCCACACCCTCGTCACCGGGCTGGCGGCCGATCTGGCCGCGCAGAACGCCCGCTACGCCGAAGTGACGGTGACGCCGTACAACCACCTTCTCGACGGGATGCCGGGCGACGATCTCCTCACCGGTCTCGCCACCGGCCGGGCGGCGGCGCGGGCGGACCACGGCGTGGAGCTGGCCTGGTGCTTCGACATTCCCGGCGAGAAGGGGGTCGTCGCCGGGCGTGAAACGCTCGTGTTCGCGCTCCGCGAACGCCCCGAGGGCCTGGTGTCCTTCGGACTCGGCGGACCCGAGGTCGGCGTCGGCCGCGCGCAGTTCGCCCCGTTCTTCACCGCGGCCAGGGAGGCGGGGCTGCACAGCGTCCCGCACGCGGGTGAGACCACCGGGCCGGCCACCGTCTGGTCGGCGGTGCACGATCTCGGCGCCGAGCGGATCGGCCACGGCGTCGGCGCGTACACCGATCCGGCACTCCTGGAATACCTTGCCGTGCAAGGAATCCCGCTGGAGGTGTGCCCGACCTCGAATGTCCGGACAGGACAGTTCCCGTCGATCGGGGCGCATCCCGTGCGACGGCTGCTCGACCACGGCGTGACGGTCACGCTCAACACCGACGACCCGCCGATGTTCGGCGCCACGCTCGACGGCGAGTACCTGGCGGTAGCCCGAACGCTGGGCCTGACCGCGGCCGAAATCGCCCGATTCGCGCAGAACGCCGTGAACGCGTCTTTCCTGGCACCGGCGGCCAAAACCGTCCTGCTGGCAGAGATCGGCGAAATCTTGTTGCAGGACCTCGAACCCCTCGCATAGCGTGGCGGTACACGAGAGAGGAGGTGGTCCAAAGTTGTATTCCAACAGGACTCGTGAGGTGACTGTCCGCTAGCGGACGGCACGCGTAGGACTTTTGAGCAGCGATACAACGCAAGTTGGAGCCACCTTCGGCTCGTCGTCTCTGCTTCGCGTGGTGCCTGATAGCGAATACCAGGCAGTCACCGGGCCCCCGAGGTTCCCGAGCACCGGTCCGGCTCGGGCCCGGCCGCCGATTCCGGCGTCCGGGAGCCACCTCGGGGGTACCCTCATTTCCGGGTTGTTCCTCCTTTTGCGCAGCAGTGAAGGACCACCCGCCGCGCCGCAGAACCGTCCGTCGCCGTTCCGCCCCGGCGGCCCCGCAGAGTGGATAGCCTGACGTCATGTTGAGGCCCGACTTCCCGATCACCACCCAGCGCCTTACCCTCCGCGCCTTCACGCCGGCGGATCTCGACGAACTCAACTCCTTCCAGTCCCGTGCCGACGTCGCCCGGTATCTCTACTGGGGTCCGCGCAGCCGGGCCGAATCCGCCGCCGCGCTCGCCAAACGGGTGCACAGCAGCAGCCTCTCGCAGGAGGGTCAGTTCCTGGCGGTGGCCGTGGAACTGACGGAGACCGGGCAGCTCATCGGCGATCTGAACCTCGAGTACCTCAGCAGCGAACACCGTCAGGGCGAGGTCGGTTTCGTGTTCCACCCCGATCACCACGGCAAGGGGTACGCCGCGGAGGCGGCCGTCGAACTGCTCCGGCTCGGCTTCGAAGACCTCGGACTGCACCGCATCATCGGCCGCTGCGATGGCCGCAACACCGCTTCCGCCACCCTGATGGAACGCCTCGGCATGCGCAAAGAGGCTCATCTGCGCGAGAACGAGATCGTCAAGGGCGAGTGGTGTGACGAACTCGTCTTCGCGATGCTCGAAGGCGACTGGAAGGCGAGCCGCTAGAGCCCACCAGGCATGATGGGCGCGTGTTCTTCGACAAGATCGTCCGCCCCGCGCTGTACCGGGTCTCCGGCGGCGACCCCGAAACCGTGCACGAACGCACCATCGGCACGCTCGCCGGGCTGAGCCGGGTCTCCCCCGCGCTCGGCGCGCTCGGCCGCGTCTACCGGACGGACGATCCGGTCACCTTCCTCGGTCTCCGCTTCCCGAACCGGGTCGGCCTCGCCGCCGGGATGGACAAGAACGGCCGCGCGCTGCACGCCTGGCCCGCGCTCGGCTTCGGCTTCGTCGAGGTCGGCACGGTCACCCGGCATCCGCAGCCGGGCAACGACAGGCCGCGGTTGTTCACCCTCGCCGGGACCGACGCGGTGATCAACCGGATGGGCTTCAACAACGAAGGCGCGGAAGCGCTCGCCGCCCGCCTCGCCGCGAGCGGGAAACCGCCGGTCCCGCTCGGCGTGAGCATCGGCAAGTCGAAGGTGACACCGCTCGGCGAGGCCGTCGAGGACTACCGGTTCTCGCTGCGGGCGCTGTACCCGTACGCCGACTACTTCGCGATCAACGTCAGCTCGCCCAACACGCCGGGGCTGAGGGCGCTACAGGACAAGTCCGCGCTGGCCGAACTGCTCTCCGAACTCCGCAAGACCTCGGCCGAGCTCACCGGTGACGCCGAGCCGACGCCGGTGCTGGTCAAGGTCGCCCCCGACCTCACCGACGAGGCCCTCGCGGAACTGCTGGAGGTCTGCCTCGAACACGGCGTCGCCGGGCTGATCGCGACCAACACGACGCTGTCCCGCGAAGGGATCTCGCCCGCCGAAGCCGCCGTCGGCGAGCAGGCGGGCGGGCTTTCCGGCCGCCCGCTCACCGCGCGCTCGGTCGAAGTGGTGCGGTTCGTGCATGACGAAACCGGCGGCGAGCTGCCGATCATCGGCGTCGGCGGGATCTTCGACGCCGGCGCCGCCGCCCGGATGCTCGACGCCGGCGCCGGTCTCGTCCAGCTCTACACCGGTTTCGCCTTGCACGGTCCCGGTCTGGTCAAGCGGGTCGCCCGAGGTCTCGCGGCCCGGCCGTACTGACGAACCTCAGGTACGCCCGCCAGCACTGGTAGCGCGTCAGCTCCGTCGCCGTCGCTGCCGCCGCCTGGTCACAAAGGACAGCCAGCGGTGTCTGCCCGTTCTCCAGCCGGATCCGGCCGAGGACGAACGGAGCGGGCAGCGTGGCCGCGAAGGCACCGAGGGCCGCGGGCGAGAGCCGCCAGCGTTCACCCGACAGCATGGTGTGCTCACCCGCGGCGCTCACCGGTACCACCCCCGGCTGGGGCGGCTCGGTCGGCAGCAGCACCATCCGGTAGCCCTCGGCGCTCTGGACCGGCCCGGTGAACCGCGCCCCCGCGGTCACCAAAAGCCCGTTCAACGGCTGCCCGCGCAGATGCGCGCCGAACACCACGAGATCCGCGCCCGGTGCGGGATAAGGGAAATCGGCCTGTTCGTCGGTGAGCACGGCGGCGAGGTCGATGGCGATCTGGTCGTCGAACGGCCGCACCACCACCGACACCCCGTACGGCCCGAGATCCGACGGCGACGACGGCACCGTGACCGCGGCGAGGTCGAGCAGGTTGACGAACGCCGTGAACCGCCCCAGCCGTTTCGCGACACCGTCCGGATCGGACAGCGCCTCGGACAGCTCGGGATGGTCGGCGACGGTCGGGAGGACCAGGGCGTCGTACTCGGACAGCATCCGGAGCGCGAGCATCCCGGCCTCGGCGACGCGCTGCCTGTCGGCGAGGAAGCCGTCGTCGTGGATCAGGTCGCCCACCGACAACAGTGCCGTGACCTCCACCGTCTCCACGATGGCCCCGGACGCCCGCAACGCCGAAACCGCGCCGAGGAAGGCGGACCGGGACTGCAACGAGAGACCGGTGAGCGTTGCGGAGCCCGGGATCGCCACTCTCGGCCGGTCGCCCGCGGAGAGCCGGACGTCCGGGGGCCAGTCACGGGCGAGCGGGTCGATCCCGTCGGGGCCGGTCATCAGTCCGAGCGCGCGCTGGCCCAGTGTGAGACTGCGCGCGAACAGGGCGATCCCGCCGCACGGCAGGGCACCGGTCTTGGGCACGAGGCCCAGCGTCGGTTTCATCCCGACGATCCCGTTGAGCGACGCGGGCACCCGGCCCGCGCCCGCCGTGTCCGTGCCGACGGCCAGATCGACCAGGCCGAGCGCGACCGCGACGGCCGCGCCGCTGCTCGCGCTCCCGGAGACCCGGGCGGTGTTCAGGGCCGCGCTCACGGCGCCGTACGGGCTGTGCGTGTGCTCGAGATCGCTGCCGAACCGGTCGCAGTTGGTCTTGCCGATCACCACCGCTCCGGCGGCGGTCAGCCGGGAAACGGACGTGGCGTCGGCACAGCAGACCTCTTCCCCCGCCGTGGGAAGGCCGGCGACGTCGATGACGTCGGAGACCGCCACCAGGGTTCCGGCGAGCGGGAGGTCCGTCCCCGCGCGCAAGCGTTCGTCGACCGCCTTCGCGTCCACAAGGGCGTCTTCGAGGGGACGGAGGGTGATCCAGACGTCGGGCCGGTCGACCTCGGCGATCCGGTCGTAGGCCGCGATGACGCGTTGGTAGGAGCTGGGAGGCGGGGCGGGGATCGGCTCTGGTTCCGGGGGGAGCGTCGTCACTGGGCGTCCTTTCCTCGGCGGGGACGAGAAAGACCACTGCGCGAGATCCACTGTGTCCGGTCCACCACCCTGGGACGCCCGCTCACGCGGGCTGGGTTCAGGCCCGAGCTGGGAAAAGCACTGCGTGCATGAGAGAAACGTTAGGCATCGCGAGGGGCCGTCACCAGCGGTTTCGGGTTACGCGAGCGTTTCGGTATCGCACAGTGAGCGAGTCGTTACGCAATGGAGTATTAGCGACGACGAATGAGACGATTGTCCAGGAAGATGAGCCGGAAGGCTACCGGCGTGTGCCCGCCTGATCGGGCTCAGGAAAGCTCGCGCAGGGCCATGGCCAGTCCGGCGAGCTTGTCCGTCGCGTCGGAGAGCGATTCCTTGGACGACGTCATGCCGTCCGAGCTCGCGGCGACGGTGTGCCCGGCGGCCGCGACGAGACCGCCGTAGCCGTCGACACCGTCGTCGAGCTGGTCTCGCAGCTGCGTGATGGCGGCGTCGAGGGCGCCTCGTTCCCGCTCGGGCGCGGAGTCACGTCCGCGTTCGATGGCCTGGATCCGGCCGGCCAGCCCGCGAAGGGCCTGCGCGGCCTCCGACGCGGTGGTCCGGGCGTCCGCCACGGCGATCTCCGACACCGGCATGGTGCCGAGGGACGTCGGCTGGGAAAGCTGACGAAGCAGCTCCGCCAGCGAAGCCTCGCTCTCGACGAGGCGCTCCATCGGCGCCCGCGCGATGGACCGTGCCGGGGGCAGCGGCGGCGGAGCGGCGGGCGCGGCGGGCAGCACCGTGCGGTTGAGCGCGCGCAGCCGCAGTCCCGACCGGACACTGAAAGTGCCGAAAACGATGGTGAACGCGCTGGCCGCGATGGCCTGGAGGACGTCGACCTGGCCCGCCTTCAACAGACCGGTGGCGGCGACCACGGCGAACAGTCCACAAAGGATGGTGAGGAGGATCCAGAAGGTCATCGCGCGCGACGTCCGGCGCTTGCGTCTCTCCAGTTTGGCGGCGGGCTCGTTCCAGCGGGCCCACTTGGCCTTCGCGTCGGCCACGACCGGGATCTGGCCAGCCGCCATCGACGTCAGCTGCTGCGAGATCTTCGGCATGGCGGGCATCGGCGGCATCTGCGGCCGTGGCCTCGACGGCCGCGGTGGCTGCGACGCCGTCGGTGAGGAGGGCCGGGAACCCTGCTCGGAGGGCGGGATGTAGCGCTGCAGCTTCTCCTGCGCGCGCTGGGCGTAATCGGGCAGCTTCTCGATGTGCTTCTCAAGCTTGGCGGTGAACTCCCCGAAGTCCTTGCGCCTGCCCTGGCCCATTTTGCCCTCGCCCCTGTCGTCTGGTGAGACCGGTCCCGCACCCGCGCGGGGTGCGGGACCGGCTCTAGGTGGTGTGTCAGGCGGGGTTCTTGCCCTGTTCGGCCTGAACCCGTGCCTGGATCTCACGCTGGATGTCCGCACCGCTCGACGCCTTCGGCGCGGCGGCGGCGGTCTTGCCGTCGGTCACCTGCGCGACGGAGTCGCCCTTCATGGACGCGCGGATCTGCTCCAGTCGCGAGTGTCCCGCGAGCTGCGTCGTGGAGGCCTGGACCTCCATCATCCGGCCCTGTACGGAGTTCTGTGCGAGTTCGGCCGAGCCGAGCGCGGTGGTGTAGCGCTTCTCGATCTTGTCGCGAACGTCTTCCAGGGACGGGGTGTTGCCCGGCGCGGCAAGCTGGCTCATCTGGTTCAGCGAAGCGGAGACCTGCTCCTGCATCTTCGCCTGCTCCAGCTGAGAAAGCAGCTTGGTGCGCTCGGCCAGCTTCTGCTGCAGCATGGTCGCGTTGCGCTCGACGGCCTTCTTCGCCTGCTCCGCAGCCTGAAGCGACTGGTCGTGCAGGGTCTTCAGGTCTTCGATGCTCTGCTCGGCGGTGACGAGCTGCGCGGCGAAGCTTTCCGCCGCGTTCTCGAACTCGGTCGCCTTCTGCTCGTCGCCCTTGGCGCGCGCCTCGTCGGCGAGCACCAGCGCCTGGCGGGTCGAAGCCTGAAGCTTCTCCACGTCGCCGAGCTGGCGGTTCAGCTTCATCTCCAGCTGACGCTGGTTACCGATCACCGAGGCGGCCTGCTGGGTCAGCGCCTGGTGATTGCGCTGCGCCTCCTCGATGGCCTGCTGGATCTGTACCTTCGGGTCGGCGTGCTCGTCGATCTTCGACGAGAACGCCGCCATCATGTACTTCCAGAACTTCACGAACGGGTTGGCCATCTCCTCCGCCTGCCTTCTCGCATCCCACGGGCTGTTACCTCGAGGTGGGGCGTCCCCTCTGTGATGTTGCAACGTCCCGACCCCGGCGTTGAGTTCCATCGTGTCAGGTCGGCGTCCCGCGTTCCAGGCGACCCCGACGGAATTCAGGGATACCCCTGACTGTGATGTCCACGACCTTTCGGGTTCACCGGGTGGTGACCCTGGGTGAAAACGGCCCGTTTCCGGCTCCCCCGGAGCACCGGGACCGTCGGCCAACGCGAAAAGCCCCAGGTGCGATACCTGGGGCTTCTCACGTCACGACTGCTAGGCGGCGACCATCTTTGGTGCGGAAATGGTCGTCCGCAGGGCCGGGCTCATCCGCGGCGGTGGCGAGATCCGCAGGTCGGCAAGGTCGTTGCCGATCAGCTCGGACACCAGGCGGCCGCCTTCGAGGCCCGCTTCGGCGCTCTCGCGCTCCGGAGCACGCCGCTTGCCCGCCTCGACCTTCTCGTCCACCGGAGCGACCTCGACGTTGTCGATCGCCGAAACGTCCGCCGCGACCTTGTGCAGGAGCTCGCCCAGCGGAAGGTCCAGGGCATCGCAAATGGACGCCAGCAGCTCGCTGGACGCCTCTTTCTGCCCGCGCTCGACCTCGGACAGGTAGCCGAGGCTCACCCTGGCGGCGCGGGAGATGTCCCGCAGCGTTCGACGCTGGTTCGTGCGGGCGTGTCGGAGCCGGTCGCCGATCGCCTCGCGCAACAGCACGGTCATCACGCGCCTCCCTTCCAGGACTGACTACCCCCTACGTTACCCAGAGCGGTGCCCCGGGCGCAGGTGTTGACACGGCAATACGCCAAGGGCGAACGCGGCGATCATGCGAGATGTTCCCCCAGCAGGGCGAACGCGCCGCTCACGGCACCGGCCCTGACCGAGGCTCGATCGCCGCTCAAGGCCAGTGTGCGGACGGTGAGCGTGCTCACGCCCGCGAGACCGACATGGACCGTGCCGGGCGCGACGCCGTCCTGCCCCGCCGGACCCGCGACACCGGTCAGGCCGAGGCCCCAGGTGGCGCCGCAGCGGTCCCTCGCGCCCGCGGCCAACTGAGCCGCGACCTCGGGGTGAACCGCGCCGTGGGTGGCGAGGAGGTCTTCGTCGACTCCGGCCAGCGAAGCCTTGAGGTCGGTGGCGTAGACGATCAGACCGCCCCGGACGACAGCGCTCGCTCCGGGGACTTCGGTCAGCGTCGCGCACACCAGTCCGGCGGTCAGCGACTCGGCGGTCGCCACCGTCTCCTTACGCTCGATCAGGTGAGTGATCAAGGTCTCAACCGTAGTGCCGGTCATGCGCCCGCCGCGCGCCGTCCGGCGGCGCGCAGCCGCACCGCGCGCACGACGTAGTCGAGGCCGGTCACGACGGTCAGCACGAGCGCGAGACCCATCAGCACCCATCGCACCGGCTCGGCGGCCACCGGCAGGGGCAGCAGGTACGCGGTGATGGCCGCGACCTGCGCGAGCGTCTTGGCCTTGCCGCCCCGGCTGGCCGGGATGACGCCGTGCCGGATCACCCAGAACCGCAGCAGCGTCACGCCGATCTCGCGGATCGCGATGACGATGGTGACCCACCAGCCCAGTTCGCCGAGCACGCTCAGCCCGACCAGCGCGGCGCCGATCAGCGCCTTGTCCGCGATCGGGTCGGCGATCTTGCCGAAGTCGGTGATCAGCCCGTACTTGCGCGCGACCCAGCCGTCGACCTGGTCGGTGAACGACGCGATGGCGAACAGCGCGGTGGCGATCGCCCGCCAGAAGGTGTCCGTCCCGTCGCCGGTGAACAGCGCCATCACGAACAGCGGCACGAGCACCAGCCGCGACATCGTGAGCAGGTTCGCCAGGTTCAGCGTCGGGACCGGGGTGGCCTCGGGTACCCGGGCATGCTCACCACCCGTCCCCTCACCGGCCCCGGCGTCGCTCGGGGCGGCATTCACCGGTCGGCCTCGGGCGGCGCGGGCCGCACGATCAGGTCGACACCCTCGGAGTCGACGACCTCACAGCGCACGAAGTCACCCACCGCCAGCGAGGGAAGGTCGTCCGTTTCGATCAGGACGCACTCACCGTCGACCTCGGGGGCCTGGTGCGCGGCGCGGCCGATCGGGTCTTCGCCGTCTTCGGCCTGCTCGATCAGGACGTCGACGAAGTCGCCGATGCGGTCCTCGGCCCGCTGCGAGGTCAGCTCCTCGACCAGCGCGGAGATCCGCGCGACCCGCTCGGTCACCACGGACTCGTCGAGTTTGCCGTCGAAGGTCTCGGCCTCGGTGCCGTCTTCGTCCGAGTAGCCGAAGACGCCCACCGCGTCGAGCCGCGCGCCGTTCAGGAAGCGCTCCAGCTCGGCGACGTCCTCTTCGGTCTCGCCGGGGAACCCGACGATGACGTTCGTGCGGATGCCGGCGTTGGGCGAGTACTCGCGGATCTGGTCGCACAACGCGAGGAACGAGTCCGTGGAGCCGAAACGGCGCATGCGGCGCAGCACGGTCTCGCTGGAGTGCTGGAAGGAAAGGTCGAAGTAGTCCGCGACGCCCGGGGTGGTCGCGATGGCCTTGACCAGGCCGGGGCGCGTCTCGGCGGGCTGCAGGTAGGAGACGCGGACGCGCTCGATACCGGGCACCGCGGCCAGGCGCGGGACCAGCAGTTCCAGCGCGCGGGCGCCGTCACGGCCGAAGTCCTTGCCGTAGGAGGTGGAGTTCTCCGAGACGAGGAAGACCTCCTTGACCCCGTTCTCCGCGAGCCACATGGCCTCGGCGACGATCTCGTCCGGCTGCCGGGAGACGAAGGAGCCCCGGAACGACGGGATCGCGCAGAACGAGCAGCGGCGGTCGCAGCCGGAGGCGATCTTCAGCGCGGCCACCGGGGAGGTGTCGAGCCGGGTCCGCAGCACCCGCGGGCCCCAGCCGTGCTGCGCGTGCCCCGGCACCTCGACCGTCTCGGCGGCCGTCGGGCGCTGGACCGGGCTGATCGGCAGCAGCTTGCGGCGGTCGGAGGGGGTGTGGGACTCGACCTTGCGGCCCGCCACGACGTCGTCGAGACGGTCGGCGAGGTCGGCGTAGTGGTCGAAGCCCAGGACCGCGTGGGCCTCGGGCAGGTTCTCGGCCAGCTCGTTGCCGTAGCGCTCGGCCATGCAGCCGACGGCGACGACCTTCTTGCCGGTGTCGGCCGCGGCGAGCAGGGTGTCGACCGAATCCTTCTTGGCGGACTCGACGAAGCCGCAGGTGTTGACGACCACGACGTCGGAGTCCTCGGGCTCGGCGGCGAGCTCCCAGCCGCCCGCCGCCAGCCGTCCGGCGAGTTCCTCGGAATCGACCTCGTTGCGGGCGCAACCGAGGGTCAGCAAGGACACGCGGCGGGTGGCGACAGGATCAGTGGTGGGAGAAGGCACGTGCCTTAGGGTAGCTGGCCTGCTCCCGGGGTCGGCGATCGCTCGCTCGGGCGAGCCCTCGACCGGCCATGGCGTCGAGGATGGCTTAATGGTGGATGTGCCGTCAGACCCCCTCGAACCGCTCCCCGGTCGCCGCCCGAACGTCCGCCGGGCGCGGATCGCGGACGTCCGCAAGATCAAGGCGCTGGTCGACTCCGACGCGGGGACGGTGCTGCTGGAGAAGGAGCTCGTCACCCTCTACGAGAGCGTCCAGGAGTTCTGGGTGGTCGAAGACGGCGAAGACGTGCTCGGCTGCGGTGCCCTCCACGTGCTGTGGGAGGACATCGGCGAGCTGCGCACCATCGCGGTCGACAAGGCCACCCGGGGTCGCGGCATCGGGCACGCGCTGGTGGGGCAGCTGATCGACTTCGCCCGCGAGATCGGGTTGAAGCGGTTGTTCGTGCTGACCTTCGAGACCCGTTTCTTCGCGGGCCACGGATTCGTCGAGATCGACGGCACCCCGGTGACCCAGGAGGTCTACGAGGAGATGCGGCGTTCGGCCGATCCGGGTGTCGCGGAGTTCCTGGACCTGCCGTACGTGAAGCCGAACACCTTGGGCAACAGCCGGATGCTGCTGGAGCTGTAGCCGAAGGGGACTTTCAGCCCTTCTTCGCGTGACGGGCGACCCGGACCCGGTTGCCGCACAGCGACGGCGTGCACCACACCCGCCTGCTGTTGGCCGCCACGAACAGCATCGAGCAGTCGTGCGCGCCGCATCGCCGCAGCTGAGCGGCGCGCGGCCCCGACACGAGGTCGATCGCGGCCACCGCGACGGCGGCGAGAGCGATCTCGCCACCGTCCTCGCCGTGCCAGATCGTCTCGGCGCCCCGAGCGGTGAGCCGCGGGCTCGCCGGGACCGCCGCCGCGGCCGCGTTGACCCGCTCGACCGCCCACGCCTCGGGCTCCCGCGCGGCCACGGCCGCTTCCAGCAGCTCACGCACCGCCGACCGCAGCCGTCTCGTCTGCTCGGCCGACGGCGGCCGCGCGCCTTCGGGCAGCCGCGGCGCCTGCACCGACCAGAACCGGGCGTGGCCGTCGTCGAGCAGGTCGATCGACGGCGAGGCGGCCAGCAAGACGGTGTCGGCGAGGTTCACCGCGAGATCGTCACCGGGAAGCGAGTCCAGATCGAGCATGCCTTGACAATATCAGGTACTAATGGTTAAAAACAGTTCCAACCATTAGGGAGTGTTCATGGCGAACATCCGGCACCGTTCGGTCCAGCTCGGCGACGTCGAGGTCTTCTACCGCGAGGCGGGCGATCCAGACGCACCCGTCTTGCTCCTGCTGCACGGCTTCCCGACGTCGTCGCACCAGTTCGTCCGGCTGATGCGGCGGCTCTCCGGGAAATGGCGGCTCATCGCGCCGGATCTGCCCGGCTTCGGCCGGACCGTGACCCCCGAAGGGTTCACGTTCACCTTCGACCGGCTCGCGGAGGTGCTCGGCGAGTTCACCGACGCGCTGGAGCTGCGCCGCTACGCGCTCTACGTCTTCGATTTCGGGGCCCCGGCGGGCCTGCGGCTGGCCGTCTCACGGCCGTCCGCGGTCACGGCGCTGATCACGCAGAACGGGAACGCCTACGTCGAAGGGCTCGGGCCCGCTATGCCGGACTTCGCGACCCTTACCGACGAAACCGAGGCGAAGCGCGAATTCGCGAAGAACCTCGAACCGGCGCAGATCGAGTACCAGTACACCGGCGCCCGCGATCCGGAGACCATCGATCCCGCGAACTACCTGCTGGACCAGTACTTCCTCGAACGTCCCGGCCGCGCGGAAGCGATGCTCGACCTGTTCTGGGACTACCGGAACAACCCTCCCGCGTACCCGAAGTTCCAGGCGTGGCTGCGGGAAGCCCAGCCACCCGTGCTCGCCGTGTGGGGCCGCAACGACCCGTTCTTCGTCCCGGCGGGAGCCGAAGCCTTCCGGAAAGATGTTCCCTCGGCGGAGGTTCATTTCTTCGACACCGGGCATTTCGCGCTGGAGGAGGACGTCGAACCGATCAGCGAGCTGATCGACCGCTTCCTGACGGCGCATCACTGAAAGGCGGCACAGGGACACCTCGGTCACCGGCCCCCGGCTCCGCACCGCCCACCTGTGGGCCCGGCCCGACGGACCGGAGGTCTGTCAGGGAGACTGGGGGCCAGTGCCCGCCCTCTCGACCTGGAGCCTTTTATGCCGCAAGGAACCGTCCGTTGGTTCGACGCCGAACGGGGTTTCGGCTTCCTCGCGCCCGAGGACGGCTCGCCGGACGTGTTCGTGCACGCCTCCGAGATCGTCGGGGACGGCGGCGCGAAAATGCTCCGCGAGGGTCAGGCCGTCGTGTTCGAGGTCGGCGAGAACGACCGCGGGCCCGAGGCGCTGCGCGTTCGCGTCACAGCCGATGTGGCCACCGGCGGCGCCGTGGGCCTGCTCGGCACCGTCAACTGGTACGAGCCGGGCAAGGGGTACGGCTTCGCGTCGCCGGACGGCGGCGGCGCCGACATCTTCGTGCACAGCTCCGCCATCGTGACCGGCGGCGTGGTCACCGAGGGGCAGCGGGTGGCCTTCCTGATCGTCGAAGGCGAGCGCGGCCCGCAGGCCGGGCACGTGATCCCGCTGGGAGAAGGGGCCGGCTCACCCGCTGCGGCTGGTATCGCGGACGGTGCCGACGGCTCGGTGGCCTGGTACGACGAGGACAAGGGCTTCGGCTTCATCAACCCCGACTCCGGCGCCGGGGACGTCTTCGTTCACGCCCGGGCCCTGGCCGACGGGCTGACGTGGCTCGCGGAGGGCGACCGCGTCGCCTACGAGGTGACTAGTGGAGACAAGGGCCCGCAGGCTCGCGACGTGCACCTGGTCCGGGGCACCGAGCCCCAGACGGCGCCGCAGCGGTCGGCACCTGCCGCGGCCGCAGGGCCGGCGGCGCGGGACGTGCCCGTACGAGGCGGCGAGGGCGTCGTCGCGCGCTACGACGACGACCGCGGCTTCGGCTTCATCACCCCGGACGCAGGCGGCGACGATCTCTTCGCCCACGTGTCCGTGATCATGGGGTCGGAGCCGCTGCAGAAGGGTGACCGGGTCCGGTACACGGTGCGTCAGAGCGACCGGGGCCCGCAGGCCGACCGCATCGAACGCCTCTGAAGGCGGCCCCACCGATGGCTGATCACTTCTTGACACTGCCCACGATCGACGACCAGGACCGGCAGGTTAGGCAGTGCCACACCCTTGAGTTTTGAGACCAGGTCTAAGCCTTGGACACCCGCAGGGTGACCTGGTCGCCCCCCGAGCTCACGGCGACCAGGTCCACCCGGCAGGCAGCGAACTCGACGGACTGCCTGCCACCGCGCGCGGTGGAGGCGACTTCCGCCGTCGTCCGCTCACCGCGTCCGGGTTCGGCGAGGGTCAGTTCGACCACGGCCTCCCCTTCCCAGACGCAGACCATGCCCTCGGCGCAGCGGGAATCGGACACCAGCCGCGCGAAGCGGATGCTGACGTCCTTCGACGCGACTTCTGTCGTTTCACCGGCCTTGAGGACGACGGTTTCCCCCAGCTCCACGGTGCCCTGGGGCTTCTCCTGGGGCTTGGGAGCGGGTTGAGGCTGCTGGTGCGACGGCGCGGGCTGGACCAGCGTGGGCTGGACGGCCGCGGGTTGTTCGCGCGCGGCGGAGCTGCCTGCCCCGCACGCGAGGCCGACCAAGGCGCAGAGCACGACGAGCAGCTTCTTGGGGTCCACGGGCTAGGGACGTAGCGGAGCCGCCGGTCCGTTGCATCGGTCCCTCAAGTCGCCCTCCCCCGTGCAATGAAAGGCCCGTTACTTGCAAATTTTGCAAGTAACGGGCCTTTCATTGCACGCCACGGGACCGAAGACAGCACCCCAGGTCTGGCTCAGTCGTCGTCGGAGACGTCCCCGCCGTTCGCGTCCCCGCCACCGCGGATCATGAACAGCACCGACTCCAGCTCCTCCGGCTTGATCAGCACGTCCCGCGCTTTCGAGCCCTCCGAAGGACCGACGACACCCCGGCTTTCCAGCAGGTCCATCAGGCGCCCGGCCTTGGCGAACCCGACGCGCAGCTTCCGCTGCAGCATCGACGTCGAACCGAACTGCGAGGTGACGATCAGCTCGGCGGCCTGCAGGAGGACGTCGAGGTCGTCGCCGATGTCGGAGTCGATCTCCTTCTTCTCGCCCGCCTTCGCCGCGGTGACACCGTCCTGGTAGTCCGGCTGCGCCTGCTCCTTCGCGAAGTTGACGACGGACGCGATCTCCTCGTCGCCGACGAAGGCGCCCTGGATGCGGACCGGTTTCCCGGCACCCATCGGCAGGTACAGGGCGTCACCCATACCGATGAGCTTCTCCGCGCCCGGCTGGTCGAGGATGACTCGCGAGTCGGTGAGCGAGGACGTCGCGAACGCCAGCCGCGAAGGCACGTTGGTCTTGATCAGGCCGGTCACGACGTCGACCGACGGGCGCTGGGTCGCCAGGACCAGGTGGATACCGGCCGCACGCGCCTTCTGGGTGATCCGGACGATCGCGTCCTCGACGTCGCGCGGGGCGGTCATCATCAGGTCGGCGAGCTCGTCGACGATCGCCATGATGTACGGGTACGGCGCGTAGACGCGCTCGCTGCCGGGCGGCGCGGTGATCTCGCCCGAGCGCACCTTCTTGTTGTAGTCGTCGATGTGCCGGACCTTGTTGACCTGCATGTCCTGATACCGCTGCTCCATCTCCTCCACCAGCCAGGCCAGCGCCGCGGCGGCCTTCTTCGGCTGGGTGATGATGGGCGTGATCAGGTGCGGGATGCCCTCGTACGGGGTCAGCTCGACCATCTTCGGGTCGATCAGGATCATCCGGCACTCGTCCGGCGTCGCCCGCGCGAGCAGCGACACCAGCATCGAGTTCACGAAGCTCGACTTACCGGAACCGGTGGATCCCGCCACCAGGAGGTGCGGCATCTTCGTCAGGTTCGCGGTGACGAAATGGCCCTCGATGTCCTTGCCGAGCCCGATGACCATCGGGTGGTTGTCCTTGACCGTCGACGGCGCGCGCAGCACGTCGCCGAGGCGCACCATCTCGCGGTCGGAGTTCGGCACCTCGATGCCGACCGCGGACTTGCCGGGGATCGGCGCCAGCAGCCGGACGTTGTCGGTCGCCACCGCGTAGGCGATGTTCTTGGTCAGCGCGGTGATCTTCTCGACCTTCACGCCGGGGCCGAGTTCGACCTCGTACCGGGTGACCGTCGGGCCCCGCGTGAAGCCGGTGACCTGCGCGTCGACGTTGAACTGGTCCAGCACGCCGGTGATCGCCTCGATCATGGCGTCGTTGGCCTTGCTGCGGGACTTCGGCGCGTCGCCGAGCTTCAGCAGGTCCGGCGGCGGGAGCTTGTAGTCGCCCTCGACGGTCCTGGTGACCGCCATCGGCGGCTCGGCCTTCTTCGGCTTCTTCTCTTCGACGGCGTTTTTGGATGAACTCTGCGGGGCGGGTTTCGGCGGGCGCATCGGCGTCGGCGGTTCGGCCAGCGCGGCTTCGATGTCGAGCTGTTCGCCCGCGTTGTCACCGGCGCCCTGGCGCCGCCGCGACGGCTTCCGCAGGCGGACCGACTTCGGGTCGGCTTCGGTGACGGCGTCGCGTTCGTCGTGGATGGCCTTGCGCTCGGCTTCGGCCTCTTCGATCTCTTCGGGGTCGAGGCCCCAGTTGCGCAGGCGGTGCGGGATCTCCCGGACCGGGGTCCCGGTGAACACGAGCGTGCCGAACAGCAGCACCAGCACCAGCAGCGGCACGGCGACCCAGGTGGTGACCCCCATCGTCAGCAGGCCGCCGGAGAACGCGCCGATCACCCCACCGGCGTACATCCGGCCGTCGTTGCTCTCGGGCAGCGCGGTGAAGATGTGCAGCAGACCGAGCACGGACAGCACGACCAGCAGCGTGCCGATCACCATCCGCGGCCGGGCCTCCGGCACCGGTTCCGAGCGCATGAGCGCGACGGCGACCACGGTGAGCACCAGTGGCAGCGTCACCGCCCCCGCGCCGAGGAGCGAACGGGCGCCGACCTCCACCCAGCCGCCGATCGGGCCCGCGGCCCGCCACCAGACGCCGAACGCGATCACCAGCGCCAGCGCGATCAGGCCCAGCGCGAGCCCGTCGCGACGGTGTTCGGGTTCGAGTTCACGGCTGCGGCCGACCGTCCTCGCGAGGGTTCCCAGTCCCTTCGCGAGCAGGTTCCAGGTGCCGCGCACGCCTTTGGCGAACGTGCCGGAAGACTTCTTCCTGGCCGCCGGACGCCGTGGCGCGGGCTTCCTCGCCGCCGTTGACCTGGGCTTCGCCGGGGTACGCGGCTTTCGCGCCGGCCCCTTGCTGCCGCCGCTTCGCGCCGTACTCCGCTTCCTGGTCGTCGACCCGCTAGCCATGCCACCACGGTAACCGCCTCGACCCTCCAGTCCCGGCTGCCACTCGGGGCACATCCGGAACATTCGTCTCAGGTCACAGCTTGAGCGGCCATCCGGGTGAAAGAGGGCTCATGACATGCTCTGCCCCATGTTCGCGCTGCATCAGGATGAGAATTCGGCTCGCCGCGCCCCAGCGATCTGGCGCACGATGCTGAACATCGACCGGGGGCTGGTCAACTTCGTCGGCAAACTCACCGTGACCGGCGGTGTGCCCGCGGAACTGCGCCGGAAACCCTTGCTCATGACGGCCAACCACATCGGCGTGTTCGACGCGTTCGTGCTGATGGCGGCCTGCAAACGGATCGGCATCAACCCGCGGTTCATGCTGGCGGGCGGCATCCTCGACGCACCTGTCATCGGCCCGGCGCTGCGGGTCAGCGGTCACCTGCGGGTCGACCGCAAGGAGGCCTCGACGGCCATCGGCCAGTTCGCCGAGGCGGCCGAGGCCCTGCGCACCACGCGCGACCCGCTCATCGTCTACCCCGAGGGCCGGATCAGTCACGATCCCGGCCTGTGGCCGGAGCGCGGCAAGACCGGCGCCGCGCGGCTCGCGCTGGCGGCCGGGGTGCCGGTGATCCCGATCAGCCAGTGGGGCGCGCACGAAGCCGTCTTCTGGGGGACGGAGACCGTCAACGGGCCCGCCGACCTGGTGCCGCTCGCCAAGTCCGGGCTGAGCGCGCCCATGCGCCGCCCCCGGTTCAAGGTGCATTTCGGCGACCCGGTGGACCTGTCGGAGGTCGAGCCGGAACGGCCGGGCGCCGGGGTCCGCGCGCACGCCAAGATCATGCAGGCGATCACGGACGGCATGGTGCCGCTGCGCCGCGACGAGCTGGACAAGCCGCGGTTCCACGACCCGACCCGGCCGACCGACACCGTCAGTCCCTGGAAGAAGTACTGAGTTCCGGATCCTGAGACGGGTGCTCGCGCTCGCCTAAGGTCGGCGGACGTGAGCACCCGCATCCTCGTCGTCTACTACAGCGCGACCGGAAACACCGCGAAACTGGCGTCGGCGCTGGCCGACGGTGCCCGTGAGACCGAAGCCGACGTCCGCGTCCGCACGGTTCCCGAAACCGCGCCGCCCGGTGCGGTGGCGAGCAATCCGCGCTGGCAGGCGTGGGTCGACGCGGGGCCGCACCACGAGACGGCGACGCTGGAAGACCTGGAGTGGGCCGACGGTTTCGCGGCCGGGAGCCCGACCCGGTTCGGCGGCCCCGCCGCCCAGCTCAAGTCCTATTTGGACAGTACCGGCGGCCTGTGGGCCAAGGGAAAGCTGGTCAACAAGGTCGCGACGTCGTTCACCACCGCGTCCACCGCGCACGGTGGCCTGGAATCGACGGTGCTGGCGACGAACAACATCTTCTATCACTGGGGCGCCATCGTCCTGCCGCTCGGCTACACCGATCCGCGGCTGCTCGAATCGGGCAATCCCTACGGCGGCTCGTTCGTCTCGCGCAAGTCCTCCGAACCCGACGACCTCGCCCTGGACGCCCTCCGCCTGCAGGGGCGGCGGCTCGCCACCGTCTCGCGCTACGTCGCCGACGGCCTGTTCAAGGACGGCTGACGGGGAACCGCCAGGTCGTCTCCCGCGTCGTAGGGTGATGCTCACCTGGGGAGACGTGCGCCGGTGGGATCCGGCCGCGATCGGCCGGGTCGCCGACGCGCTCAACGAGGGCTGCGCCCGGATCATCGCCGCGAACGACGACGTCGAGGCCATGGCTCGCATCCCGGGCTGGGACGGCGAAGCCGCCACCGCGGCGGCCACGCGAGGCGAGTCGCTGGCCTCTGCATTGGAACAACTGGTGGCCGAAGCGTCCGCGGTCCGGCGGGGCGCGCACGAGGTGCAGATCGCGCTGGACCGGGTCGTCGCGTTCGTGCGGGAGACCGACGAACTCGCTTCCCGGAACGGCCTGCTCATCGGCGCCGGTGGGGAAATCGCTTCTTCCGGTGGGCCTTCCGATCCTTGCGTGATCGCGGAACTCGCCGACCGGATCGAGCAGATCCTCTGTCGCGCCACCGATGTCGACGCCGATTTCGCCGCCATCCTGCAACGGGCCCTTCGTGGCGAGAGCACCGAACAGGGTGCCGGCACCCTCGCCCAGGCCGCGAACGCCGGAGTCGCGCAAAGCGGCCTGTCGATCATCGGCCCGCCGGAGCATGGCTCCCCCGGCAACAACAAGGCATGGTGGGACAGCCTGTCGGATACGGCGAAAGTCGCTCTGCTGCAAGGAAATCCCGGCCTCGTCGGCAATCTCGACGGCATCCCGGCCACCGACCGCGACGCGGCCAACCGCGCCGTCCTCGCCCGTGAAATCGCGCGGCTCCAGGGCGATCCCCGGCTGCGGGGTCTGGAAGCCATCCAGCAGCGGCTGGCCCAGTCGGAACCACGGGCGTTCTTGCTGGGACTGGACACCGGCGGCGACGGGAAGGCGATCGTTTCGGCGGGGAATCCCGACACCGCGGTGAACGTGGCGACGTACGTGCCGGGAACCGGTTCGGAACTGGCGAAGATCGGCGGCGATCTCAACCGCTCCGACAAGATGTGGGCCGTGGCCACGACCGCGGGCTCCCCCTCGACGGCCGTGATCACCTGGCTCGGCTACGACGCGCCGAACGAGATCCGCGACGCCGCGAGCGACAAGTACGCCGACGGCGGCAAGGCGGCACTCGCCGGATTCCAGGACGGGCTCAGGGAGACACACCAAGGACCGCCGTCGCACAACACGGTGCTGGGCCACAGTTACGGGACCACGGTCGTCGGCCACGCGGCCCGCGACGGCGGTCTCGCCGCGGACGAACTCGTCTTCGTGGCGAGCCCCGGCGTCGGCGCGCACGACGTGAGCGAGCTGCACCTCGACGGGGTGAATCAGGGCGAGGTCGGCGACCATGTGCACGCGACGGTGGCGGAGCACGACATGATCAATCTGGCCAACATCGAGATCGCCGGATACGACCCGATCCTCGGCCAGGATCCGACCGACGCGGACTTCGGCGGGCAGGTGTTCACTTCCGCGCCGGGCAAGGACGGGTGGGGCGGGTACAGCTCGGAAGCGCACAGCCAATACTGGGAAGACAACAACCCCGCGCTGCGGAACGTCGCCCTGATCATCGCGGGGAAGGTGGAGACGCCATGAAACCGACCATCACCGAACAACAGGCGAAGGACAAGGTCGAGCTGTACGTCGAGACCGCGCTCTCGGCGCTGCCCGCCACCGCGCGGCGGAAACCGTTCACCCGGAACCGGTCCGAGTGCACCGATCCGACCGACCAAGGTCCCCAAGGCCGGTTCGAGATCTCCGCGACCTACGAAGTGACCGGTCTCGACACGACGAAATTCGCCGAATACTTCGACGCCCTCGTCGCGTGGTGGACGGCTCACGATTTCGAGGTCCTGACCGATTCCCGGCCGAAGGACCAGTACGTCTTCGTGCGCAACAACGCGGACGCCTTCGACATGTCCGTCCAGGCGAACGACCTCGGCAAGTTCTACGTCGGGGCGACCTCGCCGTGCGTCTGGCCGAACGGCACCCCCGAGGCCCAGGCCGTCGAAGAGCCCTCTGCCGTCACCCCAGGGCCGGAACCGGCGCCGGTCCGCAAGCCGCGCCGCGCCCCCGTCGAGGACGACGACTTCGCACAGACCAACTGGACCGACGGCGGCACCTCCTTCTGACCCAGCTGCCACCAGCCGCTGGGAAAACGGCTCGCCCCGCCGTCGCCCGGCCTCTACCCTCCGGCCGTGACCGCCGAACTCGCCTCCCCCGCTCAGCACGTCGCGCACCGCGGCCGGGGCATCGTGCTCATCCTGCTCGCCGCGCTCTTCTTCGGGACGTCGGGCGTGCTGGGCAAACCGGCGATGCAGGCGGGGATGTCACCGGAGCAGGTCGCGGCGATCCGCATCGGACTGTCGGCGATCGTGCTGCTCGCGCTGGTCGCCGTCTTCCGGCCGAAGCTGCTCAAAGTGACGAAGCGCGAGTGGCCGCTGCTGCTGGCGTACGGCTCGCTCGGCGTGGCCGGCGTCCAGCTCATGTACTTCCTCGCGGCGGGCCGGATCCCGGTCGGGATCGCGATCCTGCTCGAGTTCACCTCGCCGGTGCTGATCGCGCTGTGGGTGCGGTTCGTCCGCCGCGTGCGGCTGCCGAGGGCGATGTGGGCGGGGATCGCGCTGGCGATGACCGGGCTCGTCCTGGTCGCGCAGGTTTGGGAAGGCCTCAGCCTGGACGTCGTCGGGTTGCTCGCCGGACTGGGCGCGGCCGTCTGTTCGGCGGGGTACTTCCTGCTCGGGGAACGCGGCGTCGCGGACCGGGATCCGCTCGGCATGGTCACCTGGGGGATGACGGTCGGGGCGGTCCTGGTCTGCGCGGTCGCTCCACCGTGGACGATCCCGTGGGGTGTCCTCGGCACCCCGGCGCCGTTCGGGCCGTGGCATCCGCCGGTGTGGTCACTGCTGATCGCGCTGGTGCTGATCGCGACCGTCATCGCCTACGCGACGGGGATGGCGGCGCTGCGCCATCTCCCGGCGTCGGTGGCGAGTGTCGTCGGGCTGGTGGAGCCGCTGATCGCCGCGGCCGCCGCCTGGCTGCTGCTGGGCGAGGCGCTCAGCTGGATCCAAGCTGCGGGCGCGGTCGTCCTGTTGACCGGCGCGTACATCGTGCAGCTGAACTCGAACGTGGTCCAGACGGACTCAACCGTTCTGGAGGCCCCGTAGATCGCCGATCTCCTGCTGCTGCGAACGCGAAGTCGTCGCGGCGAGATCGCGGGCGTCGGGGTTGCGGCCGTGCTGGGTTTCGGCGTCGGCGATGCGGACACCCGACTCGCGCTGGCGGATCAGCCGCGCGACGAACTGGCGGTCGAAGTCCTTTCCGGACAGTCCGGCCAGTTCCGCCATGTCACCCGGGCTGATGTAGCCGTCGCGCTGGATGTGTTCGAGGTTCGGGTCGTCCGGAGCGGGCTGGCCCCAGGACTCGATGAGCCCGGAAAGCCGCGCGATCTCCGGTTCGTGCGTGTCGATGACCCGCTTCGCGAGCGCCTTCAGCCGGGCGTCGTCCGCCCGGGTTTCCGCCAGGGAAGCCAGATCCACGCCCTGCTGGTGATGCGCGAGGGCCTGCCGCGCGAAGGCGACATCGGCGTCGTTGAACGGAACGGCGGCCTGCTGCGCCAGCGGTGACGACCCGGGCGGCGCCGTCTGGGCTTGGGGTGCCTCGTCCGAACAGCCCGCGAGCACGGCGGCCAGGGCGACGGCAGGCAGGAACCGGAGGACGGCGTGCGGCATCGAAGAGCTCCTCGGAACGCGCGGTGGAGGTGCCTAGGTTCGCAGAGTCCACATCGGCCTGTTCACCGGGGGTTGCGCAAACACTTTTCCTCCGGCTCTTGCGGTGCGACAATCCCGCGATTCACGCCACTGGCGACAGGAGGTAACCGCGAATGGGCGCCGAAACCACCCCGGAACGGACGACCGAGCGGGCGGGCCTGCGCCCGGACCTGCGGCAACGCCACGTCCGGATGATCGCGCTGGGCGGCATCATCGGCGCGAGCCTGTTCATCGGCAGCGGCGCGGTCATCCACACCGTCGGCCCGGCGGCCGTCCTCTCCTACGCCATCGGCGGCCTGATCGTCGTGCTGGTGATGCGGATGCTCGGCGAAATGGCGACGGCCGCGCCGTCGCAGGGTTCCTTCATGGAATACGCGCGGACCTCGCTCGGCGGCTGGGCGGGTTTCACCGTCGGCTGGCTGTACTGGTACTTCTGGGTCGGCGTGGTCGCGTTCGAGGCCGTCGCCGGGGCGAAGATCCTCCAGACCTGGATTCCCGTTGTGCCGCAGTGGATCTTCTCGCTCGTGCTGATGCTGCTGCTGACCGCGACCAACCTCGCCTCGGCCCGGTCGTTCGGGGAGACGGAGTTCTGGCTCGCGTCGGTCAAGATCGCCACGATCGTGGTGTTCCTCGTGGTGGGCATCCTGTTCGTGCTCGGCGCCTGGCCCGGCGGCTCGTTCTCGGTCGGCAACATCGCGCAGGACGGTTTCCTGGCCAACGGCCCGTTCTCGGTGGTGCACGGCGTGGTGATCGTGATCTTCTCCTACTTCGGCGCGGAGATCGTCACCATCGCCGCCGCCGAGTCACGGGAGCCCGAAACGGCCGTGCGGAAGGCGACCTCGTCGATCGTCTGGCGGGTCATCGTGTTCTACGTCGGTTCGGTGACGCTGCTGGTGATGATCACCGGCTGGCGCGACATCCCGACCACGACGAGCCCGTTCGCCGCCGCGTTCGGCCGGTTCGGCATCCCCGCGGCCGAGACGATCGTCAGCGCGGTGGTGCTCACGGCCGTGCTGTCGGTGCTGAATTCCGGGCTGTACACCGCTTCCCGCATGCTGTTCGCGTTGCACGGCAACGGCTGGGCGCCGAGATGGATCGCGGACACGAACCGGCGTGGCGTGCCGTGGAAGGCGATCCTCGTGTCCACTTCGGTCGGTTACGTCGCCGTGGTGATGAACTTCGTGTCACCGGACAAGATCTTCTACTTCATCATCAACTCCGCGGGCGCCGTCGCGTTGTTCGTCTACGCGATCATCGCCGGCTCCCAGCTCCGGATGCGGCGCCGCCTGGAAGCCGAGGCACCGGAACGGCTGAAGCTGCGCATGTGGGGCTACCCATGGCTGAGCTGGCTGACCCTCGCCGGGACGCTCGCCGTGGTCGCGTCGATGCTGTTCGTGGACTCGGACACCCGCGCCCAGCTGTACCTGAGCCTGCTCAGCCTGGCGGTGATCCTCGGCGTCTACTTCATCCAGCGCCGGCGATCCGGCCGAGAGCCCCGTAAAACACCTCCCCGATCTTCGCGGGATCCCGGCTGAGGAAGGCCTGCCCACCGGCGGGCGCGACGAGCTGCCGGAGTTCGGTCTCGTCGGCGTCCGGGCCGATCCCGATGGCGATCAACGGCACCGGGCGGTTCCGGTCGCGCAGCTTTCCCAGCTCGGTCAGCAGGTTCTCGCGGCTGATGCCGCCGGGATCGGTGTTGCGGCCGTCGGTCATCACGATGACCAGGTTCAGCTTCTCCGGCTCCCATTCCTTGTGCGCCAGCCGATAGACGTCGAGGACACTGTCGTAGAGCCCGGTCTGCCCGTCGGGGACGGCGCGGACCGCGCGCAACCTGTCGACCGCGGCCAGCTGCCGCCCGACCGGCGCCATCGGCAGGATCTCCCGGTAGTCGCGCTCACCGTCCACTTTGGTCGCGAAGGCCAGGAAACGGACCTGTGACGTGGATTTGAACAGGTGCAGGGCGTTTTCCGCCGCTTCCAGCGTGATCTGGAGCCGGGACTTGCCGGTGCCCGGGACCGGCGCGCTCATCGAACCCGAGACATCGATGAGCACCTGCACCCGGGCGCTCGCGTTCACGCCCGCCCACTGGCTGAGCGCTTTGTCGACCTCGGCGGCGGCCGGGATCTCGGCGCTGCGCTGCCCCTGCGCCGAAACGCGCTGATCGGTTTCGGTCAGCCGCAACGCCTGCCCGCCAGGAGCGCGGAGACCGGAGCGCGTGCTCGTCGCGGCACCGTTGAGCAGCGCCCGCTTCAGCTCCGCGACCGCCTTGCCCTGCTGCGGAGTCGCGCCCGCGATCTCGACGAACGGGTAGTCGAGTGACGGCGACGCGGGTGAGTACGCGGCCACCAGGGCGGCCTCGCCGTCGGAAAGCTCGGCGTTGTGCCGCAGCACCGCGTTCTCCGACGCGGGGAACACCGTCAGCGACGTGGACGTCGCGTCGAAGGTGTTGGCGGCGAACTTCCGGAGCAAGGCCACGTACGCGCCGGCGGGATCCGAGGCGCCCTTCGTGACGTCGCGGAGTGCCTGCAGCGCGGAGACGCCGACGGGGTCGCGCGCGGGATCCGGCATTCCGGCGACGATTCCGGTACTACCGAGGACGTCTGGCCAGGTCAGCGTCTTGCGCGGCCAGCCGAGCCCGCTCGCGACGGGTTCCGCGACCGCGAGCACCACCGGCGAACTGGCCACCGACGGCCCGGAGAGCGGGACACCGTTGGCACGCCTGAGGAACAGCGTCGAAGACGGGATCCAGGCTTGAGGCTTCGGCGCGGTCCCGGACAGCTCCTCCGCCATCTGGAGGGATTCCCGGGGCTGAACGTCGAAAGCGACACAGGCGAGCGCGAGGTCACGAGCGGTCTCGGTGACGGCGGGGGCGATGTCCGGCGACGCGGCGACGACCACCCGCGCGGACTCGCAGCCGGGATCGGATCGCGCCATGGCCACCGCCACCCAGGTGGCCGCGCCGAGCACGGCCGCCAGCGCGAGCGCCAGCAGCGGGAGCAGCATCCGTCTTCGGGTCCGGGCGGTGGTGTGGCGTCCCATCGACTCTCCCGGTCTGGGGCTCCAAGGGCGTCCGAGGGTACGCCGACCCCACCCCTAGGGGAAGGCTCCGACCTGCGGCGTAGGCGAACCCTACCGAGGCGGGAGGCGCCCGGCGTCGGGTCACGGAACACTTGCCACGTAAGGAAAACACTCGAAACCGGGGGAATCCGTGATGAACCGGCCCACTCGTGCGGAACAGCGCAAAGCCCGCAACGCCCTGTTCGGTCAGGCGATCACGATCGCCTTCGCGCTGCTGATGGCGGCGGCGGCCCGTTAGCTCTTACGCGGCACAAGCCGTCCCTGCGCGACCGGCGAAGCCACCCAGACGTACCAGGGAGAAGGCCACGAGTGAGCCTCGTCCGGCTTCTCCACTCGCGCGTAGCCGAAGTCCACGCGGTCTTGGAACTCCGCCTCGGCGAACGTGGTCACCCCGGCGAACATCGCGGCGTTGAAGCTGGCGTTCCGGGGAAAGGTCGCCGCGCGGAAGTCGGTCTCACCGGTGAACCATGTTCGCTCGAAGTTCGCGAAGCGCTGGAAGCGGGCGCGCCGGAAGTTCCCGCCGACGATCACGCCGTCGCCGAAGTCCGCGCCGCTGAGATCGCAGTCCGCGAAATCCAGCTCGACGAGCACGGCGTCCCGCAGGTCCAGCTCGTCGACTTCCCAGAATTCGAGGCTCCCCGAGCGTCGGAGGTGCCGGGTGAGCAAACCCTGCGCGGCGAGCCGGATCTCGAACTCTTGCTCGTCTTCGACCGGGAACCGGAAGGGCCTGCGCAGATAGGTGCAGGTCAGCTCGATGATGTCTTCGCGCGCGTCGGGGTCTTCTCGCCCGTACCGCTCCAGGTCCGTGAAGCTCTCGAGACGCTCCGCGGCGTCCTCGCTGTCCATCTTCGCGACCGCGAGTTCCCAGCGATCCCGTCGTACCCCAGCGGCGATCAGCTCGGGCCGCAGCCGCCGGTCGCGGCGAGCGCCCTCGATGAACATCCGCCCCAGAAAGACCGCGCCCACTCCGAGCGCGACACCCGCCAGCGCCCCTATGACGTGCACCCCCACCATCACCATGCGGAGATTATGCGCGAGAAGGGCCCGGTACTCGACTGAGTAAGGGGAAGGCGCAGGTGACAGCCGGTCCGTGATGCAGGGCGGCCGTGTCGCGAAAGCCACTTCCGGGACGTCTGATGTCGCGAAAGTGGCTTTCGCGACATCCGGAACGGCTGGGTCACGGACCGCGGTACGTCACAACGCTGGCGCGTGAAGGCTCCTTCCACAAGTACATGAAGGCCCCCTTCCTTGCGCCTAACGCAAGGAAGGGGGCCTTCATGTACTTCAGGTGGGAAAGGGGCGCCGGAAAGCGTGGATCCTGATGTCAGCTCGGTGAGGTTGTAGCGCTTGTTCTGGATGGTGAGGTGGCCGAGTGTGGAGGATTTAGGACGTTCAACGTCCCAAATCCTCCACACTCGAACCTGCCGCGGCGAGATTCCGGTGTCATCGAGCTCCGAGACCGGAGCGACCCCTCGACTACCGCACCTCAATTTCGCCCTGGTCACGCGCAGGGAGGCAAATACCGGTCCACCAGAACCCGAATCGCCACTCACGACCCGCTAGACGGGGATGACCGTCGGCACGATCATCGGACGGCGCCGGTAGGTGTCGGCGACCCAGCGGCCGACGACGCGGCGCACGGCCTGCGCGATGCGGTGCGTGTCGGTGATGCCTTCGGCCTCGGTCCTGGCGAGTTCCATCTCCACCATCGGGAGCACGGCGTCGAGCGCCTTCGGGTCGTCGGAGAACCCGCGCCCGGACACCGTCGGCTTGGTGACCGCGCGGCCGGTGCTGGTGTCGACGGCGACCGTGATGGCGATGAAGCCGCCCTCGCCGAGCACGAGCCTGTCGGACAGGGTCGACTCCCCGACGTCGCCGACCGAGAGGCCGTCGACGTACACGTGCCCGACCTCGACCCGGCCGGTGCGCGAGGCCTTGCCGTCGACGAGGTCGACCACGACGCCGTCCTCGGCGATGACCACGTTCTCCGGCGCGACGCCGGTGCGCACGGCCAGTTCACCGTTGGCACGCAGGTGCTTCCACTCGCCGTGCACCGGCATGACGTTGCTGGGGCGCACCGCGTTGTACAGGTACAGCAGCTCGCCCGCCGACGCGTGGCCGGACACGTGCACCTTGGCGTTGCCCTGGTGCACGACGTTCGCGCCGAGCCGGGTGAGGCCGTTGACGACGCCGAAGACGGCTGTCTCGTTGCCGGGGATCATCGAGCTGGCGAGCACGACGGTGTCACCCGCGCGGATCGAGATCTGCCGGTGCTCGCCGCGCGCCATCCGCGAAAGCGCCGACAGCGGCTCGCCCTGCGAACCGGTCGACACGAACAGCACCTTGCTCTCGGGCAGGTCACTGGCCTGGTCGAGGTTGACCAGCAGGCCGTCGGGCACGTTCAGCAGGCCGAGGTCGGCGGCGATGCCCATGTTGCGGACCATCGACCGGCCGACGAAGGCGACCCGGCGGCCGTGCCGCACGGCGGCGTCGAGCACCTGCTGGACGCGGTGCACGTGGCTCGCGAAGCAGGCGACGATGACGCGCTGGCCGACCTTGCGGACGACGTCGTCGAGCACCGGGCCGATGTCGCGTTCCGGCATGACGAACCCGGGCACCTCGGCGTTGGTCGAGTCGACGCAGAACAGGTCCACGCCCTCGTCGCCGAGCCGGGAGAACCCGGCGAGGTCGGTCAGCCTGCCGTCGAGCGGAAGCTGGTCGAGCTTGATGTCACCGGTGTGCAGCACGACCCCCGCGGGCGTGCGGATGGCCACCGCGAGCGCGTCCGGGATCGAGTGGTTGACCGCGAAGAACTCGAGGTCGAAGGCGCCGACCGTGCGGCGCTCCCCCTCGCGGACCTCGATCAGGTTCGGCCGCTGGCGGTGCTCCTTGGCCTTGGCCGCGAGCAGCGCGTTCGTGAACCGCGAACCGTAGATCTTCAGGTCGGGGAACAGCCGCAGCAGGAACGGGACGGCGCCGATGTGGTCCTCGTGCCCGTGGGTGAGGACGAGGCCGTCGATGTCCTCGAGGCGGTCTTCGATCGCACGGAAGTCGGGCAGGATCAGGTCGACGCCGGGCTGGTCGTCTTCGGGGAAGAGGACTCCGCAGTCGACGATCAGCAGACGGCCGCCGAATTCGAAGACGGTCATGTTGCGGCCGACTTCGCCGATCCCGCCGAGCGCCACGACGCGCAAGGCGCCTTCGGGCAGCGCGGGCGGCGGGGTGGTCGGTCCGGGTCCGGTTGGCAATGAACTCACCGAGGCATGGTCCCTACGCTGGTATGTGAGGTCGGCGCCGTGTAGGCCGCCGCTGAATCTGCTTGTGCCACCCGAGCACCATGCCAGTCACTGGCGGCGCTTTCACCGAGCGGCACGCCACCCTGGGCGAGATCGGCTGAAATCGCCTGGAGCTGCTCGTCGCTCGCGGCCACGATGGGCAGCCGCGGGTCTCCGATGTCGAAACCGCGAAGTCGCAGGGCGGCCTTCGAGAACGCGACACCGCCGACACGGGACATCGCCCGCAGAACGGGCAGCATGCCGCGGTGGTTGGTGCGCGCGGTGGAGGTGTCGCCGGATTCGTAGGCGTCCATCATGCCGCGGATCCGGCCCGCCACGACGTGCCCGATCACGCTGACCACGCCCGCGCCGCCGACGGCGACCCACGGCAGGTTGAGACCGTCGTCGCCGGAGTAGTAGGCGAGCTGCGAGTTCGCGATGACCTCGGAGCCGGCGATCAGATCACCCTTGGCGTCCTTGACCGCGAGGATGCGGGGATGCTCGGCGAGCCGCAGCAGCGTGTCGACCTCGATGGGGACGATCGAGCGCGGCGGGATGTCGTAGAGCATCACGGGCAGGCCGGAGGCGTCGGCGACCGTGGTGAAGTGCGCGTAGAGCCCCGCCTGGCTGGGCCGCGAGTAGTACGGGGTGACGACGAGGACGCCGTGGGCGCCCGCCGCTTCGGCCTGCTTCGCCTGCTCGACGCTGTGCGCGGTGTTGTTCGTGCCCGCCCCGGCGACGATCGTCGCGCGATCACCGACGGCTTCGACGACGGCACGGACCAGTTCGGCCTTTTCGGCGTCCGTCGTGGTCGGGCTTTCGCCGGTCGTGCCGTTCACGACAAGACCGTCGTTGCCCAGATCCACGAGGTGTTCGGCCAGCTCCTGCGCCCGCTTCAGGTCCAGCGCGCCGTCGGCGTCGAAGGGGGTGGCCATCGCGGTGAGCACGCGCCCGAACGGTCTTCCCGGCGCTGCGGTGGGTGGAGTGGACATGGTGTGAAGGTACCTCCTGCGCCCGCCGAACCCCTTGCCGACGTGGTCGTTCCCTACGAATGCGGGAGATTTTCCGTGGTTGGGGCGAACTCGGCGCAAACTCTCTGTGACCTATTTGACCTTGGTCTTGATCGGCGACGGGATCTGGCTGCCGTCGGCCTTGGCGAGCAGGCAGAAGAACCCGCGGGAGTAGTTCCGATTCTCCTCGGTGGGCGGACGGAGCCATTCGGCCTCGGTCGGCACGACGGGGCGCCAGATCAGCGCCGACCGCTGCGCCGCCGGGACGGCGTTCGAGTTGAAGGTCGCCGAACACAGCGCTTCGGCGATCCGGCTGACGGCTTCGGCGCCGGGATACGCGGCTTCCTGCGCGTCGTCGTCCGAAGAGGACTCGACGTCGAGCAGGCTGCCCTTGGCGAAGACCTCCAGCAGGTGGTCCTTGTCACAGCTGATGCTGTCGGCCAGGTTGATGCCGTCTTTGAGCGGCACGTTGTAGCAGTCGCCCAAGGACGAGTCGAGTTTGACCTGTCCGTTGATGCCGTAGGTCAAAGTGGGCTGCGCCTGCTTGCTCACCTCGGGCGCGACCATCCAGCGGCCGAGGAAGATCCCGCCGACCAGCGCGCCGATCACGGCGACCGCGGCCAGGCTGAGCCACAGCGGCCGGAGGTTGCGCTTCGCCGGGGCGGGCGCGAGCCGGGTCATCGGCTGGCCGGGGTGCAGCATCGCCGTGCCGCCCGAGGGCGGGGTCGGCTGGGCCTGCACGCCCTGCGCGGCCGAGAGCAGGCTGCCCACCTGGTCGTACGACATCCGCGCTTCGGGTTTGGTGACCAGCAGGCCGAGGATCGCGGCGGCCAGCGGGCCCTGGACCCTGGTCAGGTACGGCGCCTCGGTCATGATCGCGTGCAGGGTGGCCGCGGTGGTCGACCGTTCGAACGCGACGATGCCCTCGGCGGCGAAGAACAGTGTCGTGCCCAGCGACCAGAGGTCGGATTCGGGCATCGCGTCGCGGCCTTCGACCCGTTCCGGCGCCATGAACGCGGGCGAGCCGACGATCATGCCGCTGGTGGTCAGGCGCGGGTCGTCGGCGGCGTGGGCGATGCCGAAGTCGGTGAGCTTCACCCGGCCGTCCGGCGCGACCATGATGTTCGCGGGTTTGACGTCGCGGTGCACGATCCCGGCGGCGTGCGCGGCCCGCAGCGCGGACAGCACCCGCTCCCCCACCAGCGCGACCTGCTGGGCGGGCAGGGGCCCGCGCTCGCGGACCAGATCGGCCAGCGTCGGCGCCTCGACCAGCTCCATCACGATGTAGGTGGCGCTGTTCTCGGTGACGACGTCGAACACGGTGACCACGGCCGGGTCGTTGAGGCGCCCGGCGGAGCGGACCTCGCGCAGCATCCGCTCCGTGAGCACCGAGGCGTCCTCGGGAGCGTTCGGGAACTTCAGCTCCTTGATCGCCACCTGGCGGCCGATCACCTGGTCCTGAGCGCGCCAGACGATCCCCATCCCGCCGCGGCCGAGCTCGCCCAGCAGGGCGTATCGGCCGGCGACGATCCGCGCGCCGGCGGCCTGATACGTCTGCTGGGGCGGCCCGTACGGACGGGTCTGTTCGTCGGTCAAGGTTCGGTGCTCCTTCGGTTCGCGCAGGATGCTAACTCGGACCCGTTCGCGCCCCGAAAGGTTCCTTCTCCCCGCTTCTGGATCAGACCGTGACCTCGTGCCCGGATTCTCGGAGGGCCTTCACCGCGCGTTCCAGCTCGGGGGCCCGGACCAGCACGTGGTCGGTGTCGAATGTGGAGATCGAGAACAGTGCCACCCCGGCGGCGGCCAGTTCGCTCGACAGCGCCGCGATGATGCCGGTCAGCGTGAAGGCCAGCGGCCCGCGGACCGACAGGAGCCGCCAGGCGTCCTCGACCGTGGCCCCGGCGGGCGCGAGGCCCGCCGGGCAGATCACCGACAGCTCCTCCGGCGTCCGTGTGATGGAGATCAGCACGGGCTCGCCGGGGTCGAGCAGATTCGCCGGAATCGGCGCGTCCGGGGCGAGGCGGGCGACCGCGTACTCACCGGGCCGGACGTCGATCGCGAGTCGTCGCATCAGCCCTCGAGAACCTTCGGGCTGGACGCGACCTCGGTGCCGTCGGGCAGCGCGGAGATGGTGAAGTCCGCGAACACGTTGCCCGAGGCCTTCTGCAGCTCACGCAGGCAGTCGATGGCCAGGGCGCGGATCTCGACGTCGGCGTGCTCGGTGGCGCGCATCGCGATGAAGTGGCGCCAGGCGCGGTAGTTGCCGGTGACGACGATGCGGGTCTCGGTCGCGTTCGGCAGCACGGCGCGGGCGGCCTGGCGGGCCTGCTTGCGGCGCAGGGTCGCGCTCGGCACGTCGGCGAACTTCTCCTCCAGCCCGGCGAGCAGCTCGGTGTAGGCGTCGACGGCGGCCTGCGAGGCGGCGAGGAACTTCGCGTGCAGCTCCGGGTCCTGCGCGATGACGTCGGGCTCGACGAACGCGGCGTCGCGCTCCGGGACGTAGCGCTGCGAGAGCTGCGAGTACGAGAAGTGACGGTGACGGATGAGCTCGTGCGTCAGCGACCGGGAGATGCCGGTGATGTAGAAGCTGACGGACCCGTGCTCCAGCACCGACAGGTGGCCGACGTCGATGATGTGCTCGAGGTACCCGGCGTTGGTGGCCGTCTTCGGGTTCGGCTTCTTCCAGGACTGGTAGCAGGCCCGGCCCGCGAATTCGGCCAGCGCCTCACCACCGTCGGCGTCGGTCGACCACGGTACGTCCGACGGCGGGAAGAACTCCGTCTTCGCGATCAGTTGAACCTTGGGTGACACGGTCTCGGCCACGTTCGCACTCCCTTTCGACCCCTGCTCCACGACTCCGGCAGCGTAACCGCAGCCCACTCTGACACCCCGGCGACATCACGGTGACACCACCGACTCCTTGACTGACATCAGAAGTGACGTCATAGTGGTGTCATGGATCTGACGCCGTACATCACAAGCCTTCGCGAGGACCTCGCGAACACGGCTTCGGCCGGCGACGAGCAGACGCGGCGCGCTGCCGCGCTGCTGTCGTCGGCACTGGAGCCCGCCGCCCGGTTGACCATCATGAACGCCCTGGCCGATCTGGCCGCCGAAGTGACCTCGGCGCTGCCGGGACACGTCGTCGACGTCCGGCTCGACGGCCGCGACGTGCGCGTCGTCGTCACCGGCTCCGGCGAGAGCGCCGAGCAGTCCGCGCCCCGCCACGAGGCGCCGCGGGAGACCCCGCGCGCCCCCAAGGTCGACACGGGCGACATCACCCGGATCACGCTACGCCTGTTCGAGCAGGTCAAAGGCCAGGCAGAAGCCGCGGCCGCCTCTCAGGGCGTTTCGCTGAACACGTTCGTCTCGCAAGCCGTCCAGGGGGCGCTGGGCAAGAGCGGAAGCGAGCACTGGCAGTACAAGCAGAAGCCGGGCGGCGGTGCCGGTTCGCACCTGCACGGCTGGGTCCAGGGCTGAGGGGGACGGAAATGACCGAGGAAAACATTCCCGCCGGTGAAGAGACCGTGCGCGTCGAAGAGTTCGAGGCCGAGGGCCCGATCGAGATCGACGTGAGCGTGGCCATCGGCCGGGTGACCATCGAGCTGACCGCCGAGAGCGGTGTCCACGCCGAAGTCCGCCGTGACGGCGGCGAGCAGCAGCCGTGGGTGGACGGGATGACGAGCCTGCTCAGCTGGGTCGGGGAACGCTTCGGCGACCAGCTCGGCGCCGACCCGCGGACGTCGGTGGGTGACGCACTGGCGCAGACGCGGATCGAGAAGGTCGGCAACCGGCTGGTCGTCCAGGCCCCGAAGGCCTGGCAGCTGAAGAACGTCCCGCTCGCCGTGACCGTCCGGGCACCCGCCGGTTCGCATCTGGAAGTGCGGGCCGGGGCGGCCGACGTCACGGTGACCGGTTCCGCCGGACGGGCCGACATCCTGACCGGCTCCGGCGACGTCGGCCTGGAGCGCGCCGACGGTTCGGCGATCGTCCGCACCGGCACCGGCGCCATCAAGCTCGGGCCGACCCTGTCCGGTCTGCAACTGCGCACCGGCAGCGGCTCCGTCGAAGCGTCGTCGGTGAGCGGTTCGGCCACGGTCGCGACCGGCACCGGCAATGTCTGGCTGGGCGAGGTCGCGGGCGAGGTCCTGGCGCGCACCGGCAGCGGCGATCTCTCGGTGGCGGACGCCGCCTCCGGATCGCTGGAGCTGACCACCGGCTCGGGCGAGGTCCGGGTCGGGATCCGCGGCGGGGTCGCCGCCGAGATCGACCTTTCGTCGACGACGGGGTCGGTGTCGAGCGAGCTGGATGTCGCGGAGAGCGCGCCTTCGGAAGGTGACGTCGTGCTGAAGGTTCGGGCGCGGACCGGTACCGGCGACGCGGTGGTGACCAGCGCGGCCAGGTAAGGCCGCGGACTGCAGGGGGATCGGGGGACCTTTGCTCTCACTTTTCCACGGGGGTGGGAGCAAAGGTCCCTTGCTTCGTTTCTGGGTCACCGTAAGTGCTATGAAAGGCCCGTTACTTGCAAAATTTGCAAGTAACGGGCCTTTCATAGCACTTACGCGAGGGAGAACCGGACCTCAGCGCACGAGGCGCGAGAGCACGGGAGCGAGGTCGCCCCGCTCCCCCACCACGACCCCGTCCAGCCCCTGCCATTCCGCCATCAGCCGCAGTTCCCCCGCCAGTTCGCTCGCGACTCGCGCGACGTCCACCCCGGGCTCCGCGAAGGCGCCCTGGACGCGAAGCACTCCGGCGGCCCGATCGCATTTGAGGTCCACGCGACCGACGAGCTCGCCGTCGAGAAGGAACGGGAACACGTAGTAGCCGTAGATCCGCTTCGGCTCGGGGACGTAGATCTCGATGCGGTAGAAGAAGTCGAAGATGCGCTCGGTCCGGGCGCGTTCCCAGATCAGCGGGTCGAACGGCGACAGCAGCGCGCGACCGGTGACCGTGCGAGGCGCCTTCGCCGCGACGTGCCGGTACGCCGGCGCGGGCCAGCCGTCCACGATCACCGGTTCCAGCACGCCCGCGTCGACCAGTTCGGCCACCGCCCGCTTGCTGACGTCGGGGCCGAGCCGGTAGTAGTCCCGCAGGTCCGGTTCGGTGCCGATGCCCAGCGCGATGGCCGCGCGGGTGATCAGCTCGCGGGCGCCTTCCTCCGGGCTCACCCGCAGCGACAGGATCTCCGGCGGCACGACGCGTTCAGTCAGGTCGTACAGGCGCTCGAACGACCGCCGGGTGCCGGTGGTCAGCTGCCCCATGCCGAAAAGCCACTCGCAGGCCTTCTTGACCTCCGACCGCTCCCACCACGAGCCGGGCTTGTAGCCACCCGAGTTGCTTTCCAAGGCCCGCTCGATGCCGCCCGCGCCGATCGGCCCCTGTTCCTTGACCACGGCGAGGATGTCGTCCACCAGCTGCGGCGTCTGCTCCAGTACGCGCGCGTAATTCGTCCACCAGCCCATGCGTTTCGCCCCGGAACGCAGGAGCGGCCAGTCCGCCACCGGCAGCAGACTCGCCTCGTGCGCCCAGGATTCGACCAGCATCCGGGGCTTACGGGCGGAATGGGACCAGGCCGCGTCGTCCACCAGCGTGGGTTCGTACGCGCCGAGACGGGAGAAGATCGGCATGTAGTGCGCGCGGACCGCGACGTTCACCGAGTCCAGCTGCAGCAACTGGGTTCGCGACAGCACGCGCTGCAGATGCCGTCTGCTCACCGCGCCACTGGGACGCGCGTCGGCGAACCCTTGCGCGGCCAGGGCGATCCGGCGCGCGACCGGCCCGCTGATGGTCGTAGTGCTCATCGTTCGCATGGTGCCATCCGCCACCGACAGTTTCCGGCGCTCCCACTACATTGCCCATCATGGCCGTCGCCGAAGTCCGCCCCGCCGTCGTTTCCGACGCTCCCGAGATCGCCCGCATCCAACGCGACACCTGGCGAAGCGCGTACACGGAGCTGCTCGGCGAAGCGGCTGTCGCCGAGCTCGACGTCGTGGAACTCGAGAAGACCTGGGCCGAAACGATCGAGTACCCGGGAACGCGCGTCTTCGTCGCCACCGAAGGCGAGTTCACCGTCGGCTTCTGTGTCGCGGGCCGGGCTCCGGAGAGCGAGGTGGCCGCCGCCGACGGATCGCTGCCCGACGACGCCTCGACGACGGCGCTCGTCGCCTCGCTGCTGGTCGAACCGCGCTGGGGACGGCGCGGGCACGCGGGGCGGCTGCTGGCGAACGCGTCCGCCTGGCTGCGCGAGGACGGCGCCACGCGCGGGATCAGCTGGGTCGCCCAGACCGATCACGCGTCACTGGGCTTCTTCCGCCGCGCGGGCTGGTCCCCCGACGGAACCGTCCGCATCCTCGACACCGGAAGCACGAACGTGCGCGAGGTCCGGCTCACCGGCACCCTCGCCCTCGAGCTCGCTCCCTGACTTCGCGAACACGACCCAGCGCATCACCGAGTACATGAAGACGCCTTCGCAGGCCCCGGCGATCAGCCGCGACAGACGGTAGTCGACGCCCAACGCGGCGAGTCCCGCGCCGACGCCGAGCAGGAACGCCAGGTAGTTGACGACGATCGCGACGACGTACAGCGCCGCCTGCTTGCCGACGGGCGCGTGCGAGCGGAAGTTCATGCTGCGGTTCAGCACGAAGCTCAGCCCGAACGCCGTCGCGTACGCGAGCGTGATCGCCAGCCACACCGGCAGGCCGAGCCAGCCGCGCAGCAGCACGAGCAGAAGCAGGTCGACCCCGAAGGTGAACCCGTTGATGAGCGCGAAACCGAGGAAACTCGGCGCCACCAGCCGGGAAAGCCCGAAGGGGAGGCGCCGGACCACGGCCGCGCAGAAGTCGGCGAAGCGATCCGCGAAACCCTTGCCGCGGACCGCGTCGTGCACGTCGGCCACGGATTCAGCATGGCAGCGGCAGGTGGCCGCGAGCCGACCGGCAGGTGATCTTCTGGTGCGCACCCGAGGCCGGTAACGGGGGCTGGCCCCAGTGCGACCGGTAATTCAGCTGATAACTTGGAGAAGACGAAGATAACGGGGAGGCAACGATGGTGGGCTGGTTGCTCCTGTCGTTCGGCGTCGCCTTCGGTTCCGCGATCCTCCCCATCGTCAGCATCGAGATGTTCCTCATCGGCCTGTGCGCGAGTGAGCCGACACTGCCGTGGCTGTTGCTCGGCGCCGTCGTCGCGGCCGGTCAGGTCGGTGGGAAGACGCTCTACTACCTGGCCGCGAAGGGCACGATCAAGCTGCCGAAACCCCTGCACGACCGGCTGCACCGGGAACGGCCGCCCACCCCGCGCCGGGAAAGATGGCGGGCCCGCACCAAGAAGATGCGTGCCCGGCTCGACGCCCTTCGCGAGCGCTGTCACCGGCATCCGCACTGGATGGCGGGCACCTACGGGGTGAGCTCGGTCGTCGGGCTGCCGCCGTACATGGCCACGAGTGTGCTCGCGGGCCTGGTGAAGATGCCGCTGGCGAGCTTCCTGGCCACGGGTTTCCTGGGCCGCTGGCTGCGGTTCAGCCTGCTGGCCGCCTCCCCCGCCCTGTTCGCGGGCTGGTTCCACTACTGAACCGCCCGCGTTTAGTCCTCTAGTTGCGGGAGGTCGCTTCCAGCTCGACGGCGCGGCGCATCGTGGCGCGGGCCCGTTTCCGGTCCCCCGCGATCTCGTACGCGTAGGCCAGCCGGTACCAGACGCGCCAATTCTCCTGATCCGCCTCGACCTCGGCCCGGCGCTCGTCGAACCAGGCGTCCGCGGCGTCGCGATCCACCCGGCCCGAAGGCCGCCGGGGCAGATCGGACACGTCGGGCAGGCCGCCTTCTTCGTCCAGCCGCCGCGAAAGCCGCTGGATCTGGACGCCGGAACGCCAGGTGGTCACGATGATCCAGATCCCGAGCAGCGGCAGCAGCAGGACACCGATGCCGAAGATCACCGGCACCGTCTCGCCGGTGCCCAGCAGCGCGATCCCGCGGCCGGCCAGCAGCACGACGTAGATCGCGAGCGCCGCCGTCATCACCAGCGCGAAATTGCGGGCCCTCACAGGTCGAGGATGTTCTCGAGACCGACCGTCAGGCCGGGCCGCGTGAGCACCGAGCGCACGCCGAGCAGCACCCCCGGCATGAACGACGTGCGGTGCAGCGAGTCGTGCCGGATGGTGAGGGTCTCCCCCTCGCCGCCGAACAGGATCTCCTCGTGCGCCACCAGGCCGGGCAGCCGGACGGAGTGCACGCGGACGTTCTCGACGAGCGCGCCGCGGGCACCGTCCACTTCGGACGTCGTCGCGTCTTCGCCCGGTTCGAGCCCGGCTTCCGCGCGGGCCTCGCCGATCAGCCGGGCGGTGTGCGCGGCGGTGCCGGACGGCGCGTCGGCCTTGCGGTTGTGGTGCAGTTCGATGACTTCGGCCGAGTTGTAGAAGCGCGCCGCCTGCTGGGCGAAGCGCATCGCCAGCACCGCGCCGAGGGCGAAGTTCGGCGCGATGAGGACGCCGAGCGACGGGTCGGCGGCGAGCCAGGAGCCCAGCTTCTCCAGCCGTTCCCCGCTGAAGCCGGTGGTGCCGACGACCGCGTGGATCCCGTTGCCGGTCAGGAACTCCAGGTTGTCCATCACCGCGTCGGGATGGGTGAAGTCGACGACGACCTGCGCCTGCTTGAGCGCCGAGAAGTCGTCCCCGGCGTCGAGCGCGGCGACGAGTTCCATGTCGTCGGCGCCGTTGACGGCGTTGACCACTTCCTGGCCCATCCGGCCGCGTGCGCCCAGCACGCCGACGCGAATTCCAGCGGTCATGATGCGATCACCTCGTGCAGATCGTCCGGCAGGTCGTCGGCGTGAGCGTACGGCCCGACCACCGCCGCCGCCGACACGCCACCAGGGCGGTGCAGCAGAGTGCGAGCGAGCGCACAGACCTCTTCGGTGGTGACGGCGTCGATCCGCGCCACCGTGTCGTCGACGCCGAGATACCGGCCGTAGTTCAGTTCGTTCTTGCCGATCCGCGACATCCGCGACGAGGTGTCTTCGAGGCCGAGCACGAGCCCGCCCCGCAACTGCCCCTTCGCGCGCGCGACCTCGGCTTCGCTCAGCCCGTCCTTGCCGACGAGTTCGAGCACCTCGCGGATCACTCCGGCGACCTCGCCGAGCTTCTCCGGCTGACAGCCCGCGTACACGGCCATGTGCCCGGCGTCGGCGTAGCTCGCGACGGACGAGTACACCTGGTACGCCAGCCCGCGCTTCTCGCGGACCTCCTGGAACAGGCGCGAACTCATCCCGCCGCCGAGCGCGGCGTTGAGCACCGACTGCGCGAACCGCCGTTCGTCGTGGCGCGGCAGCGACCGCAGGCCGAGCATCACGTGCGCCTGCTCGGTGTCGTCGGTGTGCAGCGCGAGTTTCGGCGCCAGCACGATCCGCGCCCGCCCGCCGCGCGGCGCCACCGGTGTCGCCGTCCCGGTCAGGCGGTTCCGCAAAGCCTTGCGCACCAAGCGAAGCACCTGGCCGTGCTCGATGTTCCCGGCGACCGCGAGCACCATCCGCGGCAGCGTGTAGCGGCGACGGTAGAACCCGCGCAACGCCGACGCGGACATCTCGATGATGGACTTCTCGCTGCCCAGCACCGGACGGCCCAGCGCGTGATCGCCCAGGATCGCGCCGACGAACGTCTCGTGCAGCAGGTCTTCGGGGTCGTCGTCGCGCATCGAGATCTCTTCGAGCACGACACTGCGCTCGGTCTCGACGTCCTTGTCCGTGCACAGCGCCTCGAACACGACGTCGGTGACGAGGTCCATCGCGAGCGGCAGGTCCTCGTCGAGCACCTGCGCGTAGTAGCAGGTGTGTTCCTTCGCGGTGAACGCGTTGAACTCCCCGCCGACCGCGTCGATCTCCTCGGCGATCTGGGTGGCGTCACGGTTCGTGGTGCCCTTGAACAGCAGGTGTTCGAGGTAGTGCGCCGCGCCCTCGACCGACGACGGCTCGTCCCGCGATCCGACGCCGACCCACAGCCCGACCGTCACCGACCGGGAGGCGGGGACGTGCTCGGTGATGACCCGGAGGCCACCGGCCAGCACGCTGCGCTTGACCACCGCGCCGTCCGGAGTGGACTCGAGGGTGCGGGTGCTGCCGACGGGCTGTTCGTGCCCGGAAACCTGACGAGCCAACGGATCCCTTACTCACATGTCATGAAAGGGTCGTTCAGGACGAAAATGTCCTGAACGACCCTTTCATGACGTTTCACAACGTACGTTGCCGGTCCTACTGAGCGTCGGCCTTCGGAGCGTCGGCGCTCTCGGCGGGCTTCTCGGCCGCGGCGGCGTCTTCCTCCTGGACCACGATCAGGCTGATCTTGCCGCGGTTGTCGATGTCGGCGATCTCGACGCGGAGCTTGTCGCCCACGTTGACCACGTCTTCGACCTTGGCGATCCGCTTGCCGTTGCCCAGCTTGGAGATGTGCACCAGGCCGTCCTTGCCCGGCAGCAGCGAGACGAACGCGCCGAACGCGGCCGTCTTCACCACGGTGCCGAGGAAGCGCTCACCGACCTTGGGCAGCTGCGGGTTGGCGATGGCGTTGATCTTGTCGATCGCCGCCTCCGCCGACGGGCCGTCGGCCGCGCCCACGTAGATCGTGCCGTCGTCCTCGATGGAGATGTCGGCGCCGGTCTCCTCGGTGATCGAGTTGATCATCTTGCCCTTCGGGCCGATGACCTCGCCGATCTTGTCCACCGGGATCTTCACGCTGGTGACGCGCGGGGCGTACGGGCTCATCTCGTCCGGGCCGTCGATCGCCTCGGCGATGACCTCCAGGATGGTGAGGCGAGCGTCCTTCGCCTGCTTCAGCGCGGCCGCGAGGACCTCCGACGGGATGCCGTCGAGCTTCGTGTCGAGCTGCAGCGCGGTGATGATGTCCTTGGTGCCGGCGACCTTGAAGTCCATGTCGCCCATGGCGTCTTCGGCACCGAGGATGTCGGTCAGCGCGACGTAGCGGGTCTCGCCGTCGACCTCGTCGGAGATGAGGCCCATGGCGATGCCGGCGACCGGCGCCTTCAGCGGGACACCCGCGTTCAGCAGGCCCATGGTCGACGCGCAGACCGAGCCCATCGAGGTGGAGCCGTTGGAGCCCAGCGCCTCGGAGACCTGGCGGATCGCGTACGGGAACTCGTCACGCTTCGGCAGGACCGGGACCAGGGCGCGCTCGGCGAGCATGCCGTGGCCGATCTCGCGCCGCTTCGGCGAACCGACGCGGCCGGTCTCGCCGGTGGAGAACGGCGGGAAGTTGTAGTGGTGCAGGTACCGCTTCGTGGTCTCCGGGGAGAGCGAGTCGATCTGCTGCTCCATGCGGAGCATGTTCAGCGTGGTGACGCCCAGGATCTGGGTCTCGCCACGCTCGAACAGCGCGGAACCGTGCGCACGCGGGATCACGGCGACCTCGGCGGCGAGCGACCGGATGTCGGTCAGGCCGCGGCCGTCCATGCGGATCTTGTCCGTGAGGACGCGCTTGCGCATGATCTTCTTCGACAGCGACTTGAAGGCCGCGCCGATCTCCTTCTCACGGCCCTGGAAGGCTTCGCCCTCGCCCAGGCCGATCTTCTCCAGCACCGCGGCCTTGACCTGGTCGGTCGCGTTGTCGCGGTCCTGCTTGCCCGCGATGGTCAGGGCGTTCGCGAGGTCGTCGGTCGCGATGGCGGCGACGGCGTCGAAGGCGTCCTGCTCGAAGGCCAGGAAGACCGGGAACTCGCCGGTCGGCTTGGCGGCGACGTCGGCCAGCTGCTGCTGGGCCTCACACAGCACCTTGATGAACGGCTTCGAGGCTTCGAGGCCCTCGGCGACGGCGATCTCGTCGGGCGACTTGCCGCCGTCGGCGATCAGGTCGAGCGTCTTGTCGGTGGCCTCGGCCTCGACCATCATGATCGCGACGTCGTCACCGACGATGCGGCCGGCGACCACCATGTTGAAGGTGGCGTCTTCCAGCTGCTTCCAGGTCGGGAACGCGACCCACTGGCCCTCGATCAGCGCGACGCGGACGCCGCCGACCGGGCCCGAGAACGGCAGGCCGGCGATCTGCGTCGAGGCCGAAGCCGCGTTGATCGCGAGCACGTCGTACGGGTCGTCCGGGTTGAGGCTCTGGACGGTGATGACGACCTGGATCTCGTTGCGGAGACCGTCGGTGAACGACGGGCGCAGCGGCCGGTCGATCAGGCGGCAGGTCAGGATCGCGTCGGTCGACGGGCGACCCTCGCGACGGAAGAACGCGCCGGGGATGCGTCCGGCGGCGTACATCCGCTCCTCGACGTCCACGGTCAGCGGGAAGAAGTCGAAGTGGTCCTTCGGGTGCTTCGACGCGGTGGTCGCCGAGAGCAGCATGGTCTCTTCGTCGAGGTACGCGACGACGGCGCCGGCGGCCTGACGGGCCAGGCGGCCGGTCTCGAAGCGGACGGTGCGGGTGCCGAAACGGCCGTTGTCGATCACGGCTTCGGTTTCGTGCACGGTGACTCCGGTGGAGTCGGTCATAGGGTGTATCTCCTCTTTTGATCCTCTGTAACGGCGCGAGTCTCCCACCCTGGGACCTGTTTCGCCTGCGGACGCTCGAGGAGTGAGGCCGGTCTTCGATCGAAGCCCCCGGGCCGTTGCCCGGGAACCACTACCGAGGACCGGCGGACGGTTCCTCGTGCGCGCTCGCGCCGCGTGAATTCTTTGTTCTTAAACCGAGGGGGAGCGACCGTCGTGGTCACTCCCCCTCGGGTTCAAGCTATCGGCGGAGGCCGAGACGCTGGATCAGCGCACGGTAACGCTCGATGTCCACCTTCATCACGTAGTTCAGCAGCCGGCGGCGACGGCCGACCAGCAGCAGGAGCCCGCGACGGGAGTGGTGGTCGTGCTTGTGAGCCTTGAGGTGCTCGGTGAGGCCGACGATGCGCTTGGTCAGCAGCGCGACCTGGGCCTCGGGGGATCCGGTGTCCGAGTCGTGCACGCCGTACTCGGCAAGGATCGACTTCTTCTCTTCGGTGGACAAAGCCACAGTGGTGCTCCTAGATATTCTGTGCCGTGCGGCCCGGACGATCGATCACGCCGGGTGAGACGGTCACGGCCGCCACGGACTGCAGCCGGACCCAATCATCGAGGTTACCAGCCTCGTGATCAGCGGCTTCAGGCGCGGGCGTGGTGCAACTCGTACGACCGGATCACCCGGTAGTGCGCGACATCGTGCTCACGGTCACTGCGGATCAGCACGGCTTCGGTCGCCGTCCAAGTTCTGCTGGTGAACCCGGCCAGCCGCTCCTCCCACGCGCTCGCGGCTTCCGGCCGGTCGCGGGGGAAGCGGGCCAGTGTCAGGTGGGCCACATAGGGCCTGCCTTCACTCTCCGCGCCGGCCTTCAGGGCCAGCTCGTGGAGCCCGGTTCCGGACACACTCAACCACAGCACCCCGGGGAATGTCGCGGCCTTTTCCAGCCGGACGTCGACCGGGCCCGCGTCCGCCAGTCGTCCGGCGAGCCGATCGCCCCGGTCGTCCGCGTCGTCCTCGCCGTAGAAACCGAGGGTGACGTGCCAGTGTTCCCGCCGCGACCAGCGCAGATCGCCGTCTTCGGGGGCACCCAGCGCCTCGGCGATCTCGTCGAGGACGTCGTCCGGCGGGATCAGGGCACTGAAGAGGTTCATCAGGAGTTCTTGGCCGCCCGGCGCAGCAGATCCGCGAGGGACGGGAAATCGTCGTCGAGCAGCTTCGCGGCTTCGGTGAGGTCTTCGTCCTCGCCGATGTCCCGCAGCGCCGCGAGCACACCCTGGTCGTCGGCGACGGCACCGACCGGGATGCTGTCACGGCCCACCGTCGGCCGTGAGTCGCGGACGTCCTCGAGTGCCTCCTGCATGGCCTTCCGGTCCCCCGCGGCGACCGCCGGGACCAGCACCTTGCGCTCCAGCATGATCATCTTGGCGAGGACGACCGGGTTGCCGATCTTCGCGCGGCGGCCGCTCATCACCTGGCTGAGCATGGGCGCGCTGATGCCGAGAACCTCGGCGAGGAAGGCCTGGGAGATGTCGAACGCGACGACCAGTCTCCGCACGCGATCGCCGAGCGGCTCCCCGTACCACTCCCTCTGCAGCGCGATGTTCCGCTGGACGATCTTGTGGTCCTCCACCTGGTCCGCTCCCCTAACCCCGTCGAACGCCATGCGCGGTCCGTGACATCTTGCCACCGGACCGCGTCCCGACGGGCGTGTTTGTCGATTGTCATCCGGCCAAGGCCGGCTCCGGTCAGTCCTGCCCGCCGAGCAGTTCCCTGGTCCGGAGGACGTCTTCGTCGATCTGCTTCACCAGACCTTCCGACGTCGAGAAACGGACCTGGTCCCGCAGCTTGGCGACGAAATCGAGCGAAACGTGCTGTCCGTAGAAGTCTTCGTCGATGTCGAGGACGAACGCCTCGACGGTGCGTTCCCGCCCCGAGAAGGTCGGATTGGTCCCGACCGACACCGCGGCGCGCAGCCGGTGCCCAAGATCCGACGAACGGGTGAACCAGGCGCCGTAGACCCCGTCGGCGGGCACCGCGGCGAAACGTGGCGTCGACAGGTTCGCCGTCGGGTAGCCGAGATCGTGTCCCCGGCCGTCACCCCGGACGACGATGCCCTCCAGCCGGTGCGGCCTGCCGAGCGCCTCGGACGCCGCGACGACGTCCCCGGCGTCGATGCACGAGCGGACGTAGGTCGAGGAGAAGGTGATCTCGTTCTCCGTCTGCTGCTGCGCGAGCAGCCCCTGCAGTTCCGCGCCGTGCGCCACGAAACCGAACCGCTTCCCCAGTGTGCGCAGGAGAGTCACGTCACCGGCGGCCTTGGCGCCGAAGGTGAAGTTCTCCCCCACGATCACCGCGGCCGCGTGCAGTTTGTCCACCAGGACCTCGTGCACGAACTCGTGCGCCGTCAGCCTGGACAGTTCGAGCGTGAACGGCAGCACACAGAAGACGTCGGCGCCCAGGCCCTCGACCAGTTCCGCCTTGCGGCGCAACGTGGTCAGCTGCGCGGGATGGCTGCCCGGCCGGATCACCTCCGACGGATGCGGGTCGAAGGTCAGCACCACACTCGGCACCCCGCGGTCGGCGGCGGCACGGACCGTCCTCGAGATCAGCTCCTGATGCCCGCGGTGCACGCCGTCGAAGACGCCGATCGTCACCACGCACCGTCCCCAGCTCCCGGGAAGGTCACCCAAACCACGCCAACGCTGCACTTGTAGCCCCGTCTCCTCCAGGCCCGCTTCGTGCACCACCCTAGGCGGGCAGCAACACGACCACCGAGCGGGCCAGTTCCCCTTCGTCGGCGGCGAGCGCGAGCACCTTGCCGTCCGGTCCGAACATCCCGTAGGTCCCCTCGATCCCGGCCGCGGGCACCCTCTGTCCATATCGGACCGACTGCGCCATGCGGGCGTCCAGGTCGCGGCGCGGGAACGCGGCGGCGACGGCGGCGTCGAGGTCCAGTGACAGTTCCGGCTCGGCTTCGAGCTGGTCGAGAGTACGGGCCTTGGCGAGCGTGAACGGCCCGACCGTGGTGCGCCGCAACGCGCGCAGATGCCCGCCGACGCCCAGTCCCGCCCCGAGGTCGCGGGCCAGCGCCCGGACGTAGGTCCCGGACGAACACTCGACGACGGCGTCGAGTTCGATCCGGCCCGCTTCGCGGCGGGTGGCGAGCAGATCGAAGCGGTGCACGGTGACCGGACGCGGCGGGATCACGACCTCCTCGCCGGCGCGGACGCGGGCGTACGCGCGCTTCCCGTCGATCTTGACCGCGCTGACCGCGCTCGGCACCTGCTGGATGTCGCCGGACAGCGCGGCGATCCCGGCGGCGATCGCGTCGTCGGTGATCTTCTCGACGTCTTCCGGGGAGGCTTCGGCGATCGGCTCGCCCTCGGCGTCGTCGGTCGTGGTCGACAGTCCCAAGGAGAGGGTCGCGAGGTAGGTCTTGCGGTCCAGCGCCAGGTGGCCGAGGAGTTTCGTCGCGCGTTCGATGCCGAGCACCAGGACGCCGGTGGCCATCGGGTCGAGGGTGCCGGCGTGCCCGACCTTGCGGGTGCCCATGAAGCGCCGCGCCCTGGCGACGACGTCGTGGGAGGTCATCCCGGACGGCTTGTCCACGATGACGAGACCGGGCGGCGGGGCTGGACGTTTCTTGGCGGGGGCTTGATTGGGGCGCGACACGGGCCGAACCCTATCTTTCGGGCCCGTCCCTAGGACGAGACGGGCAGCGGCGCTTCGGCGTCCCAGCGGCGGCGCCGGATCTGCACCGGGATCTCCTCGCCGCGCGCCTCGGCTTCGAACAGCACGGCGCGGGTGCGCCGCCACCACACGAGCATCCGGAAGGTGCCCAGCGCGAGCACCGCGATGACCGACAGCAGCGCCAGCCGGAACGCGCCACCGGTCCACTCCAGCAGGACACCGACCGCGAGCGCCGAGATCGTCGTGGCCACGAACCCGCCGACGTTCACGACACCGGTCGCGGTGCCGACGCGCGAGAGCGGGTTGTAGTCCCGTGCCAGCGCGAAGCCGATCATCGAGGCTGGGCCGCCGAGGGAAAGGAAGGCGAACGCGGGGACCAGGACCGCGACCGGGGTCGTCCCGCCCCAGCCGAGCAGGACCGCCCAGATCACCGCGGCGACGCCGATGTACCCGCCGACGAGCGGCATCCGCAGCGACGGGCGCCGTCCGATCAGGCCGCCGATGAACGGGCCGCCGATCATCGAGCCGAACACGAACACGATCAGCAGCGAACTCGCGGTGGACTTCGGATACCCCTGTCCCTGCACCAGGAACGGGACACCCCACAGCATGGTCAGCACGTTGGGCGCGAACATCGTGCTGAAGTGGACCCAGAATCCCAGCCTGGTCCCGGGGGTCCGCCACGCCTCGGCGACCTGGCGGCCGAGCACCTTCGGGTGCACCCTTCCGCGCACGGGCTCCGGCTCGCCGGGCGGGGAGTCCTTGACGCGAAGGGCGACGACGGCGGCGTACAGCGCCGTCACCAGGCCGACGGCGAGGAACGTCGGGGTCCAGCCGGGACCGTCGAGCAGCAGGCCGAGCGGGACGGTCGCGGCGAGGTTGCCGACGTACCCGATGGCCCCGGTCAGCGCGGCGAGCAGGGCGTACTGGCGGCCGGGGAAATGCGCGGCGATCAGCCGCATGATGCTCACGAACGTCAGCGCGTCGCCGAAGCCGACGACACCCCGCGCGACCAGGCCGAGCGGGTAGGAACCGGCGATCGCGAGCAGGATCTGGCCGAGGCCGAGGAAGAACACGGCGGCGGTGAGCACGCGGCGCGGGCCGTAGCGGTCGACCAGGACGCCGGTGGGGATCTGCATCGCCGCGTAGACGCCGACCTGCAGGACGGTGAACGTGCCGAGCGCGGCCGCGCCGACGCCGAAGCGGTCGGCGGCCTGCAGCCCGGCGACGCCGAACGAGGTGCGGTGGAAGACGGCGAGGAGGTAGACGGTGACGGCGGCGAACCAGATGAACCAGGACCGGCGGGTGGCTCGGCCTGTCACAGTGTTTCCTCCTCGAGAACGGTTCGGGCAAGTTGAAGACGCCCGCACTGCCGTCTCATATAGTTGTAGCTCCTAAGCAATGGCGAAACATACCCGTTACCCGGGTGGTTTTCGCCACACGCTCCCCCGCGTTTAGTCCTCTAGTTGCGGTAGTTGCGTGTGCAAGTACCGCAACTAGAGGACTAAACGCGGGCGGGGTCAGGCCGCGCGGACGGCGCCTTCCACAGCCCAGCGCCCGGAGCGCCACCGCACCAGCAGGGTCGCCAGCCGCAGCAGCATGAACAGCGAGAGCCCCGTCCAGATCCCGGCCAGTCCCCACCCGAACGCGAGTGACAGCCAGACGAGCGGCAGGAACCCCAGCGCCGCGCTCAGCAGCGTCGCGTTGCGCAGGAACGCCGCGTCACCCGCGCCGAGCAGGACGCCGTCGAGCGCGAACACCACCCCGGCGATCGGCTGCAGCGCGACGAAGAACCACCACGCGTGCGGGATCTCGCCGAGCACGGTCGCGTCCGAAGTGAACACCTGCGGCAGCACCCCGGCCAGCGACGCGAACACCACGCCGAGGAAACAGCCGAACACCAGGCCGTAGACGGTGATCTGGCTCGCCACGCCCCGCGCCCGTTTGCTCGCGCCGGCACCGAGGGCGGCCCCGACGAGCGACTGCGCGGCGATCGCGAGCGAGTCCAGCACGAGCGCCAGGAACGTCCACAGCTGCAGTACGACCTGATGCGCGCCGACAGCGCCGGTGGACGTCCTCGCGGCGACCGCGGCGGCGGAGACGAAGCACGCCTGGAAGGCGAGGCTGCGCAGCACCAGGTCCCGGCCGAGACCGAGCTGGGCGCGCATCACCTTCGGCTCCGGGCGCAGCGGGACCCGCTCCCGCACCAGCGCCACGATGAACAGCGACGCCGAGATCACCTGCGCGACGACGTTCGCGATCGCGGAACCTTCCAGTCCCCAGTCCGCGCCGTACACCAGCACCGGGCACAGCACGGCGGAGATCCCGTTGCCCGCCAGGACATAGCGCAACGGCTTGGCGGAATCCTGCACGCCGCGCATCCAGCCGTTCCCGGCCATCGTGATCAGGATGAACGGCGTCCCGAACAGCGCGATCCGCAGCCAGGAGACGGCGGCGTCGGTGATCGCGGGGTCCCCGGACAGGACCCGGGCGATGGGCGCGGCCAGCAGCTGCCCGGCGACGATCACGACCAGCCCGACGATCACCGCCAGCCAGGTCGCCTGGACCCCTTCGCTGACCGCCTCGCCACGACGTCCGGCGCCGTGCAGCCGCGCCGTCCGCGACGTGGTCCCGTACGAGAGGAACGTCAGCTGGCTGGAGACCTGCGAAAGCACGACACCGCCGACGGCGAGGCCTGCCAGCGGCAACGCGCCGAGATGCCCGACGATGGCCGTGTCCACCAGGACGTACAGCGGCTCGGCGGCGAGGACGCCGAGCGCGGGCACGGCGAGCCCGAGCACGCGTTTCGGCGGGACCCGCTCGTCGGTTTCGGAGGCTTGAGACACCTCCGCAGCGTAAAGGGCAACGGACGGTGACCGTGCCGATCTTGGGCGGTCCCGGTCAGCGGGTCACAACAGCGGTGCCCGCGACAGCGCCGCCCTCAGCCTGTCGAGTACCTCGTCCGCGGTGCCCTCCGCGGTGCACCCGGCCGCCTGGCGATGTCCGCCGCCGCCCAGTTCCCCCGCCGCGACGGAGACGTCGACACCGCCCGCCGAGCGGAGCGAGACCGTCCATCGCTGCCGCGGCCCGGTCGGTTCGGCTTCCTTGAGCACCACGGCGACCCCGGCTTCCCGAGTGGACCGGACGACGTCGATGACCGCTTCGACCTCTTCCCCGCGCACCGTCCGCGCGGCGTCGAGGCTCACGACCGCGTACGCGAGCCCGAAGCCACGCGCCTCGTCCGGTTCGAGCCGGGCACCCGCGAGGACGTCCGAAAGCATCGGCAACCAGGCGAACGGGTGATCGTCGACGATCTCGCGAACCACCTTGTCCGGGTCGACGCCGGCCTCCAGCAGCTTCGCCGCCATCAGGTGCGTGGACGGGCGGGCACGGCGGAACCCGCTCGTGTCGGTGACGAGCCCCGCGTACAGGCAGCGCGCGATCGGCTCGTCGATCTCGGCGCCGAGTTCCGCCAGCAACGCGAAGACCAGGACGGCGGTGGCTTCGGCACTGTCGTCGACGACGTGCTTCGTGCCGAAAAAGACGTTGGACGCGTGGTGGTCGATCACCAGGACGTCGCCGCCGGCCGCGCGGACGGCGTCCACGCGCGGCGCGAGTTTCCCGAGCCTGCCCGGGGTGGGCGTGTCGAGCGCGACCAGCAGGCGCTCACTCTCCGGAAGCTCGCTCGCCGGGACGTAGAGCCCGCCGACGTCCAGGCTCCGCAGGGTTTCGGGCATCTCCTCGGGTTCGCCGACCGAGACCCGGACCTCGACGCCACCGCGCAGGTGAAGTGCCCGTCCGAGCGCCAGCGCGCTGCCCAGCGCGTCCGCGTCCGGGCGCACGTGGCCGAGCAGTGTCACGTCGTTCGCGCGCGCCAGCAGGGCGGCGGCGTCCTTGAGGTCCTGCGCCAAAGTGGTCGTCACGAACAGTCAAGCTACGCTCTTCGGGATGTCCGAGTACGCGATCCTGATCTACCCGTCCGCCAACCGGGTCTACACCGACTCCACTCCGGCCCTGCTGCGCGCGGAGCTGGCGGTGTTCGGTCTGTCCGCTTTGGAGACCGAAATCTCCGAGATCGGCGAGACGGAACTCGGCGGTGTCGGCTACCTCACCTTCACCACGCCCGCCCCGCTGAGCGAGCGCGATCTCGCGCTCCTCTCGAACCTTTCCGCGCTGTACGCGCTGTTCGAACTCGGCGACGGCGTCCTGAAGCCGGTCACGATCACCCCGCTCGCGAACTTCGACTCGGACCTGCTGACCATCCAGAAGTACCCGGGCAAGACGAACGAGCTGTTCACCAAACTCCTCGTCAACATCACCCTGCTGTCGACAGCGGACCCGGCCGCGATGCTGGAGAAGCCGCTGCACCTGCTGGATCCGCTGTGCGGCCGCGGCACCACGCTGAACCAGGCGATGATGTACGGCTTCGACGCGACCGGCCTCGACGTCGACGGCAAGGACTTCGACTCCTACGAGATGTTCGTCAAGACCTGGCTGAAGCAGAAGCGGATCAAGCACACCGCGGAGTCCGGTCAGGTGCGGCGCAACAAGGTCCGGCTCGGCAGGCGGCTCGACATCGGTTTCGGGATCACCAAAGAGCAGTACAAGGCGGGTGACGTCCGCAAGCTGAGCTACCTCAATTGCGACACCCTCACCACGGACGAACTGCTGCGGGCGAACTCCGTGGACCTCATCGTCACCGACGCGCCGTACGGCGTGCAGCACGGCAGCCACCGCACGCAGGACGCGTCGCTCGCGCGCAGCCCGCGGGACCTGCTCGCGGCCGCCGTCCCGGTGTGGACGCGGGTGCTGCGGCCCGGCGGCGCGCTCGGCATCTCCTGGAACACCAACGTCGCGCCGCGCGAGGAACTCGCCGCGATCCTGGACAAGGCGGGGCTGGAAGTCCGCGAGGACGGCCCGTTCGCGGAGTTCTCGCACCGGGTGGACCAGGCTATCGTGCGGGACCTGATCGTCGCGGCCAAACCGGCCTGACCCGCGGGCGTTTCCAGCATTTGGAACCGGAACCGGCTTCGTTGACCGGAACGGGCACACCTTCCTAAAGTCGGCTCGACGACAAGGAACACGGCGATCCATGCCGCGTCGACGGCATTTCCTTTTCGATCTTTCCGCTTTCGGTTGATTCATGCTGCCCTTTTCCCGGGAGACAGGTGCCTGATGACGAGTGACCTAGAAGCGCCACCCGCGGCGCCTGCCCGGCCGGAGGAAGGATTGCGGATCGTGCCCGCCAGGCGGCCACTGACCTGGCTGGCCGCCGCGGTGGTCGCGGTCCTGGTGGCCATGGCAGGCCACGCCTTGGTGACCAACCAGGCCTGGGAATGGTCGGTCGTCGCCGATTACCTGTTCGCCGACGCCGTTCTCTCTTCGGTCGTCCTGACCGTGGAATTGACGGCATTCGGCGTAGTCGCGGGATTCGTTCTGGGCACGGTTCTCGCGCTCATGCGCATTTCCCGGAATCCGCTCCTCCGTTCGGTCAGCTGGACCTATACGTGGATCTTCCGGTCGGTCCCGCTCATTCTGCAGCTGCTTTTCTGGTACAACCTCGCCATTCTCTACAACCAGATCTCCTTCGGCGTCCCGTTCGGACCGTCGTTCGTCTCGTTCGACACGATGAGCCTGATCCCGCCGTTCCTCGCGGCCGGGCTCGGTCTCGGCCTGCACCAGGCCGCCTATTCCGGGGAGATCGTGCGCGCCGGATTCCTCGCGGTCGATCAGGGACAGCGGGAGGCGGCCGCGGCGCTGGGCATCCCGGCGAGCAGGCAGTTCCGCAGAATCGTGCTGCCACAGGCGATGCGCTCGATCGTGCCGAACGCGGCCAACGAGATCATCGGCATGGTCAAGAACACCTCGCAGGTGTACGTGATGGCCCTGCCGGAACTCTTCTACCAGGTGCAGGTGATCTACAGCCGCAGCGGCCGGGTGATCCCGCTCCTGCTGGTCGCCACCGCCTGGTATCTGCTCCTGACGACGCTCCTTTCGGTGGCGCAGTTCTACGTCGAACGCCACTACGCCAAGGGCGCCCTGCGCACCGTCCCGCCCACTCCCCTGCAGAAGGCCCGCGCCGGCTTCGCCAGACTGAAGGCGGCGACCCGATGAGCGACGACTTCAAGGTGGACGTCCGCGGCGTACACAAGGCCTTCGGCCCGCTCACCGTGCTCGACGGGGTCGATCTCCAAGTCCGCTCCGGCGAGGTCACCGTGGTGCTGGGCCCGTCCGGCTCCGGGAAATCCACGCTGCTGCGGCTCATCACCCATCTCGACCGCGCCGATCGCGGCTTCATCAGCGTCGGCGGGGAACTCATGGGGTACCGGCGCTCGGGTGACCGGCTGCACGAACTGCGCGAGCGCGAGATCCTCAAGCAGCGCACGCGGATCGGGTTCGTGTTCCAGAACTTCAACCTGTTCGGGCATCTCACGGCGCTGGAAAACATCGTCGAGGCACCGGTTTCCGCGCAACGCCGCTCCCGTGCGGAGGCGACGGCCCACGCGCGCGAACTGCTCGCGCTGGTCGGGCTCGTGGACAAGGCGGACGCCTACCCGCGGCAACTGTCCGGCGGGCAGCAGCAACGGGTCGCGATCGCCCGCGCGCTCGCGGTGCGCCCCGAAGTGCTCCTGTTCGACGAACCGACGTCCGCGCTCGACCCGGAACTGGTCGGCGAGGTACTCGACGTGATCAAGAAACTCGCCCGCGACGGCACCACCATGATCGTCGTCACCCACGAGATCGGCTTCGCCAGGGAAGTGGCCGACACCGTGGTGTTCATGGACGCCGGCCGCGTCGTCGAACAGGGCCCGCCCGCACGGATCCTCGACACGCCGGAACATCCCCGCACCAAAGCATTCCTCGAAAAGGTCCTTTGAGAAAACCCGGGAGTACCACCGTGAAGAAGCTCTTGTACCCGATCCTGCTCCTGTCCACGGTCGCGCTGGCCGCGTGCGGGACGACCGAAGCCGCGGCACCCGCCGCCCCGCTGCCCGGGACCGAAGGGATCAACATCACCGCGCAGCAGAACCGGATCCGCGCGCAGAAGGTCGACGCCGTCGCGAATCTGGTGCCGAAAGCGGTGCGCGACACCGGGAAGCTGACCGTCGGGACCACCGGCAACGGCACTCCCCCGCTGTCGTTCCGCGCCGACGACGACAAGACGGTGATCGGCGTCGAGATCGACATCGCGCAACTGGTCGCGGACGTGCTGGGCCTGGAACTCGACCTCCAGGCGACGTCCTGGGAGAACCTGTTCCTCTCGGTGGAGACGGGCCAGTACGCGGCCGGCTTCTCCAACATCACGGTGACCGAGGAACGGAAGGACAAGTACGACTTCGCCACCTACCGCAAGGACACCATCGCCTTCGAGGTCAAGAAGAACCGCGACGTCACCGTGAAGGAGCCCAAGGACATCGCCGGGCTCAAGGTGGGCGTGGGCTCCGGGACGAACCAGGAGCAGATCCTGGTGCGCTGGGACGAACAGAACAAGGCCGCGGGCCTGAAGCCGGTGGAGTTCCAGTACTTCCAGAACACCACCGACTACTACCTGGCGCTGCAGTCCGGCCGGATCGACGCCTACGCGGGCCCCAACCCCACGGCCTCGTACCACGTCGCCGTGGACGGGCAGACCAAGATCGTCGGGACGGTGTCCGGCGGCGGCCAGATCCCGGCCGACATCGCCGCGATGACCAAGAAGGGCAACGGCCTCGCCGAGCCGCTGCGCCAGGCCATCCAGAGCGTGCTCACCAACGGCCAGTACGCCGAGGTGCTCAAGCGCTGGAACCTGGGGAACGAGGCCGTGGAGGCGTCGCAGATCAACCCGCAAGGGCTTCCGCGCAAGTAGTCCTCTGGGTGCGGCGCGTGCTATGAAAGGCCCGTTACTTGCAAATTTTGCAAGTAACGGGCCTTTCATAGCGTCGGTGAGGGGGAAGCGGCGCGACGGTCAGGCCATCCGGTCCCCCACGAACTTCACCACCTCGGGCATGATCTCGCGCCAGTAGTCGTCGTTGTGCTCACCGGGGGACATCTTCGCGACGGCGGGATCGAGCGCTTTGATGAGCTTGCGGTCGGCCCGGGCGAAGGGATCCGAGTTCCCGCACCACACCCCTGTCGACGCCGCCGAGAGGTCGTCGGTGTGCAGCAGCGGCTCATGCGATTCCCACTGCGCGCGATCGGCGAAAACCTTGCGGGACTTGGCATCGGGCCAGCTCACGAACAGGGCGGCGCTCGCGACGGCGACGGCTTTGAGGTCCTTGTGGTCGCGGGCGTAGCGCAGTGCGCCGAAACCGCCCATCGAGATCCCGAACATCGCCGTCGGCGGCCGCAGCTGGCGCTGGGCGAGCCAGCCGGGGAGTTCGGCGGACAGCATGCGCTGCGGGTCGTCGCCCTTGCCGACGTCCACCCAGTAGTCGTCACCGTCGACCGCGGCCACCGCGAAGGCGGGCATGCCGGCCGAGACGGCCTTGTTCAGCGCGTCCTGCACACCGAGGTTCAGGAACGTCCGGGCGTCCGCCCCGCGCCCGTGCAGGGCGACGCAGACGGACAGCCCGACCCGGGACACGCCGTCAGGGGCGATGATGACCAGGTTGACGTCCCGGTTCCGGGCCGCCGAGCGCATCTTCTGCACCGTGACCGCTTCGGTCAACGGGGTCGGCCTGGTCGGCGGGGCCACCGGTGGTGGCCCCATCAGGGGTGCTCTTCCGGTACCACAAGCGGAAAGCAGTGCCGTGCCCCCGAGAGCCGCGGCCCCGAGCAGCAGGCCACGCCGGGTCACGGCGTGGCTCACTCGCTCAGCCCCGGGTCTCCTCATCGGCGAACTCATCGTCTTCGGCCTCTTCCCGCGGCGGCTTGTACGGGTCGGCTTCACCGGCGTGCTGTGCCCCTGTCGCCCGGCGGGCGACCTCGGCATCGGCTTCCCTGGCCTTCGCGAGGAGGTCCTCGATGCGCTTGGCGTCCTCAGGGATGCTGTCGGCCACGAAGGCCAGCGTCGGAGTGTAGCGGACTCCAGTGCCCTGTCCGACCTTCGTGCGCAGCACGCCACGGGCGGATTCGAGCGCCGCCGCGGCACCGGCGTGATCGGGCGTGGACTCCAGGTTCTCGCCGAGCACCGTGTAGTAGACCGTGGCGTCGTGCAGGTCGGCCGTGATCTTCGTGTCGGTGATCGTCACGTGGTTGAGCCGCGGATCCTTGATGTCGTGCTCGATCGCGTGCGCGACGATCTGCGAGATCCGCTTGGCGAGCTTGCGGGCCCGAGCGGGGTCGGCCATGGGATTCTTCTCCTCGAAAGATCTTTCCGTCAGTGTCTGTCGGTGAACCCGCGACCGCGATCGACGTCGGCAGGACGCTGCCTGGTCATCGACGTCACGCCAGGCGACCAGGGCGTCCTGCCACCGCGATAGCGGGCCTTCGGCAGGGCGGGTTCATGCGCATGGTCACCTTTCCGGTCACATCTCAGCTTCGCCAACAGGCTCAGTCATCCGAGCCGAGCAGCCGGCGGTGGGCGGAGAGCAGTTCCAACTCCGGCCTTCCGGCCACGAAGCGCTCACACGAGTCGAGCACGTCCCGGACGTGCTCGCCAGTCGCCGCGACCACGGCCACACCGATCAGCGCCCGCCGGTGCAGGTCCTGTTGCCCGGCTTCGGCGACGGAGACGTCGAAACGCCTGCGCACCTCGGCCAGCACCGGCTTGATCACGGATCGCTTCTGCTTGAGCGAGTGAACGTCGCCCAGCAGGATGTCGAGCTCAAGAGCTCCTACGAACATGGGGGTTCTGGGTTGGATAGAAGTGAAGCGGCGCTCCCCCGCCCAGATGCGGGGGAGCGCCGCCGTGTCACTTACGCACGCGGCTTTTCGCGCTGCTCGTACGTCTCGATGACGTCTCCGAGCTTCAAATCGCTGTAGCTGCCCAAGGTGAGACCACACTCGAAGCCCTCGCGGACCTCGGTGACATCGTCCTTTTCGCGCTTCAGCGAGTTGATCGGCAGGTTCTCGACGATGACGTTGCCGTCACGGAGGAGACGCGCCTTGGCGTTACGCCGGATCTCGCCCGAGATGACCATGCAACCCGCGATCGTGCCGACCTTCGACGACTTGAAGATCCCGCGGATCTCGGCCTTGCCCAGCTCGACCTCTTCGAAGATCGGCTTGAGCATGCCCTTGAGCGCGGCTTCGATCTCGTCGATCGCCTGGTAGATGACCGTGTAGTACCGGACGTCGACGCCCTCGCGGGTGGCCCGCTCGGTCGCCTTGCCCTGTGCCCGCACGTTGAAGCCCAGGACGATCGCGTTGGACGCGGTCGCCAGGTCGATGTCGGACTCCGTGACGCCACCGACACCGCGGTGGACCACGTTGAGCTCGACCTCTTCTTCGCCGACATCCAGCTGCATCAGCGAGGCTTCGAGCGCTTCGACCGTACCGGAGTTGTCACCCTTGATGATCAGGTTAAGGGTGCTCGTCTCCTTCAAGGCCTCGTCGAGGTCTTCGAGGCTGACCCGCTTACGACGCGACGCGTTGAGCGCGTTGCGGGTACGGGCCGAACGCCGCTCGGCGATCTGCCGGGCGACCCTGTCCTCGTCGACGACGAGGAACGTGTCACCGGCGCCGGGCACCGAGGTGAACCCGATGACCTGGACCGGACGCGACGGGGTCGCTTCGGTGACGTTGACGTTGTGCTCGTCGACCATCTTCCGCACGCGGCCGTACGCGTCACCGGCGACGACGGAGTCACCGACGCGCAGCGTTCCGCGCTGGACCAGCACCGTGGCGACCGGACCGCGACCGCGGTCCAGGTGCGCCTCGATCGCGACACCCTGTGCCTCCATGTCCGGGTTGGCCCGGAGGTCGAGTGCGGCGTCCGCGGTCAGCAGGATCGCCTCGAGGAGACCATCGATGTTGATGTTCTCCCGCGCCGAGATCTCGACGAACATCGTGTCGCCGCCGTACTCCTCGGCCACGAGGTTGTACTCGGTGAGCTGCTGCCGGATCTTGTCCGGGTTCGCGCCCTCCTTGTCGATCTTGTTGATCGCGACCACGATCGGGGCCTTGGCGGCCTGCGCGTGGTTGATCGCCTCGACCGTCTGCGGCATGACGCCGTCGTCGGCCGCGACCACGATGACCGCGATGTCCGTGGCGTTCGCACCACGGGCACGCATGGCGGTGAACGCCTCGTGACCCGGGGTGTCGATGAACGTCACGAGACGCGGGACGCCCTCGAGCTCGGTCTCGATCTGGTAGGCGCCGATGTGCTGGGTGATGCCACCGGCTTCGCCCTCGCGCACCTTCGTCTTGCGGATCGTGTCGAGCAGTCGGGTCTTACCGTGGTCGACGTGACCCATGATGGTCACGACCGGCGGACGGACCTGCAGGTCTTCTTCTTCACCCGCGTCTTCGCCGTAGGTGATGTCGAAGGTCTCCAGCAGCTCGCGGTCTTCTTCCTCCGGGCTGACGACCTGGACGACGTAGTTCATCTCGCCGCCGAGCAGCTCGAGGATGTCGTCCGACACGGACTGCGTCGCCGTGACCATCTCACCGAGGTGGAAGAGCACCTGCACCAGCGAAGCCGGGTTGGCGTCGATCTTCTCGGCGAAGTCGGTCAGCGAAGCGCCGCGCGGCAGGCGGATCGTTTCGCCGCTGCCCTTGGGCAGGCGAACGCCACCGACGCTGGGCGCCTGCATGTTGTCCATGTACTCCATGCGCTTCTGGCGCTTGGACTTCCGGCCCTTGCGAGCGGGACCACCGGGACGCCCGAAGGCACCCGCGGTACCACCGCGGCCACCGGGGCCACCACGACCGCCGCCGCCGCGGAAACCGCCGCCACCGGCCGGGGCACCACCGCCGCCACCGGGGCCACCGCCACCGGGACGGAAACCGCCGCCACCGCCGCCGCCGGGACGGAAACCGCCACCGCCGCCGCCACCACCGGGACCGCCGCGGAAACCTCCGCCGCCGCCACCGGGACCGCCACGAGCGCCGCCGCCGGGGCCACCACGGGCTCCGCCGCCGGGGCCACCACGGGCGCCACCGGGACCACCGGCCGGACGGGCCGGGCGGCCCGGCATCATGCCGGGGTTCGGGCGCGGGGGCATGTTGCCCGGGTTCGGCCGGTTACCACCGGGAGCGCCGCCGCCGGGACGCGGCGGGCGGTTGTCGCCACCCTGCTGGCCGCCACCGGGACGCGGCGGACGGTTGTCGCCGCCCTGCTGGTTCCCGCCGCCGGGACGCGGTCCCGACGGACGCTGGGCCGGGGCACCGGATCCCACACCGAACGGGTTGTTGCCGACGCGCGGGGTGCGCGGGCCGGGCTTGGGGCCGCCGGGCTTGGGGCCCTGCGGCTTCGGCGGCACGACCGAACCCTGCGACGGCGTCGAGGACGCCGGCGGGGTGGCCGGTGCTGCCGGGGTCTCCTGCTGGGGTTCGGCCGGAGCGGCCTTCGCCGCCGGAGCGACCTCTTCCTTCGGCGCCGGCGGCCGGGGGCCGGGGCGCGGACCCGGGCGGACACCCGGGGTGGAGGGACGGGACGGCTGCTGGGCCGGAGCCTGGGCCGACGTCGACGACGCCGCCGGAGCGGACGCCGCGGGGGCGGCCGCCGGGGCCTCGGTCTTCGCCACGGGCGCGGGCTGAGCCTGCTTCGCGGCCGGAGCCGGGGAGGCGGGCTTCGCGGGCGGCGCCGGGGACGGACGCGGACCGGGGGTCGGAACCGGCTTCTTCTTGCCGTCCTTGGACGGGTACGCGTCACGGAGACGGCGGGCGACGGGCGCCTCGACCGTGGACGACGCGGACTTCACGAACTCGCCCTGTTCCTTCAACTTGGCGAGAACTTCCTTGCTGGTGATGCCGAGCTCTTTCGCGAGCTCATGTACTCGGGCCTTGCCTGGCACAGCTCTCCTCATCTGGGGAGGCCGGCGGCAGACCCGCAGACCTCGTCCTATTGTCGCGCGTTCATTGATTCAGCTTCACGGCTGACTCATGACGGGTCGACCTGCTTCCTGATTCCAACTGGCACCGGGGATGTCCCGGCGCCTTCAGCTTTCGGCGAGCCGCTCCAGGCGTTCGTGGACACCTTGGGCGTCAAGCGACCCCGGAACACGAAGTGCTCGGGGAAACGCTCTGCGCCGCTCGGCCTTGGCAAGACAGTCCGGCACGGGGTGCAACCAAGCACCCCGGCCCGGCAACCGCCGACGCTCGTCGACGATCAGCCGTCCGTCCGCCGCGACCACTCGCAGCAACTCACCGATCAAGGCCCGCCGACGGCAACCCACACAGGTGCGAACCGGAGTTTCCCGGTCGCGCTGGAGGTCGGTTCCCGGCCGCGGGCTCTGAACCACTCGTAAGTCTAGCGCTTCGACCTTCACTCAGCCGAACCGGTTGCCGCGGCGGGCCGCGCCTGCCCGGCGTGTGCTTCATCACCCTGCTCAGGGGCGGCGTCGCTGCGGATGTCGATGCGCCAACCGGTGAGACGGGCGGCGAGGCGGGCGTTCTGCCCTTCCTTGCCGATCGCGAGCGAAAGCTGGAAGTCCGGGACGACGACGCGAGCGGTCTTGGCCCGCTCGTCGACGACCCGAACCGAGACAACCTTCGCGGGCGACAGCGCATTCCCGACGAACCTCGCCGGGTCTTCGGAGAAGTCGATGATGTCGATCTTCTCACCCGCGAGTTCGCTCATCACGTTGCGCACCCGCGCGCCGACCGGGCCGATGCAGGCACCCTTGGCGTTGACGCCGGGCACCGTCGAGCGGACGGCGATCTTGGTCCGGTGCCCCGGCTCGCGCGCGATGGCGGCGATCTCGACCGTGCCGTCGGCGATTTCGGGGACCTCGAGGGCGAACAGCTTGCGCACCAGGTTCGGGTGCGAACGCGACAGCGTGATCTGCGGGCCGCGGTTGCCGCGCGCGACGGTGACGACGAACGCCTTGATCCGGTTGCCGTGCTCGTAGGACTCGCCGGGGACCTGCTCGATCGAGGGCAGCACGCCTTCGATGTCGCCGACCTGGATGACGACCATGCCGCGGGCGTTGGCGCGCGCGTCGCGCTGCACCACACCGGCGACGATCTCGCCCTCCTTGGCGGAGAACTCGCCGAAGGTCTTCTCGTGCTCGGCGTCGCGCAGGCGCTGCAGGATGACCTGCCGCGCGGTGGTCGCGGCGATCCGCCCGAAGCCCTCGGGGGTGTCGTCCCACTCCTCGTCGGTCTGGCCGTCCGGGGTGAGGGTGTGCGCGAGGACGCGCACGAGGCCGCTCTTGTGATCGATGTCGATCCGGGCGTGCGGCTGGTGGCCCTCGGTGTGCTTGTACGCGGTGAGCAGCGCGGTCTCGATCGCTTCGATCACCGTCTCGAAGGGGATGTCCTTGTCCCGTTCGATCGCGCGCAGCGCGGCGATGTCGACGTTCACTTCGGCTCCTCCTTCGGCTCTGTGGTGGCGGCGTTCAGGGCCGACGCATCGGTTTCCAACAGTTTCAGGTCCTCGGCAGGTGGTTGCTTGAACTCGATCTCGATGACCGCCTTGGCCACCGAGGCATAACCGACGTCCCGGATCTCGCCGTCGACGAGCACGCGCGCGGCCTTCTCGCCGGCGTGCCCCACGCGGCCGATGAACGCGGCGCCTTCGACGGGCGTGACCTTGACGAGGCGGAACTTCGCGCGCCGCCAGTGCCTCTGCACGGTCAGCGGCCGGTCGAGGCCCGGCGAGGTGACTTCGAGCGTGTACGCGCTGGCGATCACGTGCTCGTTCTCGTCGAGCGCGGCGGAAACCGCGCGGCTGACGCTCGCCACTTCGTCCAGTCCGACGCCGTCGTCCCCGTCGACGACGACCTTGACCAGCTGGCGGCGGCCTGCTTGCTGGACCTCGAAGGAATCGAGGTCGAAACCCGCGGCCTTGACGGCTTCGGCCACGATGGGCTCCAGCCTGCTGGCGAGGTCGTTGGGCACGGTGGAGCGCTCCTGTTCGGCTGTGGGCGACCCGGCGGTGTGGATCCGGGTTCGGTAGTGGGCCAGCTTATCTGGTGACCCCCGCGTGACGCGCGAGCGGCGGCCCCGCACGGGGTACTGGCAGGATGGGGCGGCGTGACCGGAAGATCGACCGAGCCCACCTTGCCGAGCCGTCGCGCTTTCCTGCGGATGGGAGCGCTGGCCGCGCTGGCCGTGCCGTTGGCGGCCGCCTGCTCCCCAGGGTTCGACGAAACCCCCGATCCGCTGGGTCCGCTGCTGCGCGCGGCGGAGACCGACGCGGCGGGCGCGAAGGCGTTGACCGGCGCCGAAGCCGAGTCCGTCGCCACCGCGCGGGCCGCGCACGCGGCGGCGCTCAAGCCCGAGGTGGACCGGCTCAACCGCCCCAAGCCGGAACAGACGGGCCCGGGAGAGACCCCGCCGTCGTCCGTGGACGGGCTCAAGGAACGGCTCGCCCAGGCACGCAAGCAGGCCGAGGGGCTCGTGCCCTCGCTGCCCCGCTACCGCGCCGGGATGGTCGCGTCGATCGCGGCGGGCTGCGCGGCACTGCAGCAGAGCTCCGACAAACTCGGCCGCGGCGACGACGCGGGAGCCGTCGAGGTGCCCGCCGGTGTCCAGCTCGGCGGGGAGACCACTGAGGCCGTCCAGCAGGCTCTTGCCACCGAACACGCGGCGATCTGGGTGTACGGGCTGGTCAGCGCCTACCTGCCCGCCGCCTTCAGCGGTGCGGTGGCGCGGGGCACGGCCGAGCACGTCAAACGGCGGAACGTCTGCGAACGGATGCTTTCCGCGGCGGGCCAGACGCCCACGGGACCGGAGGCCGCGTACGTGCCGCCGAAGCCGGTGACCGAGGCGAAATCGGCGATGGAACTGGTCGCGACGGCCGAGGCGGACGTGACGGCGGCTTGGCTCGGCGTGATCGACCGGACCGACGACGCGGCCCTGCGGACGACGGCGTTGAACGCGCTGATCGGGTCGGCGCGGCGGGGGACGGCCTGGCGGGCGGAGTTCGGCGCGTCCCCGGTGGCGATCGCCATGCCGGGTCAGTCGGTCTGAAGTCTTTTCGGCGGCGGTGAGCGGTCCCCGCGCGCGCTATGAAAGGCCCGTTACTTGCAAAATTTGCAAGTAACGGGCCTTTCATAGCACTGGGAGGTGCGTGAAAAACTCAGCGGCGCAGGTCACCCGAAAGCCGCAGGGCGTCGGTCGCGATCCGCTCCAGCAGTGGTTTGTCGGTCTGCTTGTCGTAGAAACCGGCCAGCACGATGGCCACCTCGGGCCCGGTGACGTGGGAGTCGTAAGCCGCGTCCTGCCCGGAGATCTTCGGGACGCCCTGTCCCTTGAAGGTGCCGTCGCGCACCAGGTCGGACACGTTGCCCGTGCCGTCCTTGTCGGTGAGCGCCTTGAGCTGGGTCGCGGTGACCTCGCCGGGCATCGTGACCAGGACGACCGAGACCAGCGCCTTCTTCCCGGCGGTCTCGGTCGTGTACAGCGCCCGCGAAAGCCGTGTGCACGGCGTCTGGGTGAAGAAGTCCTTGGTGTCGCCGTAGGCCTTGCTCGCGCAGTCGGAGGTGACCTGCGGGCCCTCGATCAGCGTGTACTGGAACTGGCCGCTCTTGGCGGGCGGATCCGCGACCGGGGTCGTCTCCGGCTCGTGCCGGATCAGCCACCAGAGCAGGGCCGAGACGACCGCGATGGCGACCAGCCCGGCACCTTTCAGCGCGAGGGCCTTGGTGTCCCTCGACGGCTTCGGGGCGGGCGGCGGCCCGCCCGGCCCTGCCGGTCGCACCGGCTGAAGCCGGGCCGTTTCCGTCGCTCCCGGGGTAAATTGCGCACCAACCACGGGAACATACGGTAGTTCACGCCGCCCCGGAGGTTCACCTGAACGTGCTTATCACGCGTTCGACGTCGTCAGCCGTGTTGTAGAGATGGAACCCGAATCGCTGCCTTCCGGCCCGGGTACCGGCCACGATGCCCGCTTCCGCCACCTTCCCGGCGTCCGCGTCGAGCGAGACGATCGCACTCCCCTGACCGGGTGACCCGAGCGCTTCGAGGAGTGAGTCGGCGAGACCCACGCAGTGCGCGCGGACGGCGTCGAGATCCAAGGAGCCGAGGTAGTCCAGCGAGGCGGCGGCGCCGACGAACGAGAACCAGGCCGGGGACAGGTCGAGCGACCGGGCGCCGTCCGCGAGCCGCAGCGGGAGGCCGTAGACGGTCTGCCAGCGGTCTTCCCCGGCGTACCAGTTCGCGGCCACCGGTATCGCCCGTTCCAGCGCTCGCGGATGGACGGCCATCCAGGCCGCCCCGCGCGGCGCGAGCAGCCACTTGTACCCGGCGCAAACCACCCAATCGGCCCAGCCGAGGTCGAGCTGCTGCCAGCCGGCGGCCTGGGTGACGTCCAGCAGGACCGCCGCGTCCGCCGCCTCGGCCGCGGCACGAAGCCTGTCCAGGTCGATCTGGGTGCCGTCCGCCGACTGGACGACGCTGACCGCGACGAGGTCGTGCCCGCCGACGCGCTCGGTCAGCTCGGCCAGCGGGACTTCGGTGACCTTCACCCCGCGGTACGCCTGCGCCGCGAACGGGAAGGTGACGCTGGTGAAGTCGTTCCCGGCGACCAGCACACTGGCGCCGTCGGGCAGCCCGGCCGCCACGTTCGCGATCAGCTGCGAGACGGACGCCCCGATCACGACCCGGTCCGCCGGGACCCCGATCAGCCCGCCGAATCCCGCCCGGGTGCGCGCGACGGGCTCGTCGAAGTCCGAGGGCCGGGCCTCGCCGCGCCGCCACCGCTCGACGGCCTCCGCCACCGCGTCGGCCACGTGCGACGGCGGGATGCCGATGCTGGGCGTGTTCAGATAACCGGGCGGGACGGCGAATTCGGCTCCGAAGGTCTGCATGCTCCCGAGGCTAATGAGATTCCGGCAGCAGGGCCGCGACTTCGTCGTAGGACGGTGGGACCAGCGGGAGTTCGCCGCCGTCACGGATGGCCTCCACCGTGCGGAGCGTGGCGGCGAGCGCCATCCGGTACGGCAGCGAACCGAGGCTGATCCGCGCGACGCCGAGTCCGGCCAGGCCGTCGACGGTGACCTTGCCGGGCAGGAACAGCAGGTTCACCGGCACGCCGACGGCCTTCACCAGCCGCTCGACGTCCTCGGCCCCGGAGAGCCCCGGAACGAACACGCCGTCGGCTCCGGCGTCCACATAGGACAGAGAACGTTCGATCGCCGCCTCGATGTCCGGCTCACCCAGCCAATGCGTGTCCGTACGCGCGTTGATGAAGAGACCGGGAGCGCCTTCCTTCGCCGCCGCGATCTTGGCCGCGTGCCGCACGGGATCGCCGAGGGCGTCTTCGAGGTTGATGCCCGCGACGCCGGCTTCGGCGAGTTCCGCCGCCAGCGCGCCGACCTCGCCCGGGTCGTCGCTGAACCCGTCGGCGAGGTCGACGCTGATCAGCGCGTCCAGTCCGGCGAGCCGCCGGGCCAGCCGGACGGTGGCGTCCTTCGAGGACGGGGCGCCGTCCGGCTCGCCCTCGGCGGCCGAGACGCCGAGGCTGGTGGTGCCGAGCGCGGGAAAGCCCTGCGAGGCCAGGAAGGCGGCCGTGCCGAACTCCCAGACGTTCGGCAGGAGCAGCGGGGAACCGGGGACGTGCAGTGCGGCGAATGCGGTCATGTCACGACGGTAGCCAGCGGACGTTTCGGCGGCGGCCGAAGTGTCGGGGCCAGAAAGCGCGTGAAGGCGATGAACCTCAGGCGCGTTCCAGGAACGGCGTCAGCAGCTCCGGGACCGACTCCTCGGCGAACAGCAGCCCTTGCTCCTCCCCCGCGTCGTACACCGAGTACGCCCCGGAACCGGCCGCCGTGGTCGCCACGACCGTCAGCAGTCCCTTGCGCCGCTGGAACACCGACTGCTTGACCGTCCAGCCGATCACGCCGTCGCGCTCCAGCGCGAACGTGCTCCGCCGCACCGTCCCGTGCCGCCCGACGAGGTACCGCCCGGTGATCCCGTGCCCGAGGTTGCGGTAGGCGTCCAGCGCCAGCAGCACCGAAACCGGCAGCAGGACCACCCCGAGCGCGGCGCCGATCACCAGGAGGACGTCGGTGAGCAGGAAGCCGAGGACCGCGAAGATCGCCAGCAGCACCACCACCGAACCGACCCACCAGCGCAGCAGCCGTCCCCGCGCGGCACGCGGATGCCCGGCGAGCCGGACGGCTTCGGTCGGCGAGACCGGCTCGCGCAGGACCTCCGCGGCGATCCGGTTGGCCGTCGCGATCGGCGCGGCGGGCAGGAGCGTGTGGTAGTCGGTCTTGTCCTGGTCGTCGCTCTGCCGCATGCCGGTGGCGATCGCGTCGACCCTGGCCGCGCCGGAGATCCGGTTCCCGAGCGGCTCGACGAGGTCGACGCCGCGCAGGCGGGCTTCCTCGATCGAGATCGAGCGCGTGGTGAACAGCCCGCGGCGCACTCGCAGCGTGCCGCCTGCTTCGCGGTCGAGCCGGTAGTTCCACCACATCTCGATCCACAGGCCGAGCGCGCCGACCACGCCGACGACCATCGCGATCGCCAGCAGGATCAGGATCGCCACCACCAGGGGGATCCCGCTGAACAGGTCGATCACCCAGTCGATCAGCCCCTTCTGCAGCCCCACCCACTCGGAGACCTGCATGAGCCCGCCACCCGCGGCGAGCCCGAGCGCCGGGCTCAGGAACGACATCGGCGCGTAGCGGATCCAGCTCCGGTCCAGCTCGGCGAGCGGCGCGTCCTCGTCGGTCTCCGCGATTTCCGCACGGCGCAACAGGTCCGCGCGCAGCCGCTCGGCCTCGGCGCGCGAAACCGGATTGAGCTTGATCCGGCCCTGCCCGCCCGACTCGTGCGATCCGGTGCCGATCGTCACCACCGCGACACCGAACAGCCGGTGCAGCGGGTTGGCCGTCAGATCGACGTTGCGGATCCGTTCGCGTTGCAGGGACTTCCGCGAACGGAAGACCAGCGTGAACGCGGTCTCCAGCCGGTCCTGCGTGACGCGGTACCGCACGGCCTTCCAGTTGAACAGGTCCAGCAGCACGCCGCCGCCGACGAGCACCACGCCACCGGCCACGACCCACGCGAGGGTGACCCAGAAGTTCCCGCCGCCGCCCACGATCGCGACGGTGGCCGGGATCGCGGCCCCGACGGCCGCACCGGCCATCGTCAGCGCGGTGACGGCGAGCGTCCGCTTGTCGAGCGTGCTCCAGCCTTCGAACTCACCCGAGGTCATGTCGCGTCCCCCGGCGTCGCCTGCGTCGTTTCGGTGAGCTGCTCCGCCAGGCTCGCGGCCAGTTCGTGGTCGAGCCCGCGGATCTTGACCGCGCCCCGCGCCGACGCCGTGGTGACCGTGACGGTCGCGAGCTTGAACACCTGCTGCAGCGGCCCGCGCAGGGTGTCCACCGTCTGGATCCGCGACATCGGCGCGACCCGCCACTCCTGCCAGAAGAACCCGGAACGCGTGTACACCGCGGTTTCCGTGACCTCCCAGCGGTGCACCTTGAACCACCACAGCGGCATCGCGATCACCCAGACCAGGCCCAGCACCGCGAACACCGCCGCCGGCATCAGCAGCCAGAACCGCGCGGGCGGGATGAGCAGCCCGAGCAGTGCCAGGACCAGCACCGGCGAGGCCCAGAAAAGCGTCCCCTGCAGCCGCCACCAGCCCACGACCCGCTGATCCAGCACGTTCCGTGGCGGCCTCAGCCGCACCTTCCCCCGATCGGCTTGCACCGAATTCACCCCCGACGTTCGTTTACAATGCGATCGCATCGTAATAGCCTGGGACCGTAGTGGCAATGCGATCGCATTGCAAACCTCGGAACGGATGGTGAAGGTGCCGAAGCAGGTAGATCACGCCGCGCGCCGCGTGGAGATCGCCGAGGCGCTCAGGCGGCTGACGGCCACGCGCGGCCTCGAAGGAGTCAGCCTCCGCCACGTCGCCGCCGAAGCGGGCATCTCGATGGGCCTGGTGCAGCACTACTTCAAGACCAAGGACGAGATGCTGCTCTTCGCCATCGAGCGCCGCTCGCAGATGTACGAGGAGCGCCTCAAAGCCCGGCTGGACGCGGGCGAAGTGCCTTCGACCCCCAAGGCCATCCTGCGCGCGATCATCGCCGAGATCCTGCCGCTCGACGAACGCCGCCGCGGCGACTGGCTGATGGGTGTCGCGTTCTTCATCCGCTCGATCTCCGACCCCTCCTTCGGCGTCGCGCTCACCGAGGGCGTGCCTCAGCTGTTCGAACTGTTCGCCGTGCTGATCCGCCAGGGCCAGGACGCGGGCGATGTCGACAAGTCGGCCGACGCGATGCACGAAGCGACGATCCTCTGGGCGCTCGCGGATTCGCAGGGCACCAACATCGTGATGAAGCACCGGACGCCGGACGAGGCCATGTCCACCGTGGACTACTACCTCGACCGGCTGTTCGGCTCAGCCCCCGTTTCCTGAAGACACAGCGGACGCCCGCACCGCCCGCAGTTCCCGGAACAGCTTCCGCAGCGCGGGAACCGCGTCCCCGCCCCGTTCCGACAGTTCCTCGATCCGGTCCTTGTACTGGCGCCTGACCTTTCCGGGGACGACGTCACGGAGTTCGACGGCGGCCACCAGCGAGGTGAGCGCGGCGTCGCTCGCGTCCACATCGGACGCCGGGGACGGCCCGCGCAACGCCTGATCGACCAGGGCGCGCAGCCTGTCGACGACGGCGGGGTCCCGCACGATCGGGCGACGCGACGGGAACAGGCCCAGTGTCCGGCCGGTCTTCAGTTCGATCACGCCCGCCGTGTCCAGCTGGGACTCCAGTGCCTCCAAGGTTCCGCGCGCGTCCTTGCGCACCCACCACTTCCACTTGCGGGGGCTCTCACCGGCGATCTCGGCGAGCATCTCGTCGAGGACGAGATCGCCGGTCGGCCCGGCGCCGGACGCCGCGACCCGGCCGTCCGCGTCGGCGACGCGGCCGCGCAGCACGAGGTCGGTCAGCGCGGCACCGCGGATCAGCAGTGCCGTCCGGTGCCTGTCCCGCAGTTTGTCCTTGCCGACGTTGCACGAGAGCAGATACGCCTTGGCGGGCAGGGAAAGTTCGGTCATCATCAGTGCCTTTCCAGCTTGGGCCAGATCTCGTCCCAGGAACCCTGTCTGCCGTCATACCGCCACAGCAGACCTTCCACCACCGGTGTCACCGAGGCGAAGTACGGCTTGAGCAGTCCCGGATCGAATCCGAGGAAGAGCACGCTGTCCGCGGATTCCGGGGGCCGGTCGAAGTACCAGTAGCCGCGGTGGCCACTGTAGACGTGCTCGATGCCGTACCGCTGACCGTAGAACTCGGTCGCGGCGGCGAACGGGTAGATCTCGGCGTAGACGGCGGTGCGTGCCCGCTGCTCCGGCGGCAGGGCCGCGTAGGTCTCGCCGATCGCCTTGACCAGTTCCTGCTGCGGCAGTTCACCTCCGGCGAAGGAGCTGCCGAGGGTGATCGGGCCGAAACTCGTGCGGGTCATGGTCGCCGGGTAGATCGGCAGGCCGGCGAGGGTGATCGCCGCCGAAAGCACCATCACGGGCCACGCCACGAGCCGCCACCGGGGGACGTGCTTCGCGAATCCCGTCGCCGCGGCGGCGTACGGCAGCGCGAAGACGCTCATCAGATAGTAGGAACGTCCGTGCAGCACCAGGAACGCGACGATGAGCGCGACTATCGCTACCCCCAGGAAGCGATAGCCGCGCAGTTCACGCGAAGAGAGCAGCCGGACGAGGCCGTAGACGAACGCGAGTACGCCCGCCCCGACGCCGGCCGTCAGGAAACCGTCGCGCAGGAAGGGCCACGTGCCGGGGAATTCCGCCGAGACGACGTCGTTCATGATCAGGTACGGCCAGCCGTTCGACGCCTGCCAGAGCAGTGTCGGGATCGTCGCGACGACGGCGATTCCCGCGCCCAGCCACAGTTTCGGCCGTCGCACGAGCTCCCTCGGCCCGAGCACCAGCGCGGCGAGCAGGGCGAGCGCCCAGAAGGCCGGGATGAGGAACTTCGTCTGCAGCGAGATCGCGGTGACCACCCCCGCCCAGACCAGCAGCCCGTCACGGCGGGTGCGCACCCAGCGGACGACCAGCCAGACGATCACCGTCCACAGGAACGGGTCGAAGACGTAGGTGCCGATCCAATGGCTGACGATGATCGTCCCGGACGTCGCGTAGAGCCCGGCCGCGAGCACCTGCGCGCCGCGTCCACCGCCCAGTTCCCTGGCGATCAGCGCGGTGACGATCACCCCGGCGGCCGCGGCCAGCGTCATCGGCAGGCGCAGCATCACCAGTGAACCGGGGAACAACGAGTCCATCGCCCCGGCCAGCGCCGGGATCAGCGGTGGCTGGTCGAAGTACCCCCATGCCAGATGGTCCCGGCCCGCCATCAGGAAGTACAGCTCGTCGAAGCCGTGCGCGTACCGGCCGCTCGTGGCCAGCAGCGCGGCTCCGGCCAGCGCGGCGACGACGAACACCGGCAGGCGGGCGAAGGCCTGCTCCTGTCCTGTTCGGACTGTCTGGGTCGCGATGCTCATGATCTCCACTTCACCGCGAACGGCCGGTCGGAGGAAACCGGGTAAGGATGGTGACCGCATAGACGAAAGTTGCGGATCCCGGGCGAGGGGACACCCTGCTGGTTACCTTGAGCCGGTGGAGAAAAGCAGGCCGTTCCGGCCCGGTCCGGTCGACACCGTGTGGCTCACGCTGGCGGCGCTCGCGTTCGTGGGCCTGGACATCACCCTGTACGTGTTCGGCGAACCGACCACCGGGTGGGCGGGGCCCGCCGCGGGTGTCACCCTGCAGGTGTTCCTCGATCTCTCGCTGATCCTGCTGTTCCGGTTCCCACGGCTGGTCGGGGGCCTGATCACGGCGGGAGCGCTGCTGATGCTCGCGTCCGACCTGTTCTCCCCCGGGCTGCTGGTGCCGGAGCGGCAGCTGACGCTGATGACCGTCCCGACGATCACCCCGGTCGTGCTGAGCCAGCTGGCCCGCCTGATGGACCGGCGGACGCTGCTCTGGCTGACCGCGATCCTGGTGGTCTGCGCGTCGAGGCCGTGGGACGCGCACTGGAGCACGACCCCGTTCGGCCTGCTGGGCACGGCGCTGCCCACGTCGATTTCGCTGTACTTCGAGGCCCGGCGCCAACTGCTGCGCTCGCTGCGCGACCGTGCCGAACGCGCCGAACGCGAGCAGCACCTGCTCGCCGAACGTGCCCGTGCCGAGGAGCGGCGGAAACTGGCCGAGGAGATGCACGACGTCGTCACGCACCGGCTGAGCCTGATGGTGCTGCACGCCGGCGCGCTCGGCGTCGTCTCGGCGGACGAAGCGGTGCGGACCTCCGCCGAGGACATCCGGCGTGAAGGCGCGCTGGCGCTGGACGAACTGCGCGATCTGGTCGGGGTGCTGCGCAACGGCGCGAACGCGCAGCCGCGCACGCTCACCGACGGCACGGCGGGCGACCCGGCGACGCTGGTCGCGGAATCGGCGTCCGTGGGCATCCCGACCGAGCTGACCGTGCGCGGCGACCCCGGGCGGATCTCCCCGACGGTCGCCCGTACCGCGTACCGCGTAGTGCAGGAGGCGCTGACGAACATCCGCAAACACGCGCCGGGCTCGACAGCGACCGTCGAGCTCCGCTACCACGCGGGTGGCCTGGACGTCGCCGTGGAGAACACGCGGGCGGGCGCCACCCCGGATCCGGCGCTGGCCGACAGCGGCTCGGGCGCGGGACTGGCCGGGCTGCGGCAGCGTGTCGAGCTGATCGGCGGCCGGTTCGAAGCCGGGCCGCGAGCGGGCGGCGGGTACCGCGTCGATGCGATACTTCCGGCCTACGTCCCGACTGCGGAAGGAGATGCGTGATCCGGGTGGTCGTCGTCGATGACGAGCCGATGGTCTGCGCGCATCTGCGGACGATCCTCGGTTCCGCCGAGGACATCGAGGTCGTGGCACAGGCGCAGGACGGCGCGGAGGCGGTCGAGGCCGTGGTCCGGCACCGGCCCCGGGTGGTGCTGATGGACCTGCGGATGCCCGGTGTCGACGGGCTGACCGCCATCGAGCGGATCGCGAAACTCCCGGACCCGCCCGCGGTGGTCGCGCTGACGACGTTCGACGCGGACACCTACGTCATCCGCGCGCTGCGGGCGGGCGCGGCCGGGTTCCTCGTGAAGTCGACGCCGCCCGAGGACCTCATCGGCCTGGTCCGGGTCGCCGCCGACGGGCACACCGTGCTCTCCCCCGAGGCCGCGCAACGGCTGGTGGCGATGTCGGCCGACGGACGGCGTCGCGGTGACGACGCGCGGCGGAAGACCGAAGGGCTGACAGAACGGGAGACGGACGTCCTGGCCTGCCTAGGCGAAGGACTGTCCAATGCGGACATCGCGGCTCGGCTGCACCTCGCCGAGGCGACGGTGAAGAGCTACGTGTCGCGGATGCTGGTCAAACTGGACTGCGCGAACCGGACGCAGGCGGGCCTGCTGGCGCACGAGGCCGGTCTGGTCAAGCGCTGAGCTGGCCGTCGTAGCTCTTGCGGGCGTCGAGGACCTCGCCCATGTGCACGCGAGCCCACTTGTCGAGCATCTCGAGCGGTTCGGCGAGGTTGCGGCCGAGCGCGGTCAGCTCGTACTCGACGTGCGGCGGGATCTCCGGGTACGCGGTCCGCGTCAGGATGCCGTCGCGGACGAGGCTGCGGAGCGTCTGGGTGAGGACCTTCTGCGAGATTCCGCGCACGCGCTTGCCGATCTCGGTGAACCGGAGCGGACCGTCGCCGAGCACGCCGACGATCAGCACGGTCCACTGGTCGCCGATGCGGTCGAGCAGGGCGCGGGTGGGGCAGTCGGGATCGTACGGGTTTCCGAGCACGTGACCTCCTCACTCTCCCGGGGAGAGTAACACGCCTAGCGAGAGGGAGTGGGCTGCATCAGCGCCTCGAACAACAGGATCAGGTGACGGCGGCCGCGCTCCCAGCGCGCCTCCAGTTCGGCCTGGTCGCGGGTCGCCCAGCTGGCGATGAGGATGCCACGGACGACGTCCATCGCCGTGTACACCGCGTGCAGGAACTCCGGATGCGCCGAATGGTCCGGGAGCAGCGCCTTGCCGAACTCGACCAGGCTGCTCGTCGCGATCGGCTCGACCACCGCCATCTGCGCGCGCAGCTCCGGATCGGTCCTCGACGCCACCCACAGCTCGACGGTCGCCGAGAAGACCGGGCCCTGGTGCATCTCCCAGAGCAGTTGCAACGCGTCCCCGACCGGGTCGGCCGACGCCTTGAGCCGGTCGATCTCGGCCATCGCGACCTCGGTGCGCCTGGCCGCGAGATGCCGGATCGCGGAGGTGACGAGGTCGGTCTTGGTCGGGAAGTGGTGCACCTGTGCGCCGCGGGTCACCCCGGCGCGATCCGCGACGCGGGTGGTCGTGGTGCCCGCGTAGCCGTACTCGACGAGACAGTCGATCGTGGCGTCGAGCAGCCTGACGCGCATCGCGGCGCTGCGTTCCTCCTGCGTGCGTCGTGGGGCTGCCATGCGCCTACTTTATGGGGCGCCGCGCGAGGCCCCGTCCCGACCGCATCTAGAGGACTAAACGCGGTTCGCGACCGGCACCGAATGCGAAGTCCCGCCCAGCTGGACGTCACCCGGACCGCCGGAGACAGGGGGTGTGTGGAAACAGGGACGTTGAACGTCCCTATTTCCACACAGCCCCACCTCGGGCTACACCTCACGCGCTCACCAGCCACGTCTTGTCAGGCGCGGTGCCGCGGGCGGCCAGTGTCCCCCATGCGGAATGGGGGACACTGAGCGCAGAGCGGTCGCACGTGGCTCGAGGCGTGTCCGTTCGCGCGGTAGTTCGAGGGCGAACGACCGCAACCAGAGGACTAAACGCGGTTCACGACCGGCACCGAAAGCGAGGTCCCGCCCAGGACGAACGTCACCCGGGCACCGGGCGCGGGCAGCGCCGGATCGAACATGTCCGCGTCGGTCCCGCCGAGGACGAGCGCCAGCCGGTGCCCGGCCGGGACGACGTGGTCGAGGCTGCTCAGCCGGAACGTCATCGTGTACGCCTTCCCCGGCACCAAAGGCTCGCCCCGCCACAGCGACCGATGATGCCCGAGGTCCGCCCAGCCGGTCGCCACGATCCGTTTGTCCACCGCGACCGGATCCGCGACGGTGTCGAGGAAGCACCCGGTATCGGCGGCGGTGCCCGCACCCCAGCAGGAACGGGTCGTCAGGTTCTCGATGCCCAGCGCGGGGAATTTCGTGTTCCGCACGGTCGCGGGCCCGTAGTCGACCAGCACCGCGCCGAGCCGCGCGCTCGGTTTGTCCGAACGCGCGGTCACCGTCACCGTGGCGGTCCCGGCGATCCGTGTGTCCGCGCGCACCGGCTCACCCGCGAAGACCAGGCGCTCAGGCCTGGCCTGCGACGGGTTCTCCACCCACTGGGACGCGCCGCGCGCCGGGTCGTCGGTCAGCGAAGCCGCACCGGCGGCAGGACGCTTCCCCAGCCCGCCCTCCGCAGAAGGCCACAGGATGTGCGAACGCGACGCAGGAGGCCAGCGGCGTTCGTCCGTCCAGCGGTCCGGGGTGTGTTCGATCCGGATCGCCGGTTCGGTTTCGACGCCGTTGCGGACGCCGAGCAGCCACCGGTCGAACCAGCGGTGCAGGGTCTTCACGAACAGCGACCGGTCGAGGTCGAACGGGTCGACGTGCGCCGCCTGGTGCAGCCACGCCTTGCGCGGCACGCCGTACGCGTTCAGCGCCTCCCACCAGGGCCCGAACTGGATCGGGTTGACGTTGAGATCGTGGAAGCCCATCGACGCGAAAACGCTTGCGCGCACCTTGCCGGTCTTCGCGACGTAGTCGAGCCCGCGCCAGTACTCGTTGAAGTTCCCGTCCGTCCCCGCGCGTCTCGCGTTCTCGTCCTCGAACGGCTGGCACAGCTTCTCGGCACGTGGGTTGTACAGACCCGGCCCGCCCGCCCAGCCGAAGTACGCGCCGTGCGAGTTGTGGACCTCGTAGTACGAACTGACCCCCGCGATCGGCACGATGGTCTTCAGCCCGTCGATGCCGGACGCCGCCATCCCGATCGCCGTCGCCCCGTCCTGCGACTTCCCGATCGCGCCGACCGACCCGTTCGCCCAGCCCGCGCGGACCCGCTCCGGCCCGAACGGCGTCCGGAACGCGCTCGCGCGGCCGTTCAGCCAGTTCACGACCGCGTTGCCGGAGGCGACGTCGTCGAAACACCCGGACGAACGGTTGGTGCCCCCGACGTCGACCAGCACGACCGCGTACCCACGCGGGACGAAGTAGTTGTCGTAGAAGAGCGGGAACTGCGACGGCGTGCCGTCGGGGAGATAGGTCTTCGGCTGACGCTCGTTGCCGCGCCCGATCTTCTCGAAGTACGGGCTGACGTCCATGATCACCGGAATACGGCCAGCGGGTTCCGACGGCCGGACGATGTCGGCGGCGACCCGGTCGATCTGTCCGTCGCGGTCGAGGTCCTGTCCGGTCTCCACCCAGGCCGTCTCGCGGATGGCCTTCTCGTAGGAGAACACCGGTGCACTGACGCCGTCACGGAGGACGAACGCGGGTGGCGCGGCGGTCGCCGGTGCGGCGGTGGCCAGCAGCATCGCCACCACAGTGGCGGTCAAAGTCTTCAGCCCCATCGTCCGAGTATCGCTTACAAAACCCGAACATCACCCCCACATTCCTCGTATCCGGCCGCGCGAGGCTCTTCGCATGCTGAAACAGACCATCGCCGCCTGCCTGACCGCGGCCGGCCTCATCGCCCTCGCCCCGGCCGCCTCGGCGCAGACCCCGATCACGCTCAGCCCCGAAGAGTCCCAGCAGTTGTGCGCCGAGTGGCTGCCCAAGCTCACCGAGCGCACCACGAAGCTCACCGACCGCATCAACGGCGGCCCCGAGATCCGCGGTTCCGTCGCGAACCTCAAGGCCAGGGCCGAAGACCAGCGCAAGAAGAACCACAACGACACCGCCGACAGGCTCCAGAAGCGGGCCGACAAACGAAGCGGACGCCTGCCCGAACTCACCGCGGCGAAGCAGAAGCTCGACACGTTCGCGGGCGCGCATTGCAAGGCGGGCAAGTGAAACGCCTCCTGGCCGCGAGTCTCACCGCGCTCGCGCTGTTCGGCACCGCCGCCTGCGACGACACCAAGGCGTCGAGTCCGGCGCCGGCGCCGGGTGAGCTGAGCGACGTCCAGCGCACCCTCGACTCGATCGAGCAGGACATGGCCGGCGACCCGGCCCCGTGACAGGATCTGCCGGTGACGACACAACCGGGACGCGGGCTGGTGCTGGTCGTCGAGGACGACCCCGCGATCGCCGAACTCGCCTCGCTCTACCTGAAGCGGGACGGGTTCGGCGTGCTGGTCGAAGCGGACGGCGGCGCGGCGCTGGCCACGATCCGGCGGCTGCGCCCGGTCGCGATCGTGCTCGACATCGGACTGTCCGGAATGGACGGTATCGAGATCTGCCGGACGCTGCGCGCGGACGGCGACTGGACACCGGTGCTGTTCGTGACGGCCCGCGACGACGAACTGGACCGCTTGCTGGGCCTGGAGATCGGCGCGGACGACTACCTGACGAAACCGTTCAGCCCGCGTGAACTGTCGGCCAGGGTGCGGACCGTGCTGCGCCGCGCCGCCGGTTCCGCGCCGCCCGCCGAGACCTACGCGGCGGGCGGCGTTCGCGTCGACGTCACCCAGCGCCGCGTCTGGGCCGCCGACACCGAGATCGCGCTGACGTCGACCGAGTTCGATCTCCTCACCCATCTGGTGAAACGACCCGGCCAGGTGTTCAGCCGCGAGCAGTTGCTCAGCTCCGTCTGGGGTTACGCGGCGTCGGCGGGCACGCGCACCGTCGACGTCCACATCGCCCAGCTCCGGGGAAAACTGGGCGATCACAGTCCGATCAGGACGGTCCGCGGCATCGGGTACGCGGCGGACGCCGGATGAGGCGGACCTCGCTCGCGCTGCGGATCACCGTGGTGTGCCTCGCGATCGCCGCGGTCGCGGTGGTGGTGGCCGGGCTGGTCGCGGCCCGCCTGATCCGCACCACCGGGACCGACGTGCTCCGGCAGTCGCTCTCGGCGCAGGCGGACGTGGTCGCGAGCCAGCTCGACGAGACCGGGATCGGTAATCGACTCGGCGCGGGCAAGGTCGCGGAAGTCGTTCGGGGACAAGGGATCGACGTCGTCGTCCGCCGTCCGAACGGGACACTCGACGGCGACGGGACGGTGGCGGCGATCGCCGCCGCCAAAGCCGGGTTCACCCGCTCCGGCACGGTGCTCGTCGAAGGTCAGCAGTACCTCGTCGAGGTCCGCGCCGTCGGCACGAAAGGGGCGGCGTTCGCGCTCGTCCAGTCGACGAAGACCGGCGAAGCCCGCGGGCGGATGCTGGTGCGCAACACCGTGCTCGCGCTCGGCGCCGGGCTGGCGGTCGCCGCGATCGCGGGGCTGGTGCTGAGCCGGATGCTGTCCCGTCCGCTGCGCCGGGCCGCGTCGGTGGCGAACGGGATGCGTTCCGGACGTCGTGACCTGCGGGTTCCCGTGGAAGGGCCGTCCGAGGTCGCGGACGTGGCGAAGTCGGTCAACGCACTGGCCGACGCCCTGCAGTACAGCGAGGCGCGGCAACGCGAGTTCCTGCTTTCGGTGTCGCACGAGTTGCGGACGCCGCTGACCGCCGTCACCGGGTTCGCCGAGGCGATCAGTGACGGCGTGGCCGAAGGCGAGGACGCCCGCCGAGCCGGGGAGACCATTCACCGGGAGGCGCAACGGCTGGAACGCCTGGTCAGCGATCTGCTGGAACTGGCGAGACTCGGCGCCGACGAATTCCCTCTCGACCCCACGCGGCTCGACCTCGCCGCGCTCGTCGACGAATGCGCCGACGTCTGGCGGCTGCGCTGCGCCCGGCAGAACGTGACGCTGCTGGTCGAGCGGCCACCCGGCGAGGTCCCGGTCGTCGCCGATCCGCGACGGCTCCGCCAGGTCGTCGACGGGCTGGCCGAGAACGCCCTGCGCGTGACCCCGGCGGGCGCGCCGATCGTGTTTTCCCTGGTCGCAGGCGAGGGACAGGCCCGGTTGGCGGTGCGCGACGGCGGGCCCGGCCTCGCGCCGGAGGATTACCCGGTCGCGTTCGAGCGCGGGGTGCTGAACAAGCGCTACCGCGACAGCCGCCCGGTCGGTTCGGGGATCGGGCTCGCGCTGGCGCACGGCCTGGTCACCCGCATGGGCGGGACCCTGACCGCCGGTCCGGCGCCGGAAGGCGGAGCCGCGTTCACCGTCGCCTTCCGGTTAGGGTGATCACGTGGAGATGTTGCACCTGCGGTATTTCGTGGCCGTCGCCGAGGAGCTGAACTTCTCCCAGGCGGCCAGGAAGCTGCACATGGCCGCCTCCCCGCTGAGCCAGCGCATCAAGGATCTCGAACACGAACTCGGCCACAGGCTGTTCGACCGCAGCACGCACCACGTCACGCTCACCGCGGCCGGTTCCGCGCTGCTGCCGATCGCGCGGGACGTCCTCGACCAGGTCAACGCGATTCCGTGGCGGCTGCAGGAGGCGGTGAAGCCGCGCCGGAGCACCGTGTTCATCGGGATGCCCGCGGGCGTGCACCCGGCCCTGCGGGAACGGGTCAAACGGCTCGAAGAGCACTGTCACGACCGGTTCGAACTCAAACGCTGGCCGGGGACGACGCCGGATCTGGTCGCCGCGGTGCACGAGGGCAAACTGGCGTTGTCGCTGGTCCGGATGCCGGTCACCGATCCCGCGCTGGAGATCATCCCGGTGCAGGTCGAGCGGCTCGGCGCCGTCGTCCCCGCCGATCGGTTCGCCGGACGGGAAACGGTGGACATCGCCGAATTGAGTGACCTGTCCTACATCGCGTCCGCCTCGGAAAGCATTCCGGCCTATTCGGACGACATGGACCGTAAACTGTCCAACGCGGGGATCAAGAAAAGGCTCAAAGTCGGCGGAACCGAATATTCGGGCATCTCGGAATTGGTGGCGAACGGATCTTCATTCTCGATCACCATGCTCGATCCGGCCAGTCCGATGCACCTGTTCCTGGTCGACGGCGCCACCATCCTGCCGTTCGCGGATTTCCGCCCCCAGCTGGAGACCTCTCTGGTCTGGCGGCGGGACCGCGCGGAGGACGGCGACCTCGCCGAACTCGTCGCCGGAGTCCGCGAGATCTTCGCCGAGCCGCTTTCGACCTGACGCAACGGCACAGTGCCGGTGCTGCTTGCTGTCCGCCTCGGTACAGGGGGTCGTGAGCGGTAAGTGTCGTTAGAACGTCACTTACCACTCACGACCCACCACCCAACCGCACCATAAATGGTATGACCACCGCGGTCATACCATTCTTCGTTTCTTGATCATTCCCTTCTCCGCTATTCGCGCCTAACTTCGAAGGTAGAGCGAACAACGGCGAAGGGAAGCAAAATGACTCAGACCGCCACCGGACCACTGGACGGCGTTCGCGTGATCGACCTCTCGACGGTGGTCATGGGACCGTACGCCGCGCAGATCCTCGGCGACCTCGGCGCCGACGTGATCAAGATCGAGTCCCCCGCCGACACCGTGCGGGTGGGCAAGTTCCGCACGACGCCGGGCATGACGCCGCTCAACCTGAACGTGAACCGCAACAAGCGCAGCGTCGCCCTCAACCTCAAGGACAAGGAGCAGCGCGAGCAGGCACTCGAGCTCATCGACACCGCAGACGTGCTGATCACCAACATGCGACCGGGTGCGCTGAGCAGGCTCGGCATGAACTACGCCGACGTCGCCGCGCGCAACCCCCGCCTGGTCTACGCCCACGCGCAGGGCTTCCGCAGCGACTCCGACCGCGCGGGCCACGCCGCCTACGACGAGACGGTGCAGGCGTCGTCCGGCCTGGTCGACGTCGCGAACCGCGCGCTGGGCAAGCCGGTCTACCTGCCGACGATCATCGGCGACAAGGTCTCCTCCCTGACCATCGCCTACACCGTGCTCGCGGCGCTGGTGCACCGCGACAAGACCGGCGAGGGCCAGCGGGTCGAGATCCCGATGACCGACACGCTGATCGCGTTCAACCTCGTCGAGCACCTCGCCGGGCACGTCTTCGAACCCGCGGAGGGCCCGACCGGCTTCGGCCCGTCGATGAACCCGGGCCACAAGGCGGTGCACACCAAGGACGGCATGGCCTGCGTGATCCCCTACAACCCGCAGAACTTCCGCGACTTCTTCCACGCCGCCGGACGGCCGGAACTGGCCGAGGACCCGCGCGTCAACGGCGAGGCCATCGACGGCGCCGACCACGAGGCGCTGGCCGAGCTGATCGCCGACTGCGCCCCGGCGCTGACCACCGAAGAGTGGACCGAGGTCTGCGCGAAGCACAGCATCCCGATGGCCCCGGTCCTGGAACTGGACAACGCGCAGGACGACGAGTACGTCCGCGACGGCCACCTGCTCGACGTCGTCGAGCACCCGAGCGAGGGCTCGATCCGCACCATCGGCATCCCGGTGAAGTTCTCCGCGACCCCCGGCTCCGTCCGGCGCCTGGCTCCCCTGCCGGGTCAGGACACCGAAGAGGTCCTGCGCGAACTCGCTACCACGCTTTGAGCACACCCAGCTGAGGAAAGAACCATGAGCAGCACAGAAGTAAGGACAGAACGGGTCGGCGGCACGCTGCTGATCACGATCGACCGGCCGCAGGCCCGCAACGCGGTGAACGCCGCCGTCGCGGCCGGGCTCGCCGAAGCACTCGACCTGCTGGAATCCGATCCCGCACTGCGGGCCGGGGTCCTGACCGGCGCGGACGGCTCGTTCAGCGCAGGCATGGACCTCAAGGCGGCGCTGAAGGGCGAATCGCCCGAGATCCCCGGGCGCGGGTTCGGCGGGCTGACCGAGGCGGAGCTGTCGAAGCCGCTGATCGCCGCCGTCGAGGGCTGGGCCATGGGCGGCGGGTTCGAGCTGGCGCTGGGCTGCGACCTGATCGTCGCCGCCGAAGACGCGAAGTTCGGGTTGCCCGAGGTGAAGCGCGGGCTGATCGCCGCCGGTGGCGGCGTGATCCGGCTGCCGAAGCGGATCCCGCACCACCTGGCGATGGAGTTCCTGCTCACCGGCGAGCCGATCAGCGCCGAGCGCGCCGGACGGCTGGGCCTGGCGAACCGGGTCGTCCCGAGCGGCGAGGCCGCCGCCGTCGCGTTGCAACTCGCCGAGCAGATCGCCGCCAACGCTCCCCTGGCGCTGGCACTGGTCAAGAAGATCGTCCGCGCCGCCGACGGCGTGCCGGACGCGCAAGCGTTTGCCACCCAGCGTTCGGAGATGCCGGCGCTAATGAAGTCCGCCGACGTCCGCGAGGGCATGCAGGCCTTCGCCGAGCGCCGCGCTCCGCAGTGGACAGGTGAGTGAGATGAAGCAGCAAGAAGTCCTCCGGCACGTGACCACCCCGCTCACGAACCCGGCGTACGCGCCGGTGGTGCCCCGGTTCACCAACCGCGAGTACCTCAACATCGTCTACCGCACCGACGCCGACGCCCTGCGCGCCGTCGTCCCGGAGCCCCTGGAAATCGACGAGCCGCTGGTGCGGTTCGAGGTGATGAAGATGGGCGACGTCAGCGGCTACGGGCCCTACACCGAGTCCGGCCAGGCGATCCCGGTGAGCTTCGAGGGCGAACGCGGCGAGTATCTGCACGCGATGTACCTCGACAACTTCCCGGCCACCGCGTCCGGCCGCGAGATCAGCGCCTACCCGAAGACGATCGGCTCGCCGAAGCTGTTCGCCGAGAACGGCGCGCTCGTCGGGACACTCGACCACGGCAGCCAGCGCGTCGCGACCGCGACCATGGGCTACAAGCACCACCGGCTGGACGTCCGCGAGGCCGAAGCGCAGATCACCGTGCCGACGTTCATGCTCAAGACCATCCCGGACTACGACGGTTCGCCCCGGGTCTTCGAACTGGTCCGCACCGAGATCACCGACGTGGTGGTCAAGGAGGCGTGGACCGGACCCGCGCGGCTGCAACTGTTCCAGCACGTCCTGGCGCCGCTGGCGGATCTCCCGGTGCTGGAGGTCGTTTCCGCGAGCCACATCCTCACCGACCTGACGCTCGCCCCGGTCAAGCCGGTCTTCGACTACCTGAAGGGAGCACGGTCATGACTTTTCGCACCGCCGCGGTGATCGGCGCGGGGACCATCGGCCTGTCGTGGACGGCGTTGTTCGCCTCGCACGACCTGGACGTCTGGGTCTCGGACCCGCGGCCGGACCTCGCCGACGCCGTCGCCGGCGCACTGGCGGACTTCGCCCCGCATCTCGGCCGGGACGCCGCGGACCTCGTCCCTCGCGTCCACCTCGCCGCTGACGTCACCGAAGCCGTCCGGAACGCGGATGTCGTGCAGGAGAACGGGCCCGAGAACGTCGAGTTCAAGAAGGACCTGTTCGCGACCCTGGTCCGCGAGGCACCGTCGCACGCGCTGCTGCTGAGCTCGTCTTCGGCGATCCCCTCGACGGCGTTCACGGGCGACCTGGACGACGCTTCCCGGGTCCTCATCGGGCACCCGTTCAACCCGCCGCACCTCATCCCGCTGGTCGAGGTCGTCCCCGGGGAACGCACCGGTGCCGAGTCGGTCGACCGGGCCGTCGAGTTCTACCGGTTCGTCGGCCGCACCCCGGTGGTGGAACGCAAGGAGATCCCCGGGTTCGTCGGCAACCGGCTGCAGAACGCGCTGAGCCGCGAGGCCATCTACCTGGTGGAACAGGGTGTCGTGTCACCGTCCGAAGTGGACGCGGTGATGACGAACTCGCTCGGCATCCGCTGGTCGACGGTCGGGCCGTTCCTCGGTTCGCACCTGGGCGGCGGCCCCGGCGGCTACCGGCACATGGCCGAGCACATCGGCAAGTCGATGAAGAAGATGTGGGCCGGTCTCGGCCAGCCCTCGCAGAGCCCCGAAGAACAGGAACGGCTCATCGAAGCCGTGGAATCCGCTTACGGCTCCTCCACGTACTCGGAACTCGCCGAGGCGCGCGACCGCAAGCAGCTCGCGGTGCTGTCCGCTTTGGACAACGCCGGCAAGGAGGAGAACTGATGGAAGACCAGCTGACCGCCGACTTCTACGACTACGAAGCCCTGCTGCCGGACGAGGAGCGCAAGCTGCTGCTCAAGGCACGCGACTTCATGCGCACCGAGGTCAAGCCGCTCGTGAACGAGTACTGGGCGAAGGGCGAGTTCCCGCACGAGCTCGTCGGCAAGTTCCGCGAACAGGGCCTCGCCGGGCTGCCCTACGAGGGCTACGGCGAGCACCTTCCGGCCACCAGCCACCTGCTCAGCGGGATGATGGCGATGGAGATGACCCGCACGGATCCCTCCGTGGCCACGTTCTTCGGTGTCCACAACGGACTCGCGATGTACAGCATCTACTCCGGTGGCGACCAGGAGCAGCGCGACCGCTGGCTCCCGTCGATGGCCGCGATGGACAAGATCGGCGCGTTCGCGATGACCGAACCGCTCGGCGGTTCCGACGTCGCGGGCGGCATGCGCACCACGGCGCGGCGCGAGGGTGACACCTGGATCCTCAACGGTGCCAAGAAGTGGATCGGGAACGCGACCTTCGCCGACCTGGTCATCGTCTGGGCCCGCGATGAGGACGACAACAACGTCAAGGGTTTCGTGGTCGAGAAGGACTCTCCCGGATTCGTCCCGGTCAAGATCGAGAACAAGTTCGCGTTCCGGATCGTGGAGAACGCGGAGATCACACTGACCGACGTCCGGGTGCCGGAGGCCAACCGGCTGCAGGGCATCGACTCGTTCCGCGACGTCGCGGAGATCCTGCGCGCGACCCGCGGTGGCGTTGCCTGGCAGGGGCTGGGCGTGATGATCGGCGCCTACGAACTCGCGCTGGACTACGCCAAGGAGCGCAAGCAGTTCGGCCGTCCGATCGCCCGGTTCCAGATGGTGCAGGACATGCTGGTGAAGAGCCTCGGCAACATCACCGCGTCGTGGGGCATGCTCGTGCAGCTGGCCCGGTTGCAGGACGCCGGGATCTTCAAGGACGAGCACTCGTCGCTGGCCAAGGCGTTCGTGACCTCGCGGATGCGCGAGGTCGTCGCCTGGGGCCGCGAGATCTTCGGCGGCAACGGGATCGTGCTGGACAACGACATCATGCGGTTCTTCACCGACGCCGAGGCGATCTACTCGTTCGAAGGCACCCGGGAGATGAACACGCTGATCGTCGGGAAGGCCATCACCGGCCAAAGCGCCTTCGTGTAAACCGCACTTGCGCGTGAAGGCCCCTTCCCTCGGCTGAGCCGAGGGAAGGGGCCTTCACGCGCGTTCAGCGGTACTTCTCGCCGCAGGTCTCCTGGCTGCCGGAGGAGAAGCCGTCCCGGAAGGCGGCCACCCTGGCGAAGCCCGCCGGCAGCGTCCGGCCCCGGACGTCCGCCGCGATCAGGCTGTTCCGCGTCAGCATTTCGGCGACGGCCTCGTCGAGGTCTCCCGGCGACAAGGTGAGCGACCCGCGTTTACCGTCCACAATGGTCGATGCCCAGAACCCCGTGAGGCAGGCCGTGCGCTGCGCGGCCACCGGCCCGTCGAGCCGGAAACCGCCCTCCTGCTGGACGGCGAGGGTGTAGCGCGACGCGACCTCGGCGAACGCGGCGAAGTCGCCGATCCCACCCTGCCGTCCCCTCCTCGGCGGGGTGCCGATGCGGACGAGACCGTCGAGGTCGAGGTTGATCTGGTTGGACTCCGAGCAGTAGGACGCGAGCGCGTCCTCCGTCGTCACCCCGCAGGCCGCTCCAGTGGTGAGCGTCGGCGGGGTGGCCGCGAGCCGGAAGGCCTGCCGCAGGCTGGTGGTGAGATCGGCCAGCGCCTCGCGGTCGTCGAGACGGACGTTCTCCGCCGCCGCCCGCTCGTTCGCCGCGGCCGAGCCGAAACCGCCTTGGGTGCTGCGGCCTTCGATCTCCCGCTCGTCGATCATCGCGCAGCGGGCGGGCCCGTCGGTGAAGCCGAACTGGAACGCGGAAACCCGGTCGAAGGCGTTGCCGTGCGCGCCGTCGTCGTCGAAGGCGACCCCGGCGGAGTCGCGGATCTGGAACAACGCGGTGAGCACCTCGTTGAGCCCGCGGCCGGTGGAGACCTGGAACATCGGCGACTTGCCTTCGGCGACCCAGCGGAGATACGCGCCGGTGTAGCAATCGGCTTGCTGTTCCTTGACGATCGACGGCGTCGCCGCCGGAAGGCCCAGCCGGAACTGGACCGCGTGGCCGATCTCGTGGGCGAGCACCGCCATGACCGCCGCCGGGCCGATGGAGTCGTTGAGCATCGGCAGCAGTTCCCCGCGATCCCAGGCGACGATGTCCTGCCCGGAGCAGTAGAACGCGTTCACCAGCCCGGCCGTCGTGGCTCCGCAGATCACGCGACCGCGGCCCGCCGAGTCGTACGAGGCGAGGGTGGCCAGTGGCCGGAAGTCACGGTTGAAGACCGCCGGCAGGTGCTCGCGCCAATACCGCTGGACGTCGGCGACGGCGTTGGCCGCGAGCTTGTCGATCTCGCCGCCGTCGCCACCGTCGACCGGCAGCGCGGCGTCGAGCACACCGGGCTTGAGCCCACTCGGCCCGTCGGTGATCTCGAGCCCGGCGACCCGGGTGGGGTCCACCGGTTGTGCCGCTCCCCCTACCGTCGCGGCACAACCGGTGAGGAACAGAGACAGGCTTGCCACGATCGCCCAACCGGATCGACGCTTCATCACACCATTCCCGTCTCTGGTTTGGTTCAGCCGGAGAAAATCGAGGTGACCTTGTCGTCGAAGTTCACCTTCGCGAGATCCCGCACGTCACCTTCGATGACGAGCGACTTGCCCTTGCAGTCCTTTTCGGACCAAAGCTTGAGCGAACCGGCGGCGGAGACCGACGACGTCACACCAGGGCGGGCGACGTTCTGGCAGCCCTGGCCCGCGAGCCCCTGCGACGGCTCGTCGTCGCTGAAGTTCTTGCCGTCGAAGAGAACCGCGCTGGACGCGGGCTTCTGCGGCGGCGTGGTCTCTTCCTGCTGCCCGCCCTGTGCTTTCTGGCCGTTCGGGGCGAGCCCGAACCACGTCCCGCCGACACCCTGACCGAGCGTGTCACCGGGCTTGGTGTCCTTCGCGAACCGGTACGCGGGCCAGCCGCCGACGGTCAGCTGCAGGGTGCCGTCGGCGCGCTTGACCGTGCCGACGGCGGATTTCCTGATCCCCGCCAGGAAAACCTTGCTCCCCGAGGTGACGAGCACCGGTGGCCATGCCTTGGCGCAGTCGCCGTCGCAGGCCGACTTCGACGGCTTGGCGGTGTCCTTGTCGAAGCGGTACAACGTCAGGCCCGCGCCGTTGACCACCACCGGGTCGAGCGCGCCCGCCTTGGCGGCCTTGAGCTGCACCCATTTGCGGGCGACGTTCTGGTCGGCGGTCCCGGGCGTCCCGTCGGAACCCGTTGCCCAGTCACCGGTCTTGGGCGGCGCGTTGTTGGCCTTCGCGGTCCCGGCGAGGAAGGACAACTCGTTGGCGACCTGCTCGACCGGTACCGGCGCCGTCGGCAGCGCGGTGTTCTGCGTGCCGCAGGCGGCGAGCGACAACGCCCCGGCGGCGGCGAGCCCGGCGATCGGCAGAACTCTTTTGCTGAGCACGATTCTTTCTCCCCTGCACCCTGGTTCCAGGCTCTCTGGAACTCCCCTACGCCATCGACACGGACGGCGGCGGGATGCGGTTCAAAAGAATCTTGGGGACTTTCGCGCTCGGCACGAAACCGCGGTCAGAGGACTAACAAACGCGGAAGGCGATTGGGCCGGGTGCGAGCGGAGCGCAGGTACGTGATGGCCCCCTTCCTGTACCTAGGCGCAAGGAAGGGGGCCATCACGTACTTCGAGCGACCAGGGTCCAGTCCGGGCCGTGAAGGGCCCCTTGCCTACCTTGACCGCAGTGATGGAGGCCTTCACTACGGTCGTGATCGCCACGGCCGCCACTTTCACCCCACCCGCACCCGCAGCCACACCCGCAGTCACAGCGGCCACGCGTGAAGGCTCCTACCTGAGTTCGGCCGAAGAAACGCGACCCTCACGCCTTTCCCAAGTACGTGATGGCCCCCTTCCTTGCGCTAGGCGCAAGGAAGGGGGCCATCACGTACCTCAAGCGGCCACGGCGCCGGTACCGAGTCGGCTGGGTTGGTCGCTTAGTTGACACAGCCCGCCGAGGCAGGCGGCGCGGAAGACGTGGACGACGAGGGCGGAGCGGCGACCGAGGAAGTGGCCGCCACCGGCTTGATCCCGATCCCGCCGGTCGGCTCCCCCACCGCGGCGACGTTCGTCGACGTCAGCGTGGCGTTCACGAACGCCTTCACCTGAGCGGGATCCACCTTCACCGCGTCGCCGTCGGAAGGCGTCGGCAGGGAAAGGCTCTGGATCGGGATCGTCTGGAACTTGATCGCCCCCGAGCTCATCCCCCGCAACTGCTGCGCGAAGCTCAGCACGTCCCAGCCGCGGTCGAGCACGACCGCCCCCTGGATCGCGCCGGTCAGGGCGCTCAGCCTGGTGGGGTCGGTGAACGTTCCCGCGTCCAGCATGGTCTTGGCCATGCTCGACAGGAACGCCTGCTGCCGCGCGATGCGGTCGAGGTCGCTGGGCAGCCCGTGCCGCTGCCGCACGAAAGCGAGCGCCTGCGGCCCGGAAAGCAGCTGCTTCCCCGCCGGGAACGAAGCCCCCGAGAACTTGTCCTGGACCGGCTCCTTGAGGCAGACCTCGACACCGCCGATGGCTTCGCTCAGCGCGGAGAACCCGGCGAGGTTGACGGCGGCGTAGTGGTTGATGCTCAGCCCGGTGAACTGCTCGATCGTCTGGATCGTGAGTTTGGCGCCCGCTTCGTTGGCCTTGACCTCGAGCTGGGGACCGCTCAGGCCCTGGGCGCGCAGCGAGCTCATCGCGGCGTTCTTGCCGCGGCTGTAGGCGGAATTGATCTTGTGCTTGCCGAAGCCGCCCGCGATGTCCACATAGGAATCGCGCGGAATGGAGATGGCGGTGGCCGCGGCGCCGCCCGCCGGGATGTGGACCACGATCATCGTGTCGGTGGTGTCGCCGCCGTCGTCGTCGGCTCCGGCGTGCAGCGTGTCGAGCACGTTCTGCGGCAACGGGTTCCCGTAGGTGTCGGTCCGGGAGTCGATCCCGACGAGCAGGATGTTCTGCGCCACCTTCAGCGGCTCGCCTGCCGGACCGTCGGGCATCTGAGCGGAGGGCGCGATCACGTCGGCCGTGACGATGCCTTCGTCCAAACGGCTCAACTGGGACCACGCGAAACCCGTGACCCCCAGTACGGCCGTCGACACCAGGCCCAGTGCGACGCGGCCGCCGATCCGCCGTCCTCGCGACGTGAGCAGCACGACCTTCTCCCCGCTTCCGTGAATGATCCCCCGCATTCGAGGATCACCGCGTTAGCTGGGAATTACCTGAGAAACGTGTCATAACCGGGTCTTAAAGCCCGTTCGGCCCAGCAGAAGTGATCAAGCAGACAACCGGCCGCGACACCGAGTACCGGACCGACCGCGCAGCGCTCCCTAACGGGGCATCCGGCGCCAGATCGCGCGAGGCACCACGCGCATCACCGCGAACACCAGCCTCAGCAGTCCCGGCACCCACACGGTATCCCGGCGTTTCCGGATTCCGGCGACCGTCGCGTCCGCGACCTGATCGGGCGTGCTCGAGAACGGCGCCGGGGACATGCCCTCGGTCATCCGGCCGATCACGAACCCGGGCCGGACGAGCAGGAGGTGCACGCCGGTGCCGTGCAGGGCGTCCGCCAGACCGCTCGCGAAACCGTCGAGGCCCGCCTTGGCCGAACCGTAGACGTAGTTCGCTCGCCGGACCCGCACCCCGGCGACCGACGAGAACACCACGAGGCTTCCGCTTCCTTGCTCACGAAGCACTTTGGCCACATGCGTCAGCACACTCACGTGAGCCACATAGTCGGTGTGCACGATCGCGACGGCGTGCTCGACTTCGGTTTCGGCACGCGCCTGGTCGCCGAGGATCCCGAAAGCGGTGACGACGACGTCCAGCGGGCCGTGCTCCGCGACGACCTTCTCCAGGAAAGGGCCGTGCCCGGCGAGGTCGTCAGCGTCGAACTCGACGACGTCGACCGTCTTCGCCCCCGCGGTCAGCAGTCGTTCGGTCTCCGCTCCGAGGTCCGCGCTCCGCCGTGCGGCCAGCACGATCTCGCGCGCCCCGCCCTTGGCGAGCCGCTCCGCGACCGCGAGACCGATCTCGCTGCGCCCGCCCAGTACCAGCACCGTTCCGCTCACCCGCCGCAGTCTGCCAGGCGGTTCGGGGCCGCCGGCCAGTGGCACGGTTCACAAACTGCAATTTTGCAGTATCTGCATCTTTGTGCGTATCGTGGTGCTCATGCCCGAACCCGTCAAAGGCCTCCGCGAGCGCAAGCGGCTGGAAACCCACCGCGCGCTGGCGACCACCGCCGTCCGGCTCGTCGCCGAACGCGGCCTGGACCAGGTGACGGTCGAGGACATCAGCGCGGCGGCGGGGGTCTCGTCGCGCACCTTCTTCAACTACTTCGCGTCCAAAGAGGACGCTGTCGTCATCGCGCACGCGGACAACGCCGAACGTTCGCAGCGCGTCATCGAAAAGTTCCTCGCCGCGCCGAAGGAAGTCAGCGTCCCGCGCGCTTTCGTCGCCGCGCTGAAAGAGGACTTCGCCCAGATCGACGAGAACCGCGAAGAGTGGCTCGGCCGGATGAAGGCGATCCAGGAGAACGCCACCCTGCATTCGCGCGCGGTGGCGATGAACCACGACACCATCGCGCCGACCATCGAGGCGATCGCGCGCCGCGCCGGCGTGGATCCCCGGGACGACCTGTATCCGACGTTGCTGTTGTCCGCACTCGGCGGCGCCGTCAACGCCGTGCTCATCCTCTGGTCCCGGCACGACGGCCGGGTGTCCGCGCTCGAACTGCTGGACGAAGCCGTCGAAATGCTTCTCGCCGGGCTCCCGGAGCCCGGCGGCCGCGCGCGCTGACGCGCCCGGCAGCTCAGAACACGAAGGGGGACGACCATGTCCACATCCATGACCGAATCACGAGAACCGGAATCGCCACCGGGCGCGATGGGCCGCAAACAGGTCCTCGAAGCCATGTCGGGGCTGATGATGGGCATGTTCGTCGCCATCCTCGCCTCGACGGTGGTCGCGAACGCGCTGCCGCGGATCGTTTCCGAACTCGGCGGCTCGCAGTCCTCCTACACCTGGGTGGTCACCACCGAACTGCTCGCGATGACCGCGACGGTTCCGCTCTGGGGCAAGCTTTCCGACCTGTACAACAAGAAGCTGCTGATCCAGCTCTCGCTCGGGCTGTTCGTGGTCGGCTCGCTGGTCGCCGGGTTCGCGGGCAACATCGAGCTCCTGATCGGCAGCCGGGTCGCGCAGGGCATCGGCGCGGGCGGGCTCACCGCGCTCGCGCAGGTGATCATGGCGGCCATCGTTTCGCCGCGTGAACTCGGGAAGTACTCGGGCGTCTTCGGTGCCGTCTTCGCGGTCGGGACGATCGCGGGCCCGCTGATCGGCGGCGTCATGGTGGACACCTCGTGGCTCGGCTGGCGCTGGTGCTTCTTCCTCGGCGTGCCGTTCGCGATCGCGGCGATCCTGCTGCTGCAGCGCACCCTGAACCTGCCGACGGTCCGGCGTGACGTGAAGGTCGACTACCTCGGCGCGTTCCTGATCATGGCCGGGGTCTCGACGCTGCTGGTCTGGTCGTCGCTGGCCGGGCACCAGTTCGCGTGGGGCTCGGCGTGGACGGCCGGCCTGGTGACCGCGGGCGTGCTCATCCTCGCCCTCGCCGTCTACGTCGAGTCGAAGGTGGCCGAGCCGATCCTGCCGCTCGGGCTGTTCCGCAACCGCACGGTCACCCTGACCACCCTCGCGAGCTTCCTCGTCGGTGTCGCGATGTTCGGCGGAACGGTGTTCCTGTCGCAGTACTTCCAGCTGTCGCTCGGCAAGTCGCCGACGGTGGCCGGGCTGTTGAGCCTGCCGATGATCTTCGGCCTCCTCGTGTCGTCCACGGTGTCGGGCCAGCTGATCAGCCGGACCGGCAAGTGGAAGAGCCACCTGCTGCTCGGCTCGGCCTTGATGACGGCGGGCCTCGCCCTGCTGGGCACACTCGACTCGAAGACGAACCTCGTCGTCCTCGGCGCCTACATGGTGGTGCTGGGCGTGGGCGTCGGCATGCTGATGCAGAACCTGGTCCTGGTGGCGCAGAACGACGTCGACGCACAGGACCTCGGCACGGCGACCTCCACGCTGTCGTTCTTCCGCAGTCTCGGCGGCTCGATCGGGGTCAGCGCGCTGGGCGCGGTGCTCGCGAACCGGGTCACCGCGCTGATCACCGAGGACCTCGGGCCGCTGCCCGGTGGCGGTGAAGGCGGCGCGGTGCCGAACATCGCCACGCTGCCGGAGCCGGTCGCGAACGTCGTCCGCAACGCGTACGGGGAAGCGACCAGCGAGTTGTTCCTGATCAGCGCGCCGATCGCGCTGCTGGTCATCGTCGCCGTCGCCTTCCTCAAGCACAAGCCGCTCAAGACCCAGTCGGGAAACGAGCGGCTGGCCGAGGAGACGGTCGCCGACGCCGTCGCCTGACCACCACGAGAGAGGGGCCCGGTTCACCGAACCGGGCCCCTCTTTTTTCGCGCGCGAAAACAACGGGTGGAAATTCAGTCGCGCGTTCGAGTGGATTCAGGCAGCGCTGCCGACACGAATCGGGCGGCGCCGCTCGCTACCGGTCAGCCCGCCGAAAACGCCATGGGCGAGTCCGTTGTCCAAGGCGTAGGCCAGGCAGGCCGAAATCACCGGGCACCGTGCGCACACGGCCTTCGCCCTGTTCGCCTGCCGTGCGCCGGGACCGGTTTCGGTGACCGGGAAGAACAGTTCGGGATCCTCACCGCGGCAAGCGGCCTCACTCAGGTCACCGGCCATCCTCGTTTCCATTTTCCTATCACCTCCTTTTCTTCGATTTTCCCTTCCGCGTCAAACGACTTCCGCTCGAAGCCGGGTATCCACCCCGGTAGGTGGCGCAAACATCACCTTCACCGAATCGTTACACTCAGCGGCCCGCTCACTGCACCTGTGCTGTGAGGGCATTCGCGTCAGGCGGCTGGGAGCGGTGAGTGCGGGTGATGGGCCAGGAAGAGTTCGACGAGTTCTTTCACAGCGAATTTCCGCTGCTCACCGGCTTCTTGTGCAAGGCGGGCTTCGCGCTCGACCCGGCGCGGGACGCGGCGGCGGAGGCGATGCTCAACGCCTACGAGGACTGGCAGACCATCAACCAGCCGAAATCATGGGTTCGTCGCGTCGGGCACCGGCGAGCGAAGGAACAGACCGCGGTCCGGGCCGACTGGGCCTTCGCCGACGCCGGCCGGGAGGACAAGCTCACCGTCCTCGCCGACGAGGCGTCCTCCGTCCTGACCATGCTGGGGCGGCTGCCGAAACGTCAGCAGCTCGGCATGGCCTGGTCACTGGACGGCTTCACCTCCCGGGAGATCGCCGGGGTGCTCGGGATCGCGGACGAGGCCGTCAGCGCGACACTGCGTCACGCGCGCGGCCGGCTGGAGGAGCACGACCCCGGGTTCGTCGGCCGCCTGGACAGCGCCAACGGCGCCTTCGTCGACGCGCTGCGGGTGGGGCTCGACGTCGAAGACACCCTGTCCCGGATCAAGAACCGCGCGATGATCCGGGACCTGGCCCTGGTGGAGCCGGGCACCCCGACGGAGGCGGAGCCCGAGCAGGTGACGCCGGATCACTGGTACACCCTCGACGGTCCCGTCGCGGCCGCGGGACAGGGCGACCAGCGCGCGCTGGACCACCTGCTGACCACCATCCGCCCGATCGTGATCCGGTACTGCCGGGCACGGATCGGCAGACAGGAACGGACGTACGCCTCGGCGGACGACGTCGCGCAGGAGGTCTGCGTGGCGATCCTCCGCGCGCTGCCCACCTACCGCGAACGAGGACGGCCGTTCCTCGCCTTCGTCTACGGCATCGCCCAGCACAAGGTCGCCGACGCCCGCCGCGCCGCCGCCCGCAACCGCACCGAACCCGTCGCCGAAGTCCCCGACGGGGTCTCGGATACCGCGAGCCCCGAACAACGCGCGCTGCACAACGAATTGAGCGACCGGATGGGGGAACTGCTGCGGATCCTGCCGGACAAGCAGCGGGAGATCGTCGTGTTGCGGATCGTCGTCGGCCTTTCGGCGGAGGAGACCGCCGGCGTGGTCGGATCGACGGCGGGTGCCGTGCGGGTGGCACAGCACCGGGCCTTGACGCGGCTCCGCAAGATTCTCACGGACGAGTGAGCTCGTGAGTGGCAAGGACGGTTCTAACCGTCCTTGCCACTCACGAGACCCAGCGCGTTCACGGACGGCAGCGTTCCGCGGTCGCCGCGGCCGTCTTCAGTTCGGGCGCTCCCAGAATGGCCGCGACCGGGTCGAGCGCGCCGTTCGTGTCCTTCTGGGCGGCGATGAGCCCCTCGACCGCCCGGCCCTGTGCCGCGGTGTCGTTCTTCCCGGACGCGTCCAGGTCGGCCTTCGCCTTCACGGTCTTGTCGCGCGCCGCGGTGTACTTCCCGAGGAACTCCTGCTTCGCCGTCTCCCCCGCCGGAACCGGCGAGGCGGGCAGGGCGCTGAGACCATCGACCGTCTTGGACAGAATGGTCGAGTAGTGCCCGAGCTGGTCGCTCGTGCTCTTCTTGATGGCCTCGACGGTTTCACCGCTCGTCGACGGCATCTTGTTGTTGCCGTCGACGAAATCCCGGACAGCGCCGCAGAATCCGTTCATCCAGGCCACCGTCGCGGCCGAATCCGCGGCGGGTGACGAGGTCGTCACCGGCGGGGGCGCCGGGGCGGCCTGCGGTGCCGGGTCCGGCGCGCAACCGGCCAATGCCATCGCGGCCAGGGCGATTCCCGCCGCACCCAGGAACCCGGCCGATGTCTTGTGGGCAGCGCACATGTCTGTTTCCCCTCTCTTCCGGCTGGTGTTCCCGGCCGGCGCGAGGACTGTGACATGCGGGAACACGCGCGGTCTGCGTCATCTGACTCAGAACGGACGGCCGGCGCTCGAACTCGTAACGTTCGAGGCACGGCGACCGGACGGCGTAACGGGGTGCGGACAGGTGGCGAGTACAGCATTACCCCTCTTCGCTTCGAGGGCACCCAGCCGGGGAGGCAGCACCATGGCCATCAAGATCATCGCAGCGCGGCTCGAAGGTGGGAAGTTCCACGAAAGCATCACGAAACTGCGCTGGATCAACCCAGGCAGCGGCGAAACCGGCGAGAGTTTCGTTTCGGCGATCGTGGCGTGGATCGAGGACGACGACGGGAAGGCCTACGTGGACGAGGGAATCCACCGGGTGGCGGTGGAGATCATCAAGCCGACCTTCGGCCCCGAGTTCCTCCGCACGCGGGCGGACGGGATCTGGAAGAACAACCTGCTGGAGCTCCCCCGCTTCTGAGGCGGAATCAACGTAGTCGTCGTCGACGACCGATCCGGCCGCGTCAGAAGCTGCCACTGCCGTAGTTGCTCGAGGGCCCGCCGTGGTACTTCGACCAGATCTGCGGACTACTCGGGTCGTGGGGATGTGCGATGATCACTTCGCCGGTGAGCCGCGCCCACCCCGATACCACGGTTTGGTATTTCTCCTCCAGCGCACGAGCGGTCTCCTGCCCCCAACGCACTCCGGTGTAGCGATGTTCGGCCCGTTCCGCGGTCAGCGCGGCGTGGACCTCGTGCACGGTATGGCTATTGCCGCCTTCGGCGTCCAGACTCCTCAGATAGATCCAGAAGCTGCGGCGTCCGCCTGAGTGCTTGCGAATCTCGTAGGCCCACACCGGGCCGGACACGCCATCGATGGCCTCCGCACGCTTCTTCCTGGCCAGCTCCTCCTCTCGTCGTTCGCGCTCCTTCTCCCGCATGGCGTACTCCTCCAGGTAGCCGGGAAGGTCACCCATGCTCTTCTGGTGGGCCGCGAGAGCGGCATGGAAGTCCGACCGTAGCCGCGCGCTCGCCGCGTCATATCCCTTTCGCAGCGACCAGTTCCGCCGTGCGTACTTGATCCGCCACCTCAGGCCACCCCGGAACGGCGCCCGCAGGTGGCGGCTGACGGCTTCCTCACGTTCCTGCAAGGCGTGGATCTCCACCAGCAGTCGGTCGGTCGCCGAGCACCAGCGATCTCGGTCGTCCCGACTCGCTCTGACGAGCCTGTCCGAGATGGAGGGTGATGAACGGGATGCCTTGGCGCACAGCAACCGGCTGTGCTCACTCAGTTCGGCGCCGACCACGTCGACCGTCCAGCCGCCCAGCAGGTTCCCGAGCTCGGTGACATAAAAGTCGAACTCCACTAATTCTCCTTACAGATGCCGAACAACCCGTTTGATGAACAACACGTCCCGCTGGTACGCCACCGCACTCCACAGCCACACGACGGTGAGCGCATCACCTGACCGGTGAAGGGATCGTGCGGCCACCGATGGTGATCGTGCCCGTGACACGTTCTGTCTGGAGTACATTGCCGCGGACGTCGCCACCGATCGAATTCGCACCTGCCGGGCCTATTTCGCCGATGACGTTGTGCCTGCCGAGCTGGGCGACGTCACCGAACACGACGCCGGTGACGGTTGCGCCGTCCCACATGACCACATTGCCGTACACGTTGCCGTCGATGGTTCCGCCCTTCATGAACACGTCGCCACGCACGTCACCGTGGATGAATTCGTCCACGAGGGGATTGGCGCGCAGCTCGTGGCTTCCGTCCGCTTTCAAGTAGGTGCAGTGGTTCTGCTCCTCGGGTAGTGGCGCACCACCTCGGGCATAGCTGAACGCGGCGTGAATCGCGGCGGCGCCGAGGGCGGCGGCCACCGCGATCACCGAGCCGACCGCGGGGTAGATACCGCCGCAGCCATCGTTTCCCGGGCTGTCCAGGGTGTTGACCAGACCGCTGGTGCACTGGGCGAGCGCGGTGGCCGGGGTGAACAGCAGCCCGGTGAAGACGGTGGTCACGAGGAGGGCGGCCCGCCCGAGCACGTCACGCATGTCGGCCCCTTCCCGTGCGGATTTCGTGGCCGGTCTTGAGGTCTTGGATGTGCCGCCGCAGCGGTGCGAGGTCCACGTCCGCCCGGTCGGGGTCCTGTCGTGCCTGGTGCCAGTGGCATATGCCCAGGTCGAGCTGAGCCTGGTACAGGCGGGACAGCCGGCGGTAGGCACGCGGACCGCCGTACCGGAAGGCGTCGACGCCGGCGCGGAACCGGCGAGCGGGGTTGAGGAGCACCGGCAGTTCGGCGGTGGTGACCGCGGCGTGCCCGCTGTTCGCCTCGTGCCGGAGTTCGACGGTGAGCGCGGCGCTCTGGTAACGCAGGCCCCGGCGCAGCAGCACCAGGTACATGACGAGGAACGGACCGAGGAGCAGCAGGGCCAGGAGCGGCAACACGACCATGGCGAACACCGGCTCGCTGACGCGGAACATCAGCGGCAGCAAAGAGATCAGGCTGTTGTACAGGTAGTGGCCGCAGATCGCGGTCAGCAGGCCGCAACCGATCACGGCGAGCCTCGTCCTCGGGTTCCGCACCTGCCGGGCGGCACCGATCGCCGCGCCGACCAGCGCCGAGAAGGCCACATGCATCACCATGATCCCGACCACCTGTCGCAGCCAGTGCTGGTAGACGGCGCCGCCCGTGCCCGGGGCGGACATGTACAACACGGATTCGAGGAAGTTGAACCCCAGGCCGACACTGGCACCGACGACGAGACCGGACACCACGTCGCTGACCCACCGCCGCGCCACGACGGCGATCAGCAGCACGCCGACGCCCTTGGCCAGCTCCTCGAAGACGGGCGCTTTGACACCGTCGATGATCGCGACGAACCTGGTGAAGCCCAGCAATTGATCGCTCAAGGAGTTGTACAGGACCGGCAGCGCCATTCCGTATCCGACGGCCACCGCCGCACCCCAGCCGAATCCGGCGATCAGGATCCGGAACGGCATCCGCCGATGGCGTTGCATCCGGTGCACGGCCCAGAACGCGATCGCCGTCGTGGGCAGCGAGAGCAGCGCCGCGGACACCAGGTCCGCCCCGCTCTCGGCCCTCGCGTGGATCATCTTGATCAGGAGCGCGATCGGCGGCAGACCGCACGCGAGTGCGATCCACAGCTGACTGTTCCTGTCCCGTCGCCGCAGTCGCTCACCGTCGGCGGCACGGCTGGGGTGGAGTCGGTCGCCGCCCAGGATCAGGCACGCCAGCAGCAGGGCGCTGAGGCCGGCGTTCATGTTCGCGGTGACCATCTCCGACACCTGGTACTCCGGCTGGGCGAATTGCACGGCCGCCACCATCAGATGGAAGGCGGACAGCGTGGCCAGCGCCGCTGCCATGACCACCAGGGCGCGCGTCACCGGTGCGTCGGGGGTGGCGAGCCAACGACGGCGCACCGCCCGATACAGGACGACGAGCATCAGGAGCCGGATGACGTTCAGGAACACGGCGGCGAACGACCGGGACGTCTTGGTCTTCGTGAGTCCGAAGCTGTCGGAGAACACGCCGGCCGGAATCTCCAGTGCCGGTTTGGTCAGGGACAGCAGGAACGGCACCAGAGCGAGGACGCCACCGATCACCGCGCAAATCACCAAGATCCGCCGGTGCGGATCAGGTTCGTACCCCATCCTCTGTCCGGCTTCCCCGCCGCGGGAAGCACCCACGAGTTCCCGGCTCACGACCGACTCACCCCTTCCGGCGACCGAGACCGCCGATGTCTCCCCCGCCGGACGCGGCCGACGAAGGGCCGCGCGTCGTGCACGACCCCGAGCACGCGCGCGCCCACGGCGACCAGCAGCGAGGTACCACCGATCCACGTGGAGAGGGTTCCGTCCGACACCGCGCCGGCGGGCTGGGTCGCGACCGTGCCGGTGGGGTCGTAGACGACGTCCAGCCGGGCACCTTCACCGGCGGCACGGTAGGACAGAGACACGTTCTCCTCGCGTTCGTCCCCGCAGGCAAGGCGATGGTCGTGGTAGGTGTCCGTGGTCGTGCTCCAGTGCTCCCCGTCATAGGTTCGGATCGGCACGCGACGGGTCTGGATGTCGAGCACCGTGCAGGACGTGCGGACGCCGCGTTCGGACAACGCCGCGTCGTGCACCCCCTCCCACGCCGCGAAAGCGGCGATCACCGTGGCCGCCGCGCCCGCCATGACCCAGCCCAGCGGTGCGGCGAGGAGAATGGAGGTCAGCCAGAGCAACAAGCCGACGCCGAGCAGGACACCGCCCAGCACGCGCGACGAGTGCGCGCACAGCCAGGCCCCGGCCAGCGACGAGGCGACCACGAGTACCGGCTGGACCACGGCGATGACCGACTGCGGCACCGGCCCACCGGGGTGAAGCCTCATGCGTTCGTCCTCCGTCCTGAGGCCGTCACGTGCGTCGGCCTTGGGACTACTACTGTGGGTGATCAGTCCTGTACGTATCTCGCGTTAATCTTGAATCGGCAGGTAAGAGGGGGTCTTGGAGTGCAGCCAGGAGGTGTCGTGGGGGTCGAGTTCGCCGTTCTCGGCGACGTCCGTGTCCAGGTCGACGGACAGGATCTGGACATCGGGCACGCGCGCCAGCGGTCCGTGCTCGCCGTCCTGCTCGCCGAGGCCGGCCACAAGGTGACCGCCACCCAGCTGGTCGACCGTGTGTGGGGAGAGCGGGCCCCTCTTCGAGCCCGGAATGCCCTCTACAGCTACCTCTTCCGGCTCAGGACCGCCCTGCGGGACGTCGCGGGGTTCGACATCGCTCACCGAGGTGGCGGATACGTGCTGCAGATCGACCTCGAGACCGTCGACCTGTACCTGTTCCGCAGCCTGCTCGGACAGGCTCGCGAAGCGGTCGAAGAACGGCGAGCGCTGGCCCTGTTCGACCGCGCGTTGCGGCTGTGGCGAGGTGCGCCCTTCGCCGAGTCGGACAGCCCCTGGCTGGCGTCGGTGCGCGATCGGCTGCAGAAGGAGCGGTACACCGCCCAGGTCGAGCGTCACGACGTGGCACTGAATCTCGGGATGCATGCCGAACTACTGGCCGAGCTGACCACCGCGACAGCGGCGAACCCGTTCGACGAGCGACTCGCCGGTCAGCACCTGCTCGCCCTGTACCGATGCGGGCGCCGGGCGGAGGCGTTGACGCAGTACCGCACGTTCCACGCCCGGCTCGTGGCGGAGATCGGAGTCGAGCCCGGCGATCAGCTGCGACGTCTGCATCAGCAGATGCTCGCCTCGCAGGTGCCGCCGCCCGCCGCCCATCGGGCTCAGGCCCCGCAGCCGGTGCCGGTGCCGGTGCCACGGCAGCTACCGGCGGCATCACCGTGGTTCGTCTCCCGCACCCGCGAACTCGGTCTGCTCGACAGCGCGCTGAACGACGCCGCCGGCGTCGTTCTGGTGACGGGTATCGGAGGATCGGGCAAGACGTCGTTGGCACTGCACTGGGCGCACCGCGAGGCCGGGCGGTTCCCCGACGGGCAGCTGTACGTGAACCTCCGCGGATTCGATCAGGTGGGCAGACCGCTGTCTCCGGCCGATGTGCTGCACGGGTTCTTGGCGGCGCTGGGCGTGCCGGCAGAGCACGTCCCGGCCGGTACGGACGCGCGGGCCGCGCTCTACCGCAGTCAGCTGGCCCGCCGACGAGCACTGGTGCTGCTGGACAACGCCTACGACGCCGACCAGATCCGGCCCCTCCTGCCAGGTGGCGCGGAGTGCCTCACGGTGATCACCAGCCGTGACCGGGCCACCGATCTGATCACCCACGAGGGAGCCGTGCCCGTCCCCCTGACCGTGCTCGACGAGGTCGAGGCCGTGTCGCTTCTCACCAAGCGGCTGGGACCCGACCGGGTGGCCGCCGAACCCGACGCGGTGGCGCGACTCGTCGCGCACTCCGCCCGGCTTCCGCTGGCCTTGGCTGTCGTGGCGGGTCGCGCGGTGGCCAACCCGGCGTTCCCGCTGAGCGCGCTGGCCGACGAACTGCACGAGGAGAGAGCGCGGCTGGACGCGTTGGAAGCGGACGGCACCACATCGAGCGTGCGAACGGTGTTCTCCTGGTCGTACCGGACGCTGAGTCCCGAGGCGGCCCGGCTGTTCCGGCTGCTGGGCCTGCACCCCGGCCCCGACACGGACCGGTTCGCCGCGGCCGCGCTGGCCGGGATCGACCTCTCGCGCACCCGCTCCCTGCTGGACGAGCTGACGCGGACACATCTCGTGGACGAGCATCGCCTCGGCCGCTTCCGCTCGCACGACCTGCTCCGCGCGTACGCGACCGAGCTGACCGAGCAGGAGGACACCGAGCACGAACGGCGAACGGCCTTGCACCGATGCCTCGACTTCTACCTCCACACCGGGTTCGCCGCCGAACGACACTTGGCTCCGCACTGGCCACCGATCACACTCACCGCGACACAGGACCACGTCCCGCGCCTCCCCGTCACCGACTATCACCAGGCCATGCGGTGGCTCACCGCGGAGCACGCCACGCTGCTCGCCGCGACGGCGGCGGCCGTCCGCGCACGCCTGGACGTGCACGCCTGGCAGTTGCCCTGGGTACACAGCACCTACCTGAGCAGACGAGGGCACCTGGCGCAGCGCGCCGAGTCCCAGCGCACCGCGCTCGAAGCCGCCGACCGCCTCAACGACGACCTCGCCCGGGCGACCAGCCGACATCTACTCGGCAGAGCCGAAATCCTGTTGGGAAACCAAGACCAAGCCCTGAAGCACCTGCGACACGCACTCGAGGGCTACACACAACTCGGCGACACAACCGGCATGGCCATCACCCATTTCTCCCTCAGCTCGGCCTACGACCTGCAGCAGTGCCACCCCCGGGCACTGCAGCACGCCCAGGACGCGCTACGGCTTTGCCGCGAAGCGGGCGACCACGCATGGGAAGCGTTCACGCTCACCGCCATCGGCTGGTACCACGGCAAAGCAGGCCGGCACGAGCAAGCCCTCGCCCACTGCAGCGAGGCCAAACCCTTACTGGACCGCATCGGAGACCGAGACGGCCGAGCCCACAACCTCCACTGCCTCGCACGCGCACACCACAATGTCGGCCAGCACACCGAAGCCGCACAGTGCTACCGCGACTCACTCGCCCTGTTCCAAGAACTGGGCAGTCCCTACCTGGAAGCAACAACTCTCGACCACCTCGGCGACGCGTTACAGGCCGCAGGCAACCGCCCCGAAGCCTGCGACGCATGGACCCGGGCGCTCGAAATCCTCGAACCGCTGGCCCACCCCGACACCGTCGAGATCGAATCCAAGCTTCTCGACACCAGCGCGCGCCGATAGCCGGCAAAGGGCTGCTGAAGAATCCCCTGGCCTGGGTTCAGCTTGCCTCGTACCGGAATGTCGGTGCGGTCTGGTAGATGATGGGGCATGTTCCGCGACTTCAACTTCAAGCTGCTGGTCATCGACAAGCTCATGTACCAGGACAAGCTCATCCAGCCCCGTTTCCGGATCGCCGACGTGCTCCACGCCAAGGGCGCCACCGGCGACCTGTGGAAGTACCTGCGCGAACAGGACCTGCTGTACACCGTCCTCGAGGAAGCCCGCCAGTACTTCACCGACTTGGAGATCACCCCCGAACAACTGGCCGCGGTGGAAGAACTGACCACTGACGGCGGCTTGGAGATCTACCACCAGTGCTCGCCGTTCTGGGACGGAGAAGACGAACTCTTCGACGTCACTTCACTGGACGACCTCGCCTTGCTGCCCAACCTCCGCGTGATCCACGGCGGCGACGAAGCCATGATGGCCGCCCCCGGCGCCGAGGACACCCTCAAGGCCCGCGGAATCGCCGTGAAATGAACCCCCTTTCATCGTGGATGGCCGCGATGATCGCGATGGCCCGGCGCGGGCAGCAACGGAGTTCGGCCAGAACTTTCCAGTCCCCTGAGCAGTGAGACGGCGCGTTCGCCGAGCGCGCGGATGCGGGCGTGGGCACGGTTGTCCGCCTTCTGCCCGCGGAACGACGCGTCATCAGGACGTTCAACCACGTTCCAAGCGGCCATAAGGGCAGGAACCACTGCCCCTGCGGCGGAACAACCGCCCGCGCGCTCATGGTCGCGGGAGTGCAACGCTTCATGCACCGCGAAACCGGACAACAGCGGGAAGATGGAGCAAACATGCGCAAGCTTTTGACAACGGTGGCCCTGTTAGCGAGCTGTCTGGCCATCGGAACGACAACGGCGAACGCCGCTCAGACCCGCGCGACACCACTGGCGGACTGCCACGTCGCGAACGTGCAGCTCGCGTTCGACAACTGGGGCTCCACCGGTGGTTTCCATGCCTACTGCGGGCAAAACCGGCGTGTCTGGGCCGTCACCGCGTTCTACGACTCGGCCGGAGCACAGATCGCGGGCGGCAGCGGCTACACCCTTGTCCCCGCCGACGGCCAGTGGCACTGGTTGTACGCGAACACCAGCTGGGGCGGCGTCTGGAAACCGGTCTACACCGGCTGCATCTGGATCACCCAGGACAACCCCTTGCCCGGCGGCACACTCCTGTCCAACTACTGCAAGAACAAATAACCACCATCGCCCGCATCGTGAGAGGACCTTCATCGCATCCTCGGGAGCTGGCGCCGCGAAAGGCCGCGTCCTTTCCCTTAACGCTGACGTCCCCGGTGGAGCCGACACTGTCTACATCCAGATGACCGACACATCCCATAACATCGTCAAGAGCGCCACCTGCGTGCCCAGCTCCAGCATCTGTGAAAACTCGTGAAGTCCGCAGAAGACCATCGGTCAAGACGTCCCGCAGGCAGGGAGCATGGAAAGTCCTGTCTTGGCGGGTTGTCGTGGAACCAGCAGAGACACGCCAAGGATCGGGCAACGCCTGCAAAGCCACTAGCCCTGCCGGTCCAGCCATTCTGAGATCACTCGGTTCGTCTCTTCGGGCATTTCCTGCTGGATCCAGTGACCGCAGTCCAGGCCGACCACTTCCACCTCGGGCACGAACTCCGCCAGTTTTTCGAACCTCGGGACAGCGAGGTCCCGATCGCCGTAGATCATGAGGGTGGGCTGCTTGATGATCGGGTCCGCGTCCGCCAGCTGGTGCCAGTCGCGGTCGAGGTTCCGGTACCAGTTGATGCCGCCGGTGAATCCCGATGTCTCGAACGCGGAGACGATGACGGCCAGGTCGCTGTCACTCATGACGGGCTCACCGAGTGGTGTTTCCGCTTTGGCGAGATTGATCAAGGCCATGCCCGGCTCAGGGGGCGCCGGGGGCACGTTCTTCCGGTAGAGGTTGCGGATGAACTGGGAGGTGTTGCCCTCGAACACGGCATCCGCGACGCCCGGCTGCCGGTTGAAGTGGACGAAATAGAAGTCTCCGCCGAGGAAGGTTTCCATGCCCTCGATCCACGGCGTTTCTCCGCGCACCTGGTAGGGCAGGCTCAGGTTGATCAGCTTGTTCACCCTGCCGGGATGCAACAGGGTCAGCCCCCAGACGACGAACGCGCCCCAGTCATGACCGACGAAGGTGGCGTCCTCGTAGCCATAGTGATCCAGGAGCGCGACGAGGTCACCCGTCAGGTGTTCGATGTCGTAGTCCGTCACTTCGGCCGGGCGGGAGGAGTTGCCGTATCCCCGCTGGTTCGGTGCGATGACGTGGTAGCCGGCCGCGGCGAGGACGGGCATCTGGTAACGCCAGGTGAAAGCGTGCTCCGGCCAGCCGTGGCAGAGCACGATGGGCTTACCCTTGTTTTCTCGGCCTGCTTCGAATACTTCGAGATCCACGCCGTTGACCGGAACAAGGGCGGGCTCGGGAAAGTCGGCTGGATCGACCATTGATTTTGTTCCCAATCTTCACAGGGTTTTCAGGCGACGAAAGCATGGTGTCGGCGCACCCCTGACAGGCCGAGGGCCGGCACCGTCGTGGGTGGTCGGACTCGTCGATGAGGCCGCGACACCCACTTTGCCGACTAATCCGGTCACCCAATGACCGGATTACTGTGGATTTGTCGCCGAGGTGCGAACCGACCGGCTGGTGGGCACCAGCGAGCAAGTCGTCGACAGGTCGCGGTGGCGCTAGTCCTTGTTCGGCACCAGGTACAGCTCCTGCTTTCCGAGTGTCGGCGCGTCGAGCGTCCAGTGCGCGAGCGCGTCCTGTGGCGGGGCCGCCAGCCGACGCAGCACGAGTTCGGGACGGCGTGGTCGGACGTCGAAGTCGAAGAAGGCGTAGTTCACGCGGAACATCGCGCGGGTCCAGCGGTTCTCCTTGCCGCGCGCCTCGATCGCGGCCGGCAGCAGGCCGCGGTCGGAGAAGACGTCGACGACCGGGCAGTCGCAGGCGTAGGCGAGGATGCCGATCTCGCCCGCGCTGCCGACGATCCGGCCTCCGGAGAGCGTTCCCAGTTCTGCTCCGATACGTGCGTACTGCGCGCTCGACGTGTAGTTCGACGTGAACGGCGCGTACGTGCGGGGAAGCCCGGCAGCCGCGTACGCGATCAGACCGGCGACGATCAACGCGAGCACCCCGAGGACCATGATCCGGTGGGAGACCGCTACGGCACAGACGAAAACGGTCGCCACGGTGAGACCGGGGCCGTAATACCAGTGGTAGGGCGGGACCGTCAGCGACACGTAGCCGAGGTGGTACAGCAGGCCACCGAGGGCGAGCAGAGCGAACGGCCGCAGCCCGGCGGGGATCGTGCGCGGCCGGATGGCCAGTGTCACCAGGGCGAGGACGGCGAGTACGGCGGGCAGAAACGCCAGCGCCGCCATCACCGGCGAAGTCCGCGCGTAGAACAGCGGGCCGTTACCGAAGTTCCAGGCACCCCAGGCATGTTGCGCGCCCTGGAGCGTCTTGATCACCACGGTGTCCGGTACCGCCGCGCCGAGCACCACCCAGCTGAAGCAGAACCACGGCAGCGTGATCAGCCCGGCTCCGAGCAGTGCGCGTCCCGTGCCGGGACGGAGGAAGACGAAGAGCACCACCGCGAACACGATCAGGTCCAGCCGGACCAGGGCGAGCACGCCGGCTGCGAGACCGAAGGCGAACGGGTTCTTTTCGACGGCGAACACGGTGAGCCAGCCCAGGACCGCCGCACCGAGAGCGACCTCGAGCCCGATCGACGAGAGCAGAAGCGGATTGGCGGTCAGCGCGGCGAGTGTCAGAGCAGGGAACCGGGGCGGCAGCCCCGCCGCCTCGCCGAGCCTGCGCAACGCCAGGGCGAGCAGGACCTGGCACAGCACGAACAACACTCCGGCGGCGAAGACGGCGTCGCGGACGAAGATGGTCAGGGCCGCCAGGACGAGCACGTTCGCCGGCGACGTCGCGGTGTTCGACGTCGCGTCGGCGAGCAAGCCCCAGTGGCCGTGGAAGGCGACGTTGCGCGCGTACGCGAGCGTGATGAACGTGTCGTCGATCAAATGCGGACGGACGAGCAGGAACACTCCCGCCGAGAGCACGGCTACGGACAGGGGCATCCGCCAGGACGTCGTCTGGTTGTCCGTCGTCCGGACCTGTTCCATGATCATGGCTTGATATGGCTCCCCCGGCCCGGAAAGTTGCGCGCAACGTTCGGCCGGTGCCGGCCACAACCAGGACGTGAGCATCCATGCGATCGGGGCGGGGGTACCGGTGGAACAGACCGGTGACCGGGAGCTGTGGGCCCGCGCGGCCGGCGGCGACGAAGGGGCGTTCGGCGAGCTGTTCGAGCGGCACGCCGAGGCTCTGTGGAACTACACGTATCGCCTGACCGGTTCGTGGAGCAGCGCCGAGGACCTGGCGTCCACGACGTTCCTCATCGCGTGGCGGCGGCGGGCAGAGGTGACCCTGGTGCGGGACAGCGCCCTGCCGTGGCTCTACACGGTCGCGGCCAATGTCGCCCGTGACGAGCACCGCGGTGCCCGTCGCCGGCTGCGGCTGCTCGGGAAGATCCCGGCCCAGCCCGCCGTGTCCGACCACGCCGATTCGGTGGCCGAGAAGATCGACGGCCAGCGCCGGCTGGGACAAGTCGCCGAAGCCGTCCGGTCACTGCCGAGATCGCAGCGCGACGTCGTCGAACTCTGCCTGGCCGCCGAGGTGAGCATCGCTGACGCCGCAGAATTGCTGGGCATCGCCGAGGTCACCGTCCGCGCCCATCTTTCCCGGGGACGAGCCCGGCTGCGTACGTTGCTGGAGGAGAAATGAGCGGCGAACCCGTGTACCCACCTCGCCATCCGATGCCGGACGACGTCCGCACCCGGATGCGATCGGCCGTCCGCGAGGGGATCGCGAAGCCGCGGCGGCCGGCACGCGTCTGGTACGCCGCCGCGGCGGTCGTTCTCGTCGCGTCCGGCGCCGCCGCCTCGACGCAGCTGCTCCGTCAGCAAGGCACGGACCCCGGCCCCGTGCCGGCCGCCGGCGAGCTCAACCTGGACGTCAGGCTGGCGACGTCCTCGCTCGACCGTTGCTGGGCCGCGGTGCGGGCCGCGGCCAAGACGGACCGGGTGCCCCCGCGCGAGGAATGGGTTCCCGTGTTCACGAACGTCAACCTGGGCGTTTCGGTCGTCGCCGCGACGGCGGCGGGCAAGCCGATGTTCTGCGAGACGACGCTGACCACCGTGACGCTGTCCGACCCGAACGCCGCCCCCACGTATGTGCCGGGCACCCGCACCGGGCTGCTCCTGCAGAGCGCGACCGGGCTGACCGGCGGGGTGCTCGACCCGGCCTTGCGGGGTGCGGGTCTCGCGTTCCAGGCCGAGGATTCCGGCGGCGGGGACGCCGTGGAAGCTTCGCCTCTGACACAGCAGTTCGTCTCGTTCACCTGGACCGACCCCGCCAAGACGCAACTGTCCGTCTACGAGCCCGTCGGAGCGACGACCACGAGCCTGCCGCCGGCTCCGGCGCCGCTGCTTTCGGCCGTCGATCGCCCGGTCGCCCCGGCCGACCGGACCTCGCCCGCGGGACGTGCACTGGGCGCATGCCTGTCCGGCGCGGTGGACGCCGTCTCCGATGTGGCGGGCTATCAGCCGGGCGCCCTGCTGGACAAGGACGGCTACCAGGTCGTTCTCGGCCGTTTCGGTGACCGGAGCCTGGCGTGCACGACCGTTCCGGACCCGCGGCGTCCCGGCCGGCTGAAGATGCGTGTCTACCAAGACCATTTCGAGCTCCCGCCGGAGCAGCCCCGGAGGATCCTGATACAGACCCTGGGCGGTGTGGAAGATGGTGGTGACCGGGCCAACTCTCGCGCACCGATCGCCGGGACGCGGCTGCCGGCGACCGCGGTGACGGTGACCTTGGACTTCGGCGCCGGACTGACCTCGACAACCGATGTGGTCGACGGGACCTTCGTGGCCTTTGTTCCGAAAGAGGTGAGCGACCCATTCCAGCCAGAGGTCCGTACTCGAGCGCGTGACGCCAACGGCACCGTCGTGTTCGACGGGACTCTGTAGCCGGGGTGGCCGGTCCTACCCTTTCTTGATCGTTCGATCCAGAAAGGGTAGGGTCAAGTCGTGGTCAGGACTCGCGAATTCGATACCGAGGCGGCGGTGAGCCGTGCGATGGAGCTGTTCTGGTCGCGCGGCTACGAGGCGACTTCGATACGGGACCTGACCCGGCACCTGGGGATCGGGCAGGGGTCCTTGTATGCCGCGTTCGGCGACAAGGAGGGTCTGTACCAGGCGGCGCTGGAGCGCTACCGGACCACCCTCGCGGCGGCCGCCCTGCGCGACCTCAAGGAGGGGGCGGACGCCCGGTCGATGATCCGCACGATGCTGGTCGAGCGGGTCCTGATCGCCGTGGAAGACGACGGCCGGGGCTGCCTGGTCGTCAATGCCGCTTGCGAGCGCCTGCCGAAGGACACGGCGACCCGGCGCACCGTGCGGGACATGCAGGACGCCAGCCGGGACGCGCTCGTCGAGGTGCTGCGTATCGCGGCGGAGCGGGGCGAGATCGCGACGCGGCACGACCCGCACACGCTGGCCGCCTTCCTTGTCACCTTCCTCAACGGACTACTGGTCTCCGCGAAGATCACCCCGGACGTCTCCACTCTCGAACCACTCGTGGAGGTCGCCCTGGCCGCTCTCGACTGATTTTTGCCGCCCTCAAACTGGATCGATCGATCCAGAAAAGCACCGCGAAGTACGCCAGGAAAGTTGGGAAGCATGATGTTCGACCATGACGGGACGCCGGTCCGCACGGGACGTGCCGCAGTCAACGGAACGAGCCTGCACTACCGGGCGGCCGGGTCCGGCCCCGCGGTGGTGCTGTTGCACGGCGTGCCCAAGACCGGTTACCACTGGCGCCACCTCGTTCCGAAGCTGACGCCCCACTACACCGTCGTTGTTCCGGACCTTCGCGGTCTCGGCGACTCCGCCCGTCCTGCGGATGGCTACGACTCCGCGACGATGAGCGACGACGTCGCCGAGCTGATGGCCCACCTCGGACACGAGACGTACGCCGTGGCGGGCGAGGACTGGGGAGCGGTGATCGGCTACCAGCTCGCCGCCCGCCACCGCGGCCACGTCAACGCTCTGGTGTTCGCGGAAGCGTTGTTTCCCGGGTTCGGTTTCGAGGACCACACCGCGCTCACCACCGAGAACGTCGCCAGCGGCATGCACCTGTGGCATCTGGGCTTCTACTTCCAGCCGGACGTACCCGAGATGCTGATCGCCGGGCACGAGCGTGAGCTGATCACCTACATGATCAAGTACGAGCGCAGCCACCCCGACACCGCCACTCCCGACGCGATCGACGAATACGTGCGCTGCTACTCCATGCCTGGCGGCATCCGCGCGATGCTCTCGATCTACCGGGCAATGCTCGTCGACGCCGAACAAAACCGGCAAGCCGCACAGAAGAAGCTGGACATCCCCGTCCTGGCGCTTGGCGGATCCGCGTTCATCGGCGACCGCAACGAGTCCCAGATGCGGCTCATGGCCCACGACGTCACTGGACACGTCTTCGACGCCGGACACGACCTCGCCGAGGAAGTACCCGACGACATGGCCGCCATCATCGTGCCTTTCCTGGCCGAGCTCCGCCGGTGACAACCCATCTCGGTACTGGTGGCCGACACTGCCAACGCCGACATCGGAGTAAGCACTTGGCGTCGACACCTTCGATTGTTCAGTGCTGACTCAGACGGACTGAAAGGTCGGAATATCAGCTGAGCGCTTGAGTCTCGGTCGCTGGATTCTCCTGGCTTGCCGCCCACGACGCCAACAGGGCCAGACCGTCCGCGGTCGCCGTGCCGGCGGCCGCGGTGTAGACAGTCAGGAGCAGACCTGGTTCGGCAGACAGTTCCATTGATTCGACGTCCAGGTCGAGCTGGCCCACTACCGGATGGTGCAGGCGCTTGCGTCCGGACCGGTGGAGCCGAACGTCCTGAGATGCCCACCGCTGCCGAAACAGTTCACTGCGTGTTGACAACTCACCGACCAGGGCGACCAGCTCCTCGTCGTACGGATTGCGGCCGGCTTCCATGCGTAGCTTTGCGGCCACGTCACGCGCGATTCGGTCATAGTCGACGAAGAACGTTTTTGCCGCTTCGGGATCCAGATACACGAACCGCGCGGTGTTCGCCGGCCGTCGCGCGTCGGCCAGTACCGGTGAAAACAGTGCGCGGGCAAGGTGATTCACGGCCAGCACGTCATATCGGCCGTTGCAAATCCACGCCGGCGCGTCGGTGATGGCATCGAGCACCTGTCGAAGCGCCGGACGCACCGTCCCGGCGGGTCGCCGGCGGCGCGAACCGCCGGGCGCCCTGGACTGCCGCGCAAGGTGGAAGAGGTGATCGCGCTCGGCCTCGTCAAGGTGCAAGGCAGAGGCCAACGCGTCGAGCACCCCGTCGGAGGTGCCGGCGAGGCCGCCGCGCTCCATACGCACGTAGTAGTCGACCGACACCCCTGCCAGGAGAGCTACCTCTTCGCGACGCAGACCTTTGACCCGGCGGTTGCCGCCGTAGGCGGGCAGTCCGGCGCGCTCGGGTGTGATCCGCGCCCGACGCGAGCTCAGGAACTCCTTGATCTCAGTGCGCAGATCGATCTTGACCACCTCTCCACCATATGCCCTGTCCGCAGGTGAAGGGAGGTACTGCCGGTACCCCCGTTGAGACCCGGCTTGGAGGTATTCACGAGGGCCCGCCGGCCGCCGCGCCGGGGCCTAGGTACCTGACGCGGTCGTGGCGGTGCCGCCGTCGACCGGGACGATGGCGCCCGTCAGGTAGGACCCGGCCCGGCTAGCGAGAAAGACGGCGACACCTGCCATGTCGTCGTCGCGGCCGAGCCGGCGCAGGGGGGCCTTCGCCGCGATCGTGTCGCCGATGGCATCGATCGTGGCCGCCATCATCTGCGACGGGAACACTCCTGGGGCCACCGCGTTCACCGTGACGTGCTGTGGGCCCAGTTCCCTGGCAAGCACCCTGGTGAGTTGATGGAGTGCCGCTTTGCTGCTGGCGTACGAGTAGTTGGGCGCCTCGGCGACGTGGATGGCGGCGATACTGCCGATGTTGATGATCCGCGCGGGATCATCGGCGGTGCCCGCCCTGCGCAGTGCGGGCAGCAGCGCCTGCACCAGCCAGAACGGCGACTTGAGGTTGAGGTCGATCACTGCGTCCCATCCCTCGGCCGGGAACGTCTCCAGCGGCTCGCGCCACATCGCTCCCGCGTTGTTGACGAGGATGTCCAGGCGTTCCGAGTCGGCCTTGACCAGATCAGCGAGGCGCTGACACTCGTCGTATCTGGACAGGTCGGCGGGGATTGCTTGAACGTCGCCGAATTCGGACAGTTGACGCTGTGCCTCCGCGCACGCGTCTGCCTTGCGTGAGCTGACGACGACGCGGGCGCCCGCCTGCAGAAGGCCGCGCGCGATCATCATCCCGATGCCTCTGGTGCCGCCGGTGACAAGTGCGTACTTCCCACTCAGATCGAAAAGTCCTGAATGAGTGGTGAACTGGTTGTCCGCCATGGGTCTTCGTCCCTTCTGCCGTGGACGCATGTGCTGACACGGTCACGCGTCCAGTGCAGCTGAATTGAACTGATGAAGGTAAATCTGCAGCTAACCGGAAGCCGACTCGAACAGGTTGACAGGCGTCCTGGACGCCTGGGAGCCCCTGGCGATACAGGTACTATGAGAGCCCCCTTGCCTGGCGCGTCGGCTCACACCGCCCCAGAAAGGCTGCTACGCCACCACCGGCTCCGCAAAGCACTTCTCCAACTATCGCCAAACCGGCTGAGGAAGAATGGACGGAGTTCCAGGAACATTTTCAGACCCGCGAGCTCGAGTTCGGTGAGTGCGGGCGTCCGGACTCTCCAACCGACGGGGTTCACTCCTGTTGCTCGGACGGCGATGCGAACCTGACCGGGGCCCTCGCGGGGCTCTCCGGTGTCCAAGAGTTGCAGGACTTCAGGCCCGCCGAACTCGGCGAAGATGGCCTTTTTCATGCTGTCGTCTTAGTGCTCACGGTTGCGGGTGAGCATGTGTTTGTTTCCCTTGCCTGACTGCCGCGGTTGACGGCACACGGCTGGTTCAGGTGGCGGGTGCGGTGGTGAGCATCCAGTGGCCGAAGGCTGCGTAGCGTTCGGCGGACTCGGCGGCGCCGTCGGCGTTTTCGACCGCGTCGGAGTGCTCGCGCACCTTCTCGAACCGGGCACGACGGGCGCTTTCGTAGCGGGCGAGGGCCTTGGCGGTGTCGGACTCGTCGGCGAGTTCGGCGCGCAGCACTCCGGCGTCCTCGATGCCGAGAGTGCCGCCCGCCGCGATGTGCGGGGACAGGCCGTGCGCGGCGTCACCGATCAGGGCGACCCGGGCCGTGGTCCAGTGCGACAGCTCGGGGACGCGCATGATCTGGTTCTCCAGGATCGACTGCTCCGGGGTGGCGGCGATCATCTCCAGCAGCTCTTCGTGCCAGCCGGACCCGGCCACGTTGCGGGCCCGCCACAGCGCCCGTTCCCGTTTGCTGCCAACGAGTTCGCCCGCGTCGAACTGGCCGACCCACCACATGGTCCGGTCGTGGGCGACCCGGGTGTACCCGCCTCGGGTCCGCCCGGGGCCGATCGTGACCATCGTGCCCTCCGGCCGCTCGTGGCCGACGGGCAGCACCGCCCGCCAGGCGTAGTTGCCGACGTGCTCGACCGCCGCGCTGCCGGGCACCAGGGCGGCGCGCACGTCGGAGTACACCCCGTCCGCGCCGATCAGCAGGTCCGCCCGCAACGGCGCGGCGTCAGCGAGGTGCACCTCCACCTGGGTGTCGTGTTCGGTGAAGCCGGTGACGTGTGCTCCCAGACGGATCCGGTCCCGGCCGACGGTGTCGGCGAGCAGGTTGTTCAGTTCCGGCCGCGGCACCATCAGGAACTGGTAGACGGCCGCGTCGTAGCCGGTCGCGCGGATCGGGCGTCCTGTCGGGTCGTAGCACCAGGCGTCGACGGCCTCGCCCAGGCCGCGGACGTCGTCCCCGATGCCGAGGGTGTCGAACTCCCGCAGCGCGTTGGGCCACAGGCCGATGCCTGCCCCGGCGGCTCGCACCTGCGGCGCGTGTTCCAGCACGGTGACTTCGTGTCCGATCAGCCGCAGCGAGGCCGCGGTGGTCAGTCCGACCAAACCCGCCCCGACGATCACCGTGTGCATCGTTCGTTCCCTTCGTTCTTCATGCGGCCGACCGTAGCACTAACGGTTAGCGTTTTGAAACAGTTAGTGTTTTGTAGTTGATAGCATCGGTGCGTGACCGTGCCGCCAGGACGTCGTGAGCGCAAGAAGGCCGCGACCCGCCACAAGATCGCTGACACGTTCCTGGAACGCGGGTACGACGCGGTGGGTATCCGTGATGTGGCCGCCGAGGCCGACATGGCGGTCAAGAAACCCTGGTGTTCGAGCAGGACCAGGACGCTGATCAGCGAAGCCTGCTCTGTGCCAAGGCTCCGACCCACCTCGATGCGGTAGACCTGTTGACGCGCAGGCGAGACAGTCCAGGACCGACTCACGTCAAGGCGATCCGTCGCACCCTGGCGAGGTTGGCAATCCGGTGCCTGTTGGTCTGTGCGCGTTCTGCGACAGCAGTGAACGGTGGGGCGAACATGACACGCATGGCGTGCCATGCCGGCGTTCGACGGTCATGAGATCAGCGGTTCGGGTGATCGCGGTAGGCCGCGGCGATGACCCGCAGCTTCAGCCCGAGGTGCAGCATGAGCCGGTCGTCGCCGGAGTCCAGGCTGCACCCGCTGATCTGCTCGATCCGCTTGATGCGCTGGTACAGCGTGGCGCGGTGGACGTGCAGCGAGTCGGCGGCGCGCTGGATGTTGCCGCCGTGGTCGAAGAAGGCGGACAGCGTGGAGATCAGGACGTCGTGCGTGTCCTCCGCCTCCACCGCCGCGAGCGCCGGAACCTGCGACGCGTTGAGGAGGTCTTCGGGTGCGAGCTTCAGCAGCAGCTCGTAAGGACCCAGTTCACCCCAGCGGGCGAGCATCCCGAAACCAGGCAGCAGCAGGGCCGCGCGAGCGGCCAGCAACGCCTGCCGGTAGGACGTGACGACGTCGCCGAGGACCGTCACGGAACCGCCGAGCCCGAACACCAGCCGCGCCTGCTCATCGCCGAGCTGCCGGAAGCGGCCCGTGATCCGCTCGGCGACCGCGTCGACGAGGGCCCGGGACGGCGGAACCCGCTGAACGAGCAGGATCCACGCGCGCCAGCGGTTCGTCGCCATCAGGGCTACGTCGTCGGCGACGGCCCGCAGCCCGTCCTCGACTGCTGCGTCGAACGCGACCTCTCGCGGTGTCGCGGAGGCCTGCGAAGCCGGGCACTGCACGGTGAGCACGGTGAAGTGGCCGCACTCGTCGCCGAAAAGCTGCTCGGCGTGCAGGTCTTCGATCGCTTGCGCACGCACCGCCGGGTCGGCGGAGACGAGTTCGCGCAGGATGCCTTCCTGACGTGCCTTCGACCGTTCGTGCAGCAGCAACCGGCGCAGGAGCACCACCCCGGCGGAGGCTGCTGCCTCGCCTGCTGCCGCCACCTCGCGGCCGGTGAACGCGCCGTCCTTGTCGATCAGCCACAGGTAGCCGAGCAGCATGCCGTTGCAGCGCACCGGCGCGCAGCCTCGGCATCGCGCCCTCGACGTCGACGAAGCCGGGCGCGACCCAGCGGCTGATGCCATGGGCAAGGATGGCGTCGACGATCTCCGGCCGCACGGATCGGTTCATCACCGAGCTGACGCGGAGGGTGTCCTCGTCGCCGAAGTGGCGGCTGGCGGCGAGCAGGCGCAGGGCCGGGTCGTCGATCGCGACCGACCGCCGCAGGCGCTCGGCGAGTTCGTCCACGATGGACTGGAGGTCGCGGTCGGGCACACCCGTCCCTTCCCTCGGCGGATGCCGTCCACGGTAGCCGTCCCCCAACCGCAGCGGTCAGCCCATCACCGTGCCGGAGCTGCCCGAGTTGCGCTCGCGCCTGCGGGAGAACGCCCCGAGGTCGATCTCCAGGCCGGTGTGGGCGCCCCGGTAGCGGACCGGGCAGGTGTCGTGGTCGGCGCCCGACTCGACGCGGTCGATCAGCGTGGCCATCAGCCTGCCGACGACGGGGGCGTTCTTGAACTGGTTGCCGCTGGTGCCCATCGCGACGTAGAACCCGGGCAGCTCGGTGCGGTCGTAGATCGGCGTCCAGTCGTCGGCGGCGTCGTACACGCCGACGATCCCGCGCGCCCGGTTCGGTACCCGCAGCCCGGTCAGCCGCCGTGCCGCCCGCGTGACCTGGGCTTCGAACACGGCCATGGTCGGGTTCGGCTCGGCGTCGTCGGGGTCGTCGAGCCAGTGCAGCGGGTCGCACGCCGGCTCGGTGCCACCCACGAGCAGGCCACCGCCGACCTCACCGCGGACGTAGACCCCCAGGTCCATGTCCGCCACAGCCGGCCCCACCCCGCCGGGCGGGTGATATCCCTCCGGTGCGAGCACGTGGGCGACTTCCTGCCGCAGCGGCCGTACGCCGATGGTGAAGTCTGCCCCGACTCCCGCCAGCCGGTTGAGCTTGCCCGACCACGGTCCCGCGGCGTTGACGACCACCGGTGCGGCGATCTTCGTGCCGTCCGCGAGCCCGACGGCGCTTGCCCGCCCGTGGCGTGATTCCACTGCGCACACCGTGGCGCGGAACCGGAACCGCGCGCCTTCCCGCGTGGCCGCCGCCGCGAGGTTCTGCGCGGCGAGCTGGGGGTCGGTGACGTACCCGGCGTCGGGGGTGTAGACGGCGCCGAGCGTGTCGGTGGTGTCGGCCCAGAAGGCGTCGTCGTCGATGCGCCGGGGCGGCCAGAACCGGCCTGCGTCGATGCCGGGCACGCAGTCGAGAAGGGTCGCGCTGTCCCATTCCTGGTAGGGCACGCCGACTTCGTCGAACAGCGGCAGCCAGCTGTCGCGCGGCGCGGCGGCGACGTCCAGCATGACCAGCCCGCTGCGCTCGAACCGGGCCAGGTCGCCGACGTCATGGCCGAGGTGCTCGCTCCACGCCGACCAGCAGAAGTGCGACTCCCAGGCGGTGGCCACACCGGCGAGAGTAGAGAAGTTGTACCGCACCACGGCACTCGACGCGCTCGTCGAGCCCTGTCCGGCGCCACTCGCGCGGTCCACCACCGCGACCTGGCGTCCCGCCTTCGCCAGTTCGAGCGCGATCGCCGATCCGATCACGCCCGCGCCGACCACCACGACGTCCGCACTGAGTTGTGAGCTCATCGTCCTCGTCCTCCTGGTGCTTCATCAAGCCGGCATGTGGCGCCCGAACCACTGCAGCACACGGGCGAGGAAGTCCGTCTGGGCGGGGAAAGCCCGGATACCGTGCCCTTCCTCCGGGTAGATCACCAGCGCCGATGGCACGCCGTGGGCGAGCAGGGCCTGGTGGAACTCGCGAGCCTGGCCGGGTGGTGTGCACTTGTCCCGCGCGCCTGCGACGTTCAGGCACGGCGTCCGCACCTTGCTCGCCTGCAGCACCGGGCTGCGCAGGTGGGCGAGGGTGCCCGGCTGCTCGGGATCCGCGCCGAGGAAGCGGGTGCCCCACGCGGCGATGTTGCTGGTGAAGCTCTGGCTGTACCAGTTCGTCACCGGCGAAACGGGCACCGCAGCGGCGAACCGCGAGTCCTGGGTGACCAGCCACGACGACATGAACCCGCCGTAGCTGCCGCCGATCAGGCCGACTCGGGAGCCGTCGACGACCCCGCGCTCGACCAGCGCGTCGATTCCGGCGAGGTGGTCGTAGGTGTCGGCGCCACCCATGTCGCCGACCACCTGCCCGGCGAACTGCTGTCCGCGCCCGCAACTGCCCCTGGGGTTCGGGCTCAACACGGCGTAACCCTGCTCCACCAGCAAAGGGACCCAGGGATACCGCATGGACCACGAGTTCTGGTACGCCCAGATCGGGCCGCCGTGGATGCTGACGACCAGCGGGAACGGGCCCTGCCCGTCCGGGCGGCACAGGATGCCGTCGATGTCCAGGCCGTCCGGCGCCGTCCAGGTGACGACCTCGGCCGACCCGGCCACCGAACGAAGGAACTCGGTTCCCGCGTGCGCCACCGTGGCGAGCGGCCGCCCGTCGCCCAGCACCAGTCGTGGCGCGAGTTCGTAGGAGTCCTGCACGGTCAGCACGCGGCCGTCCGCGGTGAACGCCCCTTGCGGGAGGAAACCTCCGCCGGAGCACGCCAGCTGTGTCGACAACACCTCCTCGACCTCGCCGCCGGGCACGCTGATGATCCCTGCGACCGAGTCGAGTCGCCGCAGCCCGATGTAGCCCAGGCGTCCGCTACCGATCCACTCCAGCTGCGTGACGTCCGTGCCGCGAGTGTCGATCCGCCGCACAGCACCGGTGGCCGTGTCGATGAGCACCACATCACCCGCGACCAGCAACCGGTCGCTGCAGACCGCTTCGACCGCGGTCACCCACCTGCCGTCCGGGGAACCGGTCGGCAACCCCAGCTGGACATCGCTGCCCAGCAGCTCGCGGACGCCGCCGTCGAGGTCGATCAGACTCAGGTGCGCGGTGTACCACGCGTCCTCGCCGGGTGCGTCGGACGCGATCGCCACGATCCGGCTGGGACCACACCACCCGGCTTCCCAGCAGTTCATACCGGCCGGAGAGACCTGAGTCGACTCGCCGGTCGCGACGGTGTGGACCCACAAGCTCCGCCACCCGGTGCCGTAAGTTCCGTCGTCGACCTCGGGGAACCAGGAGGGGCGCTCCCGGTCCGGTTTCGAGGCCGTGCCCGAGCCCTGTCCGCCGGAGAGGTCCGCCCCGAACCCCGCCACCCCGAGCAGCACCTTGCCGCCGTCGGGGGACCAATGGGCGTACTCGACGTGACCAGGAAGCTCCGGTGCGGGCCGCGCCTCCCCGAATCGGTCGTGATCGAGCAGGTAAAGCTGGAACACACCGGTCTCGTGTCGATCGGACAGGAAGGCGAGCGTGGTGCCGTCCGGCGAGAACCGCGCACCCCGCGACGAGCCCGGACCACCGGTGACAGGCTGGAATTCACCGCCGTCCGCGGTGTAGATCGCGGTCCTGGGCACGCCCTCCAGCTCGTCGAACACGGCACCGGTTACCACTGTGCGCGAACCGTCCGGGGTCACGTGCGGCTCGCGGATCGCGTGCGGCTGGCCGAAGGCGGGCTCGTGAAGCGCTCTCAGGTGTGCGGTGACCCGTTGATGGATCTCTGTCGTGTCCACGTCTGCCACTCACGCGTTCCTTCCTGCTCGAGGTCGACCCGTCCCTGATTCTGGGCTCCGCGAGTGGCGTCGCACAGCCGACAAACGCCGATCTTCGCAGCAGCTGAACACGACATCTGTCGTTTTGGCTACGTCACGTCATCGATCTCCAGCCTCCGCAGGTAGCTGTGAAACGAGCGAGACCTCGGCCGCGCGACCACTGGCAGCTCGGCAGCCAGCCCACGACGCTGCGCACGGACCCGGACCGCACCCGTGCGCTCGCGGCCACAACGGACTTCCCGCTCGGCTGGTTCTGGACCTGGCCTGCCGAAGAGGCCGCGTTCGATCGTGACGGCAGGATGAGCGGCCAGCTCACGAATCGCCACTCACGACCTCAGCACCCGATCAAGCCACCTTTGCCTTGCCCCTCACTAAATGGACGCCCGGGCAGCCCGTGAAGCGTCGGTCAAGGTGGTGCCCACACCGGAGACCAGACCGGTGTGGACGCAGGTGAGGGTGACTTTGTAGCCACCTGGAGTCGTGGCGTACACGAAGGCACTGCAGGTGTCGCCACCGCCGAGCGCGATCTGTGCCAGGGCACGCGCTTCCGTACTGGCATCGGTGAGGGTGGTGCCGAGCCCGTCGATGAAGGAGAGCCCGATGCCTTTGCAGTTGAGGGTGGCTTTGTAGCCGCCGCTGACCGCGGAGTTCATGAAGGCCGAGCACCCGGCGGCGGGGGCGGCGTTCGCGGTGGCGGGCAGCGCAAGACTCGCGGCGGTGAACGCTCCGATCATGACCGTCGTTCCCTTGGCCAGGCCGATCTTGCTGATGCTTTCGCGCATCGACACGTCCTTCCCTCTCGCGGCGCGAGGCGCCGGATCCGACGGGCCGAGCGGGCTGCCGGCCCGTCGGTGGTTCGACGTTCGGAAACCCTTGCCGGTTCCGGAAAAGAGCCTCAGCCAGGATGGGCGATGAACCCGGTTTCCCCAGAAGCCGCCGAACTCCACCGGTTTTTCCGCGATGCTCCAGCCGAAGATGTTGTCCTCCCCGGTACTCACCAGCACCTCCCGGATGACACTCGCCATCGGCCCGGGATGCACCGCGTGCCAGGCGTCCCGATCGTGGTAGACGACCGGCCACTCGTCCGGATCCGCCTGCCCGGTGATCCACCAGAACGTTCCGCCCGCACCGTCGTTCCCCCAGGGGTAGAGGCCACCGGGCTCCGGGAACAACCGGTAAGTGACACCGCGCAGGTAGCCGAGGTCTTCGTAGTCACTGGGCAGCGGTGTTCCCAGTTCGCGTTCGACGGTGGTCCAGTCCAGCTCCGGCCGGAAGTCACCGGCCCGCCGGCCGACGAGCTCGCAGATCTCGTCGACGTGCGACCGTCTTGGCGCGTGTGTCACATCTTCTCCTGGTCGGTCAGGCTGGTTTCCCTCGCGAGGAATCCTGCCAGGCCCGGACCGGCCACAGAGCGGCGATGTGTTCCTGAAGCGAGAGGACGCTCGAGTGGCCGCGGGTGACGGCCTCGATGCCTTGTACCGCGGCGGCCAGCCCCTGGACCGTCGTGAGGTACGGGATTCCGCGGGCGGCCGCCGCGGTGCGGATCTCGTCTTGTCGTTTCCCGGGCAGGGTGTCGACGACCAAAACGATGTCGCCTGCCTCGACGAGGTCCACAAGGGAGTGTTCGCGGGCGATCGTGACCGGTAGCCCGAGGTACTGGAGGATGGTGCCGGTTCCTTCGGCGGCCAGGATTTCGAAACCGTTGTCCGCCAGTGCTTTCACCGGGAAGATCATCGACCGGTTGTCGCGGGCGGCGAACGCGGCGTAGATCCGGCCCTTGGTGGGCAACGGACCGGACGCGGCGGCGTGCGCCTTGGCGTAGGCGGTGCCGAAATTCGAGTCGATGCCCATCACCTCGCCCTGTTTGACCGCGACGGCGGCGTCCGGCGGGAGAGTGCCGCCGTCTCCGATGGGCGGCAAGAGGCCCTCGGCGCGCAGGCCGGCGATGCGGGCGCCGAGCATCACCCGTGCGGCGGCCTTGGCCAGCGGCACGCCGGTGGCCCTCGACACGAACGGGATGGTGCGGTCTTCCCGCGGATTCGCCTCCAGGACGGACAAAGCACCCGGCGTGAGCGCGTACCGGACGTTCAGCGGCCCGCGCAGCCCCGTGTTTTCGGCCAGGACTCGGGTGGCCTCGCGGACCCTGGCGAGATCGGCGCGGCCGAGGGTGATCGGCGGCAGCACGCAGGCCGGGTTGCCGGGAGCTTCGAAGCACTCCATCACCCCGCCCAGATACAACTCCCGGCCGTCGTAGAGGGCGTCGACGTCGATCTCGAGCGCGTCGCCGGTCGAGCCGGCGCCCGGCGGCCGCGGCGCTGTCACGAAACCGAGGTCGTCCAGGGTGTGACCGACGGCCAGTTTGACGGCGAGCGCACTGGACCCGGCCACCCGGGAGTCGAACCCGGTCACGACCACACGGCCGCCGGGCGGGTCGACCGCGAACCGGACGGTGCAGCCACCGGGTCCGGCGCCGACCGCCCGGGTCACCGCGACGGCGACGTCGCACATCCGCCGGTACACCCGGTCGGTCAGCGAGCCGGATCCTTCCGCCGAGCAGGCGACGGCCGCCGTGTCTTCGTGGTCACGGACCACCTCGAGCTCGAACTTCTCCCAGCCGGGCACGGACGCTTCCGGCACCGTCTCGGCCCCCGCCCGCCCGGCGATCCGGGCGAGCTCCTCGGGGTTCTCGCCTGCCAGGATCGCGTCGATACCGGTGCCGATCAGCTCGACGCCGTACCGGGTCAGCACGCCGGACTCGTACAGGGCGACCGTGGTGTCGAGCGCGGCCTGCCCGCCGAGGGTGGGGAGCAGGGCGTCCGGCCGTTCCCTGGCGATGACCTGCTCGACCGTGCCGGGGTCGATCGGCTCCAGGTAGGTGGAATCGGCGAACTCCGGGTCGGTCGTCATCGTCGCCAGGTTGCTGTCGACCACCGTGACCCGCAGGCCCGCCGCCTTGAGCACCCGGCACGCCGCGGCGGTATGCCGGAGCACGACCGGACCGGAGCCGATCACCAGCACCGACCGCGGTTCAGGACGCCGCGGCATGGGTGTCGTCGGGGGCGGGCCAGCGCCTGCCCGCTTCCCAATAGGACTGGACCTCGTCCAGCGACCGGCCCTTCGTCTCCGGAGCGAGAAAGAACACGAAGATCCAGGCCAGAGCCGTGATGGCGAAGAGGACGAGGAAGGTCAGCAGGCCGCCGATGGCGTTGAGCACGTCGAGGAAGAACTGGGCCACGAACAGGTTCGTCGTGAGATTCGTCAGCAGCATCACCGACGCCCCGGCGCCCCGAAGGTGATCCGGGAAGCCTTCGGCGGCGAAGACCCACACCAGCGCCCCGAAGCCCGAGTTGAAGCCGACGATGAAGGCGATGAGACCGAGAAAGCCGACCACACCGGGAGAATCGGTGGCGAAGCCGATCACCAGCAGCGCGTGTCCCAGCCCCATCAGGGTGGTGCCGGTGAGCAGCACCGGCCGCCTGCCGAACCGGTCGATCGTCAGCGCGCAGACGAGTGCCGCGGCGGCACCGGCGAGCTGGACGAAACCGGGCAGGACCAGCAGTCCGAAGTCATCGGTGTAGCCGATGTGCTGAAAGATCCGCGGGCTGAAGAAGACCATCGCGTTGATGCCGGTGGCCTGGACGAAAAAGCCCAGTGTGACGACGAAAAGCGTGAGTCTCCGGTAGCGGGGCCCGAAGATCGCGCGCACGACGCCCACCTGGCGTGCGGCTCCCTCCCGCCGAAGCTGCCGCCAGCGTTCGGTCTCGGGCAGCCCCAGCAGCCACAACGCGGTGGCGAGGGCGAGGACGCCGGGAATGGCGAGCATCAGCCGCCATTGCCCGCTGTCCGCGAGGAAGTAGCCGCCGAAGTAGCCCATCGCGATCCCGACGGAGGTCGCCACCTGGTAGAGGACCGCGATGCGCCCGCGAGCGCGCGTGGTGGCCGATTCGGCGATGAAGATCGGGGTCGTCACGATGGCGATGCCGATCGCGGTGCCCTGCCCGAACCTGCCCGCGCCCAGCCACAGCGGATCCGCCGCCGTGGCGGCGATGCCGGTGGCCACCAGGTACAGGAGTGTCAAGCCGAGCAGGGTCTTGCGGCGGCCGAGGGCGTTGACGAGCTTGCTGCCCAAAACGGCGCCGGCGATCCAGCCCGCCGCCGTGGCGGCGTACAGCGAACCCTGCTGGGTCGTCGTGAGATCGAAGTGGTCGGTGACCAGCAGCAGCGCGCCCGCCATCGCGGTGGCGTCGTAGCCGCAGGTCAATCCCAGGATCAGGGCGAAAATGCTCACTCTGGCGTCCTGCGAGTAGCCCCTCACGCCGGGGCCGCCGCTTTCAGCGCGGTCATCACGGCGGGATGCACACTGGCCGAAGCCAGGCAGACTTCGAAGACCCGATCCGCCTTCGTCAGCGGGTCGGTGAGGTCCAGCGGCCGCCCGTCGAGATCAGTGCAGACCCCGCCGCACTCCCCCAGAACGCACAGCGCGGCCGCCACGTCCCAGATCCGGCAGCCGCGGTGCACGAACGCCCCGTAGGCGCCGTCGGCCACCATGCAGAGGTCGAAGACGCTGTTGCTCATGCGGACGCCGAGGCACGCCGTCCCGAGTGCCGCGGCGAGCCTGCCTTCGGCGGCCATCAGGCCGGGCGGGCCCTTGTCCATTCCGAAGGCCACCAACGACTTCTCCGGACCGGTGGCCGGGAGCGGTCCGAGCGGCTGCCTGTTGCGCGTGGCGCCCTTGCCGGCTTCGGCGACGTAAACGGTGTCGAACGCCGGCAGCGCGAGCCCGCCCGCGAGGACGCCCCCGGCGCCGACCGCCGCCATCATCACCCCGTAGAGCGGGCTGCCCGCGGCATAATTGCTCGTGCCGTCCAACGGATCCACGATCCAGGTGACCTCGTCGTCTCCGGGGGTCGCCCCGCTCTCCTCTTCCAGGATCGCGTGCCGCGGATACCGTTCCCTGATCCGCCCGGTCAGCAGCGCGCCGACGGCGAGGTCCGTGTCGGTCACGAGCTGGTTCACGTCCGACTGCTTGACCGTCGTCTCGCCGGTTCCCCGCATTCCCACGGCCACTTTGGACGCCTCGCGAAGGCAGGTCTCGATGAACTCCGCGAGTCCGGGATCCGGTCCGGTCATGACGCGACCTTGGCGTATTCCGCGATGATGGGCTGCTCCGGAGTGATCACGGTGTCCGGGATCTCGTCCAGCCCGAAGAACCGCCAGGTGCTGTTCTCCGCGGTGTCCAGGACGATGGTGGCGTCCTCCGGCAGGCGGGCCACGTACGCGGCGGTGATGTTGTAGATCTCGTCGCCGTGCGGATAGCGGTAGTAGTACTCCGCTCCGGAGAAGAGCCCCAGCAGGTTCAGGTCGCCGATCTCCAGGCCGATCTCCTCCTTGACCTCCCGCCGTCCGGTCTCCTCGAACGACTCCCCCGGCTCCATGAGGCCGCCGGGCAGCCCCCAGCCGCCGGTGTCGACCCGCTCCAGCAGCAGGACGCGGTCGGCCGGATCGGTGATCACGACCGAGGTCCCTGGAAGGATCAGCGGCCGGGTTCCGACCAGTTTCCGCAGTTCCGCCACGTAGTCGTTCACGATGCTCTACCGCCTGCTTTCCGTGCTGTCGCGGATATTTCGCGGATGAGGTCGCAGATCTCGTCGACGACCCCCGCGGGCATATGAGAGTAGAGCGGCAGCGTGATCATGCTCGAAGCCAGTTCCTCGGTCACCGGCAGCTCCGCGACGGCGGGGACGTCCCGGTAGGCGGTCTGCTGGTGCAAGGCCGGGCTGAAGTACTTGCGAGTGCTGACGTTCTCCTGCGCCAGCCGCTCGGCCAGCTCGTCGCGGGTCATCCCGAAGCGAGTGGCGTCGACGCGGATCCCCAGGTCTTTGTACGAAGTCGCGGCGCCCTCCGGAATCGTCTGGAACTCCAGGCCGGGCAGCCCGTCCAGCCGGGAGCGATAGCGCTCCGCCAGGGAACGCCTGATGCCGATCCAGTGGGAGAACCGGTTGAGCGCGTGTACGCCCATGAACCCGGAGACCTCCGTCATCCGGCCGTTGAGCCCGGCGAACCGGCTGTCGTAGTCGCCGGGATTGCCGTATTCGCGTGCCATCCTCAGCTTGGCGGCGAGAGCGGCGTCGTTCGTCGTGATCAGCCCGCCCTCGCCGGTGCTGAGGGTTTTGGTCGGGCTGAGGCTGAACACCTCGGCCACCCCTTTGGTACCGACCATGCTCCCGTCGGGGTAGCGGCTGCCGAAGCCGTGCGCGGAGTCGAAGACGAGCGGAATCCCCCGGGAGTCGCACGATTCCTGCAGTGGATCGGCGTCGCACGGGACCCCGAACGTGTGCACCGCCAGCACGGCGGCCGCCCCCGGCAGGAGCGGGGCCACGGCCTCCGGGTCGAGGGTCCAGGTGCGGGGATCCGAGTCGGCGAAGCGGATCCCGTGCCCTGCCCAGCGGAGGGCGTGGCCGGAAGCCATGAAGGTGAAACTCGGGACGACGACGTCACCGGTCAGCTCCAGGCAGCGGAACACGAGCATCAACCCGGTGGTGCAGTTGCTGACCGCGACCGCGTGATCGACCCCCAGGTACGCGCTCGCGGCTTCCTCGAATTCCCTTACGTACCGCCCGTTGGTGAGCATTCCCGACTGGAGGATCTCCTTGACGGCCAGCTCCATCTCGGCATCGGCTTCCACGGTCGGGCGGACCATGGGCACCAGTTCGGGAAAACGTCTCGGTCTGCGATCGATCATGGTCGGGCTCCTGAGGGTGGAAGACGGAAACTCACGCCGAGACCGGGTCCACGCGCTGGGCCACCGCGGTCAGGTAGTTGCTGTAGCGAGGCGAGGTGAAGTCCGAGTACTTCCCTTCGCGCATGGCATCCCGGATCTCCCGCGCGGTGTCGACGACCCGGCGGCTCGGGGTGAAGCCCAGTTCCCGCCGGATGGGATCGAAGTTCACCCGGTAGTTCCGTGGATCGGTGTGCTCCTCGAGGATCTCCATCCGGACGCCGTCGATCTCTTCGGCGATCAGCTTGCCGATGGAGTCCATGCGGTAGTTCTCTTCCCCGAAGCCGCAGTTGTAGATGCTCGGGGCGACCGGCCGGTCGTCCTGAAGTACCAGGTGCACCGCCACGGCCGCGTCCTCGACGTGCAGGAAGGGCCGCCACTGGGTCCCGCCGTGCACGGTGACCCGGCCGTGTTCCACGGCGTTCGCCGTCATGATGTTGACGGCGAGGTCGAACCGCATCCGCGGGGAAAGGCCGTGGATGGTGGCGAACCGCAGCAGACGAGGGGAAAACTCGTCACGGGGCAGGGAGAGCAGGTAGTGCTCGGACAGCACCTTGGATTCGGCATAGACCGACTGGGGCGCCATGGGTGACAGGACACCCACTTCCGCGTCCGCCGTGAATCCGTAGTTGCTGCAAGTGGAAGCGAAGACCAGCGACCGGATCCCGGCCCGCCGGCACGCCTCGGCGACGCGGATGGTGCCGAGATAGTTGACGTCCCAGGCGGTGTCCGTGTCGACGCCGCAGGCCGGATCGCCCACGATCGCCGCCAGGTGCACCACCGCGTCCACCCGGTCGAGGGCCTTGTCCCAGGCTCCCGTGTCGAGGACGTCGCCGTCGATGTAGGTGACCCCGGGCAGTTCGAGTTCCGGACCGCCGACCAGACCGTTGTCGATGACCACGACCTCTGCTCCGGTTTGGCAGAGCAGCCTGGTCAGGACCGATCCGATATACCCTCGCCCGCCGGTGATCAGGTACTTCTTCATCGTGCGTCGTCTCCCAGCCTGGCGTCGGCCACCACGATCTGACCGAGCGAAATGCCGCCGTCGTTGGTCGGCACCTGCTGGTGGCAGTACGGGTCGAATCCCGTCTTCCGCAGTTCCACCATGCAGTTGACCAACAGGAACTCGTTCAAGAAGACGCCGCCGGAGAGCACCACCCGGTGCGTTCCGGACTCCCGGAGCGCCTGGCATCGGTCGACGACCATGTCGACCACGGCCGAGTGGAAACGACGGCTCAACGTGGCGGAGTCCAGCCCCGCCTCCCGGTCCGCTGCGAGCGCCCTGATCACAGGCCGAGGGTCGATTTCCCGGTCGTTCAGGCCGAATCGGTACCGGTGTTCCTGCTCGGTCATGGTGAAGTCGCGTTCGAGCAGACCTTCCAGCTCGATCGGGCCCTGCGCCTCGTATTCGGCGTGTGTGGTGATGGCGAGCAACGCGGCGACGCCGTCGAACAACCGGCCCATACTGGACGCGGGTGGAGCGTTGATCCCACGCTGCGCCATGGTCGCGAAGACGTGCCGCGCCTGCTCGTCGAGGGTCTCCAGCACCGGAAAGGCGTCGACCGCGGCGGAAGTCTCGCCGAACGCGTCCAGCGCCAGCGCGAACCCCGTCCTGATCGGTTCGGTGACCGCCTTGTCGCCACCCAAAAGCGGCACGGTCCGCAGATGCGCGACGCGGCGTGCATCGCGATATCCGCCGACGAGGAACTCGCCACCCCAGATGGTGCCGTCGTCGCCGTAGCCGGTGCCGTCGAAGATGACACCGATGGTCTCGCCGCCGAGCCGGTTCTCCGCCATACAGGAAGCCATGTGCGCGTGATGGTGCTGAACCGGGACGACCCGCTCGAAGGTTTCGCCCTGCTCCTGAAAGGCGAACCGGGTCGCGCGGAACTGCGGATGCAGGTCCACCGCGGCGTGCCGCGGACGCAGGTCGTGGAGATCGGCGAGATGACGGACGGCCTCTCGATGCGCGCTGAAGGTCTCGTCGTTCTTGATGTCGCCGATGTGCTGACTGACGTAGACACGTGAGCCGCTGCTCAACGCGACGGTCGTCTTCAGCTCGGCGCCGTAGGCCACCAGCGGCGCCAGTTGCGTGCCGACCTCCACGGGATACGGCGCGTAGCCGCGGGACCGGCGGATGAAACCGACCAGTGGCTCGCCGAGTTCGGGATGCTCGGAGTACCGGACGATCGAGTCGTCGACCCGGACTTCGATGTCGCGGTCGTTGTAGAGGATCAGGTCGGCGACGGCGAAAAGCTGCGCCAGCGCGTCTTCGTTGCGGTACACGATCGGATAACCGGAAATGTTGCCGCTGGTCATGACCAGGGTGTCCAGTCCGGCATGGTCGAGCAGAAGGTGGTGCACCGGCGCGGAGGGGAGCATGACGCCGAGATTGGGGTTGCGCGGGGCGATCTGCTCCGGCAGACCCGGGGATCGCTTGCGCAGCAACACGATCGGCCGGGCAGGCGAGAGCAGCAGTTCGGCCTCGGCGGGACGGACCTCGGCGAACCCTTCGACCGTGCCCAGGTCGCGGGCCATCACCGCGAACGGCTTGGAATCACGCCGTTTGCGGGTCCGCAGCCGGGCGACCGCCTCGCCGTCTCGGGCGTTGACCGCGAGGTGGAAGCCGCCGACACTCTTGACCGCGACGATGCCGCCCTCGGCGAGCGCCGCCGTGGCGGCGGCGAGCGCGTCCTCCCCCGAAGCCGCCTCGCCGCCGGAACCGGCCAGCAGCAACCGGGGACCGCAGTCGGGGCAGGCGTTGGGCTGGGCGTGATAGCGACGGTCCAGCGGGTCCCCGTACTCGGTGGCGCACGGGCGGCACATGGTGAAGCCCGCCATCGTGGTGACGGCCCGGTCGTAGGGCAGCTCGCGGATGATCGAGTACCGCGGGCCGCAGTTGGTGCAGTTGATGAACGGATACCGGTAGCGGCGGTCGGCCGGATCACGCAGCTCGGCGCGGCAGTCGGCGCAGACGTAGGAGTCGGCGGGCACGACCGTGGTCCGGAGGCCGCTGTGCCTGCTTTCCCGGATGGTGAACCCCTCCGGCCGCACCTCGGCCTCGGGCAGGTCGTTCACCTGGACCGCCGTGACCCTGGCCTGGGGCGGCGCCTGTGTGCTGAGGCCTTCGGTGAAGCGGTGCACCTCCTCCGGCCTGCCGGTGACCTCGATCAGCACACCCTCCGGGTCGTTGAGCACCCAGCCGGTCAGGTCGCAGTTCAACGCGAGCTTGTAGACGAAGGGCCGGTACCCCACGCCCTGGACCACGCCTGCCACGCGAATACTCCGCCGGACACTCACATCACTACTCGGCATCTCGTCACCTCCCCGCTCGGCACTTCACTGATCAGCACAGACGCGGCAGCTCGGCACCCTGAAGTTCCTCGACCACGGAATCCCGTCCGTCCGCGTCGCGCCTCAGCACGATCGGATCCGCGTCCCCCGTCACCTCGCCGATCGTCGTCGCCTCGGCGCCGTACTTGTGCGAGCGGAGCACGGCCAGCACTTCCTGCTCCGCCGCCGGATCTACGAACAGGCACAGACAGCCTTCGTTGGCGGCGTGAATCGCGTTGATTCCCAGCATGTCCGCGGCCATCACGGTCTCGAACTGAATGGGCAGCCGGTCCTGTTCGAACCGGACGGCGTGCCCGGACGCCCTGGCGTACTCGTGCAGGACGGCGGCCAGCCCGCCGCGGGTGACGTCCCGGACCGAATGCACCACGCCCTCGCCGACCGTCGTCAGCAGCGTGTCCATGAGCCCGTTGAGCGGCGCGCAATCGCTCAGCACGCGCTGCTCGAAGCCGAGGCCCTCGCGGATCGACAGCAGGTGCACCGTGTGGTTGCCGATCGGTCCGCTGAGGATCACCCGGTCACCGGGCCGGACGTCGCGCATCCGCAGCGGTGCGCGTTCGAAGACGCCGATGCCGGCGGTGTTGAGGTAGATCTGGTCGACCTCACCCTTGCGGACCACTTTGGTGTCACCGCAGACGATCTGGACGCCTGCCTCGAGCGCCGTCTCCCGGATCGACGTGCACACCTGGTGGAGCCGGGCCATCGGCAAGCCCGTCTCCAGGATCATCCCGAGCGTCAGGTAGAGCGGCCGCGCGCCGACCACGGCGAGGTCGTTCACCGTGCCACAGACCGAGATCTTGCCGATGTCCCCGTTGCCGAAGAACGGCGGATCGGCCACGAACGAGTCCGTGGTCATCGCGATCCGCCCGGCGGGAAGGGACAGCATCGCGCTGTCCTCCATCTCGCCGATGTACACCTCGCCGAGTGTCTCGACGACGAAAGAGATCAACTCACCGCTGAGCTTGGCTCCGCTTCCGTGGTCCAGAACGACCTCGTCGAGACCGGTCACCGAGTCTGTCATCGGGCGTCCTACCTTCCTTTCTTCGAGCGAGGGCCGGAAGCCCTTTCGGACAGTGCTCAAGGAAGGGTCTTGACGACCATTCGGGGCAGTTCACCTTTGGTGTCGAGGGTCTCCAAGATCTCTTTCGAGCTCGCGACCGTGGCGCAATACCCGGCGAGCCAGGCGAGGGAACGGTCACGATCCGCCGCCTTGTCGGAAACGACGCATTCGGCGGGCACCCAGACGTTGTAACCGCGGAAGAACGCGTCGGCGGCGGTGGTCTGAACACAGATCTGGGTCTGCAATCCGGTGACCACGACGGTCTCGACACCCTCCGCCTGAAGCAGATCGTGCAATTTCGTCTCGTAGAAACCACTGTCCTTGTTCTTCTCCACGACGACGTCGCCCTCACCGAGGAACGCGGAGAGAATCGCCGCACCTTCGGTTTCGCGTTGCAGCGGCAGGGTTCCGTCCGCCCGGCGGTTCGCGTTCGGGTCGTCGGGCAGATTGATCAACTGCAGGTGGTAGACCGTGTGGCCGCGGCGCCGCATCTCGTCGAGGAAGGCGATGTAGTGGGGCTGCGCGTCGGTCATCACCGCTGTGCGTTCGGGGGTCAGATAGACCACGTCACCCTGAAGATCGTTGGTGATGACGGCGATTTTGCCCATGACAGCTCCTTGTCGAGAGGAATGACGAATAGAGAAAACACCCATGAGACACAGAAAACGATCCAGCAGGATCGAACAAAGAAGTCCCCAGAGAGCGACCCGAGGCCGCAAACGAATCCCGCCAGAAAGACTCGCTCCCCAGTCCCCCTTTATTTTCAGATTCCCGCCCCAGCCGTTCAATGGTCAAGACCACTGACACACCTTTGTCTACCCAGCTAATGTCACCGTGTCAAGCCCCGAATTCAGCGCCAAAAGATCAATTACCCGACCTTCGGGGAATTCCACAGATTTCCGTCCCGCCACATACGGATACCCGCGTCGACGAGGGCCATCACGCATCTGCGGCAGCTCCGAAATCCGTAGTGCGACAAAAGGATCAAGCCCTTCGGGATACCTGCGCCATCAGTCATCAAGCCACTTCGGCCACCTCCCGGAACCGATTACTTACAACAAATGGCTCACTCCTTTCGTCCTCCGGGGAGCCAGACATCGGTAACCTTCGGCCAGGCGCCTGTTCTTCTCAGCCTTTGGGAGTTACAGCCATACCGTCCGCTGCTGCCGCTGGCCGTCGCCGCCCGGGAGCACGGTCATGACGTCGTGTTCGCGACCGGGCCGAACGCGGTCGAGCACGCACGGGCGAGCGGCTTGCCGACGATCGGCGTCGGCGGAGCGGTCGCCCGTCAGGCATGGGGGAAGCATTCGCCCGCCGAACTCGCCGTGATGTCGCCGGACGAAAACCGGCGTGCGTGCTACGTGAGGTCCTGCCAGGCACGACGGCCGCACGGTGAGAACCGGCCAGCTTCAGTAAGAGCGTTCGTACTCGTTGATCATGCCTCCGAGAAGCCGCTGTCGTTCGATCCGCTGAGAGTTGAGGTCTGCCAGTGGGCGGAGAGTGCGTTACGCAGGAAGGTGTCGAAGCTCTGAAGCCAGGGGAAGTCGGTGCGCAAGGTGGGGATGTCGGCCTGGTAGCCGTCCTCGGCGAACCACTGGTACATCCGTTCCTCGATCGGCTTGGGCGCCAGCCGCGTGCGGACGCCGGTCACCTGCTGGTACGTCGCCGCCACCTGCTCGAAGCTCACGGCGTCCCCGGCGATCGCCAGCCGGGCGCCGAGGTAGGCCTCGGGCTCGGCGAACGCGGCGGCGGCGATCCGGCCGATGTCCGAGGCCGCGATCATCTGCATCGGGCGGTCGGGGACCACCGGTAGTTCCAGGACGCGATCGTCGGTGGCGTCGGCGTACCAGAGCAGATTGTCCATGAAGAACACCGGCCGCAGGATCGTCGCCGACGGGAAGGTGTCGGCGATGTGCTCCTCGATGCGGGTCTTGGACTCGAAGTGGTCGATGCCGGTGGCGCGTTCGGCACCGTCGACCGAGCTGTAGACCAGGTGTGCGACATCCGCGTTCCGGGCGGCGTCGGCCAGGGCGATCCCGCGGCGGACCTCGGTGGCCAGTTCCTCCCCGGTGACGGCCAGCGGCTGGACGCTGAACACGCCATGCGCGCCGGCGGTCGCCCGGGCCAGTGACTCCGCGTCGTCGAGGTCGCCGCGGACCAGGGTCGCACCGGCGCGGGCCAGGGCACGGGCGGTGGCCGCGTCCGTGTCGCGCACCAGTGCCCGCACGTTCCAGCCGTCGGCGAGCAGCGCCCGGGCGGCGCCGCCGCCCTGGTTTCCGGTCGCTCCGGCGACGAGCACGGTCTTGTTCGAAGGCACAGGATCCTCGCTTTCCATAGTCCGGAGCAATATGCTCCGCACATCGAGGGACACTACTTGCGGAGCGTTTCACTCCGCAAGGTCTAAGATGACGAGCATGGCCATCTCCAGACAGCAGCAGGCCCGGCAGGCCGAGGTCGCCCGCAACGACCAGGCCCTCCTGGAGGCCGCCCGGCGGGTGTTCGCCCGCGACGGGGCCAACGCCTCGGTCAACGCGATCGCCGAGGTCGCCGGAGTCGGCGTCGGCACGCTCTATCGGCGCTACAACGGCAAGACCGCCTTGTATGAACGGCTGCTGGTGCTGTCGAACCAGCAATGGTCGGCGGCCGTGCACGCGGCCGCCGACCACCCCGACCCGTGGCAGGGCCTGCAGAACCTGGTCATCGAGAGCGTCGAGTACGGCCAGGGCACGCTGGCCCCGCTGGGGAGGCTGACCTCGTTGCCCCCGCAGATGGCCGACCTCGCGGCCGCCGCAGACCGGGACTTCGCCGCCCTGGTAGACCGCGCGCACAAGTGCGGCGGACTACGCGAGGACGTCACAGCAACCGACATCCTCCTGCTCATCGAGCAGCTGGGCCGTTCGCCACTGATCGAGCAGATCGAGGACCTGGACGACGCCGCGCTCACCGCCGAAGCGCGGGCCGCCCGGCGCCGCCTGCTCGCGATCGCCCTGGGCGGACTCGCCGCCAGGTCGAACGTCGACCTCCCCGGGCCGCCCCCCGCGCAACGCCTGCTGACGGCGCGTTGGCAGACCTGACCCGACCCGACCACCCACGGTCGGGTCCGCCGTCCGGGAGCGTCCTCGGCCGCGCCCGCGAGCCGCAAGCCGGCTCACCCTAGGTCGAACTGCCCCGGCCGACGCTGACCCGCGTCAAGCCAGTCGGCACGGGCGGATCGGCTACGCCCGCGCCTTCAAGCTCCGGCAGTCCCCGGAAACCCCCAGCTCGACTCGCTGAAGTCCGCCAGCATGACCCAGCCTTCTCCGAGAAGATCTCCACCCGCGCTACCGTCCGACCCGAGTTGGACAAGGCAGTGGCGCCAGCACGCGAGACGCGCGGCCCCGGCGTCGCAACCGACCCCTCACCAGCACTTCTTGTTGGCAACGACCCGTTTCCGGCGTATTCCGGTCCAGCCCTACGTGGGCACACGCCAACGGCGATGGCGCGCTCTCGACCAGCCCATCGTGCTGCCCGCCCTGCTCGCCTTGGCCCAGCCCAGCCCAGCCCGAACGGATCCTCGCCGGCAGCGACTGGCCCTTCGCCCCCGACATGGCCGTGCACTACTTCGCCGCAGGTCTGGAAGAACACCTCCGCAACGCACCCTTCGGAGCCACCATCAGCGCCGCCATCGACCACGGCAACGCCGCGGCCCTGTTCCCCTTGCCTCGCTCGCGAAACCGAGCCCCACACAGATCGGGCGCGCGGCCGCCCTCCACAGCACGCTCAAATCCCGCGCCATCCGCACACTGTTCAAAATCGCCGACCCCGCCCGAGGCTAGACACCCACGATTTCCGCATCGTCCGACAAGCGGCACCGCCAAACGGACACACGCCCCCAGCCGCCGTCAGACCTCTGCCATGTCCGTGGCCGCCCATGGGGGTCCCGCATCTGGACACCACACTCACGCAACCTGTTCCACACGGTGGCGTGATCAACGTCGGAATGTTCACCAACTCGTGCCAGTGGCCAGCCGAGATTGTAAAGGTGGACCGCTTCATCGACCTGCCTAGGCGACAGCCCCCGTCGGCGCATCTGCACACCGTTTCGATGGAGAATCTTGCTGACCGTTCGCCGGTCGATGCCGAACCGGTCACCCAGCCCGGAAGTCGTGGCCCCCTCCAGATACCCAACGATCAGCGCTTGAGTCTGGGCCAGTGGCAAGCGGCTGGTGGTGAATATAGAGAAGTGGATCAGCAAGACGTCCGGACGCGGCTCCATCTCGCTGGCGTGGACAACGAGGACGGCGAGAAGCCCGAGGGGCTGGCCAGCCAGGGCGTGATTCTCGGCTTGGCGAGCAACGCCGAGGTGGTGCCACGGCTCTTCGCTTAGGCGGACGTGCAGGTGCCGAGCGCGTCGCCTACGACAACGAAGGTTACCCCTCCGTCGTAGAGGACTTCGACGAGTGGCGCAGCCGCAGGTCGGTAGAGCGCCTGCGGCCCTTAGCCAACGGCGTTGGCGAGGTCAGCTTCTGGAGGCGGGAGCTGACGCTCAACGAGCCGGGCAAGGCGTTCCTGGTGGTGGACAAGTTCGACGACCGAGTCGTTCGTATTGTCACGGTCGTTGTCCTGCGACTGGGTGTCCCTGGACGTCTGCAGGGCAGCGCTGGACCAACATCCCAGCGAGGTTCACAACTTCAACGTCGGGAAGACCTCGGTCGTGATCCAGTAGCGGCGCTGGGACTCGCGTCCAACGCCCCATGCGGGTGGACGGGTCGGAGCCCGCCCCGAACGGGTGCAACGGGGGGCACGCACCTAAGCCATACGGACCACGAGCGCTGGAAACTTCTCAGTACCGACGACAAGGACCGTGCCGCCGACAGCGGCGCCGCAAGCGTTGGGGCCGGAGTGGCACCCGGCCCCAACGCTCGCTACCGACGCGCTCTCCACACACCTGGTTCGGCATAGGAGTCGCTGAAGCCGTCACAGAACGCAGCTGCCTCCTGCACCTCGGCCACGAGACACCCGTCGGGATAGCCTGGATGATCACCTCCGTGCAGACCGATCTCACCTGGTCAGCGGACCGCCGGAACTGACGGACGCGCTCCGGCGACAGGGCCGAACGCTGCCTGGCCGCGATCGCGCCGGCCACCTCGCCTCACCAGGGAACCATCGTCGACATGATCTGCTCCGAAATCAGGCCTGCGATCGCCACATGCTCATCACCGGACGGGAAATGCCCACCAGGCATCATGCGAAATTCAAACGATCCTCTGGTATGAGTTTCCCATGCCTTCACCTCATGCACCGAGACCTTGGGGTCAGAATCTCCGGCAAGCGCGAGGATCGGGCTACGCAGACCGCCACCAGACTGTGGCTCATATGTCTCGGCGGCACGCAGATCGTTACGTAGAACGGGAAGTAGCATGCGAACGAACTCTTCGTCATCGAGCAATTGCTCCGGCATGCCCCCGAGCTTCCGCAAGTCGGCTATAAGCATGGTGTCGCTGCCGAGGTGACTCCGCTCGACTCGCCGCGTTGATGGCGCACGACGACCCGATACGACGAGGCTCGTCAGCGTGATGCCCTTGGTCTCAAGTCGCAGGGCGACCTCGAACGCCACGCTCGCGCCCATGCTGTGCCCGAAGAGCGTCATCGGCTTGTGAGACCAGCCCATGACCACCTCGGCGATCTGGTCAGCGAGTTCGTCCACCGAGTCGATCAGAGGTTCGTCACGCCTGTCCTGTCGTCCGGGGTACTGGATCGTGAGCATGTCGATGCTCGGTGGCATCGCCGCGGATAGCGGGAAGTAGTAGCCCGCCGAACCGGCGGCGTGCGGGAAGCACACGACGAGATCTTCGGCATCACCTTTGGGGTGAAATTGCTTGATCCATGCACTCGATTTCATACTCACCATCGTTCACTCCCCATACTCAGGCTGCCGCCACATGATTGCGCCGACTTCGCACCGTCGAGACCGTTCCGAGCCGGAAGCACTCCACGATTCAGCATCAAGAACGCTCCTGCAGCAGTCGATTGACCTTCTGATCAAGAACACGCGTCAGCGGCGGGTAGACGTGCTGCCCCATATGCCTGTGTTCAAGCACCTTTTCGAAGTCCCGGCCGAAAATCGGAGCGGCGGCCAAGAACACGTCCATGTCTTTCTCGCCAACGGTCTGGAGCACAGGCACTTCGATAGGCCGAGGCTTCTCGAACACTCCTTCATGTTCATGAACCGGTGAACGCCAAGGAGACATCGCGATGAAGAAGTCCACCTGGGCCAGCCCTACGTCCCGCCCCGAAGACTGAGTGTGCAAAGCTGCGGACGCGACTGCCGCACCTTCGCAGAACCCCGCAATTCCAGAAAACGGACCATAGTCGGTTGCGAGCTGCTTGACATACCGCATTGTTGACCGCAGGTTACCCTGCGCGTTGACGTAATCCGGACTGTCGGGAATGCCATGAAACTTATTCCACAGCTCCTGAAATCCCGCGTTCCATTCACGATAGACGCCTGCGGTGTCGTAGAGACCTTCCTGAACCAGCGAATCCAATCCCAGCATCTCCAGTTGCTGACCGTCGGTGAACGCAGGGATCTCGAACGGTGCATCCGGGATGACGAACTCGATGTCTTGCCGCTTCAGCCAGCCAGTCCGATCAAGCATGGCTCGCGAGAGCCGAGCACTCGTTCCCTGGCCGGGAAGAAAAAGAACCCTATGCCGCTTTGGCACAAAAACGCTGACTGTGCCGAACTCGCGATGCCGAGCACGCTTCTCCAATGGAACACCGGGATTCCTCCGGTGAAGAACGGAAAGGGCCGGGGAGAGCAGGTCCCAGAGTCCTCCCTCTTCTTCGGCAGGAGATCGGCCCAAGGAATTGCAGTAGGAATCCCACTCCGCTTCGCGCTCTCGTTGAAAGCGGTCGAACGGGCAAAGCTCTAACGTTCTGGCCGCCACCTTGTTCTTCGCGGGCTCAATGAAGTCCCACAACTCTATGAGCAGGCGTTCGGCATACGACCTGCCTGAGGACTCGGATGAGATCCGTGCCAGTGTCGACACTAGATCATCAGGCTTTCCTCTGAAGTGCAGATAGGCCTCAGCGAGGGCTTGAACGAAGAATGTGTAGCTTGAGCACAGCAGGGAACCAACGCTCCGAGGGACCTGTGCACCGTCGTTGTATGTGAACAGGTTGGCATCCCCGTTCACCCAGGGTCCTTCCAGGTGGCTGCCGTCTCCGAACATGCCCAGCAGTCCATCTTGGTCTGTGTTGGATCCCAAGCACTTCAGCAGCACGGTCGCGGCCACCTCCTTGCCACTCTTGGTTGTGACAGAATGTGGCGACACGGAGATGACTTCATCTTCCAGCACCGTCACCTTCCCGAGTCGCTGCGCGAGGAAATAAAGATCGGAGGCGGGAGGAACCGTCGATTGGTTGAGCACAAAGCTTCCGTCGAGATCCCGAGAGAGCGAAGGAAGTGTTTCGATATCTATGCCGCAAGATTCGTAGAACGGCCGCATGATGTCCACGATGTCGTTCATCGGAACGGCGCCTTCGCAAGAATTGATGATCCAGTTGCAGAGCGTGGACACGACCAGATTTCGTTTGCGGCCGATGATGGTGACATGCCGGGCACCGTTCTCCAAGGCGGTGCGCATGTTCTCCAGGGCAAAGGCCCCATGGCCGACGATCACGACCGAGGCGTCTGCGAACTTGTCCGCTGGGGTGTCGTCCTTGATGCCCAGCCCTACGTGTCCCTTGAAGCAGCTCTCGTCGACGAGCCGGTGATCTTTTGGATGGTGAAGTCCGCCGGTAAAAGCAGCGATACCTGACACTCGTACCACCTTGACGAGCTCATCTTGCCTGTATTCGACTTCGTACTCTTTATCGCCGATCTTCTTCACGGACAGCACGTGACAGTTGAACTGAATCGACTGGCGCAGTTCTGACGCCACTTCGCCCGCTTCGCGGATGACTTCGGCCCTGCCTGGGAAAATGGTCTCCCAGCGGTGGTCGCCCGGCAGTGCAGGCGATACGCTGTCGAAACTGTACGCCGGTGAATCGATCTGAAGCTTTGAATAGGAGTTCGCGAGCGTGCCCCACACGCCGCCGACACGGTCACGCTTCTCCAAGACGATCACCTTGTGACCAAGACTCTCGATTCTTCGGGCGAAGCCGATTCCTGCCATGCCCGCGCCCACGACGAGAATGGGAAGATCAGACGACCGGGATTGCACTGGAACGTTCTCGACGGCCTTGGGCCTGGCACGTAGCTGTTCGGACACATAGCGGGCCATGGCTTGAATACTGGGCGACTCCAGTGCGAATGCCGACGGCAGCGTCACCTTCATGTCAGAAGCAATCCGATTACGCAGCGAAATGCTTCCCAATGAATCCAAGCCGGATTCCAAAAGCACTGCGTCGTCGTCGACTTCTTTTCCGAGGGCATCCCACGCGGCCTTGCGGATCAACTGCCGCACGTCCGCGATCCCCGGAATTGCCGCCGTGGTCTGTTGTGGTTGTTGGGGTGTGAGGTTGGTGGTGAGTGGTGTGGTGGAGACGTAGGTGTCCCAGTCGATTGGGGAGACGCAGACGACGCCGGTCTGTTTGGTTGTGAGGAGGTGTCCGAGGGTCTGGGTGCCGAGCTGGTTGCTGATCGTTCCGTA
>NZ_JAJPWP010000007.1:0-585984 GCF_046549035.1 Amycolatopsis sp. lyj-90
CGTCGTGCTCAACCCGGCCGAGCTCAGCGACCCGGAGGTGCGCCGCAAGGTGCTGACCGCGCGGGACATCCCGGCCGGGCTCGGCGACTTCGACACCTCGCTGTACCTGCTGTTCAAGGCGATCCGCGCGGAGTCGACGGTGGCGCTGTCCGGCGAGTCCGCCGACGAGGTCTTCGGCGGCTACCGCTGGTTCCACGACGAGGCCGCGGTGAACTCGGGAACGTTCCCCTGGCTCGCCTTCCGGATGGGGCTCACCAGCGAGCGGGGTGCGTTGCTGCGCGAGGACGTCCGGACCAAGCTGGACCTGCCCGGTTACGTCGCCGACCAGTACAGCACCGCCGTCGCCCAGGTCGAACACCTCGACGGGGAGAGCGAGCAGGACCGGAAGATGCGGACGGTCTGCAACCTCCACCTCTCCCGGTTCGTGCGGATGCTGCTGGACCGCAAGGACCGGGCGTCGATGGCCGTCGGGCTCGAGGTGCGGGTGCCGTTCTGCGACCACCGCCTCGTCGAGTACGTCTACAACACGCCGTGGTCGCTGAAGACGTTCGACGGCAGGGAAAAGAGCCTGCTGCGGCACGCCACGAAGCACGTCCTGCCCGCTTCGGTGCGTGACCGGGTCAAGAGCCCGTATCCGTCCACTCAGGACCCGGGCTACGCGGCGGCGTTGCAGCAGCAGGCCAAAGAGGCCCTGACCGAACGGGACAACCCGGTGTTCTCCCTGGTGGACCGGGACTGGCTGCACCGGGTGTCCGAAGTGGACCCGGCGACGATGTCCTCGGCCCAGCGCTCCGGCATCGACCGGGCGCTGGACCTCTACCACTGGTTTGATCTGTACCAGCCCGAGCTTCAGCTCGACTGAGGTTTCGGTCCGCCGCCGTCTCAGCGGCGGCGGCGGACCGTTCCCCCTACCGCGACACCCCCGAGCACCGCGGTCGCGGCGAGCAGGATGCCCGCCTCGGTCCACTGGAACCGCCAGAACCGGCTGGTGGGCTGGTAGACGGTGAAGTCCTGATAGCCCGCCGCCAGAGCGCACTCGCTCTTGCCCAGCCCCAGCGGGCAGCCGGGCACGTCGTCCAGCGAACTCATCTCGCGGCCGTCCGGCGCGACCCTGCCCACCTCGATGATCAGAGCCCCCGTCGCGGCCGGATCCGGACCGAGCGTGCGCACCGGCTCGGCGTAATTCGGCCTCAGGACGAGCAGGGCGATCGCGGCCGCGAGGAACACCGCGACCGTGATCGCGATGGCGGGCAAGGTCTTGCGCACCAGCACCCCGGCCGCCGTACCGAGGGTGAAGGCGAACAGCCACCAGGCGGCGGGCGCGATCCCGACCGCACCGAAGTAGGACGTCTCGACGAAGGTCTGCGCCTTGCCGGGGAACAGTTCCAGCCACCGGCCGAACATCTGCCCCGACGCGAGCCCGGCCAGCGTCGCGCATCCGGCGAGGACGCCGAACTTGACGGCCAGCCAGTGCCCGCGGCCGATCGACTGCGTCCACGCGAGCTGATGGGTGTTGCGCTCGTACTCCCTGGCGAGCAGCGGCGCGCCCCAGAAGACACCCGCCAGCAACGGAACGAACGGCAGCATCGCGATCAGCGGGTAGATCTTCTGATAGAGATCCTCCAGCCCCGCGTCGTACTCACGGCAGGGGGTGCCGCCTCCGTGACAATACAAGGAGATCTCGCCGTTCGAGGCGTCCATGGCGATCTGCGCGGACATGAGCAGGACGCCACCGAGCACGGCGAGGAACCCCAAGGTGACGAGCAGCTGAGTGCGGTGCTGCCGCCAGGTGAGCCAGAGCAAGGAATATCCCTTTCTAGGAGCGGCGTCGGATGGCGAAGGTCGCGGCGACGACGAGCAGGAGCGAGACGCCCGTCAGGATCGCGGCCTCGGTCCATTGGAAACGCCAGTACCAGTCCTGCGGCAGGACCTTGAGCGCGGTGATCTCGCCGGCGGCGTCCCGGACCATCTCCACCACCCGGCCGGTGGGTTCCGAACTCAGGGGGACGAGCTCGGGTTCCGCGTAGGAGTCCCGGAAGTTGCTCACGCCGATCATCAGGCCGACGATCACCGCGATGGTGACGGCGATGGCGGGCAGGGTCTTGCGGAGGAGCGCGCCCGCGGCGGTGCCGAGCACGAAACCGAAGAGCCACCACGCGCCGGGAGCGACACCGGTCATCGCGAACAGGACGGGATTGTCGAAGCGACTGGTGAAGGCCGTGTCGCCGCGATCGGTCGGGAAGACCTCCACCCAGCGCTGCATCATCGTGCCGAACGCGAGACCGCCCAGGGTGGCGAGCACGGCGAGGAATCCCAGTTTGACGCCGAGCCAGCGGAACCGCGAGATCGACTGGGTCCAGGCGAGTTTCGTGGTGCCGCGTTCGAATTCGGCCGCGACCAGCGGCGCGCCCCAGAAGACGCCGATCGCCACCGGCACGACCTGCAGCCAGGAAAGGTAGGTGTACAGGTCTTTGAAGAGCTTCGCCGGATCAAGACTGTCCGCCGCGGCGTTCCCGTTGATCAGCAACAGGATCCCGACGACGACCAGCAGGCCCGCCGTGATCAGGAGTTGCATGCGGTGCTGGCGGTAGGTGAGCCAAAGCATCGTCGCCCCTTACGCCGAAGCCAGTGTCGGGCGAGGCAGGCTCGCGGATTCGGGTCGCCGGAGGTAGGCGAGGACGAGCTCCTCCAGGTTCGCGGGCCTTTCGGTCCACTGTGGACCGAGCGGGACCGGTTCGGTGCGGGCGAAGACGGTCGCCTGCCGTCCGGCTCGCGCCTCGTCCACGACCGCGACGCGGTTGGCCAGCGCGTCGGCCTCCTCCGCGGGCCCGGAAAGGATCCGGTGCCCGGCGACGAGTTCGTCGATGTCGCCGCTGACCTGGACGCGGCCGCCGTTGAGGACGATCAGCCAGTCGCAGGTGTTCTCCAGATCGGAGACGACGTGCGAGGAGAGCAGGACGGTCATGCCGGTTTCGGCGACCGCCTCCATCAGCCCGCGCATGACCTCGTGGCGGGCCAGCGGGTCGAGGTTCGCGAGCGGCTCGTCGAGTACCAGCAGGTCCGGGCGTTTCGCGAGCGCAAGGGTGAGCGCGACCTGCGCGCGCTGCCCGCCGGACAGCTTGCCGACCTTGTGTTTCAAGGGAAGCCGCAGCGAATCGATGCGTTTGAGCGCGAACTCGTCGTCCCAGCCGGGGTTGAGGCGCCTGCCGAACTTGAGCATCTCGGCGATGCTGAAGCCGGGGTACAACGGCTTGTCCTGGGCGAGGAACGCGGAGGTTCCTTGGATCGAGACCGAACCGAGGGTCGGGTCGAGCAGCCCGACGGCCAGATGCAGGAAGGTCGTCTTGCCGGCGCCGTTGGGCCCGACGAGGGCGACGACACGTCCTTTCGGGACGGATAGGGAGCAGTCGCGCAGCGCCCACTTGCGACGGTAACGCTTGCCGAGGCCGGTGGCCTCGATCACGGGTTTATCGGTCATGCGGTTCGCTCTCCTCGAAAGCCATCGACCATCACCGAGGTGAACAGCGCCTCGACGTCTTCCTGATCCAGCCCGGATTCCCTCGCGTCGCGGACCCAGACCCCCAGGCTCTTCCGCAACCGCGTGTGCTCCGCGAACGAAGCGCCTCCCAGCGTTTTCTGGACGAAGGTGCCGAGGCCCGGCTTCCCTTCGACGAGCCCTTCGCGCTCCAGTTCGCGATAGGCCTTGAGGACGGTGTTGGGGTTGATCGCCAGCTCGGCGACCACCTCCTTCGCCGTCGGCAGCCGGTCTCCCGGCTCCAGTAATCCCAGCCGGAGGGCGTTTTTGACCTGCTGGACGAGCTGGACGTACGTCGCGACGCCCGAGCCCTTGTCCAGGTGGAAGGTGACCACTGGCAACACCCTTTCACTAATTAAGTAGTGAAAGGGTGGAGGACGGCGGGCATGCTTGTCAAGCCGGAACCTGGCGAGAAGACAGGAGAATCCTGTGAGCACCTCCCCGCCGAGGATTCGCGTCGCGGCCTACGTCATCCGACCGCTACCACGGCCCGAGCTCCTGATCTTCGAGCACGTCGACGCTCCCGAAGCCGGGCGACAAGTCCCAGCCGGAGGAGTCAAGGCCGACGAAGGTCTTCCGAAGGCGGTGCTGCGAGAAGTCGCCGAGGAAACCGGACTGACCGGTGTCACGATCGTCCGGGCGTTGACGACCGAGGACAAACCCCACCCCGAGACCGGACGATCACGCCGTACCACCTACTTCCACCTGGTGGCGCCCACCGGCACGGCCGATGACTGGATACATCGTGTCGAGGGGACAGGCGGCGACACCGGTATGACGTTCGCCTGCCGGTTCCACGTGCTTCCGTTGCGGTATCCGCTGGCCGACGACCAGGACGCCTGGCTCGGCCTGATCGATCCCGCGTTGGCCACCGACCCCGCGCTGCGCGAGTAGTCCTCTACTCGCGGAAAGTCCTGGCATGGGCGGGCCGGTCGCGGCCCGCCCACCCATCCCCCAGGACGTCGCCGGAAGACGGCGACGAGAAAACCCCAGCCCCAGTCAAGAAGAAGCGCCAGTCCGACGACACGGGGGAAGACGTCGAGCTGGCACTACCCCCAACCCCCACCGCCGTCAGAAGGCGGTGCCTGTGCAAGTTGAAGGTGTCCACCGTCGTACCGGAACCGAATGGGGGGTCCTGCCCGTCTTGTTGGTTGGGCACGGTTCCGGCGACGGGTCCTCGGTGGACACCCGGCAACTATCGCGGCGGCCGGATGCAGGGCGCTTGCACTACGCTTGCAGGCTCTGACGATGGTGGGCGGAGGTGGCCGGGTGGAGTTCCGCGTCCTCGGCGCCGTCGAGGCGTGGGCCGGTGACGGTCAGGTCGATCTCGGCTCGCCCAAACAACGGCTCGTACTGGCGGTTCTGCTGCTGGAGGCGGGCAAACCGGTACCGCGTGACCGGATCATCGACCTGCTGTGGCCCGAAGAACCGCCGGCGAGCGCCCGGAACACCGTTCAAGCGCTGGTGTCCCGGCTGCGGGCGGTGTTCCGCGGCGCGGGCGGGCCGGAGATCGTCTCCGAGGGGACCCGTTACCTGCTCAGGGTCGAGCCGCGCCAGGTGGACCTGCACCGCTTCACCGAGCTGACGGCGCAAGCCCGCAAGGCCGACGACGAAACCGCCGTCGACCTCTTCGACGAGGCGCTCGGGCTATGGCGCGGCGAGGCGTTGTCCGACGTCGTGAGCGGCGAGGTCGCCCAGCGGCTCCGCGGCGGCATGAACGAAGCACGCTGGACGGCGCTGGAAGATCGCGCCGAAGCACAGTTGCGGCTCGGCCGCGGCCGTCAGGTCCTCGCGGAACTGATCGAACTGGTCGCCGCGCATCCGTTGCGGCAGCGGTTCGTCGGGCAGCTCATGCTCGCGCTGCACCGGGAAGGCCGCACCGACGACGCGCTCGAGGCTTTCCGCTCCCTGCGCGACAGGCTGGGCGCCGAACTCGGCCTCGATCCCTCGCCGGAGCTGCGGAAACTCGAAACCGCCATCCTCGCCGCCGATCCCGCTCTGGAACCGGCCGCGGCCTCGGTCAAACCCGAGCCGGTCCGCCCGGCGCAGCTGCCGCACGACGTCCGGGGGTTCGCCGGGCGCGCGGCCGAGCTGGAGCGGCTCGACGAGGCGACCCGTCACGCGGGCGAGGGCACCGACATCTGGGTGATCAGCGGGACCGCGGGCGTCGGCAAAACCGCGCTCGCGGTCCGCTGGGCCCATCGCGTCCGCGACGCGTTCCCCGACGGGCAGCTCTACCTCGACCTGCGCGGCTTCGACCCCGACCACGAACCGCTCACCCCGGCCGTCGCGCTCACCCAGCTCTTGCAAGCGCTCGGCACCGCGCCCAAGGCCATCCCGCCAGACACCGACACGCGGGCCGCGCTCCTGCGTTCCCTCCTCGCAGACAACAAGGTCCTGCTGGTCCTCGACAACGTGCGCGACACCGGTCAGGTGCTTCCGTTGCTGCCGCCGTCGGGCACCGTCCTGGTCACCAGCCGCCAGCGGCTCGGCGACCTCATCGCCCGCACCGGCGCCCGGGCGCTTCCGCTGTCCGTCCTGCCCGCCGAAGACGCGCGGCATCTGCTGGAAGCCGTGCTCGGCAGCGAAACCGTCGCCGCCGAGGCGGGCGCGGCGGCGGAGCTGGCCCGGCTGTGCGGGCATCTCCCGCTCGCCCTCCGGATCGCGGCGGCCAACCTCGGCGCGAGCGGTGAACCCGAGATCGCCGAATTCGCCCGCGAGCTGGCCGGTGGCGACCCGCTGGCGGAGCTGACCGTCGACGGTGCCGAGGAAAGCGCCGTGACCACGGCGTTCGGTGTCTCCTACCGGGCGCTTCCCGATGAGCACCGCCTGCTGTTCCGACGGCTCGCGCTGGTCCCGGGCCAGACATTCACCGCCTCCGCCGCTCAGGCACTCACCGGTGCGACGCGGGGCAACCAGCTGCTCAAGGCACTCGCCGCGGCTCATCTGATCGAGCGCTACACCCCGGGGCGCTACCGGTTCCACGACCTCCTCCGCAGTTTCGCGGCAGGCCGCACGCTGTCGGAGGACACGAAGTCCGATCGCGACGCCGCGGAGAGGCGGCTCTTCGAGAGCTACCTGACCACCGCCGACGCCGCGGGCCGCGTCCTCATCCCCCATTTCCTTCGCTTGCCGCGCGAAGAACCGGAGGCCAAACCCTTCGCCGACACCGAAGAGGCGCTGACCTGGCTCGACGCCGAGTGGCCGAACCTCGCCGCCGCCGTCGAGCACGGCGCCGAACACGGGCCGCCCGAGTTCTCCTGGCACCTCGCCGACGCGCTCCGCGCCTTCTTCCACCAGCGCGGCCATCACGCGGAATGGATCGACACGGCCTCGACGGCGCTCAAGGCCGCCCGCCGCAGCGACGCCGGACAAGCCCAAGCGGCGATGCATCTGAGCATCGCGCTCGCCTGCGTCAACAGCGGCCGCTACGACGAGGCACGAGAACACCTCACCAGCGCCTTGCGCGGCGACCTCCTCGAAGGCTGGGACGCCGGTCGCGCGGCCGTGCTCAACAACTTGAGCGCCGTGCACCAGCGCCTCGGCGACCCGCAGGAGGCGATCCGCTGCGGGCTGGAATCCCTGCGGCTGTGCGAAGAGCTGTCCATGCCGGGTATCTCGATGGCGCTGGCGAACCTCGGTTTCCCGTACTGGCAGACAGGTCAGCTCGACGAGGCGCTCGCCAACTTCACCCGCGCGCTCGCGGTCGCCGAACGGGACGGCGCCCGGTTCAGCGTCGCGGTGCTGCTGGTCGACCTCGGCACCGTGCACCGCGATCTCGGCCTGCCCGACGACGCCTACGACTTCTACACCCGCGCGCTCGCGGCCAACCGCGAACTCGGCTACACCTACGGCGAGGCGACTGCCCTGTCCGGCCGGGCCGTCCTCGAAAGCATGCGCGACCCGAGCGAGCAGAACCGCGCGGACGCGCTCGAAGCCGTCGAACTCACCCGCAAGATCGGCGACCGGGGCACCGAGGCGTGGACACTCGTCGGACTCGGCGAAGTCTGCCTGCGGCTCGGCCTGCCCGAGGAGGCCGCCGAGCATCAGCGGCTCGCGTTGTCGATCGCGCGGACGACCAGCTTCTTCTGGTGTGAGGCCGCCGCGCGGACCGGGCTCGCGGAAACGCTGCTGGAACTGGGAAAGCTCGAAGAAGCCAGGACGCACTGCGAGCTGGCACTGGAACTCGCCGCGCGCTCCGGCTACCGGCCTGTCGAGGAACGCGCGAAGCTGATCCTGGACAAGCTCTAGCCGCGCGGCTTCTCGTACGACCTGACGCTGCCGGCGATCGCCGCCATGCTCGCCGTCAGGATGCTGAAGATGACCGCCAGCGCGATGGCGACGCCGTTGCTCTTGTCGAAGCCGAAGATCCACTTGAGCTGAGCGTCGAGGGGCGTGCCCCACAGCAGCGGTGCCGCGATGAGCATCGCCACCGCGAAGAGCGCGCACAGTCCGAACAGTGTCCACGCGCCGGAAATCCTGCGGGCGAACGTGAATCCCGCCGTGACCACCAGCGCGCCGGTGCTGATGACGCCGAAGGCCACGTTCTGCATCTCCACGCCGGACCACTGACCGGTCGCCCCGTTGGCGTGGACGACGTTGTAGAGCACGAACCAGACGAGCATCCCGGCGGTGAGCAGCGCCAGGCTCCCGGCGATCATCGCCGCCGCGGCGTTCGCCCTCGGCTTGGACGGCGGCTGACCATACGGCTGCATCGCACTCCTCACGCTTCCGGCGACCCGAACCCGCCGCCCCTCGAGATCCGCGATCACTGTAGCCAAACGGTGTCGATGGTGGCCGGTCGTGGCAGCAAGCTGCCTTCCGGGCGACCACGGCGCCGAATCGTGATGGGTCTCGTGAGTGGTAAGGGCGGTTAGAACCGCCTTTACCACTCACGAGGCGGTGAGTCAGACGCGTACTTCGTCCACGCGTACAGGGCGGCGTTCCCGGCGGGAGACCTCGCACGCCTCGGCGATGTAGAACGCCTCCAGCGCGTCCGCCGCTCCGCACGGGCTCGGCGCGCGACCGGCCGCGACGTCGAGGAAAGCCTTCAGCTCACTGATGTACGCGGGCCGGAAGCGTTCCATGAAACCGGGGTAGGCCGGGCCGGGCAACGGCTGGACGCCGGGTTCCACCGAGGTCAGCGGCGCGCGATCGTCCAGGCCCACCACGGCGTTCCCCGCCGAGCCGAGTACTTCCAGCCGGACGTCGTAGCCCGCGCCGTTGTAGCGCGTCAACGAGACGACGGCCAGCGTTCCGTCGTCCAGGGTCAGGGTCGCGGCCGCGGTGTCGACGTCACCGGCGTCGACGAAGAACTGCTCGCCCTTGTTCGCCCCGACGGCGTAGACCTCGACGACCTCACGGCCGCTGACGTACCGGACGACGTCGAAGTCGTGCACTCCGCAGTCCCGGAACAGGCCACCGGAATGCGCGACGTACCCCGCGGGCGGCGGCGCCGGGTCCAGGGTGGTCGCGCGCAAGGTGTGCAGCCAGCCGAGCTCTCCCGACGCCACCGCCGCCTGGGCGGCCGCGTAGCCGGCGTCGAACCGGCGCTGGAAGCCGATCTGCACCGGTACGTCCGAACCGGAGATCTTGTCGATCACCGCGAGCGTGCCCGGGATGTCGGCGGCGACCGGCTTTTCGCAGAACACCGGGATCCCCGCGTCGACCGCCGTGAGGATCAGTTCCGGATGCGCGTCCGTCGCCGCGGCGATCACCAGTCCGTCCAAAGAGGACGCGAAAAGCGCGGGGATGTCCGCCGCCGCTTCGACACCGAGTTTCGCCGCGGCCGCCTGGGCGCGGCCCGCGTCGACGTCGGCGACGACCACGGAGGAAACCTCGTCGAAGCTCTTCAAGGTCTCTGCGTGCGAAGTGCCGATCCGGCCGGTGCCGGCGAGTCCCAACCTCATTCTCGCAACCTTCCTAGAGTGCGGTGGTGGTCGATCGGACCACCAGCGACGGGTGCAGCAGATGCCGGACCGGTTCGGTACGTTCGCCCCGGACCCGTTCGAGCAGTGCTTCGACGGCCAGCCGCCCCATTTCCGTTCGCGGCTGGTCCACAGTGGTCAGTGAGAGGTGGCGCAGGGCGGCCAGTGAGGTGTTGTCGTAGCCGACCACGGAGACGTCCTCGGGGACCCGCAGGCCCGCCTCTTCCAGCGCGGAGATCGCGCCGACGGCGTTGAAGTCGTTGCCCGCCAGCAAAGCCGTCGGCAGTTTCTCGCGCGGGTGGTCGCCGAGCAGCTCGTGCACGGCCTTCTCCCCGGCGGTGTCGGTGTGTTCGCTGCGCACGATGAGCGGATGCAGCCGATGGCGCCGCATGGCCTGCTGGTAACCCCGTCGCCGGGCGGCCGCGCCGGCGGCGACCCCACCGTCCAGATGGGCGATCCGGCGGTGCCCCAGCGAAACCAGATGCTCGACGGCGAGCGCGGCACCCGCCTCGCCGTCGTCGTTCACCGTGTCCACCCCCGGAACACGCGAGGTGCGCGACACCAGGACGACCGGGCACTGGGCGGCCGCTTCCTCGATCGCCATGGCCTGGAGCACCGGCGACAGCAGGATCACCCCGGCGGGCCGGAAGGACAGCAGGCTCTTCAACGCGGACCGCTCGCGCGCGGGACTACGGCCACCGGTGTTGAGGATCAAGTGGAATCCGGCTGCTTCGGCCGCCGCGTCGAGCCCCTCGACGACGTCGGCGAAGAACGCGTTGCGGAGATCGGAGACCATCACGCCGAGGACGGTCGAAGTCCGGCTGGCCAGCGACCTGGCCATCGCGTGCGGCTCGTAGCCCAGTTCGTGCGCCGCGCACAGCACCCTCGTCCGCCGTTCGTCGGAGACGTTCGGCGCGTTCCGCATCACCAGCGACACGAGCGCGCGGGACACCCCCGCTTTCGCGGCGACGTCCTCCATCGTCGGTCGTGCCATTTCCAGCCTCCCCCTGCCCTTGACTTTACTGTGACGGACGCTACAAGATTAGAGCGCTCTAATCAATAGAGCGCTCTAACCCGCTCCCGTTCCCCGCTCTGGAGGCCGCCGATGACATCCCGGATCCGAATCGCCGCCGCCCCGATCTCCTGGGGCGTATGCGAAGTCCCCGGCTGGGGCCGCGTACTCGACGCGGGGACCGTGCTGGGCGAAATGGCGGAGCTGGGGGTCCGCGCGACCGAACTCGGCCCTCCCGGTTACCTGCCGCGAGACCCGGCCGCGCTGCGTGAGCTGCTCGGCGGGTACGGGCTCGACCTGGTCGGCGGCTTCCTCGCCGTCGCCCTGCACGAGAACCCCGGCGCCGCGCTGGCGGCGGCCGAGGAGTCCGCCGCGCTGTTCGCCGCGTGCGGTGGCGACATGCTCGTCCTCGCCGCCGCGACCGGTCTCGACGGCTACGACGACCGGCCCGAGCTGAGCGACACCGAATGGGTGACGCTGATCGAAACCTCCGATGAGATCAAGGAAATCGCCGCGCGCCACGGGCTGCGCACCGTGCTGCACCCGCACGTCGGGACCCATGCGGAAACCGAGGAGGAGGTCGAGCGCTTCCTCGCCGACTCCGAGCTCCCGCTGTGCCTGGACACCGGGCATCTCCTGATCGGCGGGACCGATCCGGTCGCGCTGGCCAAGCGTTACCCCGAACGGATCGGTCACCTGCATCTCAAGGACGTGCGCGGCGAACTCGCCGAAGACGTCCGCGCCGGAAGGCTTCCCTACACCGAGGCGGTGGGCAAGGGTCTGTACGTCCCGCTCGGTGACGGGGACGTCGACATCGAAGCGATGGTCGGGTTCGTCCACGAGGCGGGCTATGACGGGTGGTACGTGCTCGAACAGGACACCGCGCTGAGCGAGGGGAGCCCGGAGGATCTGCCGAAGCGGGACGTGGCCAGGAGCCTGGCGCATCTCGACGGAATCGTCAGCCGGCTCCCGGCTGCCAGGTAACGGAAGAAGCGAGGAGAGACGACGATGTCCCATCGCTTTAAGGCGGCATTGGTGGTCGCGGCGGGGCTGATGCTCCTGTCCGCGTGCACCGGGCCGAAAGCCGAGGAGAAACCCGCGGCGGCCACGGGTCCGGTGACGAGCCGGCCCAGTGGGCCGCTGCGGGTCGCGGTCATCTCGCACGGTACGGCGGGCGACGCGTTCTGGAACGTGGTCAAGAACGGTGCCGAGGAGGCGGGCAGGCAGCTCGGCGTGCAGGTCGAGTACAACTCCGACGGGGATCCCGGCAACCAGGCCAAGCTGGTCGACAACGCGGTCGCGCAGCAGGTCGGCGGGCTGGTGGTGTCCATGGCGAATCCGGAGGCGCTCAAGACCTCGATCGAGAACGCCGTCCGCGCGGGGATCCCGGTCATCACCATCAACTCCGGTGAGGACAAGAGCGCGGGCTACGGCGCGCTCACCCACGTCGGGCAGAACGAGACCATCGCGGGCGAGGAAGCCGGGAAGAAGTTCAAGGAGCTCGGCAAGAAGAAGCTGCTCTGCGTGGTCCACGAGGCGGGCAACGTCGGGCAGGCACAGCGCTGTGACGGCGCCAAGGCCGGCTTCGCGGGCGACGTGCAGACCCTTCAGGTCGACATCAGCAACCCGGCCGACGCCGAATCCCGGATCCGGGGCGCGGTGCAGACGGACACCTCCCTCGACGCCGTCCTGACGCTGAACTCGCAGGTCGCCGCGCGGGCGGTGAGCGCAATCAAGGCGGTCGGCTCGCAGGCCCAGGTCGGCACCTTCGACCTGAACACCGACGTGGTCGGCGCGATCAAGGCGGGTGACGTGGTCTTCGCGGTCGACCAGCAACAGTACGAGCAGGGCTATCTCCCCGTGCAGTTCCTCAAGCTCTACCGGGACAACGCGAACGTCGTCGGCGGCGGGAAGCCGGTGCTCACCGGGCCCGACCTGGTCGATAAATCCACTGTGGACACCGTCGGCCAGTACGTGCAAAGGGGCACGCGATGACAACCACCACCCTCGACGAACGGATCGCGAAACCGCGCCTGCTCGACAGGCTGGTCGTCCGGCCCGAGATCGGCGCGCTCCTCGGCGCCGTCGTCGTCTTCCTGTTCTTCACCCTCGTCACCGACCAGTTCTTCAGCGGCAGCGGCGTGGCGACCTGGCTGGACGACGCCTCGACGCTCGGCATCATGGCGGTCGCCGTGTCCCTGCTGATGATCGGCGGCGAGTTCGACCTCTCGGCGGGCGTGATGACGGCGTCCACCGCGCTCGTCACCGCGACACTGGCGACGCAGGCGGGCTGGAACGTGTGGCTCGCGCTGGTCGCGTCCCTGGTCTTCGCCCTCGCGGTCGGCGCCTTCAACGGCTGGCTGGTGATGCGCACCGGGCTGCCCAGCTTCATCGTCACCCTGGGCACGTTCCTGGCGCTGCAAGGGCTCAACCTCGGCATCACGCGGCTGGTCACCGGCACCGTCCAGGTCTCCGGGATGCGGTCGACCGACGGCTACGAGTCCGCCGGTTTCGTCTTCGCGTCCACAGTGGACGTCGGCGGGACGGCGTTCCAGATCTCCATCGTCTGGTGGATCGGGTTCGCCGTGCTGGCGGCCTGGCTGCTGGTCCGGACCCGGTTCGGCAACTGGATCTTCGCCGTCGGCGGCAACGCGCAGAGCTCCCGCGCGGTCGGGGTCCCGGTGGTGCGCACGAAGATCATGCTGTTCATGACCACCGCGCTCGCCGCGTGGCTGGTCGGCTCGATCAACATCCTGCGGTTCGCCAGTGTCCAGGCGAACCAGGGCATCGGGCTGGAGTTCCAGTACATCATCGCGGCCGTGATCGGCGGCTGTCTGCTGACCGGTGGCTTCGGTTCGGCGATCGGCGCCGCGATCGGCGCGCTGATCTTCGGCATGGCGCGGCAAGGCATCGTGTTCGCCCGCTGGGACAGCGACTGGTTCATGCTGTTCCTCGGGGTGATGCTGCTGTCCGCGGTCCTGGTCAACAACGCCTTCCGGCGGCGCGCGGAAAGGGTCCGGCGATGAGTCATCTCCTCGAAGTACAGGACGTCGGCAAGACCTACGGCAGCGTGATCGCGCTGCGCGACGTGTCCACCGTCGTCAACGCGGGCGAGGTGACCTGCGTGCTCGGCGACAACGGCGCCGGCAAGTCCACCCTGATCAAGATCCTCGCCGGGGTCCACCAGCACGACAAGGGCGAGTTCCTGGTCGAGGGCGCACCGGTCAAGTTCGCCTCGCCGCGTGAGGCGCTCGATCGCGGTATCGCGACGGTGTACCAGGATCTCGCGGTCGTACCGCTGATGAGCGTCTGGCGGAACTTCTTCCTCGGCTCCGAGCCGACGGTCGGCTTCGGCCCGTTCCGGGCGCTGGACCGGAAGAAGGGCCGCGAGACGACCAAGAAGGCGTTGTCCGACATGGGCATCGACCTGCGTGACGTCGAGCAGCCGGTCGGCACGCTGTCCGGCGGCGAGCGGCAATGCGTCGCCATCGCGCGGGCGGTGCACTTCGGGGCGAAGGTGCTGATCCTCGACGAACCGACGGCCGCGCTGGGCGTGAAACAGGCCGGTGTCGTGCTCAAGTACGTCGCGCAGGCCCGTGACCGCGGGCTCGGCGTCGTGCTGATCACGCACAATCCGCATCACGCGTACCCGGTGGCCGATCGCTTCCTGCTGCTCAAACGGGGCGCGCCCCTCGGCACCTACGAGAAGTCCGAGATAGACCTGTCCGAACTGACCCGGCAGATGGCGGGCGGTGCGGAACTGGAAGCCCTCGAACACGAGTTGCGACAGGTGGAGTCCCCTTCATGACCGCTCTCGAAGCACTGACCGTCGGCCGGGTCGGGGTGGACCTCTACCCCGAGCAGAGCGGCGTGCCACTGGCCGGGGTCAGCACCTTCGCCAAATCGCTCGGCGGCACCGCGACCAACGTCGCGGTCGCCGCCGCGCGGCTCGGCCGCTCGACGTCGGTGCTGACGAAGGTCGGCCCGGACGGCTTCGGTGACTACGTACGGCAGGCGCTGCGGGAGTTCGGCGTGTCGCCCGATCACGTCGGGACGTCGGCGGGGCTGCAGACGCCGGTGGTGTTCTGCGCGCTGAACCCGCCCGCGGATCCCCCGCTGTTGTTCTACCGGTCCCCCATCGCCCCGGACCTGACCCTCACCGAAACCGACGTGCCCTGGGACGTCGTGGAAACGGTGCCGCTGCTGTGGGTCACCGGGACCGGGGTGTCCGTCGAACCGGCACGCGGCACCCAGCGCAAGATGCTGGAGCGGCGCGGACGCCGGTCGCATACCGTGCTGGACCTCGACTTCCGGCCGATGTTCTGGCCGGACACCGAGACCGCGCGGGAAGAGATCGGCTGGATGCTCGACCACGTCACGGTCGCCGTCGGCAACCGCACCGAGGCGGAGGTCGCGGTGGGGACGGCGGACCCCGACGAGGCCGCGGCGCGGATGCTGGCCAGAGGTGTCGAGCTGGCGATGATCAAGAAGGGCGCCGAGGGGGTGCTGGTGGCCACCGCCGAGGGCAGCTGGACCGTGCCTCCCCAGCGGGTCGAGGTCGTCTGCGGGCTCGGCGCCGGAGACGGGTTCGGCGGCGCGCTGATCCACGGGCTGCTGTCCGGCTGGGATCCGGTCCGCATCGCCGCCTACGCCAACGCGGCGGGCGCGCTCGTCGCGTCCCGGCTGGCCTGCGCCGACGCCATGCCCACCGCCGACGAGATCGAGGAGTTGCTGTGAGCAAGCTGCACCGTCCACTCGGGACGCTTTCCGACGAGCGGGACCCGGTCCGGCTGACCCCGGACTCGGCGGGCTGGACCTACAGCGGACTGCGGGTGCTTTCGCTGGCCGCCGGGGAGACCAGGGTCGTGCGCACCGGCGAGTACGAGGCCTTCGTACTGCCCCTGGCGGGGGCGTGCACGGTCAGGGTCGACGGACTGGTCTTCGAACTGGCGGGGCGGGACTCGGTGTTCACGCGGGTCACGGACTTCGCGTACGTACCGCGCGACGCCGAAGTCGAGTTGTCGACAGCAGGCGGGATCGAGGTCGCGCTGCCGATGGCGCGGTGCACCCGTCGTCTCGAACCACGTTACGGACCGGCCGAGAACGTGCCGGTCGAGGTCCGCGGAGCGGGGCAGGCGACGAGGCAGGTCACCAACTTCGGGGTGCCCGGCGTCTGGGACCACGCCGACAGGCTGAACGCCTGCGAGCTGATCACCCCCGGCGGCAACTGGTCGTCCTATCCGCCGCACAAGCACGACGAGGCGTCCGAATGCGAGGTCGTCAACGAGGAGATCTACTACTTCCGCGTCGCCGGGCGCGACGGTGTGACGCCCTCGCGCGAAGGTTTCGGTCTCCACCGGACGTACACCTCGGACGGCGAGCTGGACGAGGACGTCGCGGTCCGGGACGGTGACGTCTTCCTGATCCCGCGTGGTTATCACGGTCCTTGCGTCGCGGCGCCGGGCTACCCGATGTACTACTTGAACGTCCTGGCCGGACCCGCCGCGGAGCGGTCGATGGCCTTTTGCGACGACCCCGCGCACAGCTGGATCCGCGAGACCTGGGACGACCAGGAACTCGATCCGCGCTGCCCGGTCACGAGTCACGAAGGGCGAGTGTCATGAAGCTGACCACGGCACAGGCCTTGGTTCGCTGGTTGCTCGCACAGCGGTCGGAAACCCTGGACGGACGGGAAGTCCCGTTGTTCCCCGGCGTGTTCGCGATCTTCGGGCACGGCAACGTCCTCGGTCTCGGTACCGCGCTGGAGGAGCACCGCGACGCTCTGTGGAATGACCCCTCCACGGGAAAGAGTGTGTCGGCGTTGCCTTTGTGGCGCGGGCAGACCGAACAGGGCATGGCGCTCGCGGCGGTCGGCTACGCCAAGGCGACGCATCGGCGCCAGGTCGGCGTGGTGACGTCGTCGATCGGGCCCGGCGCGCTGAACATGGTCACCGCGGCCGGGGTCGCGCACGCCAACCGGCTGCCGGTGCTGCTGCTCCCCGGCGACACCTTCACCAGCCGCGCGCCGGATCCGGTGCTGCAGCAGGTGGAGCACTTCGGCGATCCGACGGCCACGGTCAACGACGCCTTCCGCCCGGTGAGCCGGTACTTCGACCGGATCACCCGGCCGGAACAACTGCTGTCGACGCTGCCGCAGGCCGCCAGGGTGCTGACCGATCCGGCGGACGCGGGCCCGGTGACGCTGGCGCTGCCCCAGGACGTCCAGGTCGAGACGTACGACTTTCCGGACGCACTGTTCGCGCCCGTGACGCATCGCCTGCTGCGCCCACGGCCCGACCGCCGGGCCCTCACCGAGGCAGCGGGCGCGCTGCGGGCGGCACGGAAACCGTTGCTGGTACTCGGAGGCGGCGTCCGGTACTCCGGCGCCGGCGCGCGTGCGCTGGCCTTCGCCGAACGGCACGGCATCCCGGTCACCGAAACCACGGCCGGGCGCACGCTGGTCCCCCACGGCCATCCGCTGCACGCCGGCCCGCTGGGGGTCACCGGCTCGGCCTCCGCGAACGTCCTGGCCGCCGAGGCCGACGTCGTGCTGGCGATCGGCACCCGCTTGCAGGACTTCACCACGGCGTCCTGGACGGTGTTCTCGTCCGATGTCCGGCTGATCACCCTGAACGCCGCCCGGTTCGACGCGGTCAAGCACGGCGCGCTGGCCGTGGTGGGCGACGCCGACGCGGGTCTCTCGGACCTCGCCGCCCAGCTGGAAAGCTGGCAGGTCGATCCTTTGTGGACGGACCGGGCGGCGGCGGAACGAGGCCGGTGGGACGCGCACATCGACTCGCTGCGCGGCGTTTCCGGCGAGGTGCCGACCTACGCCCAGGTCGTCGGTGCGGTCAACGAGCTCTCCGAGCCGGACGACTACGTGATGACCGCGTCCGGCGGGATGCCGGGAGAACTCATCGGCGGCTGGCGCGGATCGGGTTCGGTCAGCATGGACGTCGAGTACGGGTTCTCGTGCATGGGTTACGAACTCGCGGGGGCTTGGGGCGCCGCGATGGCGCACACCGGTGGTCTGGTCACCACGATGCTCGGCGACGGCTCGTACCTGATGCTGAATTCGGAGCTGTTCTCGGCCGCCTTCGCCGGGCATCCGTTCGTGGCGGTGGTCTGCGACAACGACGGCTACGCGGTCATCGCCCGCCTGCAGGAAGGCCAAGGCGGCAAGCCGTTCAACAACTTCCTCGCCGACTGCCGGAGCGCGCACGCGTCGCCGCCCCGGGTCGACTTCGCGCGACACGCGGAATCGCTGGGCTGCGCGGTCTTCACCGCGTCCTCCTCGGGCGAGGTGCGGGCTGCCTACGCGAAGGCGCGGGAGGCAGCGGTGGCGGAGAAGCGGCCGGCGGTGGTCGTGGTCCGGACCCAGCCGGACTCGTGGACCGAAGCCGGTGCCTGGTGGGAGGTCGGCGTCCCTGAACACCTTTCCGGGCGGGAAGGCATCGAAGACGGGAAGTCCGGGCAGGTGCGATACCTGAAAAGTCATTGAGGGGAAGGGCGACCAACCCGACCGTAGACGGGGCACGACCGCGTTCAGCGAACTGAACGCGGTCGCGCCCGACCCCCGCCTATTTGTCGAAGCTGGCGAAGTACCCGGCCGCCATGTCCTCGTCGCCGTGCCCTGCTTCGGAAGCGCGGGCGAAGCGGGCCCGCCCGGCCTCGACGACGTCCATCCGGACCCCCGCGCGACCCGCGGCTTCGAGTACCAGCCGGGCGTCCTTCGCGGCGTTGTCGACGGAGAACGCGGTGGTGTAGTCGTTGTTGAGGATCGCGGTGGACTTGCCCTGGAAGTAACCGTTGTCCATCGGGCCGCCGGTGACGACGTCGACGAAGTGCCGCGGGTCGACACCGAGCCCCTCGGCCAGCGCCAGCGCCTCGCCAACACCGTGGGTCAGCGCGATCACCCAGGTGTTCAGCACCAGCTTGAGCCTGCTCGCCGCGCCGGAACGGCCGTCTTCGCCGACCCACACCGTGCGCTTGCCGATCGCGTCGAACAGCGGCTGGACGGTCTCGCGCGCCTCTGTCGCGCCCGCCGCCAGCACGATCAGCTGGCCCTGTTCGGCGGGCTGACGGGTGCCCTGGACCGGCGAGTCGACGAAGACGAGGCCCTGCTCGTCGGCGTAGGCGATCAAGTCGTCGACGGCGTCGCCGACGGTGCTGAGCTGCACCCAGATCGTGCCGGCGGCGGGGGCGGCCGCGCGGATCGCCTCGAGCACCGCCGGGCCGTCGGTGAGGACCGTGATCACGACAGGCGCGCCTTCGACCGCTTCCGCGGCGCTCGCCGCGACCTGGACACCGTCCCCGGCCAGGGCTTCGGCCTTGGCCGCGGTGCGGTTCCAGGCCCGGACGGTGAATCCGGCCTTGCTCAGGTTGCGGGCCACCGGGGCGCCGATGATTCCGGTGCCGAGCACCGCGACGGTCTCCGTCATGACTTGCCTTCACTCCTAGCGCTCGATAGTGGAACCCTCGTTAAAGAACGAGGGCGAAGGAAATCCGCGCGGGCGCGGGGGTCTGGTTACGAAACCTGGAACATCAGAAGGCCTGGATGGTGGTTTCGATTACTTGGGTGAGCGCTTGCCGGTCCGCGGTCTTGCCCAGCACCCGCAGGCCGTACATCGCGGCGAGGGTGAACCGCGCCAGCGCCCGCGGATCCTGGTTCGCGCCGATCTCGCCCTCCTGCCGCGCGGCGGCGAACTCGACGTGGAACGCGTTCTCCACCCGCTCGAAGTTGTGGCGGACGCGGGCGGTGATCTCGTCGTCGATCCCGCCGAGTTCCAGGGCGGCGTTGACGGCGAAACAACCGCGGTGCCCGGCCGAGGAGTCCAGCTCGTCGTCGACGACGTCGGTCAGGACCCGCCTGACCCGTTCACGGATGGTGCCCGGCGCCGCGAGCATCTCCTCCACCCGTGTGGCGGAGGTTTCCTCGTAGCGGCGCAGCGACTCCTTGAAAAGCTGCTGCTTGCTCGAAAACGTGTGATACAGGCTGCCGCGTCCGAGACCGGTGCCGTCGACCAGGTCCTGGGCCGACGTGGCCGCGTAGCCCTTGCGCCAGAACGTGCCGACGGCCGCGTCGAGCACTTCGGTGGGATCGAATCCCTTCGGACGGGGCATGGCGCCCAGCATCGCACGTTCTGTAACGACCAGTCAAATACCTCAGGGTCAGTGCTCCGACAGCAGGGAGCCGAAGCCGCGCACCCGGTCGGCGATGCCGTTCTGGCGCAGGGCGTACCAGTACAGGACGGTGTTGTTCGAGATGACCGGTTTGCCGAGCCAGAACTCGGCGGCCGCGGCGAGGCGCGCCATGGCGACGTTGGTGCCGACCTGGACGATGGCTTCGACGTCGGCGCTGTCGATCGTCTTGACCGCGTCCCGGAGTTCGGCCTCGGAGACGTGGGAGATCCTGGCCGGGCTCGACCTGCCGAGGCCATGGAGCCTCAGCAGGTCGTAGCCGCTGCCGGAGAAGAACCGGCTCACCGGATCGTCGCCCACCGGCAGGTACGGCGTGATGACCGCGATCCGGCGGGCGTCGTACGCCGACAGCGCGGCGTTGATCGCGTCCGGGCTCATCGTCACCGGCCGCCCGCCCGCGGCCGCCCTCATCGTGTCGAGGACGCGGCCGTGCGAACCCGGTCCCTTCCAGTAACTTTCCGGCGAGACCCCGATGATCACGCAATCGGGGTCGCAGCCGGTGACACTCTCGATCGCCGGGTGGGTCGACGTGCGGATACCGCGCATCACCCGGTCGAAGCCGGGCGCGTCGACCATCGGATCGTCGGCGATGACCATCCGCCCGGTGTGGTTGGTGACGCCGTCGGGTCGCATCGCGTCCAGTTCCGGCTGGGCCGAGGTGTTGGTGGACGGGACGACGACGCCGACCTTGAGGCGGGGACCGAGAGAGTCAGTCACGGGCTGGTTTCTCCTTCGTCGGTCAGCGCCCCTTCCGGGCACGGATCGCCGACACCAGTTCGCCGACCCCGCTTTCCTTGAGGACGCTGTAATGGTCGCCTTCGAGCGTGACCACCTCCGGCGGCGTGGCCGAATACCCGGAACTGTTCTCGACGAACGAGTAGTCGTCGCCGTCGGCCTTGAAGAGGGTCACCGGAGCCATGATCCGCCGCCGCGCGAGTTCGCGGAAGCTGTAGTCGAACTCGTAGGTCTCCTCGACGATGCGAACGATCCGCCGGATCAGCTGTTCGCCGAGGCCGGGCAGCAGCTTTGCCACGAAGGTCACGAATCCGTCCTCGTCACGGACGGTTTCCCGGCAGGCCAGCGGTTCCGGTCCGGAGATCGACCCGATGAAGACCGACAGCAGGATCGTCAGGTAAGCCGGGTTCGTGTAGCTGGCCACCTTTTCCCCGCCGCCTTCGACCTCGGGGTTCCCCGGGCAGATCAACAGCAGTTCGGTCACCTGCTGTCCCTGCCGCTCCAGCTGCCACGCCGTTTCGAAGGCGACCCGCGCGCCGAACGAGTAGCCCCACAGCGTGTACGGCCCCTCCGGCTGGACGCGCCGGATCTCGGCGACGTCGGCCTTCGCCATCTCCTCGACGGTGGCGTAAGGCGTCTCGTCCGCGTTGACGCCGTGCGCTTGCACCCCGTAGAACGACCGCCCCAGGCTGATTTCCGTGGCCAGCGACCGGAGATTCATCGGATAGCCGCCGAGTCCCGGCCAGCAGAACACCGGGCTGCCACCACCGGTCGCCAAGGGGACCAGCCGCGACGACGGCCGGGCGGAGTCCTCACCGATGCGGGCGGCCAGGTCGGCCAGCTTCGGGCACTCGAAGACGACCTGCAGCGGCAGCCGCGTGCCGTATTCGCGATTGATCCGGTTCACCAGGGAGACGGCGGTCAGCGAGTTGCCGCCGGCGGCGAAGAAGTCGTCCCGGACCGAGACGTCGTCGTACTTGAGCGCCTTGCCCCACGCCTCGGCCAGCCACCGTTCGTGACTCGTCGAGGGGGCGACGTACGGCGTGTCACCACTCGAGGACCGGACGGCGTCGGTCTCCGCCAGCGCCCTGGCATCGACCTTTCCGTTGGCGGTCAACGGCAACTCGTCCAGCACCAGCACCCGGTTGGGGATCATGTAGTCGGGCAGGATGTTCGCGAGCTCGTCCCGGATCATCTCCGCCGGCCCCTTCATGTGCACGGCGTCTTCGCGCATCCCTTCGCTGCTCGTCTGCTCCGGGCTCACCTTGCCGCCGACGAAGAAGTACGACGGACCGGGGGCGATCCCCTGCCCGGCGAGGATGTCGTCGATCCGCCGGGCGGCCGGCAGCGGATTACCGCTCTTCGAGCTGTAGCCCGAGGACATGAGACCGAGCGCCGAACCGTTGCGCTGCAGGTGATGCAGCTTCGTGCCGAGGCCGAGGTACTCGAGCCAGCCGTCGGCGGTGCGGCTGACCGCGGTGATGCCGAAGCCCGCGCGTTCGTACACCTGCTGGTTGATCGCGATCACGTGCTTGGCTTCGATCAGTTTGCCGGAGATCCGCTCGAAGTCCCCGTCCCGCCAGCGATAGGTACCGGCGGGCAGGCCTTCGACCCGGTCCGGATGGGCTTGCACGAACAGTTCGGTGTCGTTCCGCCGCGGTTCTCCGTCGTTGGCGTGCAAGGAGAACGTGCCGAGGTAGTGGTCGTCGGCGGCGGCACCGAGGCGGAGGGCCACCTCGGGGTCGAACGCCGACGGGCTGATCGTGAGGCCGTACCCGGGCAGGATTTCCTCGAACACCCCGACCATGTGGCCTGCTTCGAATTCGAGGACCTCGCGGATGTTGTTCTTGTAGACCGGTTCGATCGCCCCGGTGCGGCCGAGGAAGTGCACCGAGTGCCCGGTTCCCGCGCCCTCGCCGATCCTGACCAGCGTGTGGTCGATCGGGTGGTAGTAGTAGATACCGGAGCCGAGCCCGTCGAGACCGCTGGTCTCCAGATACAACTGCGTCGCGTACAGCGCGCCCGGAGAGGCGTAGGAGTACTTCGGCAGCAGCCGTTCGTCGCTCTGGAACCGGCCGAACCACCGCAGCAGCTCACCCAGTTCGGCGAACGCGAGCTCACCGGGTTCGCGGGAAAGCGTGCTGACCTGGCCCGGCGTCAGGAGCGCGGCGAGATCGTCGCGAGTGACGGCGCCACCCTCGTAGTAGCGATAGGTCTTGCGGGCGAAGACTTCCCGCCGCTGTGAGGTGGTCTCCTGCTTGCCTGGCAGCGCGACGGCCGGAAGGCCCGCGACGTCACGGACGCCGGGATTCGACAGCTGCGCCTTGACCTGCAGCTTGCTGGTCTTGGACTGGTGGTGCCCGCCGTGGTTGCCCTGGTCCATCACCGCGGCTTCGCGCGGATTCAGTTCCACACACGCGACGAGCGCCTGGGAACCGGTCCGCGCGTCGTCGGTCACCACCGCCGCGGCCCGGCGCACCCACGTGTGCTCCTCGATCGCCACTGCGATCTCGTCCAGCTCGACGCGGTAGCCGCGCAGTTTGACCTGGTTGTCGGCGCGGCCGACGAACTGGATCGTGCCGTCGGGGTTCCAGTAGGCGAGGTCACCGGTGCGGTACAGCCGTTCGGTCGGCACGAACGGGTTCGGCACGAACCGCTCGCGCGTCTGTTCCGGCCGGTTCAGGTAACCGCGGGCCAGCTGGACACCGCCGATGTACAGCTCGCCCGTCTCCCCGATGTCGACCGGGGCGAGGTCGGTGTCGAGCACGTAGCACTGGGTGTTGTCGACGGGCACGCCGATCGAGATCATCCCGGCGCTCTCGTCGATCGTGTCCGGGTCGACGAGGTGGGCGGTCGCGTTGATCGTGCATTCGGTCGGCCCGTAGAGGTTGACCAGCCGTGCCGACGGCAGTTCACGGCTGAGTTCCTTGGCCAGCTGCCGCGAAAGCGCCTCACCGCCGGAGAACAGCTTCCGCAGCGTGGTGCAGGTCGCGAAGCGTTCCGTGTCGAGCAACGCCTGCAGCAGCGTCGGAACGCACTGCAGGGTGGTGACGTCGTGCTTCACCACCGTGTCGATCAGCGCTTCGGGATCGCGGAAACCGCCCGGCTCGCTCATCACCACCCTGGCTCCCGCGGCGGGCGCCAGGATCTCCCACTGCGCGGCGTCGAAGCTCATCGGCGTCTTCTGCAGCACCGTGACGTCCGTGCCCAGGTGGCCGCAAGCCTGCAGCCAGCGCATCTGTGACACGACGCTGTGGTGTTCGATCATCACGCCCTTCGGCCTGCCCGTGCTGCCGGAGGTGTAGATGACGTAGGCGAGCGAGTCCGGCCGGGGCCCTGGCGGGAGCTCGCCGGTCTCGCCGCGGACGTCGGCCACGGACACGATCCGCGTCCCGGCGGGCACCAGCCCGGCGAGCCGTCCGGCGAGGTGCGGCTGCGTGACGACGACGCCGGTCCGGCTGTCTTCGAGCATGTACCGCAGCCGGTCTTCCGGGTATTCCGGGGACAACGGCAGATAAGCGGCACCCGCCGCGAGGATGCCCCACGCGCCGGTCATCAGGTCCGCGGAAGGCTCGACGTAGAGGCCGACGGGATCGTTCGCGCCGATCCCCAGCCCCGTGAGGTGCCCGGCGAGTTCCCTGCTCGCTTCTTCGAGCCCGCGAAAGGTCAGTTCCCGATCTCCGTCGACGACGGCGATCGCGTCCGGCTGTGTCCTCGACCAGTGCCCGAGCAGATCAGGAAGGCAGGTACCGGAACGGACGCGATGAAGCGGCGTGACGTTGTCGGTCGACGGCATGGTCATCCCCCAGTGCGAATTTCGTGTTTTCTGGTACTCGGGTCAAAGGAGTGGTGCGGACATCCCGAGATACCGTCCGATAAACGACAATCCGAAAAGCGCCCGGCAGACCATTCTTTGCCTCCCTTTCGGGCGACGGTCCTCACCGGCCGCCGGAGTACGCCACAATCGGAGGCATGATTCCGACTTTCGTCTTCGTGCACGGTTCCGGAAGCGCGGCGCACGCCTGGTCGGCGACCCAGCGGGAAATGGCCTCGCACGGCCATCGGACCCTCGCGGTCGATCTCCCCGGCCGGGGAGCGGGGATCACCCAGGCCTACCACGAACAGGACCTCGAAGCCTTCGCGGCGGAACCGTCGGTGATGAGCGACCTGACCCTGGACGACTTCACCGGGGTGGTCGTCGACGCCGTCCAGCGGGTGCGCCATCACGGCCCGGTCGTCCTGGTGGCGCACAGCTTCGGCGGGCTCCCGGTCACCGCCGCCGCCAACGCGATCCCGGAACTGATCGACCGGATCGTCTACGTCGCCGCCCAGTGCCCGGTCGACCGCGCCCCCGGGGAGTACGCGGCGCTGCCCGAATGGGCGTCCGCCGGGTTCTTCACCGCCATCGCCCCACTGCTCCTCGGAAATCCGCAGGAGCAGGGCTTCGTCCGGGTCAACTGGCGGGGCGCCGACCGCGGGCGCCGCGCCGCACTTCGCGACGCCGTCGCCGCCGAACTCACCGAGGACGAATTCCTCCAGGTGATCGTCACGAGCCAGCCGGACGAGGTGTTCTGGCTGACCGGCCCCGAGTGGGACGTCCGCGCCGACAGGGATTCCTGGGGCCGGATCCCGCGTACGTTCGTCAAACTGACCAGGGACCATTCGTTACCGCTCGCCGTCCAGGACCTTTACATCGCCGAGGGCGACGCGCTCACCCCGGACAACCCGTTCGACGTCCGCGAACTCGCGAGCAGTCACGCCGGTTTCTTCCGGAAGCCCGCCGGGCTGGCCGGGATCCTCGACGACCTCAGCCTCCGAGCAGGCGCCGGATCTCGGTGACGGCCGTGCGGCCCGCCCGGTTCGCGCCGACGGTGCTGGCGGAGGGGCCGTAGCCGACCAGGTGCAGGCGCGGTTCGGCGACGACCCTGGTGCCGTCCATCCGGATCCCGCCGCCGGGCCCGCGCAGGCGCAGCGGCGCGAGATGGTCGATGGCGGCCCGGAAACCGGTGGCCCACAGGATGACGTCGGCGGGCTCGGCGGTGCCGTCCGCCCACACCACGCCGTCCGGGGTGATCCGCTCGAACATCGGGTGCGGGTCGAGGATCCCCGCTTCCCGTCCCGCCCGTACCTCGGGCGTCACCGCCAGATCGGTCACGCTGACGACGCTTTCCGGCGGCAGGCCTTCCCGGACCCGCCTGTCGACCTTGGCGACGGCCTCGCGGCCCCAGTCCTCGCTGAACGGCTCGTCGCGCCAGACCGGCGGACGCCGGGTCACCCAGCGCGTCGACCGCGCGAACGGCGCGATCTCCAGCAGCAGCTGGACGGCCGACGCTCCACCGCCGACCACGACGACGCGCTTGCCGCGGAAGTCGCCGACGCCGGTGTAGTCGGCGGTGTGCACCTGACGGCCGAGGAAGGTCTCCTGCCCCGGGTAGTACGGCCAGAACGGCCGGTCCCAGGTGCCGGTCGCACTGATCACCGCGCGGGCGGCCCAGGTTTCCGTCGCGCTCGCGACGACGAGCCGGTCTTCCTCACTGCTCACCGACAGGACATCGACAGGGCGATGGACCGGAAGGTCGTAGGTGCGCTCGAAGCGGCCGAAGTACTCGGAGACGACGTCGGCGGCGGGCAGTTTCGGGTCCGGGGTGCCGAAGGCCATCCCGGGGAGGTCGTAGATGCCGTGGACCTTCTCCACGAGCAGCGAAGGCCAGCGGTACTGCCACGCGCCGCCAGGCCGTTTGCCGTGGTCGAGCACGACGAAACCCGCCTCGTTGGCGAATCCCGCGCGGCGCAGGTGATACGCCGCCGACAGCCCGGCCTGGCCCGCCCCGATCACCGCCACGTCGACTTCGTGATCCGCCTTCATACCGGGTTCAACGGCTCACGACGGCCGCTATTTCGCGCCCTAGGTCACAGTCAGCGCTTCAAGGCGCGGACGATCGCGACGATCAGGAGCACCCCGGCGAGCGCGACCAGCACCGGCGCCACCCGTTTGACCACGGACTCGCCCGCGTACTCCATCAGGTCGATGGCCTCGCCCTCCGCCACCGGTTTCACCGCCTTCAACGGTGGACGCTCCGGGGTTTCGGGCTTTTCGGGCTCGGGTGCGGCCGTCGTACCGAGCTTGCCGGACAGGCAGTCCGCGAACGAGTCGAGGATCTTGCCGCCGACCTCGGAGATCATCCCGCGCCCGAACTGCGCCGGCTTGCCGGTGACCGCCAGCTCCGTGGAGACGGCGCCATGAGTGACGCCGTCCTTCTCGGACAGGGTGAGCGTCACCATCGCCGACGCCGTACCCGCCCCCCGGGCATCCTTGCCGGACGCCTTGATCACCACTTTCCTCGCGTCGGCGTCCTTCTCGACGAAATGGCCGGCTCCCTTGTAGAGCAGGGAGATCGGCCCGAGCTTGACCTTCACCGTGCCTTTGAAGGCGTCCCCGTCGACTTCGGTGACGGTGGCGCCGGGCATGCACGGCGCCACCCGTTCCGGGTCGACGACGGCCTTCCAGACCTCGTCGACCGGGGCGGGAACGGTGAATGCGTGGTCGAGCCGCACGGGCCGACCTCCCTTTCTCTCAAGAACCTGCCGCGGCGAGGATCGCCCGGCCGGTCAGCACCCTGGCGAGATGCTGTCGGTATTCGACGTCGGAATTGCCGTCCGCCGTCGGGTTCGTGCCTTCGGCCGCGTGTTCGGCCGCGCCGCGGATCGCCTCGGCGGTGGCCGCACAGCCGACCAGCGCCGCTTCGACCCCGGCCGCCCGCACCGGTGTCGAGCCCATGTTGGTGAGCGCGACCCGCGCCTCCTCGATGGTGCCCGCCTCGATGCGGACGCAGGCCGCGACCGCGACCATCGACCACGCCTGCGCGACCCGGTTGAACTTCTCGTAGTGGGCGTGCCAGCCGGTGTGCTTCGGCACGCGGACCTCGACCAGGATCTCGTCCGCGGCGAGCGCGGTGGTGAACATGTCCTGGAAGAAGTCCGCCGCGGCGATCGTCCGCCGCCCGCCCGGCCCGGCGACGACGAGTTCGCAGCCGAGCGCGAGGACGGGGGCCAGCAGGTCGCCCGCCGGATCGGCGTGCGCGATGGCGCCGCCGAACGTGCCGCGATGGCGGATCTGCGGATCGGCCACCGTGTCGGTGGCGGCCTTGAGCAACGCGGCGTGCTCGGCGATCAGCGTGTCCCGCTGGACGTCGTAGTGCGTGGTCATCGAACCGATGACCAGCGCGTCGCCGTCCTCGCGGACACCGCGCAGTTCGCCGATCTTCCCGAGGTCGATCAGCGTGGTCGGCGTGGCCAGCCGCATCCGCAGGACCGGCAGCAGGCTTTGCCCGCCTGCCAGCACTTTGGCGTCCTCGCCCGCTTCGGCGAGGGCGCTGATCGCTTCGTCCACTGTGGACGGAGAGACGTAGTCGAACGGAGCCGGGATCACTGGGCACCTCCGGAAGCGTCGATCGAACCGAGGCCGCCACCGGCTTCGGAACCCAAGCCGCCCTCGGCGGTCGTCTGGTGCTGGATGGCGTGCCAGACCCGCATCGGGGTCAACGGCATTTCGATGTCGTTCACCCCGAAGTGCCGGACGGCGTCGATCACGGCGTTGACCACCGCCGGGGTCGAGGCGATCGTGCCCGCCTCGCCGACTCCCTTGGCGCCCAACGGGTTCGTCGTCGACGGCGTCTCGGTGCGGTCGGTGGTGAAGTTGGGCAGATCCGCCGCCGACGGCAGGAGGTAGTCGGCGAACGTGCCCGTCGTCAGCGTCCCGCCTTCGTCGTGGACGGCCTCTTCGAACAACGCCTGCGCGATGCCCTGCGCGAGTCCGCCGTGCACCTGGCCCTCCACGATCAGCGGGTTGACCGCCACGCCGACGTCGTCGACACAGACATAGGAGCGCAGCTTCACGCGCCCTGTCTCGGTGTCGACCTCGGCCGCGCACAGATGCGTTCCGTGCGGGAAGGAGAAGTTCTCCGGATCGAACGTGTCCGACGAGTCCAGCGAGGGTTCGACCCCGTCCGGCAGGTCGTGCGCCGAGAACACGGCCCACGCGATGTCCTGGATGGACGTCGAGGAATCCGTGCCCTTGACGGAGAACTTGCCCGCTTCGAATTCGAGGTCGTCCTCGGCGCATTCCATCATGTGCGCCGCGATCGGCTTGGCCTTGGCGAGCACCTTGTCCGCCGCCTTGACCACCGCGACCCCGCCGACCACCAGCGACCGGGACCCGTAGGTGTCCATGCCCTTGTGCGAAGACTGGGTGTCACCGTGGATGACCTCGATGTCCTCGAACGGGACCCCGAGTTTGTCGGCGACGATCTGGCTCCAGGCCGTCTCGTGCCCCTGGCCGTGCGCGGAGGCGCCGGTGATGACCTCGATCTTGCCGGTCGGCAGCACCCGGATGTCCGCGTGTTCCCAGCCGCCCGCCGCGTAGTCGAGCGAACCGAGCACCCGCGACGGCGCGAGGCCGCACATTTCGGTGAACGTCGAGATGCCGATGCCGAGCTGGACCGAGTCGCCGGATTCCCGCCGCTCCTTCTGTTCCCGGCGGAGACCGTCGTAGTCGAAGAGTTCCTTGGCCTTTTCGGTGGCGGCCTCGTAGTTGCCCGAGTCGTAGGTCAGCCCGGCCACCGTGGTGAACGGGAACTCCTCGTGCTTGATCCAGTTCTTCTCGCGCAGCTCCATCGGGTCCATGCCGAGTTCGACGGCGAGTTCGTCCATGATCCGCTCGATCCCGAACGTGGCCTCCGGCCGCCCGGCGCCGCGGTACGCGTCGGTGAGCGTGGTGTTGGTGAACACGTTGGTACAGGCGAAGTGGTACGCCGGGAACTTGTAGATGGCGTTGAACATGAACGCGCCGAGGATCGGCACGCCGGGGCCGACGAGGCCGAGGTACGCGCCCATGTCGGCGAGCAGTTCGACCTTCAGGCCGGTCACCGTGCCGTCGCGGTTCGCGGTGATCGTGAGGTCCTGGATCTGGTCGCGGCCGTGGTGCGCGGCGACCATCGTCTCCGAACGGGTCTCGTTCCACTTGACCGGTTTTCCGAGCCGCCGCGCGATCAGCGTCGCCATCATCTCTTCGGGCAGCACGGCGATCTTGCCGCCGAATCCGCCGCCGACGTCCGGCGCGATCACCCGCACCTTGTGCTCGGGGAGGCCGAGCGTGGCCGCGGTCATCGTCTTGAGGATGTGCGGGACCTGGGTGGCCGACCACATGACCAGCTGGCTGCCGGTCGGGTCGACGACGCACGCGCGCGGTTCCATGAACGCAGGCACGAGGCGCTGCTGGCGGAACCGCCGCTTGAGGACGACTTCGGACTTCGCGATCGCGTCCTCGACGTCGGATCCCGTTCCCGCGGCGGCGGAATCGAAGACCCAGACGGCGTTCTGGTTGGTGCCGAGATCTTCGTGCACCAGCGGCGCGCCCTCGGCGAGCGCGTTCTCGAGCCCGAGGACGACCGGCAGTTCGTCGTAGTCGACGTCGATCGCTTCGAGCGCGTCATGCGCTTCGGCCGACGTGCGGGCGACGACCACCGCGATACCTTCACCGGCGAAGTTCACCGTGTCCGAGGCGAGGATGGGCCGCCTCGGCGATTTCATGTCCGGCGTGATCGGCCACGCGCACGGCATGCCGATGGCGCTTTCGGGGTCGAGGTCCATGCCGGTGAACACCGCGACGACCCCCGGCGCCGACTTCGCCTCGGAGACGTCGATCGAGACGATCTTGGCGTGCGCGAACGGGCTGCGGAGCACCGCGAGGTGCAGCATGCCGGGGAGGGTCAGGTTGTCGGTCCAGCGCGTCCGGCCGGTGATGAGGCGCTCGTCCTCCTTGCGGCGGCGCGACTTGCCGACCTCCGGTTCGATCGTGGAGGTCATCACTCACCACCCGCGCCGACGCGGGAGGCGGTGTCCGAGGCGAGCCGCTCGGCTTCGGGACCCGCACCGGGCCGCATCTGGTGGGCGGCGTCGCGCACCGCGCGGACGATGTTCTGGTAGCCCGTGCAGCGGCACAGGTTGCCTTCGAGTCCTTCTCGGACGGCCTTTTCGTCCGGATCGGGATTGTCGGCGAGCAGGTCGATCGACTGCATGATCATGCCGGGAGTGCAGAAACCGCACTGGAGCGCGTGATTCTCGTGGAAGGCCTTCTGCACCGGATGCAGTTCGCCGTCTCGGGCCAGTCCCTCGATCGTGGTGATCTCGCAGCCGTCGGCCTGGACCGCGAGTACCGAACAGGATTTCACGCTGTGCCCGTCGAGGTGGACGGTGCAGGCGCCGCAGTTGCTGGTGTCGCAACCGACCACGGTGCCTACCTTCCCGACCCGTTCGCGCAGATGGTGCACGAGCAGGGTGCGGGGCTCGACGTCGTCTGTGTAGCTGGTGCCGTCGACGGTGACGGTGATGCGCATCAGGCCTCCAAAAGCAAGAGAAACCCCGCGCTGGTCCGGGGTAGTTCGGGAGCGGCCGGTCATTCGGTTGTCACGGACCGACCCCGGGATGACCGTGATCGGACTCACAGTCGAGCGTGCTACTTCTGCCCGGCCGGGACAACCCCCACCAGGGGGTGGTTCCCGACCGGGCCCGCAAACGCGTTGCCACTCGGTGGTTTTCTCCGCAGATGCGGTTCTGTTAGGACTACTTCAAGCGCTCGAGAAAGCCGTTGGTGATCAACCACCCGACGTTGACCGGACCCGGTGCGCCGGGCAGCAACGCACCGTCCACTTGATACTGGAATCCCCCACCCGGCTGGGCGAACCAGGCCGCGATCGGACCGGAGTGCACGGCGAACGACTTCTTGACCTGATAGGCGTGATAGTTGCAGCTCGCGCCCGGCGTCGAATCGAGGCTTTGCGGCGGAATCGCCCTCGAAGCGTATGGGGAGCCCTTCGGCGCGAGGAAGCTGCCGTACTCGCTGCCGTACCGGTCGATTCGCTTGCCCGGCGTCAACGTGACGACGAACTGGATGGGCGTTCCGTCGGGCCGCAGGACATAACCGTTCTTGGGCGGGTAGCGCCAGGACGCGGCCGCCGAGTCGTAATAGGTGTCGAGGAAGCTCTTGTGCGGCAGGGTCCCGGTGCGGCGATAGCCGATGAGCTGGAACCCGACGTCACCCAGTATCGGCAGCTTCTCCGGGCCGAGCCGTTTGTCCCCGCGGTGATCGGCGTCCGAACATTCGGTGAGCCGACCGGCTTGTTGTGCGGCGGTTTGTTCGGTACCGACTTGTGCGGCGGCGGCCTGCGCGGTGACCGGGGCGAGGAGCAGTCCGATGGCGGCGAACACCGTCAAGGTGCGTCTCAGCAACATGTTCCGAGCACACCAGCCGCCGCCGGGGGCGGGCAGCGGCTGATCGACTGACGTCACTGAGCCGACCGGGTTGGTCGTGAGTGGCGTTCGGGTTCTAGCCAAGGGTGCCCTAGGTACCTACTGGATTTGCGTGCAGTGTTCGCAAGTTCGTGATGCCCAGGGGCCGTGTCGCGAAAGCCACTTTCGGGACACCAGGCGTCGCGAAAGTGGCTTTCGCGACACCCGGGCTGGCTGGCGCATCCCTCACGACAGCCCACCACGCCACTGCCGCTCTGGCTCGCCCCCGCAGTACATGAAGGCCCCCTTCCTTGCGCCTAGGTACAGGAAGGGGGCCTTCATGTACTCGGGTGAAGGGGTCCTTCACTACCTTCAGAGTAGGCAAGGAGGCATTCACGGACCTGCAACCAACTCCAGCCACAAACAGCAGGTACCTAAGACCCCTTCGGCTCCAACCCGAATCCCCACTCACGACCCCCTGGACCGAAGCCCGCTCAGCCCGTCATGCCCAGCACCGAGAGATCCGCGTTCGCCCCGGTGACCACGGTGGCGGCTAACTCGCCCGGCAGGTCGTGCACGGTCAGCGCCGCCAGACCGGCGGCACCGGCGGGTTCCGGGACGACGCCGAGGGTTTCCGCGCCCAGCCGCATGGCCGCGCGCAGATCGTCGTCGGTGACCAGGACGAAATCGTCGACCAGCGACCGCAGCCGCCGGACGGATTCCGGTTCCGGGGTCCGGATCGAGATCCCGCCGGCGAACCAGTTCGCCCGGTCGACGGTGACCGGCTCCCCCGCTTTCCAGCTCCTCGCCATGGCCGGCGCCGACATGGTGCCGACGCCGACGATCCGGACGTCCGGCGAGTGCGCCTTGAGCCAGAGCGCGACCCCGGCGATCAGCGCGCCGTCGCCGACCGGGAGCACGACCGTGTCGATCCCGCTTTCCCGCGCCAGCTCCAGGCCGATCGTGCCCGCCCCCTCGGAGATCGCGGGCTCACGGCCGTCGACCACGAAGACGCGATCCGGGGCTTCGGCGGCGAAGGCGGCGGCGACGGCTTTTGCCTCGCCATCGACACGGCGCACCCGGGCACCCAAGGCCTTCATCCGCCGGAGTTTGACCGGAGAAATGTCGATGGGGACGAAGACTTCGGCCCGCAGGCCGCGTTTCCGGGCGGCGAACGCGACGGCCTGCCCGAAGTTGCCGCTGGTCCCGCACACCATCGTGGTGCCCGGCTCCAGCCCGGCGGCGAAGTAGTCCGCACCGCGGCCTTTGAAACTGCGCAACGGATTCAGCGTCTCGATCTTCACCAGCACGCGACGGCCGAGGCGCTCGTTCAGCTGTTCGTCGCTGTACTGCGGGGAGTTCAGGAAAACGGGATCGATCACCTTCGCCGCCTCGGCGACGTGGTCCAGCTGCAGGTCGATGTCGGTCATGACGCCCAAGCTAGGCGGGAAGCCGATCATGCCGATTGTAAATTTTCGCGTCCGCGTGCAAAAATCTTGCGTGACTCTGGACGAGATCGACCACCTGCTGCTCGACCTCGTCCAGGTCGACGCGGCCCGCCCGCTGCACGAACTGGGGGATGCCGTCGGCCTTTCCCCGAGCGCGGTCCAGCGGCGGCTGACCAGGCTGCGCGCCGCGGGCGTGATCCGCGCGCAGGTCGCCGTGCTCGATCCGGAGGCGCTGAGCGCCGGGATGGCGTCGGTCATCCTGGTCGCGCTGACCGACGACGACGTGGAGCATCACGACGCGTTCCGTGCGCGCATGCTGGCCGAACCGCGCGTCCAGCACTGCTACAGCATCGTCGGGCAGTGGGACTACGTCGTCGTCCTGCTCACCCCGGATCTCAAGGCGAGCCGCCACCTGGCCAGGGACCTGTTCACCGAGCACGTCAACCGGTTCGAGACCCTGCCGGCCTTCGACGTGGTCAAGTCGAGTCAGGCGGTCCCGGTGCCCGGCGTCAGCCGTGGATCCGGCCGCTGAGTTCGGCGAGCCGCGAACCCGAACCGCTCCACCGCAGCGCGATGATCTCCGCCGCGATCGACACCGCGGTCTCCTCGGGCGTCCGCGCGCCGAGGTCGAGGCCGATCGGCGAAGACAGCCGTTCGAGTTCCGCTTCGGTGACCCCGGCCTCGCGCAGCCGCGAGAACCGGTCGTCGTGGGTCTTGCGCGAGCCCATCGCGCCGACGTAGCCGACGTCGAGGCGCAACGCGACCTCCAGCAGCGGCACGTCGAACTTCGGATCGTGGGTGAGCACGGCGATCGCGGTCCGGCCGTCGACCCGGCCCGCGTCGGCTTCGGCACGGAGATAGCGATGCGGCCAGTCGACGACGACCTCGTCCGCGTCGGGGAAGCGGCTCTTCGTCGCGAACACGGGCCGCGCGTCGCAGACGGTGACCTGGTAACCGAGGTACGCGCCCATCTTCGCCATCGCGGCGGCGAAGTCGATGGCGCCGAAGACCAGCAGGCGCGCGGGCGGCTCGAAGGAGTTGACGAAGACCGTCATCCCCTCGCCGCGTCGCTGCCCGTCCGGCCCGTAGTGCAGCGTGCCGGTGCGGCCCGCCACGAGCATTCCGCGCGCGTCGTCGACGACGGCGTCGTCCATCCGCGAGGAGCCGAGCGAACCGGCGACGCGGTCCGGCCAGACGATCAGATGCTCCCCGACCAGGCCTTCCCGTTCGTGCTCGATCACCGTCACGACGGCGACCGGCTGTCCACTGTGGACCGATTCGACGACGTCGCCGAGTTCCGGCATCGACTCGCGGTCGACCTGCTGGACGTAGATGTCGATGATCCCGCCGCAGGTCAGCCCGACCGCGAAGGCGTCGTCGTCGCTGACGCCGTAGCGCTGCAGTACGGGGGCGCGTTCGGCGACCACCTGCTGCGCGAGTTCGTAGACGGCGCCCTCGACGCAGCCGCCGGAGACACTGCCGGTGACCGTGCCGTCAGGCGCGACGAGCATCGCCGCACCCGGGCTCCGGGGCGCCGACGAGAACGTCGCCACCACCGTGCCGACCCCCACGGTTTCACCGGCCGACCAGCGGCGGTGCAGTTCGTCCAGTACGTCACGCATCGGCGATCTCCACCAGCAGTCGTTCCAAAGTGGCCAAGCTGTGCCCGGCGAGCAGCCGATCGAGGTACGGGAGCGCGGCCACGATGCCGGACTGCACGGGAGCGTAACCTGCCCGCCCCGCGTGCGGATTCACCCAGAATACGACGTGCGCGAGCCGCCGCAGCCTGGCGAGCTGCTCGCCGAGCAGGCCGGGGTCGCCCCGTTCCCAGCCGTCGGAGAACACGGTGACCACGGAACGCCTGGCCACGCCGCGTTGTCCCCAGCGATCGAGGAAGGCTCGCAGGGTCTCACCGAGCCTGGTCCCGCCCGCGAAATCGGGGACGGCGGCGGCCGCGGCGAGCATCGCGTACTCGGGATCGCGCAGGCGCAGCTGGCGAGAGACCCTGGTGAGCCGGGTGCCCAGCGTGAACACCTCGACCCGGCCGGGGGCACGCCTGGCCACCACGTGCGCGAACCGCAGCAGGGCGTCGGCGTAGGGCCCCATCGAGCCGGAGACGTCGATCAGGAAGACGAGACGGCGTGGTTTGGTCCCTCTCCGCCGGTACGCCAGGCGCACGGGCTCGCCGCCGCCGGCCAGCATCGCCCGGAGCGTGCGCGACGGGTCGAGGGTGCCCCGCCGGGCGGCGCGGCGTCGCGGCGATGACCGCGGCGGGAGGGCCGGGCGTAGTTTCGCGAGGAGTTCCCGCAGGTGGGCACGTTCGGCGACGGTCAGTTCGGCGAGGTCACGGTGTCGCAGGACCTCGTCCTCACTCGCGGCCACGCGGAGCTGATCGGGCTCCGCGCCGGACTCGCCCTGGCCCGGTGACTGCGCGAGCGTGGCGATCCTGGCGCGCTTCGGGGCCGCTTCCCGGCCGCGCCGCCGTGGTCCGGTTTCCGCCTCGGTGAACCAGCTGTCGAACGCGGCGTCGTAGCGGGGGAGGTCGTCGGGATCGGCGCACAGCGTCAGCCGCCCGGCCCAGTACAGCTGCTCGGGATCGGCCAGGTCGACCTCGCCCACGGCCGCGAGGTACGCCTGCACTCGGTGCGCGTCGCACGGCAAACCGGCTTCGCGCAAAGCCTCCGCGAAGCCGACGAAACCGGCGAGTGGATCGCTCACCCCTCCATTGTGCCCGCGTTTCGTCCTCTGGTTGCGGTAGTTGCACGCGCAAGGACCGCGACTAGAGGACGAAACGCGGCGTCAGCGGCGGGCGAAGGCCGGGGTTTTCTCGCGAAGGGGGCCGATACCACCCATGAACGCACTCAGGCCTGTGAGCAGCGGGAACCGGTCCGAGATCCGGAGAGGCAGGGGGATCGTCCGCTCGGTGAGCGTCCCGTCGAGGGCGGGCTCGACGAGCATCTTGTGCTCCCCCAGTTGCATCTTCTGGGTGAGAGTGACGACGAAGTTCCGGCGGCGCTGCACCCTGCCCAGGTCCCGCGCGGTCAGCGTGCCGCGCCGCAGCGGGGCGGCGAGGATCCTCGCGGCCGCCACGGCGTCCTGCACGGCGATGTTGACGCCCATCCCACCGGCAGGCGACATCGCGTGCGCGGCGTCGCCGATGCAGAGCACCCTCTCGGAATACCAGTGCGGGAGCTTGGACATCCGGACCTTCAGCAGTTTGACGTCGTCCCAATCGCGGATGGCGGCGAGTTCGCCCTCACCCCAGCCGAACAGGCCGCCGATCCGTTCTCGGAACTTCTCGATGCCCTCGGCACGCAACGCCTCGTCTTGCCCCTTCCGGATCAGGTACGACGTCTGGTAGTACTCGCCGCGGTCCATCGTCATCCCGGCGAGGCCGTTCGCGAAACAGCCGAACACCTGGGCTTCCTTGCCCGTGTCTTCGAGTTTGGGCACGCGGACCCACCACACGTCCATCGGCACGTCGTACTCGTGCGGCACGAGTCCCGCTTCCGCGCGCACCAGGGAATCCCGGCCGTCGCAGCCGACCACGAGCGACGCGGCCAGTTCCCGTTCCACGCCGTCGGAATCGCGGTAACGCACCCCGCCGCCCGCGCGCAGCCCGGTGACCTCGGCGCCCATCCGCAGGGTGAACGTCGGCTCCCCGGCCGCCGCTTCGGCGAGCAGGTTCAGGAAGTCCCACTGCGGGACCATCGAGATGTACTTGTACGGCCCGGGAATCCGGCTGAAATCGGCGGCGACGATCGTCGCGTCGCCGATCACCATCCGCAGCTTCTCCAGCCGTTTCGACGGGAGTTCCGCGAACCGTTCGCCGAGCCCGAGTTCGTCGAGCAGCATCAACGTCGGCGGATGGACCGTGTCACCGCGGAAATCGCGGAAGAAGTCCTTGTGCTTCTCGAGAACGGTGACCTCGACCCCGGCTCGCGCCAGCAGGAGCCCGAGCACCATCCCCGCCGGACCGCCCCCCACCACACAGCACTGTGTACGTTCCATAACCGAGTTGTAGCGCGCCCGCTGAGCCGTCGCCATGGATTCGGCGCGGAAGAGGACCTAGGTCCTGCCGGAAATCCTCGCTACGGTGACGCCATGTTCTCGTCCCGTGCCGCGCTCGCCGCCTTCCTCGCCTGCGCCCTCGGCGTGGCCGTCGCCCCGGCCGCCTCGGCGACCCCGCCGTCCTCGCCGGTCCCGGTCGTGTTCGACGGCGACTCCGACTTCGCGGACATCGCGACGCTCGCGTATCTGTGCCAAGCGCACAAACAGCGCCGCATCGACCTGCGCGCGGTCACCGTCACCAACAACGGCGCCGGGACCCCCGGGCGCGCGCTGACCCACGTGCGGACGGCGCTCGGGAAATGCGGTCTCTCCGGCATTCCGGTCGCCGACGGTTCCGACCACGGCGTGAACCCGATGCCCGCCGATGGCCGCGCCTGGACCGAAAGCATCCTCAACGGCGCGCTCGGTGACGCGGGGGTTCCGGACCGTCCGTCCAAGATCCGCGCGTCGGCACTGCTCGCCGCGACGGTGCTCAAGTCGGCCAAACCGGTCGTCGTGATCGCGACCGGGCCGCTCACGAACGTGGCGAAAGCCATGGACGTTCCCGGTGTGGCGCAGCGGATTTCGCGGCTTTCCGTGATGGGCGGCGCCTTCGACGTCCCCGGCAACGTGTTCGGCCCGGACGCGGAGAAGTTCGACGGCACCCAGGAAGTCAACATGTGGCTCGACCCCGCTTCGGCGGACAAGGTCTTCGCCGGGCTCCGCCGGGTCGACATCGTTCCGCTGGACGCCACGAACGACGTCCCCATCACACCGTCCTATGTGGAGCGTCTGGGCCGGGAAGGCCGGACAGCGGAAGCGAAACTGGTGCACGCGATCGTCACGCAGCCCGATCTCGCGCCGTACGTCCAGGACGGGTCGGCGTTCTGGTGGGACACCCTCGCCTCGTCCGAGGTGCTCGACGACGTGAGCCCGGTCAAGCTGCGGACGGCGAAGGTCGACGTGCGACAGGACGGCGCCGCGGCGGGCCGTACTTACGTGACACCGAAGGGAACTTCGCAGCATGTCGGCTACGACGCCGATCCCTTGCTCTACGAGAACGGCTTCCTGAAGATGCTGAACGGCTAAGCCCTCAACCCTGCGATGAGGACCCCGACCATCCGGCGCGCGTCGTAGCGAGGGTCGCTGTCGGCGCCGATGCAGAGGTTCCCGACGCCGCGCATGACCTCGATCGCCTGCAGATCGGCGCGGATCTCACCGGCCTTCGCCGAGGCGTCGAGCAACTGACCGCACACGGGCAGGAGACGGTCGAGGAAGTAGGCGTGCAACGTCTCGAACCCGGTGTTGTCCGCCTGGAACGCCCCGGCGAGGCCGTGTTTGGTGACCAGGAAGTCGACGAAGAGGTCGATCCAGCGGCGCAACGCCTCATACGGCGAAGCGCTCGACGCCAGCAGTTCCGGCCCGGCTTCGGCGCAGGCGTCGACCTGATGCCGGTAGACGGCGATGATGAGGTCGGCCCTGGTCGGGAAATGCCGGTAGATCGTGCCCATCCCGACGCCCGCCTTGGCCGCGATGTCGCGGACCGGCGCCTCGACGCCCGAAGAGACGAAGACCGCGGCGGCCGCGTCGAGCAGGGTCTTCTCGTTGCGCCGGGCGTCCGCGCGTTTGGTCTTGGTGCCCTCTTCACTCATCACGCCACTCCTTCGGTTGCCAAACGGAACAGTGCTCCGTATTGTTAGCGGAGCAACGTTCCGCTTGCTCATTTTGCCATGGAGGACACCGTCATGCAGTACCGCACCTTGGGCAGGACCGGTGTGCAGGTCAGCACCCTCGCGCTCGGCGCGATGAACTTCGGCGCGATCGGGCGCACGACCCAGGACGAGGCCACCGCCATCGTCGACGCCGCGCTGGCGGGCGGGGTCAACTTCGTCGACACCGCCGACATGTACAGCGCCGGGGAGTCGGAGAAGATGGTCGGCAAGGCCATCGCCGGCCGCCGCGAGGATCTCGTGCTGGCCACGAAGGCGACCATGCCGATGGGCGACGATCGCAACCATCAGGGCGCTTCACGCCGCTGGCTGGTCACCGCGCTGGACAACAGCCTGCGCCGCCTCGGCGTCGATCACGTCGACCTCTACCAGATCCACCGCTGGGACCCGAAGACCAGCGACGAGGAGACCCTTTCGGCGCTGACCGATCTGCAGCGCGCGGGGAAGATCCGCTACTTCGGTTCGTCGACCTTCCCCGCGTACCGCGTCGTGCAGGCGCAGTGGGCAGCACGCGAAGCCCGGCTGAGCCGGTACGTCACCGAGCAGCCCAGCTATTCGATCCTGCAGCGCGGCATCGAAACGCACGTTCTTCCGGTGACCGAGGAGTACGGGCTCGGCGTGCTGGCGTGGAGCCCGCTCGCTTCGGGCTGGCTTTCGGGCGCCGTCCGCGAGGGCCGGGAGATCACCACCAACCGCGCGAAGAGCCGGCCGCAACGCTTCGACCTCGCCATCCCGGCCAACCGGGCCCGGATGGAGGCCGTCGAACGCCTGGCCAAGGTCGCCGACGAGGCCGGGCTGACGCTGATCCAGCTCGCGCTCGGGTTCGTGACCGCCCATCCGGCCGTGACCAGCGCGATCATCGGACCGCGCACGCCGGTGCACCTCGAGTCGCAACTCGCCGCCGCGGACACGGTGCTGCCCGCCGACGTCCTCGACGCGATCGACGAGATCGTCGCTCCCGGCGCCGACCTCGCGCCGGACGAGAAGATGGACACCCCGCCGTCGCTGCTCGACGCGTCGCTGCGGCGGCGTTGAAGCGGCTCAGGCGAGGAGTTTGTCCAGTTTGGCGCGGACCCTGTCGAGGTCTTCGCTGTACTTGAGGACCGAACCCAGGGTCCTCGCGCCGTTCGCGGCGTCCAGTTCGGACATCCCGAGGGCGAGTAGCGCCTGGGCCCAGTCCAGCGATTCCGCCACTCCGGGCGGCTTCAGCAACTCCATCGCCCGGAGGCGCTGCACCGCCGTCGCGACCTGCGCCGCGAGCCCTTCGCCCAGACCCGGGATCTTGCGGCGCAGGATCTCGATCTCGCGGGCGAGGTCCGGGTGTTCGAGCCAGTGATAGAGACAGCGGCGTTTCAGCGCGTCGTGCACCTCCCGCGTCCGGTTGGAGGTGAGCACCACGAGCGGCGGATGCTCGGCACGCACCTCGCCGAATTCGGGGATCGTCACCGCGTTCTCGTCGAGGAGTTGCAGCAGGAAGGCTTCGAACTCGTCGTCGGCCCGGTCGATCTCGTCGACCAGCAGGACACACGGCGCGGTCTGCAACGCCTTCAGCAGCGGCCGGGAGAGCAGGAAACGTTCGGTGTAAAGGGACTGCTCGGCGGCCTCGACGTCGAGGCCGCCGTCACCCGCGGCTTCGAGCGCCCGCAAGTGCAGCAACTGGCGGGGGAAGTCCCATTCGTACAGTGCCTGCGCCGCGTCGATCCCCTCGTGACACTGGAGCCGGATGAGCGGCAGGCTCAGCGCTTCGGACAGCCCCAAGGCGAGCGAGGTCTTGCCGGTGCCCGGTTCGCCCTCACAGAACAGGGGGCGGCCGAGCCGCAGCGCGAGGAACCCGGCCGTGGCGATGCCGTCGTCGGCGAGGTAGCCGACCGATTCGAGGGCTTCGGCCAGTTTCTCCGGCGATTCGACGGTCACTTCCCGATCGTATGCCCCGGGGAGCGCGAGATCAGCCTGGAAGATCCTCGCGGCGGTCCACGTCGTGCCCGGTGCCGAGGTCACCGCATTCGACGAGCCGCAGGTCCGGACGGCTCTTCAGCCAGTCTCGCGCGCCCTTGTCCCCGGACGCGCCCGCCACGATCTCCGGCCACCAGCGGCGGCCGAGCACGACGGGATGACCGGAAACACCTCCGTAGGCCGCCCGCGCGACGGTTTCCTCGTCGGCCCCGTCCGTGACTCGGCGCACCACTTCGGCACCGACGCCGGGCAGATCCACGAGGTGCACGACGGCGGCTTCGGCGCCGGTCTTTTCCAGTGCGTTCAGGCCCGCGCGGAGTGACGCTCCCATGCCGGACTCCCAGTCTTCGGCCAGGACGGCGACCTCAGGACTCGGCAACAGCCTGCGGACTTCCTCGGCCGAGGCACCCAGGACCACCCGGACCGGTGCGCAACCGGCGTCGGCCAGCACCCGCAAGGCTCGGATGACGAACGGCTCACCGTCGAGGACGGCGAGCGCCTTCGGCCCGCCGAACCGGCGCCCGGCACCGGCCGCGAGCAGCAACCCGGCGACCTCAGCCATGCCCTGCCTTCGTGTGTCCTGCCTTGGCCGGCGGCGCCGACGCCAGATCGGCCTCGATGGCCTGTGCCGCCACGAGCAGCGACGGCAGCAGTTCGCGCTCGACCGACTCCGGCGTCGTGCGGCTGGCGTGGGTGGAGAGGTTGACCGCGGCCACGACCCGGCCCCGCCGGTCCCGGATCGGCGCGGCGATCGAGCGGAGACCTTCTTCGAGCTCCTGGTCGACCATCGCGTAACCCTGCCGGTAGACCCGCTTCAGCTCGGCGATCAGGTCCTGCTGCCTGGTCAGCGTGTGCGCGGTCAGCTTCTCGAGCTTGGCCGCGTCGAGGTAGCCGTGCAGGTCTTCGCCTTCGAGGCCGGCCAGCAGAACGTGCCCCATCGAGGTCGCGTGGGCCGGGAAGCGGGTGCCGACGTTGATGCTGACGGTCATGATCCGTGAAACGGCCACGCGCGCGACGTAGACGATGTCCAGGCCTTCGAGCACCGAGACCGAACTCGACTCGTGCACCTCGGCCGACAGCCGTTCCAGATGCGGCTGGGCGACCTCGGGCAGCGACAGACTCGACAAGTACGAGTAACCGAGTTCGAGGACCCGTGCGGTGAGCGAGAAGTACTTGCCGTCCGTGCGCACGTATCCCAGGTCGACGAGGGTCAGCAGGAACCGGCGGGCGGCCGCCCTGGTCAGCCCGGTGGAGCGGGCGACGTCGCTCAGCGTGAGTTCCGCCGCGTCCGCGTTGAACGCCTTGATCACCGCCAGCCCGCGTTCCAGCGACTGGACATGGTGCGCTCCGCGCTCGGTCACCTCGCCTTCGTCCATACCGGAACCCTAACCGCCACCCTCTTCCTGAGCCGCAGGCTCACCGAGTTCGGCCAGCACCCGCTGGGCGACGGCGAACGCCGCGTTGGCGGCCGGGGCACCCGCGTAGACGGCGGTGTGCAGCAGGACCTCGGAGATCTCCTGCGCGGTGAGTCCATTGTGGACGGCGGCCCGGACGTGCATGGCGAGTTCGTCGTGGGCGTGCAGCGCGGTGAGCGCGGCCAGGGTGACGCAGCTGCGGGTCTTGCGGTCGAGTCCGTCGCGCGACCAGACCGAACCCCAAGCGCCCCGGGTGATGTAGTCCTGGAACGGGCGGCTGAACTCGGTGGTGCGGGCGACCGCGCGGTCGACGTGCGCGTCGCCGAGGACTTCGCGGCGCACCCGCATGCCTGTCTCGTAGGGGTCTTCGCTCATCGGGCCGCTTCCAGTTGTTCGAGGATCAGCGCGGTGAACCGCTCCGGCTGTTCGAAGCTCCCCAGATGCGCGGCGCCTTCGACGACCTCGAGCCGCGCGTCCGGAATGCCGTCCGCGATCACCTCGGCGTGCTGGACCGGGGTCGCCGGATCCTCGGCCCCGGCGATGACCAGGGTCCGCGCCGCGATCTTGGGCAGGTCCCCGACGAGGTCCATCCGTTCGATGGCCTCGCAGGACGCCGCGTATCCCTCGGCGGGGACGTTCGCGATCATCTCGCGCAGGAACCCGACCTGCTCGGGATAGGCGGCGGCGTAACCGGCTGTCATCCAGCGGCCGGCCCCGGCTTCGGCGACCGAGCCGGTGCCGTTCTCCCGGACCGTCCGCGCCCTGTCCGCCCACATCCGCGGCGGCCCGAGTTTCGCGGACGTGCAGCACAGCGTGAGGCTCTCGAGCCGGTCCGGCGCGTTCACGCCCAGCCACATCCCGGTCATCCCGCCGAGCGAGAGCCCGACGAAGTGAGCGCGTCCGACGCCGTGCTCGTCGAGCAGTGCGAGCAGATCACCGCCGAGATCCTCCAGCGTGTATGGCCCGGGCGGCACCGGGGACGCGCCGTGCCCGCGGGTGTCGTACCGGATCACCCGGAATCCTTTGGCCACCAAGGGTTCGACCTGCGGCTCCCACATGCGGTGGTCACTGCCGAGCGACCCGCTGAACACCACGACCGGACCGTCCTCGGGCCCTTCCGCGACACTGTGCACCTTCACCGGCTCGGACATCGAGAACCCGGACATCGAAAAGCTAGACATCGAAGAACACCGTTTCCCCTTGGCCCTGGAGCCGGATGTCGAACCGGTAGCCGTCGCCGGTCGCGGTGGCGATCAGCGTGCCCCGGCGGGCCTCCGGGACCGAGGCCAGCACCGGGTCGTGGGCGGTGTCGTCGTCCTCGAAGTAGATCCGGGTGACGACGCGGTGCAGCAGCCCGCGGGCGAGCACCGAGACGTCGATGTGCGGCGCCTGGGAGCTGCCCGCCGGACCGGGCACCACGCCGGGCTTGATCGTCCGGATCTCGTAGTTGCCACCGGGATCGGTCGGGCAGCGCCCGAAGCCCCGGAACCCGCTCGCGACCGCTCCGCGCGGATCGTCGGGGTGGTCGAACCGGCCGTCGGCGTCGGCCTGCCAGGTCTCGATCATCGCGTCCGGGACCGGTTCGCCCGCGCCGTCGAGGACCCGGCCGTGGATGCGGATCGCGGCCGGTTCGCCCGCGGGAACGACGTCCGGCCCGTCCGGCCAGGGCAGGCCGATGGACAGGTACGGGCCGACGGTCTGGGAAGGCGTCGTCTCCGGCATCAGTGCTCGTCCTCCTCGTCTTCGAAGACCGACGCCTCGCGGCCGCGCACGACGATGTCGAACTGGAAGGCCAGCGCCCACTCGGCTTCGGTGCGGTCGAGGTCGAACCGCGCGATCATCCGCTGACGGGCCTTCTCGTCCGGAATGGAGTTGAAGATCGGGTCCTGCGAGAACAGCGGGTCTTCCGGGAAGTACATCTGGGTGACCAGCCGCTGGGTGAACGCGCTGCCGAAGACGGAGAAGTGGATGTGCGCCGGCCGCCAGGCGTTGTCGTGGTTCTTCCACGGGTACGCGCCCGGTTTGATGGTGGTGAAGGTGTAGCGGCCCTCGCCGTCGGTCAGCGTCCGGCCCGCGCCGTCGAAGTTGGGGTCGATCGGAGACGGCCAGCGGTCACCGGTGTGCCGGTACCGCCCGCCCGCGTTCGCCTGCCAGACCTCCACGAGCGAATCCCGGATCGGGTGCCCGTCGCCGTCGAGCAGCCGCCCGGTGACGATGATCCGCTGTCCCTGAGGCTCGCCCTCGTGCCCCTGGGTGAGGTCGTTGTCGAACTCGCCGATCCGCCCGGGCCCCAGCGCGGGCCCGGTGACCTCGGTCAGCAGATGCGGGAGCACGATCAGCGGCTCCTGGGGGTGCCGCAGCGCGGTCGACCGGTAACCGGCGTAGTCGAGCGGCGGATGCGTCCCCTCCGGATCGCGCCGGTAGCGCGGGAGCCTCAGTTCTGCGGGTGCGGACATGCTGCCTCCTCCAGGCGCGGGTCAGTGGCTCGGTGGCTCAGCGGGCTTCGAGGACGACGGCCAGCCCCTGGCCGACGCCGATGCAGATGGCCGCCAGCCCCCATCGGCCGCCGGTGCGGCGCAGGTGATGGGCCAGCGTGCCGAGGATCCGGCCGCCGGAGGCGCCCAGCGGGTGCCCGATCGCGATCGCTCCGCCGTTGACGTTGACGATCTCCGGGTCGAGCTTCGACCAGTCCCGCAGACAGGCCAGCGACTGCGCGGCGAACGCCTCGTTCAGTTCCACCGCCGCCAGGTCTTCCCAGCCGATCCCGGCCCGTTCCAAGGCGATCTCGGCCGCGCGGACCGGGCCGATGCCGAAGACGTCGGGGTCGACGCCCGCCGCGCCCCGTCCGGCGATCCTGGCCAGCGGCGCCTTGCCGAGCCGCTTGCCCGCGGCCTCGTCGCCGAGCAGCAGCGCGGAAGCGCCGTCGTTGAGCGGCGACGCGTTCGCGGCCGTGACCGTCCCTTGTGGACGGAAGACGGGCTTGAGCTTCGCGAGCTTCTCCGGGCTGGAGTCCGGCCGGATGCCTTCGTCACGAGTGAGCTCGACGCCCTCGACGGGGACGACGTGATCGTCGTAGAACCCCTCGTCCCAGGCGCGGGCGGCGTTGACGTGGCTGCGGACGGCGAACGCGTCCTGCTCGTCGCGGCCGATGCCGTACCGCTCGGCGAGCTGTTCGGTGGACTCGCCGAGCGAGACCGTCCACTGCTCCGGCATCTTCGGGTTGACCATGCGCCAGCCCAGCGCTGTCGAGTACAGCGTCTGGTTTCCGGCGGGGAAGGCCTTCTCCGGCTTCTGCATGACCAGCGGTGAGCGGCTCATCGACTCGACCCCGCCCGCGACGGCGAGCGAAGCGTCGCCGACCTGGACCGACCGGCTCGCCTGCATGACCGCGTCGAGACCGGAGCCGCACAGCCGGTTGACGGTCGCACCCGGGACCGTCGTCGGCCAGCCCGCCAGCAGCGCCGCCATCCGCGCGACGTTGCGGTTGTCCTCGCCCGCGCCGTTGGCGTCGCCGAGCACGACCTCGTCCACGGTGGCCGGGTCCAGGTCGTTGCGCTCGGCCAGCGCCCGCAGCACGGTGGCGGCGAGGTCGTCCGGGCGGACGCCGGACAGGGCGCCGCCGTACTTGCCGAACGGGGTACGGATGGCGTCGAACAGGAAGACGTCGGTCATGCGCTCGCCCTTTTGAGGTCTCGGAGGATGCGGAGTTCTGCCTCGGTCGGCGCCGGGGTGGTTCCCAGGTCGCCGGACACCTTCAGTTTCCACCCGGTCGCCTCGACGACCTGATCGACCTCGATCCCGGGATGCAGTTCGGTGAGCGTGAGCTCGGCGGTCTCCGGGTCGGGCCGCATCAGGCCGAGGTCGGTGACCACCAGCGTCGGCCCGGCGCCGGGGAGACCGAGGCGTTCGCGATCGCCCTTGCCGGTGCCGTGACCGAACGACGTCACGAAGTCGACCTTCTCGACGAACGTGCGGGTGCTCTGCCGGAGCACCACGAACACCTCGCGGCAGGAAGCGGCGATCTCCGGCGCCCCGCCCGCCCCGGGCAGGCGCACCTTGGGGTTGGCGTAGTTCGAGGTACTCGTTCCCGCCGAGAACTCATCAGCGGAGTCCGGGCCGATGACGGTGGTGTTGATGTTGCCGAACTTGTCCAGCTGGGCGGCGCCGAGGAAACCGACGTCGATCCGGCCGGGCTGGAGCCAGTAGTTGAAGACCTCGGGCACGCTGACCACGGCGTCGGCGGTGTCGGCGAGTTCGCCGTCGCCGATGGACAACGGGAGCCGGCTCGGTTTGGCGCCGAGGCAGCCGGATTCGTAGATCAGCGTGAGGTTCGGCGCGTGCCCGCGGCGGGCCAGGTTCGCGGCCGTGCTCGGCAGGCCGATGCCCACGAAACAGGACATCCCGTCGCCGAGCGCGCGAGCGGCGGCGACGCTCATCATCTCGTCGGAGGTGTACTCGGTCATGCCTTCACTCCCGTCAGCTCGTCGAGCCAGCGGGTGAAGCTCTCCCTGTCCCGGCCGATCGCGTCCCATGCCTGGTAGGCGTCGTTGTCCCGCTCGTAGTACCCCGCCGCGTACGACGGCTTCGCGCCGCCGGGAACCTCGGCGACGGCCGTGACCGCCCACGACGGCAGCACGATCGCGCCCGGGCGGGGTTCCAGCTCGTCCACGACCTCCTCGACGGTGACCAACGACCGCTTCGCCGCCAGCACCGCTTCCTTCTGCACGCCGGTGATGCCCCAGATCTGGACGTTGCCTGCCCGGTCTGCGCGCTGGGCGTGCACGATCGTCACGTCCGGGTTGAGCGCGGGGACGGCGGCGAGTTGCTCCCCGGTGAACGGGCAGGTGATGGGCTTGATCGTGTCGGTCTGCGCGGAAAGATCGGTGCCCGTGTAGCCGCGCAGCACGGCGAACGGCAGGCCCGACGCACCGGCGACGTAGCGATTCGCCATGCCCGCGTGACTGTGTTCCTCTATCTCCAGGGGTACCGGCCACGAGTGCTGGACCGCGTCGCGGAAGCGGTGCAGCGAGCCGACTCCGGGGTTGCCGCCCCACGAGAAGATCAGCTTGCTCGCGCAGCCCGCGCCGATGAGCTGGTCGTAGACGATGTCCGGGGTCATGCGGACCAGCGTCAGGCCGGTGCGGCGCTGACGGATGATCTCGTGGCCCGCGGCGACCGGAATGAGGTGCGTGAAGCCCTCGAGCGCGACGGTGTCACCATCGCGCACCAGCCGCGCCACGGCCTCCTTCAACGACTGCAGCTCCGCCATCCCCACTCCCGGGTTGTTCGTATCGCGCACACTTGTTCTGCATATGAACATAGCACAGCCGGGCAGGCCGGGGCACTCCTTCTTTGGTGGGCCGAAGGGGCCTTTCACCGCATGACACGTGGCGAAAGGGCCCTTCGCCGCGCGAGACGCGGGGAAGGGCCCCTTCAGCTCTCGGTGGACCTGGCGCAGGCGCGACCACACACGGGAGCGATCCGGCACCGTCCGAAAAGGACTACGCGAGTGCACCGATCCCGCTCAGTTGACCCCACTGCCCGGCGGAAACCATTCGACGGCCTTGACCTTCCGCCCCGACGCCGGACCGGCCGCGACGAGCGTCGCGGCGAGGACCATCGCGGCACCGACGGCCGCCAGTTCTCGTGATCGTTTCATCTTCCACCCCTCGAATCCCCTGCTCGCGGAGGTTTTCCGCCCTTACGACCATCCGGGGTCCCCGACGGTGACGACTCCCCCGCGCAGGGGAAGCGCCTCCCTCATAACGGGGATTCGAGCATTTGGGATACCAACTGCCGCGCACTAGGCTGAGGGAGTGACCTCGACGATCGCGGTGACCCGGTGGATTCCCGACGAAGCGCTGAAAGTGCTCGCCGAAGCCGGGGAGGTGAAACTGTCGCGCGCCGATCGGCCGTTGACGCCGGACGAACTGCGTGAGTTCGTCCGGGGCGCGTCCGCGATCGTCGGCATGCTGCACGACCGGATCGACGGAGCGGTCGCCGACGCGGCGGGCCCCGGCCTGAAGGTCGTGGCGAACGTGGCCGTCGGCTACGACAACATCGACGTCCCGGCACTGGCCGAACGCGGCGTCACCGTCACCAACACCCCCGGCGTGCTCACCGACGCGACCGCGGATCTGGCGTTCGGGCTGCTCCTCGCGGTCACGCGACGGCTCGGCGAGGGCGAACGGCTGATCCGGTCTCGCACCCCGTGGTCGTTCCACCTGGGTTTCCTGCTCGGCTCCGGCCTGCAGGACAAGACGCTCGGCATCGTCGGGCTCGGCCAGATCGGGCAGGCGGTCGCGCGGCGGGCGCTCGGTTTCGGCATGCGGATCGTCTACTCAGGACGATCGCGGGCCGCCGAGGACGTCGAGAAGACCTTGGGCGCGAAGTACGTGTCCGTCGGCGAACTGCTGGAAAGCTCCGACGTCGTGTCACTGCACTGCCCCCTGACACCGGAGACCCGCCACCTCGTCGACGCGGACGCGCTGAAGTCGATGAAACCGGGCGCGTACCTGATCAACACCACCCGCGGCCCCGTCGTCCACGAGGCGGCGCTGGCCGACGCGCTCGAAGCCGGGGAGATCGCCGGAGCGGGCCTCGACGTGTTCGAAGCCGAACCCGAGGTCGAGCCGCGCCTGCTGGATCGCGAAAACGTCGTCTTGACGCCGCACCTCGGATCGGCGACGGTCGAGACCCGTACTGCCATGGCCGTGCTCGCGGCCGAGAACGTCGCGTCGGTGCTCACCGGCGGAAACCCCCTGACGGAGGTTCGTCCATGACTCGTGTCGTCATCGCGCCCGACAAGTTCAAGGGAAGCCTGACCGCGGTCGAGGCCGCGGAGGCGATCGCCCACGGCGTCCGCGACGCGCTGCCCGAGGCCGAAGTCTCCTCTTGCCCGGTCGCCGACGGCGGCGAAGGAACGCTCGACGTCCTCGTCGCGGCGGGCGGCCGTCTCGTGGAGCTTCCGGTCCGCGGGCCGCTCGACGACACCGTCGACGCGCGCTACGTGATGCTCGACGGAACGGCCTACATCGAGTCCGCCCGCGCGTGCGGGATCGAGTTCGTGGAGCCGAGCCCGGAAGTATCGCTGGCCGCGCACACCTGGGGCGTCGGTGAACTCCTCGCGCACGCGCTCGACCACGGCGCGCGGCGGCTGGTGCTGACGGTCGGCGGAACCGCGAGCACCGACGGCGGCGCCGGGATGCTGGCGGCGCTGGGCGCCGGGGTGTTCGACGCGTTCGGCGCACCGGTCGGACTCGGCGGCGGCACACTGGGCCGCGTCGCGTCGGCCGAACTCGGCCCGGTGCGCCACCGGCTCGGCTCCGTCGAGGTCGCCGTGGCCACCGACGTGACGAACCCGTTGCTCGGACCGCGTGGGGCGGCCGCGATCTTCGGGCCGCAGAAGGGCGCGGGCCCGCGCGAGGTCGAGCAACTGGACGAATCGTTGGGCCGCTGGGCGCAGGCGTTGCGGAACGCCGGGACCACCGACGTCTCCGACCTTCCCGGAGCGGGCGCGGGAGGCGGGGTCGCGGCAGGCGCGATCGCGGGGCTCGGGGCGTCGGTCGAGTCCGGTTTCCAGCTCATCGCCGGGCTCACCGGGGTCGCCGGAGCCATCGAAAGCGCCGACCTCGTCATCACCGGCGAGGGCTCACTCGACGAGCAAAGTCTCGACGGCAAGGCCCCGGCGGGCATCGCGGCCCGCGCGCAGGAGCATTCGGTACCGCTGATGGTGCTGGCCGGGCGGATCCAGCTGGACGAGAGCCAGCTCGCCGGCCTCGGTGTCGTGGGCAGCGCCGCCCTGATCGACCACGCGCCTTCGCTCGACCACGCGCGTGCGCACGCGGCGGAACTCCTGCGCGAGCGGGCCGGCGAGCTGGTCCGTGCCTGGGCCCGGACTTAAAGCCTGAACCCGCCGGGCTCAGCTGCCAGGCTGGGGCTGAGCCTGCGGGAGTACAGCGAAGGCGACTTCGCCGGTCTCGTCCTGCTGGACGTCGAGCACCTTGTCGTCGAGCAACGCGGCCGCCTCGGGCTCCAAGAACACCTTCGGACCGCCGTCCGCGCCGAGCACCTTGTCGCCGCTTTCCGGTTCGGGGGCGACGGAAACCGCGAGCTGGGGACTGTCCCCCTGCTGGGAATGCATCGCGAAACGCAAGCCGCCTCCGTCTTGTCCGTTCTCCTGCCCGGTCAGTGCGGTGATCGCCTCGGCGGCGGCTTCGGTGACTGTAAGCATCTCTGCCCTTCCTTCGTCGCGGTCTTGCACTTGACGGACCACGCTAGGGGGTCTCGGCATGGCCTGCCGTCTGAGTGAAGATCATTTTCAGCCGATGTCCGGCTCCTCTTCGGCCAGCCGCATGGCGTGTGATTCGCCCTCGCGGATCTCCGCGGGCGTGGTCCCGAACCGGTCTGCGCCGCTCCAGTGTTCGGGCGGCTCGACACCTTCTTCGAGCGGATCGACGCGGAGTTCGTCTTCGTCGAGTGCCTCGCTGGGACTCAGCGTTTCCGGTTCCGCCGTATCGCGGTCGCTCATCGGCCGCTCCCTCCTCATCGGGCGTCGGCCGGGACGTGCTGTACTCGACCCGGCCCTTGTGGCCTACCCGATGGCGCCGACGACCAAACGGCGACAGTCGCTGTCGCGGGGATCACAGCCCTCAGCGGGTTTACTGGCTTCACAAGTTTGTGAAACAAGGAGTAGCGTCGTCGGTATGACCACCACCAGGTGGGCGCCAGGGCACCGGATCATCCGGCGCGCGCCGGAACGGCACCACGAGCTCGGCCACCATGCCGCGTGGTACGTCGTCGCCGGTGTCGTCGCCACCGGCCTGCAGGCGGTGCTGTTCCTTGTCCTGCAGCCGATCCTCGGCCCCCAGGTGGCCAATCTGGTCGCGCTCGCGGTCACGACCGTCGGGAACACCGAGTTCCACCGCCGGGTCACCTTCGCCACCCGGAAGAGTCACCCGGGCAAACGGCACTTCCAGGACCTGATGACGTTCGCTTTTTACGCCGTCTATGGCTCGATCGTGCTCGCGTCACTCGACGCGGTGATCACCGAGCCGACCGCGCTGGAGCAGACAGGCGCCCTGCTCGCGGCCAGCGTTGTGGGCGGCATCGCGCGCTTCGCGGTCCTTCGCTGGTGGGTTTTCGCGCGACGCAGCGCCTAGTGTTCGTCGGGTGACAGAGATCAACGGACCGCACGAAGGTGGTTCGGAACCCGATTACCGCTTCACCCTCGCCAACGAACGGACCTTCCTCGCCTGGCTCCGGACTGCGCTGGGCCTGCTGGCCGGCGGCGTCGCCGTCCACCAGCTGGTTCCCGACCCGAGCACGCTGAGCACCGTCCTCGCGGGACTGTGCGTCGTGCTGGCCGCCGTCCTCGCGGCGTCCGCGTATCCGCGCTGGCGGCAGGTCCAGAGCGCGATGCGCGCGGGGCGGCCGCTGCCGAAGAGCGGGCTGCTGATCTTGCTGACGGCCGGAATCCTCGTGATCACCCTGACCGCCGCGGCCCTGGTGCTCTTCTCGTGAACGTGAAGAGCACGTGAGCGATCACGGAGCGCAAGCGGAACGGACCGGGCTGGCCTGGCGCCGGACGGCGCTCGCGGCTACTGCCTGCACACTCCTGCTCTTGCACACGGCCGCCCGGCAAGGCTGGGGGACGGCGGTCATCCCGGTCGCCGTCGCGGGCGCCATGGTGGTCGTCCTGGTCGTGATCGGCTCGATTCGTGAACGGGCACTGCGCGGCCCGGACACCCCGAAACCTCTTAACCCAGCCTTCGCTGTCACCGCGTCGGCACTCGTCGTAGCGACCGCGGTCGCTTTGATCGCGGTGCGCTAAGGGCCGCGCACATCCTGCGATCGCGGCCGCCTTCTTCGCGACGCAGAGTCTCGGTTGTATTAAGCCGACTCCGTCGAATGGGCTATCTCTAGTTGAAATCTTTACTGCCGTCCGATCGGCGCCTACGATTACGCTGCGTCGCATCGGCGGCAGGTGAATCTGATCTTACGGAGCATCTGCCGCCTTGAATCGTTACGGAGTGTTGACCCCTCGACAGCGACGGTCGCAGGGTCGGCCGGGGAGGACGACCATGCAAACCATCTCCAGCGCGCCCAGATCCGTCACCCCCGATGCGGTTCCCGGATACACGACACCGGAGAACCTGCCTCGACCGGGCGGACGGCTGACCAAAGAGGACCTCGACCCCCTCGTCAAAGACGCGGGCGACGGGAATCCCGCCGCGATCCAGGCACTGCTGCGGATGATCGGCCCCGTCGTGGTCCGGTACTGCCGCGCCAGGATGGGCGGCCGCGATCTGTCCTACCTGTCGGCGGACGACGTCGCGCAGGAAGTGTGCATGGCCGTGCTGAAGGCACTGCCGGGCTACCAGGACCGCGGCGGTTCTTTCCTCTATCTCGTGCACGCGATCGCCGCCAACAAGGTCGCCGACGCCTACCGCGCGGTCTCCCGCGACCGGTCGGAGCCGGTACCGGAACTCCCGGAACGGCCCATCGGCGACAACGAGCCCGAAACCCACGCTCTGCACCTGGACCTGGGCGCCCGGCTCAGCCGTCTGCTCTCCACCCTTCCCCGGGTGCAGCAGGAGATCCTCGCCCTCCGCATCGCCGTCGGCCTTTCCGCCGCCGAAACCGCCGAGGCTCTCGGAATCTCCGCCGGCAACGTGCGCGTGACGCAGCACCGCGCACTGGCCCGCCTGCGGACGATGGTCAAGCAGGACGAGTTCTGATCTTTTCTCCCCCTGCCGCAGGTCGTCGATCGGCGGTTCGCAGGCGCCCGGACCCCGCGCCGTACTTACCTCGTGAGTGGTAAGGACGGTTAGAACCGTCCTTACCACTCACGAGAGGCGGTACGCCCGCCGCGCGGTGCCGTCGAAGAACTCCAACCGCTCCGCGTCGCTCAACGAGCCCGTCAGCGAAAAGGCCGTGTCCACAACGACTTCGTACGCGGCGGCGAGTTCGCAGACCGGCCAGTCGGAGCCGAACATCAGCCGCGAAGCCCCGAAGGACTCCAGCACGTGCTCGGCCCAGCGCGCCAGATGTCCGACCTTCCACTGTGCCCAGTCCGCCTCGGTCACCAGCCCCGAGAGCTTGCAGTACACATTGTCCAGCTCCCCCAACGCCGCGACGCCGTCCGCCCACGGCTGCCATTCCCCCGAAGAGATCGGCGGCTTCGCGGCATGGTCGAGCACGAAGACCTGGTCCGGTAGCGCGGAAGCCGCCGCGAGGGCCGCCGGGAGCTGGGGCGGCTTCACCAGCAGGTCGTACGCCAGCCCGGCCTCGCCGAGCGCGGCGAGACCCCGCGAAACATCGGGCCGCGTCAGCCAGGAAGGGTCCGGTTCGTCCTCCACCTGATGCCGGATTCCCACCAGGGGGCCGGAAAACGCGGCGACGCGCTCCGCGACGTCGGGGGCGGTGAGGTCGGTCCAGCCGACGACACCCGCGATCAGCGGTTCCGCACGAGCGGTGGCGAGGAACTCGTACGTCTCCTCCTCCGACGAGACCGTCTGCACCAGCACGGTCCCCTTCACCCCCGCCGCCTTGGTCACCGTCCGGAGATCGTCCACTGTGTACGGACGGCGGATCGGATCCAGCGCCGTACCCGTCATCCACGGGTAGTGCCGCCGCGAAGGATCCCAAAGGTGGTGGTGCGCGTCGATCACGACTGTCCTTCCGGCCGCAGCGGGGTGTCCTCTCGCAACAGTCCCGCACGGATCAGGTCCGTCCACAACTCGCGCGGCACCGGTCGCCGGAACCGTTCCGCGTTGAGCCGGACCTGACCGGGATCGTGCGCGCCGACGACGACGGACACCACCGCCGGATGCGCGGCGGGCAATCCCAGCGCGGCCTGAGGGAGTTCGACGCCGTGCCGCTCGCAGACTTCGGCGATCCGCTGGGCCCGCTCGACCAGTTCGGCCGGGGCCTCGGCGTAGTCGTACATCGTGCCCGGCGACGCGGTGGCGAGGATCCCGGCGTTGAAGGCTCCCCCGACCACCACGTCCACACCGCGTTCCACGCACAGCGGCAGGAGATCGTCCAGTGCGGGCTGGTCGAGCAGCGTGTACCGCCCGGCCAGCAGGATCACGTCGAGGTCGAACCGGCGGACGAACTCCGCGAGCATCGGCGCCTGGTTCATCCCTGCCCCGATGGCGTCGATGACGCCCTGCTCCCGCAGTTCGAGCAGCGCGGGGAACGCGCCGTTGACGGTGTCTTCGAAGTGTTGGTCCGGATCGTGCACGTAGACGACGTCCACGCGGTCGAGCCCGAGGCGCGTCAGACTGTCCTCAAGCGACCGGAGGATCCCGTCGCGGCTGAAGTCCCAGCGTCGTTTGTAGGCCGCGGGGACGACGAAACCCTGCGAGTCGGTGCGCGAAGCACCGGCGGGATTCGGCTCCAGCACCCGGCCGACCTTGGTCGACACCACGAAGTCCGCGCGGGAGTAGGCCGAAAGCGCCTCGCCCAGCCGCCGTTCCGACAGGCCGAGACCGTAGTGCGGAGCGGTGTCGAAGTACCGGATGCCTTCGTCCCACGCCTGCCGGACGGTCGCTTCGGCCGTCTCGTCGGTGATGGCGTGGTACAGGTTGCCCAGCTGCGCGCAGCCGAGCCCCAGTGGGGACAGGGAGATCTTCACGGAAGCTCCCAAACCAGGCCGAGGCCCGAATCGTCGCCCGAGTAGTCGTCTTCGACGTCGAGCAGCTCCGACATCCGTGCCTGCCAGGGAATGTTGGCCGGATGCTCGCGCAGGGCCGCGCGCATCTTCGCGTAGTCCTCGACCTCCACCACGTGGAACAGGTCGAGACCGTCGCGCCAGATCCGCCACGAACGCACACCCGCACCGCGCAGCGCTTCGTCGAGGTCAGGCGGGATGACGGCGTGGACCGACTCGTATTCGGCCTCCTTGCCCGGCTTCAACCGGGTGTGGAGTGCCACTCTTTGTAGTGCGACACCGTGGGTCACCGCGCCTCCTCAGCTCGAAACATGGCACTCTGTCAACTAACACTCAAACATCCGAGGTCTTCGGGGAGGGCGGTGGAACATGCCGGTCACCGATGTCGCGATCGACAAGATCAAGGACATGATCATCTCCGGCGAGCTTGCTCCGGGCGACAGGCTGCCGAAAGAGGCGGAACTGGCCCAGCGGCTCGGCTTGTCCCGCAGCTCGCTGCGCGAAGCGGTGAAGGCCCTGTGCCTGATCCGCGTGCTCGACGTCCGCCAGGGCGACGGAACGTACGTCACCAGCCTCGAACCGAATCTCCTCCTCGACGCGATGACGTTCGTGGTGGACTTCCACCGCGACGACACCGTGCTGGACTTCCTCGCCGTCCGCCGGATCCTCGAGCCGGCGGCGACGGCGTTGGCCGCGTTGCACATGAGCGACGAGGACATCGCGGAGCTAGGCCGCCTGCTCGACGAACTGGCCGATTCGCCGACGGTGGAGGCGCTGGTCGCGAACGACCTGCAGTTCCACCGCAAGATCGCCGACGGCTCCGGTAATCCGGTGTTGTGCTCGCTCCTGGACAGCCTGTCCGGCCCCACCGCGCGCGCCCGCATCTGGCGCGGGCTCACGCAGGAGGGCGCGGTCGCGAAGACCCGTGAGCAGCACTCCGCGATCTACGAGGCCATCGCCGCGCGCGAACCCGAACTGGCGCGTTCGTGGGCCACCGTGCACGTCGCGGGTGTGGAGCAGTGGCTCCGCAACGCCCTCGGCACCGTGCCTCCTGACGCGCGCTGAGGAAAATCCGCCGAACGGGCGCCTTTCCGTTGGGGAGACCGAGCGGTTCCGTCTGCAACGTCGACTCCGCATTCACGTCTGGGCCTTACCACTGGCATAGCGGGAAATGATCAACGCGACCAGGATGATCACGCCGTAGATCGCCTTCAGCCACTCGGGCGGCACCTGCGCCACCTGCAGCAGGTTGGTGACCGTCTGCAGGAGCAGGACGCCGGTGAGGGCTCCCACCAGAGTGCCCTTCCCACCGTCCAGTGAGACACCGCCGATCACCGCAGCGGCGAACACCTGAAGGATCAATCCGTCCCCCTGATCGGCACCGAGCGCGCCGACGTACCCCGTATAGGCGAGCCCGCCGAGCGCGGCCAGCACCCCGGCCACGACGAACACGCCCCACGAGATCCGGTCGACGCGGATACCCGCCGCCCGCGCGGCTTCACGGTTCCCGCCGATGGCGTAGAGCGACCGGCCGATCCGGTGATACCGCAGCCCCAGCCCGAACGCGGTGAACAGCGCCGCGGCCAGCCACACCGACATCGGCAGCCCGATGAACGTCGTCGTCGCCAGCGCGGTGAACACGTCCAGCTGGTCGAACAGCGTCTTTCCCTGTGTGGAGCCGATCTGCGTGCCACGCAGCACCGTCAGCATCGCGAGCGTGACGATGAAGGCGTTCAGCTTCAGCTTGACGATCAGGAAGCCATTAACGAAACCGATCGCGGCACCGGCCACCAGCACGGCGAGGATGCCCGCGAAACCGGGGATCTCGGTGCCGAAGCCCGAGGACGCCACCGGGATCACCAGCATCGCGCCCAGCGCGGGCGCCATCCCCATGGTGGATTCCAGTGACAGGTCGAACTTCCCGGTGAGCAGGACGAGCGATTCGCCCAGCACCACCATCGACAACGCCGCCGAGGCGGACAGGATCCCGACGATGCTGCCGAAGGTCAAGAACGTGTCACTGATCAGTCCTCCGATGATCAGCACCACGACGAGCGCCGGCACCAAGGCGAGTTCGCGCAGCCAGCGGAACTTCCGGCGTTTCGGCGGAGCCGCGAACGAAGAGGTCTTCGGATCGGTCATCAATTCGGTCACCCGCGCTCGACTCCTTCGATGTCGGCCACCAGATCGCCGTCGGACCACCCGGCCCGGTGTTCGGCGACCACGGCACCGGCGCGCAGCACCAGCACCCGGTCGCTCAGGCGGAGATCGTCCAGCTCGTCGCTGACGATCAGCACCGCCTTGCCCTCGGCCCGCACCCGGTCGACGACCGCGAGCAGGGCCTCCTTCGACTTCACGTCCACCCCCGCGGTCGGGTTGATCAGCACGACCAGACGCGGATCACCGGCCAGCGCGCGGGCGAGGACGACCTTCTGCTGGTTGCCACCGGAAAGGTCGGACACCGGCTGGTCGGCGTCGGCCGCGACGATGTCGTAGTCCTTCAGCGCTCTCGACGCCCGCTCGTACCGGGCGCCCGGCGCGGCGATTCCCGCCTTGCCCATCCGATCCAAAATGGACAGTGTGGCGTTGTCCATGATGGAGTGTTCGAGCACCAGGCCTTCGTGGTGCCGGTCCCTCGGCACACAGCCGATTCCGGCGCGGATCGCGGCCGGGATGTCGCCCGGCTTCAACGGCTTTCCCGCGACCCGGACCGTGCCGGACGTCGCCGAACGGAGTCCGTACACGGTCTCGGCGACCTGATGCTTGCCGCTGGCGTTGCTGCCCGCGAGCCCGATCACCTCGCCGCGGTGGATCCGGAAGTTCACGTCTTCGAAGCCGTCACCGGAAAGCCCGTCGACGGTCAGCACCTCACCGGCGTCCGAAGCCAGGGCCTCGCGCGTCGAAGCGTCGCGGACGGCGAGCCCGCCCTGTTCGCCGGTCATCGCGTCGATCAGCTCGGCGCGGCCGACTTCCGAGACCGGCGCGGTGAGGATGTGCTTGGCGTCGCGCAGCACGGTGACCGCCTGGCACACCTCGTACACCTCGTGGAGGTGATGCGAGATGAACAGGAACGTCACCCCGTTCGCCTGCATCTGGCGCATCCGCCCGAAAAGCCGTTCGATCGCCTGACTGTCCAGTTGTGCCGTCGGCTCGTCGAGCACGATGAACCTGGCGCCATAGGAAAGCGCCCTCGCGATCTCGACGAACTGCCGGTCCTCGACCGAAAGCTCACCGGCCGGGGTGTCGACGTCGACACCCACGTCCCAGGAGTCGAGCAGTTCCCTGGCCTGACGGCGCAACCGCTGCCAGCCGATCGCGAACCCTTTCCCGGACTGGCGATTGAGAAACAGGTTCTCCGCGACGGTCAGCTGCGGGACGACCATCGCGTGCTGGTAGACGCAGGCGACAGCACGCTTCCATTCGTCCTGTTTGGACAAGGGCGGCGCGGGGACCCCGCCGAACTCGACCTTGCCGGTGTCCGTTTTGGACAGTCCGGTGAGGATGGAGACGAGCGTCGACTTCCCCGCACCGTTGCGGCCGACGAGCGCGTGCGACTCGCCCGGATGCACGGTGATGCTGACGTCGGACAGCGCCACGGTCGGGCCGTAGCGTTTACCGACGCCCTGTGCGCTGACCACCGGCACGGCGGCGGACCCGGCGGGCAGCGCGCTCACAGGTTGTTCCCCCAGAGGGCCTTGTCGTCCACGTTGGCCTTGGTGATCACGGGCGCGGGCAGCTGGTCTTCGAGAATTCCGGGCCGGATCTCGACGACGGTGCTGCCGTGGTCGGTCGGCCCGGCCTTGAAGGTCTCCCCCGCCATCGCCTTCTTCACCCAGTACATGCCGTACTTGGCGTAGTCGTCGGCGGGCTGGGAGACGGTCGCGTCGAGTTCGCCCGCGCGGATCGCGGCCAGCTCCTGCGGAATGCCGTCGTTGCTGACCAGCACGACATGTTTCGGGTCACCGATCGGGAAGTAGAGGTTCTTGCGCTTGAGCGCCTGCTGCGTCGGCGCCAGGTAGACCCCGCCCGCCTGCATGTACACGGCCTTGATGTCCGGGTTGGCGGTCAGGAGACTGTCCAAACCGGACGAAGCCTTGTCCGCCTTCCATTCGGCGGCGACCTCCAGCACCTGGACGTCCGGGAACTTCGCCTTCATGCACTGCCGGAACGCTTCGGACCGGTCGCGGCCGTTGACCGAGGCGAGGTCGCCCATGACCTGCACGACCTTGCCCGAGGTGACCTTCGCGCCGATCGCCTCACAAGCCTTGGTGCCGTACGCCTTGTTGTCCGCGCGCACCACCATCGCGACCTTGCCGCTCTCCGGCGCGACGTCGACGGCCACCACCGGGACGCCCTTGTTCTCCGCGGCCTTGAGGCCCGCCACGACGGCGGCCGAGTCGAGCGGCGTCACGACCAGGCCCTTGACGCCCTGGTTGAGCAGGGTGTTGATGTCGGTGATCTGCTTCGCCGAGTCGCTGTCCGCGTTGACCGTCGGCAGAACCTCGACGCCCTGGTCCTTCGCCTTCAGCGGTACGTAGTTGTTGTAGGCCTGCCAGAACGGCGAGGTCAGCAACGGGATCGTCGCGCCGACCTTGCCACCCTGCGCCCCACCGCCACCCGGTGACGGCGCGTTGTCCTTCGTGGACCCACAGGCCGACAGGGCCAGCCCGAGCGCGGTGGCCGCGGCGGCCACCTTGATCACCCTCGTACGCACCGCATCCTCCTTGATGACAGCGGGGAAAACCTACTGCTGGACCGGGCCGCGCGGACGCAGCCCGTACATACCGCCGTCGACGGCGAGTGCCGTGCCGGTGGTCGAAGCCGACAGCGGACTGGCGAGGTACACGATCGCGTTCGCGACCTCGTCCGCGGTCACCAGCCTGCCCATCGGCTGGCGGGCGGCCAGCGCGGCCCGTTCGGCCTCCGGGTCGCCGGCGGAATCGAGCAGCCTGCCGACCCACGGGGTGTCCGCGGTGCCGGGGCAGACGCAGTTGACCCGGATCCGGTCGGCCAGGTGATCGGTCGCCATCGCCAGGGTCAGCGAGAGCACCGCGCCCTTGCTGGCCGAGTACAGCGCGCGGTTGGGCAGGCCCGCCCACGCGGCGATCGAACAGGTGCTGACGATCGCGGCCGACGGCGAATTCTTCAGATGCGGCAACGCCGCCCGGGCCAGCCGCACCATGCCGACGACGTTGACGTCGAGCACGCGGTGCCATTCGTCGTCGTCGTTGGCGGCGACGTCGCCCTGCGCGCCGATCCCGGCGTTGTTGACCAGGACGTCGAGCCTGCCGAAGCGTTCGGCGACCGCGTCGATCGCCGACCGGACCTCGGCGTCGGAACCGACGTCACACCGGAATCCGGTGAGACCTTCGGGCAGGTCGTCCGGTTTCAGGTCGAGCACCGCGACCGTCGCTCCGCGGGAGGCGAGCAGACCCGCGACGGCCAGGCCGATTCCCGACGCGCCACCGGTCACGGCGGCGACGAGGCCCTCGAACTCACTCACTGGCGATCTCCGTCCATTCCGGACCCTCGGGGAAGGTGAACCGGCGCAAGGTCGCGTCGTGCATCCGGGCGGAGAAGCCCGGCGCGGACGGCGCGAGGTACCGGCCATCGGTCACGACGGCCGGATCGGTGAAATGTTCGTGGAGGTGGTCGACCCACTCGATGGACCGGTCGGCGTCGGAACCGGACACCGCCACGAAGTCGAACATCGACAGGTGCCGCACGAGTTCGCACAGCCCCACCCCGCCGGCGTGCGGGCACACGGGGACGTCGAATTTGGCCGCCAGCAACAGGATCGCCAGGTTCTCGTTGAACCCGCCGACCCTGGCGGCGTCCAGTTGCAGCACCGAGATCGCGCCCGCCTGCAGCAACTGCTTGAACACCACGCGGTTCTGGACGTGCTCGCCGGTGGCCACGCGGATCGGGGCGAGCGCCTTGGCGATCGCGGCGTGCCCGAGCACGTCGTCCGGCGACGTGGGCTCCTCGATCCAGTACGGGTCGTACGGCGCCAGCTCGGTCATCCAGGTGATCGCGGCCGAGACGTCCCAGCGCTGGTTCGCGTCCACGGCGACATGGATGTCCGGGCCGACGGTCTCGCGGGCGAGCTTCATCCGGCGGACGTCGTCCTCGAGGTTTCCGCCCACCTTCAGCTTGATCATCTCGAACCCGTCGGCGACCGCTTGTTCGGCGAGCCGGACGAGTTTCGCGTCCGAGTAGCCGAGCCAGCCGGGAGACGTGCTGTACGCGCGGTATCCGTCGCGCTCGATCCGGGCGATCCGTTCCGCGCGGCCGGGTTCGGCGGCGCGGAGGATGTCGAGCGCTTCCTGCTCGGTCAGCGCGTCGGACAGGTAGCGGAAGTCGACGAGGGAGACCAGGTCTTCGGGCGACATCTCGGCGGCGAACCGCCAGACCGGGAGCCCGGCGACGCGCGCGGCGAGATCCCAGGCGGCGTTGACCACCGCGCCGATCGCCATGTGCGCGACACCCTTTTCCGGGCCGAGCCAGCGCAGCTGCGAGTCGCCGACCAGCGCCCGCGAGAGGTCGCCGAGCGCGGCCGCGCCGGTGGGGACGTCCCGGCCGACGACATGCGGTTCGAGCGCGCGGATCGCCGCGGCCTGGACGTCGTTGCCGCGGCCGATGGTGAAGGCGAGCCCGTAGCCGTCCGGGCCGCCGTCGGTGTGCAGCACGACATACGCGGCCGAGTAGTCCGGGTCCGGGTTCATGGCGTCCGAACCGTCCAGCTCCCGCGAAGTGGGGAAGCGGACGTCGAGCACCTCCATGCCCACGATCTTGGCCATCACGCCTGCCTCGCGGTCTGGCGCTGGCGGCCGAGGCCGTCGATCTCGAGCTCGATGACGTCACCTTCCCGCAGGTAGGGCTTGGGATCGGGCTGACCGAGCGCCACGCCCTGCGGGGTTCCGGTGTTGATGAGGTCGCCCGGACGCAGCACCATGAACTGGCTCAAATAATGCACGATCTCGGCGACCGTGAAAATCATGTCCTTGGTGGAGGAGTCTTGTTTCTTCTCGCCGTTGACCCACAGCCGCAGGCCGAGGTCCTGGGGGTCGGGCACCTCGTCGGCGGTGACCAGCCACGGGCCGAGCGGGTTGAAGTTCTCACACGACTTGCCCTTGTCCCACTGGCCGCCGCGTTCGAGCTGGAACTCGCGCTCGGACACGTCGTTCGAGACGGCGTACCCGGCGACGTACTCCAGGGCTTCTTCGACGCTGTCGAGATAGCGAGCGGTCTTGCCGATGACGACGGCGAGCTCGACCTCCCAGTCGGTCTTCGTCGAGTTCCGCGGCACGAGCACGTCGTCCTCCGGGCCGACGACGACGTCGGAGGCCTTCATGAAGACGACCGGCTCGGTCGGCACGGCGGCACCGGACTCCTCGGCGTGCTGCCGGTAGTTGAGCCCGATGCAGACGACCTTGCCGGGCCGGGCGATCGGCGCGCCGACCCTGGCCCCCGCGGCTTCGGCACCGGCTTCGGGCAGCTCACCGGCGGCCAGCGCGGCCGCGACCCTGGCAACACCGTCGCTCGCGAAGAAGCTGCCATCGATGTCGGAGGTCAGCCCCGAGAGGTCGCGCACCGTGCCATCCCCGGCACGTACGAACGGACGCTCACTTCCCGGCTCCCCGAGACGCAACAGCTGCACGGATTTTCCTTCCGACCGAACCATCAGCAACGAACAGACATCCGATGTATACCCGACGAGGTCCGGCAAGATCTAGAGCCATCCGGATTTGTTCGACAATTGATCGGATCAGTTGTCGAAAGTTGGCGTGCGCTGGCTCACAGCGGGAATAGTTACCTACTCTAAGCAAGTTGTTCCCTCGCGGGACCATCACTGGGGAAGGGAAGAGCATGACCATCGCGCCCGAGCGAGTGGAAGAAACCATCGCGCGACCGAGCACGACCGGACGCTTGAGGTTCGTCCTGATCCTCGGCGGCCTGTCCGCCTTCGGGCCCCTGTCCATCGACATGTACCTGCCCGCGCTGCCCCAGATGGCGGGCGAACTGCGCGCGGCGGACGCGACCGTCCAGCTGACGCTGAGCGCGTTCATCATCGGGCTCGCCATCGGCCAGCTGATCCTCGGACCGCTGTCCGACGCGATCGGCCGCCGCAAACCGCTCGTGGCCGGGCTTGTCCTCTACATGGTGGGCTCGCTCCTGTGCGCCTTCGCCCCGAGCGCCGAACTGCTCATCGCCGCCCGTGGTGTGCAGGCATTCGGTGCCGCGGCGGGCATCGTGATCGCCAGGGCGACCGTGCGCGACTTCTACTCCGGCACCGCGATGACGAAGTTCTTCTCGCTGCTCATGCTGGTCAACGGGCTCGCCCCGATCCTGGCGCCGATCATCGGCGGCCAGATCCTGAACTGGACCTCGTGGCGCGGCGTGTTCGTCTGCCTGACCGTGTTCGGCGCGATCCTGCTCGCCGTCGTCTTCTTCCTGCTGCCGGAGCCCCTGCCCGAGGAACGCCGCACGCCGGCGCGCTTCGGCTCGGTGATGCGGAAGTACGCGAGCCTGTTCCGCGACCGCAGCTTCCTGGGTTACGCCCTGGCTTCCGGGCTCATGTTCGGCAGCCTGTTCGCCTACATCTCCGGATCGTCCTTCGCGCTGCAGGGCGTCTACGGGCTCAGCCCGCAGGCGTACAGCCTGGTCTTCGGGCTCAACGGCATCGGCATCGTGGCCGTCGGCCAGCTGAACGGGCGCATCGTCGGACGCTTCCCCGAGCGGACGCTGCTGACCGTCGGCCTCGTCATCGCGGCGGTGGCCGGGTTCGGCGTGCTGGCCGCGGCGGTGCTGGACCTGGGCCTGATCGGGCTGCTGATCCCGCTGTTCGTCCTGGTGTCGAGCATCGGCATGGTGGCGCCGAACGCGAGTTCGCTGGCCCTGGCCGACCAGGCGCGGTCCGCCGGTTCGGCGTCGGCGCTGCTGGGCGTGCTGCAGTTCGTCGTCGGCGGGCTGGCGACGCCGCTGGTCGGGCTGGGCGGTGCCGGTACCGCGGTGCCGATGGGGATCACCATGGCGGCCTTCGGTGTCCTCGCCCTGCTGGCCTTCGGGACCATGACGCGGCCTTCGCGGGCGTTGGTCGTTCAGCCTGCTTAGTCCCTCGCGAGACGCTATGAAAGGCCCGTTACTTGCAAATTTTGCAAGTAACGGGCCTTTCATAGCGTTGGTGACCCCTTACGCGAGCGACTTGAGGTCAGCCGTCTTCAGCTGCTCCGCGGTCACGGTCGCGCGTCCGTCGACCAAAGCCTTCAACGCGTCCCCGTCGTCCCACTGGTTGACGTTCATCGCGGCGGTCACCTGACCGTCCCGCACCCAGAACGCCGTGAAGTCCCGCGCCGCGAGATCGCCGCGCACCACCAGCTGATCGGTGTCGGGATCGGCGAGGCCGCGGTACTCGCAGCCCAGGTCGTACTGGTCCGAGAAGAAGTACGGGCTCTTCAGGTACGGCTCGTTCTCGCCGAGCAGGTTCCCCGCGACGTGCTCGCCCTGCCACTTCGCGTTCGACCAGTGCTCGACGCGGACGCGTTTCCCGTAGCGAGGGTGGAAGTGCGCGGCGATGTCGCCGATCGCGTAGACGTCGGGCGCGGCGGTCCGCAGGCCGGCGTCGGCGCAGACGCCGCCGTCGTCGGACAGTTCCAGCCCGGCGGCGTGCGCGAGGTCGACCCGCGGCGCGGCGCCGACGGCCACCAGCACGACGTCCGCGGGGAGTTCGTCACCGTTCCGCAGGCGGACGCCGGTCACCCCGGCCGGACCGCCGGTGAACCCGGCGACCCCTTCACCCAGCCGCCAGTTCACGCCGTGCTCGGTGTGGAGGTCCTTGAAGACGCCGGACACCTGTTCACCCAGCACCGCGAGCAGCGGCGAGCCGACCTGGTCGACCACGGTCACCTCGGCGCCGTGTTCCCTGGCGGCCGCCGCGGCCTCGGTCCCGATCCAGCCCGCCCCGACGATCACCACCCGTTCGGCGTCCTTGAACGCCGAACGCAACGCCAGCGCGTCGTCGAGGGTGCGCAGGGTCCGCAGGCCGGGGAGATCGCCCCCGGGAACCGGGAGCGGGCGCGGCTGGGACCCGGTAGCGAGGACCAGCCTGTCGAACCGGTGCTCACCGCCGACGTCGTCGAGCACGAGCCGCGCGCCGAGTTCGATTTTGGTCGCGGTCGCCCCGCCCCGGTGGGCGATGTCCTTCTCTTCGTAGAAACCCTCGTCGTGCACCCAATCGGGTTCATCGGTGTTGCCCAGCAAAAGGCCTTTGGACAACGGCGGTAATTCGTACGGGCGATGCGTGTCGCTCCCGAGCAGCAGGATTTCGCCCGCGTAGCCACGTTCTCGCAGCGCCCCGGCGGCCGTCGCTCCGGCCAGGCCGGCCCCGACGATGACGATCTTCCTGGGTTCGGACACAAAGACCTCCCAAGCAGGCTTTCCCTCGGACGCTACTCCGGTCCGCCCTCGTCCGGCCTAGCGAAACCGGAAGTCGATCACAGGACGCACGCCCGGTTAACCCATCAGTAGGAATGTCGGGTAACCCGCGTCACGGCCCCGAAATCACCTCGTCCCAGCCACGGACGAGAAAGGGAGATCATGGGATACGGGAGGATGAGGACGTTGGCACCCCGGGACGAATGGTCGGTCGGCTGCCGGGATCTGGCCGGCAGGCGCAGGGACGTGACGGTGTTCGTGAGCAGCGACAAGATCGTGCTCGTGGCCCCGCCCGGAGAAGCCGCCGTACTCGGGCCGCTGGACGTGGGGCGCCTGCGCGCCGCGCTCCGCGACGCCGTGGTCGCGGTGGCCGAACATCCGGATCACAGTGAATGACAACTACCGTTCCTACTTCTGAGTAGGTAGAGTCGGCTCCGTTCGGAAGGAGCCGGCCATGACCACCTACTTCGTGACGGGCGCGACGGGTTTTCTGGGCAAACGCCTGGTCGCGCGCCTACTACGGCGACCTGAGACCGTAGCCGTCCATGTTCTCGTGAGGGAGACCTCACGCGGGAAGCTCCCGAGCCACGAGAAGCTCGTTCCCGTCACCGGCGATCTGACCGACCCCTCGCTGGGTATCGATCCCGCCCGTCTGGGTCACCTCGACCACGTCGTGCACCTCGGCGCGATCTACGACCTCACCGCGGACGAAGCGGCCAACCGGGCGGCCAACGTCGACGGCACCCGCAACGTCCTGGAGTTCGCCGCCGCCGCGAAGGCCGGGCTCTTCCATCACGTCTCGTCGATCGCGGTCGCCGGGCAGTACGCCGGGCGCTTCACCGAGGCCGACTTCGATCTCGGCCAGTCCTTCGCGTCGCCGTATCACGCGACGAAGTTCGAGGCCGAGAAACTCGTGCGACGGCACGGGAAAACGCCGTACCGCGTGTACCGGCCGTCCGCCGTGGCCGGCGATTCGCGCACCGGCGAGATGGACAAGATCGACGGCCCGTACTACTTCCTCCCGGCGATCTCGCGGCTCGCCACGCTGCCGCGCCGCCTCCCGCTGGCCGCCCCGGATCTCGGCGCCACGAACATCGTGCCGGTCGATTATGTCGTCGAAGCGATCGAGCACCTCATGCACGTCGACGCGCCCAGCGGCAGCACATACCACCTCGCGTCGCCGCGACCGCAGCCGCTGCACGAGGTCTACAACGCCTTCGCACGAGCCGCGGGCGGCCCGAAGATCTCCGCCGTCCTCCCCGCCCGGCCGTCCGGAGCGCTGAAACGCGCCGGAATCCGGCTGGCGAAGTCCGCGGCCGCCGGATTCGACCGCGTCCCTGGCGGTCGCTCGGCCCGCGCCGCGGTGCTGGCGGAACTCGGCATCCCGCTCGAGGTCCTGCCGCACCTGAGCCTGGAGGTCGACTTCGACACGAGCGCGACCACGGCGGCGCTCGAAGGCAGCGGGATCTCCTTGCCGCCGTTGAAGGAGTACGCCGGTCCGCTCTACCGGTACTGGCTCGGGCACCTGGATCCCGATCGCGGCCGCCGCCGGCCGGGGCCGGAACCGCTCGACGGCCGCAAGGTGCTGATCACCGGCGCCTCTTCGGGAATCGGGCGCGCGTCCGCGCTGGCAGTCGCCGCGAAGGGCGCCGAAGTGATCCTCGTGGCCAGGCGGGCCGACGAACTCGAAGAGGTCCGCGAGCAGATCGTCGCGGCGGGCGGCAAGGCGTCCGCGTACCCGTGCGACCTCACCGACGGCGGCGCTGTCGACGCTCTGGTCAAGGACGTACTCGCCGCGCACGGCGCCGTCGACATGCTGGTCAACAACGCGGGCCGCTCGATCCGGCGCTCGCTTTCGCTGTCCACCGAACGGATCCACGACTTCGAGCGCACGATGGCGATCAACTACTTCGGTCCCGTGCGGCTGACGCTCGGCCTGCTGCCGTCGATGACCGCCCGCGGGTTCGGCCACGTCGTCAACGTGACCACCCAAGGACTGCAGACCGACACCCCGCGGTTTTCCGCTTACCTGGCCTCGAAGGCCGCGCTGGAGGAGTTCGGGCTGACCGCCGGCCGGGAGACCCTTTCCGACGGCGTCACCTTCACCTCGGTCCGGATGCCGCTGGTGCGCACCGACATGATCACCCCCACCGGGTCCTACCGCGGCATGCCGTCGAGTTCTCCCGAACGCGCCGCCGCTCTCGTAGTGAAGGCGCTGGAAAAGCGACCGGAGATCCTGAATCTGCCCGAAGGCACGGCGGCCGAGTTGGTGACGCTCGTCGCACCCAAGACGACGAGGTTCTTCGCCCATCTCGTCTACCGCGCGATGCCGGAGTCCGCGCCGGAATCCCGTGGCCTGCCCCGGAAGGCCCCGCTCGCCTCGGTGGCGGGCGCGGTCACGAGGCTGGTCTGGCGCCGTCGTCCCTGACGTCCTCGCCGCCGGGCTCGATCGGGGGACGCCCCCGGCCGCTACCATCGGTTTCCGATACGCCGGGGTCGGCGGGCACGGGCCGAGGTAGGGACGAGCGGGAAGGGGCAGTGTGGACGTCGCCAGTCCCCCGCTGTCGACCGGACCGGACACCGCGGTGGTACGTCCGTCCAGGACGGTGCTGCGGATTTCCCTGCACGTGACGTGGGTCCTCGTGCTCGCCGTCGTCACCGAACTCCGGGTGGGGCGCTTCGGTTTCCACCCGTCGGACCAGGGTTTCATCCTTGCCCAGGCGTGGCGGGTGCTGCACGGCGAGGTCCCGCACTCCGACATCATCTCCGCGCGCCCGCTGGGTTCGGCGTACCTGCACATCGTCGATTTCGTCCTGCCGGGCCCGCTGTTCTTCGTCTCGAGCGTGCTCAGCATGCTCGAGATCATCCTGGCGACCATCGCGTTCGCCGTCCTGGTGACCCGTCGCCGCGTCCGCGACTGGGGACCGGGGCTCACCGGGCTGACGGCGGCCGCGTCGCTGCTGAACCTCAACGCGTTCCCGCTGATGGCGTGGCACACGATCGACGGGATCTTCCTGACCGCCTGCGGCGCGTGGGCACTGGATTCCGGGTTGCGCAACGGGAAGGCGTGGCCGCGGCGGCTCGGCCTGGTCCTGCTGGGCACCGCGGTGTTCGTCAAGCAGAGTTTCGCGCCGGTGCCGCTGATCGCGCTGCTCTGGTTGCTGTTGCACCCCTCGCTGCGCGAGGGCGCGTTCCGCACCGGCCGCTGGTGGGCGCGCCTGGCCTGGGATCTCCTGGCGCTCGGCGCCTTTTTGGTCTCGTACATCGGAATCGTCACCCTCGACGGCGGGCTCGGGGCGATGGCCGAGCAGCTCACCGGCGGCGTCCCGGCGTACGGCGAACGGCTTCTCGGACTGTGGCTGGGAAATCCCGAGACCCTCCTGCGGCCACCGGTACGGGGCTTGACCTTCTTCGCGATCGCGGGCGTTCTTCTCGCCCTGCTCGGGATCTTTCGCGACCGCGCCGGATTCACCGGCGCGATCGTCGCGCGGCTGCTGGTACTGGCCGGGGTGGCGGTGGTGGTCGGCACCGTCGTCGATGGACACTTCACCGGCGCCTCGCGCTGGGCGGACGTCCTCTGGTGGATCCTCGGTGTCGCACTGCTGGTGAACTGGGCGGCGACGCGCCGGTTCCCGCGTATGGGCGCGCTGGTCTTCGCGACCGGCTTCATGACCAGCCTGTCCTGGGGGAACGACACCCCGACGCTGTTCACCGGAACACTGGCGCTGACGGCGATCTTGCTGCTGTCGGACGCGCTGCCGCCGCTGCCCGCGCCGTCCCGGCGGCTCGCGCTGGCGGGTGCCACGGCGATGGGCCTGGTCGCGGTGCTGGCGTCGGGCTGGGCCGTGATCGCGCACCACGACGAGGCCGCCTACCTCGACATGGCGCACGAGAAGCTGACCGGCGACCTCGGCACGGTGACGCCGTCGATGCGCGGGATCCGGACGAACCCGGGCACCTTCACCTACGTGTCCCAGATCCAGGACTGCGTCACGCGGTTCCCGGCGGGGCGCACGGCGGTGCTGCCCGACAACCCGTTCGCCTATCCCGCCTTCGGCCTGCGCAACCCGTTCCCGCTGGAATGGCCGCTGCCGCTGGAGATCGTCGCCGACGCTCCACAACGGATGCTCGCGACCGCCGACGAACTCAACCGCGACGGCGACTACCTGGTGCTGTTCCAGACCGTGGACATGCCGACGCTGACCCGGGGCGGGCCGGTGCCCGCCGAGGTCGCGGCGGACGCGCCGATCTTCGACTACCTGGGGATGGAGAACGCGCTGCGGTCGCGGCTCACCGGGCAGACCGTCACCTGTGGCAGCTTCATCGGCAAGTGGGCACCCCGCCCCTGATCTCCCGCGTTTCGTCCTCTAGTTGCGGTCCTTGCGTGTGCAACTACAGCAACTAGAGGACGAAACGCGGGGGTCAGTCGACGCCGGCGTCCTCCGGGCGGCCGGCGGCGAGTCCGGCGAGGACGTCCAAAGCGGCCGCGAGTGTCTCCAGCGGAGGCGAGGACACCGCGAGCCGGACCGCGTTCGGGGCGTGCCCGGGGACGATGGCGAACGCGGCGGCCGGGGTGACCGCGATCCCGCGTCGCGCCGCCGCGGCGACGAAGGTCTCGGCACGCCAGTGCTCGGGGAGCTCCCACCAGCAGTGATACGCCCGCGGATCCGCGCGCAGGGTGAACCCGGCCAGCCGGTCCGCCGTCAGCCGCTGGCGTTCCGCGGCGTCCAGGCGTTTGGCCCGTTCGACGGTTTCCAGCGTGCCGCCGGTGATCCACCGGGTGGCGGCTTCGAGCGCGAACCGGGGCGCGACCCAGCCGCCCGAGCGCACCGCCGCGGCCAGCCGCTCCGTCCATTCCGGTGGCACGGCGAGGAAACCGGTGGTCAGCCCGGGGGCGAGCCGTTTGGACATGCTGTCGGCGAACACCGTGCGTTCCGGCGCGTAGGTCCCGAACGGACGGACCTCGGGCCGGAGGAAGGTGTAGATCCCGTCCTCGATCACCGGGATGTCCAGCCGGCGCACGGTTTCCGCCAGCTCGGCGCGCCGCTGTTCGTCCATTGTGGACCCGAGCGGGTTGTGCAAGGTCGGCTGGACGTAGAGCGCGCGGACGGGCGCGGCGGCGTGCGCGGCCGTGAGCGCTTCGGGTACGAGACCCAGGTCGTCGGTCTCGACGGGCACCAGCTGGACACCGAGCCGTCCGGCGAGCGCCTTGACCACGGGATAGGTGATGGCCTCGACGGCGAGCCGTTCCCCCATCGGCACGAAGGAGGCGATGGCGGCAGCGATGGCCTCACGGCCACTTCCGGCGAAGAGGACTTCCGGCGTCCAGCCGTCTCTCGCGAGCAGCCCGGTGACGGCGTCACGCGCCTGCTTCGAGCCGGTGACGCTGCCCGGTCTCAGCGCCGCTGTCAGGACGTCGTCCCGCAGGAGCGGTTCCAGCGCCTTCCCGACCAGCGCGGATTGCTCCGGGAGGACGGCGAAGTTGAGTTCGAGGTCAACCGTCGCGCCGCCCGGTTCGGCGAGCGCGGTCTCCAGCGGCGGCCTCCCGGCGCGGACGAACGTGCCGCGGCCGACCTCGCCGACCACGACGCCCCTCCGCACGAGTTCGCCGTAGACCCTGGCGGCGGTCGAGTTGGCGATTCCCCGCTCACGGGCGAACCTCCGCTGCGGCGGAAGCCTGTCGCCAGGGCGGAGCCTGCCCGCTTCGACGTCGGCGGAGATCTCGTCCGCGACTATCCGGTAGTCCTCCATGCCTCACCCTCGATCGCACCGAGTCCGCTCGTGGGATTGCACTGCGGAATGCACTGCGGATGATGCCATCGAAGAGGGATGTGAGCCGACTGCGACCTACGGAACACCACAACGGCGGACTCCTAGGTTAGCCTAACCTGCGTGGAGACCGTGGAAACCCTCACCGAGCAGAGCACGACGTCCCGCCTGCACGCGGACGCGCTGACGCTCGCCTATGACGGCAGGACCGTGGCCGAAGACCTCGGGGTGGTCATCCCCGACCGGTCGTTCACCGTCATCGTCGGCCCGAACGCCTGTGGCAAGACGACCCTGCTGCGCGCGCTCGCGCGCATGCTCAAACCCCGCCAGGGGTCGGTGTTCCTCGACGGCCAGGTGATCAGCTCCTTCCCCGCCAAGGAAGTGGCGCGGCGGCTCGGCCTGCTGCCGCAGAGTTCGATCGCGCCCGACGGCATCACCGTCGCCGACCTCGTCGCGCGCGGCCGGTACCCGCACCAGCGTCTGCTGCGCCAGTGGTCCCGTGAGGACGCCACCGTGGTCGCGGAGTCCATGCGCGCCACCGGGGTCGACGACCTCGCCGAGCGGCTGGTCGACGAACTGTCCGGCGGACAGCGCCAGCGCGTGTGGATGGCGATGGCGCTCGCGCAGGAGACCGATCTCCTGCTGCTCGACGAGCCGACGACCTATCTCGACATCGCGCACCAGATGGACATTCTCGACCTGTGCGCGCAGTTGCACCAGGAACAGGGCCGGACGCTGGTCGCCGTGCTGCACGACCTCAACCACGCGGCCCGCTACGCGACGCACATGATCGCGATGCGGGACGGCGAGGTCCTGGCGACCGGAGCACCCGAGGACGTCGTGACCGCCGAGAACGTCGAGAAGATCTTCGAGTTGCCGTGCCGGGTCATGCCCTGCCCCGAAACCGGGACCCCGCTGGTGATCCCGAAGGCGGGCCGCCGCGCCGCCTGAGATGCGTCCCGATGGCTGCCCCGATGGACGCATCGCGGTCCGGATCACGACACTAGGTTGGCCTGGGGAGGTTCCATGACTCAGGAAATCTGGTCCAAAGTAGACGAGTACCTCATCGAGGCGCTCGTCCCGTCCGATCCGGCCCTCGAAGCGGCCCTTGCCGCCTCTGACGAGGCCGGGATGCCGGCCATCGCGGTGGCCCCGAACCAGGGCAAGCTGCTCCACCTGCTGGCCAGGATGATCGGTGCCCGCTCGATCCTCGAGATCGGCACACTCGGCGGCTACAGCACCATCTGGCTCGCCCGCGCCTTGCCGTCGGACGGACGTCTCGTGACGCTCGAGTTCTACCCGAAATTCGCCGACGTCGCGCGCAAGAACCTCGACGCCGCCGGCGTGGGCGAACTCGTCGACATCCGGCTCGGGGAGGCGCTGGATCTGCTGCCCGGTGTCGAGGGCCCGATCGACCTGACGTTCATCGACGCGGACCGGGTCAACAACCCGGCCTACTTCGAGGCGGCGCTGCGGCTGACCAGGCCGGGCGGGGTGATCGTGGTCGACAACGTCGTCCGCGCCGGGGCGGTGGCCGAAGCGTCGAGCACCGCCGACGAGATCGTGGGGCTCCGGCGGATGCACGAACTGATCGCCGCCGAACCGCGGGTCGACGCGACAGCGCTGCAGACGGTCGGCAAGAAGGGGTACGACGGGCTGACCGTCATCCTGGTGACTTCTTGAGCCTGCGGCCCTGGTCGTGAGTGGCGATTCGTGTTCTAACCCGAAACGCCACTTACGACCAACCCGACCCACTCGGTACCGGCGCCCTGGTCGCTTGAAGTACGTGATGGCCCCCTTCACTGCGCTAGACACAAGGAAGGGGGCCATCACGTACTTGGGAAGGAGTGAAGGTCGAGTTTCCTCGGCTGAGCCCAGAAAGGGAGCCTTCACGCGCGGCCACTGTGGCTGCTGGTGCGTGTGGAGCGAAAGCGGCGATCACGAAAGTAGTGAAGGCCCCCACCACTACCTTCAAGGTAGGCAAGGGGCCCTTCACGGCCCCTAACCCGAAACGCCACTCACGACCACCCCTCACTAACGCGGGCGGGCCGTCGCGGCGGGTACGGGCCACCGCACCGGCACGCCCTGGTGGACGCCGGTCATGAAGCGCTGCCAGATGTCGCCGGGGATCGTCTTGCCGGTCAGCTTCTCCCCGGCCGCGTCGCGCATCCGGCGCGGCTCGTCGGAGCCGACCCAGACCGCCGTCGCGAGCTGCGGTGTGTACCCGACCGCCCAGCCGGCGGCGTTGTCGTCGGTCTCGTTGTACTGGAGGTCCCCGGTCTTCAACGCCGCCGGACGGTCCTTCAGCCCGGTGGCGAGCACCTGGCTGACCGTGCCGGCGATCCGGCGGCTTAAGGCCTCGTCGTCCTTAAACGCGGGCGCCTTGTCGGAAGGCCGTTCCCAGACGATCTCGCCGTTCTCGTCCCGGATCTTCGACACCAGATGCGGGGTGGCGCGCATGCCGTCGGCGGCGAAGGTCGCGTAGGCCCCGGCCATGTCGCTCGGCCGCAACGGGTACCGGCCGACCGCGATCCCCGGTCCGATCAGGAACCCGTCCTTCTCGCGCAGGGTCACCTCGCCGTCGACGGCTTCGGGGATCCCTGCCGCACGGGCACCGTCGCGGACCGCTTCCGCGCCGAGTTTCTTCGCCAGCTCGACGAACGGTCCCCGAGCGCCCCGCGCGATCGCCTCGCGCAGCGTGCACTTCCCGCCCTCACCGCATGGGTCCTGGAATTTGAAGGTCTCGCCGAGGAAGTCGACCTGCCCTGGCGACTTCGTCGGGGCGTCGACGTCGATGCCCCGCTCGATGCCGGCGGCGAGCGTGAACGGCTGGAAGGCCGAGCCGGTGCCGTACGGGGTACTGGCGTAGTCGTGCACGCTCCAGCCGCCGCCGTTGTAGGCGCGGATGGCGCCGGTCCCGGGTTCGACGGCGACCAGCGAGGCCCGGAAGTGCTCAGGCTGGCCCTGTAGCCGCTCCTTGAGCACCTTCTCGGCTTCGGCCTGGGCGCGCGGGTCGATGGTCGTCTCGACCTTCATCGCACCGCCGCGGAGCCGGTCCAGTGGGTAGCCGATCTGCTCCAGCTCGGCGAGAACCCGCTGCTTGAGGTGGTACTTCTCGAAGGTGACGCGACCGGCGCGGGTCTCCGACGGCGCCTGGATCGCATCCTCCGGATAGGTCATCGCGACCGCTTCGGCCTGCCCGAGATAGCCCCGCGTGACCAGCTTGTTCACCACGTAGGACCAGCGCTTCATGGCGTGCTCGTGGGTGGAGGCGTACGGGTCGTGCACCGACGGCGACTGGATCATCCCGGCGAGGAAGGCCGCCTCGCTCCAGGTGATCGAGTCGTCGAGCTTGCGGCCGAAGTAGGCGTTCATCGCCGAGGCCGGGCCGTAGGTGCCCCGGCCGAAGGAGATGATGTTGATGTAGCTCTCGAAGATCTCTTTCTTGGTCTGCTGCTGGGTGATCTTCGTGGCGAGCACCAGTTCGGAGAACTTGCGGGTGAGGGTGGCGTCCTCGTTGCCGGTGGACTTCTTGATGTACTGCTGGGTGATCCCCGAGCCGCCGCCGACGCCGGTCACCAGCGCGCGGCCCAGACCGGTGAGGTCGAAGCCCTCGTTGTCCCAGAAGGTCGGGTCCTCGGTCGCGACGATCGCGTCGCGCAGCTTCGCGGGGATGGCGGCGTAGGGCACGAACAGGCGGTCGCCGCCGGGCGGGATCACCTTGAGCAGTTCGGAACCGTCCGTGTTCTGCAGGACGACGGTCTTGTCGAGGTCGGCGAGCACCTCCTCCGGGCTGCGGACGTCGAGCAGGACGTACGCGATCCCGAACGCGGCCACCGGGATGCCGATCAGGAGGCCGAGCGACCAGGCGGCGATCCGGCGCCACCTGCGTTTCTTCCCTTTCGGCTCGGGAGAGGCCGTGGTTTCCGACTCGGGTGCGGTTTCGTCATCCGGGTTTTCCACGCCAGGTAAGACGCCCGAACGAGTGAAAAGGTTGTGGGAAAATCACCTATTCGTGTCCTGAGCCCGCTCCGCGTTTCGTCAGGCGAGGAAGGCGCGAAGCAGCGAAGCGGTGCCTTCGACGTGCTCGGTCATCGCCCGGCGGGCGGCCTCGGAGTCGCCCGCGAGGATCGCGTCGACGATGGCCTCGTGCTGGGCGTTGGAGTGCTCCAGGTTCGGTTCGAGCAGCGGGATCATGTCGAGCAGCTGGTTGACCCGCATCCGCGCGTCGGCCATCGCCGTGGTCAGCGAGCCGGACGCGGTGACCTCGGCGATCGCCAGGTGCAACCGCGAATCTTTGCGCCGGTAGTCGCCGACGTCGGCCGCTGCGGCCTCGGCGAGCGTGCTGGTCAGGTGCTGCCGGTCGGCCGGGCTGAGCGAGCGCGCCGCCGCCATCTCGGCCGCGCCGGTCTCCAGGACGTGCCGGAGGCCGAGCGCGTCCTCCAGGGTGGCGTTGTCGACCTTCCGCCCGTCGGCGGCGGGCGGATCGGGCAGGACGTCGTTGACGAACGTGCCGCCGTAGCGACCGCGCCGCGATTCGACGTAGCCGGCGTCGGCCAGCGCGCGGATCGCTTCCCGCAGGGTCACCCGGCTGACGCCGAGCCGCTCGGCGAGCTCCCGCTCCGAAGGCAGCCGTTCTCCCGCGCCCACCACGCCCAGCCGGATCGCCTGGAGCAGCCTTTCGACGGTCTCCTCGAAGGCGTTGCCCGCGCGCACCGGGCGGAACAGCGCGTCACCCGCGTTCGCGACCGTGCTCGACTCCACCCTTCGAGTTTAGGCCGCCCGCAAGTCGTCCTCTTGCTGCGGTACTTGCGTGTGCAAGTACCGCACCAAGAGGACGAAACGCGGGAGTGTCAGCACTCGATGACGTTGACCGCGAGACCGCCGCGCGAGGTCTCCTTGTACTTCACGCTCATGTCGGCGCCGGTCTCGCGCATGGTCTTGATCGCCTTGTCCAGCGTCACGATGTGCGAGCCGTCGCCACGCATCGCCATCCGCGCGGCGTGGATCGCCTTCGACGCGCCGACGGCGTTGCGCTCGATGCACGGGATCTGCACCAGCCCGCCGACCGGGTCGCAGGTCAGCCCCAGGTGGTGTTCGACGCCGATCTCGGCGGCGTTCTCCACCTGCGCGGGCGAACCGCCGAGGACCTCGGTGAGCCCGGCCGCGGCCATCGCGCTGGCCGAACCGACCTCGCCCTGGCAACCGACCTCGGCACCCGAGATCGAGCCCGTCTGCTTGAGGATCGAGCCGATCGCGCCCGCGGTGAGCATGAACGTCACGATGCCGTCGTCCGACGAACCCCGGATGAACCGCTGGTAGTAGTGCAGCACCGCCGGGATGATCCCCGCCGCGCCGTTGGTCGGCGCGGTGACGACGCGGCCGCCCGCGGCGTTCTCCTCGTTGACCGCCAGCGCGTAGAGGCTCACCCAGTCCATGGCGTACAGCGGATCGCCGACACCGTCTTCGGCGAGCAGCTTCTCGTGCAACGCCCTCGCGCGGCGCGGGACCTTGAGCCCGCCGGGCAAGACGCCCTCGTGCTCACAGCCGTTGTGCACGCACTCCACCATGACCTGCCAGATCTCCAGCAGGCCCTCGCGGACCTCCTCGCGCGTACGCCACGAAAGTTCGTTGCGCAGCATGATCTCGCTGACCGGCAGCCCGGTGTCCTCGCAGTGCTTCAGCAGGTCCGCACCGGTACGGAACGGGAACTCCAGCTTCGTCGAGTCCTCGACGACGACGGTGTCGGTTTCGTAGGACTCGTCGCGGACGAACCCGCCGCCGACGGAGTAGTAGGTGCGCTCGCGCAGCACCTTCCCGTCGGCGTCGAACGCGCGGAAGATCATGCCGTTCGGGTGCGCCGGCAACGACTTCCGCCGGTGCATCGTCAGGTCGGTGTCCTCGGTGAACACGATCTCGTGCTCACCGCGCAACTTCAGCAGGCACGCTTCCCGGATCTCGGCGATCTTGCCGGACACCGTTTCGGTGTCGATCTCCTCCGGACGCTCCCCGGACAGCCCGAGCAGCACGGCCTTGTCGCTGCCGTGCCCGAACCCGGTCGCGCCCAGTGACCCGAACAGTTCGGACTGGATCCGCGTCGTGGCAGGCAGATCGCCGTCTTCGGCGAGACCGTCCACAAAGGTCAGTGCGGCCCTCATCGGGCCCACCGTGTGGGAGCTGGAGGGGCCGATCCCGATCGAAAACAGGTCGAAGACGCTGATCGCCATTGATCTGCCCTCCTTCCTATCTGGCCAGCAGTGAGCTGGCTTCTTGGGCCGCGGGCCCTTCGGCGGCAAGGTGGGCCAAGTTCTCCGACAGCGCTTCGCCGCGGTGGGCCTTCGTCTGCGCGAAAAGACGTCCTGCCCGATAAGACGAGCGTACGAGCGGCCCGGCCATCACGCCGGCGAAGCCCATCGCTTCGGCCGCCTTCGAATGCTCGACGAACTCCTCCGGCTTGACCCAGCGGTCCACCGGATGGTGCCGAGGCGAAGGACGCAGGTACTGGGTGATCGTCAGGATTTCGCAGCCCGCGTCGACCAGGTCCTTCATCGCCGGAGCCACCTCCTCCGGCGTCTCGCCCATGCCCAGGATCAGGTTCGACTTCGTCACCAGACCGGCCTCACGGGCCCGCGTGATGACTTCCAGCGACCGCGCGTACCGGAACCCGGGGCGGATCCGCTTGAAGATCCGCGGCACCGTCTCGACGTTGTGCGCCAAAACCTCCGGCCGCGAACCGAACACCTCGGCCAGCTGATCCGGATCCGCGTTGAAGTCCGGGATCAGCAGCTCGACACCGGTGCCCGGGTTCAGCGCGTGGATCTGGCGCACGGTCTCGGCGTACAACCACGCGCCGCCGTCTTCGAGATCGTCCCGCGCCACACCGGTCACCGTCGAGTAGCGCAGCCCCATGGCCTGCACCGACTCCGCCACCTTGCGCGGCTCGGTCGTGTCGAGCGCCTCGGGCTTCCCGGTGTCGATCTGGCAGAAGTCACAACGCCGCGTGCACTGGTCGCCACCGATCAGGAAGGTGGCCTCGCGGTCTTCCCAGCACTCGTAGATGTTGGGACAACCGGCCTCCTCGCACACGGTGTGGAGGCCTTCACGCTTGACCAGGCCCTTGAGCTCGGTGAACTCGGGGCCCATCCGCGCGCGGGTCTTGATCCACGGCGGCTTCTTCTCGATCGGCGTCTGCGCGTTGCGGACCTCGAGCCGGAGGAGCTTGCGACCTTCGGGTACAGCGCTCATCGGTTGAGGTCCGCGTACAGCGGGTGCTTCTTCGCCAGCAGTTCGACCCGGGCGGACAGCGACTGGCGCAGGGCCTCGTCGAAGTCCGGGCGCAGCGCCTCGGCGATGATGTCGCCGACCTCGGCGAAGTCCTCGGCGCCGAAGCCGCGGGTCGCCAGGGCGGGCGTGCCGATCCGCAGGCCCGAGGTGATCATCGGCGGGCGCGGGTCGAACGGGACGGCGTTGCGGTTGACCGTGATACCGACCGAGTGCAGCCGGTCTTCGGCCTGCTGACCGTCCAAAGTGGAGTTGACCAGATCGACGAGCACCAGGTGCACGTCGGTGCCGCCGGTCAGCACGCGGACGCCCGCTTCGGCGCAGTCCGTGCGCGAAAGGCGGTCGGCCAGGATCTTCGCGCCTTCGAGCACGCGCTGCTGGCGCTCGCGGAACTCCTCGCTCGCGGCGACCTTCAGCGCGACGGCCTTGGCGGCGATGACGTGCTCCAGCGGACCGCCCTGCTGGCCGGGGAACACCGCGGAGTTGATCTTCTTGGCGAGATCCTGGCGGCACAGGATGATGCCGCCGCGCGGGCCGCCGAGGGTCTTGTGCGTGGTCGTGGTGACGATGTCGGCGTAGGGCACCGGGCTCGGGTGCAGCCCGGCCGCGACGAGACCGGCGAAGTGCGCCATGTCGACCATGACCTTCGCGCCGACCTCGTCGGCGATGCGGCGGAACTCGGCGAAGTCGAGCTGACGCGGGTACGCCGACCAGCCGGCGATGATCAGCTTCGGCTTGTGCTCCTTGGCGAGGCGCTCGATCTCCTCGACGTCGACGATCCCGGTCTCTTTGTCGACGTGGTAGGCGACGACGTTGTAGAGCTTGCCGGAAAAGTTGATCTTCATCCCGTGGGTCAGGTGACCGCCGTGGGCGAGGTCGAGACCGAGGATGGTGTCGCCGGGGTTGAGCACGGCGACCATGGCGGCGGCGTTGGCCTGCGCGCCCGAGTGCGGCTGGACGTTGGCGTGCTCGGCGCCGAAGAGCGCCTTCGCGCGGTCGATCGCCAGCTGCTCGATGACGTCGACGTGCTCACAACCGCCGTAGTAGCGGCGGCCGGGGTAGCCCTCGGCGTACTTGTTGGTCAGCACCGAACCCTGCGCCTCGAGCACGCCCACCGGGGCGAAGTTCTCCGACGCGATCATTTCCAGGGTCGACTGCTGCCGGTCGAGTTCGGCGGCGACGGCCACGGCGACCTCGGGGTCCACCTCGGACAGGCTCGCGTTGAACACGGAAGCGTTGGTCATGGATCAGCTCTCCTGGGTGAGCACGGCGTAGGCCTGGGCGTCGAGCAGGGCGGGCACGTCGCCGGACAGACGCACCTTCAGGAGCCATCCTTCGGCGTACGGGTCCGAGTTGATCAGCTCGGGGGTGTCCGTTGTGGCCTCGTTCACCTCGACGACCTCGCCGTCCACGGGCGCGTACAGCTCGCTGACCGACTTGGTCGACTCGACCTCGCCGAACACCTCGCCCGCGGTGACGGTGTCGCCGACCGAGGGAAGCTGGACGAACACGATGTCACCGAGCGACTCGGCGGCGAAGGCGGTGATGCCCACGGTGGCGACGCCGTCGACGACGTTCAGCCACTCGTGTTCCTTCGTGTACTTCAGGTCCTGGGGGATGCTCATGGTCGTTCAAGGGCCTTTCAGGCGCGGGAGTAGAAGGGCAGGGCGACGACCTCGACGGGCTCGATGCGGCCCCGGATGTCGACGGAAAGCTCGGTGCCGGGCTCGGAGTGCTCCCGGTCCACGTAGGCCATGGCGATCGGGTAGCCCAGGGTCGGCGACAGGGCGCCGCTGGTGACCTCGCCGATCTCGGTCTCGCCCGCCAGGACGGAGTAGCCGTGACGCGGCGCGCGGCGGCCGGAACCCTTGAGGCCGACGCGAACCCGGGGAACGTCCTTCTTGGACAGCTCCTCCAGCGCGGCCTTGCCGACGAAGTCGCCCGGCTTCTCGAACTTGACGACGCGGCCGAGGCCGGCCTCGAACGGGCTCAGCTGGAGGCTGAGTTCGTTGCCGTACAACGGCATTCCGGCTTCGAGACGCAGCGTGTCGCGGCAGGCGAGACCGGCCGGGAGCAGACCGTGCGGCTCGCCCGCCTCGGTGAGGATGCGCCAGACGGCGGGAGCCTCACCGGCCGGGACGTACAGCTCGAAGCCGTCTTCGCCGGTGTACCCGGTGCGGGCGAGCAGGACGTCGTGACCCTTCACGACGGCCGGGACGCTCGCGTAGTACTTGAGCGCGCCGAGGTCGGCGTCGGTGACCGCGCCGAGGATCTCGACGGCCTTCGGGCCCTGGACTGCGATCAGCGCGACGTCTTCGGACTTGTCGTCGACGACGGCGTCGAAGCCGGAGACCCGGGCGGCCAGCGCCTCCGCGACCACGGCGGCGTTGCCCGCGTTGGCCACGACCAGGAACTTCTCGTCTTCGAGGCGGTAGACGACCAGGTCGTCGAGCACGCCGCCGGTCTCGTCGCAGATCATCGTGTAGCGCGCCCGGCCCGGCTTGACGCCGGACAGGTTGCCGACCAGCGCGAAGTCGAGGACGTCGGCGGCCTGCGGGCCGGTCACCTCGATCTCGGCCATGTGGGACAGGTCGAACAGGCCCGCGGTCTCGCGGACCGCCTTGTGCTCAGCCAGTTCGCTGCTGTAGCGGATCGGCATCGACCAGCCCGCGAAGTCGGTGAACAGCGCACCCAGTCCTTTGTGGACTCCGTGCAGGGACGTCTCTTTCGACATCAAGTGCCTCAGTTCTCGTAGGCGTTGAGCGGCGGGCAGGAGCAGACGAGGTTACGGTCCCCGCGCGCACCGTCGATGCGGCGCACCGGGGGCCAGTACTTGGCCTTGCGGTTCACTCCGGCGGGGTACACCGCCAGTTCGCGGTCGTAGGGCAGGTCCCAGTCGCCGACCAGGGTCTCGGCGGTGTGCGGGGCGTTGCGCAGCGGGCTGTTGTCCGCGGCCCACCGGCCCTGGGCGACGGCGTCGATCTCGCCGCGGATGGCGATCATCGCCTCGATGAAGCGATCGATCTCGCCGAGGTCCTCGGATTCGGTCGGCTCGACCATCAGCGTGCCCGCGACCGGGAACGACATGGTCGGGGCGTGGAAGCCGTAGTCGATCAGGCGCTTCGCGACGTCGTCGACGCTGACGCCGGTCTCCTTGGTGAGGCCGCGCAGGTCGAGGATGCACTCGTGGGCGACCAGGTCGTCCTGGCCGGTGTAGAGCACCGGGTAGTGCTGGTTGAGGCGCTTGGCCACGTAGTTCGCGGCGAGGACGGCGACCTGCGTCGCGGCGGTGAGCCCGCCCGCGCCCATCATGCGGACGTACGCCCACGAGATCGGCAGGATCGACGCGGAACCATAAGGAGCGGCGCTGATCGGGCCGACGCCGGTCGAGGGACCGGCCTTCTCCAGCAGCGGGTGGTTCGGCAGGTACGGCGCGAGGTGCGCGCGCACCGCGACCGGGCCGACGCCGGGGCCGCCGCCACCGTGCGGGATGCAGAAGGTCTTGTGCAGGTTCAGGTGCGAGACGTCGCCGCCGAACTCGCCCGGCTTCGCCAGGCCCAGCAGGGCGTTGAGGTTCGCGCCGTCGACGTAGACCTGGCCGCCCGCGTCGTGGACGATCTTGGCCAGCTCGTCGATGCCGTTCTCGTACACACCGTGCGTGGACGGGTACGTGACCATGATCGCGGACAGCGTGTCGCGGTTGGCCTCGACCTTGGCGCGCAGGTCTTCGAGGTCGACGTTGCCCTCGTCGGTGCACTTGACCACGACGACGCGCATCCCGGCCATGACGGCGGAAGCGGCGTTCGTGCCGTGCGCGGACGACGGGATCAGGCAGACCTCGCGCTCGGCCTGGCCGTTCGCGTGGTGGTACGCGCGGATCGCGAGCAGACCGGCGAGCTCGCCCTGGCTGCCAGCGTTCGGCTGCAGCGACACCTTGTCGTAGCCGGTGACCTCGGCGAGCCAGGTCGACAGCTGCTCGACCAGCACGTGGTAGCCCTCGGCCTGGTCGGCGGGGGCGAACGGGTGGATGCCCGCGAACTCGCGCCAGCTGATCGGCTCCATCTCGGTGGTGGCGTTGAGCTTCATCGTGCAGGAGCCGAGCGGGATCATGCCGCGGTCGAGCGCGTAGTCCAGGTCGGACAGGCTGCGCAGGTAGCGCAGCATCGCGGTCTCGGAGCGGTGCGAGTGGAAGACCTCGTGGGTGAGGTACTCGCTTTCGCGGCCGAGTCCGGTGGGCAGCGCGCGGGCGTCGTCTGCGGCGGTGTCGACACCGAAGGCGTTGAGCACCTTGGCGATGATCGCGGGCGTGGTGACCTCGTCGACGGCGATGCGGACGTGGTCGGCGTCGACCGGGCCGAGGTTGATCCCGTTCTCGCGCGCGACGGCGACGACCGCTTCGGCCTGGCCGGGCATGCGGGCGAGGACGGTGTCGAAGAAGCCCTCGTGGACGACCTCGACGCCACCGGCGCGCAGTGCTCCGGCCAGCCCTGCGGCGAGCTCGTGGACGCGGGTCGCGATGCGCTTGAGGCCGTCGGGGCCGTGGTAGACCGCGTACATCGCGGCGAGCACGGCGGGCAGGACCTGCGCGGTACAGATGTTGGAGGTGGCCTTCTCGCGGCGGATGTGCTGCTCACGGGTCTGCAGCGCGAGGCGGTACGCGGGGTTGCCGTCGGCGTCGACCGAGACACCGACCAGGCGGCCCGGCAGCGAGCGCTCGAGCCCGGTGCGGACGGCCATGTACCCGGCGTGCGGGCCGCCGTAGCCGAGCGGGACACCGAAACGCTGGGTGGATCCGGCGGCGATGTCGGCGCCGAACTCACCCGGCGCGGTGATCAGCGTGAGGGCGAGGAGGTCGGCGGCGACGGTGTACAGCGCGCCGGCGGCCTTCGCGGTCTCGGAGATGGCGGAGTAGAAGCCCGCGCCGCGCAGCACGCCGGAGGCGCCCGGGTACTGCACGACGACGCCGAAGAACTCCTCCGGCAGGCCGGTGAGCAGGTCGCGGACCTCGACCTCGACGCCCATGGCCTCGGCGCGGGTGCGGACGACGGCGATGGTCTGCGGCAGGCACTCGGCGTCGAGGACGACCTTGTTCGACTTCGCCTTCGACGCGCGGCGCATCAGCATGACGGCCTCGGCGACGGCGGTGGACTCGTCGAGCAGGGAGGCGTTCGCGGTGGCGAGACCGGCCAGCTCGGAGACCATGGTCTGGAAGTTGAGGAGGGCTTCGAGACGGCCCTGCGAGATCTCCGGCTGGTAGGGCGTGTACGCCGTGTACCAGGCCGGGTTCTCCAGCACGTTGCGGCGGATGACCGCCGGGGTGACCGTGTCGTGGAAGCCGAGGCCGATCATCTGCGTCATCGGCTTGTTGAGCGCGGCGAGCGCGCGAAGTTCGGCGATGGCGTCCTCTTCGGACGCGGCGGGGGGAAGCTCGAGGTCACGGGTGACCCGGATCGCGGACGGCACCGCGGCCTGTACCAGGGCATCGAGGCTGCCGTAGCCGACCTCGGCGAGCATCTTGGCCTGCTCGGACTCCGAGGGGCCGATGTGCCGGTCGTCGAAGGACGTACTGGTCAAGGGAGCTCCTTCAATCAGGCGCCGGATAGACCGGTGCGCTGGGAACTCCCCCTCTGTCATGGCACCTGAGAGTTTCACCGTCCGTGAAGAGGACGGCTTTCACCTTGGGTGAGGCGCACTTGCGCGCCTGCTTTCCAGAGTGGCCTCGCGGAAGCGGTAGTGGGTACCTGAGAGATTCCGGGGAGTTTGCTCCTTCGGTGCCCCACCACGTTCGTGGGGGCTCTCCCGCTCCAGCTCAACGGCCCGATCTGCAGTTGTGCGCACACCGTACCTGGCGTGTTCGGCGCGCGTCTACTTCTGGCCGGGCACGTCACTTCTCCCGTTCGCCCGGACACCCGACGTGCCCGGGCCGTCGGGCCTGGCTAGGCGTTCTCCATCATCATTTCGGCGGTGATGGTGCCGCAGAGCTCGGCGCAGCGCGTCATCATGTCCGCGGCCTCGGCGAGTTCGGCGTCGCCGGTCTTGGCGCACTCCTCGGCGCACATGCGCATCATCTGGGAGGCGAGGCCGCACATCTTCGCGCACATGCGCATCATCTCGAGGTCGGCGATCATGGCCGAACAGCGCATCATCATGTCGGCACTCATGCGGGACATGTCCGCGCAGGTCACCATCATCATCCCGAGCTTGGCGCCGCCGATCTCCATGCAGCGCGTCATCATCTCCTCGCACCTGACGTGGCACTCGTTGCACAGGTCGATGCAGTCGCGCATGGCGGTGCTCATCTGCCGGGTCATCCTGGGGGCCTCCGCGCTTCTCGGATCGCGGAACCGGGTGGCTCCGCGTCCCAGAACTACCGCGCAGGCCAGAGGGCCGCCATCCCAGCCACCGGGACGAGTGACGCCGGGTCGGGCGGGCGGTGAAGGGGCCCTTCACCGCATGGCACGTGGGGAAAGCGCCCTTCACCGCGTGCCATGCGGGGAAAGCGTCCTTCAGCTCCCGGGACCGGGGCCAGGCATGCCGCAAGTAGTCGACTACTTGCGCCCTTACAGCGGGGTGACGTAGGCCCCCGAGATCCCGCCGTCCACCAGGAACTGCGACGCCGTGATGAACGAGGCGTCGTCGCTCGCCAGGAAGGCGACCGCGCCCGCGATCTCCTCCGGTTCCGCGAACCGCCCGACCGGCACGTGCACCAGCCGCCGCGCGGCCCGCTCGGGGTCCTTCGCGAACAGTTCCTTCAGCAGCGGCGTGTTCACCGGACCCGGGCACAGCGCGTTGACCCGGATGTTCTCCCGCGCGAACTGCACGCCCAGTTCCCGGCTCATCGCCAGCACCCCGCCCTTGGACGCGGTGTAGGAGATCTGCGACGTCGCCGCGCCCATCACCGCGACGAACGACGCGGTGTTGATGATCGAGCCCTTCCCCTGCCGCCGCATGTGGGGCAGCACCGCCTTGCAGCACAGGTACACCGAGGTCAGGTTGACCTTCTGCACCTTCTCCCACGCGTCGATGCCCGTGGTGAGGATCGAGTCGTCCTCGGGCGGGGAGATGCCGGCGTTGTTGAACGCGACGTCGACCGAGCCGAAGGTGTCCACAGTGGTCTGGAACAGGGCCTCGACCTGCTCGGCGTCGGTGACGTCGGCCTGCACGAACAGGCCGCCGACCTCGTCTGCCGCGGCCTTGCCCGCCTCGGCGGAGATGTCGCCGATGACGACCTTCGCGCCCTCGCTCGCCAGCCGCCGCGCGGTGGCGAGGCCGATGCCGCTGCTGCCGCCGGTGATGACCGCGACGCGGCCTTCGAAACGCTGAACCATCATTCCTCCGTGCTGATGAATACGTTTTTGGTCTCGGTGAAGGCATCGACAGCGTCCGGGCCGAGCTCGCGGCCGAGCCCGGACTGCTTGAACCCGCCGAACGGCGTCCAGTACCGGACGGACGAGTGCGAGTTCACCGAAAGGTTCCCGGCTTCGACGCCGCGCGCGACGCGGAAGGCGCGGCCGACGTCGCGGGTCCAGATCGAGCCGGACAGGCCGTACTCCGTGTCGTTGGCCATGGTCACCGCGTCCGCCTCCCCGTCGAACGGGACGACCGCGACGACCGGGCCGAAGATCTCGTCCGAGGCCAGCGGATGCCGCAGGTCCGGCGGGGTGACGACGGTCGGCGGGAACCAGTTGCCCGGCCCCAGCGGCGCGCTTCCCCGGAACGCCACCGGCGCGGCGTCGTCCACATAGGACGACACCTTCGCGTGGTGCCCAGCCGAGATCAGCGGGCCCATCTCGGTCACCTCCAGGCGGGGATCGCCGACGACGACACCCTTCACCGCGGGTTCCAGCAGCTCCATGAACCGGTCGTACACGCTCGCCTGCACCAGGATCAGCGACCGCGCGCAGCAGTCCTGCCCGGCGTTGTCGAACACCCCGTACGGCGCGGTGGCCGCGGCCTTCTCCAGATCCGAGTCGGCGAAGACGACGTTCGCGTTCTTGCCGCCGAGTTCCAGCGTCACCCGCTTCACCCGCGCGGCGCAGCCCGCCATGATCTGCTTGCCGACCTCGGTCGAGCCGGTGAAGACGATCTTGCGCACCGCCGGATGGTCCACGAACCGCTGGCCCACCACGGATCCCTTGCCGGGAAGCACCTGGAAGACGTCCGCGGGGATCCCGGCCTCCCTGGCCAGCTCACCGAGGCGGATCGCGGTCAGCGGGGTGAGTTCGGCCGGCTTGAGCACGACGGTGTTCCCGGCGGCGAGCGCGGGCGCGAAGCCCCAGCCCGCGATGGGCATCGGGAAGTTCCACGGCACGATCACCCCGACCACGCCGAGCGGCTCGTGGAACGTCATGTTCACCCCGCCGGGCACCGGGATCTGCTTGCCGATCAACCGTTCGGGCGACGCCGAGTAGTACGTCAGCACGTCGCGGACGTTGCCCGCCTCCCAGCGCGCGTTGCCGATGGTGTGACCCGCGTTGGCGACTTCCAGCTGGGCGAGGTTCTCGATGTCGGCGTCGACGGCGTCGGCGAACCGGCGCAGCAGCCGCGCCCGGTCGCCGGGGGCCACCGCGCGCCAGGCGGGGAACGCCGCCTGCGCGCGGGCGATCGCCGCGTCGGTCTCCTCGGCCGAGGTCAGCGCGACCGACCGCACCACCTCTTCCGTGGCGGGGTTGATCACCTCGAACGTGGTCATGCGCGCTCCTTCGCAGCTGTCACGAGTGCCTCGAAAAGCCTTGTGTCGTCGAGATTCTGTTCTGGATGCCATTGGACACCGAGTACGAAACCGTCGCCGGGCAGTTCCGCCGCCTCGATGGTCCCGTCGGCGGCCCAGCCGACCGGGACCAGCCCGTCGCCGAGCTTGTCGATGGCCTGGTGGTGATAACACGGCACCTTGGTCTCGATGCCGAGGATCGACGCGGCCCGGCTGCCCTCGGCCAGGGTCACGGTAGTGGTGCCGAAGGTCGCCGGCGCGGGCTGGTGATCCTTGGTGTCCAAAGTGTCCGGAAGGTGCTGGGCGAGTGTCCCGCCCAGCGCGACGCTGAGCACCTGCAACCCGCGGCACACGCCCAGCACCGGTTTTCCACTGTCCAAAGCGGACCTCAGCAGCCCGAACTCGAACGCGTCCCGGTTCGGCCTCGTGTACGTCGTCGCGTGCTGCTCCTGGCCGTAGCGCGCCGGTTCGATGTCGGCGCCGCCGACCAGCACGAGACCGTCCACGGCGGACACCAGCCTCTCGTGCGCCTCGCTCACCGGCGGCAGGAGGACCGGGATCCCGCCCGCCGCGACGATGCCGTCCACGTACACGCGGTGCAGCAAAGCCGCTTCGGTCTCCCACACCAGGAACTTCGCGGGCTCCAGATAGCAGGTGAGCCCGATCAAGGGTTCAGAGACGTTCGAAGCCACGGATCCTCTCCCAGTCGGTGACAGCGGCGTCGTACGCGGTGAGTTCGACCTTCGCCGCGTTCAGGTAGTGGTCGACGACCTCGTCCCCGAACGCGGTCCTGGCGAGCTCACTCTGCTCGAGCAGCGCGGCGGCCTCCCGCAACGTCGTGGGCACGGTCGGCTTGTCGGAACCGTAGGCGTTGCCCTGGAACTCGGGCTCCAGCTCGAGTTCGTTCTCGATGCCGTGCAACCCGGCCGCGATCAGCGCGGACACCGCGAGATACGGGTTCACGTCGCCGCCGGGCACCCGGTTCTCGGTGCGGAGCGACTCCCCGTGCCCGACGACGCGGAGCGCGCACGTGCGGTTGTCGGTGCCCCACGCGACCGCGGTCGGCGCGAAGCTGCCGGGGACGAACCGCTTGTAGGAGTTGATGTTCGGCGCGAGGAAGTAGGTCAGCTCACGCAGTCCGGCGAGCTGCCCGGCGAGGAAGTGCTCCATCAGCGGCGAGAACCCGCCGGGCCCGTCGCCCGCCAGGACGGCCTCGCCCGCGGTGGAGCGCAGGCTGATGTGGATGTGGCAGGAGTTGCCCTCTCGTTCGTTGTACTTCGCCATGAACGTGAGGCTCTTGCCCTCCTGCGCGGCGATCTCCTTGGACCCGGTCTTGTAGATGCTGTGGTTGTCGCAGGTGGCCAGCGCCTCGGCGTAGCGGAACGCGATCTCGTGCTGGCCGGGGTTGCACTCGCCCTTGGCCGACTCGACGTACAGCCCCGCGCCGCCCATGTCGTTGCGGATCCGGCGCAGCAGCGGTTCGATCCGCGAGGTGCCGAGCATCGAGTAGTCGACGTTGTACTGGTTGGCCGGGCGGAGGTCCTGGTACCGCTTGTCCCAGGCCGACTCGAAGGTGTCGTCGAAGACGATGAACTCCAGCTCGGTGCCGACGTGGGCACTGAGACCGAGCGCGGCCAGCCGGTCGAGTTGCTTGCGCAGGACTTGCCGCGGCGACGGGGCCACGGCGCCGCCTTGCACCCGTTCGAGGTCGGCGAGGACGAGCGCGGTGCCCTCCTGCCACGGGAGCAGGCGGAGCGTGTCGAAGTCCGGTCGCATGACGAAGTCGCCGTAGCCGGTCTCCCAGGAAGACATCGCGTAGCCGTCGACGGTGTTCATGTCGACGTCGACGGCGAGCAGGTAGTTGCACGCCTCGGTGGCGTGCTCGACGACCTCGTTGAGGAAGTATTCGGCGGCGCAGCGTTTGCCCTGCAGCCTGCCCTGCATGTCGGTGATGGCCACCAGCACCGTGTCGACGGTGCCGTCCTCGACGAGTTCCCGGAGCCGATCCAGTGTGAGCATGCCGCGCCTGTTCGCCATCAGCCTCACCTAAAGGTTCGAAGCGGTACCTTTGCGGCTTCTTCCTACCGGGTCAGCCGGACCCGGTCAACTCGACCAATGGTCTGATCGGTTACCCATTGCGGACTGTAGTTGATCCCTGGGCGGATTGTCTGTGATGCCCGGCTGAGAAGATGCTGTGAATCCCGCCGGACGGGAGGAGATCCGTACCTCCGGAACGTTGTACGGATCAAGAGAGGTGAGAAGGAATGACACAGGCATTCACGCAGCAGACCACGTTCACCGAGCCCCAGGGGCGGGCTCAGCTTCCGACGCTGCCCAGCGGGTGGCCGATCGGCTCCTACGAGTCGTACTCCGATGCGCAGCGTGCGGTCGACCACCTCGCGGGAACGGACTTCCCGATCACGGACGTGACCATCGTCGGTGTCGAACCAATCCTGGTCGAGCGGATCGCCGGGCGGATGGGCTGGAGCAAGGTGCTGACCAGCTCGGCGCTGTCCGGCGCGATGTTCGGTGTGTTCCTCGGCCTCGTGCTGAGCCTGCTGAACCCGGGCGCCGGACTGGTGCCGATCCTCGTCGGCCTCGTCGGCGGTATCGGGTTCAACCTGCTGTTCGGCGCGCTGGGGTACGCGGCTTCGAAGAACAAGCGCGGTTTCATCTCGCAGAGCCAGCTGGTCGCCCGGCGCTATGACGTCCTGGCCCAGCCGCGCAACGCCGAGAAGGGCCGCGCCCTGCTGGCCGACCTGGCCGCCAGGAGCGCGTTCATCCACTGAGCCTGATGTGTCATGAAAGGGGCTTTCAGGACGGATTTCGTCCTGAAAGCCCCTTTCATGACCTCCACTACGGGGTCAGGCGGTGCAAGTCCCGCGGGAACAGCGTCGCCTGACGCACGTTGGGCAGCCCGAGCACCCGGGCCGTCCAGCGTTCGAGACCGAGCGCGAACCCTCCGTGCGGCGGCATCCCGTGCGCGAAGACGGACAGGTAGTCGCGATACGGCTCGGCGGACTCACCCCGCGCCGCCAGCGCGGCGAGGTAGTCGGCGTGCCGGTGCAGCCGCTGGCCACCGGTCACCAGTTCCAGCCCGCGGAAGAGCAGGTCGAAACTGTTCGAGTACTCCGGCCGTTCCGGGTCCGGATGCGTGTAGAACGGCCGCTTCGCCATCGGATATCCCGTGACGAACAGGAATTCCGACCCGTGTTGGCGCAGCGCCCAGTCCGAAAGCAGCCGTTCGTGCGCGGGCGCGAGGTCCGGCTCGCCCCGCGGGTCTTCACCGGACAGCCGCGCGATCAGCGCTTGAGCGTCCGCGAAATGGATCTCCGGGATCTCCCCGGGCACCACGACACCGGTCTCCGGGACGGCGGCGGCCATCCCCGCGACCACCTCCCGCAGCACGGCCATCACGTCGTGGTGGCCGTCGATGAAACCGAGTTCGGCGTCCAGGCTGGTGTACTGCGCGAGATGCCGCGCGGTGTCGTGCGGTTCGGCGCGGAAGACCGGCCCGACCTCGTAGACCCGCTCGAACACCCCGACCAGCGCTTGTTTGTAGAACTGCGGCGATTGCGCGAGGAACGCCCGCTGACCGAAGTAGTCGATGCCGAAGACGCATCCGCCGGATTCGGTCGCCGACGAGACGATCTTGGGCGTCTGGGTTTCGGTGAACCCGAGACCGTCGAGCGCGGACCGGAAGCCGGCGACGCTCGCCGCCGCGATCGTGAACGCCTCCTTCAGCCGCGGATGCCGCAACGCGACGGCGGCGTTGTCCAGCATCGTGGGCAACGTGGCCCGCGGCGACGGCCGGTAGAGGTCGAACGGGGGCGGCTCGGCCGGTTCGGACAGCAGCCCGATCGCCGGCTCGGTCAGTTCCAGGCCGCCGGGAGCCTGGGGATTGGCCGTGACGAGGCCTTCGACCTCGACCACGGTCTCCTCCGGCGGGCCGCCGGGTTCGGCGAGGACCACCTGGGCGAGTCCGGAGCGGTCCCGGATCACCAGGAAGGTGACGGATTTCAGGCGGCGCCGGCGGTGCACCCAGCCGGCGATGCGGACACGGCCGCCGACGTGCCGGGGCAGGTCGGCGACGAGGACACGCGAGATCATCACAACTCCTGTACGGATTGCGCGACCCCTTGGGAGTGCGGGCGAGAAGGGAACTCGCGGTACCACCGCACTTTCGCCGCCGCCCTGGACGAGCGGCGGCCTCGAAGGCCCGATGACGGGGGCCGGACGGCGGGGCATGGGGCGCGGACGCCGTTCCTCCCCGCACTCGGGAGGGTCTTCACCGAAGGGCGCGAGGCCGCCTTCCCAGCTACCGGCGGCTCTCTGGGTCTCGCGTGCTCCCCTGGCTACTCGTCTCCGTCAGCGTGTTGCCCCGGAGGTTACGACCTCCGGGGCACCGCTCGCATCCGTGTTTCGGTCAGGGGGCGACCATGTCGAACCAGTTGAAGTTCTCGATCATCTGCCGCGTGCTGCCGATGTACTGCGGCCCGGTGAGCTCCCACCGCTCGACGAACCGGAAGGTGCCCGGCTCCAGGCTCTCGTCGACGCCGGTGTCGGGGTCGTCGGTGACCGGCCGGTACTCCCAGATCGTCTTCTTCTCCAGCGTGACGTCCAGCAGCTGGTACTCCGACTGCGTGCCCAGGTAGCCCGGCGCCTTGTGGTCACCGGCGCGCCCCGGGTCGGACAGTTTCAGCTGGACGGTGTCGCCGTTGAACGAACCCTTCGCCGCGACCACGGTGACGATGTGCCCGCCGGAGCGCTGCAAGCTCCCCCATGGTCCGGCCTTGTAGCGGCCGTACGCGATCTGGAGCGGCCCTTCGTTGAGCTTCTTCGCCAGTTCGCCGGAGAAGTCGGCCGTGCCCGCGGTGCTCACGTTCCCGGTCGAGGACGTCCAGCCCGCGTCCCGCGCCGGTTTCGTGGCGATGGTCCACGCCTTCTGCAGATTGCCGAGCGTCGTTTTCCCGTCGTACTTGGCATCGACGCCGATTCGCCCGATCGAGTTGGTGATGACGTTGTAGTCGGCCGGGTCCTTCGGATCGAGCTGGCCGACCCGGGTGGTCACCCAGCCGACCGGCGCGTTCTTCACATGACCCCAGTAGTGCAGGACGTTATACAGCGAAGCCGGTCCGCAGTACGCGTTGCCGTCGTTCTCCAGTCCGGCGCGGAACTGGTCGACGTCGCTGACCCCGCACTGTTTGACGTCGAAGTCGGCGCCGGTGACGTCGGTGGCCTTGACGCAGGGGGCGGGGGTGCCGATCTTGTCCGCCGCGGCGGTACCGGGGAGGGTGGCGACGGCGGTGAGGGTCGCTGCGGCGGTGAGGATCAGGCTGCGGATCATGGCTCCTACCTTCGGGTTCGTCCGGCTCGGTAGGTAAAGACTGATCTTCGCGACCCCCCAGACGCATGAGGGGAGATCCCTCAACTCTGTCGGGCTCCGGTCTGGGGGTCCCTCACGAAAGGACTCGCGCCAGTTCTCGCCGTCCGGCGATGCCGAGCTTCGTGTAGATCCGCCCGAGGTGGTTCTCGACCGTCTTCGGGGTGACGAAAAGTTCCTGCGCGATCTCGCGGTTCGCGCGTCCGGACGCCGCCAGATCCGCGACCCGGCGTTCGCTGGCGGTCAGTGAGGACGGGCCCGCGAAGACCATCCGCCGCGGCCGGTCCCCCAGGGCCTCCAGTGCTTCGACGGCGCGGGTGCGCAGCACGACCGAGCCGCATTCGGTGGCCAGTTCGATCCCGCGGTTGAGCGGGGTCCGCGCGTCCGTGCGGCGCCGGGCGACCCGCATCGCCTCGCCGAGGTCGATCAGCGAACGGGCGAGGTGCAGCCGGGCCGGGGACCGCTCCAGCACCCCGACCGATTCGGCCAGCAGGTCCAGCCGCCGGTCGCCGTCGGCGTGCGCGAGCAACCGCAACGCGGCGCCGATCTCCGTCGTGGTCCCCCACTTGCGCGCGATGCTCACCTGTTCCTCGGCCAGTTCCAGGGCGTGGTCCGACTCGCCGAGCAGCATCGCGGCGCGCACCGCGGGGACCCGCCACGGGATGGTCGGCGGGTCGACCCCCGCCGCGAGCATCTCGTCGCGCTGCAGGAACGCCTGCGTCCTGGCGAGGACGGGATTGCCGATGGCGAGCGCGATCAGCGCGCGGGGCTCGTGCAGCCACATCGTCGGCATCATGCTCGGACCGTCGCCGTGGTCGCTGTCGAACCGCGCGAGCACCTCGGCCGCGGCTTCGAGGTCACCGCGTTCCATCGCGGCGTAGGCCAGGAAATGGGTCGACGTCGCCCGGAGCGCGACCACCTGGGGCAGCGGCTCTTCGGCGCCGATGGCAGCGAGCGCGCCCTCGGCTTCGGCCTCCATGACACTCACGTTGCCCAGCCGCCAGTCGAGGAACAGCGCGGCGTTGGCGACCATCGCGAACTCGACGGGCGAACCGTGCGCCCGCACCCGGCGGCGCGCGCTCTCGATCTCCCGCCGGGCCTCGTCGACGCCGTCGGCCGAGATCAGCGCGAGCATCGCGACCACCCAGCCGACCATCACGTCGATGCTCCCGGTGGCGTCCTCGAAGTAGGCGCCGTGGGACAGGGCCCGGCAGGCTGTCGCGGCGACCTCGTCCGCGGGCCGGACCTCGTACCGGCCCATCTGCGCGAGCAGGCCGAGCAGGGTGCGCTCGTCGGGGGTGCCGCCGCTCAAACTCGCGTACGCGCGCAGATGATCCGACGCCACGCCGCGGTGGTGCGGCAGGAACGAGCGGATCACCGCGAGCCGCGCTTCGAGATGCATCCGGCCGGGGTCACGCGGACCGCCGGGGCGGGCGGCGATCGCCTCGACAAGTTCGGCGACGGCGGCTTCGGGTCCGTCGACGACCGCCGTGGCCGACGCGGCGGCGGCGACGAGTTCGGCGTCGGGAACGCCGTCCGCGGCCACGAGGAGTTGTTGCCGCGCTTCGGCCGCCTCGCCCGTGCGGAGCAGCGCGCGGCCGAGTTCGGCCCGCAGCGCCGCGTCGTCCGGGGTCTCGTCGACGGCCCGGCGCAGATGGGCGGCGGCCGTCCTCGGGTCACCCGCCGCGAGCAGCGCGGCCGCGGCCTTGCGCAGGATTTCGGCCGCGTCCGGCAGGGTGCCTCTCGGTGCCTGCGCGAGATGAGCGGCGACACGGTCCGCCGGGGCCTTCGCCGCGCGCAACGCCTTCGCGGCGGCGCCGTGCAGTCCCGCGCGAGCGATCGGGCCCAGGTCGGCGAGGACCGCCTCACGGACGACGGGATGGACGAAGACGAGATGGTCACCGTCGCCGGTGAGCACGTTGGCCGAGGTCAACGCCTCCACGGCGACCGAGAGCCCTGCGGCGTCGAGCTTCGCCAGCGCTCCGGCCTGCCACGGATCGCCGCCGGTGCCCAGGATCGCGACGGCACCGGCCAGCCCGACCGCCTCGGCGGGCATCCTGCCCAGCGCCGCGCGGAAAACGGTGCTGGGGCCCAGTTTCCCGACCTGGCCCGCGGACGTGTCGGTGTCGAGGGGCAGCCCGAGGGCGTCGAGTTCGTCGACGAGAACCCTGGCCAGGAAAGGGTTTCCGCCACTGGCCGCGTGCAACGAGGTGACCACGGCCCAGGCGGGGACCACCCCTCGGGCGGCCACGAGCTCGGCGAGCGCTTCGAGCGAAAGCGGCTTCGGCAGGACGCGTTCCGCCTGCCGCGAGACGCTCAGGTGCGCCAGCGGTCCGGCGTTCTCCGCGGGCGGGCGGGTCGCCACCACGAGCACGATCGGCAGGTCGGCGATCCGGCGGGAAAGGTAGACGAGGAACTGCAGCGACGAATGGTCCGCCCACTGCGCGTCGTCGACCGTGATCAGCAGCGGCCGGGTCGACGAGAGATCGACCGCGACCCACCACAGCGCGTGCAGTGTCCTGCCCAGTTCGGCCTCGCTCGGATCGGCGGCCGCGGCGTCGAGCGCCCGGAGCGCGTCGCCGGACGGACCGGCGAGGATCTTCTCGCGGATCTCCCCGCTGTAGCGCGACACCGAACGCTCGACCATCTGACGGACGACGCCCCAGGCCATCGCCCCTTCGAGCGCGTCGCCGACCGCCTGCAGCCGTCCGAAGCCACGGCCTTTCGCCAGCGCGCGGGTCTCCTGGACCAGCCGGGTCTTGCCGATCCCCGCCCGGCCTTCGATGACCACCACCCGGCCCTCGCCCGCCAGGGCCGAGTCGAGCGCCGCTTCGATCCTCCCGAGTTCGCGGCCGCGTTCGAGGGTCGGCTCGTCGCGGTTCATCCGGTCAGGCGCTCGAGCCGGTCGGGATCGCGCAGCGGTTTCCCGTGCCCGAACAGGACCAGCCGCGGCCGGAGCCCGGCGAGGCGCCGCATCGACTCGCGGTTCAGGTCCGCGTCCCAGGTGAGGAAGTCCGGCGGGGCGGTCAGCCGCCCGATGTGGAAGAAGACGTCGCCGCACAGCAGGACGCCGTCGCTCTCCCGCCAGAGCGCGATATGCCCCGGCGAGTGTCCGGGGACGTCGAGCACCGTGAACCCGGCGACGTCGTCCCCCTCTTTCAGGGCACGGGCGACGGGGTGGGGCTCGGGCATCTTCATCCGGGAAAGCAGTTTCGGGATCCGGCCGGGCGCCGTCGCCGGTGTCGCCGTCTCGATCGCCTGGACGTCCTTTTCCCCGGCCCACAACGGGATTCCGAACTCCTCGCACAGGGCGTGGCTCGACCCGAAATGATCCGGATGGGCGTGGGTGACGACGTGCGCGGTCAGTGCTTCCCCGGCGAGTTGCCGGGAGACCCGCCGCCGCGCCCCGGGCGTGCCGGAGTCCACCAGGACGTCCTCCACCAGATAAACGTTCATCAGGTGCGGCGGACGGCCGAGGAGTTGCCGTACTCCAGGGGCCAGTTGGCGCATCCGAGAATCGTAGCGGTCACGGGGCGGGACGAAAGGGCTCCATTGGGTCACGTTCCGCTCGGAATCGCGGCTTGTCGCGGTTCCGGGTCGTCCGGCCGGGCGCTTCCGGTGCGCAAGAGGGTTCGCCATTGGTCCGTGTCATGGCTGGCGACGTCGGTTCCGGTGAGGAATTCACGCAATACGGCGAGAAAGCGTGCGGGATCGCTCAAATACGGGAAATGTCCCGCGCCTTCGAAAACGACCAGCCTGCTGCCCGGCATGGCCGCGTGCGCGACGGCGGCGTGCGCGCTGGGCACGACGTGGTCTTCGGTGCCCCAGACGAGCATCGTCGGGATTCCCGCGGTGAGATAGCACCGGTCGAGCAGGTTGACCACCTGGCCGCGCCAGTCGACGACCGAGCGGAGGGTGCGCAGGAACGCCTGCCGCGTGGGCGCTTCCACCAGCCGGACGTACTTGCCGAGCACGTAGTCCAGATCCTCCCCGAGCCCGAACCCGCCCGCCTGGCGCAGCAGCCCGCGAAAGGCGCGGAGGCCGAGCCGGACCGGCGCCGAACCGACGACCGGGAGCAGGAACCCCGCGCCCGGCGCGGCGGCCAGCCGCAACAAGGGATGCACGCCGGGCCCGATTCCACCGGAACCGACCAGCACCAGCCGTTCGCACCGATCCGGGAATTGGTAGGCGAATTGCATCGCGACCCCGCCGCCGAGCGAATGCCCGACGACACTGACCTTGTCGACGCCGAGCACGGAAAGCAGGTCGCGCATTCCGCACGCGTACGCGGCGACCGAATAGTCCGCGCGGGGTTTCGCCGATTCCCCGTGGCCGAGCAGATCCGGGGCGATGACGGTGAATTCCCCGGACAACGCGGCGAGGACGTCGAGCCAGGTCGACGAATCGTCGCCGATCCCGTGGACGAACAGCACGGCCGGACCGCGCCCGGCCATCCGGTAGGCGCGTTCGTAGCCGTGGACGACCTTTTTGCGCGGGGCGAGATCTTCCACACCGGTCAGCACCCGATCAGTGCAGCAGCGGGATATTCGGGGCACGTTTCGGGCCGGTTCGATTCTCGTTACGCGCGGAGCTGAAGGGAGCCTTCCCCGCATCCCACGCGACGAAAGCTCCCTTCACCTCATCCCACGCGGGGAAAGTCCCCTTCGGCCCCCGCGCGGGAAACGGGTGGAGGCGGCCCCCGACGTCCGCCTCCACCCGGGCCACCTAGCGCGTCGGCTGGGCGGAGTTCGACGGCGGAGCCGCGGAGGACGACGGCGCCGGCGGGGCGGACGAAGAAGGCGGCACCGGCGCGCCCTTCGGGATCGCCGCGCTGAACGGGACGTCGGTCCGCTCCTGGCAATAGGAGCGGTTTCCGTTGTAGCCGTTGAGGTTCCCGTCGTTGTCCTGGACGCCTCGCTCGAGCCGCGGCCGCGGGTAGCGGTTGTCGTCGCCGACCTTCCGCTTCTCGCCCGAGCTCCGCTCGCAGGCGTACCGGGTCGTGCTGAGCGGGCGGCCTTCCTCGTCGTAGAGGAAGATCTCGGTCAGCGGCTTGCCCTCGGCGTCGAACGCGTAGATGTTGTCCACGCTTCGGCTTCCGTACATCAGCTGCGAATTGCCGTAGGTGTCGCTGTAGCTCGTCGGGTAGCCGTTGTACGAGTCGCCACCGTAGGACCGTTTCGCGATCAGATCGACCGCCGCGCCCGCCCCGCCGACCATGCTGCCGATGACGAACGCCGAGACCGGCACGGCCAGCCACAGCAGCCGCCTGTCCCCCTTCAGCTTCGGCCCCGCCCAGACCACCGCGACGGCCGCCAGCAGCATCAGCGGCAGCAACAGCACCGCCTCGGTGTCGCGGAGCACGAGCAGCAGCCCGAACACGACCAGCACCGCCGCGCACAGGATCCACCACGCAGGCTTGAGCGAGCGGAAGTAGGTCATTCCGTTGCCGTTCCGGTTGGCCTGGAACGAAGTCACGGTCTCGCGGAGCTTGACCACCTCGGGCAGTTCCGCGATCGGGCCGACTCCCCTCCGCACCACGTAGACGACGCTGATCGCGAGCACGGGTGCGACGAAAAGCAAGCCCAGCAACGGTTCCACTCGCAACCAGACCGCGGCCGCGAAGCCGAACAACGCGAACCCGCCCATGGAGAACACCAGGCCCCAGAACGCGAACCGCGCACCGCCGATCCCGGTTTTCGCCTTCAGCAAGGTGGTCTTGTCGCCCGCGTCGGCCGGACGCGGCGGATAGCCGCCGGACGCCCGCAGCTCGGCGGCGTAGCTTTCGGGGCTGCCCAGCCGCTCGATCAAGGCGTCGACCTTGGGGCTGTCCCCCAGTTCCGCCTCCATTTCGGCGAGATGGGGCCGGACGTCTTCGAGGATTTCCTCGACTTCGCTCTCGGGCAGGTCGGCGAGCGCGCTCCTGACCCTCGCCAAGTACACCCGCACGGCGGTCGGATTCTGCGTGCTCATGCTGCCTCTCCCAACAGGCTGTTCATCGTCGTGGCGAAACTCCGCCAGGTCTGCGCCGATTCGTCCAGGCGCTGACGACCCGGCTCGTTGAGGCTGTAGTACTTCCGGTGCGGGCCTTCTTCGCTCGGCACCACGTACGACGTCAGCAGGCCTGCCTTGTACAGCCGCCGGAGCGTCCCGTACACCGAAGCGTCGCCCACTTCCTGCAACCCCGCGACCCGGAGTCTTCGGAGTACGTCGTAGCCGTAGCCGTCCTCCCCGCGAAGCACCGCGAGAACGGCTAGGTCCAGCACGCCCTTGAGTAGCTGACTGATCTCCACAGTCGCGTCCCTCCCAGCTCTTACGCAACAGAAGGTACCACGCATTGCACAGTAGTGCGCAAGGCGGAGGCGACTTGCGTCCGGGCGAGGTTCATGGGTTACTTAGTCCAGTAATGAACCACCGCACCCGGGGAGGGTGCATGACGACTGGGAACGGAGGTGTCGTGCTCGACGACGGAACACCACTGTTCGCGCAGATCGCCGAACAGATCGCCGACGACATCGCCGAGGGAAGCCTGGCCGAGGGGGAACGCGTGCCGTCAACCAACGAACTCGCCGCCTTCTACCGGATCAATCCGGCGACGGCGGCCAAGGGGATCAACGTGCTGGCCGACGACGGCCTGCTCGAAAAGCGACGCGGGATCGGCATGTTCGTGGCCGGCGGAGCGCGGCAGAAGCTGCTCACCGACCGGCGGCGGCGCTTCGCCGAGCAGTACCTCGATCCCATGCTGATCGAAGCAAGGCGCCTCGGCATCGACGACGAAAGCCTGATCTCGCTCATCCGCGGGAACGGACACCAGAACGGAGGACCGGCCGCATGACGCCGACCATTTCGACCACCGGCCTGACCCGGCGCTACGGCGACCACCTCGCCCTCAGCGACGTCTCGGTCGGCATCGAAGAAGGCAAGATCACCGGCCTGCTGGGCCGCAACGGCGCGGGCAAGAGCACCTTCCTGCGCATCATCACCGCACAGGAGTTCGCCAGCGCGGGCACGGTCCGCGTGTTCGGGGAGAACCCGGTGGAGAACGAGCGGGTGCTCCGGCGCCTGGTGCTCGTCCGCGAGGACCAGCAGTTCCCGGACTTCAAGGTGCGGCACGCCCTTTCGGCGGCGTCGTGGTTCTACCCGAACTGGGACGCCGAACTGGCCGACACGCTGCTCCGCGACTTCGACCTGCCGCTGAAGCGCACGATCAAGAAGCTCTCGCGAGGGATGCGCTCGGCGCTGTCGATCACGATCGGGCTGGCGGCACGCGCGGAACTCACACTGCTCGACGAGCCGTACGCGGGTCTCGACGCCGTCGCCAGGCACCTGTTCTACGACCGGTTGCTCGACGACTATTCGGCTCATCCCCGCACGGTCCTGCTTTCCACGCACCTGATCGACGAGGTCGCCGATCTGCTGGAGCACGTCGTGATGATCGACAAGGGCCGCGTCGTCCTCGACGCGCCCGCCGACGAACTGCGCGGCTCGGCCGCCACCGTCAGCGGACCCGCCACGGCGGTGGAGTCCTTCGTCGCCGGCCGCCGGGTGCTGCACCGCCGCAAGATCGGTTCGCGCGCTTCGGTCACCGTCGCCGACGCGCTCGACGCGGCCGCGAAGGCACGGGCACAGTCCCTGCACCTGAAACTCGAACCGCTTTCCTTGCAGCAGTTGATGGTGCACACCTCCAACGGACAGACGACGGCAGAGGAGGCGTCCGCATGAACATCCTGGTCAAAGTCGCGCGTTACCACCTGGTGGACCGGCTCCAGTTCCTGGTGCTCCCGGTCGGCGTCACGCTCTTCGCCTTCGGGGTGAACCTCGCGATCTTCGCGCTGATCCCCGAAAAACCCGAGGACAACTTCTCCGGCGGCCTGTTCACGCTGTTCGTGTTCATGCTCGTCTGCGGCGCCTTGAGCATGACGAAGTCACTGCCGTTCGGGCTCGCGCTCGGTGTGTCGAGGCGGTCGTACTACCTGGGCACGGTCCTGCTGGTCGCCGGATTGTCCGCGCTGTACGCGGTGGGCATCGCGGTGTTGCAGGTGATCGAGGACGCGACCCGAGGCTGGGGGCTCGGCCTCCACTACTTCCGGGTGCCCTGGGTGCTCGACGGCCCCTGGTACCTGACCCTGCTCACGGCGTTCGTGTTGCTGACGCTGATGTTCGTCTACGGCATGTGGTACGGCCTGATCTACCGGCGCGCTTCGGTGGTGGGTGTCGTCCTGTTCGCCGCCGCGCAGGTCCTGGTGCTGCTGGGCGGGGTGCTGCTGCTCAGCTGGACCGACAGCTGGTCGAAGCTCGGCACGTTCTTCGGCACGCTGACCGTCGGCGGGCTGACCGGAGTGCTCGCGGTCCTGGTCGGCGTCGCCGCCGCCGGCGGGTTCGCCACGATGCGCCGGGTCACGGTCTGACCTCGGGAACACTTCCACACCAAGGAGTTCTGTCATGGCCGTGGTTTCCGTAGTGCTGTCCGTGATGCTGGCCGCGATCTTCGCCGTACTGGGGGTGGCGAAGGTCCTGCGTCAGCCGTCGTTGGTCTCCCGGACCGAGAAGCTCGGCTTCTCGGTCCGGGAGATCCAGGGGATCGGCGCGCTCGAGGTCGCCGGCGCGGCCGGGCTGGTGGGCGGATTCTTCTGGCCGCCCCTCGGGATCGCCGCGGCGATCGGCCTGACGGCGTTGCTGATCGGGGCCGCGGTCTCCCACGCGCGAGCGGGAGACGGGGTCAAGGACGTCGCCCCGCCGGTCTGGCTCGCGCTGATCTCGGTGGCGGCCGCGGTCACCGCGATCGTTTCGGCTTAAGCCACCAGGGTTTCGCGCGCCCGGTCGCGGATGCGTCCGACCACAGTGGACCTTCGCCAGGCGTGCGTGACCTCGACCAGCCAGGCCGCTTCGGTGGCGATGTCGGGTTCATCGAGATAGGTCGCCGGAACGTCGTCGGGGGCGTACCGGCGGCCTGCCTCGGAGGCCACGAGCGCGGCGGCCAGGGCCGCGGCCTCGATCGTCGCGGGGACACGGGCTTCGGGGATCTTCGCCTTGCGTGCCTCGGCTTCCGCGACCGGCGGGACGTCCGGGTCGAAGTACGGGCGCAGCGCGAGATGGCCGTCCCGGATCTCGATGACCCTGCGGTACAAGGCGAATTCCACGCCTCCCGGCATACCGGGGCCCGGGTCCAGCGCGATTCCCGGGACGGCTTCGCGCATCGCGGTCCACAACGGTTCGATCCGGCGGTAGGTCCGGTACGTGCCGATCAGGCGGAACGGGGTGGCCAGCGCCGGACCCCAGACGCTGAGCGTCGCGCCCGCCCCGGCGAGGCCGACGCTCAGCGCCGCCAGGATCGACGAGAGCGTGTCCTCCCCGGCGTCGACTTCGCCGGTGGTGGCGAGGATGTAGATGTCGTCGACGTCCCAGAAGGTCCAGCCCAGCGCGGCGACCCCGCCGCCGACGAGCAGCCAGAGCCCGGTGCGAAGCGGACCGGGAGCGGCATGCCGTGCGAAGCGGGCGAAGACGATCGAGAAGGTCAGCAGACTGATCAGCCCGTACGCGAGGAAGACGACGTTGTACGCGACGAACCAGCCGAGCCTGCCGGGACCGGCGGCGGTGTGTTCACCGACGCGATAGCTGTCGGAGAGCAGGAAGAGCGCGATCTCGGCCGCCACCACGGTCCAGGAAAGCACCACGTGCCAGCCGATCCGCTTGCCCTCCCCCAGTTTCAGCGAATGCGAGAACGCGACCGCGAAGGCCATCGCGCCGATCTTGAGCAGGTCGGCCGCGAGGTTCAAGAGGCTGCCGATGGGCTCTTCGACACCGACGGCGTTCTCCATCGCCGGGGTGAGCAGCATGATGCCGCCCGCGATGCACATCCCGAAGGCGCTCAGGAGCCACATCCGCCGCAATGGCTGGGTGTGGCGAGCTTGGATCAGCTTGTAACCGAAGCCCGCGAAGGCCACCACGCAGCAGAAGTACGCGATGGTCTCGGTCACGGCAGGCGCCGCTTCCGGTTTCCGAAGAGGTTGTCGACCCTGGCCATCCCGCCGGCGAGGTCGCTCCCGCTCTCGTCGGTGTGCGCCGCGCCGCGCACTCCAGTCCTGGCGACGCGTTGCGCGAGGATGCTGGCGAGCAGTTCGGCTTCCTGCTCCTCGACAGCGCTGTAGCTCGTGCGGCCGAGGACGCGGCGGACGAGTTCGGGCGACAGGTTCGGCATGAGGGCCTTGCTGGCGGCGGCGTCGAGGGCGATGCCGTCGGCGCCCGCGTCCGAACCGACATGGCCGCACAGCAGATGCCCGACCTCGTGCAGGAGGATGTGCCGCCGGTGCAGGGCGGTGGTGTTGGTCGGGTAGAGGATGTAGTCCGCGCGCTCGGTGCTCATCAGAAGTCCGCACGGGCCGCTGGAGGGAACGTTGACCTGCATCAACTCGATCGGGCGGCCGCGTTCGCCCGCCAGTTCCGCGATGAAGGCCTCGGCGTCGAAGGGTTCGGGAAGGCTCACGCCGTCGGCGAGACTCCGGCAGCGGCGCCACAACTCCTTACGGCGGCGGTCCACTTCACGCCTCCCTCTTCGTGCCGCCCCGTCCGGATTCCCTGCGGGCGATCGCGTCGATCATGTCGCTGATGGTGTCGAGTCCATCGGGTGAAAGCGTTACGGCCCGCAACGCGACGTCCCGGACACCGGCATCGCGGAGGGCTCCCAGAAGGGCGAGTTCCTCGGCGATCTTGGCGCTCTGCTCGTCGTCGAAGAAGTACGCCGGTGAGACACCGAAGAACTGGGCCAGCGCCTCGAGGTGCCGTTTCGTGGGGTTGTCGCGACGACCGGTGCGCAACTGCCACAGGTACGTCGTCGAGAAACTCTCGCCGGTGGCCTCTCGGCAGGCCTTGGCGACCTCCTCATGACTGTACGGCTCACGATCGGGTCTCAGCACGATCTGGAACAGCTTGTCGATCTTTTCGGCGAGCGTCGTCTTGCCGGGCTCGGTCGCGGCCACCATCCCACTCCCTACATGTCGTGCCCGTTCATGCTAGTTGACGCGGTGCCCGCATTCATACACGACAGTTTTCACCTCACGCGAGGGCGTGGCTGACATCGCGGGCACGAGAAGGACGAACGGTTCATGAAGGGGTCCCGCCGGATCGGCGTCCCGCATCGGCCGCACGGCAGACCCTCCTGACCATAGGCGTCGAGGGAACGGTCGAAATACCCGGATTCGCCGTTGATGTTGACGTAGAGCGCGTCGAACGACGTCCCGCCCGCGACGAGCGCGGCGGCCATCACCTCGGTGGCGGCGGTGAGCACGGTGCGGCCGTGGGCCGCGGTGAGTTTGTCGGTCGGGCGGGCCCAGTGGAGTTTGGACCGCCAGAGGGCCTCGTCGGCGTAGATGTTGCCGATGCCGGAGACGAGGGTCTGGTCGAGCAGGGCGCGTTTGATCTCGGTCCGCCTCGACCTCAGCGCGCGGACGGCCTGGTCGAGGTCGAAACGCGGGTCCATCGGATCGCGGGCGATATGCGCGATGGTGCTCGGCAACGCCGTCCCGTCGACCTCGGTGAGTTCCGCGAGCGCGAGACCGCCGAAGGTCCGCTGGTCGACGAAGCGCAACTCCGGCCCGTTGTCGGCGAAGCGGAATCGCACGCGAAGGTGCTTCTCGTCAGGGGCCTCTTCGGGCTGGACGAGCATCTGGCCGCTCATGCCGAGGTGGGCGAGCATGGCCTGCCCGTCGGACAGATCCAGCCACAGATACTTGCCGCGACGGCGCGCGGCGGTGATCTTGATACCGGAGAGCCGTCCGCTGAAGTCCTCCGCGCCGAGTTCGTGGCGACGGATCGCGCGGGCGTGGAGGACTTCGACCTCGGTGATCGTCCGGCCGGAGGCATGCGCCTCCAGCCCGGCACGGACCACCTCGACCTCGGGGAGTTCGGGCATGAGGCCGATTCTCCCACTGTCGTCGGTCAGGTCGTTTTCGGCGGCTGTTCGATGTCGAGTTCGGCCGAAAGCTGGCGCCAGGCCGTCTCGGCGGCCTTCTGCTCGGCTTCCTTCTTGGTCGTCCCCGAGCCGTAGCCGAGTTCACGCCCGCCGACGAGCACGGTGGCGCTGAACTCCTTGCGGTGGTCGGGACCGGTGTCCTCGACCTTGTACTCGGGTACGCCGAGGCCTGCCGACGCCGTCAGCTCCTGGAGACTGGTCTTCCAGTCCAGGCCGGCACCGCGCAGCGGCGCCTCGGCGAGCAGGCCGTCGAACAGGTGGTGCACGAGCTGGCGCGCGATCTCGATGCCGTGCTGCTGGTACGCGGCGCCGATGACGGCTTCGAGACCGTCGGCGAGGATGCTCGCCTTGTCCCGGCCGCCGGTGAGCTCTTCGCCCTTGCCCAGCAACAGGTGCGTACCCAGCCCGCCTTCGCCGAGGCCGCGCGCGACCCGGGCCAGTGCGTGCATGTTGACCACGCTGGCACGGAGTTTCGCGAGCTGACCTTCGGCCAGGTCGGGATGCGTGTTGTAGAGGTGATCGGTGACGACCAGACCCAGCACCGCGTCCCCGAGGAACTCCAGACGCTCGTTCGGCGGCAACCCACCGTTCTCATAGGCATAAGAACGGTGGGTCAGCGACAGCGTCAGCAGCTCGGGCTCGATCGTGATCCCGAGTGCTTCGAGCAGTGGTGCGGGGTCAGCGGGTGGTCCACCGGCCGATTTGCCCCCCATGTCGGTCAGCTGCCGATCAGGCGGGCTCGACGACCTGGCGACCGTTGTGCTGGCCGCAGGCCGGGCACGCGATGTGCTGGAGCTTCGGCTGCTTGCAGGCGCGGTTGGAGCAGGGCACCAGCTGCACCGGAGCCGCCTTCCACTGGCTGCGGCGCGCGCGGGTGTTGGATCGCGACATCTTCCGCTTCGGGACGGCCACGAGTAGATCTCCTTCAGACGGTCTGCCCGCGGTCGCGAGCGAACTTGCTTCTCCGGAACGAGCTGGTGCTCGTCAGGCTTGCTTTCCGGGGCCATCAGCCTGGTCATCGGCCGTTTCGTCACCGAAACGATCGACCAGCGAGGCCCACCGAGGGTCTATCTTCTCATGCCCGTGCCCAGGCTCGAGATCGGCCCACTTGACACCGCATTCGATGCACAGGCCCTGGCAGTCCTCGGTGCACAGCGGGGCCAGCGGGAGCGCGAGCACCACCGCGTCGCGGACCGTCGGCTCGAGATCGATCCGGTCGTCCACCAGGCGAGGGATCTCGTCCTCGTCGGTGGTCTCCTCGGTCGCGGAGCCGGGGTACGCGAAGAGCTCGGTCAGGTCGACCTCGACGTCCTCGGTGATCGGGTCGAGGCACCGCGAGCAGTGCCCCGTCGCGACGGCGGACGCCGTACCGCTGACGAGCACACCCTCGACGACGGACTCGAGGATCAGGTCGAGATCGAGGCTGGAGCCTGCGTCGATGGTGATGACGTCGGGCACACCGAGCGCGGTCTCGACGGGAATGGCGCGTTGGACGGCCTTGCTCAGGCCGGCGTGACGGCCGAGCTCGCGGGTGTCGAGCACCCACGGGTTCCGGTCGTCCAGTTGCGCAGGCCTGGCCTGCGGCGACTTGTTCTCAGACATCGGTGACCAGGGTACGCACGTGCCGCCACCGGTTTACCGGCACGCCCCGCGAAGCCTTCACGAACGCTATGAAAGGCCCGTTACTTGCAAATTTTGCAAGTAACGGGCCTTTCATAGCGCGCTTGGGGGCCCTCGATCAGGACTGGTAGTCGTACAGCGAGGTCCGGCTGTTGCCCGGCAGGTTGACCGGGGACCGCAGGTGGTTGCGCCCGGAGTCGACCGTCCGCAGCGTGGTCGCCAGCAGTTCGGAGAACTCGGCCAGCTTGCCGTCGACGTAGGCGTCGCAGTCGCCACGCTGCTTGTCGGCCTCGGCGTGCGCCTCGTCGACGATGCGGGCCGCCTCGCCGTGCGCGGCCTGGACGACCTCGGTCTGCGAGACGAGCCGGGCCTGTTCGGCGCGGCCGTCCTCGATGGCGCGCTCGTAGGCGTCGCGGCCCGCCTGGATCATCCGCTCCGACTCGGCCCGCGAACGGTCGGTGAGGTTCTGGAACTCGGCCTGCCCGGCGGCGACCATGCGCTCGGCCTCGCCGTGCGCGTCGCTCATCATCTGCTCGGCGCGGGCACGGGCGTCGGCGAGGATGCGCTCCGCCTCGGCCTGCGCGTCGGCGACCGTGCGGTCCGCTTCGGTGTTGGCCGTCGTGACGGTCTCCGCCGCCTCGGTGCGGGCGGTCTGGATCAGTTGATCACGCTTGTCGAGGACGTCCTGCGCGTCGTCCACTTCGCCCGGCAGGGCGTCGCGGATGTCGTCGAGCAGCTCGAGAGCCTCCCCGCGCGGTACGACGCAACTGGAGGTCATCGGCACGCCGCGGGCTTCCTCCACGATGGTGACGAGCTCGTCGAGAGCCTCGAAAACCCGGTACACGGCCACTCCCTACCTACAGCGATCCCCACTATTCCCTGTGCTCAGTTTGCCCTCATGACCGCCGTTAGGGGTGAAAGCGCGCGGTACCGGGCGTGTCCCCGCCGGTACCGCGCGCCGGTCACCGGAGGTCGAGCTCCGGATCCATGACCAGCCTGATCAGCTGGTCGTCGGCCGGACGCGAGCCCCCGTCGCCCGCGCCGGTGGACACGGCGACCGACGTGCCGTCGGCCCGGTACGCGATCGCGTCACGGCCCGGTTCCACGTCGCCGGGTGGCAGCGACGGGACGGTGCCGGTGACGACGACGGTGCTCCCGTCCGCTTGGGGCAGCTTCACGCAGCCCACCGGTTCCCCGCTGGTCACCCCGGGGATGTCCGCGTCGAGCCCGTCGACGGCCCGCCGGCCCGGTTCGCAACTGTCTTCGAGGGAGAAGCCCAGTTTGGCGGCCTCGGTTCCGCTGATCGTGACGACCAGGGAACGAACGGCGCCGGAAGCGTCCCGGTAGCCGATCGTGGCGACGAGGATGTCCCAGGTCCGCACCTGGGACACAGAGCGGACTTCGATGTCCTTGGCCCCGGTCAGCACGTTCGGCAGCGCGGCGGCCAGGTGCCCGGCGATCTTCGCCTTCTGTGCCGTCAGGTCTGTCTTCGGCGGCGTCGGCGGCTTCACCGGACCCGGCGACGGCACGGGCGCGACGGTTGACGGAGACGCGGCGGGCGCGACCGCCGGGCCGCCGGGTGTCGCGAACGCCACCACGGCGGCGATCACGGCCAGCGTCGTGGCGCCCGTAAGCGCGACCGCGCGCCGGTTCCGCCGTTTCCTCGCCGTCGTGGCGATCTCGTCCGGATCGAAGCCGAGCGGGGGCTCGGCCAGTTTGATCCCGCGCAACCTGTTTTCGAGTTCGTCCATCACGCGCTCCTCCCGGAGACAGCCTCGTCGTGCTGTCTCTGCAGGGCCGCGCGGAGGACGTCGAGTCCCCGCGCGGCCTGGCTCCTGACCGTCCCTTCCGAACAGCGCAGCGCGACGGCGACCTCCGCGACCGGGAGATCGGCGCAGTAGCGCAGCACGACGGCGGCGCGCTGTTTCGGTGGAACCTCGGAGAGGGCGCGAAGCAACGAATCCGAGATACCGGCTTCAGCCGGGGCTGAAGGCTCTTCGGGGACGACGCCGTCGCGGTTCTCTCTGCTCCGCCACGGTCGTCGCCGCTCGTCGAGCCAGCAGCGCAACAGGATCTGCCTCGTGTAGTTGTCTACGGGCCCTTTCCGGCTGACCTTCGGCCAGACCCGGTACAGGCGGATGAGCGCGGTTTGGACCAGATCCTCCGCGAGATGCCAGTCGCCGCAGAGCAGGTACGCCGTCCGCCTGAGCGGCAGCGCCTTGCCTCTGGCGAACTCCCTGAAGCTCGCATCGTCCCCAGACCGCATCGTGCCTCCTCTTCCGTGTTCCGGTGTATCTCACGGACGAGGAGGCACGTGGCGTTGCATGGCGGGATCAAGCGCCGGGGTTCACCAGCTTGAAGGTCGCGTAGCGGTCCGGCGTGTAGACGATCTCGCCGCCCTTGCCGGAGATCACGCGGTCGCTCGTGCTCACCGGGAACAGCTGGTAGTAGCCGGCGGCACACGAGGGCAGCACGCCTTCGCGGTTCTCGTAGACCGTGCCGGTCGCGCCGCCGCGGGCCTTGTCGACCACGGACTTCGCCGCCGAGGACAGCGTCGAGTAGCCGACCTTCGTCAGCTTCGAGGTGTCACCGCACTTCGGAGCGGGCGCGCCGTTGACGTCGATCACGGAGAAGGTCTTGTAGTGGTCGCCGGTGTAGAAGTACTCCCCGCCGGTCCCGGTGACGATGCGGCGCGTGCCGCGGTTCGACGAGCCGGGGGTCGGGACGGTGTACTCGTGGTAGTAGCCCGAAGCGCACTTCGGGAGGATGTTCTCCCGGTTCGAGAAGACCGTCCCGTCGTTGTCCGGGTACGGATACGGCCCACCCTTCTGGATGAGGTTGTACGTCGTCGTCGCCTCGGCGGGCAGCGACGAGAGCGACGAGTGCTTGAACCCGGTGAGATCCCCGCAGGGGTTCTGCTGGATCGAGACGGGGGCGGCCGTGGCCTGGGAAGCACTGATCCCGCCACTGAGTCCGCCGAAAAAAGTGACTACCAGAACGAGCAGCGCGGCGGCTATCCGCGATCGTTTGTTGGTCATTTTCGGACCGTAACCCGATCGTGTATTCACCAGAAGGCGCCGAGATGAACTCTTCATCGCCGGTCACCGCTGCCCGACCAACGGCTTCGGCCGTTCGGGTCAACCTCGTTCGGCGTACTTCTCCCCGAGGCGTTTGAACACTATCGGCGGCACCAGGTGCTCGATGTCGCCACCGAGCGCGGTGATCTCCTTGACCAGCGAACTGGACACGAACCCGTACTCCGGGTTGTTCGCCATCAGCAGCGTTTCGAGCCCGGTCAGTTCGCGGTTCATCTGCGCCATCTGGAGTTCGTAGTCGAAGTCGCTGACCGAACGCAGCCCCTTCGCGACCGCGATGATGTCGTTCTCGCGGCAGTAGTCGACCAGGAGGCCCTGCCAGGAGTCGACGCGCACGTTCGGCAGCTTCGCGGTGATCTCGCGGAGCATGTCCAGCCGTTCCTCGGTGGTGAACAGGCCCTTCTTGCTCTTGTTCACCCCCACCGCGACGACCACCTCGTCGAACAGCCTCGCCGCCCGCTCGATGATGTCGAGATGTCCATTGGTGGCCGGGTCGTAGGACCCGGGACAGACCGCACGCCGCATGGCGCGGACGCTACCAAGGAGCAGGGTCCCCTGCGCGTTCATCCGTGCGCCGTCTCACACCTGATATTCGGCCCAGTACAGCGCCGTGTCGCCGTAGCGCTTCGTGCGCATCGGCTCGAAGCCCGGCGGCCAGTCGGGCTCGCCGTCCCGGGCCGCCCGTTCGATCACCAGCAGCGCTCCGTCCGCGATCCACCGGCCCGCGGCGAGCGCGGCCATGACCTCACCCAGGCGGGTGGAATCCACGGCGTACGGCGGATCGGCGAGGACGATGTCGAAGGTTTCCGGCGCCGGAACGGCGACGACGGACTCGACGGTCCCCGCCCGGACCGTGCCGCCGAGCCCGAGCGCGGCGACGTTCCCCTTGAGGATTTCGACCGCGCGCCGGTCGTGTTCGACGAACAGCGCGCCGGCCGCGCCCCGGGACAGCGCCTCCAGCCCGAGGGCGCCCGAACCGGCGTAAAGGTCGAGGACCTGGGTCCCCTGCAGCTCGCCCGCGACCTCCAGCGCGTTGAACAGCGCTTCGCGCACGCGTTCCGACGTGGGCCTCGTGCCCTTCGGAGGGACCTTCAACCGCCTGCCGCCCGCGGTCCCCGCCACGATCCTGGTCATTGGAGCATCGTGCCTCAACGGCATCCGCCGTGACGTTCGGCAGGACTTGGTGAAGCCGCCGCCCAGCTCGCGTAGAGTCGTCCTTCGCCCTCGGAGGCGATAGAAGCGTTTAGGAGCGTTGCGTGTCCGAACCTCGGGTCAGACGGGCCGAGATCGCCATCGAGCAAGCCCATGTGGACATGGTCTACACCAGGCTCGCCGAACTGCGAGCCCAGGCTGAGGCCATGCGTACCAAGGGCTATGAGATCGGCCATGGCGCCGGGCGTGAAGCGATCTTCGAACAGGCGTCGATGCTGTTCGAGCGGGACATGATGGTCTATCACGCCAATCAGACCCTCCAGACTCTCGACGCGGAGTACGAGGGGCTGGTCTTCGGCAGGCTCGACCACCTCGACAACGACCACATCTACGTCGGCCGTCTCGGCATCCGCGACGCCGAGTTCGACAACCTCGTCACCGACTGGCGCGCGCCCGCGGCGGCGGCGTTCTACCAGGCGACCGCCGAGGAGCCGATGGACGTCGTCCGGCGCCGGGTGATCCGGTGTTCCGGCCAGAACGTGCTCGACGTCGACGACGACGTCCTGATCGCCGACGCGGTCCCCGAGACCATGCAGATCGTCGGCGAAGGCGCGCTGATGGCCGCGCTCGGACGGTCGCGCGGCGAGAAGATGCGGGACATCGTCGCCACCATCCAGAAGGAACAGGACGAGGTCATCCGCGCGCCGTGGCGCGGGGTCACGGAGATCACCGGCGGCCCCGGTACCGGCAAGACCGCGGTCGCGCTGCACCGCGCGGCGTACCTGCTCTACCGCCACCGCCGTCAGCTCGGCGGCGCGGGCGTGCTGGTGATCGGCCCGTCCGGGGTGTTCACCAGCTACATCTCGCGGGTGCTGCCGTCGATGGGTGAGACGAACGTCGAACTGCGCGCGCTCGGAGAGGTCCTCGACGGCCTCGAAGCGACCCGTCAGGACCCGGCGCCGCTGGCGGCGATCAAGGGTTCGCTGCGGATGCGCAAGATCCTGCTGCGCGCGCTGCGGGACACGCCGGAAGAGGCGCCCGAGGACATGAAGATCGTCTACCGCGGCGAGGTGCTGCGGCTGGACGCGCGCGAACTCGACAAGGTGCGCCGCAAGGTGCACACCGCGGGCGGGCCGCCGAACCGGTCGCGGATCCGCGCCGCGGAACTGCTGCTCGACGCGCTCGCCTCGAAGGCCGAGCAGCACGCGAAGGACGACGGCCGTCAGATCGACAAGGCCGAGCTGGTCAGCGAACTCGGCGAGCGCATCGAGTTCCACCGGTTCCTGGTGGTGTGGTGGCCGATCCTGTACCCGGCGCAGATCCTGCGCTGGCTCGGCGTCGAGAAGCGGCTGGCCGGCGCGGCGAAGGGCCTGCTCAACCGCACCGAGATCAGCATGCTCGCCGCCGACTTCGCCGACCGCTCGCGCGGCTGGACCATCGCGGACATCGCGCTCCTCGACGAACTGCGCGTCCTGATCGGCCAGCCGCCGAAGAGCCGCCGCGGCCGCCAGAGCATCGAGGTCAACCCGGAGCGCGGCGGTGCCCCGACCAGGCCCGAGCACTACGACGAGTACTCGCACGTGGTCATCGACGAATCGCAGGACCTTTCGCCGATGCAGTGGCGGATGGTCGGGCGGCGCGGCAAGTACGCGAGCTGGACCGTGGTCGGCGACCCGGTGCAGAGCTCGTGGCCGGATCCGGCCGAAGCCGCGATGGCGCGGGACCAGGCCTTCGGGATCAAGACGACGCGGCGCCGGTTCACCCTGCGCACCAACTACCGGAACTCGGCGGAGATCTTCGATCTGGCCGCGAAGGTCGTCGCCGGGCACGCCGAGGCCGACGAACTCCCGCGCGCGGTGCGGCAGACCGGCATCACGCCGGAGGTCCGGCCGGTCGAGGCCGCCGGGCTGGAGGCCGCGACGCAGGCCGCGGTGAAGGAACTGATGGGGGCCGTCGAAGGCACCGTCGGCGTGATCACCGCCATGGACCGGGTGCCGGAGGTCGAGGGCTGGCTCGACGGGCTTTCGGACGAGCGGCTCAAGGTCGTCGGCAGTCTCGACTCCAAGGGCCTCGAGTACGACGCCGTCGTCCTGGTGGAACCGAACGACCTCATCACGGAGTCGACCACCGGCCGCCGGGTGCTGTACGTCGCCCTCACGCGAGCGACCCAGCAGCTGACCGTCCTGGCTTCCAACCCGGACTGGATCCCGGCCGCCTGATCCCGCAAGTCGTCCTCTAGTTGTGGTAGTTGGGATCGCGTACTACCGCGACCAGAGGACGACTTGCGGTAGATAAGCTGAAGGGCTCCTTCAGGGCACTGGTGAATGTCCTGAAGGAGCCCTTCAGACCCCCGGTGAGTGAACGTCGTGGGGACGTGTCGCACGTCCAGGGGTATTTCTAGCGCCTATTCGTTGTTCGGTGTCACGCCGCCGTCACCGAACAACAACGCCGAACAACGAATCGGCGGTGGTCACGGGCACGGAGGCCGGTAGTCGAGCCCCGGCAGGTGTTGCTCCCACTCGGCCGCCGTGATCCGCGGATGGACGGTCGCGCAGATGCGTTCGGCGGCCCGCTCGGGGCTCGTTTCCCACAACCGCACGCTGCCGTCCGCGACGGAGCCCGCGAGGGTGTGCCCGTCGGGTGCGAACGCCACGGCGTTGACCCGGTCGACATCGTCGGTCAGGTTGGCCGACGAGCGGACCGTCCCTGGATCGGAGACATCCCATAGTCGCACGGACCGGTCGTAGCTGCCGGTCGCGAAGGTCTTCCCGTCACCGCTGAACGCCACCGAGATGACGTTGTCGGTGTGCCCGGCGAGCAGCGCGGCTTCCCGGGGCGCCGCCGGATCGGCCACGTCCCAGAGCCGCGCGGTGCGGTCGGCGCTGCCGGTGGCGGCGAGTTTGCCGTCCGGGCTGTAGGCCACCGAGAACACCGTGTCGGAGTGGCCCTTCAGCACCGAAAGCTGCTTCGGCGCCTTCACCATGGAGATGTCCCACAGCCGCGCGGTGTGATCCCAGCCGCCGGTCAGCAGGGTGCGGCCGTCCGGGCTGAACGCGATCGAATGGACGTCGTCCTCGTGCCCGGTGAGGGTCGCGAGTTCGACCGGCCGCCGGATGTCGGCCACGTCCCACAGCTTCACCGTGTGCCCGCTGCCCGCCGTCGCGAGCGTCCGGCCGTCCGCGCTGAACGCGACCGGGTCGATCTCCTCCTCCGGCCGGTAGATGACCCCGGTGTCGACCGGTCGGCGCGGATCGGTGACGTCGATCAGCCGCATCGTGTGGTCCCACGAACCGGCGGCGAGGGTCCGGCCGTCCGGGCTGAACGCGAGACCGCAGACGCCTTGGCCGAAGCCCGTGACCTTGCCCAGCTCGCGCGGGTTCCGGGTGTCGGCGACGTCGACCAGGCGGACCACGCCGTCCTGGCTGCCGGTGGCCAGCAGTTTCCCGTCGGCGCTGTACACCGCCCGGCAGGCCGATCTCGCCGGGCCGCTGATCGCGGGTCCCGGCAGATCCCACAGCCGCACCGTCTGGTCGTCGCTCGCGGTCACCAGCGTGCGGCCGTCCTGGGAGAAGACCGCCCAGACCACCGCCGCGGTGTGCCCGGTGAGCGGCGGTTTCTCGCGCGGGTTCGCCGGATCTGTGATGTCCCACAGCCGCGCGTTGCGGTCGAAACCGGTCGTGGCCAGGGTCGTCCCGTCAGGGCTGAACGCCACGGACCGCACGATGGTCTTGTGCGCGGTCATCGTCCCCAGCGGAACCGGCGCCATCGGGTCGGCGATGTTCCACAGGCGCGCGCTCAGGTCGATGCTCGCGGTGGCGAGGGTGCGGCCGTCCGGGCTGAACGCCGCGGAGTGGACGCCGGCGGTGTGTCCGGTCACCACGCCGAGCGGCCTCGCCTTGAGCGGGTCGGCGACGTCCCACAACCGCGCGGTCTTGTCGGCGCCGGACGAGACGAGCGTCCGCCCGTCCGGGGCGTAGGCGAGCCCGTTGACGTTGCCGGTGTGCCCGGGGAGAGTGGCCACGAGCACCGGTTTCGCGAGGTCGCGGACGTCGAACAGGCGCACCGTGCCGTCGCCGTCCGAGGTGGCGAGCACCGCCGCCTTCGGGCTGAAGGCCACCGCGTTGACCCGGCTCGGATGCTCCCCGACCACCACACCCTGCCCGGGTTTCGCGGGGTCGGCGACGTTCCACAAGCGCGCGGTCTTGTCCCAGCCCGCCGTCGCGACGGCGCCGCCGTCGGCGCTGAACGACACCGAGTTGACGTTGGCGGTGTGCCCGGACAGCGTGGCCAGTTCGACCGGGTGATGGGGGTTCTTGACGTCCCACAGCTTGGCCGTCTGGTCCCAGCTCCCGGTCACCATCACCTGGCCGTCGCCGCGCAGGGCGGCCGAATTGACCCGATGGCCGTGTCCGGAGACCCGGGTCGAGTACGGCGACTCGAACATCCCGAGCACGCTGCCGCGGGTGTCCACGCTCGGATCGACGCGGTACGCCGCGAGCGCGAGCTGCGCGGCCAGCGCCGGGTTCGTCGCCCGCATCTCGATGGCCTGCCCGGCGACCTTCTGCGCGAGCGCGCTGTTGCGCTGGCTGGTCGCGGTCTGCTCGGCGCGGACGGCGTACACCATCGCGGCCGTCGCCAGCACCAGCAGCACGGCCAGGAGCGCGACCAGCTGGCGCAGCCGCCGGGTGCGGCGGCGCGCGACGGCCTGCTCGTGGTTCTCGATGGCCACGCTCGCGTCGAGGAACCGGCGCTCCCGCTGGGAGAGCGCGCTGTCGTGCTCACTCGCCCATTCCATGGCGATGGCCAGCCGCGCGCCGCGATGGAGCCAGCCGTCGTCGCGGCCGACCGATTCCCACGCGTCGGTCGCCTCGGTGAGCTGGCGGTGCACGCGCAGGCCCTCACGGTCCTGGGCCAGCCATTCGCGCAGGCGCGGCCAGCCGCGGATCAGCGCCTCGTGCGCGATCTCGATGCCGTTGTCGTCGAGGGTGACCAGCCGTGAAGACGCCAGCCTGTCCAGCACGACGGCGACGTCGGGATCGTCGGCGTCCAGCTCGTCGCGGGTGATGCGGCGTTTCGTGTCCTCGGTGCCCTCGCCGAGCGCGGTCATCCGCAGGAAGATCTGGTTCGCCAGCCGCTGCTGGTGTTCGCTCAGCGCGGTGAAGGTGTGCTCGGACGTCTGCGCGACCGACCGTTCGATCCCACCGGTGGACTCGTAACCGGTGAGGGTGAGCGTGTTGCCGTGGCGGCGGCGCCAGGTCTCCAGCAGCGCGTGCGAGAGCAGCGGCAGCACGCCGGGCTGGCCGGTCGCGTCGGCGACCAGCCGCGAGACCAGCGCGTTCTCGACGCGGTACCCGGCGTCGATCGCCGGCCGCGAGATGGCCTGCCGGAGCTCCTCGGTGCTCATCGGGCCGACGAGGATCTGCGCGTCCTGCATGGCCTCGACCAGCCCGGGATGCCGCGCGCAGTGGGTGTAGAAGTCCGTGCGGATGCCGAGGACGACCCTGGTCCGGCTCTCCGGCTCGGTCGTCGCGGTGACCAGCGCGGACAGGAAGGCGGCGCGCTCGTCGGCGTCCTGGCAGAGCGTGAAGACCTCTTCGAACTGGTCGACGACCAGGACGACGTCACCCTCGCGGTCGGCGACCAGCTGACGGGCGGCGAGGCCGAGGTTGCGCGGATGCTCGGTGAACTCGGCGAGCAGCCCGCCGGGAGCGAGCCCGAGCGCCGCCCCGAACTGGACCGCGCACTCCTGAAGCGGCCGCGAACCGGGGGTCATCAGCACCGTGGTGGACGTCTCGCCGACGGCGGGCAGAAGACCCGCCCGGAGCAAGGAGGACTTACCGGAACCTGATGCTCCCAGAACGGCCAGGAATCGCTGCCCCGAAAGCCTTGTCACCAGTTTTTCGACAAGTCGTTCGCGTCCGAAGAATCGGCTCGCGTCATCCGGCCCGAATGCGGTCAGGCCGATATAAGGGGCGGATTCCCCATTCAGCGGCACAAGCTGTGAATCGCTGACTCCGGTACGCGTGCGCTCGGTCACGTCGTGCCATCGGGCCTCCCACTCCGCCTCGGGTCCGTCACAGGCCCGGACGTAGGCCAAGGCCACCGCCAAGCTGGGCATCTTCTTCCCGCCGGCGGCTTCGGAGAGGGTGCCCGCGGAGTAGTGGGCACGCCTGCCCAGCTCCCGGTACGTCGGGTTCCCGGCTTTCTCCCGCAGGCGCCGGAGATCGGCGGCGAACTCCAGCAACGGATCGTCCCCAGGGCCCAAAGGTCGCTCCGGACGCGGCACCTTAATCCTTTCTTTTCAGTGGTTTTCCCACGGTCGCATTCGGGGGCAACCGTACCGTGAAAACCGATGAAGCCCGCCGAGTATCGGACACATCGCGTCGGTTAATTTCGATCGAGTGACAGGTGCCCGATGTCACGGGAAGGGATCGGGGCCCGGGCGCGTTGTACCGAAGCGTGACCTCTTTGCCTGACATCCCGCTGTCCGTGCTCGACCTCTCGCCCGTCGTGGCCGGGGGCGGCGTTGGCGACTCGCTGCGCAACACCCTCGACCTCGCCCGCCGGACCGAAGCACTCGGCTATCACCGGTACTGGCTCGCCGAGCACCACAACATGCCCGGTATCGCGAGCTCCGCGACCGCCGTGATGATCGGTCAGGTCGCGGCCGCCACCGAACGCATCAGGGTCGGCTCCGGCGGGGTCATGCTGCCGAACCACGCGCCGCTGGTGGTCGCCGAGCAGTTCGGCACCCTGGAGGCGTTCCACCCCGGCCGGATCGACCTCGGCATCGGCCGCGCCCCGGGTACCGACCAGCGGACCGCGCTGGCGCTGCGCGGCCCCGGCGGGCTCACCGCGGAGAACTTCCCGCAGCAGTTCGCGGAACTGCTGGCCTACTTCGAGCACTCCGACCAGCGCGCCGTCAACGCCGTGACCGCCGAGGGCAACAAGCCGCCGGTCTGGCTGCTCGGCTCGAGCGGCTTCAGTGCGCGCATGGCGGGCGAGCTCGGCCTGCCGTTCTCCTTCGCCCATCACTTCAGCGCCGAGAACACGCTGCCCGCCGTCGCGCTCTACCGCGACTCGTTCAAACCGTCGGACGTCCTGGACGAGCCGTACGTCATGCTCGGCGTCTCCGTCGTGGCCGCCGAGACCGACGAGCGGGCCCGGTACCTGGCCGCGCCCAGCGGCCTGACCTTCCTCAGCCTGCGCAAGGGCCGTCCCATCCCGCTGCCGACACCGGAAGACGCCGCGGCCTACCCGTACACCGACATCGAGCGCGTGTTCATCGAGGACCGGGCCGCGAGCAGCATCATCGGTTCGCCCGAGACGGTCCACAAGGGACTCGAGACGCTGCTGACCGACACGGGCGCGAACGAGCTGATGATCACGACCATGGTGCACGACCAGGCGGACCGGGTGCGGTCCTACGAACTGGTGTCGGACCTGGCTCGCTGACCGGGCCCCCAAGAGCGCTATGAAAGGCCCGTTACTTGCAAAATTTGCAAGTAACGGGCCTTTCATGTCACTTGAGGAGGGCGCGGACGAGACCCGGGCTCGAGACTCGAGGACCGATCGAGACTCCAAGCGGGTGACCCACCCGCCGTCACTCACCCTCGCCGGGCCTCCCCGCCGCCGAACACGAACGAACGGACAAGACCCACCCCCGCCTTTGTCACAAAGGAACAAGAATTCACCGGTTACCAGGACGTGATGTCTTGATCACACCGAAGTTCTTGTCACCAAGCAGGCGCGTGATTAGCGTACCGACCAGTAGCAAACAGCACGGTAACACCCCGTTGACCCTATTCAACGATTCCGTTCCTCCATTCGGAGCAAAGGAATAGCGCAAGCTGGGGTGTATTCGCCGTGCCCGGAAAACTGGAGGGTCGGCGTGGGCGTCCGGACTAACGCACCCTCATTTCCCGGCGCGGGTGCGCTCCGGGAGACCGGCAGGCTCTACTCACTCGGCCTCGACGTCGTCCGCCTGACCTTCCGGCGGCCGTTCCAGGCCCGCGAGCTGATCCAGCAGTTCTGGTTCATCGCGAGTGTGTCGATCCTGCCGACGGCGCTGGTCGCGATCCCGTTCGGCGCGGTGATCGCGCTGCACATCGGCTCGCTGACCGCGCAGATCGGCGCGCAGTCCTTCACCGGCGCGGCCAGTGTGCTGGCGATCATCCAGCAGGCCAGCCCGATCGTGACCGCGCTGCTGATCGCGGGCGCCGGCGGTTCGGCGATGTGCGCGGACCTCGGGTCCCGCACGATCCGCGAGGAGATCGACGCGATGGAGGTGCTCGGGGTCTCCCCGATCCAGCGCCTGATCGTGCCGAGGGTGCTCGCCGCGATGGGCGTCTCCGCATTCCTGAACGGAATGGTCAGTGTGGTCGGCGTCCTCGGCGGCTATTTTTTCAACGTCATCATGCAGAACGGGACACCGGGTGCGTATCTGGCCAGTTTCTCCGCTCTCGCGCAACTGCCGGACCTCTGGATCAGCGAGATCAAGGCGGTCATCTTCGGTTTCGTCGCGGCGATCGTCGCGTCTTATCGCGGGCTCAATCCCAAGGGTGGCCCGAAAGGCGTCGGTGACGCGGTGAACCAATCCGTGGTGATCACGTTCCTTCTCCTGTTCCTGTTGAACCTGGTGCTGACGACGCTTTACCTGCAGCTCGTCCCGGCGAAGGGCAGCTGATGACCACGACGACACCCACCCGCGCCACGCGGGTCCGCGAGGCCGTGGACCGCCGGTTCGGGTTCCTGGACACGCTCGGCGACCAGATCCTCTTCTTCCTCAAGGCACTCGCCTGGGTACCGCGCGCGCTGCACCGCTATCTCCGCGAGATCACCCGCCTGCTGGCCGAAGTCAGCTTCGGCAGCGGCGCGCTCGCGGTCATCGGCGGCACGATCGGCGTGATGATCGGGATGACCGTGTTCACCGGCACGGTCGTCGGGCTCCAGGGGTACTCGGCGCTCAACCAGGTCGGCACGTCGGCGTTCGCCGGGTTCGTCTCCGCGTACTTCAACACCCGCGAGATCGCGCCGCTCGTCGCGGGCCTGGCGTTGTCGGCCACCGTCGGCTGCGGCTTCACCGCGCAACTGGGCGCGATGCGGATCTCCGAGGAGATCGACGCGCTCGAGGTGATGGGCATCCCCAGCGTCCCGTACCTGGTGACCACCCGGATCATCGCGGGCTTCCTCGCGGTCATCCCGTTGTACGCGATCGGCCTGCTGACCTCGTATCTCGCGTCGCGCCAGATCACCGTCTGGTTCTACGGCCAGTCCGCGGGCACCTACGACCACTACTTCCTGCTGTTCCTGCCACCGGGCGACGTGCTCTGGTCGTTCGGCAAGGTGCTGGTGTTCAGCGTCGTGATCGTGCTCGCCCACTGTTACTACGGTTTCCGGGCGAGCGGCGGGCCCGCGGGCGTCGGGGTGGCCGTCGGGCGCGGGGTGCGGACGGCGATCGTGGCCGTCAGCGTGCTGGACTTCTTCCTCAGCCTCGCGATCTGGGGCGCGACCACGACGGTGCAGGTGGCCGGATGAGCCGGCGCGGGCTGCGCAAAGCCGGGGTCAGGACGGCCGGGGTGTTGTTCCTCGTGGTGATGTCCGCCCTCGTGCTGCTGTCGATCAAGATCTATCAGAAGGACTTCGTCACCTCGGTCCCGGTGACACTGCAGGCGGACCGCGTCGGCAACCAGTTGCGCGAGGGCGGGCAGGTCAAGGCGCGCGGTGTGGTGGTCGGCGAGATCCGCGGCGTCCGCGCGACCCCGGCGGGCGCGGAGATCGACCTGGCCATGGAGCCCGGCAAGGTCTCCCAGCTGCCGAAGTCCGTGTCCGCGCTGCTCGTCCCCAAGACCCTGTTCGGGGAGCGGTACGTGCAACTGTCCATTCCGGACGGATCGGCCGGTCCCCCGCTGGCCTCCGGTGACGTGATCACCCAGGACCGCTCGGCCAACGCGATCGAACTGGAGCGGGTCTTCGACAATCTGCTGCCGTTGCTCAAGGCGGTGCAGCCGCAGAAGCTCGCGACCACGCTGACCACCGTCGCCACGGCGCTGGAGGGACGCGGCGACCAGATCGGTGACACGCTGGCGACCGCGGCCGAGTACCTCAAGGAGTTCAACCCGAACCTCCCGGCGCTGAACGACAACATCCGCGACCTCGCCACGGTTTCGAGGCTGTACGGGGACATCGCGCCGGATCTGCTCGATTCGCTGAGCGCCTCGGCGGTCACCCTCGACACCGTCCAGGAGAAACGAGCCGAACTGGCCACCGTGTACCAGCAGGTGACGGCGTCTTCCCAGCATGTCACGACGTTCCTCACCAACAACCGCGCCAACATCATCGCGCTCGCCGCCGACAGCCGGGCACCGCTCGAAGTCGGCGCGAAGTACTCGCCGAGTTTCGCCTGCACGCTGGACGCGCTGGCGAAACTGAAGCCGCAGATGGACAAGGTCCTGGGCAAGGGCACCGACGAACCCGGTCTGCACGCGGAGATCGTCGTCACCCAGCCTCGCGGCAAATACCTGCCGGGCAAGGACGACCCGGTCTACAACGCCACCGGCGAACCGCGCTGCTATCCGACGAACGGCCTGATGAGCCCGGGGATCGCGGCGACCGGCAAGGACACCGGCGCGCTGCCGTTGCTCCCCGGCGCGGAAGGCGACCTCGGCCTGGCGAACTCGCCGCAGGAACGCGAACTGATCTCGACGCTGGTCGCGCCGTCGGCCGGCATCCCCGCCGCCCAGGTCCCCGCCTGGGGCAGCGTGCTCGTCGGCCCGCTCTACCGCGGCACGGAGGTGACCCTGCGATGAGGAACTTCGTGAGCCCGCTGATCAAGGGGCTGATCTTCGTCGTCATCACGACACTGGCCACGGTGCTGCTGGCGGTGTCCATCACGAACACCGGCCTCGGCGACACCAAGACCTACAGCGCGAAATTCCTCGACGCGACGTCGCTGAACGTCGGCGACGACGTCCGGATCTCCGGGGTGCGGGTCGGCCAGATCGAGGAACTCGAGATCGCCGACCACAGCGTGGCCCGCATCAGGTTCTCGCTCGACTCGCAGCGCAGGCTCCCCGCCGACGTGAACGCGGTGATCAAGTACCGCAACATGGTCGGCCAGCGCTACATCGCCCTCGAACGAGGCAAGGGTTCCACGGAATTCCTCGAACCCGGAGCGGAGATCCCGCTGGAACGCACGACTCCCGCGCTGGACCTCACGGAACTGTTCAACGGCTTCAAACCGCTGTTCCAGGCGCTGTCGCCCAAGGACGTCAACCAGCTCTCCGGCGAGATCGTCCAGGTGCTGCAGGGCGAAGGCGGCACGGTGGAAAGCCTGCTGGCGCACACGGGTTCGCTGACCACCACGCTCGCCGGACGGGACAAGGTGATCGGCGACGTGATCACGAACCTGGACACCGTGCTGAAGACGATCAACGGCAAGGGTGACGCCCTGTCCACTTTGGTCTCGACGCTGCGCGAGCTGGTCTCCGGCCTCGCCGGCGACCGCACCGAGATCGGGGAAGCCGTCTCCGGGCTCGCGGACCTCACCACCGCCACGGCCGGTCTGCTCGAACAGGGCAGGAAACCGCTCAAGGACAGCATCAACGGCGTCGGCCTGCTCTCGGAACAACTCGTGAAGGGCAAGGCGGACATCGAACAGTCCCTCACCGTGCTTCCGGGAAAGCTGAACGAACTGGGGCGGATCAGCTCCTACGGATCGTGGATGAACTTCTACCTGTGCTCGGCCGTCCTCCAGACCAAACCTCCCCGCGGGGTCCCGGCGACGGCGGAGAGGTGCACGTCGTGAAACCCTTCAAGGAGCGGAACCCGATCGTCATCGGTCTCGTCGGCAGCGCCGTCGCGGCCGGGCTGCTGACCGCGACGCTCAACTACGAAGACCTCCCGATCATCGGCTCCGGAACCACCTACCAGGCCGAATTCTCCGAAGCGGCCGGGTTGCAGGAGGACGACGAAGTCCGCATCGCCGGGATCAAGGTCGGCGCGGTGAGCGACGTCCAGCTCGCCGAAGACCACGTCGTCGTCAGCTTCCGGGTCAAGGACGCGTGGGTCGGCGACAAGACCGCCGCCGAGATCAAGATCAAGACCCTGCTGGGCCGGAAGTTCCTCTCGCTGCGCCCGACCGGCGAGGCGGTGCAGAACCCGAAGCAGCTCATCCCGCGCACCCGGACCGTGACGCCCTACGACGTCACCGAGGCGTTCAACGGGCTGGCCGACACCGCGGGAGCGATCGACACCGATCAGCTCGCGGAGAGCTTCACCACGCTCAGCGACACGTTCAAGAACTCGCCGGAGCACATCCGGAAGGCGCTCGACGGGCTGACGTCGCTGTCGAAGACGGTCTCCTCACGGGACACCGAACTCAACAGCCTGTTGTCGAACGCGCACGGTCTCACCACGACGCTCGCGAACTCGAACGACGACTTCGCCAAGCTCCTCTCGGACGGCAATCTGCTGCTCACCGAACTGGACAACCGGCGGCAGGCGATCCACGACCTGCTCACCGGTTCGCAGGAGCTCGCCACGCAGCTCTCCGGCCTGGTGCGGGACAACAAGGACCAGCTCGGCGGCGCGCTCAGCCAGCTCGGAGAGGTGACCGACATCCTGCAGCGGCAGAACGACAATCTCGCCAAGAGCCTCGATCTCGCCGCGCCGTACTTCCGCGTGGTGAACAACTCGCTCGGCAACGGACGCTGGGTGGACGGCTACCTGTGCGGGCTGATCCCGGAGAACCGGGACCCCTGTACGCCGAAGATTCCCGGAGGTGGCCGATGACCAGCAGGTTCGTCACCCTCGCCCTCGTACTCGCGCTGGCCGTCGTCGGCGGCCTCTGGTGGATCTTCTCCGGCAGCGGGCTCGACCGCGTCACGGTGTACTTCTCGCGCGCCGTCGGTGTCTACAGTGGATCCGACGTGCGGGTGCTCGGCGTCCGGGTCGGCCAGGTCGAATCGGTGGCCCCGGAAGGCGAACAGGTCAAGGTCGTGCTGACCGTCGACGGTTCGACGCCGATCGCCGTCGACACCAACGTCCTGGTCGTGGCGCCGAGCGTGGTGGCCGACCGGTACGTCCAGTTCACCAAGCTCACCCGCTCCGGGAACCGGCTGGACGACGGCGCGGTCATCCCGGTCGAGCGCACCGGCACGCCGGTGGAACTCGACCAGCTCTACTCCAGCCTCGACACGCTCGCCAAGGCGCTCGGCCCCAAGGGCGCCAACGCCGACGGCGCGCTGTCGGACCTGCTGCGCACCGGCGCGAAGAACCTGCAGGGCAACGGCAAGCCGTTCAACGAGTCGGTGCGCAACTTCGCCGACCTCGCCAGGACCCTGTCCGGGAACTCGGAGAACCTGTTCGCCACCGTCGACGAACTGCAGCGCTTCACCTCGATGCTGGCGACCAACGACCGGAACGTCAGCGAGATCAACAAGCAGCTCGCCTCGGTGACCGGCACGCTGGCGCAGAACAAGAACGAACTCGCCCGCGCGCTCAACGGCCTCGGCGGCGCGCTGGCCGAGATCCAGCAGTTCATCCGCGACAACCGCGCGCTGATCAAGTCCAATGTGGACAAGCTCGCGGTGACCACCGGGACGCTGGTCGACAAACGCGCCGCGCTGGCCGAAACCCTCGACACGATCCCGCTGGCGGTGACAAACGTGCTCGAGGCCATCGATCCGAAGACCGGGAAGCTGCAAAGCCGCGGCAACATGCTCGAGTACGCCCCGCTCCCGCTGCCGGTCGCCGGCGCCACCTACACCGGGGGGCGCTGATGACCGCGAAACGGAAGACCGCCGTACTCGCCGCCTGTTGCCTCGCGCTCACGGCCTGCTCCTCCGATTTCAAGGGCGTCTACGACCTGCCGCTGCCCGGCGGCGCGGACATCGGCGACCATCCGTACCGGGTGACCGTGCAGTTCGCCGACGTGCTCGACCTGGTCCCCCAGGCCGCGGTGAAGGTGGGCGACGTCCCGGTCGGCCGGGTCGAGACGATCAAGCTCGGCGAAGACGGCTGGACGGCCGAAACCGTATTGGCGGTCAACGGCGACGTCCTCCTGCCCGCCAACGCCATCGCACGGCTGCGGCAGTCCAGCCTGCTCGGCGAGAAGTTCATCGAGCTCGCCCCGAGTGCGGCGAAGGCCGAGGGCAGGCTGGGCGAGGGCGGGGTGATCCCCGTCGCGAGCACGAACCGCAACCCGGAGTTCGAGGAGATCTTCGGCGCGCTGTCCCTGCTGCTCAACGGCGGCGGGATCGGCCAGCTGCAGACCATCAACCGCGAGCTGTCGAAGGTGATGGACGGCAACGAGGAGGAGATCCGCTCGTTCCTGTCCACTGTGGAACAGCTGGTGTCCAACCTGGACTCGCACCGCTCCGACATCACCTCGGCGCTCGACGGGCTCAACCAGCTCTCGACGACGCTGGCCAACCGGAAGCAGCAGGTCGAAGGCGCGCTCACCGACCTCACCCCCGGGCTCAAGAGCCTTTCCGACCAGCGCACCCAGCTCGTCTCGATGCTGCAATCGCTGGACCGGCTTTCCGGGGTCGGCGTCGACGTGATCAAGAAGAGCCGGGACGACCTCGTCGCCGATCTGACCGCGCTCGCACCGATCCTCAAGCGGCTGGCCGACGCCGGCCAGAGCCTGCCCCAATCGCTGGAGATCCTGCCGACGTTCCCGTTCACCGACGCCGTGCGGGACGGGATCAAGGGCGACTACCTGAACGTCTACGCCTCGATGATCCCCGCGCCGGGCGTCGAACTCCCGCCCCCGGGCGAAGGTGTCCCATCGGAACTCCCGACACTGCCGCTGCCGTCCTCCGGAGGTAGCTGATGCTCACCACCCGTATCCGGATCCAGGTGATCGCGTTCGTCATCATCGCCTTGGCGACGACGGCGTTCGTCGGCGCCAGCTACGCCGGGCTCGGCCGGCTTTTCGGGGCGAGCGGGTACACCGTGAAACTCGCGCTGACCGACGGCGGGGGCCTGTTCACCAACGGCGAAGTGACCTACCGCGGCGTCGCCGTCGGCCGGGTCGGCGAACTGCGGCTCACCGCCGGGGGCATGGAAGCGGATCTGCTGATCGACGACGACGCGCCGCGGATCCCGGCGAACTCGCGGGCGGTCGTGGCGAACCGGTCCGCGGTCGGCGAGCAGTTCGTCGACCTGCAGCCGCGCACCGGCGACGGGCCGTTCCTCGGCGAAGGTTCGGTCATCCCGCGTGAGGCGACGAGTGTCCCGCTGCCGGTTCAACACCTGCTGACCGACCTGGACTCGCTGACCGCGTCCGTACCGACCGAAGATCTGCGCATCGTCGTCGACGAACTCGACAACGCCCTGCGCGGTTCCGGCGCGAACCTCCAGGTGCTGCTGGATTCCACCACCGACTTCACCAAGCGGGCCGCGCTCCACCTGCCGCAGACGGAGAGACTGCTCACCGACGGCTCGACCGTGCTCAAGACCCAGGTCGACTCGTCGCTGGAGTGGCGGCAGTTCAGCGACAACGCCAGGCAGTTCGCCGAACAGCTGTCCCGTTCGGACGGTGACCTGCGCAAGCTGATCGCGACCGCGCCCGACGCGGCGACCCAGCTCTCCGGGCTGCTGCGGGACAACGAGCCGGGGCTGCCGATCCTGCTGGCGAACCTGCTCACCACGTCGCAGGTGTTCTCCGCGCGTACCGACGGCCTGCGGCAGCTGCTGATCAACACCCCGAAGGCGGTCTCCGCGGTCGACGCGGCTGTCGACGAACAGTCCGGCAAGATCGCCCTGGTCCTGACCTTCTTCGACCCGATGCCGTGCACGAAGGGCTACGGGGGCACGCAGATCCGCGACAGCAGGGACCTTTCGGCGCTGCCGTTCAACACCGGTGCCGCGTGCACGCTCGAAAAGGGCAACCCGAGTTCGGTCCGCGGTTCACAGAACGCGCCGAAGGGCGGCGTCCCGCCCGCCGCCGTCCCCGGCGGGTTCGGCGCCGACGGCCAGCCGACGTCCACCAGCCTCGAGGAGATGTTGTGGCTGCGCAACTGAAGATCGCGATCGCCGTGTTCACCGCGGCCTGCGCGTTCGCGGGATGGGCCGGGTACACCTGGTTCACCGCGACCGGCTCCGAGGCCGCGTCGTACGGGACCTCGCGCGACGACGCGCTGAAGAACGGGCGTGAGCTCGTCGCCCGGCTGACCACCCTCGACCACCATCGGATCGACCAGGGCATCGCCGACTGGCTCGCCGCGTCGACCGGTCCGCTGCGCGACCAGCTGAGCAAGACCGACGACGCGACCAAGCAAACGCTGGCCAAGGACGCGACCGTCTCGACGGGCAAGGTGCTCGACGCGGCGATCAGCGAACTGGACGACCACGCGGGAACGGCCAAGATGCTGGCTTCGGTGGAGATCACGATGGCGCGGGAAGGCGCGGCGCCGACGACGAAGCGCAACCGGTTCGCCGCCGGGCTGACCAGGACCGGCGAAGGCTGGAAGCTCAGCGCGCTCGACCAGCTCCCGGTGGGTGCGCGATGACCGCCACGGCCGACACCGCCGACACCGAAGCCGGAGCCGATGCGGAGACCGAGCCCGAGACCACGGCCGAATCCGTCACCGAAGAGACCTCCGACGGGCCGTCCCGGCGGCCGAAGCTGCCACTGATCCTGCTGGTCGCGGCGGCCGTGCTGGTGGCGGCGGGGGTGTGGGGCACGCTGGAGGCGAGGTCGATCACGGCGGCGCCGTCGGCGGCCAACACCGCGCTCACCGACGTCGGGGCGACGGCCGAGGTGAACTCCGCGGTGACGGTGGCGCTCAACAAGGTCTTCTCCTATTCCTACGACCGGACCGACGTCACCGAAAAGGCGGCCGCTTCGGCGCTGAGAGGTAAGGCGCTGGAGTCGTACAACCAGTTGTTCGCGCAAGTCAGGGAAAAGGCTCCGGCGCAGAAACTCGTTCTCACGACCCGCGTCTCCTCGTCTGCCGTCCAAGAACTCGGCAACGGTAAAGCACGACTGCTGGTATTCCTCGATCAAGCGGCGACCCGGGCCGACAACAATTCTTCGACAGCGGCCGCCGCGCAGCTTTCGGTCACGGCCGAACGCGAAGGCGACACCTGGGTCATCACCGACCTTGTCCCCCGGTGACAAACCGGGCATTCCCCCTTTCGTCCGCGTTATAAAACAGGAGAGAAAACGAGGAGAAACCCATGTTCGGTCGAACGCGCCCGAAAACCGCCCGTCGCCGTCTCGGCACGGTCGTCGCGCTCACCTCCGCGATCGCCGTGGCGGGCAGCCTCGCCGCCACCCCCGCCCTCGCGGACGACCCGGTGGAGATCCCGGTGTCCTACACCGTCACCGGGAAGACCGTGGTCAAGAAGACCGGCGGCTCCCTCGACCTCGGCCCCGGTCAGCTCAACGGCGCCCTGGTCATCGACGGTGACAACGTCGGGATCCGAGGCGACCTCGCGTTACCCCCGTCGACGGCGAACATCTCGCTGGTCTCGGGTGTCTTCAAGATCAAGGCCCGCGTGCGGATCGAGCCGACCGGCCCGGTCACCGGCACGCTGGCCAACGGCGACCTGACCACCCGTTCGCAGGCGAACATGCTGATCGACAACATCGTCGTCGGCCTGTTCTGGCCGGTCATCCCGCTCCCGACGGTGCCGAACGCCTGCAAGACCGTCAAGCCGCTCGACCTGACCCTGGTGTCGAAGAACGTCGACCTGTTCGCGGAGACCATCCCGTCGTCGGGCGTGTTCACGATCCCCGAGTTCAAGGACTGCTTCATCAACGACCTCGCGCTGGGCGCCCTGATCTCCGGTCCGGGCAACACGATCAACCTGAGCATGAAGTCGAACCTGTCCTGAAACCTCGTGAGTGGTAAGGACGGTTAGAACCGTCCTTACCACTCACGACAGGTTCAGCAGAAGTACGGCGCGGTCGGGTCCACGAGCGCCACCCCGGTGCTGTCACCTGCGGAAACGGCGTAGACCGGAGTGCAGACGCCGGAGAACTTCCAGAAGTCCGTCGGCGGTTCGGTGCTGGCGTCCCGGCTTTCCGACTTCACGTTGCTGCCCCAGGCGAAGACGCTGCCGTCGGACTTCAACGCCACGTTGTGGTTGAAACCGGCGTCGATGGCGACGACACCGGACTGCGCCTCCGGCGGGACCGTGGCCTGGCCGTAGCCGTTGTCACCCCAGGCGATGACGCCACCGTTCTTCAGCGCGATGCTGTGCCGGAAGCCCGCCGACACCGCCGACACCCCGGATGTCGCCGCCGCGGGCACGGTGATCTGCCCTTTTCCGTTGCTGCCCCAGGCGACGACGCCGCCGTTCTTGAGCGCGAGCCCGTGGTCGCCGCCGGCGGAGATCGCCGAGACGCCGGACGAAACCGTCGCGGGAACGGCGGTCCGCGAACCCCAGCTCAGCACGCTGCCGTTCGTTTTGAGCGCCAGGTTGAAGTACGCGCTGGTGGAGATCGCCTTGACCCCCGAGGTCGCCGCGGCCGGGACGACGTTCTGGCCGTAGAACCCGTTGCCCCAGGCGATGACGCCGCCGTTCTTGAGCGCGAGTTCGTGCGCCCAGCCCGCGGCGATCGCCGAAACCCCGGACGTGGCCGCGGCCGGAACGGTGGCCTGGCCGTAACTGTCGTTGCCCCAGGCGATCACGCCTCCGTCCTTGAGGGCCAGGTGCGTGATCGCACCCGCGGAGACGGCGCTCGCCCCGAGCGCCGCGGGCGGGATGGTCCCCTGCCCGTAGTCGTTGCTCCCCCACGGCCGCGCTTCGCCGGTGGGCGCGGCGTGGGCGGTACCGGAAAGGGAAACCGTGGCGATCATTACGGCTATCGCGCCACTCGTCACGCGCCGTGTCGTGGATCGTCGATTCTCGGAAGCCATGGGCGAAATGTTAACCCGGCTCCGCCGATCGGCCGCGTCTTTGTCACCGCCGGACAAACTTCATAATCGCATTCAGCGCGCACTGACAAGAAAGAACGGGCTACTCACCCACCCTGAAACATGTAGACATGAATCCTTGTTACGTACATAACTCGCGGGTAACCTCGGTTTACCCCACCACCGAGAAAGCCGCTCAAGTCGAGCATATTTGATCAGAAAAATCCGCCGAAAGGCGCATGGGGAAAGCCGCCCGAGACGTAAACTGGATCAAAGGAGATGACAGGTATGTCCCGCAGACTTGGCAAGTTGTCAGCAGGCGTCGCCACCACCGGCATCGTGATGGGCGCGGTCGCCGTGCTCACCGCCGGCACGGCCCTCGCCGCGACCACCTATGCCACCGGCACGGTCGCGTACATGTGCAACTTCCCCGGCATCGGCCAGCAGCAGCTGGACGTGAAGGCCCAGTTCGACGGCCCGACGTCGATCGCCTCGGGCGCCACCGCCACCCCGACGAACATCTCGGGCACGGCGACGATCAACGCCACCATCAACGCCCTGCTCAACGCCGCCAACTACGACGGCGTCCGCGGCAAGGCCAACATGCCGATCACCATCACCAACGCCACCCCGGCGTCGGCGACGGTGACGAACCTGGACGTCCCGACCCAGATCAACCCCTACGTGCCCGGCCCCCGGTCGTTCAACATCGTCCAGGCCACCGGCACCGGCGTCCCGACGTTCACCGCCGGCACCCCCGGCTCGGCGACCGCTTCGCTCGGTACCACGATCAACGCGCCGCTGGACTTCCACAAGAAGGACGGCACCTGGACCGCGTGGAACTTCAACTGCACCGTGAAGAACACCAACCCGGCCCAGAACCGCGCGTTCAGCCCGTCGATCACCATCACCTGATGAACCCTCCGTGCGGGGCGGGGACGCCCGCCCCGCACGGGCTCCACCCCCGCGACGCGAAGGGAGTCCTCATGGGACAGCGGATCCGCCGGTCAGGCGCGATCGCGGCCGTCATGGTCGGCGCGGTCTCCCTGCTCACCGCCGCACCGGCGGCGGCCACCACGTCCTTCGCCACGGGAACCATCACGTACATGTGCAGCTTTCCGACGATCGGTCAGCAGCCACTCGACGTGAAGATGGCCTTCACCGGCCCCGATTCGGTGCCCGCGGGCGGCTCGGTCACCCCGGCCGGGATCACCGGGAGCCTCGTGTTCAACGCGACGCTCAACGCCGTGACCTTCAACGCCAGCAACAGAGACGGTCTCCGCGGCACGATGACCGCACCGGTGACCGGGACGAACGTCACCCCGCCTTCGGCGGTCGTCACGTCTTTGAGGATCCCCGAACAGCTCGCGCCGTATGTTCCGGGGCCGCGCACGATCCAGTTCACGCAGGACGCGAGCACCGTCGTCCCCGGCTTCGGCGCGGGCACGCCCGGTCAGGCGGTCCTCTCGCTCGGAACCACGCTCCGCATCGAGGCCGATCTTCATCAGAAGGACGGGACGCGGAGCCCCTGGACGTTCAACTGCACCGTGAAGAACACCAACCCGGCGCAGAACCGCGCGTTCGGCCCGTCGCTCCCGATCACCTGACACACTGGCTCAAGGCACGAGAGGAACCCCATATGATGCAGCAGGTTCGCCGGGCACTCGGGAGGTTTCCCGTTCTGGCGGGCGTCATCCTGCTCGCGGGGGTCAACGGCGCGCTGGCCTCGTCGGCGGCGACCGATCCGACGGCACCACCCAAGACGCCGCTGCAGGGCGAGGCCGCCGCGCAGCGGACCCTGGCCAACACCTGCGTCTTCCCGGATCCCGTCGGCGCGCGACCGGTCACAGTGGACACCAAGGCCACGTTGCCGAAGGTCGTCCAAACCGGAAAACCGGTTCAGGTCAAGGACTTCTCCCTGACCTTCACCATCGGCGAAGGAGCGCTCGGGGCCACCACCGAAGTCGCGGGTGAAACGGCCGTCGAGCTCACGGCCGCGAACGGGGACAAGAAGACGCCGATACCGGTGTCCCTGACGATCCCGGCGACGAAGATCCCCGCCACCGGCGAACTGAAGCTGGTCGCGACGGGCAAGGTCCCCGAGATCCTGCTGAACGTGCCGTCCGAACTGCGGCTGAGCACGGGGGTACCGTCCCTGGCGCTGACCGCCGCCGAAACACCGCTCAAGCCGATCACCTGCACCCAGGCCCCGGACCAGGACACACTGCTCGGCAGTGTCGCGCTGCTCCCCCTCGGGAAACCCAAGCCACAGTCCGGCAAGCCCGATGAGCAGAAGAAGCCCGGGGCCGACACGCGGGCCGCGGACGACGTCCATGCCAGCGGCCTGTTCCCCATCGCGTTGCAGCCGTTCGAACTGCAGGGCACGTCGTCGATCACCAAGCTCGGCGCGTTCGCGCGCCTGAAGCCCGCGATCATGATCAACGCGGTCTGGGAAGTCGACCTGGAGAACACCGAAGGGCCCGGAAAGGTCACCGGCTCGCTCATCATGCCGCCGAGCCGGATGACGTTCCTCGGCTACGGCTTCGTCCCGATCAGCGCGACCATGGAGTTGCTGCCCGAGGACCACGCCACCGGCAACCACATCATCGACGTCGACGGGGTGGCGATCCCGGAGCCGTCGGGGAGCTCGACGGTCCTCACTCCGCTCAAGGTGTACGGGAAGCTGAGCGAGGTCACCGTCAACGGGGTCGTCCTCGACGTCGGCGACAACTGTCTCACGGCCGAGCCGATCAAGATCAATCTTCGCGGTGAGAAGTACGGGATGTTCACCGGCGGTGTCGTGCGCACCGATCCGCAGTGGGAGGACCCGGCCTACAAGGACTTCACCTTGCCCGCGTTCTCCGGTTGCGGGGTGAAGGAAAACCTCGACTCGCTGCTGACCGGGATGGCGTCGGGGCCGGGCAACCAGGCGTGTGTCGGCATCAACCAGGTCGGCCTGCCCTGGGAGCTGGAACGCAAGTGCCCCAACGTGGATCCGCCGGTGGCGCGCCGCTGACGAGCGTCATAAAAGGGGCTTTCAGGACGTTTTCGTCCTGAAAGCCCCTTTCATGACATCCGGGTGACCACGTCCCCGCTCAGCTCGGCGTCCACTGGGGACTGCGACGCGGCACCGGAAGCACCTCCGGGATCGCGTGGTCGGTAGCCGGATGGGAAGCCTGGCCGACCCCCGCCCGCAGCGCGAGTTCCATTTCGAACCGCGCCCCCGGGTCCCGCAGATGCGCGCCGAAGGTCGCCTGCAGCTGCCGCATGCGGTATCGGACGGTCTGCGGGTGGACCTGGAGGCGTTCGGCGATGTCGACGACGTTGCCCTGGCTGTCGAGCCAGGCACGAAGGGTTTCGAGCAGTCGTTCCTGCTGCTTCCCGGTCATCTCGGCGAGCGGGGCGAACAGCCGGTCGCGCAGCTGGCAGGTCAGCGCGGCGTCGGCGTTCACGAGCAGGGTGGCGAGGTGTTCTTCGGCGCGGATCACGCGGCGTGCCTGGATGATCCCGCGTTCGGAGAGGTGCAGCGCGTCGCGGGCCCAGCGCAGGGAATCGGCGACGGAGTCCAGCGGACGGCACGGGCCGATCGACAGCCGGTAGTCCGGCAGCGCGGCCTGGAGGGTGGCCAGCCGGGCGCCGGAGATCTCGCCGGGGACCAGCAGGCGCGGCTCGGCGCAGTCGAGTTCGGCCAGGACGTCCGAATCCACCGCGTTGTGCCGCCGCGGTCTGACGGTGTCGTCGATCGGGAGCAGCACCACCGGCGTCGCGCGTTCGGGCACCGTCCAGCCGGTCAGCTGCGCGAGTTCCGCGATCGCCTTCGACGGCGCGGGCGGGGTTTCCAGCACCAGGTGCAGCAGCTTGCGGCGCCAGGTGTCCAAGGCGCCCGCGGTGCGAGCCTTCGCTTCGAGGTAGCCGTCCAGCGCGACGGACGCGAGTTCGTCCATGAACGCGAGCATGGCGTCGGCCAGTTGCGACATCACCGCGGACGAGAGCCCGCTGCGACGGCCGACGCGCATGATGCGCCGCCAGGAGACGCGCGCGCCGACCCGGTAGGCCGACTGGAGCGTGTCGAGGCTGCGGCCTTCCCGCATCTCGTTCTGCCCGAGCCGGTGATGGACCTCGTGCGACTGTTCTTTGGAGACGGTGGGATCGGCGATCTGGGCGACGAACAGCGTGATCGCGTACTCGACGCCCGCGCGGATCGACTTGCCGTAGGGACCGTCGAGCGGGCGCGCGTACGCGGGGATGGTCGCCCGGATCTCGTCGACGATCTCGTTGGCCAGACTGCCCAGCTCCGGCCGCAGAATGTCGGCCAGTTTGCGCGGTAGTGCTGCGGGATGCGGCGCAGCGTGTTCGATTCCGCGCTCCAACGACATCGCAGCTCCTTTGCTCCGCCCAGCGTCCGGCACCCCACAATCGTCGTGGGGTGACAACGAACACATCGCAAACTCGCTCGTGAATGTGTCACCTTCCGCAGAAGAAACCGATTTCTTGTCACCGTCGTGACAAAATCACGGGTCGTCCCTGAATTTTGATGACAAGTGCCCGGCAAACGCCTCGCGTGGTACGTACGAACGGCCGAAGGTGAGGCCGCCGTAACGGAGCGTCACCGCGGCGGGGTGAGCAATTCCCCGAGTGCTTCGAGCACGGGTTCGAGCACGCGTACCTCGGTGCCCACGCATTCGGTGATCCCCGCGCCGACGACCTCGAAGCCGCTCAGCCCGCGAAGCATCGCCACCAGACGCTCGATCGTCAAGCCACCCGGCTCCGGATAGTTCAGGCCGTCGAACTCACCCGGGTCGAGCACGTCGAGGTCGAGATGGACGTACACCTTGTCCGCGCCGGCCAGCCCGGCGGCGAGGTCGGCGGATTCGACGACGAGCCCGCGATCGAGGGCGGCCCGCTCGGCGTCGTCGAAGACCCGGGTCCCGGCGAGCACGACACGGCCGGGTTCGACCGGCGGGTTCGCGGCGAAGTCCGGGTCGCCCTCGCCGAGCAGCGAACGCAGCACCATGCCGTGGAACGCGCCCGACGGCGACGTCTCCGCGGTGTTGAGATCCGCGTGCGCGTCGAACCAGGCGACGCCGAGGCCGGGGCCGAAGCGGTAGCGCGCGACCCCGATCGGGACGAGCTCGACACCGCAGTCACCGCCGATGGTGAGCACCGGCCCGCCCGGTGCCTCCAGCGCGGCGAGCTGCGCGGCACGGTTCTCCCCGATGAGGACCTCGCGGTTGGCGACGCCGTCGACGACCGGCGAGGTCTCGCGCGTCTGCCGGATGTGGTGCACCGGCACGCCCAGCACGTGACCGGCCAGCTCGGCGAGCGCGACGCAGCCTTCGGGCAATTCCGGCGCACGCTTGGTCAGCGCGCCTTGAAACTGGGGTACGGCGTTGATCAGCACCGGACCACGTTAGTGGCTGAAGGGGCCTTTCACCGCATAAGACGCGACGAAGGGGCCCTTCACCGCGTCGCATGCGGCGAAGGGCCCCTTCAGCTCACGTCAGTCACTCCAGGACGAGCAGGAGGTCTCCGCCTTCGACCTGCTGGACGGCGTTGATCGCGCGCCGCGACACCTTGCCGCCGGCGGACGCGGTGATCGACGCCTCCATCTTCATCGCCTCGATGGTCGCGACCGTCGCACCGGCTTCGACCTCGTCGCCCTCGGACACCTGCAGCGTGACGACGCCCGCGAACGGTGCGGCGATCTGCTTCGGGTCGCCCTTGTCGGCCTTCTCCGTCGCCGGGATGTCCGACGCGATCGAGGTGTCGCGGACCTGGATCGGGCGCAGCTGGCCGTTGAGCGTCGACATCACCGTGCGCAGACCGCGCTCGTCGGCCTCGCCGATGGCCTCCAGCTCGATCAGCAGCCGGACACCCTGCTCCAGGTCGACCGAGTACTCCTCGCCCGGGCGCAGCCCGTAGAAGAAGTCCTTGGACGGCAGGACCGAAGTGTCACCGTACTGCTCGCGGTGCGCCTCGAAGTCCTTCGTGGGCCCGGGGAACAGCAGCCGGTTCAGCGTCTGGCGCCGGTTCTCGGCCAGCCCCTTGCGGTCCTCTTCGGACAGTTCCTGCACCGGCTTCGGCTTCGCGCGGCCTTCGAGGGCCTTGGTGCGGAACGGCTCCGGCCAGCCGCCGGGCGGGTCGCCCAGCTCGCCGCGCAGGAAGCCGATCACCGAGTCGGGGATGTCGAACTTGTTCGGCTCCGCCTCGAAGTCCTCCGGCGAGACACCGGCGCCGACCAGGTGCAGCGCGAGGTCACCGACCACTTTGGACGAAGGCGTGACCTTCACCAGATGCCCGAGGATCCGGTCCGCGGCCGCGTACATCGCCTCGATGTCCTCGAACCGTTCGCCGAGGCCGAGCGCGATCGCCTGCGTGCGCAGGTTCGACAGCTGCCCGCCGGGGATCTCGTGGTGGTACACGCGCCCGGTCGGCGAAGCGAGACCGGCCTCGAACGGCGCGTAGATCTTGCGCACGCTCTCCCAGTACGGCTCCAGATCGCCGATGGCCTGCAGGTCCAGCCCGGTCGGCCGGTCCGAGTGGTCGGTGGCGGCGACCAGCGCGGAAAGCGACGGCTGCGAGGTCGTGCCCGCCATGGACGCGACGGCACCGTCGACCGCGTCCGCGCCCGCCTGGATCGCGGCCAGGTACGTGGCCAGCTGGCCACCCGCGGTGTCGTGCGTGTGGATGTGCACCGGGAGGTCGAACTCCTTGCGCAGCGCGGTCACCAGCCGGACCGCCGCCGGCGCACGCAGCAGGCCCGCCATGTCCTTGATGGCCAGGACGTGCGCCCCCGCGCCGACGATCTGCTCCGCCAGCTTGAGGTAGTAGTCCAGTGTGTACAGCTTCTCGGCCGGGTTCGACAGGTCCGAGGTGTAGCAGAGCGCCACCTCGGCGACCGCGGAGCCGGTCTCGCGCACGGCTTCGATCGCCGGGCGCATCTGCTCGACGTCGTTGAGCGCGTCGAAGATCCGGAAGATGTCGATCCCGGTCGCCGTCGCCTCCTCGACGAAGGCGTTGGTCACCTCGGTGGGATACGGCGTGTAGCCGACGGTGTTGCGGCCGCGCAGCAACATCTGCAGGCAGATGTTCGGCACCGCTTCCCGCAGCTTCGCCAGCCGCTCCCACGGGTCCTCGGCGAGGAACCGCAACGCGACGTCGTAGGTCGCGCCGCCCCAGCACTCCAGCGAGAGCAGCTGTGGCGTGGTCCGCGCGACGACCGGCGCGACGGCGAGCAGGTCCTTCGTCCGCACGCGGGTGGCGAGCAGCGATTGGTGCGCGTCGCGGAAGGTGGTGTCGGTGACGCCGATGGTCGGCGACTCCCGCAGCCAGCGCGCGAAACCGTCCGGGCCGAGTTCGTCGAGCTTCTGCTTCGAGCCGGGCGCGGGTTCGAGGTCCTTGGCCAGCTTGGGCAGCTTGACCTGCGGTTCGAGGGTGCGCGGACGCTCGCCGTGCGGTTTGTTGACCGTCTTGTCGGCGAGGTAGGTCAGCAGCCTGGTCCCGCGGTCCGCCGAGTGGCGCGCGGTGAGCAGATGCGGGCGCTCCTCGATGAACGACGTCGTGACACGGCCTTCGCGGAAGTCCGGGTCGTCGAGGACGGCTTGCAGGAACGGGATGTTCGTGGCCACGCCGCGGATCCGGAACTCGGCGACGGCGCGGCGAGCGCGGCCGACGGCGGTCTGGAAGTCGCGGCCGCGGCAGGTGAGCTTCACCAGCAGCGAGTCGAAGTGCGCGCTGATCTCGGTGCCGGAGAACGCGGTCCCGCCGTCGAGGCGGATGCCGGAGCCGCCGGGCGAGCGGTACGCGCTGATCATCCCGGTGTCCGGGCGGAAGCCGTTGGCGGGATCCTCGGTGGTGATGCGGCACTGCAGGGCCGCGCCGCGCAGGTACACCTTGTCCTGTGAGAGACCGAGGTCGTCGAGGGTCTCGCCGGAGGCGATGCGCAGCTGCGACTGGACGAGGTCGACGTCGGTGACCTCCTCGGTCACCGTGTGCTCGACCTGGATCCGCGGGTTCATCTCGATGAAGACGTGGTTGCCGTCCTTGTCGAGCAGGAACTCGACGGTACCGGCGTTGCGGTAGCCGATCTGGCGGGCGAACTTCACCGCGTCGGCGCAGATCCGGTCCCGGAGTTCGGACGGCAGGTTCGGCGCGGGGGCCAGCTCGATGACCTTCTGGTGCCGCCGCTGGACCGAACAGTCGCGCTCGTAGAGGTGGATCACGTTGCCCTCGCCGTCGGCGAGGATCTGGACCTCGATGTGGCGCGGCTCGACGACGGCCTTCTCGATGAACACCGTCGGGTCGCCGAAGGCCGACTCGGCCTCGCGCGCGGCGGCCTCGATGGACTCGCGCAGCTGTGCGGGTTCCAGGACGCGGCGCATCCCGCGCCCGCCACCGCCGGCGACGGCCTTCACGAAGACCGGGAAGCCGATCTCCTCGGCCGCGGCGATCAGCGCGTCGATGTCGGAGGACGGTTCGGAGGAGCCCAGCACCGGCACCCCGGCCTCGCGCGCGGCCTTGACCGCGCGGGCCTTGTTCCCGGTCAGCTCGAGGATGTCCGCGCTCGGCCCGACGAAGGTGATGCCTTCGTCCTCGCACGCGCGCGCGAGGTCCGGGTTCTCGGAGAGGAAGCCGTAGCCGGGGTAAACGGCGTCTGCGCCCGCCTTCTTGGCGGCCGCCACGATTTCCTCGACCGACAGATAGGCCCGCACCGGATGACCGGGTTCGCCGATCTCATAGGCCTCGTCGGCCTTCAGCCGGTGGAGCGAATTGCGGTCTTCGTGCGGGAACACAGCCACCGTGCCCGCGCCGAGCTCGAATCCGGCGCGGAACGCGCGGATGGCGATCTCACCCCGGTTGGCGACCAGTACCTTGCGGAACATGCCGGTCCTTCCCATCTTCGGATCGGTAGGTGAGGCACGTTACCTGTTCGGTCCCGGAGGGCGGGAGTTGTTGCCCAGGTGATGGACGTCATCCCCGCTTGAGTTGCGCGCCGGGACTCTGCAGCAACCGGTTCGCGGTGCCCGCGTGGACACCGGTCAGGACGTCCACCGAAGCGAGGTCCACGAGTGCCTTCGTGACGTCCGCCGCCGAGACCGCGGGGTGCAGTGCGCGGTACAGCGCGGCCACCCCGGTGACGTGGGCGGCGGCCGACGACGTCCCGCTGAGCACCCTGCCGCCGCTGCCCCCGGCGTTGGGTCCCGGCACGTCCACACCCGGCGCGAACAGGTCGACGACCTCGCCGTAGTTCGAGGTGGAACCGACCTGGTCGCTGGCGTCGGTGGAGCCGACGGTGAGCGCTTCGGTCACCCGGCCGGGTGAGAATTGGCCTGCGTCGGTGGCCTCGCCGCCCGCAGGGAGGGCGACCGGGACGACCGCCGCGAGCGCGCGGACGGCGGCGTCGAGCTGGTCGTTGGGCGTGCCGCCGATGCCGAGGACGGCGACGGCGGGCTGCTGTGCGTTCTGCGTCACCCAGTCGATACCCGCGATGATCTTGTCCGTCGCGCCGCCGCCCTGCGCGTCGATCACCCGGACCGGGACGATCTGCGCGGCCTTCGCGACGCCGAAGGTCCTCGACGCGGCGACCCCGGCCAGATAGGTGCCGTGGCCGTTGGTGTCGGAGGTGTCCGTGCCGCCGTTGAGGAAGTCCTTACCGGGCTTCACCCGGCCGCCGAAATCCGGATGGGCGGCGTCGACCCCGCTGTCGATCACGTAGACCGTGACGTCCTTGGCGTCGGTCTCGTAGTGATAGAGCTGGTCGAGGCCCGTTCGCTGGTCGATCCGGTCCAGCCCCCAGTTCGGCGGGTTCTGCTGGATTTCCGTCGCGGAGGCGGGCTGCGCCACGAGCACCACGAGGGCGAGTGCGGCCATGACCCTTACCAGTCGAATGATCATTCCTCGGGCCTACGCCTGCCACCCGCGGGTGGCAACCTCAACCTCCGGTCGTCACCCGATCGGTTGGGGCTGGTCGGAGGTGGCCGCTGACCGTCGATTCCGGGAAGCAGACCAGCGCGTCGAAGGCGCTGACGACGTCGACGGCGTTGAACAGGTGCGCGTGACGGATGCTCCGGGGTCCCTCGGTTCCGCGCCGGGCGCGGAGGTCCACCAGCCCGGGGCCTTCGGTTTCGACGCTGCCGTCGGCCGGGTCGGCCAGATCCTGTTCGTACACGCGGAAACCGAGCCGCGCGGCCGGATCGGGCTCGAGGCCGGTGGTCTTCCCCTTGACCGCGGTGAGGGCCAGCGCGAAGTAGTCGTCGCCGAACTCGGCCGCGAGATGGGTTCCGGCCGAGGGCGAGGTGAGTCCGGGGAACGGCGAGAACGGCACGCGCTGCAAGTGTCCGTTGTGGAGCATCACGACGATCTTCGTGTCGTCACCCTGGAGCCTCCGGATCAGGCGGACGGTCTCGGCCAGATACGCGTCCCGCGAACCGCTCTGCAGGGCGGGCGCGTCACCGGACATCATCGCGGCCACCTCGGCGAGGTAGGTGTCGACGCGCAGCGCGCCTTCGGCGTGATGTTCCGCGACGGCTTGCGCCCCGGTGTTCCCGTAAACCGGGCGCAACGAGGTGAGATGCGCTTTGAGCCTGGTGAGCGCCGCGGTGGCCTTGTCCCGCGTGGCGGCGTCGAGGGCGGCGTACTTGGCGGGCGATTCCGCGCTGCTGACCGACGCGTACCCCTTGGTCGCCTCGATCGCGGCGTCGACCAGGCTCACGGCTGGTTCGTCCACAGTGGACAGGTAGCCGCGGACCGCGTCGAGCGACGGTACGGGCGAGCCCGCGGAACTCGGCACGTCGAGGCCGAAGTAGCGAACGTCACCGCGCTCGCGGAGCCAGGTCAGCATTTCGTGCGCCTCGGGCGACTCGCCGAGCGAGAAGGTGAAGCCGTCGCGGCCGATGTCGGCGACGTCTCCGGGAGCACCTTTCAGCCAGTCGTCGACGAGCTTCCCCTCGGCGAAGCCGGACTCGAAACCGACCACGCGGAAGCCGTGGTGCTCGACGAGGTGCTGGAGCAAACGCTTGCGCAGGTCCCCGAACTCGTGGATGTGGTGGTTGTTCTCACCGATGGCGACAATCTTCGCGTCCCCGATGAGTTCGGCGATCTTCGCTGGGTCTGACATACTGGCCACACTAACGCAACAGGAGTAGCAGTTGGCAACCTCCGGTACCCAGCGGCCCGGCGGCCGGACCGAACGCACCCGCCTGGCCGTCCTGCACGCCACCCTCGACCTGCTGGCCGAACGCGGCTTCAGCGAACTGACCGTGGACGCGGTCGCCGAGCGATCCGGCGTGCACAAGACGACGGTGTACCGGCGGTGGACGTCAGCGGACGGCCTCGTCGCGGCCGCGCTGCAGATGGGCGCGGAGGACGACTGGAAGGCGCCCGACACCGGGTCCCTCGAGGACGATCTGCACGAAGTGGCGGCGGAGGTCGTGCGGTACTTCACCGAACCGGCGCTGAAGGAGTTGCCGACGGCGTCGGTACTGGCGGCCTTCCAGTCGCCGCAGGCCGCCGAGGCGCTGCACGACTTCTATCGGGACCGGCATGTCCGGATGGCGCCGATCGCGGAGCGGGCCGTCGCGCGGGGCGAGATTCCTCCCGGCACGGACGGCGACGAACTGGTGCGGGCGGTGTGCGGGCCGATGTTCTACCGGCTGTTCCTGTCCCGGGAAGGCGTCACGGTGGCGGACGCGCGAGTCACGGCGCGAGCGGTGGCCCTTGCCGCACGGGAAGGCGCCTTCGTCCCGAGCTCGCATGGGTCGTAAGAACTTTTGGCCACTCGCCCGCCCGGCAGCGGTGGTCGCCTGAAGTACGTGAAGGCCCCCTTCACTGCATCTAGCGCCAGGGTTCCGGCAAAGTCGGCTATCCGCTGGTCGCAGGGGGTGACGGAGTGGGCTCGTCAACCGTGACCAGACACGCTCCTCGAATGTCCACAGAGGACACTTCCGGCGCATCTTTGCCTGATTTGGGCGGCTTGCGAGGGGGTCGTGAGCGGTAAAGGTCGTTCTAACGCTTCTTATCACTCACGACCCCCCGCGCGAAACCGCGCAAAGCGCTCTAATCGGGCATCGGGACCCGTCCTGCAGCCCTTGCGGACAGTCGCACCCGGCCAGGCGACAACCAGCCCACTGGAAGCCTTCGAAACCTGACACGTGCGGATAGGCCGACTTTGCCGAGACCCGGGCGCCTAGCGCAATGAAGGGGGCCTTCACTCGCTCGCGAGCTTCGGATGTTGCGAACGTGGCTTTCACAACCTTCAGCGTTGCGAACGTGACTTTCGCAACGCCACTCCCCGTCAAGCCCCACCGAGCTGCGGTGGTCGGGAGGTGCGTTCGATCGCGGCTTCGGCCTGTGAGGCCACGCGGCCGTGTCGCGAAAGCCACTTTCAGGACATCAGACGTCGCGAAAGTGGCTTTCGCGACACCCGGGACGGCTGGCGTGGCCCTCACCACGACCAGACAGGGCGTCAAAGCTCGTGAGCGGCAAGGACGTTTGTCACGGCCTGCGGACACTTTTACCCTCAACCGCGGATGACTTCCGGGCCCACACTGGCGTCTTCGTGCCGAGAGAGGGAGCCCGTCATGATCGAAGAAGTCCGGAACCGGCCGCTGGAAATGCCGCGCCAGCTCAGGTTCGTCCGCGGCTTCCTCTGGTTGCAGGCGGTTCTCAACGTCCTCGTCAGCACGCTCTTGACCTTCCTGTCGATCAACGAGCTCGACCACGGCAACGAAGAAGCGGGACTCTTGCTGGCGCTGGCGATCCTCGGCTTCGTGGTCTCCGCCGTGCTGATCGCGTGCGCGGTGCGGATCTCCCACGGTTCGGCGTGGGTGCGGCCGACGGTCATGGGCGTGGAGGGGCTGTCCGTCGTGCTGGGCGCGATCAGCCTGTTCAGCGGCGGGGCGATCACCCAGCTGATCGGGATCGGCATCGCCATCGGTGTCATCGTCGTCCTCAACAAGCCCGAGGAACGCGCCTGGTTCACCCGCTGACGAGGTCGATCCGGTAGCGCACTTCGGAAAGCGGGACGTCCTCGCCGGGCATGGTGTCGGTTTTCGCCGCCCCGTCCGGCGTCCATCCCGCGGCCGAGTAGAAACGCCGGGCGCGCACATTCGTGTCGAGCACCCAGAGCGTCGCCTCACGGTGCCCGGAATCCCGCAACGCGGCGACGGCGGTGTCGAGCAGCAGCCGTCCCAGTCCGGTGCCCCAGCGTTCCGGTTCGAGGTAGATCGCGCGCAGTTGCCCGCGAATCCTGTCGACGGCGGTGAACCCGAGGAGCGAGCCGTCCTCGATCAGAACCAGGACGTCGCCCCGGTTGGCGGGATCGGCGAGGATCCGCTGCCATCGGGCGGCCCGGCCCTCGACCGAAAGATCGCGCAGGTAGAGCTCGGGCAACAGGCCCTGGTACGCCGACTGCCACGACCGGACGTTCACCTCGGCGATGGGCCAGGCGTCCTCGACGGTCGCGAGACGGATCGTGGCCATCCTCAGGCCTTTCCCTGCTTCCTGAAAGCGGCGAAACCGGTGACGGCGGCGAGCGCCAGCACCGCTCCCAGCGCGATCCCCCAGCCGGCACCGGTCACGCGCGAACTGCTCGGAAGCGCGTAGGACAGCACGCACACCATGACGGTGCCGCCTCCGGCCACGCCGCCGAGGAAGGCGATCCCGAACACGGCAGGCCGCAGAAGCGCGCCGAGCACCGTCGCGAGCAGGAGAACCACCGAGACCATGAGATAGATCGCACCCTCGTCCGCGCGACTCGACGAGTAGTCGATCAGCTCGCCCGCCTGGATCGCCAGGCCGGTCGTGGCGACGAGGGCGAGAACGACGGCCGCCACGGCGAACCGGTCACGGGGTTTGCCCAGCCCGAGCCGGAAACTCCGGTCACGCCGCACCGCCACCAAAGCGCAGACGGCCGCGATGAGCAGGCATCCGTCGGCGAGCACGTAGACAGCCGAGCCGAACGGGATCGTCATGAGCAATGCCAGCCCGCACAGCGATCCCGGACCGACCATCCGGCGCGTCTTCGAGGCGAACATCGCGGCCGCCCCACCGAGTGCGAGCGCGATGAGCGGGATCACCGTCCAGCCACCGTCCTCGAAGAAATCTTCCACGTTGCCGCTGAGCGCGAAAGCGATGACCACCAGGTAGATCGCGGCCGTGATCGCGAACCCGCCCGCCACGCGGGTGAACGGGTCGACCTTGGTCCGCGGAGCCGCGGGTTCGGCCTGCCGCACGGGTTCGGGCACCGGTGGGAGCACGAGAACCGGGACGGGTTCCGGCGGCGGACTCGGCTCGGGTTCCGGCTCGGGCACCGGAACCGGCTTCCGTTCCTCGACGAGCTGGCCCTCGACCCGCACCACCGCCTCACCGGTCGGCCCGGTCACCGTGATCCGCCCCTCGAACGCCCCGAGTTCCACCAGGTCCAGCGAAATCTCGGCCCCGTCGGCGACTTCCGTGACCCGCAGCCAGGAATGCGACGCCGCGAAACGGCAGGCCCGCGCGATCGGCGGCCCGTCCAGCCGGATCCGCGCGGTCGGCCGCGATCCCCGGACGACCTCGCCGAAACGCACCTCGCCGGGCTCGGCCCGCACCCGTCCTTCCCGTCGCGCCAGCTCGGCCGCCTCGGCGATGTGCTGGATGTCGTTCTGCGCCATCGTGGTGAGGACTTCGTGGGCCCCGATGGCGACGGGAAGGTTCTCACTCGTCAGGCGCCGCTGGAGTTCCGTGACCGCGCCGAGGCGGGTGAACATGTTCGGATCCTCGCTCGCCGCGCGCAGATCGGCCGGGACCGGCGACGGTTTGATCCGGCGGCGCCTGCTCCTGGCCAGGTACAGCTCGCCCTGCATCTCGATGTCGCGGCTGGGCGTCTGGTTCGGGTTCCGCTCGCGGACGCTGTCGAACAGATAGTCGTAAAGCTCGCTGAGCGCGATCCAGCCGTCCTCGTCGCGGTCCGCGTCCCCCGTCCGGAGACCGTCGACCAGAGCCGAGGTGAACACCGACGGCCGGGCGTGCTCGTCGGCGAGATGATCGCCCTCGAAGGCGTACTCGATGGAGTTCGACGCGGTGATCACCGCCCGCCCGCGGCCACCGAAACCACCGCCGGGGAACGCGTCGAGCACGTTGACCTCACCGGAGGAGCGCACCGCGACCCCCTGGCTGAAAGCGCCGCCATAGCAGCAATCCAGCAGCAGGACGATGCTCCGCGACCGGCTCATCCGCATGCAGCGCTGAACGAAATCGGCGGGGACCGCACTCGACGCCAGCCGTTCCGGCCGGGTGTTGCGGGCGGCGAAGAACAGCTCACCCGACTCGCTTTTCAAGCCATGGCAAGAGAAATGCACCAGCAGGACGTCGTCGGCCGCGCTGTCGGCGAACAGGTCCTCGACCCGGCTCGCGATCACGTGCGCGGTCTCGTCGCGGACCACCTGGACCTCGAACTCGCTGACGTTGCGGTCGGCCAGGACCTCGGCGAGCGCCTCGGCGTCCGCCGCCGGAGAACGCAGGGAGCTCAACCCGGGGTTGTCGTACTCCCCGTTGGCGATGATCAGGGCACGCCGCTCGCCGGTCATGGCGTCGAATGCCTGCTCACGAAAAGGTCGACGAGCTTGTCCTGATCGGTGAGGCTCGCTTCGGACAGCTCCAGCACGTCGCCGTCGATCTCCAGCCGCACCGTGCGCTTCACCCGCCCGCCGCGCGAAAGCCATTCCCGCACGGCCGCGACGACCGAGCGCAGGCCCTCGGCGGACTTCCCCAGGGTGACCAGCAGCCCGCCCGCCGTCGCGACATCGAATCCGCGGGAGCCGGGCGGAGCCGGACCGGCGGGCAACGCCTTGACGTCGGCGACCCCGCGATCGAGCAGTTCGCCCCGCAGGTACCCGGCAAGCCTTTCGACACGCTCCGCGTCGGCCCCGTCCTCACCGAGTTGGATCCGCACCGCTGACGTCATCCCCGGCCTCCCTCGCCCGCACAGGAAGAGGCTGTGCGGAACAAGAACACCCCGCCGCCCGTCCGGCGGCAAGGTCCGATCGGGCAGAGATGTTCACGTCAGCTTTTTTCCAGGTACTCCACACGATCTTCGTCGACGACGTCGGCGATCATGTGTGCCAGCCCCAGGTAATTCCCCAAAGCCGGGTCCTTTTCGACTATTTCCAACGCACGGGCGCGTGCCTCGGCGATGACTTCCTCGTCCTGCAGCAGCGACAGCAGTTTCAGGGTCGACTTCTTCCCCGACTGCGCGGCGCCGAGGATGTCGCCCTCGCGGCGCAGCTCCAAGTCCATTCTGGACAGTTCGAACCCGTCCGTCGTGGATTCGACGGCGGCGAGCCGCTCCCGGGTGGTCGTGCCGTCCAGGGTTTCGGTGACCAGCAGGCAGAGCCCCGGCACGCTGCCCCGGCCGACGCGGCCGCGCAGCTGGTGCAGCTGGCTGATGCCGAACCGGTCGGCGTCCATGATCACCATCGCCGTCGCGTTCGGCACGTTCACGCCGACCTCGATCACGGTGGTCGCGACGAGCACGTCCAGGTCGCCCTTGGCGAACGCCTGCATCACGGCGTCCTTGTCGTCGGCGGGCATCCTGCCGTGCAGGACGCCGATCTTCAACCCCTTCAAGGGACCTTCGGCCAGCTCGGGGGCCACTTCGAGGACCGCGAGCGCCGGCCGTTTGTCGCCCTTGTCCGACGCCGGTTCGTCGCCGATCCGCGGGCAGACGATGTAGGCCTGGTGCCCCTTGCCGCATTCCTCACGGACCCGCTGCCACGCCCTGTCCAGCCACGCGGGGCGCTCCGCGACCGGCACGACCGACGTCTTGATCGGCGACCGGCCCGCGGGCATGACCCGCAGCGCGGAAATCTCCAGATCGCCGTAGACGGTCATCGCGACCGTCCGCGGGATGGGCGTCGCCGTCATGACGAGCACGTGCGGGCTGGTCTCGTCGGCACCGCGGGAGCGCAGCGCGTCCCGCTGCTCCACCCCGAAGCGGTGCTGTTCGTCGACCACGGCCAGGCCGAGGTCCGCGAAGGACACCGTGTCCTGGATCAGCGCGTGCGTGCCGACGACGATCCCCGCCTCGCCGCTGACCGTCTCCAGCAGCGCCTTCTTGCGTTCCTTGGCGCCCATCGAACCGGTCAGCAGGGTCACCCGCGTCGCGTTCTCCGCGCCGCCGAGTTCGCCCGCCTGCCCGAGGTCGCCGAGCATCTCGCGCAGCGACCGGGCGTGCTGCGCGGCGAGGACCTCCGTCGGCGCGAGCATCGCCGCCTGCCGCCCGGAATCGACGACCTGCAGCATGGCGCGCAGCGCGACCACGGTCTTGCCGGAACCGACCTCGCCCTGCAGCAACCGGTTCATCGGATGCTCGGTGGACAGATCCCGGGAGATCTCCTCGCCGATCTCCTCCTGGCCCGACGTCAGCGCGAACGGGAGCCGTTTGTCGAAGGCGTCGAGGATGCCGCCGTCGGTGTGCGGACAGGCTTTCGCGGGCCGGGAGACCAGGGAATGCCGTCGCTGCGCGAAAATCAGCTGCACCGCCATGGCTTCGTCCCATTTGAGCCTGCGGCGCGCGGAGTTCAGCGCGTCCCAGCCCGACGGGCGGTGGATGCCGCGCAGCGCGCTTTCCAGGCTGGGCAGGCCGTACTGGGCGAGCAGTTCCAGCGGCATCGGGTCCTCGTCGACCTCCAGCACGTCCAGCACCTGGCGCACGCTCTTGGCGATCACCCAGGTCGGGATCCCCTGCGCCGCCGGGTACACCGGGATGATCTCGGCGAGGAAGTCGTCCATCGCCTCGGCCTGGCGTTCCGCGTCGAACAGTTCGTACTCGGGGTTCGCCAGCTGCAGGACGTCGCGGAAGGCGGTGACCTTGCCCGCGAAGAGCCCGTTCTTGCCGGGCACCAGGTCCTTTTCGCGCCAGGCCTGGTTGAAGAAGGTGCACTGCAGGCGGCGTTTGCCGTCGGTGATCACCATTTCGAGCAAGGTGCCGTTGCGTGCCTTCATCCGGCGTTTGTTGACCCGCTCGATCCGCGCCATCACGGTCGCGTGCTCACCGAGTTCGAGACCGGCGATGTCGGTGAGCTGGCCGCGTTCGGCGTAGCGGCGCGGATAATGACGCAGCAGGTCGCTGACCGTCTCGATCTTGAGGCCCTTGGCGAGTGCCTTCGCCGTCGCCGCGCCCACGACCAGCTTGAGGTCCGCGCGCAGGTTCGTCATCCGGTCACTCCACCCCCATCAGCAGCACGGCGTCGGTCTGGCCGCCGGCGTAACTCGTCAACTCGACCTCGGGATGCTCCAGGCGGAGCTGATCGGCCAGCTCGCCGGGCAACCGGACCGGGACGTCGACGCCGGTCAGCACGGTGACCAGCTCGCCGCCGAGGGCCAGCATCCGGTTCAGCACACCGACCGCCGCCGCGACCAGGCTCGTCTCCGAGGCGGGCGCGGGCTCGATCAGCACGACCTCGCCGTCGACGAGACCGACGACGTCACCGGCCTGCGCCCGGCCCACCCAGGTTAGCGACTCCTCCTGCGCGATCCGCAGCTCGCCACGCCTGGTGGCGGCGGCCGCTTCGGCCATCGCGACGACGTCGTCGTTGGTGCGGCGGTCCTTGTCGTGCACGGCCAGCGCGGCGAGCACCTGAACGGGTGACACGCACGGGATGACGACGACGTCGCGGTCCGCGGCCATCGCGTGCCCCGCCGCCGCGTCGGCCGCCGCGGTCAGCCCCTGACCGCCGGGGAGGACGGTGACGTGGTGCCCGGCGGCCTCGTTGATCAGGCCCAGCATCTCTTCGACCGTCGGCGCGACGCCCGGCGGCACGGACAGCACCGCGACCCCCTCGGCCCGCAGCAGTTCGGCCAGCGGCCCGCCGTGGACCACGGCGACCACCGAACGGTCGATACCGCCGCCGACCTCGACCGGCGTGGGCGTGATCAGCGGCTCGACCCGGACCTTGCGCGGGCGGCCCAGCTCGATCCCGGCCTCCAGCGCCGCGCCGATGTCCGCGCAGTGCACGTGGACGGCGAAACTTCCCGCGCCGTCGCCGGCCACGGTGACGCTGTCGCCCAGGCCGCTGAGGGTCTTGCGCAGCCCGGGGAGGCTTTTCTCGTCGACGCCGTCGAGGAGGTACATGACCTCCCAGGCCGTCGGCGGGTCGATCGTGTGATGGCGGTGCGCTTCGAGCGGATGTTCCGGCTCGGTGATGCCGCCGGAGATCACGCCGGCAAGGGCGTCGAGGACCGCGACCAGCCCGCGGGCGCCCGCGTCGACCACCCCGGCCACCGCCAGGACGGGCAGTTGTTTGGGGGTCTCTTCCAGGGCTTCGGCGGCGACGCTCGCCGCGGTGGCGGCCACCTCTTCGAGCGACCCGGTCGCGTCGCGGACGGTCGCGGCGACGGTGTGGAGGACGGTCAGGATGGTCCCGGCGACCGGGCGGCTCACCGCCCCCGTGGCGGCCCTGTCCGCGCACCCGAGCGCGTCCGCGAGCCCGGGTCCGTCGAGGTCCCTGGCCGCCGCCGACTCGGCGATCCCGCGCACGACCTGCGACATGATCACGCCGGAGTTGCCCTTGGCCGCCGCGACCGCGCCCTTGGCGAAGGCCGCCAGCGCCTCGGCGGTGGTCCCGGGCTCCGCCTCCGCCAGCGCGTCGCGGGCCGCGGTCATGGTGAACAGCAGGTTGGAGCCGGTGTCGGAGTCGGCGACCGGGTAGACGTTGATGCCGTCGATCGCCGGCCGCAGCACCGACAAACTGTGCACACAGGCCGCCGACCAAGCCGACACCGCCGCCACGTCCAGCACCCGCACGCCGTAACCTCCTAGCTGTTCCAGCGAGGGTATCGACCCGGTGCCGGAGGGCTCTGAGCCACTGGTTACTATGGTCGAGTTGCCCAGCATGCTGGGCGCATCATTCTTTGTCCCAGATCCAGAGGAGTTCGACGTGGCTGCCGTGTGCGACGTCTGTGGCAAGGGACCGGGCTTTGGCAAGTCGGTCTCGCACTCCCACCGGCGTACCAACCGCCGGTGGAACCCGAACATCCAGACCGTTCACGCCAAGATCGGTCTGTCCCAGCGCAAGCGCCTGAACGCCTGCACCTCGTGCATCAAGGCGGGCAAGGTCGTTCGCGGCTGAGCCGGATTTTTGGGGAATGGCGGGTGCTCTTCGGAGCACCCGCCATTTTTTATGCGCGTTCGAGCTGCCTCCGCAGTCCGTGAAGGCCTCCTTGCCTACTTTGAGGGTAGGCAAGGAGGCCTTCACGGACTTGAGCGTCACCTCAGGAGTCACACCGGCCACAGCGACGTGCGTCGCGGGGTCTTTCGCAACTAGAGGACCAATCGCGCGGTCAGGGGAGCTTCCAGTCCACGGGGCCGGCACCCTGGTCGGCGAGCAGCTGGTTCGCCCGGCTGAACGGACGCGAGCCGAAGAACCCGGCGTGCGCCGAAAGCGGGCTCGGGTGGGCCGACTCGATGCACGGCACCTTCCCCAGCATCGGCTTCAGGTTCCGCGCGTTGCGGCCCCACAGGATCGCCACCATCGGCTCGTCTCGTGCGGCGAGCGCCTTGATGGCCTGCTCGGTGACGTCTTCCCAGCCCTTGCCCTGATGCGAGTTGGACTTGCCGGGCTGCACCGTCAGCGCCCTGTTGAGCAGCAGGACACCCTGGTCGGCCCACGGGGTCAGATCGCCGTTCGACGGCAACGGGTGCCCGAGGTCCTCGCCGTACTCCTTGTAGATGTTGATCAGGCTCTTCGGGATCGGCCGGACGTCCGGCGCCACCGAGAAGCTCAGCCCGACGGCGTGCCCGGGCGTCGGGTACGGGTCCTGGCCGACGATCAGCACCCGGACGTCGTGGAACGGCTGCTGGAAGGCCCGCAGCACATGTTCCCCGGCCGGGAGATAGGTCCGGCCCGCGCCGATCTCCGCGCGGAGGAACTCCCCCATCGCGGCGACCTGCGGCGCCACCGGTTCGAGGGCTTGCGCCCAGCCTGCTTCGACGATGTCCTGCAGCGGTCGTGCGGTCACGGCGAGCGAGCTTACCCAGGCCGGTCGGCGCCCCTTTTTTCCGGTGCACTGAGACACCGGTCACCAGCGCCGTCCTAGCCCAGCCGCCGGAGTTCGACCCGGAACCGGGCCGCGCGCTCGACGTACCCGTCGACGACCCGTTTGATCAGGTCCGGCCCGAACGACGTGTTCGGCCGGGTCTTCGCCGGGACGCCGAGCGCGATGTGCCCACCGTCCACATGGGACCCGTAGGAGAGAACCGCGCCCGCGCCGACCATCCCGCCGTCCTCGACGACGGTTCCGTTCAGCACCACCGATCCCGACGCGATCAGGCAGCCCTCGCCGATCCGCGCGCCCTCGATGTGCACGGAATGCCCGACGGCGGAGGACTTCCCGATCACCGTCGGCTCCTCGCGGGTGCAGTGCAGGACGCAGCCGTCCTGGACGTTGGACCGCTCGCCGATCTCGATGTACCCGTGGTCGCCGCGCAGCACCGTCTGCGGCCACACCGACGCGAACGCCGCGATCCGGACGTCGCCGATCACCGTGGCGTCGGGATGGACGTAGGCGTCGGGGTGGATCGAGGGTTCGAGGTCGCCCAGTGCGTAGATCGGCATGCGTTCTCCTAGATCAGCGACTTGCCGAAGCAGACGCTTTCCGGTTCGTCCTTGTAGTACCCGAAACCCGGCATCTCCCGGTAACCCGCCGACAGGTACAGCGCGATGGCCTCCGGCTGTTTGTCGCCGGTTTCCAGCACCATGCGCTTCCGCCCGGCTTCGGCGGCCGTCCGTTCGAGGTCGGCGAGGATCGCCCGCGCGAGCCCGCGCCCGCGTGCCGAGGCCATCACGAACATGCGTTTGATCTCGGCGTCGCCGGGCAGCAGCGGATCGGGTCCGTCGTGCGCGCGCCAAGCGCCGCACGCGACCGGGGCGTCATCGAGGTACGCGGCCAGGAAGAGCCCTTTCGGTGCGGCGAACTGAGCGCCGTCCATCGGCGTCTCGTCTTCACTGCCGTACCGGGCGGCCAGTTCGAGCTGGGCTTCGGCCAGCAGCTTCACCGCGTCGGGGTGGTCGTAGGGCAGCACACGAAGGTCCATGAGCGCGAGATTAGCCATCGGCCGTCTCGCGGGGGAAGCAGGTAATCGGCCCAACCGGGACGCTAGCGCCAGTGCTCCCAGCCGCTCTTGTGCCCGTACTGCTTTCCGTCCACCGTCACCCCCGAATCCGGCATCGTCACGACGCCGATCTCGGTCCAGCCCTCCGGCAGGTCGGCGAACGCGGGGAAAGTGGCCGCGAACGCGTGGTCCTCGCCGCCGGTGAGCACCCACTTCAGCGGATCGGCGCCGAGGGCGGTGCCGACTTCGGTCAGCCTGCTCGACACGTCGAGATCCGCCGTCCGCACGTCGATCCCCACGCCGGAGGCGGTGGCGATGTGACCGAGGTCGGACAGCAGCCCGTCGGACACGTCGATCATCGACGTCGCGCCGCCGTCGGCCGCGCGGACGCCCGCTTCGTAGTCCGGTTCGGGGCAGCGCTGCGCGTTGACCACGCTGACCGGTGAGCGGAAGCCCCGTCCGAGCACGGCGAGCCCGGCGGCCGCCCAGCCGAGGCGTCCGCACACCGCGACGACGTCGCCGGGGCGGGCGCCGGACCGCGTCACCGGTTCCCGGCCACCGAGGTCGCCCAGCGCGGTGACACTGATCACGATCTGGCCCGCGCTCACCATGTCGCCGCCGACGATCCCCACTCCGGCGCGGTCGGCTTCGGCCCACATGCCCTTGGTGAGCTCGACGACGAGCGACGTCTCGGTGTCCGGCGGGCAGGCGAATCCCATGAGGACGGACGTCGGGCGGGCGCCCATGGCGGCGATGTCGGTGAGGTTCACCGCGACCGCCTTGCGCCCCACCTGTTCAGCGCTGGACCAGTCGAGGCGGAAGTGCACGCCCTGCACCAGAACGTCGGTGGAGACCACCGTCCGGCCGTCCGGGGTGGCCACGACGGCCGCGTCGTCCCCCGGTCCGAGCAGCGTCGACTTCGGCTGTTTCCGGCCGGACGTCACCGCCTCGATCAACCGGAATTCACCGGTACCGGCGACCGTGCCGTCATTCGGTGACACCCGTCACCTCCACTTTCCCTTGTCCGGACAAATGTCGATCACCGATAGTCGGAAGCCCTAGGTTTTTCCCGGGGCTGGCGATACGTTGCTACAACGTTCCTACCTTGAGCCGACTTTTACGAAGGGGCGCGCCGTGGTCCACGCATACATCCTCATCCAGACCGAGGTCGGCAAAGCCGCCGCGGTCGCCGCGGAGATCTCCACCATCTCCGGTGTCACCAGTTCGGAGGATGTCACCGGCCCTTACGACGTCATCGTGAAGGCCGCTGCCGAAACCGTCGACCAGCTCGGCCAGCTCGTGGTCGCCAAGGTGCAGAACGTGGAGGGCATCACCCGTACGCTGACCTGCCCGGTCGTGAATCTGTAAGAGGTGGTGTAGTTGTCCGGTGGCTGACACGGACACCGGCGCTCCCCCGAAACCACTGCTGATCGCGGCCGCCTGCCTGGCGGTCCTGCTCGTCGCGGGCGTGGCCGTCTTCGGGCTGACGCGCGGCGCGGATCCCGTCACGGATCAGGCCGAAGCCGGGCCGCTCCCGCTCGTCCCGATCCCGGCATTCCAGTCGGGTTCACCCGACTGTGCGAAGCTCGTCGGCGCGCTCCCGCACGAACTCACGTCGTCCGGGAACACGCTGGTCCGGCGGAAGCTGGCCGAGCCCGCCCCGGAGGCGGCGGTCGGCTGGGGCACCGGCGACCCGGTGGTCCTGCGGTGCGGACTCGGCAAGCCGCCGGAGCTCAACCGGACCTCGCAGCTGCGGACGATCAACAAGGTCCAGTGGCTGCAGGTCCAGGGCGAGGGCACGGCGACCTGGTTCGTGGTCGACCGTCCCGTCTACACGGCACTCACCGTGCCGGACACCGCGGGGACCGGGCCGCTCCAGACCATTTCGGACGTCATCGCCGCCAACCTCCCCGCGGTGCCGCTGCGATTCTGATCAGGGAACGACCAGCAGGGTCTTCCCGGTGTACCGCCGTCCTTCGATGTCGGAATGCGCGGCGGACGCCTCCGTCAGCGAGTACGTGCGGCCGATGACCGGCGTCAGGTTCCCGCCCGCGGCCAGCCGCAGCACCTCCCGCACCCGGCGCGGCGCGTCGGGCCAGAACCCGGCCAGCTGCGCCATGTCCACAATGGTCAGCCGGGCCCGGTCGGCGTCGCCGATCACGGTCTCCACGCCACTGGACATGCCGTAGCCGGAGAACCGGCCGCCGTTCCCGAGCAGGGCGAGCGATGCCGCGCCCAGTTCGCCGCCGACGCCGTCGAACACCACGTCGAGCCGCTTGCCGCCGGTGAGTTCGAGGACTTCACCGGTCCAGTCCGCCCCCGAGTAGTCGACTGGCTCGGCACCCAGTTTCCGGGCGATCGCCGCCTTTTCCCCGCCGCGGACCGCCGCGATGACCGTCGCCCCCGCCGCGCGGGCGAGCTGCACCAGCAGACTGCCGAGACCGCCGACGCCCGGTGCCACCAGGATCCGTTCCCCGGCCAGGACCGGAGTCTTCTCCAGCAGCGCCAGCGCGGTACTGCCGTCGTCGAGCAGGGCCAGCGCGTGCTGGGAGTCGAGGCCCTCCGGGATCGGGAAGGTGCTGTCCGGCAGTGCGATGACCTTGTCCGCGTATCCCCCGCCGTACCCGCCCTTCGCGCTGGAGATGACCGGCTTGCCCAGCCAGGTCTCGTCGACTCCGGCACCGACCGCCTCGACGGCGCCCGCCACCGCGCCACCCGGCACGTACGGCGGCTCGACCTCGAACACGTCGGGACCGTCACCCCGCCGGATGAGGGCGTCGAGCCAGCCGACTCCGGCCGCCGTCACCGCGATGCGGAGTTCACCCTCCGCGGGTTCGGGGGTGGGTAGTTGGATCGGCTCGAGAACTTCGGGACCACCGAATCGGGACACTCTGATCACCTGCATGACCGAAAGCTACGACCTCCAGCAAGGTGGAGGTCAACCGAAAACGGCGAGAAGTGGTTTGAGGGCGGATTGGAGCGCTTCCCGCGAACAGCCCGCGTACCCGATGAGGTTCCCGAACACCGTCGGCGTCCCCGCGAAGTGACGGGCCAGACCGTCGAGCCGGATCCCGGCGCGTTCCGCCGCCGCCATCCGCGCCGCTTCCTCGGCCGCCGATCCGCACGGGACGACCAGATGCGCCCCCGCGTCGTCGCCGAGCACCGGGATCCCCGCCGACGTCAGCGTCGCCGACACCAGGGACCGGCGCTCCGACAGTTCCCGCCGGAGCTTCCGCAGGTGCCGCCCCAGATCGCCGTGCCGCGCCAGTTCGGCGAGCACGCGTTGTCCCGCCGGCGACGGGCGCGTCCCGGTTCCCTCTCGGTACTCCAGCACCGCGGCCGCGACCTGGGTCGGCGCGACCATCCAGCCCGCGCCCAGCGCCGGGGTGAGGATCTTGCTCGTGGTCCCGAGATGCGCGACGACGTCCGGGGCGAGCGCGGCCAGCAGCGGCAGCGGCGCGACGTCGAACCGCAGCTCCCCGTCGTAGTCGTCCTCGATCACCAGCATGCCCTCGGCGCGGGCGAGTTCGACCAGGTCGACCCGGCGGGACGCGCTCATCCGGCTGCCGAGCGGGTACTGGTGCGCGGGCGAGCAGTACACCGCGCGCACGTCGGCCGGGACGGCGTCCGGGCGCAGGCCCTCCTCGTCGACCGGGACGGGCACGACCTCCAGACCCGCCCGCCGGAAAGCCTGCACCGCGCGCTGGTAGCCCGGTTCCTCGATCGCGACCCGGTCGCCGCGCGAGAGCACCGCGCCCGCGAGTTCGATCACCGCCGCCGTCGTCCCGCCGGTGGCCAGCACCGTTCCGGCGGCGAGGCCGCGGTGACGCAGCAGATGTTCGGACACCGCGTCCCGGTACGCGGGCAGCCCGGCCCTGTCCTCGCGATAGGTCGGCCGCGGGTCGGCGGCGGCCCGCCAGGCACGGCGCCAGGCGGCCTTCTCGATGCCGTCGGCCCACGGCACGCCTGGGGTGAGGTCGACCAGCGTGAGCGGTGCGGCGGCCACGCCCGGCGCGGGGCCTTTCGACGGCCTGTCCGCGGGTGGTGTCGTGGTGACGTAGGTGCCGGAGCCGTGGCGACCGGCGATCCAGCCCTCCGCGTGGAGCTGCTCGTACGCCGCCGACGTCACCGTGCGGCTGACGCCGAGCCGGTGCGCGAGCGCCCTGGTCGAGGGCAGCCTGTCTCCGCCGCGCAGATGCCCGTCGCCCGCGGCGGCGCGCAACGCGTCGGCCAGCTGGACCGCGAGCGGGACGAGCGAAGCGCGGTCGAGGCTGACCGGCAGGGCGGTGTCGGACATGCTGTACCCCGCGCTCTCCGGAAGTGGCCTTCTCAAGTATAGGGGAATTGGACATTATTACAGTCCACTCTCGTGGGTGAGACTACTCGCATGTCCACCCCGCTCTCTCCCACCGACCGGACCACACTCGGCCGCAAGAAGAACCGCGCGCTCACCGACCGCTCGGCGCTGTACGCGGTGCTCGACGAAGCCCTGATCTGCCATCTCGGCGTCGTGCGCGACGGCGCCCCGCTGGTCATCCCGACCGGCTACGGCCGCGACGGGAACACGCTCTACCTGCACGGATCCACCGGGGCGAAGAGTATGCGCGACTCCGACGGCGTCGAGGTCTGCGTCACGGTGACGCTGCTCGACGGCATCGTCTACGCGCGCTCGGTCAACAACCACTCGATGAACTACCGCAGCGCGGTGATCCTGGGCAAGGCGGCCGCGGTCACCGACGCCGAACGGAAGATGCACGGCCTCCGGGTGCTGACCGACCACCTCGCGCCCGGCTCGTGGGAGCACGCGCGGGACGTCAACGCGAAGGAGTTCGCGTCGGTTTCGGTGCTGGAGCTGGACCTCACCGAGGCTTCGGTGAAGATGCGCGGCGAAGGGCCCGACGACCCCGAGGACGAGGTCTCGGCCGATCTGTCGTGGGCGGGGGTGCTGCCGGTGCGGACCGTTTTCGGGGAACCGGAACCGTCGGTCGACCTGGTTTCGGAGTGGACGGTGCCGGACCACGTGAAGACTCGCGTCGGGTAGGGGGTAGCCGACGCTAGGAAAGGCCCGTTACTGGCAAATTTTGCAAGTAACGGGCCTTTCCTAGCACTCCGCGAAGCGCTACGAGAGCCGTCTGGGCAGCCGCACGGTGAACGTCGTCGCCCCCGGCACGCTCTCGACCTCGATCGTCCCGCCGTGCGCGGAAACCAGCGAGCGCACCACCGAAAGCCCGAGCCCGGTCCCGCCGTTGCCGCGCGTGCGGGCGGTGTCGACCCGGAAGAACCGGTCGAAGATCCGTTCCCGCGCTTCCGGCGGGATCCCCGGCCCGGCGTCGCTCACCCGCAGGACGACCTCCGCGCTCGAGGCGGCGCCCGACAGCGTGACCGCCGTCCCGGGTGGCGTGTGCACCGCCGCGTTGGCGAGGAGATTGTCCAGCACCTGCCGCAGCCGGACCGGATCCGCTTGCAGGACAACACCTTCCGGAAGCGGGCCGAGGGTCAGCGGATGCTCTGGGCGCCCGGCGGTGAAGGCCTCGCCCGCGTCGGTGAGCAGTTCGGCGAGGTCGACATCGACCAGCCGTAGCGGCGCTTCGCTCTCCGGCGCGTCGAGGCGCGCGAGGAGCAGGAGGTCGTCGACGAGCACGCTCATCCGCTGGGTCTCTTCCCGGATCTTCGACAGATGCGCCTCGCGTTCGGCGGGTTCGTTGGCCGCCTCGTAGCGGAAAAGCTCGGCGTAGCCCCGGATCGACGTCAGCGGCGTGCGCAGTTCGTGGGAGGCGTCGGCGATGAACCGCCGCAGCCGTTCGTTCGCCTCCCGGCGCGCGACCAGCGAGGAATCGAGGTGCGCCAGCATCAGGTTGAACGCCGTCCGCAGTTCCTCGACCTCGGCGCCGCCACCGTTCGGCCGCGCGCGCACCGGGAGATCGGCGTTCGTGGTCAGATCGTGCGACGCGATGTCGTGCGCCGTCCCGGCCATGTCGCTCAGCGGCCGCAGCCCGCGCCGCAGCACCAGCCGTCCCGCGATCACCAGCACCGCCAGCGCCAGCAGGAACGCGACGACCTCGACCATCACCAGCTGGCTCACCGTCCGGTCCAGATCCGCCTGCGGCGCGGCGCTGACCAGCACGATGTTCCGGCTCGGCTCGATCGGGCAGGCCCGGACGCGGTAGGTGCCCTTGTCCTCGATGTAGACGGTGCGCAACACCTCGGTCCGCGTCGCGTCCTCGGCGACCTTTTCGAGCGCTTTCGTGTCCGGGGGCAGAGAACCGCCCGTCTGCGGTGACGCGTCGCCGTTCTGCACCGAGAAGACCGCCGAGAACCAGCCGTAGGCCTGCTGCGGTTTCCCGCCGTGCGTGGTGCGCAACGAGGGCACCTGGCTGATCTGGGTCTTGGCGAGCTGTTCGTCGAGCCGGTCGTTCAGGTAGCCCTTCATGATGCCGACCATCACGGTGCCGACGACGGCGAACACGATCAGCGCCAGGACACCGAGCCCGAGTGCCAGCCGGGTCCCGAGCCTCGATCGGCGCCAGGCGTCGTACCACCGGCGCAGCATTTTCATCTCGCCGCCTGCCGGACGACGTAGCCGACGCCGCGCACGGTGTGGATCAGCGGTTCGCCGCCGTCGTCGAGTTTGCGGCGCAGATGCGAGATGACGAGCTCGACCACATTGGACCGGCCGCCGAAGTCGTACTCCCAGACGTGGTCGAGGATCTGCGCCTTGGTCAGCACCGAAGGCGAACGCCGCATGAGATAACGCAGCAGTTCGTATTCGGTCGGCGTCAGCTCCGCGGGTTTCCCGTCGCGGGCGACCTCGCGGGTGTCCTCGTTCAGGGTCAGGTCACCGACCCGCAACACCGCGGCCGCCCTGGACTGGCTGGTGCTGCGGCGCAGGACCGCGCGCAGCCGAGCCATCAGTTCCTCGACGGAGAACGGCTTGACGAGGTAGTCGTCGCCGCCCCGGGTGAGCCCGGCGACACGGTCGGCCGTCGCGTCCTTCGCGGTGAGGAAGACCACGGGCACCGCCGTCCCGGCCTCGCGGAGCTTGTCCAGCACGGTGAACCCGTCGATCCCCGGCAGCATGAGGTCGAGCACGACGATGTCGGGCACGAATTCGGCGGCCTTGGCGAGCGCGGCCTCGCCCGATCCGGCGGTGACGGCCTGCCAGCCCTCGTACCGGGCGACGGTGGCCACCAGGTCGGCGATATGCGGCTCGTCGTCCACCACGAGCAGGCGGACGGGGTTTTCGGTGTTCACGAACCCCATCCTCCGTGAACACGCGCGCGAGAGCGAGGCGGGAGGGCACACGACAGGAAGCCGACAGCTTCCGCCAAGAAAGGTCACAGGTTGGCACAGGAGGCTCAGAACCTGAACCGGACCGGAAGGGACCACGTGTGACAACCATGACGCAGACCGCCGTGAAACCGCGCCCGGCGATCCGTCCCAGGATCGCCGCACGCGCCGGGCTCTTGACCTTCATCGGGGCCAACGTGGCCGCCGTGACCGTGCTCTTCTTCGCCGCCGGGCCGTCGGACAACGTCCTCATCAGCATCGGCAGGCTGGCCGGGCTCTACGGGGCGCTGGCGATGGCGTTCCAGCTGTTGCTGGTCGCCCGGCTACCGTGGCTCGACCGCCGCCTCGGCATGGACCGGCTCACCGTCTGGCACCGCTGGACCGGGTTCAGCCTCCTGTGGACGCTGCTCGCGCACTTCGTCTTCATCCTCTTCGGTTACGCGCAGGTCGAGGACAACGGCGTGGTGGACGAGTTCGTCACGATGGTGACCAAACTGGAGGGGATCCTGCGCGCGGTCGTCGCGTTCGCGCTGATCCTGCTCGTCGGCGCCGTTTCCGCGCGCTTCGCCCGCCGGCGTCTGGCGTACGAGACCTGGCACTTCATCCACCTCTACACCTACGCCGCGGTCGTTCTGGCGTTCAGCCATCAGATCGCGCTGGGCGGGTCGTTCGCGTCCTCGCCGGGCGCGCAGGCCTATTGGTGGGCGATGTGGGGTGTCGCGCTGGGCTCCGTGGTCGCCGGCCGCGTGATCCTGCCGCTGGCGCGGAACCTGCGTCACCAGCTGAAGGTCGTCGCCGTGGTCCCCGAATCCCACGACACCGTGTCCGTTTACATGACCGGCAAGCACCTCGACAAGATGCCCGCGAAGGCGGGCCAGTTCTTCCTGTGGCGCTTCATGACCAGGGATCGCTGGTGGCAGGCCAATCCGTTCTCGCTGTCGGCAGCGCCGGACGGCCGCACCCTGCGGCTGACCGCGAAGGCGGCCGGTGACGGCAGCGCGTCCTTGCGATCGCTGAAGGTCGGCACCCGGGTGTTCGCCGAAGGACCGTACGGCGCGTTCACCACGATGCACCAACAGAAACCGGACGCGCTGCTGGTCGCCGGCGGTGTCGGGATCACGCCGATCCGCGCGCTGCTGGAGGAGATCTCCGGGCACGTCGTGGTGCTCTACCGCGTCCGCACCCAGCACGACGCGGTGCTGCTGCCGGAGCTGATGGGGCTGGCGCGGGCGCGCGGCGCCGTCGTCCGGGTCCTCAGTGGACCGTCCGATCTGGCCGGTCCGCACGGTCCGGTTCTCGGCGCGCACAGCCTGCGGCGGATGGTTCCGGACGTCCGGAACCGGGACGTGTTCGTCTGCGGCCCGCCCGGGATGACCTCGGCGACGTTGCGCAGCCTGCGGGAGTTGCAGGTACCCGCCGGTCAAGTCCACGCCGAACGTTTCAGTCTCGCCGCCTGAGTCAGGGAGTCCCCGATCATGAAGAAGACCATCGTCGCCGCCACGGTCGCCCTGTCGGCCTTCGGCTTCCTCGGTGTCTGGCTGTACGAACCGGGTCCGCTCGGTTCGGAGACCGTGGCCGTCGCCGCACCGGCGCCCGCGCCGTCCACCGTGTCCTCTTCGGACGGTGGCGCGTCCGAAGGCGCCGAACGCACCGTCGACGGTTCGGTGGAGAGCAACCGGTACGGCACCGTCCAGGTGCAGCTGGTGATCTCGGCCGAAGACAAGATCGCCGACGTCCGGCTGCTGCGGCGGCCGACCAGCGGGCGCGGGGTCGACGCGATCCCGGTGCTCCAGCAGGAAACGCTGACCGCGCAGAGCGCCGACATCGACACCGTCTCCGGGGCGACTTCGACGAGCGAGTCGTACGTCAAATCGCTGCAGGCGGCGCTGGACGCCAGATGAACCGCGTCGAGCAGGTGATGGGACTGCCGGTCTCGGTCGACGTCCGGGCGGGCGGTGCCCTCGTCGACCACGCGATCGACGGCGTCTTCGGCTGGCTGCGGGAGGTCGACGCCCGGTTCAGCCCGTTCAGGGCCGACAGCGAGGTCTGCCGCTACGACCGCGGCGAGCTCGCTCCTTCCCAGCTGAGCGACGACCTGCTCGAGGTGCTTTCGCTGTGCGATCACTACGAACGGCTGTCCGGCGGGGCGTTCACCGCGCGGCTCCCCGGACGGCGGCTCGACCCGAACGCGGTGGTCAAGGGCTGGGCGGTGCAGCGGGCGGCGTCCCTGCTGCTGGCCGAGGGCCTGGACGTCTTCTGCGTCAACGCCGGCGGGGACGTGGTCACCGCCGGCGAACCCGAACCCGGCCGCGCCTGGCGGGTCGGCATCCGGCATCCCGAACGGCCGAACGCGATCTGCGCCGTGGTGGAGTCGTCCGATGGTGCCGTCGCGACGTCGGCGGAATACGAGCGCGGCGCGCACATCCTGGACGGGCGGACCGGGCGCCCGGCGACCGGGCTGCTGAGCGTCACGGTCGCCGCCGACGACCTCGTCACGGCGGATTCCCTGGCCACGGCCGCTTTCGCGATGGGGACAGAGGGAATCGCCTGGGTCGCTTCGCAGCCGGGGTGCCAGGTGCTGGTCATCGACGCGGAACGGCAGGTGCACCGGTCGCCGGGGCTGCGGCTGGCTTGAGTCGTGACGTGATGGTCTCGCCTGGTCGTGAAGGCCTCCTTCCCTACCCTGAAAGTAGGGAAGGAGGCCTTCACGGACCTACTACCCGGCAGGACGCCTTTGCACCGCTGCACTTAAACCGTTGGCCGGGCTTCGCGGGCTCGGGCAGACTGCGGCTCCATGACCTCTGTCGTACAGAATTTCTTCTTCGACTGCGCCGACGCCTACGAACTGGGCCGGTTCTGGAGTGGCGTCGTCGGCAAGCCGATGGCCGAGGACGACGTGCCCGGCGACCCCGAGGCGATCATCGTGCTGGACAACGGCGTGACCCTGTTCTTCGGGCAGGTCCCCGAACCCAAGACGGTGAAGAACCGGATCCATCTCTGCCTGGAGCCCGACATCCCGCGCGACGAAGAGGTGGAACGCGTGCTGGCACTGGGCGCGACCCTGCTGCACGACCGGCGTAATCCGGACGGCACCGGCTGGGCCGTACTGGGTGATCCCGAAGGCAACGAATTCTGCGTGCTGCGCAGTGCCGCCGAGAAGGCCGCGACCTCGTGACGGACTACGTCACCGTCAACCGCGCGAACTGGGACGAACGCGCTCCGGCGCACGCCGCGTCGGCGGATTACGGCTACGAACGGTTCGTGAAGGACCCCGCGCATCTCAGCGGGGTGGTCACCTTCGACCGGCCGCTGCTCGGCGACGTCTCCGGTGCGCGCGGCGTCCACCTGCAGTGCCACATCGGCACCGACACGCTTTCCCTGTCCCGCCTCGGCGCGCGGATGACCGGGCTCGACTTCTCCGCACCCGCGCTGGAGATCGCGCGACGGCTGGCGGCCGAGACGGGCGCGGAGATCGATTACCACGAGTCCGATGTGTACAGTGCCGCCGACGTGCTGGGCGCCGGGGAGTTCGACCTCGTCTACACCGGAATCGGCGCGATCTGCTGGCTGCCCGACATCGCCCGCTGGGGACAGGTCGTCGGCTCACTGCTGAAGCCGGGCGGACGGCTGTTCATCCGGGACATGCATCCGATGCTGGGCACCCTCGACGAGACCCAGCCGCTGATCACCCCGCACTACCCGTATTTCGAGCAGGCCGAACCGCTGGTGTTCGACGAACCGGGGACCTATGTGGACACCGACGTGTCGTTCGAGCACAACCGGACGCACGAATGGAACCACGGGCTGGGTGAGATCGTCACTTCGCTGCTCGACGCGGGACTGACACTGACGAAGCTGGTGGAGCACGACAGCGTGCCGTGGAACGCGCTGCCCGGGTTCATGACCCTCGACGAGGCGACCGAGGAATGGCGGCTGGCTAAGGATCCCCAACGGCTGGCAGCCAGTTTCACCATCGAAGCGTTCAAACGCGCCTGAAACCCTCCGCGTTTCGTCCTCTGGTTGCGGTGGTTCGGAGTGCCAACTACCGCAACCAGAGGACTAATTGCGGTGATTGAGTGAAGAATGGGGCACATGTCGAGTCAGTTCAGGCGGCCTCTGGTCGCCGTCGCCGCCTTGGGCGGCACCATCTCCATGGTCCCCGGCGACGGTGAAGACCACGCGGTCCCCAGGCTCACCGCGGCGGATCTGCTCGGCGAGCTGGGCGAGAACCTGGCGATGGACGTCCGGGCGGAGACCCTCGCGGGGATTTCCAGCGCTTCGATGGACTTCGCGACCCTCGTCAGGACCCGGGACTGGGCCGCGCGGGCCGTCGCCGACGGCGCCGAGGGCGTCGTCGTGGTCCAGGGCACGGACACCCTCGAAGAGACCGCGTATTTCTTCGAGCTGACTTGGGCTTCCGAGGCCCCGATCGTCGTCACCGGCGCCATGCGCAACCCGAGCCTGCCCAGCGCCGATGGTCCGGCGAACCTCCTCGCCGCGCTCACCGTCGCCGCCGATCCCCGCAGCCGGGGCCGCGGTTCGCTGGTCGCGTTCAACGACGACGTCCACGCCGCGCGCTGGGTCCGCAAGGCGCATTCGAGCCACGTCGAGGCCTTCTCATCGAATCCCGCCGGCCCGCTCGGGCTGCTCGCGGAGGGCGCCGTGCACTACTTCCATCCGGTCGCCGCCCGGCCGACGCCGTTGTCCCTGGAGAACGCGGACTTCGCCGGGCTGGTGCCGATCCTCGAGAGCGGCGTCGAGGACACCGGCGAACTCCTGGAGACGCTGGTCAAGGCCGGGCTCAAGGGAGTGGTGCTCGCCGCGAACGGCGCCGGTCACGTCTCGGCCGGGACGGCCGACGTGATCGAGCGCGCGCTCCCCGATCTGCCGATCGTGATCGCCGGCCGCACCGGCGCCGGGCCGACGTTCCGCGGTACCTACGGCTTCCGCGGTTCGGAGTCCGACCTGATCGCGATGGGCGCGACCATGGCGGGCTGGCTCGACCCGCGCAAATCCCGGCTTTTGCTGCACACCCTGCTCGCCACCGGTGCCTCCCGGGAGCGCGTCGAGGCCGAATTCCGGCTGCGCGGCGACCTGACCCAGGGCTAGTCCCGGATCGGGCCCGAGATGGGGTCCAGGTGGTACGGGCGCATGGTGCGGGTCTGGTGCCGGTAGACGTGCACGCTGACGGCGGGATCCGGGCCGTCGTTGCGCACTTCGTGGATGTAGCCGGGACCGAAGACACGCGACTGGCCTTCCGCCAGCGAATGCAGCTCCGTCACCGCCCGCCCGTCGGACGCGTGCCGGGCGACGGTCTCGCTCAGCTGCCCGCTGACCACGGTGAACGCGCCCGCGGCGAATTCGTGGTCGTGCAGGTCGGTGTGCTGGCCGGGCAGCCAGCTCATCAACCAGATCTCCTGCAGTTCGTCGGCGTCGACGAGGGCGGAAAACCGTGCCTCGGGGTCGTAGCGCAGGAGATGCCGCCAGCGGTCACGGTCCGCGGCGTACTCGATCGCGACCCGCACCGGGTGACGCAGGGCGGGGTTTTCGGGAATGACGAGCGTGTTGTCCGGGACGGCGAACATGAAGGAGTCCTCGCAAAGGAAAGAAGGTGTCGAACTGGGCCGGGGCGGGGTTCACCGACAACAGAGACACGCGCACGCGACCGCACCAAGACCCGAGAGGCCCCGCGACACAGTCATCCCACGTGCGAACATGCCCTCAGCGAACCAGTGCGGATCCCGGCGGTCAACCGATCTCACACCGTGGACCGTGAGTTCTGCACCTGCCGACCATGCTCGCAGCACGAATCGGACCCGGTCTGTCGCGATCCTGCGGTCTTGCTCAGGACCACTCGTGCTTCTGCGACCGCCCGAGCAGCTCCGCGCCCGCCCGCCGGGGGTCGACACCTTCGTGACAGACGCGGTGCATCGCGTCGGTGATCGGCATGTCGACGCCGAGACTCTTCGAGAGCTCCCGGATCGACGTGCACGACTTGACACCCTCGGCGACCTGGCCGCCGGTGGCCGCGAGCGCCTGTTCCAGCGTCTCGCCCTGGCCGAGCCGCTCGCCGAAGGTCCGGTTGCGGGACAGCGGCGACGAGCACGTCGCCACCAGGTCCCCGACGCCCGCGAGCCCGGCGAAGGTCAGCGGGTCGGCGCCGAGTTTCGCGCCGAGCCGCGCCATCTCGGCGAGCCCCCGGGTGATGAGCGTGGCCACGGTGTTCGCGCCCAGCCCCAGCCCCGCCGCCATCCCGCAGCTGAGCGCGATGACGTTCTTGCACGCCCCGCCCAGCTCGCAGCCGACGACGTCGGTGTTGGTGTACGGCCGGAAGTACTGGTTGAAGCTCGCCTGCTGGATCGCCTTGGCGTTGTCGTGGTCGGTGCACGCGAGCACCGCCGCCGCCGGCTGCCCGAGCGCGATCTCCTTCGCCAGGTTCGGCCCGGACACGACCACGATCTGCCCGTCGCCGACGCGGGCGATCTCGGCGATGACCTCGCTCATCCGCTTGAGCGTGCCCAGTTCGACGCCCTTCGCGAGGCTCACCAGGATCGCGCCGGAGGGCAGTAGACCGGACCACTCCGACAGGTTGGTCCGCAACGTCTGGCTCGGCACCGCGAGGACCACGGCCTGCGCGCCGTCGAGCGCCTCGGCCGGATCCGCCGTCGCGGTGATCCGCGCGGGCAGGTCGATATCCGGCAAATAGGATGAATTGCGATGCCGGTCCCGGATTTCGGCCGCGACCTCGGGCCGCCGGGCCCAGATGGTCACGTCCCGGCCGGCGTCGCCGAGCACCTTGGCGAACGCCGTCCCCCACGATCCCGCGCCGAGCACGGTCAGGCGCTGGACCTCGGTGGCGGTTCCGGCCATCAGGCGTCGTCCCCCGGCTTCTTCGCGGGCGGTTCCTCCTGGCGGATTTCCGCCAGGAGCGCGGTGATCTCGGTCATCATCAGCTCGGTGACCTCGCGCAGCTTGGACGCGCTGCGCGTGGAACCGTTCCGGTAGGCGGACAGGTCCATCGGCTCGCCGACCAGGTGCGTGATCTTCTTGCGCGGGAACGGCGTGAACTTCTTCGTGTAGCCGTTGAAGATGTGGTTCGTGCCCCAGCGGGCGATCGGGATCACCGGCACGTCGGTCTCCAGCGCGAGGCGCGCGGCACCGGTGAACGGCTTCTTGGGCCAGCCGTCCGGGTCCTTGCTGATCGTCCCCTCGGGATAGATCACCACGACCTTGCCGTCACGCAACGCCTGGTGGGCGGCCTTGAGACTGTCGCCGGCGGCGGCCGAACCGCGCGAGACCGGGATCTGGCCCGCGCCGACGAAGATCTTGCCGAAGACCGGCGTCCTGGTCAGGCTCTCCTTGCCGAGGAACCGCGGCACCCGCTTCTGCCGGTGCACGAACACCGCGTCCACCGCCGGGTCCATGTGGGACACGTGGTTGAGCAGCAGCAGCGCGCCGCCTTCGCGGGGGATCCGCTCGGCGTTGCGGTAGACCCGCTTGCCGATGGCCGTCGCCGGGTAGAACAGTGCGGCGGCGATGCCAACCCAGATGCCGCCCTTCTCACGCCGGGCCAATTCGTCCTCCTCCAAGTCGCGCGTGCCGTCCCAGAGCACTGATCCTGCCGCGCGCACGCGAGCGGGGTCCAGGGAGGGTCGGGTAAGAAGAGAGATGTGGACAGTATGGGCATCGACCTGATCGTGCCGATGAAACGACCGGCGGAGGGCAAGTCACGGCTTCGCGGCGCGGTCGTTCCCGAGCGGCACCCCGAACTGGTGCTGGCGCTGGCCTACGACACCCTGTCCGCGGCGACCTCGGCGGACGGGGTCCGCCGGGTGCTGGTGATCGCGGCCGACCCGGCGTCCGTGGCGGATCTCACCGAGCTGGGCGTCGAGATCGTCACCGAGCCGTCGCGGGGCGGGTTGAACGCGGCACTGCGGTACGGCGAAGAGCTGCTGCGCCGGGACACACCGTCCGGTCTCGTCGGTGCCCTGCAGGCCGACCTGCCCGCGCTGCGGACCGAGGACCTCACCGCCGCGCTCGCCGAAGCCGCCGGGCATCGGGCATTCGTCGCGGACCGGCAGGGAACGGGCACGACGCTGTTGCTCGCGGGGGCGGGCCGCGCGCTGGCACCCCGGTTCGGCGAGGGATCCGCACGGGCGCACACCGCCTCCGGTGCGACCCCGCTCACCCTTCCCGCGGACTCACTCCGCGCGGACGTGGACACCGCGGATGATCTCGCTCACGTCCGCACCCTCGGTGCCGGAAAGCGCACTTCAACACTGTTGGGAACACCCTGCGTGGTGATGTGACGAGAGTTCACCCCGACGACCCGCGCGCGGCGCACATAATCGCGCCGAGTGGTGAACAATGAAGCCCGTGAGCACAAACGACGGCGGCACCCCGAACTCGGCAAGGAAGCGGAAGACCTCCGCCGCGAAACCGGAACCGGACACCAGCGCGGCGGCCAAACCCGCCAGGGCGCGGAAGACCGGTCCCGTGGTGAAGAGCACCGGCAATCACCGCACTCCCCGCGCGACCCGCGGCGGGGCGGCGAGCCGTCCCGCACAGGAGTTCCGCGCGCTGCCCGCCGCGCCTCCCGCGGTGACGTCGGCGCCCACCGCCGTCGAGACGCTGCCCGATGACCGGTACTTCAACCGTGAGCTCTCGTGGCAGGACTTCAACGCGCGCGTGCTCGCGCTGGCTGAGGACGAATCGCAGCCGCTCATCGAACGCGGCAAGTTCCTGGCGATCTTCGCGTCCAATTTGGACGAGTTCTACATGGTGCGGGTCGCCGGGCTGAAGCGCCGTGACGAGACGGGGCTCCCGGTCCGCAGCGCGGACGGGCTCACCCCGCGCGAGCAACTGGCCTACATCGCCAAGCGGAACCAGGATCTCGTCGAGCGGCACACGAACGCCTTCGAACTGCACCTGCGGCCGCAGCTGGCCGACGAAGACATCCACATCGTCGGCTGGAACGACCTGACCGGCGCCGACCAGCTCCGTTTGTCCAACTACTTCAGCGAGCAGATCTTCCCGGTGCTCACACCGCTGGCCGTGGATCCCGCGCACCCGTTCCCCTACATCTCCGGCCTCTCGCTCAACCTCGCGGTGACCGTCCGCGACCCGGAGGGCGGCACCGAACGGTTCGCGCGCGTCAAGGTGCCGAGCAACGTGCCGCGCCTGATGCGGATCGAGCAGCAGCCGAGGGAAAGCCGCACCGCGACCTTCCTTCCCCTGGAGGAACTGATCGCCGCCCATCTCGGCGAGCTGTTCACCGGGATGGAGGTCACCGAGCACCACGCGTTCCGGGTCACCCGCAACGCGGACTTCGAGGTCGAAGAGGACCGGGACGAGGATCTGCTCCAGGCGCTGGAACGCGAACTGGCCCAGCGCCGGTTCGGCCCGCCGGTGCGGCTCGAAGTGGCGCAGGACATGAGCGAGCACATGCTCGAACTGCTGCTGCGCGAACTGGAGGTCGACCCGCGCGACGTCGTCGAGGTGCCCGGTCTGCTGGACCTGACCTGCCTGCACCAGCTTTCCGGCGTCGACCGGAAGGAACTCAAGGACCGGCCTTTCGTTCCCGCGACGCATCCGGCGTTCGGTGAGCGCGAGACGCCGAAGTCGGTGTTCGCGACGCTGCGCGAGGGCGACGTCCTCGTGCACCACCCGTACGACTCGTTCTCCACCAGCGTCCAGCGGTTCATCGAACAGGCCGCCGCGGACTCGAAGGTGCTGGCGATCAAGCAGACGCTGTACCGCACCTCCGGCGACTCCCCGATCGTCGACGCGCTGATCGACGCCGCCGAGGCCGGCAAGCAGGTCGTCGCGCTGGTCGAGATCAAGGCGCGGTTCGACGAGCAGGCCAACATCACCTGGGCCCGCACCCTGGAACGCGCGGGCGTCCACGTGGTCTACGGCCTCGTCGGGCTGAAGACGCACTGCAAGGTGTCGATGGTGGTGCGCCAGGAGGGTTCGACCATCCGCCGCTACTGCCACATCGGCACCGGCAACTACAACCCGAAGACCGCGCGCCTCTACGAAGACCTCGGCATCCTGACCGCCGACCCGACGATCGGCGCGGATCTGACGGATCTGTTCAACGTGCTCACCGGGTACTCCCGCCAGGACACCTACCGCAACATCCTCACGTCGCCGCACGGGATCCGCCGCGGCATCGTGCGCGCGATCGGCGAGGAGATCGAACTCGCGCGCGCCGGGCAGACCGCCGGGATCCGGCTCAAGTGCAACTCGCTCGTCGACGAACAGATCATCGACGCGCTGTACCACGCTTCGCAGGCCGGAGTGCCGGTCGACATCGTCGTGCGCGGCATCTGCGCGCTGAAGCCGGGTGTGGAGGGGCTGAGCGAGAACATCCACGTCCGGTCGATCCTCGGCCGTTTCCTGGAGCACTCGCGGATCTTCAACTTCCGCGCGGGCGGCACGCACTGGATCGGCAGCGCGGACATGATGCACCGCAACCTGGACCGTCGCATCGAGGCTCTGGTGCGGGTCAAGGATCCGAAGCTGACGGCGCAACTGGACTACATCTTCGAGTCCGCGCTGCATCCGGCGACGCGATGCTGGGTGCTGACCGCCACCGGCGAGTGGACCCCGTTCCCCGCCTCGGGTGACGACGTCCGCGATCATCAGGTCGAACTGGCGAAGCGGCACGGAGCCGCCGGATGAGCGGGGTCGTGCGGGCGGCGGGGGCCGTCCTCTGGCGTCGCGACGGGGACCGGACCGAGGTCGCGCTGGTGCATCGGCCCCGTTACGACGATTGGTCGCTGCCGAAGGGAAAGCTGGACCCGGGCGAGACCATCGCGGAAGCGGCGGTCCGGGAGATCCAGGAGGAGACCGGATTCGAGGCGGTGCTCGGCCGCTATCTGTTCCGGACCGAGTACACCGTGTCGGGCTTGCCCAAGACCGTCGACTACTTCGCCGCTCACGCCGCTTCCGGCTCGTTCGCTCCGAACGACGAGGTCGACGAACTGCGCTGGCTCGACGCGGAGACCGCGGAGAAACTGCTGACGCGGCCGGGGGACGTCCGGGTGCTGCGCGAGTTCTCCGCGCTGCCGCCGGAACTCGCCACGGTGATCCTGGTGCGGCACGCCAAGGCGGGTAAGCGGGACGAGTGGAACGGTGACGACGACCTGCGCCCGCTGTCGGAAGCGGGTCAGCGTCAGGCGGAAGCACTGCGTTCGCTGTTGAAGCACTACGCGCCCGGCAGGGTCCTCTCGGCGCCGCGGCTCCGGTGCGTCCAGACGGTGAACGGGCTCGCCGAGGATCTCGAAACCGAGATCCGGCACGAGCCGCTGCTGTCGGAAGAGGGCTACTGGCCGGATCCCGTGCTCGGTGTCGCACGGTTGCTGGCCATCGCCGGCGACGGCGGGACGCCGGTGATCTCCAGTCAGGGCGGCGTGATCCCGGACGTCGTCAGCGCGCTGGCGGACCGCGACGGCGTCGACCTGCCCGCCGCGCGCGGCGGTGTGGTGCCGTCGAAGAAGGGCTCGTTCTGGGTTCTGTCTTTCCGGGCGCCGACCGAGGAGGACGGGCCGGTACTGGTGGCCGCGGACTACTTCGCGTCGCCTTTGCCCACTCCTGCTCCGGCGCATCCCTGACGCTTTCTTGCGCGTGAAGGCCCCCTTCTCTCGGCTCAGCAGAGAGAAGGGGGCCTTCACGCGATTACGGAGCCGCGAAACCGCATTTTGTCAGCGACTCCCCCACGTGGGTGACGTCACCGGAAGTTCCACTTTGGAGTGCCACCGGACTATGCGTCCATCAGGGTGACCCGGGAAACCGCGCGAGCCCCTTTTCCCCGACGATTCCCGGGCAAGCGGATGGACCAATTCGGCGACGTGGTTCGCTCGGGCCGGACAATCGCTACAGGCACGGCGCATTCGGCCACAGACCGCCGCCGATCGGGTGCGGGGCCCCCTTTCCCCCGGAACCCGGATGCGAGCGTGTCAGGGGAAATCAGGCGGCCGCATCGGGGTGCTTCGCGGAGATCCGTCCACGTCAGCGGGTTCTGAGGGCTTCGTACCCGGAAAATGCGGCAGGGCCCCGCGCCGTGCGCGGGGCCCTGCCGTTGGCTCACTCTGGAAGAGAGAGCTTACTTCTTCTTCGCGGCCGCCGAAGTCCGCTTGGCCGGAGCCTTCTTGGCGGGAGCCTTGGCGGCAGTCGCCTTGGCGGCCGGCTTCGCGGCGGCCTTGGTGGCGGTCGCCTTCTTGGCCGTGGTGGCGCGAGTCGTGGCCTTGGCCGCGGTCTTCGGCGCCGCCTTGGCCGCTGCCGGCTTGGCGGCGGCCTTGGTCGCGGTCGCCTTGGCGGCCGGCTTCGCGGCGGTGCGCGTCGTCGCGGCGGCGGCGCGGGTCCGCGTGGTGGTGGTACGCGTCGCGGCCGGGCGGCTGGCGGCCGTCCGGGTCGTCGTCGCGCGGGTGGCGGCGGCCCGAGTGGTGGTGCCGGCGGTCGCGCGCTTCACAGCGGTGGCCTTCGGCAGCTTCTTCGAACCGCTGATGACGTCCTTGAAGGTCGTGCCGGCGCGGAAAGCGGGCACGTTGGTCTTCTTGACGCGGACGGTCTCACCGGTGCGCGGGTTCCGCGCGGTGCGGGCGGCGCGGGCGCGCTTCTCGAACACACCGAAGCCGGTGATGTTCACCTTCTCGCCCTTGTTGACCGTCCGGATGATGATGTCGACAAGGCCATCGACGGCCTCCGACGCGACCTTCTTGTCGCCCAGGCGCTCCGACAGCGCCTCGATCAGCTGGGCCTTGTTGGCCATTCCAGTCCTCCAAGAAGAACTTGTTGTACACGGCCCCGTCGGCCGACTTAGCGCACACGGTATTACCAATGCAGCACAAATTCCAAACGACGCGCGGAAATTTCCCTTGCCTCGGGGGCTGTTCCGCCTCTCGAGGGACCCCTCCGGGGCCTCTAGAGGTGCCGTTCGGTGTGGTTTCGGGGCTCTGCGAAGGACCCTCGGCCGGGGTGCGGATTCCCTGCTCAGCAAGGGAATCCGCCCCCTTCGACCGGGCCTAGGAGGTGGCCGCCGGGAGGGTCACCGGCTTCCAGGAGGGGCGCTGGATCTCGAAAGTGTCGATCTCCTCCGCGTGGCGGAGTGTCAGGGCGATGTCGTCGAGCCCTTCGAGGAGCCGCCAGCGGGTGTAGTCGTCGATCTGGAAGGGCGCGGTGAAGTCCTTGGCTCGTACCGTCTTCGACTCGAGGTCCACCGTGACCTCCGTCCCAGGCTCGTTTTCGAGCAGCTTCCACAGCAGTTCGACGTCGGCCTGCTCGACCTGAGCGGCGACGAGGCCCTGCTTGCCCGAGTTGCCGCGGAAGATGTCCGCGAACCGGGACGAGATCACGGCGCGGAAGCCGTAGTCCATCAGGGCCCAGACCGCGTGCTCGCGGGAGGAACCGGTGCCGAAGTCCGGGCCCGCGACCAGGACCGACCCGCTCGTGAAGGGCTCTTGGTTGAGGATGAACGACTCGTCGGAGCGCCAGGCGGCGAAGAGACCGTCCTCGAAGCCGGTGCGGCTCACGCGCTTGAGGTAGACCGCCGGGATGATCTGGTCAGTGTCCACGTTGGACCTGCGCAGCGGGACCCCGACGCCGGTGTGGTGGGTGAACGCATCCATGGTTGGGAACTCCTTCGCGGATGTCAGCGATGTCAGCGGGCGGTGGCGGGCTGCAGGTCTTCGGGGCTGGACAGGGTTCCCCGCACGGCCGTCGCGGCCGCGACGAGGGGCGAGACCAGGTGCGTCCGGCCGCCCTTGCCCTGCCTGCCTTCGAAGTTGCGGTTCGAGGTCGACGCGCTGCGCTCGCCCGGCTTGAGCTGGTCCGGGTTCATGCCGAGGCACATCGAACAGCCCGCCTGACGCCATTCCGCGCCCGCTTCGGTGAAGACCCGGTCCAGCCCTTCGGCTTCCGCCGCCTGGCGGACACGCATCGAGCCGGGGACGACGAGCATCCGGACGGATTCGGCGACCCGGTGCCCGCGCAGGACGTCCGCGGCGGCCCTCAGGTCCTCGATACGGCCATTCGTGCACGAGCCGAGGAAGACGGTGTCCACCGAGATCTCGCGCAGCGGCGTGCCGGGCTTCAGGTCCATATAGGACAGGGCCTTTTCAGCGGCGATGCGCTCGTTCTCGTCGCCGATCCGCTCGGGATCGGGCACCTCGGCGCCCAGCGGGAGACCCTGGCCCGGGTTCGTGCCCCAGGTCACGAAAGGCGTGAGCTCGTCGGCGTTCAGGCGAACCTCGGCGTCGAAGACGGCGTCGTCGTCCGTGCGGAGTTCGCGCCAGTTTTCGACGGCGGCGTCCCAGTCGGCGCCCTGCGGCGCGTGCGGACGGCCCTTCAGATACGTGAACGTCGTCTCGTCCGGCGCGATGAGCCCGGCGCGCGCGCCGGCTTCGATGGACATGTTGCACACCGTCATCCGGGCTTCCATCGACAGGTTCGCGATGGCTTCTCCGCGGTACTCGAGGACGTAGCCCTGTCCGCCGCCGGTGCCGATCTTCGCGATCACCGCGAGGATGACGTCCTTCGCCGTGACGCCGGGGCGCAGGGTGCCGTCGACGGTGATCGCCATCGTCTTGAATGGACGGAGCGGCAGGGTCTGGGTCGCCATCACGTGTTCGACCTCGGAGGTGCCGATCCCGAAGGCCATCGCGCCGAAGGCACCGTGCGTCGAGGTGTGACTGTCGCCGCACACCACGGTCATCCCGGGCTGGGTCAGGCCCAGCTGCGGGCCGATGACGTGCACGATGCCCTGTTCGGCGTCGCCCATCGGATGCAGCCGGACGCCGAACTCCTTGCAGTTGTTGCGAAGGGTGTCGACCTGCGTCCGGGACACGGGATCCGCGATCGGCAGCTCGATGTCGATCGTCGGGACGTTGTGGTCCTCGGTCGCGATGGTGAGGTCGGGGCGGCGCAGTTTCCGGCCGGCCAGCCGGAGTCCGTCGAAGGCCTGCGGGCTGGTGACCTCGTGCAGCAGGTGCAGATCGATGTAGAGCAGGTCGGGCTCGGCCCCCTCGCCGCGCCGCACCAGGTGCGACTCCCACACTTTCTCGGCCAGTGTCCGGGGCATTTCCGGCTCCTCACATGCGGTGAAATAGGTACTTCCCACCATCTGGACATCTCAAACTTCGGGAAGATAGTATCGGCTTGTGGGACAGCATAGCGGTATCGGAGTACTCGACAAGGCCGTGGCCGTGCTTCAGGCCGTGGCCGAAGATCCTTGTGGCCTGGCGGAACTGTGCACGCGGACGGGACTGCCGCGCGCGACGGCGCACCGGCTCGCGGTCGGTCTCGAGGTGCATCGCCTGTTGCGCCGGGGCCCCGACGGGCGCTGGCGGCCGGGGACCGCGCTCGCGGAACTGGCGGGCGGTTCGACCGACCCGTTGCTCGACGCGGCGAGTTCGGTGCTGCCGAAATTGCGCGACATCACCGGGGAAAGCGTTCAGCTCTACCGTCGCGACGGCGTCCAGCGCGTCTGCGTTTCGACCGCGGAGCCGCCCAGCGGGCTCCGTGACACCGTGCCGATCGGTTCACGGCTGCCGATGACGGCGGGTTCCGGCGCAAAGGTGCTCGCCGCCTGGTCGGATCCGCACACGCAGCGGACGATCCTTTCCGAAGCGGTGTACGGGGAGCGCACACTGCTCGAAGTCCGCCGTCGCGGCTGGGCCCAGAGCGTGGCGGAGCGGGAACCGGGTGTGGCGAGTGTCTCGGCGCCGGTGCGGGATTCGACGGGCACCGTCGTCGCCGCGGTGTCGGTTTCCGGGCCCATCGAACGCATAGGGCGTAAGCCGGGGGCCCGGTGGGCCGCGGATCTGCTCGCCGCCGCGGACGCGCTGCAGGAGCGCCTCTGAGCCCTCTCGGAATACGTGAAGGGCCCCCTGCTCATGCTGTGAGCAGGGGGCCCTTCACGTTCTACCGTCCTATCAGAACTCGTCGGCCCGGGTGAGCTCGTGCTCGAAGGCGTCCGCGCGGGCGACAAGGGACGTCAGCGGATGCCCGAACTCGTTCTGCAGGTTCAGGTCGGCCAGCGGGACCGTGTGCTTGAGCAGGGCGACGCCGTCCACGATCGCCGCGCCGCCGACCGAGTCGCCGCCCGCCAGTTCGAGCAGGCGCCGCAGGTCGATCTTGTCCGCCCAGCCGACCGGGGACGAGAGCTCGACCCATTCCAGCCCGTCGTGGTCCGGCAGATGGTGCAGGGTGACCTGCTGGCCACGGCCGTCTTCGGTGTCGACCCGGAACCGGAGCCAGTCGCCCCGTTCTTCGAGCACTTCGTATCGCGCCCGGACGAAATTGATCACGCCTGCCCAGATGGACACCCTCGTCACCTCTCGGTTTCGCCGCCTCGTGCGCTGTCGAGCATGGCACATCCGGGCCGGGTACAGCCCGCGGGCGGGGGCTGAAGGGGACTTTCCCCGCGTCTCACGAGGCGAAGGGCGCTTTCCCCGCATGACATGCGGGGAAAGCGCCCTTCAGCTCGGCGACATCCGGTAACCCGAGCCCCGCACGGTGTGGATCAGCGGCGGCCCCTTCAGCTTCCGCCTCAGCCGCGCGATCACCACGTCCAGCACGTTCGACGCCGGATCCGCCATCTCGTCCCACGCGTACCGGATCAGCTCCCGCCGGGAGACCGGCCGCCCGGACGCGGCCATCAGCCGTTCCATGACGAGATACTCCTTGCGGGTCACGGTGAGCAGCACACCCGCCCGCGACAGCTGGTGCCTGCCGGTGTCGAGTTCGACGTCGGCGCAGCGCAGGATCACCGCCTGCCCGGCCATGTCGCGTCGGCACAGGCTGCGCACACGGGCGATCAGTTCCGGCATCGCGAACGGCTTGACCAGGTAGTCGCCGCCGCCGACACGCAGCCCGTCGATCCGGTCGGCGACGCTGTCGCGCGCGGTCAGGAACAGCACCGGCAACGGCCATCCGGCGCTGCGCCGGTTGCGCACGTACAGCAGGGCGTCACCGGAAGGGAGCATCCGGTCGAACACCGCGCAGTCGTAGGCGTTCACCGTCAGCGCCTCGTCGGCGCCGGGCAGGTCGGCGGCGGTGTCCACCGCGAACCCGTCTCCGCGCAGGGCGAATTCCAGCGCCACCCGCAAGTTTTCGTCGTCCTCGGTCACCAGCACCCGCACACCTGCACGTTATCGCGAGATGGCGGCCTCCACGTCGGCCACGTGCAACCCGCGCAGTTCCTCGACGGCGGGCATCCGGCCCAGCAGCCGCAAGCGTTGCGACTGCGCCTTGCGCACCTTCTCGAACAACCGGCGCGCGTCCCGGGCGTTGCCGAAGTTGACGTCGCCGGAAACGAGCCGGAAGTGCTCCGTCAGCACCGGGGCGGCTTCGGGATCGAGTTCGTAGTCCCCCGCCAACGCCATCCGCCCGAAGATGGCGAGCAGTTCGCCGGGACTGTAGTTCTCGAACTCGATCGTCTTGCCGAAGCGGGACGCGAGACCGGGGTTGGCGGCGAGGAAGTCGACCATCTCGCCGGTGTACCCGGCCACGATCACCGCCACCTCGTCGCGATGCTCCTCCATCAACGGGACCAGGGTGTCGATCGCCTCCTGGCCGAAGTCGCCGCCCGACCCGGCGAGCCGCGAAAGCGTGTACGCCTCGTCGATGAACAGGACGCCGCCCTTGGCCTCCTCGAACACGGTCGCGGTCTTCTCCGCGGTGTGCCCGATGTACTGCCCGACGAGATCCCGCCGGGAGACCTCACGGAACTGGCCGATCGGCAGGACTCCCAGCGCCTTCAGCAGTTTGCCGTAGATCCGCGCGACCGTCGTCTTCCCGGTACCGGGCGCGCCCGCGAAGATCAGGTGGTGGCCGGCGGCGCCGATCGGCAGCCCGGCCCGGCGGCGCCATTCGTTGACCTGCAACTCGTCGACCAGCGCGCGGACCTCTTCCTTCACCCCGGGAAGACCGATCATCGCGTCGAGTTCGGCGAGCATCTCGTCCAGGGCGTCGTCCCCGGCTCCGCCGGGATCCGCGGTCTCGCTGAGGACCGGCGTCGCCCCCTCGGCGATCGAAATCCCCGGTTCCGCCGTGTTTCCGACCTGGCATGCGGAGATCTCGCCACCGCAGCCGGACGCGAACGCGATCCCCGAGCTGCGCGTGTCGGTGATCGAGCACCGCCTGAGCACCGGCGCGCCGTGATGCGCCACGGCGATCCCCTCGTAACCGGTGTGCGAGATCACGCAGCCTTCGATGACCGGCCGGGCGTACTGGTAGACGTAGATACCCCGCAGCCCGCAGCCGGTCACCGTGCAGCCGGTCACCACCGGATCGGCGCCCTGCCCGAGGGTGATCCCGTCCCCCGTCACGTCTTCGATGGTGGTGTCCGCGATCCTGCCGGGCGCGCCGTCGACGAGGATCCCCTGCTCCGCCGCCGAAATCACGCAGCCGGTCAGCGTGAACGCCGTGGTGCCGCGGATCGCGATCGCCGGCCCGCGCCCGCCGGAGACGGTGCAGCGCTCGACGGTCAGTTCCGTGTCATCGGCCTGGATGGCGGACGCGCCGCCCGCCAGGAGTTCGATCCCTTTCAGGACAAGTGCTCCGCCGGTGGTGCGGAAGGCGGGCCGGTCGGCGCCGCGGGCGTCGACGACGACGGTGGCGCCCTCCACCGCGGCGAGGGTCACCCGCAGGCGGGTGAGTTCGACGGTCTCCGCGTATTCGCCGCCCGCGATGGTGATGACGGCGCCGTCGGACGCTTCCGCCAGGGCGTCGCCGATGGTCGGATACGCGCCGGGCCGTCGCGCCACCAGCAGGACCCGGCCAGGAGTCGAGAGGGTCATCAGCCCGCCTTGGCCATCAGCCAGCCGCGGTCGACGGCCTTGGCGCCCGCCTGGAACCTGCTGCGCGCGCCGAGCCGGTTCATGATGTCGGCGACCATCCGGCGCACCGTGCGCACCGAGACACCGAGCCGTGCGGCGGCGGATTCGTCGGTCGTGCCGGAGAAGAGCAGCGTCAGCAACTCCTGCTCGCGGCCAGTCAGCATCGACGCGTCCTCGGGCTCCGCGAGGTCCAGCGGGACGAGCGGGGCGGCGGCCTGCCAGATGCGCTCGAACAGGCCGACCGTCGCGGTGACCACCCCCGGCAGCCGGAAGATAGCGGTACCGGCCTGCCTGCCGTCCGCGGGCAGGATCACCGAGGTCCGGTCGATCACCAGTGCGTCCATCGGGACCTCGGCGTCGGTCCGCACCTCGGCCCCGGCCCGCGAAAGCCGGTTGAGCGCGCCGGACATCCGCGCGGAATCCGGGGAGAGCACCTTGTGGCGGACGCCGGGGCGCACGTTCGCGAGCGCGATCCGCTGGAACGCGGAGTCCGTCCCCGTGCTCATGACGAGCACTTCGCCGGTCGCCTCCGCGAGCAGTTCGCCGAGCCCCGTCCGGTCGCGGGCCGGGGCCGCTCCCACGACCAGGCTGAGCTGTCCGGTCTGCACGGTCATCGCAGGTACCTCCCTCTTCCCCGGCGCGGTGCCGCCGACGACGTCCTGTTCATGCCAGTTCCCGCCGTCCGGGCCGTCCGTGCCGCCCGACGCGTTAGCGTTCAGGGGCGGCACGGCCTGCGCGGCGGGCCGGGGTGACTGCATGCGTCTACTTTCGCTGTCCGAACATGAGGTTTTGATGACACGGGTGATGGTCGTCGAAGACGACGGGAATCTGCGGCTCGCGCTGGTCACGCAGCTGCGCGCGGCCGGCTTCGTCGTCGACGACGCCGGCGACATCGCGACGGCGGACCGGCTGCTGCGCGGAACGCACCACGACTGCGTGGTGCTGGACCGGATGCTGCCGGACGGCGACGCCATCGAGTACGTCCACATGCGACGGCAGCTGGGCTGGCGGGCGCCGGTGCTGTTCCTCACCGCCCGCGACGCGCTCGCCGACCGGGTGGCCGGATTCGAGCACGGCGGCGACGACTACCTCGTGAAGCCGTTCGTGATGGCCGAGCTGACCGAGCGGGTGACCAACCTGTGCCGCCGGTCCGCGTTCGACCGGCCCTCGGTGCTGCACCACGAAGACCTGGTGATGGACTGCGCGCGGCGTGAGGTGCGCCGCGCGGGCGTGCTGCTCACCTTGACCAACAAGGAGTACGCCGTGCTCGAATACCTGCTGACCAGGGCGGGACTGCCGGTCAAGCGGGCGGATCTGATCGAGCACTGCTGGGACGAGCAGGCCGATCCGATGTCCAATGTGGTCGACGTGGTGGTGAAGCGGCTGCGCCGCAAGCTGAAGGAACCCGAACTGATCCACGCCGTCCGCGGCCTCGGCTACCGGCTGGGCACCCGGTGAACACCCATTCTTCGGCCGACCGGCTGCGCAGGCTGCGCTGGCTGCTGACCGCGTTGTTCACGGTGATGAACACGCTCGGGCTGGTCCTCTTCGCCTGGCTGCTCATCAGCGAAGACGGCGAGCAGGGCGAGCAGCGGATCGACGCGTCGCTGCTCCAGGTCACGTCGTCGGTCAGCAGGCTGGTCGCCTTCGACGGCACCGTCGACTTCGGCCTGGTCAACACCGATGTGCTGAACGACCGCTGCCCGCAGTTCGCGATCCTGCCCGGCGGGGCGCCCGCGTTCCAGGCACACCTTTCGCGGGCGAGTTGCGTCCCGATGAGCGCGCAGTTGTTGAACGGCCTCGCCACGGAAGCGGTGCGGACCGGCAAGCTGGTGCAAGGCCACCAGAAGGCGACCAACGGCGACGTGGTCAAGGTCCGCGCCGAACCGTTGCGCGACACCGACGGCAAAACGTTCGCGGCCGTCGTCGCGGTGCAGCCCACCGCGGTCGAAGACGACGCGCACACCCAATTCACGCTGCTGGTGATCGGCGGCACCGTCCTGTTGATCGCGGTACTGGGCTTCGCGGGCCATCTGCTGTCCGGCCGTTCGATCCGGCCCGCGGCCGCCGCCTTGCAGCAACAGGAAGTCCTGCTCGCCGAAACCGCGCACGACCTCCGCACCCCGGTCGCGGCACTGCGCGCGCTCGCCGAAACCGCGATGGCCAACCCCGCCCAGTCCGCGGAACTCCTGCCGCGCACCGTCCGCCTCGCGGCGAGAATGGGCGGGATCATCGACGACCTGCTCGTCCGGGCCCGGCTCGCCGCGGGCGTGGAACAGCTGAGCATCCAGCCGATCTGGCTCGACCAGCTGGTGGTCGGCGTGGTCGAGGACACCGCGACCGAGAGCGCCGAAGTCACCGTCACCGCCGCGCCCACGAAGATCAACGCCGATCCCGCGCTGCTGCAACGGGCGATCGGCAACCTCCTCGACAACGCCGTGCGCTACGGCCGCCAACCCGGCGCGAAGGCGTTCGTGCACCTGACCGTCGCCGGCGGCACCGTGACCGTCGCGGACCACGGCCCGGGGATCGACACCACGATGGCGGGCGACGCCTTCGACCGGTTCTCCAGCACCGGCGGGTCTTCCGGGCTCGGGCTGTCCATCGTGCGGTGGGTCGCGCAGGCACACGGCGGCACGCTCGCGGTGTACAACGCCGACGAGGGCGGCGCGATCTTCGAACTGCGGTTCCCGGTCATCCCGAACTGAGGCGGGAACCGCGCGGAACCCCTAGCGCCGGGGTTCCGCGCCTTCGCGCAGCCAGCCGGGAACCCGCTCGTCCTCACGCGGGTACATCCGCAGTTCCTCCTCGAAGAACCTCGCGTCGGGGCGGTGGTCCCAATCCGGCTCGTCGTACCAGCCGTATTCGGCGCCGAACTTCCCGCTGACCACGAGCTGGAACTTGACGGAGGTCCAGGTTCCTTCCCCACGCCTGTACATCCCGCCCCGCAGACCGGTGAAGAATGGGATCGCCTCCGGCGGCTCCCACTCGATCGCCTGCCCGAAAACGGTCAGCACCTGGGCGCGGACCTCCACATAGCCCCCGACCGACCGGAAATCGACGAAGACCTGCTGCCAGTCGACCGGCAGGTGCTGCGTCAGATGATCGCGGAACGCCGTGACCACCTCACCGACCTGCGCCTGGTTCAACGGGATCAGTTCGGTGACGTCCTTTTCCGGCGGGGCCGGGCGGTCCTTCCATTCGGGAAGCTTGTCGAGCAGCCACTCCGGGGTGTGTTCGAGTTCCCTCGCGAACAGCTTGAGATCCTCCGCGTAGTTCGAATCCTCGATGGCCGGATTCCAGTCCGGTTCGTAGTCGCGGTTGTAGCTGCGAAAGAACGCGCCCGACGACTCGAGGGTGAACCGCGCGGAGAACCAAGCACCACGCTCCGGCTCACGCCGGTACTGCGCGACGCGCAACCGGGCCAGGGGGCGGTTCAGTTCCACCGGCGGGGCGATCTCGAGAGACGAACCGTCGTCGCGGAGGACGGTCAGCGCCAGATCCTGCACCGGCACGGTCATCCGGCTGATCAGGTCGATCCGGCGCCAGCCCTGCTCCCCGACGAGGTCCACGAGCGCGTTCCCCACCTGCTGTTCCAGCTCGGCCGGGTCGTCGTCAGGCACGGAAGCCCGCGGGCCAGAGTTCGACGTTGTGGTCATTGGGGAAACTCCTCACGTGGATGGTCGTCCTGCCGTCTTCGTCGACTTCTCGCCACCGGACGTGGCGTGAGTGGGCGTCGTCCACCCCGCGATCACGAACCTCGAAGACATCTTCCCAAACGACGGTTCCCGCGTCGTCCTGGCTGCGTTCGAGCCCGTAGAACGAATCGTCCCGATGAGTCAGAGGACTGTGCTTCCCCTGGTTTTGATGCCGTCCTTGAGTGCCCTGGTTGATCGCCTCACCACCGCCGCCCCGGGCGGTACCGCGGTGGTGACCACCGTCGTCGATGTTCTTCGTCTTTTCGCCGGGGGCCGGTGTGTTCTTGCCGCCGCGGCCACCGACCTCCGACTGGGCCGACCAGTCCCGTCGTAGCTGGGTGTGTCCGTCCGGGTCCGGCACGCCCGAAGTCGCCACCGTGTTACCCCGCGCGTCGGTGCGATGGAAGGCGGTGCCTTCGTCCACGCTGACCACCGCCGACCTCGGCGGCCGGTTCAGGTCCGCGTCGAACGGTTTCCCGGTGTGCACATGGGTGACCGCTCCGGTGGGTCCGGTCTGGAAGGTCCCGTACGGCATGCCCTCCTTGTCCAGGAGGGTGAAGCGCGTGTTCGGCGGCAGATCGGTCCGATTGGTGAACTGTCTGCCGCGCTTGTTGTTGAAGTCCTTCGTCACCTGCTCGTGCTGCCGGGGTGTCCAGTCGTCGGTCTTCCCCCCGGTGAACGTCTGGTCCTTGGCGTTGTAGGTGACCTCGTTGTCGGGCTTCGGCCACGTGTGTTCGGGATTCTTCGCCCTCTTGGTCCCGTAGAAACCGTCTTGGGTGACGTCCGCGCCGATCTTGTCCCCGTGCTCGATTTCGGGATTCTTCCGCCCGCGCTGGCCGGTCTCCGCCTCGACGTGGGTGATCTTCCCGTCCGCGTCGGTGTAGTGGGTCGCGCGGGGTTGCCCGTATTCGTCGGTCACCGTATGCGCCCGCTTGGGCGCCAGCGTGGGGTTTCCGTCCGCGTCCAGCTTGGGATTCCCGTCGGCGTCCGAGTGCTTCCGGTTGAATGCCTCGGACTGACCGACCTCGCGGTCGTGGTGCACCGGAGGCCCTTCCGTGCGGGGTCGTTCGTACTTCACGCCGGGCTCGGGGATCCCGTCGGCGTCGACGCGGTACTCCTGGTGCATCGGCCCGCGGTCGATCCGGTAGTTGGCGTCGCCGAGGCGGTTCGCCAGTTCCGGGTTCGCCCGGCCCGGATGCTGGTCGGTGTCGATCCACTTGACCTTGCCCGTTTCGTCGGTCTGGAAGGTCCCGCGAGGATTGCCTTCGGCGTCGACCACGTGGTACCGGGTGTCCGGTGTGAGATCCGTCCGGCGGCTGAACGGTTCGTCCACTTTGGGCGCGGGGATGTCCTCGTTCGGTACCCGCACCGTCTTCGACGCCGGGTTCGGCGTCGTGACGTCCGCGTTGCGGGTCACGAACTGCCTGCCGTGAATGGTGTCCACAGGCTTCTTGGAGGTCACCGTGTGGGTCGTGCCGTCGGCTTTGGTCGCGAAGGAGTCCACCCGATGGCCGACCTGGACCCGGTAGTCGGCGTTGCGGCCGGGCCAGGCGACTTCCGGGTTGATGTGGTGCCGGTTGTTCGGCGCCACGGCGTCGACATGGGTCACCACACCCCGGCCATCGGTGTAGGCATGGCTGCGCACGGTGCCGTCGGGACCGTAGACGTCGTACCGGGTGCGGGCCTCCAGGCCGCCGGAGGAGGCGAAGAACGAATCGTTCTCGCCCAGATGTCTCGGCTCCACGTGGTCGAATTCGGGCTCGTGCCAGCGTGTCTGGATCTGCGGGTCCAGATCGGGGTCGGGCGCGCGGTGCGGGCCCAGTGGGTCCTGGTCCGGGACCCCCGTTTCCTCACGGGGCGGAGGCGGGTCTCCGGTGTCTCCCCCGTCGTGGTGGTTCCCGCCGGGAGACGCCGATTCCGGGTTGATGGCGGACTCGATGTCCCGTGGCGGCGGAACGTCCGGATCCGGTGTGCGGGGCGGATCCGGCGTGCGGACGGGATCCGGGTGCCGCGGGTGGTCGCCGCCCCGCGTCGGGAGCTCCGGCCGCCGGTGAAGCTGGTCGGGAATCAAGCCGCCCATCGGGAACCCCGAACCCGGCCTGCGCGGCCCGGGTTCCGGCCACAGGTCCCCCATGCCCCGGTTCGACGGATGCGAGCGGGTGGCTGTCGCGGCCTCTCCGGCACGGGCGGACGGTACTTGCCCCGCCGCCACGGGGTCGCCGTTCGAAGTGAGCGTCCGGGGCTCGTGCGCGGGTGGTATTTCGGCGGCTCCGCCCGCCGGTCGCGGAGTGGGATCCGGTTTGGGGTCACGCGGTCCGACAGGCGTCGGGTCGGGCGGTTCGGGCGTGGGGTCCGCCTCCGGGGGGTCGCCGTGGCGCGGTTTGCTCGCGTCGAGGTCCACGTCGACGAACGTGGTGTCGCGTTTCGGCGGAAGACCGGGGTCGCCGTCCGGCAGGGTGTCCGAAGTGGACTTCTTCTCCGGCGTCTTCTCCTTGTCCTTCGGCGACGGCTCCTTGGTGGGATGCGGGGTCGGCGGGTCGCTGCTGGGCGTGATGTGGTGCCCCAGCGCCATGTCCTCCCCGACGTGCACCAGCCCGAGGACGCGGGCCGTCGTGTAGATCGCCTTCTGGGTGGGCGTCTTCGGCTGGACGGGGGCGGCCGTCGCCCATTCCTGCTGCGCCTTCCGGACGGTCTCCTCCTCGGGGAGCCCCGTCGATTCGCGCGTGTCGGCCGGGTCGACCCGGTCGGACATCCGGACTTCGCCGGTCTCGGGGTTGATGGTGGCCTTCAACTCGTCCGCGTCCCTCGCCCGGTGTCCCGTCGCTTCGGGATCCCCGTTCGAGGTGTTCGTCCGCTCGTGATGGGCGGGCGCCTCGGCTGCGGGCCGGGTCGCCGCCTCGGGCGAGTTCTCGGCACGAGCGGGCGGCGCGGTCTCTTGTTCCCGCGTCGGGGCGGCTGGGGATTCCTCGTTCGCTTTGGGAGGGGGAGAACCTTGTTCGGGGACGTCCTTCCCGGGTGTGTGCCGCGAGCCCTGCTCCATGGCTTCGCCGACGGAACCGGGCCGCGTCGCCGGCTCAGGCCGGGTCGAGGGCTCGGGCCGGGTCGAGGGCTCGGGACGCGCCGCGGGATCGGGGCGCGTGACGGGTTCCGGAGTACGTTCTTCCGGCGCTCTGGTGGGCCGTCGCTCATCGGGAACGTGATCCAGTGTCCTGTCACCGGGCGGCCGGTTCGGCGGCCGCTCGGGCGGTGGGCCGTCCGGGGTCCGGGTTCCCGGCGGATTCGTAGGCGGCGTGTCGTCCGGCGTTCGCGGGGCGTGCTGCGGCGAGGGGGTGTCGACCGCGGGTGTGTGCCCGAGTCCCACCTTCGAGAGCAGCGAGTCGACGCCGGGGATCTTGCGGGCGGCCTTCGCGGCCAGTTCCGTGCCGGTGGGGATCTTCGTGATCGCCGTCCCCGCCTTTTCGGCGACACGGCCCACGGCGGCGACGGCGCTGACCTTGCTCCCGGCCGCCGCCGCACCGGCACCGCGGAGCCCCGCGCCCGCACCCTTGGTGCCGAGCACGGCGCTGGCGATGTTGAAGGTGGTCTTGCCCGCCGCGCGGGAAGGGTCCTCGCTCCAGGTGTCCCACGCGACCATCGCCTTGCCGGCTTCCTTCAGCGTGTCGCCCATGGCGCCGCGTTCGAAGCCGGGGAGTCCGACGGTCTGGTCGAGGTGTGCCAGGGCCGGGGACGTGTAGGTCGCGACGGCCAAGCCGAACTTGCCGAGGCCCTTCCAGGCTTCGCCGAAGGTCGACCAGGAGAAGTGGCCGTCACCGTAGCCCGCCAGCGCGGCGAATCCCACGAACATCTCGACGGCGCCTTCGCCGATACCGACGAAGAACGCGCCGACGTTCCCCCAGAACCCCTTCGGCTTCTTCGGCTTTTTGGTCTCTTCGCCCGCCGGTTTGCCGACCTTGGCCGCGAACTCGGTCATCAGCGTCGCGATCTGCTGGGCGACCTTGATGGCGAACACCGTCTGCGCCGCCCAGCTGGTGCACCGGCCGAAGAGCTCGTTGTTGTCGGAGATGTGCTTCCGGACGGCGTGCTTCGCCGAGACGATGAGATTCCCGTAGTCGCGGCAGGCCCCGGACAAACTGTCCATCGCGACGGCCATCTCCTTGATCCCCGTCTCGCCGGGCGAACCGTTGTTCAAGGAGTGGATGGCGTAGTAGAACTCGAAACCGGCGGCGTCCCGCCAAACCTTGCGCACCTCCCCCGCGGCGCTGTCGGAAAGCTGGACGGCGTCGCGCAGCGCCTTCGCGGATTCGGTCCACGCCGTCGCCAGGTCCCCGGCGGCGGTTTCGCTGTCCGACGGCCAGATGGCTTCCTTGGCCTGGCCGCCGTTCCGGACCACCCAGTTCCAGAGGTCCCCGTCCGGCTCGACGATGTCGGTCATGACCGCGGCGGTTTCACCGGTCGTACTGGCCGGCGGCGGCCTCGTCGGTGGCCTGGTAGGCCCGCACCGCCTGGCCGCCGTTGTCCGCCAGTTGCCGGTAGATCCCGGGAATCTGGTCCATGGCACCGGCCACGGCGGTCCTCGGTGCCGAGTAGAGCGTGGTGAAGGCTCGTCCCAGCGGGCCGCCGCCGATCTGGCCGGGGGCGTCGATCTTGCCGCGCTGGAGCAGCCAGGCCGGTTCTAGGACGTCCCCGGCGGCGCGCAGCCTGTTCAGCTGTCCCGTCGTCTCGCCGGGGGACATGTCGATACCGCTCACCGTCGCCTCCGATCCAGTTCGTGCAACAGCGGGTCGAACCGCAGATCCGTCGTCTCGGGGGCGGCGTCTGCGGGCAGGAAACCCGCGACGATCTCCATGACCTCTTCTTGGGACCGTTCGACGGCCCGGTGGAAGGTCCGGGTGATCTCCCGTGCCAGCGCGGCCGAATCCGGAGCGCGGTAGATCCGCGGGTCCAGCCACAGTTCGACGAGCTCACCCGCGCCGCCGACGGTCACGCCGATCAGGCCGTCGTCGGATTCGGCGGTGGCCCGGATCCGGGCCATCCGCCCTTGGGTGGAGCGGATGTCCTCGGCCAGCCGCCCGTATTCGGCCCGCATGTCCAGCTGGAACGGCGAATCCATGGCACCTCCCCTGTCGCGTCTCCGCCAGCTTGTCGTCGCTGAGGGCTTCGCGGGGCCGCATGACCTGTTGCTGTCACGGGCGCCGATCGCGTTCCCGGTGGCACGACCATGGGGGCGGAGAAAGGAGCGGACCGGATGACCTTCGACGTAATCGGCCTGTGCCGCCGGGAACCCGACGCCGACACCCTCGTCTCGGCGATCCGGGCCGCGAGCCCGCTGTCCGAAGTGGACGCCGACGAAGACCGCCTGCTGTTCCTGCTGAGGCATCCCGAGGGGCGGGTACTGCTGACCATCGAGAGCGCGCGGCTGGTCCGGGTGCCGGGCGAGGTGCGGCGGCTGCTCGGTGTGGAGGCGCCGCCACCGGTGTGGTGGGTGGAAGCCCGTGCCCCGGAAGGTGACGCCGAAGCGGAAACCGCGGCACGGCGGTTCACCGCCGCCCTGGTCGCCGCGACCGGCGGCACGTCGTGGGCGAGCCGATGAGCGGGCATCCCGGGGCCGACAGCACCACCTCCGAGGCCTTCGTGGCCGAACAGTTCCGAGCGGTGGTTCCCGCCTCCACCTGGCTGGTCGACGCGGCGAGGAACGCCGTGGAAAGCGGACGGGTGCTGCAACTCGTGACCGGCACGCGAAGCGGACTCACCTACCCGCTGGAGTCGCTGATCACCGACGCGCGCGCCGGCTGGGTCGTCCGTGAAGACTCCGGTGCGTATCGCGACGGTTTCCTGGGGCTCGCGCTGGCCTGGAACGGAGTCCGGTTCGTCCCGGAACCGGGTGCGACGATCCCCGCGCCACGGAAGTACTCACCGGGCAGCGGGGATCTCGAAGTCCGGATCACCACGTCGTATCCGGCGGGCGAACCGCTCCGGCTCGGCCGGAGTACCGAACTCGCGATGCGGACGCTCACCGGCGCCGGGCCGGTCGGCTGGGGTGTCGCGGAACCGGCCACCGAACCGTGGTCGATCTCCGGCATCTCCACCCATTGCCTTCTCCGCGCTCCGCGACCGGCCTCTCTGGTCGTTGTCGGGGAAGGCGTGACCGGGCGGCTCCAAGTGTCGCAAGTGGACGACGACGTCGTCGAGGAACTCCGGCTCAGCGGCCCGGCGGCGGGGTCGGTCGACACCCGCCGCATCGAAGACCTCGCCGCCGAATGCGCGGGCACCGTGACCCGCCTGGTCGTCGCCGCGCATCCCGGTCGGACCCACGGACTGCGCACCTCCGTTCCCGCGCCACCCGCACTGCCCTATGGAGTCCTTTTCGGACACGAGCTCGTCTCGGCGTTCGGCGTGGCACACGCGCGCCGGACTCCGGCCGCGCGGGTGAAGCTCCTGGGCACGGGATCGCGCAAGGCCGTCTGGTGCCGGTTCGACGGCGGTACCTCGGCACCGTTCGAGCAACTCACCGACATCCTCCACCACTACGGCAAGCCCGTCGGGAGCTGAACCAGTGAAGCGAAACCAGGTGGCCGCGATGGCCGCGGCGGTCGCCATGACGGCCCAGTTCCTCGGATCGACGCCCCCGGCCCGGGCGGCACCCCCGCCCGGCGCCTGTCACTCCCCGGAACCGGCGAGGCCGGCCGTACCGGCGCAGCCCTGGGCGCAACAGGTGCTCGATCCTCGACATGCCTGGCCCCACAGCCGCGGCGGCGGGGTGCTCGTCGCGGTGGTCGACTCCGGTGTCGACGCGGACCATCCGCAGCTTCAACGGCCGGGGAAAGTCCTTCCCGGCCGGGACTTCTATCTCGCCGGTAGCTACCCCGGCTCGTTCGACTGCGTGTCGCACGGGACCGGGGTGGCCGCCATCGTGGCCGCGGATCCGGCGGCCGGAGTCGGTTTCCACGGGGTCGCCCCGGACGCGCGGATCCTGCCGGTGCGGATCAGTGATCGTGACGTCGGCGACCAAGGCGAATCCCTGCGGATCGACCCGCAGGTCGTGGCGAACGGGATCCGGTACGCCGTGGACCAGGGCGCCAGGGTACTGAACCTCTCGCTGGCGGGGCACGAAGACTTCGCCGTCATCCGCGACGCCGTCGCCTACGCGGTCGCGAAGGACGTCCTGGTGGTGGCCGCGGCGGGCAACGCGCAGCGGGACGCGTCCACCGAACTGCCGTCCTATCCCGCTTCCTACCCCGGCGTGCTCGCGGTGGGGGCGGTGGACATCGACGGCGCGCGGATCCAGGGATCCCAGGTCGGCCGGTACGTGGACCTCGTCGCCCCGGGTGCCAAGGTGCTGACCGCGACGAGGGTGGCGGGCCACGCCTATGTCGACGGCACGAGCTTCGCCGCACCGTTCGTCACCGGCACCGCCGCGTTGGTGCGCTCCGCCTGGCCCGCTCTCAGCGCCGCCGAGGTCGCGCGAAGGCTGGTGGCGACGGCGGCTCCGGCCCGCGGCGGTCAGGGCAGTCCCGCCTACGGGGCCGGGCTGGTCGACCCTTACCGGGCGGTGACCGACGGCCTCGATCCGCAGAAACCCGCCGCCTTGCCCGCGTTCGTCCCACCGCCCCCGGATCAGGCGCGGCTCGACCGGGAGGCCGGCGACAAGCGAACGGCGGAGGTCGCGAAATGGCTCACCGTCGCCGCGGTGACCGGAATCGTGCTGGCCGCACTGATCGCGGTGATCGCGCCCCGTGGACGACGCCGCCGCTGGCAACCCGTCCGCGCGGCCGCCGTGCCGGATCAACCGCCCGTCGTCGAGCCACCGGAGCAGGTCTTCTTGATCTCCGAGCCTTGAGCGCAAGGCAGCGCACCGGCCGGCTGGTCGTGAGTGGCGTTTCGGGTTCCAACCCGAAACGCCACTCACGACCAACCCGACCCACTCGGTACCCGCACCCTGCCCCATGAGCGAAAAGAATCCCCGGAGCTTCGCGCTCCGGGGATTCTTCGTGCGTGACGCTTCCGGCTAGCCGAAAAGCGCGCTGCACTGGGTTACGCAGTCCTGGTAGCCGTCCGCGGTCGAGCTCGTGGCCCGGCCCTGGTGCTGGCCACGCTGGATGTCCTCGTCGGCGATCTTGCGATCCTGCATCACCCTGGCGTACATCTCTTCGTTGTTCTGGCCGCCCCAGAAGTCCTGCGAGCGCAGCGCTTCGTGCCGCTGGTCGTCCAGCGACTGCTCGTGCTGGCCCATGGCAGTCTGCAGGCCGCCGGCGATGGAGTGGAGGTCGCCGAACCTCGCCGAAATGAGTCCGTCAGACATTGCTGTTCCCCTTCAACCAATCCGGCTAGATGACCTGGGAGATGGCGGTGGTCGCCTGGTCGTCCGCGTCGGAGTAACGGCCGGCCGTCTGGACGATCCCATCGGCCATGGTGTCGATGTTCTGGGTGTTCGAGGTCCAGCTTCCCTGCCGGTTGATCTCGACCCCCTCGAACGCCCGGTTCGCCTGCCCGTTCCAGCCCCCGCTCAGCCCTTCGATGCTGCTGAGGCTCGACTGCACCTGAGCGTTGATGTCTTCGCCGATGGACCTGGTCTTCAGCCCGAACGAGGACATTTCCGGTGTGGCGCCGTAGATCTGGTCGTAACTCATGTGTTCCTCCATTCCACGACATCGGTGATCCCTTACCTCGTCCAAGTTAGTGAGCGATCACGGCCCCTTCCGGTGGTCGGCAGCTTCCTGCCAGCCCGGTCCCGGAGCCATTCCGGTGGCGGACGATCGGTGTCGTGTCGACAGTCGTGGTGAAGCGCCCCACCCGCAGGCCGGGCCCGGAGATGCCGTCCGGTGAGCTGATCCTTCAGCCACCGCCGGAGATCCCGCCGCCGCCCGCCCGGCAGTGGGCCCAGGTGCTGATGGTGCTCCCGATGGTGGCGATGACGGCCGGGATGCTCCTAATGTATTCGGGCAGCATGACGGGATCGATGCGCTTCGCCATCTACGGGATCATGGGCGTCGGCATGCTCGGCATGGTCGTCATGGGATTCCTTCAGGGCTGCGGCCCGAGCAAACGGGAAATGGGCCACGCCCGCCGGAAGTACCTGCGGCATCTCGCCCAGCACCGGTTGCGCCTGCGGCGGTCGATCCACAAGCAGCGCGAGGCGATGGCGTACCTGCACCCGGATCCGGACACCTTGTGGTCGCTGGCGGGAAGCTACCGTCTGTGGGAGCGGCGCAAGGAGGACCCGGACTTCGGTGTCGCCCGCATCGGTCTGAGCGCGCAGAGCCCGGGCACCACCGTGGTCGCCCCCGACACCAAACCGCTCGAAGAGCTCGAGCCGCTGTCCGCGCTGGCGCTGCGCCGGTTCATCACCACGTATTCCACTGTGGATGGATTGCCGATCGCCATCGCGATCAACGGCTTCAGCCGGGTGTACCTGCGCGGAGATTCCGACGCCGTCCTCGGCATGCTGCGCGCGACGCTGAGCCAGCTGGCCACCCTGCATTCCCCGGACGACCTGAGGATCGCGATCTGCACCGGCGAAGACCGCCGTGCGGCCTGGGAGTGGACCAAGTGGCTGCCGCACGCGCTGCACCCCGAGCGCTCGGACGCGCTCGGCCCGCTTCGTCTGGTGGCCCCGAGTGTCCCGGCCCTCGAGTCGATGCTGGAAGAGGAACTGGCCAAACGGCCGAGGTTCGATCCCGAATCGGACGTCCGGCTGCCCGGGCCGCATCTGGTGGTGGTACTCGACGGCGGAGCGGTCGCCGGTTCCTCCCACCTCATGGCCGGGGGCGGCGTCGAAGGGGTGACCGTCGTGGACCTGACCACGATGCCGCCGAGGGCGCTGGACCGGACCTCCGTCGTGCTCGCCGTCGGCGAAAACGGTGACATGCTCAGCGAGACGATCGACGGTGAGGCACCACTGGGCAAGGCGGACCGGCTGGGACCGGTCGCGGCCGAGGGGCTCGCCCGCCAGCTGGCACCGCTGCGGCTGACCGCGGGACTCCGGGGCGAGGCCCCGATGAGCACCGAACTCGGTCTCGCCGAACTGCTGGAACTGGGCGATCCGTACGAATTCGATCCGGCCGACACCTGGGAGCCGCGGCCGAATCGCGACCGGCTCCGGGTCCAGTTCGGCATCCAGGCCGACGGCGCCCCGATCGAACTCGATCTCAAGGAATCAGCGCAGGACGGCATGGGCCCGCACGGCCTGCTGATCGGGGCGACCGGCTCCGGCAAATCGGAACTGCTGCGCACGCTCGTCCTCGCGCTGGCGGTCACGCACCCGCCGAGTTCGCTGAACTTCGCGCTGGTCGACTTCAAGGGCGGCGCGACCTTCGCCCGGCTGGGCGCCTTGCCGCACACCAGCGCGGTGATCACCAACCTCGCCGACGAACTGCATCTGGTCGACCGGATGACCGACGCGATCAACGGCGAGCTGATCCGGCGGCAGGAACTGCTGCGGGCCGCGGGCAACTTCTCCTCCTTGCGCGACTACGAAAAGGCGCGGGCGGCGGGAGCGCCGCTGCCCGAGGTGCCGACGCTGCTGGTGATCTGCGACGAGTTCTCCGAACTGCTTTCCGCCAAACCCGATTTCATCGACATGTTCGTCCAAATAGGACGGGTTGGGCGTTCGCTCGGAGTGCACCTCCTGCTCGCCTCGCAACGCCTCGAAGAAGGCAGGCTGCGTGGCCTGGAAACCCATCTGTCCTACCGGGTCGGGCTCCGGACGTTCTCCGAAATGGAGAGCCGGGCCGTCCTCGGGGTCACCGACGCCTTCAAACTGCCGCGCGCCCCCGGGCACGGGTTCCTAAAGGTCGGAACCGAGCCGATGGACCGGTTCCGTTCCGCCTATGTCTCCGGGGTGTACCAGCGTGCCGAGGGCGGCGGCGTGACCACCACGCCGGGAGAACGCCTGGTGCTGCGGGAATACACCACCTCCTACGTCGCCGAGGAGTTCGACGTCGAACCGGAGGAGACCACGGAACCGGACGACGACGCCGCTGTCGGCGAGACCTTGCTGGACATCCTGGTCGACCGGCTGGAGGGCCGGGGCACCCCGGCCCATCAGGTGTGGCTGCCGCCGCTGTCGGATTCACCGACCCTGGACGCCTTGCTGCCCCCGCTGGTCACGGATCCCCTGCGCGGCCTCACCGCCGGGGCGGGCGGTTCGCTGCGGCCGGTGCTGGGCATCGTGGACCGGCCGTTCGAACAGCGGCGCGACCCGCTGACGCTGGACCTGACCGGTGCGGCGGGGCACGTCCTGGTGCTCGGTGCACCGCAGACCGGGAAGAGCACGGTCCTGCGCACGTTGATCACCAGCCTCGCGCTCACGCACACGCCACGGGAAGTCCAGTTCTACTGCCTCGACTTCGGCGGTGGAACGCTCGCCTCGATCGCCGGACTGCCGCACGTCGCGGGCGTCTCGGGCAGGCTCGACACCGGTGCCGTCCGGCGGACGGTCGCGGAGGTGTCGACGATCCTGGCCCAGCGGGAACGGATGTTCGCCGAGCACCAGATCGACGGCATCGCCACCTATCGCAGGCTGCGGGCCGAGAACCGGTTCCCGGCGGAACGGCACGGCGACGTCTTCCTCGTCGTCGACGGCTGGCAGACGTTGCGCAACGACTTCCCCGAACTGGAGGAGACGGTCGGCGACATCGCCGCCCGCGGTCTGTCCTACGGCGTGCACGTCGTGGCGGGCTGCTCCCGGTCGTTCGATCTGCGGATGAACGTGCGGGATCTGTTCGCCAGCAGGCTGGAACTGAAGATCGGCGATCCCATCGACTCCGTGATCGACCGGCGTGCCGCGATGAGCGTGCCCGCCGACGCGCCGGGCCACGGAATCGCCATGAGCGCGCACCAGATGCTGGTCGCACTGCCCAGGATCGACGGTGTCACGGACGCGGACGACCTCGCCGACGGCCTCGGAACGCTCGTCGAAGCGGTGAAGTCGGCTTGGCCGGGCGAACCGGCGCCGTCGGTCCGGCTGCTGCCCGGAATCCTTCCCTACGAAGAACTTCCTCCCGCCGACGGCACGGAAGGCGAGGAGCCGGGACTCGCGGTCGGGATCCACGAACGGGATCTGTCGCCGATGCGGCTCGACTTCGCCACCGACCCGCACTTCTTCGTGCTGGCGGACACCCAGAGCGGCAAGACGTCGTTCCTCCGGGTGCTCACCAAGCGGATCCAGAAGGCGTACCGGCCCGACGAGGCCCGCATCATCCTGGTCGACCACCGCCGCAGCCTGCTCGGCGAAGTGGACGAGGAACACCTCCTCGGCTACGGCACCAACGACGAGCACAGCGGACGTCTGCTCGCCGAGACCGCGACGGCGCTGAGGAAACGGCTACCCGGCAAGGACGTCACCCCCGAGCAGCTGCGGAAGAGGAACTGGTGGCAGGGGCCGGAGATCTTCGTCCTCGTCGACGACTACGACATGGTGGCCACGCACAAGGAACATCCGCTCATGGCCCTGCTGCCGCTGATCGCACAGGGTTCGGACGTCGGCCTGCACGTGGTGCTGGCCCGCCGTACCGGTGGTGCGGGCCGGGGCCTGTTCGAGCCCTTCCTCGGCAGGATGCGGGAAGTCGGCACGCCCGGCCTGATGATGTCCGGCGACCGGGACGAAGGCCCGCTGCTGGGCGGGATGCGGGCGCAGGTCCTGCCGCCGGGACGTGGCTGGCTGGTGGACCGCCGGGGCCAGAAGGACCTGGTGCAGCTCGCCTGGCTCCCCGCGCGGGACTGAGCGCGATGACCGGAAACGACGTGAGGAGTGACGATGAGCGGTGACCACATCAAGGGTGACACGGACGCCATGCGCGAGTTCGCGTCGCGGCTCATGAGCAGTATCGAAGCGACCCCGGTCAGCCCCATCTCCCGGATAGGCGAGGCGACACCGTGCCAGGGTGGGCTGGATGCCTTCTGCATCCATCTCACGCATGTGGAGAACGAAACCATTCCCAAGCTCCAGACCTTCATCACGAAGGTCGAGCAGGGATTCGCCGCTTACGCCGCCTTCGTCCAGCAGACGGCCGTGAACTACCTCCGGGCCGACGAAACGGGCCGCCAGGAGATCTTGACCGCTTTCGTCACCCGGCCCACGGGAAATCCTCCGGATCTCGACCCCCGGTTGCTCGACCCGCGTGCCGGACGGCGCTGAGAGGAAGCCGTGGCGTCCATCGAAGAGCAGTACAACCGGATCTACGCGGAAGTGCAGGGCCACATCCCCAAACTCGCGGCCACCCAGTGGCTGTGGCGGGAGGCGCGGACCTGGATCGGCGACCAGGCGAAACTTCTGCACCAGCAGGCGAATCAGCTCGTCACCCAGGACCACTGGCCGGACGCCGCCGGACGGAAATTCCTGGAAAGGGTGAATCAGGACCTCGCCGTCATGAAGTCCTGGACCGACCCGGGCACCAGGATCACCGTCGGGAACCACGTCACCGCGTCGAACGTGTTCGACACCATCAATGCCCTGGACAGCGGGCTGTGGGCGGCCCAGCGCGCCGCGGAGCGGCTGGTCATCCACTACAACGGACTGTCCGATGAGGACAAAGGCAAGCAGCGGCAGGACATCGAGGGGAAGATCGCCGCGGAGATCACCAAACTCGAGCCGCTGTACACGGCCGCGGCGCTGGGCATGCGGGGCGCCGTCGGCGTGGAATGGAAGGGCCCGCGGGCCGCCACTTCCCGTCAAGGCCGGCAGAGTCCGGCCACGAACCCCGGTCCAGCTTCGGCTTCTCCCAGTACCGCGCCGTCCCCCACCGACCCGCAACCGCAGGAGCCCTCGCCCACGGAACCGACGGCGCCGGAGACCACGGATCCGCTCAAGGCCGCCCTCGAGGCGGCGCCGGGAGCCTTGGACGCGTTGAGCCAGGCGATGCAATCGGCCCAGCAGCTGCTGGGCGGCGGAACGGGCTCACCCACCCCGACGCCGCTCGATCCCCTCGATCCACTCGGCCCGGGAGACTCGCTCTCGCCCTCGGAAGTCGCGCAGCGGCTCGCCCGGATCGGCGACGGCGCCCCGGATCCTTCGGGTCTGCCCAGTCTCGCCGGAGGCGGAGCGGGCCCCGTCGGTGGTTCCGCCGCCGGAGGATCGCCTTCCCCGGTCGCGCCGACCGGGCCGTCGTCGCCCGGTGGCATCGGCAACGCCGCCTTCCCGCCGGTGGCGGCCTCCCTGACCGCCACGGGTTCCGGCGGCGCGAGCACCTCCGGCAGTGCGGGGGCGATGCCGCCGGCACAGCAGCAACCACAGCACGGCGGGGCGAAAACGGGCGGCGGGATCAAGCCCGGCGCCGCCGAGCATGCCGCCACGGGAAGGTCTCGCGACCGCAAATCCGGGGTGACACCGGGAGTTTCGCTGGCCGGCCGGTCGGGACGTGGCCGTCCGGCCGTGCGGGCGGCGGAACCGGCTCCCGCGCCCCGGCGCTGGGACCGGGAAAACGACACGGTCCAGCTGCTCGACGAAGAGTTGTGGCAGGTCGAACAAGAAGACAGTGGTCCGCGCTACCGCGCCGGACAGTGAGGAGGGGTAGATGCCCGATCAAATCAACGCGGATACCGAATCGATGAGCGCTTATTCGAGCAAGCTCACCGCCCCGGAGATGCCGCCTTCACTCGCGCGGCTGGGGACGCCGCCGAACCTGACCGGCCTCTTCGAAGGTATCGCGATGTCGGTGCTGGACAAGGCGGCGACCGCGAGTATGGCCGCGTTCATGACGAAGATGACCGAAGAGATGGTCACCGACTCGACGAAGGTCAAGACCGCCGCGATCACCTACAGCGCGGCGGACGTCACCAGCGCCCTCGAACTGGCCACGTCCGCCACCAAAGTGCTCAAACAGGGCATCGACCTGGTGAAGAAGACGGCCGGTTCCGGGCAGCAGCAACCGTCCACCGCCGAAAAGCCGGCCGACCAGACCGCGGGCGAAACCCCGCAGGACCTTGTGTGAGGAGCTGATCATGGCTGTTCCCTACAACCTGCTGCCGATCGAAACGCATTTGGCGATGATCACCGCCGAACAGGCCAACGTCGCCGTCCTCACCGACGCGGCGCGCATGTGGACCGAATCCCGCGCCTGGATCGAAAGCGCCTCGACCGAACTGCACACCAGAGTGGGCGAGTTGTCACCGACCTGGCAGGACGACGCCGGCCGCGCCCACGAAGAAAAGGCGCAGCGTTCACTCGCCGAACTCCGGTTCTGGGGTGAGCGCATCGATCTGGCCCAGCCCGCCGAGACGCTGACGACGCTGGCGGGCGGGATCCAGGAGGCGATGCAGGAGGTGGCGCTGCTGCACGGCCAGTACATGACGGCGCTCTCCAGCCCGTTCACCGCCTGGGCGGCTCCGCTCTTCCAGCAGGCGTCGGGCGCGCGGATGACCGCGCTCGGCGCGCAGTTCGACATGTCGATGCTCAAAGTCGTCTCGGCCTCCGGGATCCAGCAGCCCGACCATCTGATGCCCGAGACACCGCAGGCGTCCGCGGAAGGGAACTCCCCCGCCGACTTCATCAAGGCGGCAGAAGCCGGGATGAACGCGCTGTCCGAGGTTCAGGGGCTCGCGGAATCGGCCGGCGTCGGCGGCGGGAGCGGCGGGACCCTCCCGGACGTCCCGATGCCGGACATCCCCGGCTACGACGGATCGTCCGGCGTTTCGCTCGCCGGGCTCGCTCCGCTGCCCACCGCGGCCGGTGCGATCCCCTCGCTCGGCGGACTGCCGGGCGGATCGGGTGCGCCGCCGGTGCCCACGGGTCTGCTCGGCGGTATCGGCGCGGCGGGCGGAATGACCGGTCTCCCGGTGGCCGCCAAGCCCGTCGGGACGAAGAAGGCCCCCAGCCTGGCTTCCGAGATCCAGCCGGGGGCCGCGACGCCGTCCACCGCGAAGGCCGCGGCCACCCCGATGTCACCGATGTCGCCGCCGCACGCCGGCGGGCAGAACACGGCGAGCACGCTTCGTCCGTCGTCGAGCGACCAGCCGACCGGACGCAACGGAGCCGGCCGGCGAGCGTCGTCCGGGACGAGCGACGGGGTTCCGGCGAAGCTGCGCGGCCGGGCCGCCAAGGGCGATCCGGACGGTCAGTTCACCCTGCGACGGGCGTAGCCGAAGGGCGCTTTCCCCGCATCACCTGCGGGGAAAGCGCCCTTTGTCATTCCATCCATGCCCCCGCCGCCACCCTCAAACGAGGCGCTGCGCGCCCAGCCTGGATTCACGCGGGGAAAGGTCCCTTCAGCCGCCCAGCGTTTGGCGCCGCGCGGCCGAAGGGTCGAGGCTCGGGCCTTCGGGCAGCCGCGCGACCAGGCCGGCGGGAAGCCGCACCGGACGCGCCGACGGGTAGCCGAGCATCTTCAGTACGTCGGGTGAAGCCAGCGGGTAGCGGCGCCCCATGTCGGTCACGACGGTCAGCGTCCCGGCCGGCGCCTGCGCCGACGGCATCGCCTCGACGACGATCGCGCTGCCCGGCGGCACGTGGACGCGGTCCGCGAGCGGGGTCCCGGACGCGGTCCGGCGGGCCGTGGTGGACATCGGATCCGCAGGCGGCAGCGTGGGATCGACGGCCAGCGAAGGGGCCGCCGCGTTGTCGCCGAAGGTGGCGCACACGGTGGCGTTCTGGTCGCGCAGGCGCGCGATGGCGGGCCGGGTGGCGGGCGCCGCGCCCGCTTCGGCCTGGATCGGGTCCAGTTGCCGGGACATCGTCGCCAGCGAAGGCGGCAGCGGCACCGTTTTCGGTTCGGTGCCGGGATAAGCGGCCATCATCTGGGCACTCGCGCGCTGGACGTCGTACTGCAGCTCGGTGATCGGCCGCAGGGCGTCCCGTTCGGCGAGGTAGTGCTGCTGCCCGCCACCGGAGGTCTGCACCATCAGCAGCATCCCGTTGCGGATGTCGGTCCGGCCCGGGACCGCGGTGGACACCTCGCCCGCCGCCGCCACCGGGAGCGGGCCGATCGGCGCGCCTTCCGGGAGCACGTCGAGCCACGCCCTGCCGACCCGCGCCCACGGTTCGGCGGTGAGCGCGAGGCCGGTGCCGACGGCGTTGTAGTCGTCGATCTTGTGCCGGTGTCCGCGCCACACCAGGAACCGGTCGCCGGTCGACGTCGATTCCACCAGCAGGGCCCCCTCGCCCAGTTCCGCGCCGCCGGACGGCGACGCGCCCGCCAGCAGGACCGACTCCTCGATCCGGCTGCCCGCGAGATCGCTGGCGGGGGCCGAGCACAGCGACCACGAACCGGTCAGGAGCTTTTCCGTGCCGGGCAAGGCGTCCGGCGCGTCGGCGATGCCGATCCGCGGCCCGCGCGGGACTCCGGCGAGCGAATCGCGCGAAACCCGTTCCGTGGCGCGGTGATCGCCGAGCAGCAGCAACGCCGACGTGTAGTTCGCGACGGGGTGCAGCCTGCCGTCCAGGAAGACGTACCGGGTTCCGGTCTCCTTCTCCAGGATGACCGCCGGTTCCTTGCGCCAGGCGTTGTTCCCGCCGGGCACGATCATCCCGTACACCCCGACGCACGCCAGCGCCACGATCGCCAGCGCGACACTGGCGAAAGCGGCACCGGACGGACGCCGGAACGGCGGCTGCTCCGGATCGGTCTCCCTGGTCACGAGCGCGGAAATCGCGCGCTGCACCAGGAATTGGTACGCCTGCAGCTGATCTCGTTTGGACGCCATGGTTTCAGCCCCCCAGTCCGCGCACGTAGCCGTACAGGCCGAGTACCGAGCACGCCACCGGGACGACGGCGATCATCACCAGGATCTCGAAGTACTCGGCGAGCCGTCCGAGATAAGGGTTGGCGGCGCGGGTGCTCAGCACGACACCGGAGGCGATCACGCCCGCAGCCACCGCCAGGGACAACGGCCCGGCCAGGACGAGCAGCAGCGAGCGGTCGGTCATCAGCGGACCCGCCAGCAGGCATCCGGCGCCGAAGATCCCGGTCACCAGTACCGGCAGCCGTTGCCGCAGGATCGGATACAACCTCGCCCGCACCAGGAAACCGGCCGCGAGCAGGGCCACGAGGATGACCGCGGCCTCGCTGTCACTGCGGATCAGCGACAGCTGGCAGTACATGACGACGATCGCCGCGCCGCCCAGCATCCCGGTGAGCAACGCGTCCGCTCTGGCCACGGCGGCGTGCACGAGGGCGAGCGGCGGCTGGGGATCGTCGCGGACGAGGTCCGCGGTCGAGCGCGGCAGCACCGGCATCGGCACCCGGCCGAGCCGCAGCGCCAAGGGCGCGAACGTGGTCGACAGCGCGAGTACCCCGCCGCCGATGACGGCGGCCGACCGGTAGCCCGCCAGGTCGTCGAAGGTGGCCAGCCAGCCGCCGAGCACGCCGAGCACCCCGATGGTGGCCGCCCCGGCGAACAGCTCCGGCGCGGCGGTCACCCCGAGATGCCCGACGACGGCCGCGAGCAGCAGCGCCGCGCTCGCCAGCAGCAGGTGACCGGCGGACAGCGCGCCGATCGGATCGTCGCCCGCCAGCAACAGCCCGCCGCCGGTGAAGGCGAACGGAAGCGCGACAGCGGCCAGGACCGCTCCGGCACCGGCGTCGCGCAGGGCCCGCGCGAGCAGGACGCCCGCGGCGAGCAGCAGCGCGGAAACCGCCAGCGCCCAGAACGCCGGGGACGTCCACGGCGGGCCGGCGCGCAGCACCGCGACCAGGCCGAACATCAGCGCCACCGCACCGGCCGCCAGCCCGGCCCGCCGCGTGTGCCGCGGTCCCCAGGCCTTGCCGGTGCGGCCGGAACCGGTGGCGATCGCGTCCACGAGGTCGTCGTACTCGGGCTCCGGCCATTCGGCGCGGCGCGGCGTCAGATGGAGGATCTCCCCGTCCCGGACCCGGTGCGCGCCCAGCGTCCGGTCCGGATCGAAGGCCGTCCCGTCGGCGCGGCGCAACTGCCAGCCGCCGCCGGCGACCCCGTCGTCGGCCATCCCCTCACCCGCCCGCGCGAGCAGGCCGGGGAGGATTTCGGCGACGGACGCGTGTTCCGGCAGCGCCATGTCGATGCGCCGGTGCGGAGTGGTGATGGTGACCCTGACCAGGCCGGCAGTCTGCATGGGAAAAGGGTGGGCCGGTGACCGGGCCGCCGGGCCGCCGCGGCAGGAACCTGCCGCCGGGAAAGGGCGACGGATCCGGCCTTCTTGCGCGACAATGGGGTCATGAGCATCGAGACAGGCGTCGGCGGACCGAGGCTACTCGCCCAGGGCCCCATCGCCACCGTCTACGCGGGCCGGGATCCCGTGACGGGCAACGATTTCGCGGTCAAGATGTTCCCCGGCTCCTTCGACCGCGAGACCTCTGCGTGGCTCGAGCGCGAACGAAAAGCTCTCGCCACCGTACGGTCGACGCGGTCGGTCCTGCAGATCGACGACGTCCAGTCCTACCCCGACGGCCGGTCCGGTATCCGCCGTGAGGTGTGCCCGGGTTCACTAGCCGGACTGCTGGAATCCGGTGCCCGCCTGGGGGTTTCCGACGTCCTCGCACTCGGCGCCTCGATCGCTTCGGCGCTCGCCGCGGCGCACGGAGCGGACGTCCTGCACGGCGGGGTGACCCCGCACAACGTGCTGTACCGCGCGTCCGGCGAATTCGTGCTCGCCGATTTCGGCGTGGCCCTGCGGCGGCGCTTCCCGCGCGATCCGATGTACGCGGTCGAGTACACCGCGCCGGAAACGCTGCGCGACGACACGCTTTCCCCCGCGTCCGACCTTTATGGACTCGGCGCGGTGCTCTACGCCGCGCTGACCGGCGCGCCGCCTTTCCCCCGGCACACCGGGCAGCAGCCCGGCGAGCGGATCCTCCAGGTGCTACGGGAACCGGTGGCGCCGATCCAGGACGCCGGTGTCCCGAGGGAGCTCTCCGGCACGATCCTCCGGTTGCTGGCCAAGGAACCGGCCGACCGGCCGCAGGACGTCGCGTCACTGGCCCGGCTGTTCACGAAGCTGCGCCTGCCGGGCGGCGAGGTCGTCACCGGCGATTCCCTTGACGCGCAAAGCGAAGAAGAGGACGTCGACGTCGAGTTCGACGACTTCGCCGAAGTCCATCGGTCCACCGCCCCGGTCCGCGCGGCACCCCCCGCGGTCCCGGCGCCGGTCCAGGTGGTGCAGGCGCCGCCCGCGGGCGGCCGCACGCTGATCCGCGAATTCAGCGGACCGCTCAAGACCGAACGCGGGATTCCGCGGCGTCCCGTCGCGCTGGCGGGCGCCGGCTTGCTCGTCGCCGGGATCGCCGTGCTGCCCCTGGTCCTCGGCCCGGCGGAGGTCGGCGGGCAGGCGGTCCCGGTGGCCGCCGCGATCCCGCCGCCGTCTCCCGCTTCCGCTCCTGCTCCGGACGTCAAGCTGGCCCTCGCCCCGCCTCAGGATCAGAGCGATCACGTGCGGCTGACCTGGACCGCGGAAGGTGAACTGGACTTCGTCGTGATCATGGCGGGCGAGCGGCTCGAGACGAAACAGCTCGTCGCCCACCGTCAGCGCGGCCTGGACGTCCCGGTCGACCCGGCGCGGCGGTACTGCTTCCAGCTCAGGGCGACCGACGGCCGTCACGTCTACACCACGGAACCGATCCCGATCCGCGGCGCCCGCTGCAACTCCTGAGGCGGGGCCACGCCTTCCCCAAGTACATGAAGGCCCCCTTCCTGTACCTAGGCGCAAGGAAGGGGGCCTTCACGTACTTCCGGCGACCACCTGGACCCACCACGCCGCTCAAGACCGGCGCGAAGCCTTGATCGGCACCAGGGTCCGCGGCTCGAGTGCCGCCAGCACCCGAGCCGCGAACGGTCTGGTGGCCAGGCCCCGGCGGACCTCGCCGACCTCCTGCCACGCCCGCCGGACGGCGCCGTCGCCCACCGGGACACCGGACCACAGCGTCACGTCCAGCACCTTGGCCAGCCTGGCGACAGGCTCGCGGATCCCTTCTCCGGCGAGTGCTCCCGCCGACTCGGCGAGATCGCGCGGGGTCATCCCGATCCGGAACGGCACGCCGTGCGCGCGCAACCGGTCGCGGATCTCGTCCCAGGCGCCGAGCACCCCTTCCGCACCAGACCGGCGACGCCGCCGCCGGGCACGGACGACCTTCGCCATCGGCACCCCGAAGAGCCACAGGAGTCCGAAAAGGACGATCAGGGCGGCGGCCGCCAGCCACCACCAGCCCGCTCCCACGTCGGCGCTCTGGTCCTCGGCGGCGTCCGGCGGGGTACCCGGCGGAAGCTGCGGCGGCCGAAGTTCCTGCTCGGCGGGCAGCTGGGCCCTCGCCCGGGCGACGGCCTTGCCGGGGCCGCCCTGATCCCGCCCCGCCTTGCCCGCCGTGGCGGTCGGGTCGAGTGCCACCCAGCCCGCCCCGGCGACCGCGACTTCGGGCCACGCCAGGACATCGCGGTTGCGGACGACGTTCATCCCGCCGTCGGTCTCGGCCGAACCGCGGAACCCGACGACCAGCCGTGCCGGGATGCCGCTCATCCGCGCCAGTACCACGTACGCGGTGGCGAACTGCTCGCTCGTGCCCCGTTTGCTCTCCAGCAGGAAGTGCCGCAACTGCGGCCAGCCGTGCCCGGTCGGCAGATCCTCCTTGCCCACCGCGACCTGGTAGTTCGTGCTGAGGAAGCGTTCCAGCTGCAACGCGGTCTGGAACGTCGGGCGCAGACCGCGCACGGCGTCCCTGGCCACCTGCTCGAGTTCGGGGGGCACCGCGCCGAGTCCGCCGAGCCCGCCCGGCGCCCGCGCGTCGACCTCCCCGGAGCCCAGGTCGACGTCGGGTGAGGACCAGCTGAGCCGGTAGTTCCGTTCTGGGCCGGTGGACGCCGAATCCATCATCAAGGTGCCCGCGGACTCGTCCACCAGCGGCGTCAGACCGTCCACACCGGTGAGATCCGGATGGCTCGGCAGCCACGGTCCCGCGAGCCCGCGCACCCGCAGTTCGGCGGAACCACCCGCACCGTCGGGAGCGCCGTCGAGTCCCGCGCCGAGCCGCCGGAGCCGGGAATCGGCCAGCCAGTTCGAGCCGTCGAAACCGTTCAGCACGATCAAACGCCATTGATCGACCGGGGTGTCGCCGCGGTAGCGGAACACCTCCTCGTCCGGCCGGGTGAGCCGCTGGGCGATGTCGTCCAGCGGATTGCCGAGCCTGCTCTTCGGCGGCGGCGCGGCCTGGGTGTCCTTGAGCGTCAGCGGATCGCGTCCGACCGGATCGAGCCCGGCGAGCACGACGGCGCCCGCGACGAGAGCGACCACAGTGGACAGTGCGGGCCAGACCGCCGATCCCGTCACGCGCCACGAGAACCGCGGCCCGCCGGGTGCCCGGACCACCTGCCGGCGGCCCGACCACAGCAGGAGCCCGGCGGGCAGCGCGTACCCCAGCGCCGCCGCCACCGCGCCGATTCCCGTCAACGCCTGGTACGCCTGCGCGAGTCCGGCGACGGCCAGGCTCGGCACGAGCGCCACGAGCGGTTTCTTCAGGCGCAGCACCAGTTCCAGCCCGAGCACGACGGCGATCAGCACCGACAGCGGGACGAACAGCAGCTGTTCGGGAACCGGCCGCGCGGGCCAAGTGGACTGCAGGGTGAGCTGCCAGCCTTCGGTGAGACCACGCGCCACCCCCTGCACAGAGGCCGCGGTGGGAAGGCAGGCGAGCGTGGTCGAAGTCAGCACCGTCTCGATCAGCCCCAGCAGGCCGAGCAGCGCCACGAGCAACGGCCGGTAGGGAACCAGCTTGGGGAACTTCGCCGTCAGCTCCGCGCAGCCGTAGCCGACGAGGACGACCACGAGCACCGGGACGAGCAACGCCTCCCGGCCGAACACCGGAGTGAACAGCAGCCCGGCGACCCCCGTCGCGCCGAGCAGCCCGGCGACCGCGATCCGGTCGAACCCCGCGCTCATGCCTTGCCCGCCAAGGAATTCCACTGGGCCGCGGCACCGGCGGCGTCGACGGCGATGATCAGGCCACCGGAGCCCGCCGACGGCCTGAGATCACCGAGCCGGACCACGGTGTCGGGCAGCCAGCGAGCGGCGTGGCCGAGGTCGGCGTCCGGTCCGGTGATCACGACCAGCACCCCTCCCGGGCGCTGACCGGCGGCCAGGACGGACGGCAGCAGGGGCGCGTCGTCCGCCGCGTCCTGCGTGACGAGCGCGAGTTCGTCCAGCAAGGTCCTCGCCGCGCGCACGCCGCTGTCGGTCAGGGTGTCCGCGCCCGTGGCGGTGATCAGGCGGCAGTGCTGTCCCGCCGACGCCGACGCGTAACACAGCGAGGCCGCCACCTCGACGGCCTCCTCGAAGACGGCGGGGCTCATCGACGAGCGCCGCGTGTCGAGCACGGCGGTGAACCGCGGCTGGGCCGGATCGGCGTACTCACGCACCATGAGCCGCCCGGTCCGGGCGGTCGCCTTCCAGTGCAGATGCCGGACCTCGTCGCCGATCACGTACTCCCGCACCGCGCGCAGATCCGCCGAACCGCGCAGCGGCGGATCGGTGATCGGGCCTTCGTGGTGATGCCGCGGATGGCCCGCCTGCGCGGCGCGCACCGCGTGCCGCCGCGGATGCACCCACAGCCAGGCGGTCCCGCCGACGGTCTGTTCGCCGCGGGCGAGGTCGAACAGATCCGGCCGGTGCACCACGAGCGGCCCGACCCGCAGTTTCCCGCGTGTCGTCGTCGGGAGTTCGTAGTGGTAAGTGGCTTCCGCGCCGGGGGCGAGCGGGCGGACGCGCAGGCGGTGCGTTTCGGTCCCGATCCCGTCCCCCGCGGCGAAACCACCGTGTTTGCGCGAAGCGGTGTTGCGCACGACGAGCGAGGCCAGTGCGGGCTTCCCGCGTTCGACCCGGTCCGGCCGGACCGTGCGGCCGATCTCCACCTTCGGCCGGAACCTGGTGGTGGCCAAGGCGATCAGCACCGCGGCCGCCGCGATACCGGCGAACGCGCGGAAGAACGGGTACCCGCCGAATTCGCCGAGCGCGTAGAACCCGGCGGCGAAGACGAGCACGATGACGCCGCGGCGAGTGAGCCGCACGCCTACCTCCCCATCGCGGCCATGGGCGCGGCCGTCGCGCCCAGGAGTTCGTCGACGATGTCGGCGGTCCGCCGCTGGTTGAGTTCCGCGTCGGGGGTCAGCACCAGACGGTGGTCCAGCACCGGATGCGCGACGTCCTTGACGTCGTCCGGCGTGACGAAGTCGCGGCCGAAGGTGGCGGCGAGCCCTTGTGCCGCGCGGATCAGCGCGATGCTGCCCCGGGGGCTCGCGCCGTAGCGGACATCAGGATGCGACCGGCTCGCCGCGGCCAGCCGGACGGCGTAGTTGACGATCTCCGGAGCCAGATGGGACTTCCGGACCTCGTCGATCACCTGCTGGACGTCGGCGATGCTCAGCACCGGCTTCAGTTCGTCCGGGGTCACCCCCGCGCAGTCCCCCATCACCACCCGCATCTCGGATTCCAGATCCGGGTAGCCGACGGAAATGCGCATGAGGAACCGGTCCAGCTGCGCTTCGGGCAGCCGGTAGGTGCCCTCCAGTTCGATCGGGTTCTGCGTGGCCACCACGAGGAACGGCCGCGGCACCGCCTGGCCGACCGAATCGACGGTCACCCGGCGCTCGGCCATCACCTCCAGCAGCGCGGCCTGCGTCTTCGGCGTCCCCCGGTTGATCTCGTCCGCCAGCACCACGTTGGCGAAGATCCCGCCGGGGTGGAACTGGAAGCGCTCGGTGTTCTGGTGGTAGACCATCACGCCGGTGATGTCGCCGGGCAGCAGGTCGGGAGTGAACTGGATCCGGCTCCACCGGCCGCCGATGCTGGCGGCGAGACAGCGCGCGATCGTCGTCTTCCCGACGCCGGGGACGTCCTCCATCAGCAGGTGCCCTTCGGCGAACAGCGCCGCCACGGTGAGCCGGACGACCTCCGGTTTGCCGCGCACCACCGATTGCACGTTCTCGGCGATCTGCTCGAAGGCGACCCTGGGTGTGAGCGTCACGGAACTTCCTCGTCCTTTCGTCGGCCGGTCACGACGGCACACCTCGCCAGGTGTCCGTGGCGGTGCCCGCCGAGGTCTTGATGGATGCGTCGATCGTGATGGCGCCGAGCCAGGAGACCTCCGAGATGACCAAGGTCGTCGCCCCGGAACAGGCCACCGGCTTGGTCTTGGTGAAGAACTCCGCCTGACAGGTCCCTGGAGCGCCCTTCCCGTCGGCGATCACGGAAACGAACAGCTTGTTGCCCTCGCCCCGCACCTGGGTGATGGTGATCGTCGGCGGCCCCGAAGCCACCGGCACGGTGACCTTCCGGCTGCCCGCGGCCCCGGTGAGCGCGGCGCCCGAACCGAATTTCGTCACCGCGCGGACCGTGATGGTGATGGCGCCCTTGACCCCGGTGAATTCCGTGGACCTGGCCGAAAGCTTGCGCTCGCCCTGGCCCGTCGCGCTCACCAGGTAGTGCACCAGCGTGCCGCCGCGGAGGTCGGGCTGGGTCCAGCTCACCGAGACCTTCCCGTCGGCACCGGCGTTCGCGGTGACGACCGGGGCGGTGGCGGGCCGCGACGCCGGACCCGGGACGACGGCCTTGGCACTGGCGCCCGCCCCGACGCCCGCCGAATTCTCCGCGACGACGGTGATCACGTACGGGGTTCCGTTCTTCAGCCCGGAAACGGTGGCCCCCCGTGCCGACCCGCCGACCCGGGTGGAACCGCCGGACCAGGTCAGCCGGTAGCCGGTGACCCGCGCGCCGTTGTCGGCGGCCGGGCTCCACGAGACCTTGATCGAGCCGTCCCCCGAGGTCGCGCCCACGTTCCTCGGCGCGCCGGGCGGGGTCGCCTTCGCCACCGGCGGAACCGGCTTCTGCGTGTTCGGCGGCGCCTGCTGGTGTTGCTGCGGTTGCTGCGGTTGTTGCTGCTGCGGCGGGGGTTCGTTACCGGACGGCGGTTCCGGGGTGGCCGACGGCGCTCCCGCGGTCTGGCTGCTGGCCGCCTTGTCGACATCGACGTCGAGCACCGTGCCGTCCTCGCCGTTGACGACCAGGACGTGCGAGCCGTCGGAGCTGTCGACGTAGATCCGGTTGTCCTCGCCCTTGGCCAGCCTCGCCGCCGCGGCCTGGCCCGGCACCTTCACCGTGGACTTGAGCTTGCCCGCCATGTCGTAGGTCAGGACTTCCCCGCGGGTTTCGTCGACCATGGCGAAGACGTTCGACGAGGAGACCGGGCCGTTGAACCGGCTGCCCTTGGTCAGCTCGACCGAAATCGGCTTCGCGGACGGGCGGTCCTGGTCGAGACCGCTGATGTCGATGAGGTGGAGCTGGTTGCGCTCCGGGTCGGCGATGGCCAGCCGGTCGCCGACGGCGCTGGTGGCCACCTGGGCCGACGGCGAGAGCTTGATGCCGAGGGGAAGGGCTTCGCCGAGCCCGTCGAGGCCGACCCGGTGGAGGCTGTCGCCGGTGGTGTCGAGCACGACCGGCCGGTCACCCACCAGTGTGAGCCCGCCGCCGTGCGACGGCGGGAGATGCGCGGTGCAGGTCAGGACAGCCGCGCCCTTGGGCAGCTCGCAGATCGAGCCGTTGTCGACGCGGTGCACCCACACCGTGCCCTCGACGGTCGCGACCGGCCGGGACAGTGGCCCCCCTGCGGGCACTGTCGCGGTCGGATCGCCGAGGCGCACGACCTGACCGGCGTTGCGGTAGACCAGGTACGGCCCTCCCATGACCTCCATCACGAACGGGGTCTCCGGCGCGGGCGGCGGCTTGGACTCGTCCACGCTCAAGGTCGCCTTGTCGAACTCCGTGATGCGGTTCCGCTCGACGACGTAGCCCGAGTCGTCCCCCTGCACGACCTGGCTGCCGCTTTCGGCGCCGGGCACGTTCGCGCGCGCGTCCACGCGGTTCGTCGAGCCGTCGACGTGGAACGCCGACTGGGCGGCGTCGTTGTAGACCCAGTGGCCGACCTGGACGAATTCCAGCGCCGCCGGGGTGGACGCCTGTCCGCTCACGGCCAGGCCGACCAGCGCCAGGCAGCCCGCGACCACCAGCGCCACGGCCATCCGGGTCCTGGCCACCACGCTGAACCGCTTCGTGCTCCGCTCGTCGGTGTTCACGCGATCAAGCTAGAGAGCGACCATGAAATTTCGATGAAACAGCCTGTCGGCGGACCTGCCGGGCCGTGTCATCGAAACCTCATGTTCGCCGGGGACGCTGAGGCGCACACGGCTTGAGGAGGCAGGACGATGACCGATCTCGGCGCGGCCAGGACGGGCGAGCGGTACCAGGCTCCGCCCCCGCCGCTTCCCCGGGCGGCGCCGGCCGTACCGCGGGCGGAGGCCCTGCCCGGCCCGCTCGCCTACGCGGCGCCGGACGCGAGGGCCGCCGCACGTGAGGCCGCGCTGGCCGCGTTGAGCGCCGCACGCCAGGCGGAACAACGACCGCGGTGGTCCGCGACGGCGCCCGTTCCCGCTCCGGTGCCCGGGCCGCCGCGGCCGGATCCGGTGGCACCCGCTTCGGGACGGCGTCCCCGCCGGATCGGTGTCCTGCAGATCGTCTGCTGGCAGCTCGTAGTCGTCGCGCTCGTCCTGGTGGCGGGACGGCCGTGGCCGCTGGCGGCCGCCGTGGTCACCGCGGCCGTGGTGACCGTCGCGCTGACCGCCGTCCGGGTTCGCGGGCGCTGGCTCTACGAATGGCTCGGTTCGGCGTCGGGATACCTGACCCGCGACCGCGACCGGGATCTCCGGAACGCGGGCGAGGCGGGCCGGGCGCTGCTGAGCCTGCTGTCCCCGGAAGCGGCGGGGACCACCGGCGAGATCGGCGGCGAGACGGTGTTCATGGTCAGCCGCGCCGACGGGATCACCGCTGTACTGCAACCGAAATCGGCCGCGCGAGAGCGGCCGATGCCGTCACCGCTGACGTTGCTGCCACCGTCGCGGGAACAGGCTCTGGACGTCGCCGCGCAGGTCATCCAGCATGTCGGCGCGGACCGCTCGCGGCCGCCGCGCGGCTGGGTCGCGCTGCAGGCGTTGCGCACCGTCGACGTCCACCACGACGCCGACGTGCGGCAGGCGCTCGGGAACACGGTCCGGCGGGTGCGGCGGCAACTCCGCCGCGACGGCCTGCCCGTGCGGTCGCTCGCCGAAAACGAGGTCCTCGGCGCGCTCGCGTCGCTGGCGCATGTCACCGCGGGCCGGGCACGCATCCGGGAGGAATGGCGGTTCTGGCACAGCGGCCCGATCTGCCAGGCGACCTTCCGCCTCGAAGGCTGGGACGCGTTGTCACCGGCGCTCGCGGCGGACCTTTCGCGCCGCCTGCTCGCCGCCGCGCCCCGCGCCGCGGTGACGCTCGCCGTGACCGCGCGCCGCGGCGCCACCGAGACCGAACCCCGGGTCAGCGCGGCGATCCGGGTCGCCGCCACGGGGGCTCAAGCGGTCGAGCACGCGGTGCGGGATCTGGAACTCGCCGTCCGCCGGGGCGGGCTCACCCTGGACCGGCTCGACGGCAGGCACGCCAAGGGAGTGGCCGCCACGCTGCCGATCGGGGTCAGTTGAGCACGACGATCGCGACGTTGAGCGCCGTCGCGTACAACGTCCAGGCGAGGTACGGCAGCAGCAACGCGGCCGAAACCCGGGAAGAGCGGCGGAAGTACAGCGCGGTGACGACGATGGCGACGTCGAGCAGCACGATGTCGGCCAGGGCGAGGCCGTACGCGCCCGCCGCGAAGAACAGCGGAGTCCAAGCGGCGTTCAGGACCAGTTGCACCGCGTACCAGACCAGCGCCCGTCGCTCGCCGCCGGATTTCCAGTACAGCCAGCCCGCCACCGCGATCCCGATGTACAGGACCGTCCACACCGGACCGAACAGCCAGGCGGGCGGCGCGAACGGCGGCAGTTCCAGTCCACTGTAGACAGATCGGGCGTTGCTCGCGGCCAGCCCGCCCACGAGCGCCGCCACCGCGACGGCGGCCAGAAACGGAAGTAACGCCAGCGGCGCGCGGAGCCGTCCCGGGATCGTGGTCATGTGTCGAGCGTAAGGCCGCGAGCAGGCTCTCGCGCGCTCAAAAACCGGTCGCGTTCGCCCGTAAGATCGATTACGCCATGAACGACGAAACCTTCCTCGCCCACGTCGCCGACAGCCTGGCCGCGCTGCCGTCCGTGCACGCCGTCACCCTCGGCGGGTCACGCGCCCAGAACACGCACGATCCCGGTAGCGACTGGGATTTCGCCGTCTACTACCGCGGCGGCTTCGATCCGGCGGACCTGCGCGCCGTCGGCTGGGACGGCGAAGTGTCCGAGATCGGCGCCTGGGGCGGCGGCGTCTTCAACGGCGGTGCCTGGCTCACGATCGACGGCAGGCAGGCCGACGTCCACTACCGCGACCTCGACGTCGTCGAACACCATCTCGCCGAAGCACGGGAGGGCCGGTTCCACTGGGAGCCGTTGATGTTCCACCTCGCGGGCATCCCGAGCTACCTGGTCGTCGCCGAACTCGCCGTCAACCGGGTGCTGCGCGGCGACCTGCCGCGGCCGGAGTACCCGGAAGCGTTGCGGGAGACGGCTCCGCCGATGTGGCGGGGCCGCGCGGAACTGACCCTGCGCTACGCCCGGGGCGCCTACGTCTCACGCGGCGCGGCCACGGAGGTCGCGGGCGCGCTGGCCACCGCCGCCATGGAGACGGCGCACGCGGTGCTGGCGGCGCGTGGCGAGTGGGTCACCAACGAGAAACGGCTGCTGCGGCGGGCGGGATTGCGCGAGATCGACGCGATCGTCGCCGGTCTGCGGCCGGATCCCGGCGTTCTCGCCAAGGCGCTGGACGAGGCGGACGCGCTGTTTCTCGCCGCTGTGGAGGGATAGGGCGAGGGTGACGGGTGGGTCGGGTCGGTCGTGAGTGGCGTGGCCGAGCCTCTGCGATGAAGGCTCCCTTCGCTGGCTTCAAGGCTGGGAGGTGGCCTTCGCGGCGTGGTTCTGGACCGGTCGGCGAGCGCCAGTCGTTCCTCGAGCGTCTACGGGGGGACTCCCAGACGGCTGAATGTCCGTTTGATGGCTAGATGTTCGGTTTTCGAGGAGGTCGTGAGTGGCAAAGAGGGTTAGAGCGGACCGGTATTTGGCTACCTGTGCGTGACCAGGGCGAAGGTGTGGTGCGGTAGTCGAAGGGGGTCGGTCCGGTCTTGGAGCTCGATGGCACCGGAATCTCACCGCGGCAGGTTCGAGCGTGGAGGATTTGGGACGTTCAACGTCCTGAATCCTCCACGCTCGGCTGGGGTGGCGGCTCACGCGTGTGTCGGGCGTTGACGATGAAGGATTTGGGACGTTGAGTGTCCCGATTCCTTCATTGTCGAGGGGTCGCTCCGGTCTTGGTACTTGATCGACGGAGGATCGGGGACACTCAACGTCTCCGATCCTCCGTTGATCAAGACCGTGCCACCCCGCAATCTCGCGGACGGCAGGAGCCAGTGGGCAGGCGAATACGGGTCCACCAGAACCCGCTTTGCCACTCACGACCCCCGAGACCAGGCACACCACCGTTGCCCTTTTCGCCACTAAGTAGCCAAAATCGCCCGATAGGATGGTCGAATTTGGCGGCCCGGCGCCGCCGGGTTCTAGTTGTCGCCATGTCCACGACCGATGTCTCCGCCCTCGCGCGGACCACACTGGCGGCGCACCAGTCGCTGTACCTCGCCACCGCCGGCGAGTCCGGCCCCTGGGTGAACGGCGTGTTCTTCGCCGAATCCGACCTGTTCACCCTCGTCCTCGTCCTCGAACGACGGGGGCGCACCCTGGCCGCCATCCGGAGCAACCCGGTGGCCTCGGTCATCGTCTCCACCGGCTCGCCCGCCGACCCGTTCCTCCAGGCGATGGTCCGCGCCGAGATCCTGGACGGCGACCGGGCCCAGACCGCCCGCGACCTGCTCGTGGCGAAGGTCCCCTACGTCGCGCCGTTCCTGGACACGCCCATCGAGACCGTCCAGCTGACCGTGGACTCCTGGCGCGTCACCGACATCCCCAACGGAATGCTGCCGGGCAAGGACCTCGCGGCCGTCTGACCCCTGTGGCACGCGTCACGGAATGAGCGGCGATCTCGAGCGCTACAGAGAGAGAAGACCCGTTCTTATCCAAGGGAGTGACATGTCCGCTACCGCCACGCCGGAAGAAACCGCTCTGGCCGTCCCCGCGCTCGACGACTTCGACTTCCCGCTCACCGACGGCGCCGCCTGCCGCATCGACGACCCGGACTGCGAAGCCTGCCAGTAAGCCGTTCGTATGAGGGGGACGGGGACGTACAGCGTCCCTGTTCCCCTCAGGTTTCGATCCTGCCGCGCAGGTCCTGAAGGATCTTCGTGAGCAGGCGGGAAACGTGCATCTGGGAGATGCCGAGACGTTCGGCGATCTGCGACTGGGTCAGGCCGTCGAAGAACCGCATCGTGACGATCGCGCGATCCCGGTCCGGCAGCCGCTTCAGCAACGGGACGACGGTGTGGCGGTCTTCGATGAGCTCGAAGCGGGAATCCAGCTCGCCCACCACGTCGGCGAGCGGCGCCGAGCCGTCACCGTCGTTGACGGGCTTGTCCAGCGACGAAGTTTGATAGCTGTTCGCGGCGAGCAGGCCTTCCCGGACGTTCTCGACGTCCACATCCAGGTGACCGGCGAGTTCGGTAGGCGTCGGCGCGCGGCCGAGGAGCTGGGTCAGTTCCGTGGTCCCCCGGGTGAGCCGGGTGCGCAGTTCCTGCATCCCTCTCGGGACGTGCACCGCCCAGCCGGTGTCGCGGAAGAAGCGGCGCACCTCGCCCATGACCGTCGGCACCGCGTAGGCCAGGAATTCCCCGCCCAGGCCGGGGTCGAACCGGTCCACGGCCTTCATCAGCCCGATCCGGGCCACCTGGACCAGGTCTTCCCTCGGCTGACCGCGTCCGCTGAACCGGACGGCGATGTGTTCGGCGACCGGCAGGAATTCGAGGATCAGGCGTTCGCGCAGCCGACGGCGCTCAGGGTGATCCGCGGGTAGAGCGGCCATTTCGTCGAACAGAGGGCGGCAATGCGAGTAGTCGTCACCCCGCCGCGTCTTAGTGCCGCTGCGGTCGCGCGAAACCGGTAGCGCCTCGTCACGCGAGGTGGACCGGTCGAGATCTTCCACGAGGGACGGCGCGTTCATCGAAGGCTCATCTGTCCCTTCCGGACCGGCGTGACGTTTTCCGTCAAAGCACTGATACCCGTCGGTCCGGAGCGGCAAACATCGACGCGCGACGAAAAACCCGCCCTACTCGACGATCTTCAACGTCGGCAACAGGCCGGTGAGTTCGATGGCCCGGCGCACCACCTTGGAGGGCACCAGCCCCAGGTCGGTCTCCGATTCCGCGCACTGGCGATTCAGCTGCACCAGCACGGACAGGCCCGAAGAATCGCAGAAGCCGACACCGGTCAGGTCGATCACCGCCGCGCGGGGAGCGCCCTTCAGCAGCGCGAGGACCTCGGTCAGGAGCCGCGGACTGGTCGAGATGTCGATATCGCCGGTCACTTCGATCGTGATGGCGTCGCCCGAGCGCGCCGCCCCGACCACGGTGAGAGGAGCGGACTGCCCGGTATCAGTGTTGAACGCCATTCAACGACGGTAGAAGGCCCCAGATCGGCCTGCAACCCTCAAGGCCGCTCGCTACCCTCGGCGCCATGGCCTGCCGCATCACCGAACTCGTCCTCGACTGTGCCGATCCCGTCCGAATGGCGGCGTTCTGGTGCGAAGTCCTCGGGTACGTGGAGCTCGGCGTCGAGGGTGAGGACGTCGAGATCGGCCCGCCCGGAACCGGATTCGGCGGCCCGCAACCCACCTTGATCCTGAGCCGCAGCGACGACCCGAAACCGGGCAAGCTCCCCTTGCATCTCGACGTGAACCCCACCGACCGCGATCAGGACGCCGAACTGGAGCGTTTGCTCGCCGCCGGTGCGCGGCCCGCCGACGTCGGCCAGACCGGGGAGGAGTCGTGGCACGTGCTCGCCGACCCCGAAGGCAACGTGTTCTGCCTGCTTCGCCGGCGCGTCGATCCCTGAGACACGCACCTCGATTGGAGGCGGCAGGCACGGGGTATCCGGTGAGGGACAAGGAAACCTAGTGGACGGGCTTCGATGGCGGACGAACGACTGTGGCAGCGTGACAAGGCGGAATTCGGCTCCGGCGCGAACGCGCCGGAGGGTCCTCTGTCGGAGCAGTTCGTCGAACTGACCCGTCTGCTGCTGGTCGCTTCGACCCCCGCACAGGTCCTCCAGCAGGTCATCGACGCCGCGTACCGGGTGGTACCGGGCGCGGATCTGGTGTCGATCACTCTCCGTGCCCCGGACGGGACCTTCCACACCCCTGTTTCGACCGGCGAGGTGGCCTTGGAGCTCGACGAGGTGCAGTACCGCGCCGGAACCGGCCCTTGCGTCGATGCCGCCGCCGACGGGAGCCCTGGCCACATTCGCAGTGACGACCTGGCGAACGAGACGAGGTGGCCGGACTTCTCCCTGGCCACCGTCCGGCACGGCTTCACTTCGATCCTGTCGACCGTGCTGGTGCCCGACGCGAAGCCGCCGAAGCTGCCCGGGGCGCTGAACATCTACGGCCGCCGCCCCGCCGCCTTCGACGCCGCTGCCCAGGACATGGCCCTGCTGCTGGCCACCCACGGCTCACTCGCCCTCGCCGCCACCAGCGCCGTGAGCCGGGCGGACCTGGAGGCGAGGCACCTCCGGCGGGCCGTCGAGTCCCGCGACGTCATCGGGCAGGCGAAGGGGATCCTCATGCAAAGACGCGGGCTGACCGCCGACGAGGCCTTCGACCTGCTTCGCCGCACCTCCCAGGACCTCAACGTCAAACTCGCCGAGCTCGCCGCCACCCTGGCCACCCGGCACACGGAACTCGACATCCCCTGAGGACGCGGACGGACCCGTTCACCGCGTGCCCGGCGGAGACCATCGGTCCGGTTGGTCGTGAGTGCAGGTCCCCTTTCCCGAGTACATGAAGGCCCCCTTCCTGTACCTAGGCGCAAGGAAGGGGGCCTTCATGTACCGCAGAGGAGAGCCAGAGCGGCAGTGGCGTGGCGGGCCGTTGTGAGGGCCGCGCCAGCCAGTCCGGGTGTCGCGAACTTGCGAACACTCGCACGCAAAATCCTGTAGGTACCTAGGGCGCCCTTGGCTATAACCCGAATCGCCACTCACGACCGCCGTTTCAAAAGGATCTACTCCGGGTAGCCGGTAACACGAGCCATGACTTGCGTGAGGTGAGTTCATGACAGGGACCGGAAAAGGCAAGCGGCCGGACCGCATCGGGATCACCGACGTGGAGCGCCTGGAAACCGCGGTCGACGTCCTGCGCGCGCTGGACTACCGGCAGGGCGGCGCCTTTTGCCGGGACGCGGTGCACGTGGTGAAGACGGTCAGCCTCCTGCTCCATTGGGGCGCCGTCCCGGCCGCGCTCCGGTCGCGGTTGCTGACCGTGCTCGCCGATCTGCACAATCTGCTGGGCTGGACGGAATTCGACATCGGCCACCGGATACCGGCGCGGATCCGGTTCGACCGCGCGCTCGACCTCGCCGCCGAGGCGCGGAACGACAATCTCGTGGCGAACATCTGCTATCGCCTCGGCAGGCTGGCCCTCCACCATGACGACGTCGAGGGCGGGCTCGGTCACCTGCGGCGGGGTCAGGCCGCCGCCCACCGGTCCGGATCCCGGCGGGCACAGGCGATCCTCACCGTCAACGAGGCCTGGGCACTGGCCAAAGCGGGTGACGAGCGTGCCGCCCTCACGAGTTTGGGACACGCGGAGAGCCAGTTCGAGGGAGCGGACGACTGGGCCACCGCACGCCCCTGGGAAGCCTTCTTCGGCACGACGGACATGGCCGCGATGCGCGGTACCGTCCTGACCGAACTGGCCCACGTCGTCACCCCTCGGCACAGCGACGAGGCGATCGACCGGCTTCGCGACGCCACCGCGGGCTACGGCGCGGACATGTCCCGCAGCCTGGCGCTCACCTTGATCATGCTCGCGCAGAACCACGCGCTCCAGGGCGATTTCGACGAAGCGGTCCGCACCGGGACAGAGGCGGTGGACCTCGCGCGCGGCCTCGGTTCCGCCCGGACCAAGGACCGCCTCGCCCCGCTGGCGGACCTGCTGCGGAGCCACGCGACCGATTCCGGCTCCCGCGACCTGCTCGACCGGATCGACCGCTACCGCGCGGAACCGGCCCCGTAGCCGGCGAAGCGCCGTCCGAGCAGGATCGCGGTCGCCGCGAAACCGAGACACAGACCGGCCCACACGCCCCAGCCGCCCCAAGCGAACCCGTAGGCGCACAGGAACATCGCGGGCACGCCGACCACCCAGTACCCCACAAGAGTGCAGCGAAGCCCGGAAACGGTGTCACCGAGCCCGCGCAGCAGGCCGACGAGGATGTTCTGGGTCCCCTTGCTGTACTGCTGCGCGATGGCGAACACCAGCAGGGTCGACGCGGTGCCGAGCACCACCGCGTCCGCCTCTCCGTGCAGGAACGGCCACAGCAGGAACTCGGGCACGACCAGGTATCCCAGGCTCACCACCGCCATGAAGCTCCACGAAAGGGTGAGTGCCTGACGCGCGATCACCGGAGCCCGCCGCGGTTCGCCGTGGGCGACCGCGCGGCTGACCAAAATGGACGACCCCTGCGACAGCCCGATGTTGGCCTGGTAGACGATGTAGGCGAGCTGGTTCGCGACGTTCGACGCGGCGAGCATCGCCGGGCCGAAAGCCCCCATCAGCACCGTCGCGATCGAGGTGATCGCGGCCTCCGATCCGTAGGTGAAACAGATCGGGGTCCCGTGCCGCACGATCCGCCGGACCACCGCCGGGTCCGCGCGCCAGAGCGCGAGCGAGACCATGGGGCGCAGCCGCGGGTCCTTGCGCACGGCCGAGGCGAACACGGCGAGCGTGAAGAACTGGACCAGCGTCGTCGCCAGCCCGATCCCGGTGACGCCCAGTTCGGGCAGCCCCGCCCAGCCGTAGATGAAGGCGGCGTTCAGGGCGGCGTTGACCGCGATCGACACGCACGTCACCGCGAGGAGCGAACCGGGACGGCGCAGCCCGACGGCGAACTGGCGCAACACGTTCAGCCACACCATCGGGAACAGCCCGCCCGCCAGCGCGAACATCATCGCCCTGGCGAGCGAGACGATCTCCGGCTTCTGCCCCAGCAGGGGCAGGGCGGCCGCCAGTCCACAAAGGACGGCCGCGCCGACCGCCGCGGTCAGGGTCGCGACGAGCAGCGCCGACCGCAGGAGCGACCGGATCTCGTCCCGCGCGCGCTCGTCGGGTTCGTCCGTGCCGGTGCGGAGTTCACCGGCCCCGGCGGCCGTGGCCACCAGGTTCCCGACGCCGGTGACCATGCCGACGCACATGGTGCGGATCTGGTTGTAGAGCAGGATCGCCAGGCCGCCCGCCGCCACCGCGGTCACCCCGAGCAGGCCGAGCATGGCCAGGTCGACGCTGGTGAGCGCGACCTGTGCCAGCTGGATCCCCGCGATCGGCGCGGCCAGCGCGACGAGCGCCCGGTAGCCGCGCGCCGCCACCGCCGTGGTCACGCGCCCACCGCCACCGGTGCCGAACGAGCCCGCCGGTCGCGCGTGGCCACCCGCACGGACTCGGCGTAGGTGGTGAACCAGCGGTCCATCCGGCGATGGGCCAGTTCGTCGAGCACTCCCCTGGCGCGCAACCACTCGTCGTCGTAGACCGAGTCGAGGTACTTCTCCCCGGCGTCGTTGCAGAGCACCACGACGACGCTTCCGGCCGGATACGAGTAGAGCCGCCGCAGCGCGACGTGGATCGCGCCGCCGGTCGTCCCGCCGACCAGGACACCGGTGCGCCGGGCGATGACGCGGGCACCGGCGAAGGCGTCGCTGTCGGACACGCGGTGGGCTTCGCCGATCACGGACCGGTCCACGTTGTCCCCCACCGGGAATCCGGCCGGGCTGCCCGCCCCGGTCTGGTGGTAGATCCCCGGCGCGCCACCGAAGATGATCGAGCCGACGGGTTCGACGGCCACCGCGTGGGTGCCCGCTCCCGCCGCGCGCAGGGCCCGGGCGGTCCCGCACAGGGATCCGCCGGTGCCGATCGCCGCGACGAGCACGTCGACGTCGCCGAGCTGCTGCACCAGTTCCCGCGCCAGTCCGGCGTAACCGTTGCCGTTGCCGGGATGGTTGTGCTGGTCCGGGTGATAGGCGCCGGTTTCGGCGGCGATCCGCGCCGCGACCTGCCGCCGCTGGACCGAGCTGACCCCGCCGTCCGGCGGGCAGTCGACGAACACCAGTTCCGCGCCGAGCGCCCGCAGCATCCGGAGCTTTTCGCGGGCGGCGTGGTGATCGACGATGGCGGTGAACCGGTAGCCGCGCTCCAGCGCGACCAGCGCGAGCCCGTTCCCGGTGTTGCCGGACGTGGGTTCGACGATGTGCCCGCCCGGCAGCAGACGGCCGTCGATCTCCGCCTCGTCGATCATCTGCCGTGCCATGCGCACCTTGCACGAGCCCGTCGGGTTGAGGTGGTCGAGTTTGAGCAGGAGCCGCGTGCCGGTACCGGTGCGCGCGAGCTCCAGCAGCGGCGTGCCACCGATCAGGTCGGACGCGCGCTGGACGATCGTCATCGGATCTCCTGGATCGGGTAGTCGGTGTCGACGTGCCAGCGGTCGCCGTCGAGCACCACCTTCGGCGGCAGGGGGAGCTGGTGGAAACCGCTCTCGTTCTTGTCCATCTGGTAGCCGGCCGTGTTGGGGTACACGAGCAGGTCGCCGCTCTTCGGCCGCGCGGGCAGTTCCACCGCGCGCCAGGTCAGCACGTCGTACTCCATGCAGCTCGACCCGGCGACGATCGTGCGCACCGGCTCGCCGCCCGGCCCGTCCTGGCGCACCAGGAGCGGATCCGGCAGGAACTCGCTGCCCTTCCACTGTTCGGACAGGCTCATGGACAGCCCCGCGACCGTGGTGATCAGGTGGTCTTCGGCCGGTTTGCAGCCCAGCACCGGGAACACCGAGAACCCGGCACCGTCGACGAGGGCCCGGCCCGGTTCGAGCAGCAGCTCGATCCCGGCCGCGCGCAGGCGATCCGCGAGCGGTTTCCCGGCGATGTCGTGCCGGAGGATGGCGGTGACCATCGCCGCGCCCGTCGGCGTCTGGTGATACGGGTAGGTCCGGGCCGGATTGCGGCCACCGTGGAACCAGCCGTCGTTCCTGCCGGACTCGAACCGCTCCCAATCGCCGGAGTCCACATAGGACACGGCGATCCCGCCGCCGATGCTGATCTTCGACGCGGGATGCCCGAGCGCGCGGGCGTCGCGGCAAAGATCGATCAGGTACGCGGCGAGTTCCGCCCGCGGCACGGGATCGTAGCCGTCCAGATGGAACGAGAAACCGCGTACGACGACGGAATCCGCACACTGGCGCACGGCCATCGTCAGCGCTTCGGGGGCGAACCCGAACCGGCTCTCCGGCGCGGACGGCGGCCGCACCCGCAGCAGCACCTCCGCCGTCTCACCGAGCTCGGCGGCCAGGCGCGCGACGCGTTCCAGTTCGTCGGCCGCGTCCACCGCGATGAGGCAGTGATGCCGCAACGCGAGCCAGAGGAGGCCGTCCGGTTTGGCCGCGCCGGTCACCCCGATCGCTTCCCCGCGCAGGCCGTTTCCGAGCGCGTGCACCAGTTCGGGCACGCTCGCGACGTCGACCCCGGCACCGGGCCGGGCACATTCCCGCAGCCACGTCGCCGCCTTGTTCGCCTTCTTCCCGTAGTAGACGGTGCCCGGCACGCGCTCGGCGGCGAGCGCCGCGATCATCCCGTCGAGGTTTTCGGCGAAGGATTCCGGATGGACCACGTGGAACGGACCGCCGCCGATCGCGCGGGCGATCTCCCACAGGGTCTCGGAATCGCGTAACCGTGGGGCCCACGGGCGTTCGAGCGCGGGCAAGGGCGGGGACAGGGTGTCGATCAGGTCCACAGCGCCACCTCGCGGCCGCGGCCCGCGGCGATGGCGCGGGCGGCCAGCGCGTGCGCCACCGGGATGTCGGTGATGATCATGCCGCTGCTGAAGGCGAACACGCGGTCGTCGTCACCGCGGCGGCCCTGCGCGCGGCCCGCGAGGATGTCCGGCAGCTCTGCGTCGATGCGGAACACGCCGTCCGGGCCCGCCATCCGCTGACCGGTCACCTCGACCTGCGCGCCGTTGGTGGCCACGGTGTAGTCGGCCTCGGCGAGCGTGCCCTCCTGGACTCCCTTGCTGGCGACGGAGATCAGCAGCCCGCCCGGCGGCAGCCAGCCGAGACGGATCTTCGGGTGCGCGGCCCGGCCCGAAGCGGCGACCACGATGTCGGACTCGCGCGCCGCGGCTTCCACGTCGTCGACGAGTTCGACCTCGCGGTCCGGGAACCGGTCCTTCACCGCGGCGACGCTGTCGCGCAGTCCGTCGGGATGCGTGCCGAACAGCCGCAGCCGTTCGAGCTCCGGCAACGCGGTGAGCAGGTACGGCAGGGTCCGGATCCCCTGCGCGCCGGTGCCGACCATGAGCGCGGTGCGCGCCCCCGGCCGGGCACAGGTCCGCGCGATCAGCGCGGTGCTGGCGGGCGTGCGGGTGGCGCCGACCCGATGGCAGTCCATGAGCGCGAACGGGAGGCCGGTGGTGTCGTCGTAGAGGGTGATCGTCGTGTAGTACTTCTCGGCCGACGTGCTTCCCTGCCGGTAGCTCGTCTTGAACGCGGCCTGTTCGAGGGAACCGTCGTAGCCGAGCATCGAGTACGCGACGGCGTCCCGCGCGGGATCCGGCATCGGCACCATCAGCTTCGCCGGGTTGCGCGACGCTCCGGACGCGTAGGCGAGGTAGCCGTCTTCGACCATCGTGATCGCCTCGTGCGGCGCGAGTTCGAGGTTGTGCAGATCCGTCCGGGTGAGGATGTGCAGCGAGGGGCCGGAGTTCATGAACGGTCGACCTTTCTGGTGGACAGGATGGTGGACGGTGCGACACGCGCGTCCCGGATCTCGAGAGCGCGATCGGAGCACGCACCGACCAAGGGCAGGTCATGGCTGATGAAGAGCACGCCGAGGCCGTCTTCGTCCGCGGCACGGCGCACGGTCGTGACGACGGCGGCGGTCGTCGCCGGATCGAGCGCGGCGGTCATCTCGTCGCACAGGAGGTACCGCGGTTCGCCGACGAGCGCGCGGGCGATCGCGGCCCGCTGCAACTGCCCGTCTGACACCTGGCGCGGGTACCGGTCCAGCAGTCCGGACGGAAGATCAGCCTTGGCGCACAAGCGTTCCCAGTCGACGCCGGACTCCGTCGCGCAGATCTCGATCGACCGTCGCAGGGTCAGGCGGGGATCGACGGACCGGCGCGGGGACTGGAAGAGCATCGCCACCCGGCCGCCGATGCGCACCTCGCCTTCCAGCGGTTTGTCGAGTCCGGCGAGGACGCGGGCCAGCGACGTCTTGCCGCTGCCGGACGGCCCGACGAGACCGACGATCTCCCCCTGGCCGACGTCCAGGTCGACGCCGGAGAGCAGCGGCGTGCGGCCGTGGCCGACCGCGACGGAACGAGCCGAAAGCATGATCAACTCCCGTAGTGACGGTCGGCGGGCAACGGATTCAGCCCGTTCTCGGGAAGCGCGGCGAGCAGGTCGCGGGTGTAGTCGTGCTTCGGCGTCGTGAGGACGTCGGCCGCGCGCCCGGTCTCGACGACACGCGAAGCGAGCATCACGGTCAGGTCCGCGTCGTCCGGCAGCACACCGAGGTCGTGGGTGGTCACCAGGACGACCCGGTCCCGGCCCAGCCCGGTGAGCAACGCGACGATGTCCCGCGAGCGGTCCCGGTCGAGCGCGGACGTCGGTTCGTCCGCGACCACCACCGGCGGATCGCCCGCCAGCGCGGCCGCGATCGCCGCCCGCTGCACCATCCCGCCCGAAAGCTCGTGCGGGTACTTCCTCAGCGCGCCGGCTTCGAGGCCCACGAGCGCGAGCAGTTCCTCCGGCCCGCGTTCGCCGCGAAGGTGGCGAACCGTTTCCGCGAGCTGCCCGCCGAGCCGCCGGACGGGCGTGAAGCAGGTCATCGCGGACTGCGGCACCACACCGATGACGCTTCCCCTGCGCGGTTCCGGATGGCCGTCGACCGACACCTTCCCGGTCAGCTTCGCGGAAGCGGGGAGAAGCCCGGTCACGGCCGCGCACAGGGTCGACTTCCCCGAACCCGAGCCGCCGATCACGAAATGCGGCCTGCCGGGCAGGGCGACGAGATCGACGTCCGTGAGCGCGTGACCGGCGGGGAACCGCACGTTGACGCCTTCGAGCGACAGCGTCACGCCATCACCTCCGGACGACGGGTCAACGACCGGCCCAGCGCCGAAAGCGCCAGGGTGACCGCGACGATCGCGCCCGCCGGGAACACCAGCCGCCACCAGTGCCCGAGCAGCAGCGCTTCCCCGGACTCGGCGAGCAGCGTGCCCAGCGAGGCCTGGTGCGGCGGCAACCCGACACCGAGGAAGGACAGTGTCGACTCGTGCCATACGGCGTGGGCGACCAGGAGTACCGCGGCCACCCCGGCCTGACCCGCCGCGACGGGCAGGAAGTGGATCCGCGCGATCCTTGCCCCCGGCAGTCCCCTGAGCCGCGCCACCTGGACGTACTCGGCGTCACGCAAGGAAAGCAGCTCGGCGCGCACGACACGGGCGGTCGCCGTCCAGTGCGTGAGCACGAGCGAAACGACGATGGCGACGAGCGAACCCCGGAACAACGTGACGATGAGCAGGGACAGCAGGAGACTGGGGATGGCCGTCATCGCGTCGGCGACGCGCATCCCGATGCGGTCCCACCAGCCACCGAACGCCCCGGCCGCGATACCGACGAAAAGCCCGACGATCGTGGACAGGACGGCGGTGGCCAGCGAGATCCCCAGCGACACCCGCATACCCATCGCGACCAGGGTGAACAGATCGCGTCCCGAGGCGTCGGTACCGAACCAGTTCGGGGTTCCGGGTCCCCGGTCCCCGGCGGCGAAGTCCGTGACGGCTTCGTCGATCGGGTGCACGATCGGGGTGATGATCGCGTAGGCGGCCAAGACCGTCACGGCCGCGCCCGCGATCCAGGCGGCACGTTTGTCAGCCATCGGCCTCGATCCTCGGGTCGACGGCGATCGCGGCGGCGTCCGCGGCGAGGTTGCCCGCCACGACCAGCCCCACCGTGAGCACGGTGACGATCGCCAGCAGCGGGAAGTCCAGCGCCCGCGCGGAATCCACGGTCGCGTCGCCGAGACCCGGCCACGCGAACACGGTCTCCACCACGGTCGCGCCGACGAGCAGCTCCGGCAGCCTTCCGCCGATGAGGGCGAAGAAGGGCGCCGAAGCCATCGGCAGTACGTGTCCACTGTGGACGACGCGTGGCGGGAGGCCGCGGGCGTACGCGCCCCGGACGGCGTCGCTGCCCATCGCCCCGGTGATGGCTTCCCGCAGGCCCAGCGCCAGCCACGGCACCTGCGAAACCCCGAGGACCAGCGCGGGCAGGACGAGATGGCGCGCGGCCGAAGCCGCCGTGATCGGCTCCCCCGGATCCGTGAGTCCCGACGTCGGGAACAGGCGGAGCGTGACGGCGAACAGCAGGACCGCGCCGAGTGCGACGATGAACGGCGGTACGGCCTGCAGCACCACGGCGATCGCGCTGATCACCTTGTCGGCGAAACCGCCGGCCCGCAGCCCGGCCGTGATCCCGAGCGCGCACGCCAGCACCACCGCCACCACCGAACCGGCGAAGCCCAGCAACGCCGTCCACCCCAGCCGTTCGGCGAGCACCTGCGCGACGGGTTCGTGATACGCCCGCGAGTACCCGAAATCGCCGGTCACCGCGCCGGAGATCCAGTGCCACCAAGCCGAGATCCAGCTCTGGTCGAGCCCGAGGGTGTGGCGGAGCACCTCGCGTTCGGCCTCCGTGTAGCCGTCGCCCGACCCGCCGAGATAGGCTTCGAGCGGGTCGAACGGACTGGCCGCGGCCAGCGCGAAGGCCGCCAGCGAGACGACGAGGACCAACGGGACGCCGAACAGCAGGCGGCGTACGGCGAGACGACCGATCCGGGCGCGGCGCGACCGCGTCACTTCCGCGTCCAGCGCGCCAGGGAGTACCACGGTCCCCAGGCCACGCCGTGGCTGTGCGGTTCCAGCGCGGTGGCCCCGGGCCGCCAGCCGTTGTCACGCAGCACATACACGTGGTTCTCCGCGACGAGCGCGAGCATGCCCGGCGCGGCGTGGTAGGCGGCCTGGAAGTCCCGGTACAGCTTGGCGCGCTTGGCCGGATCACGTTCGACGCGCGCCGCCTCCAGCGCTTTGTCGACTTCCGGGTTCACGTAGTCCGAGGCGTTGTCCCACTTCGATCCCACGCCCTTGGCCGCGTACCGGGAGTGGAACTTCGGGTACAGCTGAGTGTCCACTGTGTACGGTTGCCCGCCCCCGCCGAGCAGGAACGCGGTGCTCGCCAGGTACTGCGGGGTCATGGTCGACTTCTCCACCGCGACCGGCTTCATCTCGATGCCGATCTTCTTGGCGTCGGAGACGGTGGCCATCGTGAGATCGCGGCGCAGGGTCTCCGTCGGGTAGTAGGCCACGTCGAACTGCGCGCGGCGGCCGTCACGTTCGCGGACGCCGTCGGCGCCGACACGCCACCCCGCGTCGTCGAGAACCTTCCGCGCGCGGTCCGCGTCGAAGGTGAAGTCCTGCGCGGGATCGTAGGCGTCACCGAACAGCGGGGTGACCAGGGTCGAAACGGGGGTTCCCTCACCCTGCAGGATGTCGCGGACCATCGCGCCGCGGTCGACCCCGAGGTTCAGCGCGAGCCGGACGGCCGCGTCACCGGCCACCGGGTTGCCGCTGGGAAGCGTGACGCCGAGCCAATCGTTGGCCTTGCTGACCACCGTGCGGTAGCCGTCCTTCGCGACGGCGCGCGCGAGCGCCGGGGACAGCCGGGTGCCGTCCGCGCTGCCCGCGAGTTGTGCCGCGCGAGCCTTCTCGTCGTCGGTTCGCCGCACCACGAAGGTCTTCACCTGCGGTTTGGTGCCCCAGTACCCGTCGCGCGCGGTGAGAACGACCTGATCCGGCCGCAGCTCCGTCAGCGCGTACGGCCCCGTCCCGACCGGGTGGTCGCCGAGCGGCAGCTTGTCCGCGGGCCCGGGCGCCGCCAGCGACTCCGACGGCGCGATCGCGAGGAACAACCGGTGCGGCACGTCGCCGTAAGCGCCGTTCAGCAGGAAATCGACGGTGTCCGGCCCCGAGACCTGTGCGGTACGAAGGAAATCGAAGTTCGCCGCGATCGGCGACGCGAACTTCGGATCGACGACGGCGTTGTACGTCGCGACGACGTCCTCGGGCCCGAACGGCGTCCCGTCGGAGAACGTGACGCCCTTGCGGGTCTTCACCCGCCAATGGCCGAGGTCGCCGTCGACGGGCTCGGGCGCTCCCTCCGCGAGAACCGGGACCGCGTCCGGGATGCGGTCGTCCTGACCTTCCGCGACGCGGTACAGGCTCTCGTAGATCTTCGATTCGCCGTTGCCGCCGTGTCCGGTCAGGGGATTGAACCTGCCGAGTTCCTCGGCGTCGATCACGACGAACCGGTCGGGCGCACCCCCGGACGCTCCCGGTGCACCGCAGCCGACGAGTGCGGCGGCGGAGAAGGTGACGAGTGATGTGACGAGCAGGCGCGAAGGCCGACGATGGAAAAGCACGGCCGCAGCTTAATGAAAATGATAGTCTTTATCATTAACTGTGAGCCTTGTCACCCTCCAGGTCGTGAGCTGAAGGGGCCTTTCCCCGCGTCTCACGCGGTGAAGGACGCTTTCGTCGCATGACATGAGGGGAAAGCGTCCTTCAGCCCCCTAAGCTGGCTCACCTCGCCGAACGACCGCAGGAGCCGTCATGAGTGGATCTTGGAATGCCGCGGAAAGCCGCGCGCGGGCGGAAGAAGTCCAGGATCTCCACGCGATCGGCCATCTCGCGCGCTCCGACGGCGACGGCCTGACGCGGACCGGCCCGCTGGCGGGACTTCCGTTGGTGATCAAGGACAACATCCACGTCGCGGGCATGCCGAACACCGCGGGCACCCCGGCGCTCGCGGACCACGTCCCGCGCGAGCACGCGACCGTGGTCCGGCGGCTCGTCGACGCGGGCGCCGTCGTCATCGGCAAGGCGACCATGCACGAACTCGCGTTCGGCATCACCTGCGACACGACTCCGCTGGGACCGGTCCGCAACGCCTGTGACCCGTTCCGGTTCGCCGGGGGCAGCAGCGGCGGGACCGCGGTCGCCGTCGCGGCGGGCGTCGTCCCGGCCGGTCTGGGCACCGACACCGGAGGCTCGGTCCGCGTTCCCGCCGCGCTCAACGGGGTTTGCGGGTTCCGGCCCACCACGGACCGCTACCCGTCCGACGGCATGACACCGCTGAGCAGCACCCGCGACACGGCCGGGCCGATCGCCCGCACGGTCGGCGATCTCGCCCTCCTCGACGCGGTCCTCGCGGCGGAGGAACCGGAGAGCCTGAACGAAATCCCGCCGCCGTCGCTTCGGCTGGGCGTGCCACACGGTTTCCTGACCGGCGACTTGGACGACGAAGTCGAAGAACTGTGGGCGTCCGCGGTGACCCGGCTGAGCGCGGCCGGGTTCACCCTGGTGCCGATCGACGACACCACGCTCGCCGAACTCAGCGCCGATCAGGGAATGCCGCTGGTGATCCACGAAGCAGGCGTCGGACTCCGGTCCTACCTGAGCGAGTACGTACCCGGAGTTTCGTTCGAGCAACTCGTCAAGGCTGTCGCCGCGGCCGATGTCCAGGCGATCTTCGCCGAGTCGGTCCTACCAGGTGTCGATCCGGCCGTCTACGAAGCGGCCCTCATCGCCCGCGCGGCCCTGCGTCGCACCTACGCGACGATCTTCGGCGAGAGCGGCATCGACGCGCTGATATTTCCCACCACACCGGCGATCGCCCGGGACTTCTCGTCCGTCGCGAACTTCGTGCACCGCGGGCGCGTGGTCCCCACCTTCCCGACCTTCATCCGCAACTGCCAGCCCGGCAGCATCGCGGGCGTCCCCGGCCTGACCGTCCCGATGGGCCGCGGCCCCAGCGGCCTCCCCGCCGGGCTGGCGCTCGACGGCGCCATCGGCGAGGACCGGAAACTGCTGGCAGTCGGCGCTTCCGTCGAACGAGCCCTCAGCCGACCTGGACGCTGGCCTGAAGCGCGCGGATGAGCGCGGTCGCGGCGGGCGGGTCCGGCGGATCGCCGTAGGTGACGGCGTAGATCTGGCGAGGATCTTCCGCCAGTTCGGTGATGTGGATGCCCGGCAGCCGATGAGCGCGAAGCGCCAGGCGGGGCAGCGTGGTGACGCCCATGCGCGCGGCGACCAGTGACTGCATGACGACGATGTCGTCGCTGACCAGGGAAATGCGCGGGGTGAACCCGGCCCGGCCGCAGATCGTGACGAGCTCGTCCTGACATCGGGTGCAGCCGCCGATCCAGATCGAGTCACGGTGGTCGGCGATGGTCTGCCCCGGCTCGCTGGTGATCAAATAGATCGGGTCTTCGAGAAGATGGACCAGCCGGAGTCCCTGGTCCTCCCGCGGGGTGTCGGCGTACCGGAAGATCAAGGCGACGTCGATCTGCCCTTCCCGCAACATGCGAAGCGCCTCGACCGGATGTTCGTCGACCAGTCCCAGCTCGATCCCGGGATGGGCGCGGGCCAGCGAAGCGGCCGCCTCGGGAACGATGGTGCTCAGCACCGACTGGAACCCCGCCATCCGGACCCGCCCGGCCCTCAGTCCCACCTGCGCGGCCAGCTCCGCCTCGGCGCCTTCGACCCGGCCGACGATCTCGGCCGCGCGGGCGGCCAGCAGGTTTCCTTCGGGGGTGAGCCGAATTCCGCGGCCGATCCGCTGGATCAGCTTCGCTCCGGTCTCGGCTTCCAACCTCGCGAGATGGTGGCTCACCGCCGGCTGGGTGTAATGCAGTTCCTTCGCCGCGGCGGTCATCGAACCATGCCGCGCGACAGCGTCCAGCACCATCAGTTGGACCAGATTCAGCATACATGAAGAGTACCTATATATAGGAAAGAACGTCGTCATTAGACGCCGGGCGGAGTGCGGACCACGATGATAAGCGACCAGAAGGAGAGTGAGAATGACCGCCGCGTCCACTACCCCGTCCACCTATGTCAGACCCGGTCTCGCGGAGCTCATAAAACGCCTTCGCGAGTGCACCGGGCGAACATCCGAACCCCACGCCACCGCACAGGCCGTGGCGGCCGTCCTCACCGAGCTCCGCCCGACGCCGTACCTCCTCACCCCGGCGGAACGGGAAGGGGCCGCCGGCGGCTACACCCGCAACACCCTGCACGCCGAGTCCACCTTCTCGATCACCGCACTGGTCTGGCGGCCCGGCCAGCTCACCGAGATCCACGACCACCTGGTGTGGTGCACATTCCTTGTCCTCCAAGGAACCGAGACGGAGACCATCTTCGACATCGACGGCGACCGGCTGGTCCGGACAGCCCAGCGGCAACGCCCGGCGGGCTCGGTCAGCGGCGTCGCGCCGCCCGACGACATCCACCAGGTGCACAACACCGGCGACACCGTCGCCATCACCTTGCACGTCTACGGCGCCGACCTCAGCAAGGGAACCAGCGTCCGCCGCAAATACGAGCAGCGCGCCACTCCGAAGTACATGGAGTAAGCGGTAGCGCCATTTCGGCTAACCGGCATTTTCGATGCCGGGAAATTCGTCACGACCACTTTTTCACCGGCTCACGCTCGGGTCCCGGAATCCCGCGGCTGACGCAATGTCGACGACGATCGCCGTTCGTCGCGGAGCCATCAAAGACTCCAGGTGTAGGCGGGAGTGATCGATCGCTCGAAGAAGGACTTGGGCAAGCGGGGAAGCATCGCGTCGCGCAAGGCGATCAGCGGCGGGGAAGTCCAGTGCGCGGGAGCCCCGACCTGACGGGAGCGCCGGGCGATCAGCTGGGTTCGAGGCCTGCGGGAACGGTCGTATTCTTCAAGTCCCGCGGGCACTCCCAGCTTGTCGACGACGGCGGCGAGCGTGACGGCGTCCTCGAGTGCCTGGCACGCACCCTGCCCCAGGTTGGGGGTCATGGCGTGCGCGGCGTCGCCGAGCAGGGCGACCGTGCCGGACACGTAGGTGGGCAGCTCCGGCAACTGGTGGACGTCGTGCTGCGACACCGTCTCCTCCCGCGCCGCCGACAACAACGCGGGAATCGGGTCGTGCCACCGCGCGAACTGTGCGCGCAACCGGTCCAGGCCGGTACGCGAACGAGCGGGAGCGTTCGCCATCACATAGCAATAGACGCGGCCGTCCGGCATCGGCAGTTGCCCGAACCGTTCGCCGCGGCCCCAGGTTTCGACGCTTTCGCCGACTGGGTGCGGCGGAACGATGAAGCGCCAAGTGGTGTACCCGACGTAGCGCGGCCCGGGACTCTCGGGCCAGAGGGACCGCCGGGTCACACTGTGCACGCCGTCGGCGCCCACGACGAGGTCCGCGACGGTCTCGCCACCGCCGTGCACGACAGTGCCGTCGGGCCGCACCTCACGCACCTCGACGCCGGGCCGAAGCGCCCGCGCGGGCAGCGCCTCGACGAGCAGGTCGATCAGGTCGGCGCGATGCACGGTCACCCACTGGCCGAACCGCCGCCTCAGATCGTCGACGTCGTTGCGGACCAGCCACCGCCCGTTCGCGAGGCGGACACCCGCGACCGGGTCGGCCAGCCCACCGTCGCGAAGACGGTCGCCCAGGCCGATCGCGTCCAGCGCGCGCAAGGCGTTGGGCTGGATCGACACCCCCGCGCCGATCTCGGTGAACTCGGGCGCGCGTTCGAGCACCTCGACCTCCCAGCCGCGCTGGTGGAACGCGACGGCGGCGGCCAGCCCGCCGATCCCGCCTCCCACGATGGTCACCTTCATCCGCTTTCTCCTTAATGACTCTAGGCTAGCTTAGAGTCATTAAGTAAACATAGGTGCTCTAGGATGTCAACGGCACGACGAGACGAGGTGACCATGGCCGACGGCCCGGGCGGCAGGCGGGAAAAGCGGCGTCAGGACTCGCTGCGGGAGATCCACGCGGCCGTGCGCACGCTGCTGGTCGAGCAAGGATCGGCGGCGGTGACCATCAACGCGGTCGCGCGGAAGGTGGGCATGAGCGGCCCCGCGCTGTACCACTACTACGCGGGCCATGACGAACTGATCGGCGCCGTGACCGCCGGCTTCTTCCGCGAGCTGACCACTGTTCTGGAGCAAGCCCGCGACACCCACGCCGCCGCCCCGGCCGGCCATCGCATCCTCGAGGTATGCCGGGCCCTGCGAACCTGGGCGATCACCCACCCTGCCGAGTTCGGCTGGATCTTCGCCAGCCCGATCGCCCCGCCCAACCGGCAACAGGACTCGCCCCGGCACGAGGCGGGCCAACGGTTCGAGAACGTCCTGCTCGAACTGACCGCCGAACTCTGGCGGACCGACCCTTTCCCGGTACCCGGCCTGGCCGACCTGCCCCCGGCGCTGCGCAAGCAGCTGGTCGCCTACTCCGCCACCATCGACGGACGCCTCCCGCCCGAGGCCTCGCACGTGTTCCTGACCTGCTGGACCCGGCTGTACGGCCTGCTGTGCATGGAAGTCCTGCACCAGCTCGACTTCGCCTACACCGACCTGGAACCCGTCTTCGAAGACTGCCTGCGCGGCCTCGCCGACGCCCTCGGAGTGGACGGGGACTGACCACCGAGGGCGAAGCGGTCCGGGACCAGTCCCGCCGCCGGAGTGCTAACAACGGCACATGCCGCGGTCGAAGAAACGGACACCCAAGAAGACACGACACCGTCCTCCTCCGCAAGATTCGCGACGGGCCGCGCGAACGCCGATAGCCGAGGGCGGGCTGCTGTCGGCGGGCGAAGTCGCGCACATGACGACCCCGCCGCGATTCCCGGCCGAGCCTCGGCCGTCCCCCGGTCCGCCGGACACGGTGAACTTCGCGAAGGTGCTCCCGGATCCGCGAGCTCCCCGCGACGCCGCCGCGGTCGAAGAGCTGTACAAAGGGCTGCTGCGCGCGGTGGATCTGCTCAGGAACGGGCACGATCCCCAGCTGATGCGGGTTTTCGAGGAAGGGCGCCGCGTGGTGCTCGGACTGCTCAAGCCTTGGTGGCGAAGGATGTTCGAGCCGTCACGCGCCCAGTATCTGCGGGCGGTGCATCCGGCGCTCGACGCGCTGAACAAGGAATTGGAGCGCCGTCATTCCCCTGAGCGCGCTCTGCTCGAACGGCAGGCCAAGGCGGCTCCGATCAGCAGCCCCTGCCTGACCGGTGACGCTTGCGAGAAGTGCGGCACCCGGACCGGACGCCTGCTTCCCATCGTCGAGGACTGCGCGAGCGGCCCTCCGCTGGGGTTGCGCCTGGCCTGCGCCACGCTGTGCCGGAAATGCAGCGGCACCCCGTTCAGGGAGCTGTTCGGACCGGCGGAGATCGCCAGGCGGGTCAGGGCGCATTCGGGCCATTGACCGCGATCCGCGTCAGGGACGGCAAACGGCTCCCCGGATCGACCTGGGCGGGCTCGTGTAGACGGCCATGACCCGGCTGTCGGCCGCCTGCAGTTCGAAGCAGTACCGGCGCATCGGGTCGACCGGGATGGTGATCGAACGCGCCCTCCCGGCCAGCACGGTCCGGTTGGGTTCGTTCTCGGGGGCGACGATCACCGCGTAGTCGACGACGTCCGAACTGCTGGTCCAAGTGAGCATGACCTGGTTTCCCCGGTCGGCGGGCTCGGCGAGATCCAGCTTGAGATCCTCCGCCTGCTCCGGTTCCGGAGTGGCCGCCGCGGGTGATGCCGGGACGAGGTCCGGCTGCCGGTCGCCGAGCAGGACCGCGGCCACCGCACCGAAGGCGGCCACCGTCGCCGCCGCACCGAACACGACGCCGCGGCGCACTCGGGACGGGCGGCCGGCCTCCGCCGTCGCGGGCGGGACTTCCCGGCGCTCGTTCGACGGCGGGGAGCCACCGTTCCTTTCCTCGGGGCGAGAGAACATTTCGGCGAGCCGGTCGGCGACCCAGGCGGCGTCCGGTGGGCGGTGCGCCGGATCCGGGGCCAGCAGCCTGCTCACCATCGCCGACAGGATGACCGGCACCCCCGGCAGGTCGATCGGCGGCACCGGGGTGCGCAGCAACCTCAGCAGCCGTTCGCCCATGGGTTCCCCGAGCCTGCCGGGCTGCGGGTGCTCCCCGGTCAGGGCCAGGTGCAGCACCACTCCCAGGCCGTACAGATCGGCCCGCTCGTCGAACGTCTCGGTGCGCAGGGTCTCCGGCGCCAGGTATTCGAGCGACCGCGCCGGGTCTCGCGGGAACGCCTGCCGCAGGGCGACCCCGAAATCGGCGAGGACCGCTTGGTTGTTCGTGCGGAACAGCACGTTCGAGGGGTGGACCCCGCCGTGCACGACGCCGGCGGCGTGCGCGGCGGCGAGACAGGTCGCGACGGTATGGCCGAGTTCGACGGCGTCGGCCGTGGAAAGTCTTCCCACCTGGGCCAGCAACGCGGCGAGGGAGTGCGAACACCGTTCCATCCGGAGCGCGTGCCGCCCGTCGGGCAACTGTTCGACGCCGTCGACCGGCAGCGCGGAAGCCACCGCCCGCAACCGATCACGATCGCGTTCCACCGCCGACAACGTCGCGCGATCGAGCCGCCCCGGGTAGACCTTGAGCACGGCCGGGAAACCCGCGTGGATCGCGGGATAGACGGTGGCCACCGGCCCGGTGCCGAGGGGAACGGTCATTCGGCCACGATCCCCGGTCCGCGCAGGCTGCCCAGATCGAACACGGCCCGGATCCGGGCACGGAACGAGACCACCGTGAGTCCTTTCCGGATCGCCCGGACCGCCGACCACGCCTGCGCCGCCGTCCGGTCGTCGGCACCGACCGGGGACCACAGCGCGATGTCCACCTGGCGGGCGAGCCATTCCAGCCCTTCCGCGACGGATTTGTCTACTGTGGACGGAAGACGGCGGGCGAGTTCGCGTGCCGTGGCACCGCGGGACACGATGACGTCGTGCGCGCGCAGGACGTCCCTCGCCTCCAGCCAGGCCGCGACGACCGCCGCCGAACCGGTGCGGCGGCGCCGTCGAGCGGTCCGGACGGCTCGCCAGCCCGGTATCGCCACGACGGCGAAGACGAGCACCGAGACGACTCCGAGACCGAGCCAGGCGAGCAAAGGCCCGATCCATGCCTCATCGGATCCGGACGAGCCGGTGGTGCCCCCCTCGTCCGGGGGGACTTCTGGATCGCGTAGCCGTTGTGGCGGCGGGAGGTCGTCGCGAGCCTGGTCCGTGGCCTGTGCCAGCGCCCCGGCCGCCGCGGCGGCACCGTGGGAGGCGCCACCGGCCGGATCGAGCGGAACCCAGCCGACGCCCGCGACGGCCACCTCCGGCCAGGCGAATGAGTCTCCATTGTGGACGGTCACCGGGCCGGGTCCTCCCGGCGGGGCGCGGAATCCCACCGCGACGCGGGCGGGGATGCCGATCAGCCTCGCCAGTGCCGCGTAGGCGGTCGCGAACTGTTCGCTGGTACCCGCGCGAGCGGTGAACAGAAACCTGTTCAACTGTGCCCAGCCGCTCCCGGTCGGCAGGACCGGACCGGTCGCCTGCCGGTAGTGCTCGGCGAGATAACGCTCCAGGACCAGCGCGGCCCGGAACGACGGCCGCAGCCCGCCGGTCGCGGTCCGTGCCAGCTCGGAGACTCCCGGCGGCACCTGCCCGACTCCACCGGACACCGCCGAAGCGTCGATTCCCGCGTCCAGCAGGTCCCCCGGCGCCACCGCCGGTTCACGCCAGCCGAGCTCGTACTCCACCGGTCCGCGCCGCCCCGGCAGCAGGAGTGCCCCGGTCCCCGGGTCGACCAGCGGATCGGCCCCGGCGACCGTGGCCAGGAGAGGCTGGCTGGGCAGCCAAGGGCCATTGCCGTCCGGGACGGTGATCCGCGCGTGCTGGGTGGCCGTCCCCAGCGTCGCGCCGAGCCGGAGATAGGCGCCGTTCGCCCGCCAGCTGACCCCGTCGAACTCGGTGAGGACCGCGATCCGCCAGCGGTCGGCCCCCGCCGTCCCCGTATAGCCGAAGACGGGTTCGGCCGGGCGGGTCAGCCGGTCCGCGACCTCGTCGAGCGGATTGTCCACCCGCAGGGGCGGCACCGGGGCGGTTTCGTGTTCGAGTGCCAGCGACGGCCGGGATCCCTGATCCACCGCGGTGATCCCGGCCGAGACCGCCACCGCGAGCACCACGGCGGGCAGCACGAGGATCAGCCTGCTGCCCCGCCGCCGGGTCACGGCGAGCAGCGCGCCGGAGACGACGACGTAGGCCAGTCCGGCGACGGTGGCCACCGGACCGGACAGCGCCACGTAGGCCTGGCTCAGTCCGGCGACCGCCAGTCCCGGCAGCAGTGCCACCGCGGGCAGGCGCAGCAGTTCGACGCCGAGCACCGCGGCGAACAGCACCGCGAGCGGGACGAACAGGAACAGTTCCGCCTCCGCCCGCGCGGGCCAGGTCGACTGGAGCGTCAGCTGCCAGGACCGGGTGACCCCGTCGAGCAGGCCCCGCAACATCGCCGCGTCCGGCAGGCCCGGCCCGAACTCCAGTTCCCCCAAGGCGAGCAGGCCGAGAACGAGCATCAGCACCGGCCGCCACGGACGCAACGCGGACACCCGCGCGCAGACCTCGGCGACCACGAAGCAGACGAGAAGGACCGCGACGAGCGGAAGCACGAGCGAGCCCAAGCCGAAGACCGGTGCGAAGAGCAGACCGGGGAGTCCGGTGGCGAGCAGCAGAAGGGCCACCGTGAGCCGTTGTGTCCACTGTGGATTCATCGGCCGAGGGCATTCCAGCGCCGGGCCGCGTCCGCGGCGCCGGAGACGGAGAGCACCACCGCGCCGGGGATGCCGCCGAACGTCCCGGCTTCTCCGAGGACGAAGACGAGCAACGGCGAGTACCGGTCGCGCAGCGCGGCCACCGCGGCCCGGTCGGCCGGTCCACCGCCCGCGGTCACCACGGCCAGTCCGCCGACACCGGATCGGGTCAGCACCTCCGGGACCAGTGCCGGCCCCGACGACGGTTCGAGCACGCACAAGGCGTCCAGCAGCGGGCGCACCGCGCGCGGTCCTCCCCCGGTGTCCACGTCGAGGCCACCCGAGGAGACCAGCCGCGTCGGCCGGTCCGCGCGTGCCGCCGCGCTGACCAGTGACGCGGCCGTGTCGACGGCCTCTTCCAGCAGAGGGCCCCGAAGCCGGGAATCCAGCAGCACGGTGAACCTGGGCTGGTGGGGATCGACGTAGTCGCGCACCATCAGGCTGCCGGTCCTCGCCGTCGCCTTCCAGTGCAGATGCCGGATTTCGTCGCCCCGCACGTATTCGCGGACTTCACGCAGGTCGTCGGAACCCCGCAGCCGGTCGTCCACCGCGGCCCCCTCGTGGTGGTGCCGCGGCCGTCCGCCCCCGGGCGGGGACATCACGTGCACCCGCGGATGGACCCACAGGGTCGCGGTCTCGCCCGTGGTCAGCCGCCGGTGCCCCAGTCCGAAGGGATCGGCGCGTTCGAGGACGAGCGGACCGACCTGGTGCCGTCCGCGCCGTTCGGTGGGCAGTTCGTAGTTGTGCGCGGTTTCCGCGTGGGGTCCCAGCGCGCGGATCCCGACCGTCCGCGTCGCGGCACCGATCCGGTCCCCCGCGGTGAAGGCGCCGTGCCGCCGCCTGGCCGGGTTCCGTACCCGGAGCGTGGCGACCGCGGGCCTGCCCCGCTCCACCCGATCCGGATAGACCTCGCGGGACACCGCGACGCGGGGCCGCCGTCCGGTCACCACGATCGCCGCGATCAGCGTGCCCGCACCGGCACCCGCGATCGCGAGGAAGAACGGATAACCGGCCCAGTGGCCGAGGACGAACAGCCCGGCGGTCGCGGCGAGAACCCCGGCCCCCCGTGTGGTCAGCCGGATCATCAGGCCCGCGACCCCGCGTGCACCGGGGCGGGCGTCGCGTCGAGGACCTCGTCCACCACGCCGCCGGGGTCGCGACCGTCCAGTTCGGCGTCGGAGGTCAGGATCAACCGGTGCGCGAGAACGGCTTGCGCGATCTCCTTGACGTCGTCCACGGTGACGAACGTCCGGCCTTCGGTCGCGGCGTAGGCCTGCCCGGCGCGGATCAGCGCGATGCTGCCCCGCGGGCTGGCCCCGTACCGCAGGGCGGCGTGCTCACGCGTCGCGGCGGCGATCCGGGCGGCGTACTCGCAGAGAGCGGGTTGGACGTGGACGGCGCGGACCTGCCCGATCGCCTGCCGCACCGTCTCGATGTCGACCACCGGTGCCAGTTCGTCCGGGCCGACACCCGCGCAGTCGCCCATGATCACCTTGACCTCCGAGGCGAGGTCCGGGTAGCCGACGTCCAGCCGCATCAGGAACCTGTCCAGCTGCGCTTCGGGCAGGCGGTAGGTCCCGGCCATCTCGATCGGGTTCTGGGTCGCGACGACGAGGAACGGCCGCGGTACCTCGTGCCGGACGGCGTCGACCGTGACGGTCCGCTCGGCCATCACCTCGAGCAGGGCCGACTGCGTTTTCGGCGTGCCCCGGTTGATCTCGTCCGCGACGACGACGTTCGCGAACACCCCGCCGGGGTGGAACTCGAAACGTTCTTCCTTCTGGTGGTAGACGGGGACACCGGTGATGTCGCCGGGCAACAGGTCGGGAGTGAACTGGATGCGGTTCCAGGACCCGCCGACGCTCCTGGCCAGACAGCGCGCCAGGGTCGTCTTGCCGACGCCGGGAACGTCTTCCATGAGCAGGTGGCCCTCGGCGAACAACGCCGTCACCGCGAGCCGGACGACCCGCGGTTTGCCGCGCAGCACACTGTGGACGTTCGCCGCGATGCGTTCGTAAACCACACCCGGCGGGAGAAAAGCGGTCATCGAGTCAGGTCCACCTGATCCTGTTGGAGGTGATCCGGCCGTCCGGGGTCTGGACACTGACCCAGATGGTCTGGCCGGGTACGTCGTAGTTGAGTTCGTTGTAGGTCGCCGAACCGTTGGCGTCGGTCGTCGTGGACTCGGTCCGCACGTTGGTGTTGCTCGACGAACTGAGCCGGATCGAGTACCGCGTGTTCGGCGCGAAACCCTTCATCGTCACGTTGACCGCGGCGCAGTCGGGCGGATCGCAGTTCTCGCTGGAGGTGTCCCGTCCGCGGCTGATGGTGATCGTCGGCGAAGGCACCGTGATCGTCCTGCCGGCCGTGGCACCGTTCCGTGTCTGCCCGTCGGGCGTCCTGGTCACCGCGCGCACGGTGAAGGTGTAGGACTTCCCGGCGGTCAGCCCGGAGTAGGTCGCGGACGTGCCGGTGACCGTCTGCTGCGCGAGACCGGTTCCGGTGACGAGGTAATGCACCAGTGTCCCGCCACCCAGGTCCGGTCGCGTCCAGGTGAGCGACGCGGCGCCGTCGCGATAGCTCGCGGTCAGCGCCGGTGCGGCCGCCGCCGCGGCCGGGGTCGCCGACGCCGAAGCGCCCGGCCCGATGCCCGCCTTGTTCACCGCGACGACGGTGAACGTGTAGCGGGTTCCGTTGGCCAGCCCGGTGATCGTGATCCGGCGGGTGCCGCCGTCCACCGTTCTTGACCCGCCCGCCCAGCTGATCCGGTACGACGTCACGTCGGCCCGGTTGGCGGGGGCGGCCGTCCACGCGACCGTGACCGCGCCCGCCTCACCCGTCGCCGACACGCCGGGCGGCGCACCCGGCGGGCTGGCCGGGACGGCGGGCGGGGTGACCGGTTGCGAGGGAGGACGCACGGGCTGGCTGGGCTTCGCCGGGCCGGGCCGGTCGGCGCCGGAACCGGTGTCCGGGCCGGGCCGCCCCTCCTGACCACGCCGCTCGGCGGGCGGGGCCACCGGCTGCTGCCCCGGAGCGGGCTCGGCCGGGGCCGGTTGTTCCGTCTTCCCGGCGGGCGGGACCACGGGAACGTCGGTGACCCTGCCGTCCTTGGCGACGACGAGGACATGGGTGCCTTGGCCGCCGTCGACGTAGACGTGCGCGTCCTCGCCGCGGACGATCCGTGCCGTACCACCGTCCGCCGGGAGCGGCTTTTCGTCCGTCTGCCTGCCAGTGGCGTCGTAGGTGAGCAGCCTGCCCGACGAGCGGTTGACCAGGACGACCACCGAACCGGCCGCGACCGGGGCGTCGTACTGACCGGCCGGGAGGGCCACGGTGACCGGCCGCCGCGAACCGGGAGCGGGATCCACCAGATGCAGCCTGCTCCCCGCCTGGTCGAGCACCGCCACGCGACCGGCCACGTCGTTGGCCGCCGGCCGCAGGTCGGTCCCCGCGCCGAGGCCCATCGGCACCGGCTCGCCGAGGCCGCCGGATCGGATGGCCCGCACGACACCGTCGGAGGTGTCGACGAAATGCAACTGGTCCCCCACCAGGGTCAGCGCCCCGGAGTGCCCGGCGGGCAGCGTCACCGGGCACGACGACAGGTTCTCGTCCCCGCGATCCAGCCGGCAAAGCAGGCTCGACGCGATGCGCGGCAGCCACAGCGTTCCCTCCGCGGTGGCGACCGGATCCCCGACCGGCCCCCCGGCCGAGATCGGCGCGGGCGGATCACCGAGCCGGATGATCTGACCGGCCTGCCGGTACACCAGGTACGGCCCGCCCGCGGTCTCCACCCCGACCGGGACCTCGCCCGACGGCGGGACCTGTGCCGGCCCCGCGGTCAGGTCCGACTTCCCGAACGGGGTGATCCGGGTGTCGCCCACGACGTAGCCGCTGGTGTCCCCCTGCACGACCTGGCTCCCCCGGTCACCGGGCACCGCGGCCTGCGCGTCGATCCCCGCCGTGCCACCGTCGATGTGGAAGGCCGACTGGAGAAGGGAGTTGTAGACCCAGTGGCCGCCGGGGATCTCCTGGAGTCCCGGCGGCGGTTTCGCCGCGCCGGTGATCGCGGTCGTCAGCACCGCCACCGAGACCACGACGATCGTCACGACCGGCAGCCGTGCCCGCCACGCCGCCCACCCCCGGGTGTCCTCGCTCACGGCACGGACGGTAACCAAGTGATTCGGGAGGGATCCCGAATCGAAGCACCGTCGCTCCGGGGACGGAGACCGTCCACGCTACGCTCAGTGCCCGTGCGGGTACTTCTCATCGAAGACGATGGTGATTTCCGGCTCACGACCACGGATGGTCCGACATGACGTTCTCACGCCGAGACCGCGAACCGGCGGCCCGGCGGATCGCGGACCGCTACCGGCTGGTCGAGCGCGTCGGCGCCGGCGGGGAGGGCGTCGTCTGGCGAGCGCTCGACGAGCGGACGGGGCGGACGGTCGCGGTCAAACAGGCGAAGGTGAGCGTCACGGGAGCCGGACGCAAGCTGCGCCGCGAAGCCCGCCTGGCCGCTTCGGTCGACCACCCGCACGTCGTCGCCTGTCACGAAGTCGTCAGCGATCACGACGAGCTGTGGCTGATCCAGGAGTACGTCCCTTCGCGGACCCTCGCCGCCGTCTTGAGCGATCGCGCGCTGTCCGAAGCGAGGGTCGCGGAAATCGGTGTCCAGCTGGCGTCGGCGCTCGCCGCCGTCCACGAGCGGAAGATCCTCCACCGCGACCTCAAACCGGGCAACGTCCTCATCGGCGAGGACGGGCGGGCGAAACTGACCGATTTCGGCATCTCCCGCTCCGTCGTGGCGGACGAGACCTTGACCGACGCCGCGCTGTACGCGGGGACCCCCGGTTATCTCGCTCCCGAGGTCGCGCGCGGCGACCCGCCCACCGAAGCGTCGGACGTGTTCTCCCTCGGTGCGACGCTCTACGCCGCCCTCGAAGGTTCCCCCATGTTCGCCGGGGAGACTCCGCTCGCGCGGGTCCGGCGTGCCGCGGACGGCGACATCCCGGTGTCCCGTGCCGCGAACCGGCTGGCCGCTCCGCTCGCGCGGATGCTGGACCCGGATCCGGCACAGCGCCCGTCCGCGTCCGAAGCGGGCGCGGCCCTGGCGGCGTGCTCGGGCGGCATCGCCGAGGCGGCACCCCCGCGGCGAGGTGCGGTTCACCGGTTCCGGCGTCCGATCGGCGCGGCGGCGGGAATCGCGGCCGTCGCGGCCGGAGTGCTCTCGGCGAGCACGCCGCCTGCTCCGGCGGCGCCCGCGCCCGCGTCCTTCGACGCCCGGGCGCTCGATCCCTGCCGTTTGACCGACACGGCCGCGCTCCGCTCGTACGGCCGCACCGAGCTCGAACCCGACTACGGCAACTTCGACCGTTGCGACGTGCTCCTCCACCGCGGCGACGGGTCCTACACCGACGTCAAAGTGGAGTTGGAGAACCATCCCGGGAATCCGCCGGAAGGCGAGCTGAAACGCGTCGGGACCTTCGACGTCGTCGGCGGCCCGCTCCAGGACGACAGTTGCACCCGGCTGATCCTCGTTCCCGCGGGCTACATCGTCTCGGTCACCGCGGGCGACGACCCCGGCGCCCCGGTGGACCTGTGCGCGGTCGCCGACATCGCGACCGTTTCGGCGACGAAAACGTTGTCCGGCAACGAAACCCCGCTCAGGAAAGCCCCGTTCCCCACCCGTTCGCTGGCCGAGGTGGACGCGTGCTCCCTGCTCGATCCCGCCGCACCCGAGGTGCCCGGCCCGCCGAAACCGTCCTTCGGCCGATGGGGCTGCGCCTACGAGGGCCCCACCGGCCGGGTGCGGGTGATCTTCGACCGGGGACATCCCCTCGACGACCGGAACGGCGCGCGCACCACCCAGTCCGGCCGGGAAATCCGGACCCTCGCCGACGACTACGGCCCGGGAACGTGCCGCTCGACGGTCGCCTACCGCCCGTACACCGACATCGACAACACCCCGATGCTGGAAGCCGTCCTGATCGTCGTGGACGGCGACCAGCCATCGGAACGACTCTGCGTCCCGGCCACGACCTTGGCGGGCGAAGTGGCGAGGAGATTGCCATGACGATGATCGACGGCTTCCGTCCCAGTCTCGCCCACGGTGTCCCGCCCGCGGAGGCGGGGACGATCTTCGCCTCGACCGTGTCCGGCAAGTCGTCGATGCCCCCGAAAGAAGGCCGCCAGCTTCTGTTCGGCCGCAATCGGGACGAGATGCACGTCTGCCTCGGCGAGGACGACGTCCAGATCAGCCGCCACCAGGGAACGCTCGTCCACGAGGACGGCGTCTGGTGCGTACGCAACGAAGGCAAGCTCCCGCTGCGCCTGCCCCGCTCCCGGCGTCTCTTCAAAAGAGACGAACCAGCCGCGCTGCCCGACGGCTACACCGCGCTTTTCATCCACGGCTCCGGCGGGCGAGAGCATCTCCTGGAGATCTTCGTCGTCGGAGACGATTCGCCGCCCCCTTCGCCCCTTACCGACGAAGTCACGAAATCGCCGAGCGTCTGGCGGCTGACCACGGCCGAGCGCACCGTCCTGGTGGCGCTGGCGCAACGATTCCTCCACCAGGAGGCCTACCCTCAGCCGCTGAGCTGGCGCCAGATCGCCGAGCAACTGGCCGAGCTGGAACCGGACCGGAACTGGAGCTCCAAGAAGGTCGAGCACATGGTCGTCAAGGTCCGCGGCCGGCTCGCCGGCGCCGGAGTGCCCGGCCTCACCAAGGACGAGGTCGGCGAACCGGTGGGCAACGCGCTGAACATCCACCTGATCGACGAGCTCCTGCAGACCGCGACCCTGGTTCCGCCGGACCTCGCCCTGCTCGAACCGCGGTCGTCACGCTGAAGCCGCGGACGACGCCGCTGACGATCATCGTCGAGGCAGGCGGCGTCCCGAGCTCACTCCGACCTCGTTCTTCACCTCGGCATCAATCCGAGTGCGCCACCCTTGAAATCAAAGTTCGCCGTGCCTAAACTTTGGCTTAGGTGTTCCAACACCCTGCGAAAGGCAGGCCGTATGGCGACGGCGGACTGGGGACCCCGATGAACTGGAGCCAGCTCCTCGTACCCGTGACCAGCGGCGTTGCCGTCGCTCTCATCGTGGCGACCGTCAGGTTCCTGTGGCGGCGCACGCGTCTGCCGACCGGGCTCTCCCAGCGGATGACCCGGCGGAACTACCTGGCCGAGATGCTCGTCATCTCCAAGAACGACAACGTCGAGCGACTCGACGCACTGGTCCCGAATCTGCTGCCGGCGGCAGGCTCTCCGGTGCTCGCCGAGATCCAGGAATCGTGGTCGCAGATCAACGACCGCCGGGGAGTGCGGGTGATCACCCGTACCGAGCCGGCCTCCCTGACCGCCGGAGCCGAGTTGCTCGGGACGGGGATCGAGGTTCGCGTGTCCCGTGCACTGACCGCGGACCACCTGTCGTACCACGTGTTCTCCGGCCTGGAGCACCACACGGTGCTCAACCGGCGCAACGGCGGGAAGGACCGGCCAGAACGACTGGACGAGATCTCCGCCTCCAAGGTGTTCCGCAGCCATTTCGACGAGATGTGGAGCGAGTCCGAACCCCTCGAATCGTTCCTGGCCGGGGAACTCCTGACCGAGAGCAAACCGGGCGACGGACTGTCCCGCCTCGCGGACCGGATCCGGGAGCAGCGCGCGGCGTACCAGCTGTCGGCCAAGGCGGAAGACGCGGTCCTGCGACACCTGGCGTTCCGCCACCGCGCGCCGGTCATCTTCGTCACCGGCCTGCCGGGCGCCGGAAAATCACTGGTCCGCCGGGCACTCGCCGAAGAGCTCCGGCGGTGGCGGATGCAGGTCGACGAGCTGAACGACTACGTCTACGCGTTCGAAGAATTCCTCCACGCCTTGATGCTCCTCGGCGACGGTCGCGGTGCGGGCTTCAGCGCCCAGCAGGGCGGCGCGTTCCAGGTGGAGCGCGAGGATGATCTCCGGCCAGCCCTTCACACGCTCGGCCACCGCGTCTGGGAAAACCGCCGGAGCAACCCGATCACGATCGTCGAGTTCGCCAGGGCCGACACGATCGGAGCGCTCAAGGTGTTCGGCGACGAGGTCCTGGCGGCATCGCAGATCATCCACGTCCGCGCCTCCGACGCCCAGCGCGCCGCCCGGCTGGCCAGGCGGGGCGAGCCACCGAAGATCTCGGTGGCGGGTCAGTTGATCAGTCTCGAGGTGTCCGACGACCACCGGCTGCCCAGCAACGCCGCGGACACCCTTTACAGCAGGGACGACTTCGCGCTGCTGAAAGCCCAGAAGAGCGTCGCCGGCCGGCTGTTCCTCGTCGAGAACGACTCCGAGGGGAAGGTGCACATCGACGAGCAGGTCGCGGCGTTCGTCGAAGCCGTCGTGCGCCCCTACCGCAGACTCGCTTCTTAGCCGGGAAGCCGTTGTCGGAGCACCTAGGCCGCGACCGGACTGACGCCGGCGCTTTGCCACATCGACGTCGACAGCCAGCCGAGCGTGAGACCGAACAGGATGTGCAACCCGCTGGTGAACAGGGTGTCCGGCAAGGGAGCGGCGAGCGCGAACACGGCCGGCACCACCACATAGAGGCCCGACGGGAGCCGCGGGTGGACCTTGGCGCGCACCAAGGACAGGCCGAACAGCACCGACCCGAGGGCGAACACGCCCGCGCTCGCGATGAGGGCCACTTTCGTCGGACCGCGCAGAAGTTCGGCGACCACCGGGCCGTCGAGGTAGAACAACGCCATGTTCAGCGCGAACGCGGCGCCGCCGAACAGTCCGAGACCGATCAGGTTCACCAGGTACGCGAGGGCGCCGAACCGTCCGGCGGCCTCGCTGTGACGCGCGTAGAGCGCCACGAGCGCGGGCGTCGCCAAAGCCGGAGCGAGGCCGAGGACGAAGCTGGTGGCCGCGGTCTCCCCCAGCACCGTTTCGAAGGCCGCGGGAACCGCGATGAACAGTCCGGCGGAGATTCCGCACGGCGCGCCGAGGCGGATCAACGTGGGCGACAGCATATGAGAACTCCCTTGTGGCACAAGCCTTAGCGTGCGATGACAGGGCCGAACGCTACGAAGGGCCGTCGCGGTCCGGAAGTGCCGACCGGGCCGGAGTTCCCACCGGGCACCGCCGAACGGCACGTGCCGTTCGGCCAAGGTTTCCCGAACCCGGGAGAATGCCGCCGGATCGGCCGTACTCTTTCCGTGTCGGGAGGTGCCTGCATGCCGATCGTGCGGAAAGAATCACCGGTGTCCTGGGTGTCGGCCGTCGTTTACGGGATCGTGCTGATCGCGGGCCTCTACTACGTCGTCGCCGGGCTCGGCGCGGACGTCCGTCCACTGAGGACAGCAGGGTTCGTCGCATGCCTCGCGGCGCTGTTCGCGCTGGAACCCGCCGAACGGCGCTGCGGCGCGGGGCGCGGCACCGCGCCGGCGTTCCTGCTTGTCCGGCTCGCGCTGTTCGTCGCGGTCGCCGCGCTGGACGACTCGGGGCTGTCCCGGGCGCTGTTCGTGCTGGTGCCGTTCGCGGCCTACCTCGCGTTCGGCCGGACGGCGAGTATCGCGCTCGCCGCGCTGTGCCTGGTGCTGCTCGTCTGCTCCTACGCCTTGTGGGTTCCCGGCTGGTACACCAGCGCCAACTACGTCGCCGACGTGCTGATGTTCGTCATCGGCCTGGTTCTTGCCATCGCCATGGCCGGGATCGCGGTCCGCGAGCAGCAGGCCAGGGCCCGGCTCGAGAAGTCGTTGGACGAGGTGACCTCCTACGCCGCCCAGGTCGCGGACCTCTCGGCGGCGGCGGAACGCAACCGTCTCGCCAGGGACATCCACGACAGCCTCGGCCACCACCTCACCGCGATCGCGGTGCAGGTGGAGAAGGCGTCCGCCTTCCGGGACCGCGATCCGCACGCGGCGGACCAGGCACTGGCCGACGCGCGGTCATCGGCACGCCGTGCGCTCGACGACGTCCGCCGGTCGGTCGGAACACTCCGTGACGAGCGGGAGGGACGCACCTTGTCCGCGTCGCTGGCCGAGCTCGTCGACCGAGCCGGGGACGACCGGCTCCAGGTCAGCCTCGTCGTGGACGGCGAGGAACGCGCCGGGGACAACGCGACGGTGAGCGCGCTTTTCCGTGCCGCGCAAGAAGCCTTGACCAACGCGCGAAGGCACGCACAGGCCGATCGGGTCTCGGTGTCACTGACGTTCGGCGACACCGAGACCCGGCTGGTCGTCGCCGACGACGGCCGCGGGTTCAGCACCGGAGCGTCCGAGCCCGCAGAAGGGTTCGGCTTGCTCGGCCTGCGCGAGCGCGCGGCGCTGGTCGGCGGGCTCGCCCTGGTCGAGAGCCGTCCCGGGGCCGGCACCCGGATCACCGTGACGGTGCCGTCCTGATGAGCGTGCGCGTACTGGTCGTCGACGACCAGCGGCTGATCAGGGACGGCATCGCCTCACTGCTGGGCATCCAGCCGGGTATCGAGGTGGCCGGCGTCGCCGCGGACGGGAAAGAAGCCGTCGCCCGAGTCCTCGCACTCGAACCCGACGTGGTGCTGATGGACGTCCGGATGCCCGGGATGGACGGCGTCGAAGCCGCCGCGATCCTGCGGCACAAAGCGCCGGGCTGCCGGATCGTCATGCTGAGCACCTTCGACGACGACGAATACGTCGTGCAGGCGCTGCGCGCCGGTGCCGCCGGGTATCTGCTCAAGGACCTCCCCGCCGACGAACTGGCCGACGCCATCCGGCTGACCCACGCCGGGATCACCCAGCTCGACACCTCGGTGGCGCGGCGCCTGGCAGCGGCGGCTCCACCAGCCGAACCCGCGAAACCGGCCCCCACCGAAGTACTGACCAGCCGGGAGACCGCGGTGCTACGGCTCGTCGCGACCGGCTCGACCAACCGCGAAATCGCCGCACGGCTTTACCTCAGCGAGGGAACGGTGAAGAACCACATTTCCCGCATCCTCGGCCGCCTCGGACTACGGGATCGCACCCAAGCCGCGATCTACGCCCGCGATCACGGACTGCTGCCGAACTCCGAAGACTGAGCGGGTCAGCGCGTGAGCGGGACAGCGATCCGGCCGGGGAACCGCGGGTTCTCCGCTTCGTCGAGCATCGCGGCGGCAACGGTGTCCCGGCTCACCATGATGCGGAGGATGCTCTTGGGGGAGGCATCGAGCCCGACGGTGCGCCGGTCCGGGCTGATCGGTTTGTTCGACAGGGGTCCGGCGTGGAAAACCGTCCCGCCGGCTTCGGTGACCACGGCGTCCGACTCGACCTTGTCGGCGATCTCCGCTCCGAGTCCCTTGAGGACCAGCCGGTTGAGCGCGCTTGCCACCGCGGCCGAGGGCCCCGTGCCGTAAGCACCCAGCCAAATGACGCGGGCGCCCGAGGCCACCGCCGACCGGGCGCCCGCGGTCAGCACACCCGGCTTCGTCCCCTTGGGCACACCCAGCCCGGACAGCACCAGTTCACTGCCTTCGAGCGCCGAGTCGATCTCGCTGGTGCGGAACACGTCCGCGACGATCTTGGTCAGCCCCGGGGCGTCCGGAACGGTGATCCGGTCCGGATTGCGGGCGATGGCCCTGACGATGTGGCCACGTTCGAGTGCCTGCCGGGTAAGGGAAAGTCCGGTCGGGCCGGACGCGGCGAGAACGGTGAGGTGCATGAAAATCCACTCCTGAGGGTCGATGCGTCTGCCGAGCCGGATTTCAGTCGAGGATGTTCAGCTGTGCCGACGCATCCGGGGCATCGACCGGATCGAGGTAAAAGCGGACAGCTGCGGCGCGGCCGTCCTCGACCCGGATGATGACGGTGCCGCGGATGGTCTCGACGACCCCGTCGGCCCGCGTGCCGATCATCTCCCACTCCGTCCACACCCGGTCACCGTCCACCACGGAGTCGATGACCCTGGCGTCCAGGCCGTTCGAATACCGGGCGAAAATCTTCGTGTAGTTCGCGCGAACCTGGTCGGCACCGCGGAAGGAGCGATCAGGGTGCACCGGCATCACGCAGTCGAAGTCGTCGGCGTAGTTGGCCACCAGCTTTTCGACGTCACGATCGGACATCGCCGCGGCCATGCGAAACGGAACGGCGCGCACGTCGTCGGTCGACGCACTCACTTCTCGCCCGCCTTGTCCGCGGGACCCCTTGGCGATCGCGTAAAGCTCGGGGTTGCCCGCGAAAGGGGCTTTCCGCACGACGCGGATGCGCCTCAGCCGCCATTCATTGCCGGCCCGCTGCAGGTCGACGTGCCAGAAAGCACGCACGACGAGCCAGTCGACCTCATCGGTGGGAACGTGGTGGTAGGCCACCACGAAACTCCGGTAGGTGGCATGGTCGCCCCCAACCTCGACGATGACGTTGGAGGTCGAATGGTGAGTACTCTGGAACCCTTCCAGCACCGCCCGGCTGGCGACCACGAAATCATCGGCACTCAATTCTTGCGACGGCGCGCCCAAGTGCTCGGAGACGTCCATCGTGACGGTGTCGGCGAGGATCGCACGCAGACCGGCCCAGTCCTTGAGATCCTGTGACCAAGCGAAACGGGCCACGGTCTCGGCGACAGCGACCCGGTCGGCGAGGTGGTTGACATCAGTCATGAAAATTCCTTCATCGAGAACACGATCGGTAAAACATCGAGAGGGGAGCGCGTGTCAACACAGATTCGCGTGCGCTTTCTCCGCCTTTCTGGTGGTCATTCTTCCGGGTTCCGGCCGCCGTAGCAGGGGCCAGAATGTCCCCTCCTGGCGGATGCCGCTGATATTCTTCGGTCATGTCCGACGCGAGCACTTTGGGAATGGCGTTGCGGGAGCACCGTGAACGCACCCGGCCCGAACAGGTGGGTGTCGTCGGTCACGGCCGCAGGCGCACGGGCGGCCTGCGACGCGAAGAGCTCGCCGAATTGGCAGGCGTGTCGACGGATCACCTGAAACGCATGGAGCAGGGTCGTCGGCACCCCTCGCCCGGCGTGTTGAACGCCTTGGCCCGAGCGCTCCGGGTGAGCAGGACGGAGTACGAGCACCTGTGCACGCTGGCCGGTTACGCGCCGGTGGAAGGGCGGGTGCCACGGCGGCTCAGTGATGGCGCCCGCCGGCTCGTGGACCGGATAGAGAGCACGCCGGTGTGCGTGCTCGACGCCACGTGGACGGTCGTCGGCTGGAACCGGGCTTGGGAAGCGCTGGCCTGCGGGGTGCCCTCGCTCCACCCGCGCGAGGGCAACATCCCCTGGCGGGTGTTCGTCGGCCAGGGCGGCCAGGTGATGCGGTTGCCAGGTGACGAGGCGCGCTTTCGGCGCCTGCTGGTGGCCGAACTGCGTGCGGCCTCGACCCGCTACCCCGAGGACGAAGACCTGGCGTCTTTGACCGCCGACCTCCAGCGCGCCAGCGCCGTGTTCGCCGAGCTCTGGGCGAGCACACCCACCACCGGGCAGCACGACGGCCGGATGCAGCTGCAGCATGAGGATCTGGGGCAGATCGCACTGGACTGCGACACCGTCCACATTCCCGACGGCGACCTGAGGGCGGTGATGTTCACGGCGGACCCGGGCTCGGCCGACGCCACTTCACTGACCGAATTTCTGCTGGACGCCCGCAGCGCGCACCCCGGCCGGCAGTGATCGGCGACCGCGCACTCGCCCACCCGGTTCGACAGTCCGGTTCTCACCGCAGCGGCCGGAAGAAGTCGGTGAGGTCGTGAGCGAGCAGCTCGGGTTGTTCGTGTGCGGGGAAGTGACCGCCGCGGGGCATCTCCGTGTACCTCGTGATGTTGTAGGTGCGCTCGGCCCAGCTGCGCGGCGGCCGGGTGAGGTCGGCCGGGAACAGCGCTACGGCGGTGGGGACCTCGATCCGCTCGACTCTGCGCGTCATGTTCTCGCTGTACTCGTAGTACGGCCGGAACGAGGTCGAGATGGTGTTGGTGAACCAGTAGAGCGACGCCTGTGTCAGCAGGAAGTCGTCGCTGAACCGCGAGGACAGGTCACCTTCGCAGTCGCTCCACGCGCGGTACTTCTCGATCATCCATGCGAGCAGCCCGGCCGGTGAGTCAGCCAGCCCGTAGCTCAAGGTGACGGGCCGGGTGCTCTGCTGGTGCTGGTACGCGCCTTCCTTCGCCGACCAGGTCGTCACCGAGTCGAGGTAGGCGCGCTCCTGCGCGGTGATGCTCTCGTCGTCGTAGTCGACCGGACTGGCGACGGCCGCCAAGTGGATACCCACCAGAGCGTCGGGATGGGCTTCGGCCAGCCGGGAGGTGACGCCCGCGCCCAGGTCTGTGCCGTGTGCCCCGTACCGGGCGAGACCCAGTTCCTCGTGCATGAGCAAGTGCCACAGTTCGTGGGTCTGCAAGGGATCCGTGAGCGAGGGCCGTTGCGGGGAGAAGGCGAATCCTGGCAGCGACGGGACGATGACGGTGAAAGAGTCCGCCGCGCTGCCCCCGTGCTTGGACGGGGTGGCCAGTCGCCGGGCGAGGCCGGTCAACTCCAGGAACGAGCTGGGCCACCCGTTGGTCAGCACGATCGGCAGGGCGTCCGGATCCTCCCCGTCGAAACGCAGGTAGTGCACCGGTGTCCCGGCGATGTCCGCGACGTGGTGGGGCAGCACGTTGATGGCGGCTTCGTGAGCACGCCAGTCATAGCCGGCCGCCCAGTAGGCGACCAGTCGCCGCAACTCACCGGGATCGGTTCCCGCCGACCAGCCGGTCACCGGCCACGGAGCAGGCCATCGCGTGGCGGCCAGCCGAGCTCGCAGCTCACCGAGTTCGGCATCGGTGACCTCGAGTACGGGCCTATCGGGCACCATGGTTTTCTCCTTGCACTCGACGTCGCGAGTTTACGTTGGGGAGGCCGGCGTCAGGTGTCCGTGCCGACGCGTTCGAAGGCCAGTGTGGGCAGGTCGACCGCGTGCGCGCCGCCGTCTGCGACCAGTACCGCGCCGGTGATGTACGACGATTCCGGCGAGCCGAGGAACCGAACGATGGAGGCGATCTCGTCCGGTTCGGCCGGGCGTCGGAGCGGGACCTCGGCGGTCGCCCGACGGTAGCCCTCGTCCCGCCCTCCGGCGAACCCTGCCGACTCGGCGAACCGTTCCATTGCGCCGTCGGCCATCGGGGTGCGGACCCAACCGGGGCAAACCGCGTTCGCGCGGACACCGCGGGGCCCGTAGTCGCGGGCGATCGACCGGGTGAGGCCGATCAGCGCGTGTTTCGCGACGGTGTACCCCGCGACGTCGGGACCCGCGAACAGACCGGCCAACGAGGACACGATCACCACCTGTCCCCCGGCTTCCACCAGCGTGGGTAGCGCGGCCCGGCAGAACACGAACGCGCTCGAGAGGTTCGAGCGCAACGCCAACTCCCACTCCTCGTCGTCGGTGTCGGTCACCGACGACAGCCCGTGCCCACCGGCGTTCGCGACCACGACGTCCAGTCGCCCGAACCGGCCGACGATCTCCGCGACCGCGTTCTCCGCGTCCGAAGTGACGCTGGCATCACACGCGATGACGTGCGCGCCGGTTTCCTCCGCCACCTTCTCCAGCGGTTCGCGCCGCCGTCCGAGGACCACCACGTTCGCGCCCTCGGCCGCGTAGCGGCGGGCCACCGCCGCGCCGATGCCCATACCGCCGCCGGTGACCGCGACGACCCTGTTCTCTGTACTCACCCGGAGTCCTTTCCCTTGTCCCGAACCGACTGCGTCCATGCCGGAGCCACGTCGCGGAGTCGCGGTCATGCGGCCAGGTCCAGCCACTCCCCGACGGCCAGCACGTGCGCGCGCTGTCCGGCGTGCGCGCGGAACTCCTTCTCCGGGTCGGCGACCTCGACGTAGCCCGCGATCTTGTCCGGCTGTCCGGGCTCGTAGTGCATGGGTACCGCGTACCGGGCGTCGAGGATCTCCGCGGCCGCGGCGGCCTGCCGAGGGTCCAGCGCGGCGGGCAGCGGACTCGGCGGCCGCAGGTGCGGCGCGTCGACCACAGCGCCGTTGGCGGGCAGGAACACGGCGTCGAACGGGCTGAACCGGCGCGCGATGAGCCACCAGTAGCCGTGGAACATCGTGTCGCCGCCGTGGAAGATCCGCTGCCCGTCGGCTTGGACCACCCAGTTCAGCTGCGGGTCGCCCAGTCCGTCGACGGCGGGGATCGCGGTGACGAGGAACGGCCCGATTTCGCGAGTGGACCAGGGATCCACGACTTCGGCGGCCAGTCGGTGCAGGGCCAGCTCGCGTTCGGCCTGCAGGGTCGTCACGTTGTCCACGTCGTCGCCGTGGCCCGGCGCCGGCCGGAGCACCGGCGCTCCCGGCGCCAGCACGCCCGCGAGCGCGGCCGCGTCGGTGTGGTCCCGGTGCAGGTGGGTGACCAGCGCGGCGCCGGCCGTCCCGCTCGGTGCCGGCAGCCTGTCACCGGACCGCCATCCGGTGAACAGTGGCGAGAGGTCCCGTACGTAGTCGATCACCAGCCGCTCACCGTCCGCCTCGATCTCCAGTCCGGCCCAGCCCAGTCGTCGTGTTCGCATCCCGTACTCCTTGTCGGCGGTGGTCGCCGAAAGTTAGCGTACGGGCGTTCGCTAAATCAATAGCGAACGCCCGTACGCTAACTTCGTCACATGTAGCCGGAAGCAGGCCGAACAGGAACGACGCGAAGCTCAGGTCACTCAAGCAGCCATGATCGCGGTGACCTGACGCGCGCCGCGAGGTTCCGTGTCGCGAGGCCGAGCCTGGTCTTCGGCACGAGCAACGCCGCGGCCAGCTTGACGGTGCGCTGCTTCGGCATCACCCTGGCGCGGTGCTCGGCCTCGTAGCGGGCAAGGCCCCCGTTCGTGGCGAGCGCGGTGGCCAGAGTGTGTGCGCCGGCGATGGCGAGGCTGGAACCGTCACCGAGCAGGGACACGCACGACGCGGCGTCGCCGACCAGCGCGACGCGGCCCTTCGACCACGACGGAAGGTCGACCAGGCTGACCGCGTCGAAGAAGACGTCTTCCGAGTGCCGCAACCGGTCGAGCAGCTCCGGCACCCGCCACCCGACGCCCGCGTACGCCGACGTGACGATCCGCTTGTGCTGCGCCATGTCGCGGTGGTCGAAGTGGTCGACCTCGGCGCGGAAGATGAACGCGACCCCGCCCTTGCCGCGTGACGGATGGAGGGCGACCAGCCGGCCCGGTGTGTTGTGGATGAGCACGTCCTCGGGGTGGTCGACCGGCTCGCTGAACGGTGTCGTGGCGACGTAGATGCCCGTGAGCCGCACGAAATCACGCTCGGGGCCGAAGGCGAGGCGGCGCACGGTGGAGTGCAGCCCGTCCGCGCCGATCACGAGGTCGAACCGGCAGGGCGGGGCACGGTCGAACGTGACATCCACACCGTGCTCGTCCTGGCGCAGCGCGGTGATCGTGTCGTCGAAGAGGAACTCGGCGTCGTCCCGGGCCGCCTCGTACAGGATGGTGGCGAGGTCGTTCCGGGGGATCTCGATCTCGTTGCCCTTGGCCGCGGGCATGGCCACCGTGGCGACCTGGCGACCGTCTGCGCCCAGTAACCGGATCCGGTTGGACGTCGTGGCGGCGTCCCGCAGCCGGGGCACGACGCCCATGGCCTCGACGACCGGCAGGGCGGGCCCGCGGATGTCGACGGGGTTGCCACTGGAGCGCAGGCCCTGCGACCGCTCCACGACCGTGGGCTGGAAACCGTTGCGGGCCAGCCAGTAGGCGAGGGTCGAACCGGCCACGCCCGCCCCGGAGATCAGCACGTTCTTCGTCATGACGACAACGGTAACCGCAGTGAATGCAAGTTTGCAATGAGTGCAGATTTGCACTGACTGCCGACCTGCGTATGCTGCCGCCCATGTCCCTTCGCGACCGCAAGCGAGCCCGCACGCGCCAGGCCCTGATCGACGCGGCGACGGAGTTGTTCGAGCGCCAGGGCTACGACGAGACGACGATCGCCGACATCGCGGCGGCGGCGGAGATCGGCGCGCGGACGTTCTTCAGCTACTTCGCCAGCAAGGAGGAACTGCTGTTCCCGGACGCCGACGAGCGCGTGCGGGCGGCCATCGAGGCCATCGCGACGCGCGGCCCGGACGAGGGACCGGCGGACGTGCTGCTGCGTACCCTCGGCGAGATCAACGACGCGAGCGAGGAGATGGTCAGCCCATTGGCAGCGCTCCGGCTGCGGCTGATCCAGACCGTGCCCGCCGTGCGCGGCCGCGCGTTGCAGCTGCAGCTCGACGCCCAACGCGAGATCGCGAAGCACCTGGCAGAGGCCTTCCCCGACCAGCTGGACCTGGTACGCGCGGCGGCACTGACGGGCGCGTTCGTCGGCGCCGTCAGCGGCGCGCTCCAAGCCCTCCTCGACAAGGCCGACAAGGCCGACCCTGCCACGCTGCAAGCCGCCATGCGGACCGCCACCGAGGTGGCACTCACTCCGTGGCTGCGATCAACCTGACCCGTTCAGCGTCACCTTCATCCCGAATATCACCATTATTCTGCTTACGTGACAACGGTTTCTGACACCGAGGGCGATCAGCCTACTACTTGTGCTGGCCCCGGAAGAACAACCGCGGCGGCACCGATCCACACGCCCACCTGGCCACTGTGGACGACAGCGCCTCCAACGCCCAAGACGGTGCCCCGACGACCCCTTCGCGAAAGCCCTGAGAACACTGTTCAAGCCGAAGTGGCTCAGCTCGAAGAGTGTCTGAAGCAGAGCCTCGGCGACGTCGTGACGATCGGGGTTGAACCGCCATCAGAAGCGGGAAAGTCACCGACGCCATACTGATTCCCGGAATAGCAAAAAGCGCCGATCATTTCGATCGACGCTCTTGGGTGAAACTTTTGTACCCCCGATGGGATTCGAACCCACGCTACCGGCGTGAGAGGCCGGCGTCCTAGGCCGCTAGACGACGGGGGCTAGGATCTTTCCTCCTTCAGAAGGAGGTTTTCAGTTGTTCACCTGCTGTGTTGCTGTGGAGAAACTTACCAGACCGGGTTTCCCGCCTTCGCAGGGGGGTCACTCTGTGTTTCACTCCGGAGAGTTCTCCAGCTGGGGTACCAGGACTCGAACCTAGACTAACTGGACCAGAACCAGTCGTGCTGCCAATTACACCATACCCCAGTGAGGTACCGTTCCGATCTTGACCGGCTCGGTGCCGCACGAGAAGAAATACTAGAGCACGCTGTTCCGCACCGTGAAAGCGGGGGTCTCCGTAGCGCGCTGAGCCGGGACGCCGAGCTTCGCGAACTCGGAAACAAGCAGCTCAGGGAGCTCGTCGAGGCCGGCGATGGTGTGCACGCCCGCCGGGGCGCGCTCGGCGATGCCGTCCCGGTCGAGCCAGACGGCGCCCAGGCCGGCGTCGCGTGCGCCGATGGCGTCGGTGTCGAGTTTGTCGCCGACGTGGACCGCCTGCGCCGGGTCGCAGCCGAGGCCGAGGCAGACCGAGTGGAACATCGCCGGGTCCGGTTTGGCTACTCCGAGTTCACCCGCGATGGCCACGTGGTCGAAGAACCGGGCGAGTCCGAGATCGGCGATCTTCTTGCGCTGATGCGCACCGGAGGCGTTCGTGACCGCCGCGATGAGCACGCCGGCGGCACGCAGCCATTCCAGGCATGGAAGGACATCTTCAAACAATTGCCACGAACGGGTGAGGATTTCACGACGGCGCTTTTCAAAGCCGATGACCTGGTCTTCGTCGGCCAGAATGCCGATCTCCGCGAGGAAGCATTCAGTACGCTTGTGATGCATCGTCCCGTAATCGATTTCACCCGCCACCACCAGCGCGACGTGCTCCTCGGTGATGAGATCCCACAGCGGCCAAAGGTCGTTCTGGCCAGTGAGCGCGCGCAGGCCGAGCCGGATCGCCGCCGTGCAGTCGATCAACGTGTCGTCGATGTCGAGGCACACCAACCGCAACTCCGGAGGCTCCCAAGGGACTCCGTCCGGAACGGCCGGAGTGGTTCGTGACGAGGTCCGGGGCACGAGAGCGAAATCCACCAAGTGAGGCTAGGGCACTCAGCGCGATCGCGACTCTGCCGATGAGGTGATTAAGGCTGCTCTGTTCCGGCGCGGGTCCTCTACTCCCAGTTGGTGAGATGTCGTGTTTTAGTTACCTGACAACGGCTAACGCGGGCGGGCGAGTGAAATGTCGATACCCGGCACCACGTCCGATTCGCGGCACGCACACCGTGTGATGACAACGAAATCCGCCTGCGGCCTGAATGGCGGACAGTCCACAAGGGCGCGTCCGCGACCGCCGTCCTTCCAGGACTGTCCGCGCACGTTTGGTCCTATGTGGACTGACAGCCGGGGACCGGCGAGACCCGCGCCATAGCCCGAACGGCGCATCCGCCCGGATGGCGCTTGACGCGCCGGTCAGGCAGGTGCATGCTGAGTTTATTCAACAGGTGATGAATAAGAGTTTCGAAGGGGTGGGACGGATGAACGAACGCACGAACTGCGTGGTCGTCGGCGGTGGCCCCGCGGGCATGGTCGCCGGATTGCTGCTGGCCAGGGCCGGGGTCGAGGTCACGGTGCTGGAGAAGCACAAGGACTTCCTGCGGGATTTCCGCGGCGACACGGTGCACCCGTCGACTTTGACGCTGCTCGACGAACTGGGTCTCGGCGAGAAGTTCCTCAGCCTGCCGCACAGCGAGATCGCCTACGCCGGATTCCCCGCCGAGGACGGCACGATGATGCGGCTGGCCGACCTGAGCAGACTGAAGGTGGCGCACCCCTTCATCGCGATGGTCCCGCAGTGGGACTTCCTGGACCTGCTCGCCGACGCCGGCGCGAAGGAACCCACGTTCACGCTGCGGCAGAGCACCGAGATGACCGGCTTGATCCTGGAGCAGGGCCGCGTGAACGGGGTTCGCTACCGCGACGCCGAGGGGCGGACCGGCGAACTGCGCGCCGACCTGGTGATCGCCGCCGACGGCCGCTGGTCGCTGGCCCGCCGGGAGGCCGGGCTGATCCCGAAGGAGTACGACACCCCGTTCGACGCGTGGTGGTTCCGGATTTCGCGGCGGGACGGCGAACTCGAGGGCAGGCTGACCCCGAAGATGCGGAATCGCCGGTTCGCCGTGCCGTTGCCGCGGAAGGGCTACTTCCAGGTCGCCTACCTCGGCCCGAAGGGCGAGGACCTGCGGACCAAGGGCATCGAATGGTTCCGGGAGAACGTGGCCGAGGTCTGCCCCGAATTCGCCGACCGCGTCGGCGAGCTGGAGACGACCGACGACGTCAAGTTCCTCGACGTCAAGCTCAACCTGCTGCGGAAATGGCACCTCGACGGGCTGCTGTGCATCGGTGACGCGGCACACGCGATGTCACCGGTCGGCGGGGTCGGCATCAACCTCGCCGTGCAGGACGCGGTCGCGGCCGCCACCCTGCTCGCCGAGCCGCTGCGCCGCGGCAAGCCGACGGAAGCGGACCTGGCGAAGGTCCGCAAGCGCCGTCTCGCGCCGACGATGCTGGTGCAAGGGCTGCAACGGCTGTTGCACAAGAACATCCTGCGGCCGGTGATGGAGGGCAAGCGCAACGGTCCGCCGGCGGTGATGGTGAAGCTGTTCAGCCGCTTCCCGGTGCTTTCCTACTTCCCCGCGCGGCTGCTGGGCCTCGGCCTCCGGCCTGAGCACGCTCCGCAGTTCGCGCGGCGGGCGATGGAACCTGCGGAGAGCTAGCCTCCGGATGCTATGAAAGGCCCGTTACTTGCAAATTTTGCAAGTAACGGGCCTTTCATAGCGCGCTTCAGACGTCCTGCACCGGGTTCGTCAGGGTGCCGATGCCTTCGATGGTGATCGAAACGGACTGGCCGTCCTCGATCGGGCCGACGCCCTCGGGCGTGCCGGTCAGGATGACGTCGCCGGGCAGCAGGGTCATCACGCCGGACACGAACTCGATCAGCTCGGGGATCTTGTGCACCAGGTCCGACGTCCGGCCGTCCTGCTTGAGCTCACCGTCCACCTCGGACCTGAGCGCGAGGTCGGCCGCGTCGAGCGAGGTCTCGATCCAGGGACCCAGCGGGCAGAAGGTGTCGAAACCCTTCGCCCGGCCCCACTGGCCGTCGGACTTCTGCAGGTCGCGGGCGCTGACGTCGTTCGCCACGGTGTAGCCGAGGATCGCGCTCGCCGCACGGGCGGCGGGCACGTTCTTGACCGGCTGGCCGATGACGATCGCCAGCTCACCCTCGAAATCCACCCGGCCGACGCCGCGCGGACGGCGGATGGGCGCGTGGGGGCCGATCACCGAGGTCGACGGCTTGATGAACAGCATCGGGTCCGCCGGGATCTCGTTGCCGAACTCGGCCGCGTGCTTGGCGTAGTTCCGGCCGACCGCGATCACCTTCGACGGCAGGATCGGCGCGAGCAGCCGGACGTCGGCGAGCGGCCAGCGCTTGCCGGTGAAGTTGGGGTTGTTGCCGAAGGGGTGCTCGGCGATTTCCAGTACCTGGGCGTCGTCGCCGTCCCCTTCGATCGAAGCGAACGCGACACCACCGGGATGAGCAATTCGGGCTAGACGCACTCCCCCACTGTACGACTCCTCAACCCGAGGCTTCGGTCAGGGACTTGTGCACGAGCGCGTCGCACAGCGCGAGCCAGCTCGCTTCGACGATGTTGCCGTGCACGCCGACGGTCGTCCATTCCCGCTCGCCGTCGCTGGTCTCGACGAGCACGCGCGTGACGGCGTCGGTGCCCGGGTGGCCGGGCAGGATGCGCACCTTGTAGTCGGCCAGCTCCACACTGTCCAACCAGGACAGGTGCGGGCTGAGCGCCTCGCGCAGGGCGGCGTCGAGCGCGTGCACGGGGCCGTTGCCTTCGGCGGTGGCGATCACGCGCTGCCCGGCGACGTGCACCTTCACCGTCGCCTCGGAGACGACCTGGCCGTCGGAGCGGTGGTCCAGGACGACCCGGTACGACTCGAGTTCGAACGGCGGTTCGTCGAGGACGTCGCTTTGCGGGCCGTCGACCTCCCGCCGCAGCAGCAGTTCCAGTGAAGCGTCCGCGGCCTCGAAGGACCAGCCTTCGGATTCGAGTTGCTTCACCTTGCGTACGGCGCTCGTCAGCGCCTCGGGCTGGCCGGCAAGGTCGACCCCGAGCTCACGTCCCTTGAGCTCCAGGCTGGCCCTGCCGGCCATCTCGGTGACCAGTACCCGCATGTCATTGCCGACAGAAGCTGGATCGATGTGGTTGTACAGCAACGGATCCACCTTGATCGCGCTCGCGTGCAGTCCCGCCTTGTGAGCGAAAGCCGACGCCCCTACGTAAGCCTGGTGGGTGTAGGGGGCGAGGTTGGCGATTTCGGCAAGAGCATGGGAGACCCGGGTGAGCTCGGCGGCGCCTCCGGTCGGGAGCACCTCCATACCGAGCTTGGTCACCAGATTTCCCGTGACGGCGAACAGATCGGCGTTACCCGCCCGTTCGCCGTACCCATTGGCGGTGCACTGGACGTGCGTCACGCCGGCCTGCACGGCGGCGACGGAATTCGCCACCGCGCAGGAAGTGTCGTCCTGGCAATGGATTCCGAGCCGGAATCCGGTCCTTTCCTTGACCTCGCGGACGGTTTCCGCGAGGCCGAGCGGCAACTGGCCGCCGTTGGTGTCGCACAGCACGGCGACGTCGGCACCCGCGTTCACCCCCGCGTCGAGCACCTTCAAGGCGGTGTCCGGGGAGAACGCGTAGCCGTCGAAAAAGTGTTCCGCGTCAAGGAAGACGCGACGTCCTTCGCCGACGAGGAAGGCGACGGTGTCCCGCACCATCGCGCACGCTTCGCCGACGTCGACCCGCAGCGCGCGCTCGATGTGACGGAGGTCCGATTTGGCCACCAGCGTGATCACCGGCGCCTGCGAGTCGAGCAGGGCCCGCACCTGCTTGTCCTGGTCCGCCTTAGTGCCCGCCTTCCGCGTCGCGCCGAACGCGACGAGCGCGGCGTGCCGCAGTTTCAGTTCGCCGGACGCGGCGCGGGCGAAGAATTCCGTGTCCTTGGGCAGCGCGCCCGGCCATCCGCCTTCGATGAAGCCGACCCCGAGATCGTCGAGCAGCCTCGCCACCGCCAGCTTGTCCGTGACGGAGTAGGAGATCCCCTCGCGCTGCGCGCCGTCGCGCAACGTCGTGTCGTAGAGGTGGAATGCGTCGCCGAGCGGTGTGTCGGCGGGCTCCGTGCGGGTCACGGGGGACTCCTCGTGGTGGTGGCAAAGCTGGTTCAGGCAACAAAAAAACCTCCCGCATGGGTGCGAGAGGTTGCGCGCCGGGGGCTCTTGTGGAGCTGTTATCCGGCGCGCTCGGCGATAATGATGGTGCAGGAGGTCACGGACGCATCATGGCACACGCTCCGCCGGGCGTCCACAGGCCGGGCGACACTTCCCACCTTTCGGGACGAGGCACGGCGCGCCCCCCGGCTGACAGGAAAGGCCCGTTCCTTGCAAAATTTGCAAGGAACGGGCCTTTCCTAGCGTGCTGAAGGGACCTACTGAGTGACCGGGCGCACGTTCGACGAAACGAGCGCCGCCAGCCGGTCACCGATCGCGTGCGTCGCACCGGGCGACGCCTGATCGCGGGTCGCGAGGTCGAAGGCCACCGAGGCCTCGATCCGCCGCGCCGCTTCCTTCTGTCCCAAGTGGTCCAGCAGCAGCGAGACCGACAGCACCGCGGCGGTCGGGTCGGCGAGACCCTGGCCCGCGATGTCCGGCGCGCTGCCGTGCACCGGCTCGAACATGCTCGGGTTCCGCCGCGTGATGTCGAGGTTCCCGCTCGCCGCCAGCCCGATGCCACCGGTCACCGCCGCCGCGAGGTCGGTGATGATGTCGCCGAACAGGTTGTCCGTCACCACGACGTCGAACCGGGACGGATCGGTCACCAGGTGGATGGTCGCGGCGTCCACATGGGAGTAGGCGACCGTCACCTCCGGGTGCTCCAGCGAGACCTCTTCGACGATCCGCGACCACAGCGAGCCCGCGTACTCCAGCACGTTCGTCTTGTGCAGGAGCGTCAGGTGCTTGCGGGGCCGCGCCTCGGCGCGGTTGAACGCGTCGGTCACCACGCGCCGGACGCCGAACGCCGTGTTGACGCTGACCTCCGTCGCGATCTCGTTCTCGGTGTCCTTGCGCAGCAAGCCACCGTTGCCGGCGTAGGGACCTTCCGTGCCCTCACGCACGACGACCATGTCGATCTCGCCCGACTCCGCGAGCGGGCCGCGCACTCCCGGGTACAACCGGGCGGGCCTCAAGTTCACGTGGTGGTCGAGCTCGAAACGGAGCCGCAGCAGCAGACCACGCTCCAGAATGCCGCTCGGCACCGTCGGGTCGCCCACCGCGCCCAGCAGGATCGCATCGTGCTGACGGAGTTCGCCGAGCACGGACTCCGGGAGCAGCTCACCGGTGGAGTGCCACCGGGCGGCGCCGAGGTCGTAGTTCGTGATCTCCGCCGTAGGTACGACCTCACCGAGCACCTTGAGCGCCTCGGCGACCACTTCGGGCCCGATCCCGTCTCCTGGGATCACCGCGAGCCGCATCCACACACCTCCGTAGACCAGGCCACCGGCAGTCCGGATGGCCCATCCGCAAGAAAACGCCAGCAGCGGAAGGTTACCGGCCGTAGCCCGGTAGCCGTAGCCGCACCACCCTTATGCCGGAATCTCCCACAGAGCGAGACAGCCGAAAGAGTGAATACAAGAAGGGACGCCCTGGCGGAAAGCATGCCGCCAGGGCGTCCCTCACCTCATCGAACGCGGGTTACCGCACTACCGCGTCAGCCGACACCGATCGGCTGACGTCCGGTGTGCCGTCCGCCGTTGGCCGGCCGGTCGGCGCCCGCGTTGCCGTTTCCGGCGTTCGCCTGGATCTTCACCACGGTCGCCCGGTTGCCCGAGGCGTTGTGGTGCTCGATCGCCAGCAGGCCCAGGACGGTGTCCTGCGCGGCCGTGTTGCGGTTGACCACCAGCGCCGTGCCCGGCTTCGCGACGTAGCCCAGCGCGGAGTCGCCGCCGCCCTGGACCGTGTACGCGGGAGCCAAGGCGTCGAACGAAAGCGGCGTGCCGACGTAGTCGATCGTCGACGAGTCCGCACCCGGCGCCGCGTAGAACCCGGAGGTCCCGACCGTGTAGCTGATCTTGTGCGACGCGGCGTTCGGGTCGATGCCCATCGCGGCGATGCTCACCGGCAGCACGACGACGTTGGTGTCGTACACGTTCGTGTCGACGTCGCCGAGCTGGCCGTTGACCGGCTGGATGTCCACCTGCGGGAAGCCCGGCTTCAGCGCCACCGTGACGGCGACCAGGACGTCGGTCGCGGTCACCTTGGTGACATAGGTCTCGAAGTCCGGCTGCCCGTCGCCCGTGGTGTCGATGTCCACGAACGGCGAGGTGTTGCTGCCCAGGTTGGCCAGGTCGCTCCAGGTGGTGAGACCGAAGGCCAGCAACGCGTTCTCCGGCTCGCCCTGAGCCTTGGCCAGCGGGGCCGTGGACGCCGCGCCGACGTAGCGCAGGTCACCACCCTTGGCGGTCTGGTTCAGCGTGCAGTCGGTGGTGACGTCGCCGTCGCACTCGGGCAGCTGCGGGGATTCCGCCTGCAGTTCGAGCACGCTGATCAGCGAGCGGTACCGCTGCGAACCGTTGCCCTGGTCCACGCCCTTGCCGGTCAGGTTCAGCACGGCCTGGTTCTGGCCGTTGCCGAAGGTCACCGCGCCCGGGGTGTTGATGGACGAGACGGGCTTCGGCGCGGAGTACACCGAGAGCCGCAGCGGAACGGTCGTGCCGCTCTTCGGGGTGAACGCGATCCGGCCGGAGGCGTCCGCCACGAACTGCCGGGCGAGGCCGACCTGCGTGGTCGCCATGGTCGGGTCGATGACCTTGCGGAGCGCCTTGGGGTCGGCGATCTTCAGGGTGACCTTGACCAGCGCGACGCCGCGCGGGCTCAGCTTCAAGGTCGGCTTGTCCACTGTGTACTCGACACCGGGGAGCGCGTTCACGGCTTCGTAGCCCACCGAGTACTCGACCGGCTTGATGCCCTTGTTGACCACCTTGACCGTCTTGGTCAGGGTGACCGGGCCGCCCGCTTCGACGACGCCGAAGTTGACCGTGACGGAACCGGGGTTGTCGACGACGTAGGCCAGGACCTGGTTGTCCAGCGCGGCCTTGGCGTCGATCCGGCCGCTGCCGACACGCTGCGGACCGTAGGTGCGGCCCGAAGCGTCGTGGATGTCGTGACCGGCGGTGTTGATGACCGAGGCCTTGACCTCCTCGACCGACCAGTCGGGGTGCGCCTGACGGATCAGGGCGGTGATACCCGAGGTGTGCGGGGCCGCCATCGACGTCCCGGAGATGACCAGGCGGCCCGCTCCGCTTCCGCTCAGCGCGGACGAGATCGAGTCACCCGGTGCCGCGACGTCCGGCTTGACGGCCGGTCCGCGCCCGCCACGCGAGGTGAACGAGCTCGGGGTGTCCACAATGGACTGATCGGTGGTCGGCACGGACACGCGGCCCTTGCCGGTCATGCGGACCTGCAGCGTGCCGGCGTTGAGAGCCGGGCGCAGCGAAGCGGTCGCGCCGCCGGTGAGCTGGAACGTCGGGGTGGCAGCGTTGCCCGCGATCCCGGCCGAGAAGTGCTCCAGCGTGGAGGAGAACAGCGCGCCCTTGGCACCGGCGGCCTGAGCGTTGTTCGAACGGACACCCGAACCGCAGGCGCGGGTCGCGTCGTTGTCGTCCCATTCGAGCCAGACGATCTTGCCCGCGGCGGCCGCCTTGTCGGCGGCGGAGTACGGGTTGCACCCGGCCGCGTTGGCGGCGGACAGCTTGACCACCGGCGCGGTGACGTCGAGCGTGTCGTAGGTCGCGTAGTTCTGGCTGAACTGCCCGGTCTTCGCGCCCTTGACCCCGGCGGGGGCCACGGCCTCGACGGCGTCACGCAGGACGGACGCGTCGCGGCTGCTGGCGACGGTCAGCGCCTCGGGCGTGTTGCCCGGCGCGCCGCCGACGTCGTTGAGGTCGCCGCCGTTGCCCGCGGAGAACACCGGGACGACGTTGTTCGCGGCGATCTTGCGCACGAACAGCGAGTCCGGGTCGTCCGGGGTGGCGAAGTCGCCGCCCAGCGAAAGGTTGACGACGTCGAGGTGGTCGGTGAAGTCGCCGTCACCGTCCGGGTCGAGCGACCAGTCGAGCGCCTGCGAGGTGACGTTGGTCGAGCCGTCGCAGCCGAAGACCTTGATCGCGTACAGCAGGGCCTTGGGCGCGGTGCCCGGGCCGATCTGCATCGCGTCGAGCTTCTTCTTGTTCAGCTTCTTGTAGTCGCCGGTGAAGGTCTTGCCCGCTTCGTCCACACCGAAGCCGGCGACCGTGCCCGCGACGTGCGTGCCGTGGTGGCCGCAGGAGAGCGGGTTGGGGTCCGGCTTCGGGGTCTTGAGGGCCGGGTCGCTGCTGCCCGAGTCGTAGGCGTCGCCGACCAGGTCGATACCGCCGACGACCTTGTCGGTCGGGAAGGCCGGGGTGGCCTGGTCGCGGTTGATCGCGTTGTAGGCCGCGGCCGTACCCGGACCGCCGAAGTCGGCGTGGGTGTAGTCGATGCCGTCGTCGATCACGCCGACGCGGATGCCGTCGCCGTAGCGGCCGGTCTGCTGCCACGAGGCGAGCGTGTTGGTGAGCTGGACCGCGCTGGAGTTGGTGCGGGTCTTCGGCACGACCTTCTTGACCGAGACGACGTCCGGCCGCTTCGCCAGCTCGCGGATCTTCGCCGCGTCGGCCGTGACGACCGCGCCGGCGACCGCGTTGGAGGTCTGGGTGACCAGCTGGGTCCCGGCGTCGGCGGCCTTGAGCTGCCCGACGACGGAGTTCACCGTCGCGGCGGCGTCGGCCTTGGCGTTCTTCGCCGCCTTCTTGGCCTTCTCCTTGCCGGCACCCTTGTTCTGCTCGGCGTTGAAGGCGTCGACGGCGGGCTGCTTGGCCAGCTCGACGAAGGCGGTGATCTGCCCTTGGGCGGCCTTGAGCTTCGGCTCGACCTTCCCCTGGAATCCGTTACGGTCGATCTTCGCCGGCGTGACGCCGTCCGCGAGGGGGACATCCTGTGCTGCTGCGGTCGCCCCGGTCACGGACGTCGCGAGCAACGCGGCGAAGACCGCGGCCGATGAGCGGATGGCCCACCGGGGTACGCGGGATCTGTTCATGAGTAAGTGCCCTCACTCGAGGCCTAGACTCGGAACCTGCCTGCCGCTCGAACACACCCCCGACGGTGAGCCCCGGCGCCGCGCCGTGCCCTTGACGGCGCGATGGTTCGGCCTCGCCGGAAGAACCTATCCGGGGACCAGCACGACTTCAGTAGGCATTTTTCACCGTTATTGAATCTTGCTCTTCGCAACGCTGTGACTACTGGCGAAAAGAATTCTTGTAACGCCGGTAACGTGTTGCCATATAACGAAAGCCGCGTCCGGAGACGCGGCTTTCGTTTGTCGGGCTTTCCAGGTCAGCCGAAGTTGACCGCACGGATCGTGTGGGCACCGACGGTGGCGCCGATCGGCTCCAGCAGGTGCGAGTCCACCGAGCGGTCCACCCGCAGCAGCATCACCGCGTCCGCGCCGTCGGTGGTCTGGCTGATCTGCGCGGCCTCGATGTTGATGCCCGCCTCGCCGAGCAGCGTGCCGACGCGGCCCATGATGCCCGGGCGGTCGGGGTACTCGAGCAGCAGCACGTTGCCCTCGGCACGCAGGTCGAAGTGACGGCCGTTGACCTCGACCAGCTTCTCCACGTCGTCCTTGCCGGTGACCGAACCGGACACCGAAAGGGTCGCGCCGTCGTCGTAGACCGCGCGGACGGTGACCAGGCTGCGGAACTTGGGGCTCTCGGGCTCGGTGACCAGGTCGACCTGGACCCCCAGCTCCTCCGCCACGCGCGGCGCGTTCACGAAGGTGACCTGGTCCTCGACGACGCCGGCGAACACGCCGCGCTCGGCCGCGAGCGGCAGCACGCTGACGTCCTCGTTGGACAGTTCGCCCTTGACCACGACGGTGACCGAGGTCGGCGCCTTCGGGTTGAGCGCGGTCAGCACGGTGCCGAGCTTCTGGGTGAGCGAGAGGTACGGCCGCACGTGCTCGCCGACGGTGCCGCCGCCCGCGACGTTCACCGCGTCCGGCACGAAGTCGCCGCGCAGCGCGAGCAGCACGGACTTCGCGACGTCGGTACCCGCGCGGTCCTGCGCCTCGGCGGTCGACGCGCCGAGGTGCGGCGTGACGACGACGTTCGGCAGGCCGAACAGCGGGCTCTCGGTGGTGGGCTCGGTGACGAACACGTCGATCCCGGCGCCGCCGACGTGACCGGACCTCACCGCGTCCGCCAGTGCCTGCTCGTCGATGAGGCCGCCACGCGCGGCGTTGACGATGATGACGCCCTGCTTGACCTTCTTGAGCGCCTCGGCGCCGATCAGGCCCTTGGTCTCCGGGGTCTTCGGCAGGTGGATGGAGATCGCGTCGGCGCGCTCGAGCAGCTCGTCCAGCGTGACCAGCTCGATGCCGAGCTGCGCGGCGCGGGCGGCCGAGACGTAGGGGTCGTAGGCGATGAGCTTGGTGTCGAACGCGGCGAGGCGCTGCGCGAACAGCTGGCCGATCTTGCCGAGGCCGACCACGCCGACGGTCTTGCCCTGGATCTCGATGCCCGAGTAGCTGCTGCGCTTCCACGCGCCGCCCTGGAGGCTCTGGTCCGCGGCCGGGACCCGGCGGGCGACCGCGAGCAGCAGCGCGACGGCGTGCTCGGCGGCGGAGACGATGTTCGACGTCGGCGCGTTGACCACCAGCACACCGCGTTCGGTGGCGGCGGGGACCTCGACGTTGTCCAGCCCGACGCCGGCGCGGGCGACCACCTTGAGCGAGGTGGTGGCGGCGAGGACCTCGGCGTCGACCTTGGTCGCGGACCGCACGAGCAGCGCGTCCGCCGTCTTCACGGCTTCGAGCAGCGCGGGACGGTCCGTGCCGTCCACATGCTGGACCTCGACCTCGTCGGAGAACACGCTCAACACGGAAGGCGCGAGCTTCTCGGCGATGAGGACGACGGGCTTGTTCGGCTTGGTCACGATACGGCTCCCACTATCTGGTCTGTGCCTGCGACTCACGGTTGTTCGGTCACGCCGTTGTGCCCGGTTGCGCCGCAGTTTAGACCTGGTGACAGGGGATTGTTAACTCGCCCGTAATCCGGCGAAAACGAGTTCGAGGAGCCGTTCGAGGCCCTTGTCACCCGAAAGATGTTCACTGGCCCAGGAAAGCGCGTGCAGCAGCACCAGCAATTCGTGCGCTGTGACGTCCGCCCTCAGCTCCCCCGACGCCTTCGCGCGTTCCACCAGCTGGGACACCGCGTCCCGCATGGCGTGACACGAGGCATACAGCGGCGAGGCGTCGTCGTCGAGGACGTCGACCATCAGTTCGGGTAGCCCGCGGTAGCTCGCCGACTGCCTGCCCATCCCGGCGAGCCAGGTCTTGAGCGCGCTCAACGGCTCCGGCGAGCCCAGGAGTTCGCGGGCCGCCACGGCCTGGCCGTCGAACCGCTCGCGAAGCACCGTCTCGACCAGCGCCTCGCGGGTCGGGAAGTGCCGGTAGAGCGTCCCGATGCCGACACCGGCATTGCGGGCGATGTCCTCCAGCGAGGCCTCGACCCCGCGCGCGGCGAAGGCACGCTTCGCCTCCTCGACGAGGCGCTCGTAGTTGCGCCGGGCATCCGCGCGCAGCGGTTTCTTCTCGGTGTCCATCGCACTCCCGAGCCTAGTCTCGACAAATCGGAGGCAGCCTCCGTATAGTCGGCCAGGTAACCGGAGGCTGCCTCATGTTAGCTGGAGAGACCGAAGTGAACCTGATCGAAGAGACCCGCGACCTGCTGGGACCGGTGGGCGTCTGGCTGCCGCTCGGCATGCTCAAGCCGTCACCCGAAGAAGAACTGAAGGCGCTACGACGGCTGGAGGAGCTGGGCTATCGCACCGTCTGGGCGGGTGAGGGACCGGCGGCCCGGGAGCTGTTCGCGCACAGCGGCATCGCGCTCGCCTCCACCGAACGGGTGGTGATCGGCACCGGGATCGCCAACATCTGGTCACGCCCCGGGTACACCGCCCAGGCCGGCGGGCGAGCGCTCGCGCATGCCTTCCCCGGCCGGTTCGTGCTCGGTGTCGGCATCGGCCACGCCTTCCAGGCGACGAAGTCCGGCGCGGACTACCGGCCGCTCGGACAGACCCGTGAGTACCTCGAAGCCATGGCCGCCGCGGAGGCCGAATTCCCTTCACCGGTCCCGTTTCCGCGCGTTCTCGCCGCCGTCGGCCCGAAGATGCTCGAACTCGCGAGGGAGCTGACGGACGGCGCGCACCCGTTCGCGCAGCCCTTCGAACACACGCCGTACGCCCGCGAGATCGTCGGGCCGGACAAGCTGCTCATCCCGGAGCATCCCGGTCCTGCTCGGCGGCCGGGAGGAAGCGCGGGCGAACATCGCGAAGACCATCGAACTGCTGAAGCAGTACGGCATCCCGCACTACATCAAGGGCTGGAAACGCCTGGGCTACACCGATGCCGACATCGACGACGTCAGCGACCGGCTCGTCGACGGGCTGACCGCGTGGGGCGACGAGGAGAAGATCGCGCGGCGGATCAAGGAAATCGTCGACGCGGGCGCGGACACCGTGCTCGTCAACCCGGTCGGCGACAGCCTGGACGTCATCGTGGATCAGCTCGAACGACTGGCCCCGGCGCTGGCGGAGGTGACCCGATGAGCGTCGGGATCTGGACGTTCTCCTTCGACGGCAAGGAAATCGGCGCGGTCCGCGACGCGGCCTCGGAGATCGAAGAACTCGGCTTCGACGCGGTGTGGTTCGGCGAATACCTGGGCAGGGAGGCGTTCACTCAAGCGGGCCTGCTGCTGGCGGCGACGTCCCGGCTGACGGTCGCCACCGGGATCGCGCGTTTCGACCAGCGGGAACCGGCGACCGCCGCGGCCGCCGGGCGGACCCTCGCCGAGGCCTACCCCGGCCGGTTCGTCCTCGGCCTGGGCGGGCACCGAAGGGGCACGAAACCGCTGGAGGCGATGCGCGGATACCTCGACGGGATGGACGGGACCGAACTGTCCACACCGGACTCCCCGCACCGGCGGCTGCTGGCCGCGCTGGGGCCGAAGATGCTTTCGCTGGCCGCGGAACGGGCCGACGGGGCGCATCCGTACTTCGTCCCGGTCGAGCACACCGCTCGCGCCCGGGAAATCATGGGCCCTTCGGCTTACCTGGCCGTCGAACAGGCCGTGGTTCTGGGCTCGGACCGGGAGATCGCCCGGCGGCACGTGTCGATGTACCTGGAGCTGGCGGCCCACCATCAGGCGAATCTGCGGCGGTTCGGCTTCACCGAGCAGGACTACGGCTCGGACCGCCTCGTCGACGCGCTGGTCGCCGTCGGGGAGGACGAGATTTCCGCCCGGATCCAGGCACATCTGGACGCGGGCGCAGATCATGTCTGCCTTCAGGTCCTGACCGAGGACGAACGGATCCCGCTGCCGGAATGGCGGCTTTTGTCGGGGGTCGCGGGTAGCGTGCGGAAGCGTGACGTCACCGGCTGAACTGGCTTTCGAGAACGCGCGTGAACTGATCGACGCGCAGGACCTCGCCGGGCTCGCGCGCCTGATCGGCGACCTGCCCACGCTCGTCCACGCGCACGGGAAGAACGGGAACGACCTGCTCGGCATGGCCGTCGCGACCCGCGACGAGCGGCTGTGCCGGATCCTGCTCGACCACGGGGCGGATCCGGCGTCGGCCAACGTGCACGGCTGGACCGCGCTGCACCAGGCCGGGTACGTCGGGCAGCCGCTGCTGGTCACGATGCTGCTCGACGCGGGCGCCCCGGTCGACGTTCCCGCCCGCGGCGACGGCGGGACACCGCTGGTGGCCGCGTTGTTCTGGGGCCACCGCGAGGCCGCCGAGGCGCTGGCCGCGCACAGCCTGTCCCCCGGGAACCTGCGCGTCGCGGCCGGTCTCGGACACAGGGATCTGCTCGACGCGCTGATCGCGCCGGACGGCACACTCTCCCCCGAGGCGGGCGCGCACCGCGAGTTCCACCGGCCGCACAGCGGTTTCCCGGAATGGCGGCCGAGCGACGATCCGGCCGAGATCGTCAACGAGGCGCTTACGTGGGCCGCGCGGAACGACCGCTCTTCGGCTGTCCGCACGCTGGTGGAGCGGGGAGCCGACGTGGACGCCGACGTCTATCGCGGGACCGCGCTGACGTGGGCCGCCGCCCAGGGGAAGGCTTCGGTGATCGGGACCTTGGCCGAACTCGGGGCTTCGGTGAACCGGCAGGGCACCTTCGGCGGGCTTTCGCACGGGGAAGGTGTCACGGCGCTGCACCTGGCCGTGCAGGGCGGGCACGTGGACGCGGTCCGCGCCTTGCTGGCGGTGGGGGCGGACGTGTCCCTTGAGGACTCTTTGTACTCGTCGTCGGCCTTGGGGTGGGCTGAGCACTTCGAGCAACGGGAGATCCTGGCGGTTCTGCGGGGAGCCTGAGGTCGGCGGGCGTGGGGGCCCCAAGTGCTATGAAAGGCCCGTTACTTGCAAATTTTGCAAGTAACGGGCCTTTCATAGCACCCCCCCAGCCGCTCCAGCCGCTCCAGCCGCCCCTGCCGCCCGCGCCGCAGCGCAAGGTGGACAAGTGGAGTCTGTAGTCCGTATCGTCAAAGACGGACTACAGACTCCGTTTTTGTCTGACTGGGAGAGCTCAATGACCACACCCCGCGAAGTCTTCGACGAGCTGTCCGAAGGCATCACCGCCGGACGCTGGGAAGACCTTTTCGCGCTCTACGCGGAAGACGCCGTCGTCGAGAACCCGCAGCGCCCACCCGTGCCGACCCGCTTCGAGGGCCGCGAAACCCTTCGCAAGAACTTCGGCGGAGGAATCAACGTGCGCATGAGCAGGGCGGATGTCCTGATTCATGGGACAACCGACCCGGAGGTGATCATCGCCGAGTACCGCAACGTCGGCGAGGCACTCGACACCGGGAAGTCCTTTGACATCACCAATATCCAGCTCCTCCGGGTCCGCGACGGACTCATCGCCCACTCCCGCGATTACCACGACTACCTCCGCCTGACAGCGGCACGCGACGGTCTGGAGGACCTCGAAAAGAGCTACGAAACCGCGGAGCGGGAAATCACGCCGGTTCCACCGCGTCCGGTGTCGGCGGCGGATCCGAGGAGTCCGCGCGGGGTGTTCGAGCGGCTCGTCCACGGCGTCGCGGACGGCAAGTGGGGTGAGTTGTCAGCGCTCTACGCCGAGGAAACCCACGTGACGCACCCGTTCCTGCCCGGGGCGAAGACCCTGGCGACCAGGGAAGACCTGCACGAGCACTTCAAGTTCGGAGAGCAGCATGAGGTCCGGTTCCAGGTCCGCGATCTGGTGATCCACGAAACCCTCGACCCTGAGGTCGTGATCGGCGAGTTCGACTATCAGGGCACGGCGGGAGGCAGCCCGGAATTCCGGGTCTCCAACATCTTCGTGCTGCGCGTGCGCGACGGGCTGATCGTCAAATCCCGTGACTACGCCGACCATCTCGCCGTCGCGGCCGCCACCGGACGGCTGAAGGAACTGTTCGCGCTCGTCTAAGCGGGAAGGTCGAATTCTCCGTCCGCGACGCCTTTCAAGAAGGCGTCCCATTCCCTCGGGGTGAACACGAGGACATTGCCGTCCGGATCCGAGGACTGGCGCATCGCGGTGTAGGTGACACCGTCTACGTGCGGCACCAACGCGTACTCGACGCAGTCTTCGAGATTCGCGCCTTCCGGTTCCGCCCGGATCCACGCCGCGTCTTCCAGGTCCAGTTCGGGCCGGATGTGGGCTTTGTCGTCCACCGGCTGCTCACTCATGGTGTCCACGGTATCCCTTTCAGGCGCGCAAAACGAAGGGGCCCTTCACCAGGAAGGGCCCCTTCGCGGCGAAACCTAGGCGGTTTCGGTGATCGGCCGGTCCACCCACGACATCAGGTCGCGCAGCTTCTTGCCGGTCTCCTCGATCGGGTGCTGGTTGCCCTGCTCCTCGAGCTTGGTGAAGTTCGGCCGTCCGGCCTCGTCCTCGGCGACCCATTCGCGGGCGAAGGTGCCGTCCTGGATCTCTCCGAGGATCTTCTTCATCTCTTCCTTGACCGCCGGCGAGATGACGCGCGGGCCGCGGGTCAGGTCGCCGTACTCGGCGGTGTCGGAGATCGAGTAGCGCTGACGCGCGATGCCGCCCTCGTACATGAGGTCGACGATCAGCTTCAGCTCGTGCAGCACCTCGAAGTAGGCGATCTCCGGGGCGTAGCCGGCCTCGGTGAGCACCTCGAAACCGGTCTGCACCAGCGCGGAGGCGCCACCGCAGAGAACGGCCTGCTCGCCGAAGAGGTCGGTCTCGGTCTCCTCGGTGAAGGTCGTCTTGATGACCCCGGCGCGGGCGCCACCGATGGCGGCGGCGTAGGACAGCGCGAGCGCCTGCGCGTTGCCGGAGGCGTCCTGCTCGACCGCGATGAGCGCCGGGACGCCCTTGCCGTCGACGAACTGGCGGCGGACCAGGTGGCCCGGGCCCTTCGGCGCGACCATGGCGACGTCGACGTTCGACGGCGGCTTGATCAGGTCGTAGCGGATGTTGAAGCCGTGACCGAAGAAGAGCGCGTCGCCGTCCTTGAGGTTCGGCTCGATGTCCTTCTCGTAGATCGCGCGCTGCTTGGTGTCCGGCGCGAGGATCATGATCAGGTCGGCTTCGGCGCTGGCCTCGGCCGGGGTGAGCACGCGGAGACCCTGCTCCTCGGCCTTGGCCCGCGACTTCGAGCCCTCGGGCAGGCCGATGCGGACGTCGACACCGGAGTCACGCAGGCTGAGCGAGTGCGCGTGGCCCTGGCTGCCGTAGCCGATCACGGCGACCTTGCGACCCTGGATGATCGAAAGGTCCGCGTCGTCGTCGTAAAAGATTTCCACTGCCATGAGGGGTACTACTTCCTTTCCTGACCTACAACAAAAGATTCTTTATCGAGCTGAGGTGGCGGTGATGGATCGGGCGCCACGGCCGACCGCGACCATTCCGGACTGGACCAGTTCACGGATGCCATAGGGCTCCAGCATCCGCAGCAGGGCACCGATCTTGTCCGAGGTGCCGGTGGCCTCGACGGTGAGCGCCTCAGGGGACACGTCCACCACTTTCGCGCGGAAGAGCTGCACCGTCTCGAGGACCTGGCTGCGCACGGTGTTGTCGGCGCGGACCTTGACGAGCAGCAGTTCGCGCTGCACGGCGGTGGACTTTTCCAGTTCCACGATCTTGATGACGTTGACCAGCTTGTTGAGCTGTTTGGTCACCTGTTCGAGCGGTAGCTCTTCGACGGCGACCACGATCGTCATCCGGGACACCTCGGGATTCTCCGTGGGCCCGACGGCGAGGGATTCGATGTTGAAACCGCGCCGGGAAAACAGTCCGGAAACCCGCGCGAGGACACCGGGCTTGTTCTCCACCAGAACGCTCAGGGTGTGCACGCTCATCGCGCGTCTCCTTCTTCTGCCGCAGCGCTGATCTCCGCTGCTTCGATCTCACCCGCGGCGGCGACTTCGTCGTCGTCGAAGAGCGGGCGGATCCCGCGCACGGACATGATTTCGTCGTTACCGGTGCCCGCGGCCACCATGGGCCACACCTGGGCATCCTTCCCCACCACGAAATCGATCACGACGGGGCGGTCGTTGATCTCCATGGCGCGCTGGATGGTGGCGTCGACGTCTTCCTTGGTCTCACAGCGGAGCCCGGCGCAGCCGAGCGCCTCCGCGAGCAGGGTGAAGTCGGGGATGCGGTGCTTGTGGGTACCGAGATCGGTGTTGGAGTACCGCTCCGAGTAGAAGAGGTTCTGCCACTGGCGGACCATGCCCAGGTTGCCGTTGTTGATGACGGCGACCTTGATCGGCGCGCCTTCGATGGCGCAGGTGGCCAGTTCCTGGTTCGTCATCTGGAAACAGCCGTCGCCGTCGATGGCCCAGACCTGCTTGTCCGGGACGCCGAACTTGGCGCCCATCGCGGCCGGGACGGCGAAGCCCATCGTGCCGAGGCCGCCGGAGTTGATCCAGGTGCGCGGGTTCTCGTACTTCACGAACTGCGCGGCCCACATCTGGTGCTGGCCGACGCCCGCGGTGTAGACCGCGTCCGGGCCGACGAGCGAACCGATGCGCTCGATGACGTACTGCGGGGAAAGCGTCCCGTCCTCGGGCCACTCGTAGCCCGCCGGGTAGTCGTCGCGCCAGGAGCGGACCTGCGTCCACCAGTCCTGCAGGTCCGGCTTCGCGGACTTGTCGGTCTCGGCGCGGACGGCCTCGATCAGTTCGGTGATGATCTCCGCGCAGTCGCCGACGATGGGCACGTCCGCCTTGCGGTTCTTGGAGATCTCGGCCGGGTCGATGTCGGCGTGCACGATGGCGGCGTCCGGCGCGAACGAGGACAGCTGCCCGGTGACGCGGTCGTCGAAGCGGGCGCCGAGGGCGATCAGCAGATCCGCCCGCTGCATCGCCGCGACCGCGGAGACCGAACCGTGCATCCCCGGCATGCCGAGGTGCTGCGGGTGCGAGTCGGGGAACGCGCCGCGGGCCATCAGCGTGGTGACGACCGGGATCCCGGTCAGCTCGGCCAGTTCCATCAGCTGGCGCGAGGCGTCGGCCTTGATCACGCCGCCGCCGACGTAGAGGACCGGGCGCCGCGACTTGCTGATCAGCCGGGCGGCCTCGCGGACCTGCTTGCCGTGCGGGCGCAGCGTGGGCCGGTAGCCCGGCAGCCGCAGCTCCGTCGGCCAGGAGAAGGAGGTCATCTCCTGCAGGACGTCCTTGGGGATGTCCACCAGGACCGGGCCGGGGCGGCCGGTCGAGGCGAGGTGGAAGGCCTCCGCGATGGTGCGGGGGATGTCCGCCGGGTCGGTGACCAGGAAGTTATGCTTGGTGATCGGCATCGTGATGCCGCAGATGTCGGCTTCCTGGAAGGCGTCCGTGCCGATCAGCGCGCGGGACTGCTGACCGGTGATGGCGACCACCGGGACCGAGTCCATGTTCGCGTCGGCGAGCGGGGTGACCAGGTTGGTCGCGCCGGGACCCGACGTGGCCATGCACACCCCGACCTTGCCGGTCGCCTGCGCGTAGCCGGTGGCGGCGTGGCCCGCGCCCTGTTCGTGGCGGACCAGGACGTGGCGGACCTTCGTCGAGTCGAGCAACGGGTCGTACGCCGGGAGAATGGTGCCGCCGGGAATACCGAACACGACTTCCGCGCCCACCGCCTCGAGCGAGCGGACGAGCGACTGCGCGCCCGTGACCCGCACGGGGGTCCCGGCCGGCGGCGCCGGCTTGGGTCGGGACCCGGATGTTCCGGTGTTCGCTTCAGCTCGCGAGGTGGCACTAGTCATCGCTGTTTGCCTCGTCTTGTCTAGTCACTCGTTCGGGTATTCATTGGCTGGTTCGGCGTTGAAATTGTTCCAGGCAACAAAAAACCCCCGCCGACCGGAGTGGTCGCACGAGGGTCGCGCGTCGACGCAGCGGAGACTTCCCTAAGCGTCGACGCGCTGGGGAAGTACGAGGCCGGTCTGCGTTGTCACGAGAGTGAAGCTAGTCGGTCGCCGTCAAGAGTGTCAACTCTGCGGGACGGCGATTCCGCATGCTGGACACCTTCGGTGCACTGCGCGACCCGCGTTCGGGGCCCGGAAGGCCGCGGTGCACCATCTTTGACGTGGCAGAAGAAAAGCAGCAAGAACAGGCGAACGAGGCTCCCAAAGCCGTCTTCAAGATTCCGAACACGGCGCTGTTGGCGATCGCTTTCCTCGTCGTTTGTGTGACGCCTGTCGCGTTCGGCGACGTGCCGTACCTCCAGTGGCTCTACATCTTCCCGATCGCGCTGGCGGTGTTCGTCATCCGGACCCGCACGACGGCGACGGCCGAGGGACTGGAAGTCCGCACACTGTTCGGGCATCGGGACCTGCCGTGGTCCTCCCTCAAGGGCCTCGCCATCACCGACAAGGCGAAGGTGCAGGCGGTGCTGAAGGACGAGACCAAGGTCGCGCTCCCCGCCGTGCGCACCCGCCACCTTCCGGTGATCTCGCTGGTCAGCGCGGGGCACATGGCCGATCCTTCCGGGCTCACGGACGACGTCGCCAAGACCGAAGAGGCGACTCCGGAAAAGACGGCGGACTCCGGGGAGTAGGATTGGTAGGACCAGTTTGGCGCCGGTTCGCCCGGCAAGGCCCTGGTCCCACCCCGAACCTTGGAGTAAGCCGTGCCCCCACTCCGTTCCCGGACCACCACCCACGGCCGCAACGCGGCGGGCGCCCGCTCGCTCTGGCGCGCCACCGGGATGACCGACAGCGACTTCGGCAAGCCGATCGTCGCCATCGCGAACTCCTACACCCAGTTCGTGCCGGGGCACGTGCACCTCAAGGACCTCGGCGAGATCGTGGCAGGCGCGGTGAAGGAGGCGGGCGGTGTCGCCCGCGAGTTCCACACGATCGCCGTCGACGACGGGATCGCCATGGGGCACAGCGGAATGCTCTACTCGCTGCCCTCGCGCGAGATCATCGCGGACTCCGTCGAGTACATGGTGAACGCCCACCAGGCCGACGCGCTGGTCTGCATCTCCAACTGCGACAAGATCACCCCGGGCATGCTGAACGCCGCGATGCGGCTGAACATCCCGGTGGTCTTCGTCTCCGGCGGGCCGATGGAGGCCGGGAAGGCCGTGGTCGTCGGCGGGGTCGCGCAGGCGCCGACCGACCTGATCACCGCGATCGCCGCTTCGGCCAGCAGCGAGGTCGACGAGGACGGGCTGTCCATTGTGGAGCGCTCGGCCTGCCCGACCTGCGGTTCGTGTTCGGGCATGTTCACCGCGAACTCGATGAACTGTCTCACCGAGGCGCTGGGCCTCTCGCTGCCGGGCAACGGCTCCACCCTCGCGACGCACGCCGCCCGCAAGGCGCTGTTCGAAGACGCCGGGCGCACGGTCGTCGAGCTGTGCAAGCGCTGGTACTCCCACGACGACGAGTCCGCGCTCCCGCGCTCGATCGCGTCGAAGAAGGCGTTCGAGAACGCGATGGCCCTCGACATGGCGATGGGCGGTTCGACCAACACGGTGCTGCACGTCCTCGCCGCCGCGCAGGAGGGCGAGGTCGACTTCACCATCGACGACATCGACGCCATCGGCCGCCGCGTGCCGTGCCTGTCGAAGGTCGCGCCGAACTCGGACTACCACATGGAAGACGTCCACCGCGCCGGCGGCATCCCGGCCATCCTCGGTGAGCTGTACCGCGGCGGGCTGCTGAACACCGACGTCCACTCCGTGCACTCGCCGGACATCGAGTCTTGGCTGTCCACTTGGGACATCCGCGCGGAGGAGCCTTCGGCGCGCGCGATCGAACTGTTCCACGCGGCGCCCGGCGGCGTCCGCACCACGGAGGCGTTCTCCACCGAGAACCGCTGGTCCTCTTTGGACACCGACGCCGCGGACGGCTGCATCCACGACGTCGAGCACGCCTACACCAAGGACGGCGGGCTCGCGATCCTGCGCGGCAACCTCGCGGAGAACGGCGCGGTCATCAAGTCCGCGGGCATCGACGAGGAACTCTGGCGTTTCGAGGGCCCGGCCCGGGTGCTGGAAAGCCAGGAGGAGGCGGTTTCGGCCATCCTCAAGAAGGAGATCCAGCCCGGTGAGGTGCTGGTGATCCGCTACGAAGGGCCGGCCGGTGGCCCGGGGATGCAGGAGATGCTGCACCCGACGGCGTTCCTCAAGGGCTCCGGCCTCGGCAAGAAGTGCGCGCTGATCACCGACGGCCGGTTCTCCGGTGGCTCGTCGGGCATCTCGGTCGGGCACATCTCCCCCGAGGCCGCCGCGGGCGGGGCGATCGGCCTCGTCCAGAACGGCGACCGCATCCTGCTCGACGTCCACGAGCGCCGCCTCGAACTGCTCGTCGACGCGGACGTGCTGGCCGAGCGGCGCGCGAAGATGGACGCGAGCGAGCGGCCGTGGCAGCCGGTCTCGCGGGAGCGGCCGATCACCGCCGCGCTGCGGGCCTACGCGCGGATGGCCACCTCGGCCGACACCGGCGCGGTGCGGGACCCGAGCAAGTAGTCCTCTTGTTGCGTGGTCCCCAAACGCTATGAAAGGCCCGTTACTTGCAAATTTTGCAAGTAACGGGCCTTTCATAGCACGCGCCCGAACGCATCCAGAGGACTAAACGCGGGTCAGCGGCACAGCACGATCACCACGACCGAGGCCGCCGCGGCCAGCAGGAGCCCGATCAACCCGAACGAGAGCGGCCGCTTGCGCCACGGGGTGTTGGCGTCCAGCGCGATCCGCCCCGAGCCCGCGAGCAGGACGGTCAGCGAAGCGGCGCCCAGCAGGAGCTCGAACTCGAAGCCCTGCCCTTCCTTCTGGAAGAACCCGCCGCCGAACTTCACGAACACGATGTTCGCGCAGACCCCGAGCAACGCGGCCGCGCCGACCGGGGTGAACAGGCCCACCAGCACGAGCGCGCCGCCGAGTACCTCGCTGATCCCGGTGATCCACGAAAGCAGCGTGGTCTGGCTGGTGTAGCCGAGGTTGCCGAGCACCCTGGCGAAGCCGCCGACCCCGGGCCCGCCGAAGGCGCCGAAGAGGTGCTGGAGCCCGTGCGCGCCCATGGTCACGCCGAGCACCACTCGCAGGACGAGCAGACCGAGATCGATCCCGCCCCTGGTCTCCGCCGGGCCGGGGCCGCTGTCGGAGTCGGCCACGTCCGAGATCATGCTGGTCTGGTAGTCATCGCTCACGCGCGAAGGGTAGGCGAAAGAAGCCCGTCAGGCGACACAGCGGTTCAGAACAGGGTCGCGGGTTCGACCGGTTCGGGCTCGGGCAGCGGGTCGAGGCCGGGCATCAGGGCGCGCACCTCGTCGTGGAACCGGCGGGCGAGCGCGGGGGCGTCGTCGTTGTCGGGGGTGTGCACGAAGACCGTCGGCGACCGGCCCGCGCGCAGCCATTCGGCGACCACCTCGGTCCACGGCAGCCATCCCTCGACGGTCTCCTCGGTCGCGTCCCGGCCCAGATAGCGGACGATCGGCCGGTCGGTCAGCGCCCGTGTCCGCCGCGGCAGCCGGGGTTTCTTGACCCAGGCGTCCTGTTCGGCCTCGCTGACCGGCGGGCTCCGGAAGAAGACCGTGGTGTCGAAGGGCACCCACTCGGCGTCCGCGTCGGTGAGCGCCCGCTCCAGCGACGACGTCGAGCGGGCGTCGGAGTAAAACTCGGGGTGGCGCACCTCGACGGCACGCCGGAGGCCGACGGGCAGCCTGCGCAGGAAACGACCGAGGGCGTCGACGTCCGAGGGGCCGAACGAGGCGGGCAACTGGGTCCACAGGACCGCCCGTTCGCCGAGGGGTTCGATCGCGTCCAGGAACGCCCGCATCTCGGTCTCGACCCCGGCGAGCCGTCGCTCGTGCGTGACGACCTTGGGCAGCTTGACCACGAACCGGAAGCCGGGGCCGGTCTGCCGCGCCCACGTTTCGACGGTGTCCCGTGCGGGGGTCGCGTAGAAGGTGGTGTTGCCCTCGACGGCGTTGCACCAGCCGGCGTAGGCCCGCAGGCGCTCCCCTGCGGGCAGCGACTTCGCCAGGAACCGCCCGGCCCACGCCTTGTGCGTCCACATCGCACAGCCGACATGCAGTGTCGCCATGATGCTCAGTATTCGCCGTGGACCAGGTTGTTCGGCAGCTCTCCGCTCAGATAGTGGCTCAGTTCCCTGGCCACCACCGCGTAGGCGCGCTGCCGCCTCCCGCTCACCGCGCCCGCGACGTGCGGCGTCAGCAGCAGCCCCGGCACGTCCCACAGCGGATGCCCCTCCGGCAACGGCTCGGGATCGGTGACGTCGAGGGCGGCGCGCAACCGTCCCGACGCGAGTTCCGCGACGAGCGCGTCGGTGACGACGACCGGTCCCCGCGAGACGTTGACGAGGATCGCCCCGTCCGGCATCGCGGCCAGGAACCCCGCGTCGACCAGACCCTGGGTGTGCTGGGTGAGCGGCACCATCAGGACCGTGATGTCGTGGTCGGGTAGCAGATCTGGGAGTTCACCGACGCCGTGCACGCCCTCGCGAGCGGTGGCGCCGACCATCGTGCAGCGCACGTCGAACGTCTCCAGCCGCCGTCGCAGATGCCTGCCGAGGTCACCGGCGCCGACGATGAGGGCCCGCTTGCCCTGCAACGTGTCGGTGGTCCGGCGGGCCCAGTGTTTCCGCCGCAGGCCGTCGGCGAAACCGTCGAGACCGCGGTAGATCGCCAGGAGGACCGCGACGACCCATTCGGCCGAGCTTCCGCCGTGCGCGCCGCGGCAGGTCGAGAGCAGGACACCGTCCGGCACCTTGCCGATCCAGTCCTCGGCGCCGGCCACCAGCAACTGCACGAGTTTGACGTTGGGCAGTTCGCGCCACAGCTCCTCGCTGGGCCGGTCACCGGTCACGAGGACCTCGGCCCCGGCGGCTTCGGCGGGCACCGGCTCTCCCCGGCGGTACACCACCGGGCGCACGCCCTCGATCTCCGAAAGCGCGGTCACTCCCTCTTCGTCGGGCACGAGCACGGTTACCGTCATGATCGCCACGGTATCGAGTGCCGCTTACCCGTGGCTCACGCACGCCCACCTAGGCTGGCCCCGTGCGTACCCGGTACCGGCGGAAATGGACCGCGCCGCTGGCTCTGCTGGCCTGCGGCTCGCTGCTGCTCTCCGGCTGCGCCGACTTCGACAACACGGCGGCCGGGCAGAAGTTCACCCCGGTCAACCCACCGTCCCCCGAGTCCCCGCCGCAGGTCGGGCCCGGCGGTGACGCGGGCGATTCCGGCCCCGGCGGTCCCGGCGGCCGGGGGAACGGGCAGAACCAGACGCCGACGCCGGTTCCGCCGCCGCAGGGCTGCAAGGACTTCGACAAGGCCGTCATCGCGACCTGCCTGGACACCGTCGCGGCCGTGGCCGCGCTCCCCGGCGACGGCACCGCGCCCAGCGCGCTCGCGGGCGAACGCAAGAGCGGCCGGATCCTGCTCGCCGCCGCGGGGAAGGACCCGGCGGCCTGGGCCACCGTCCCCGTGGACGGCTCCGGCGACGGCGGCCTCACCTCGCTCGCCCTCTCCCCCGGGTTCGCCGAAGACCAGCTCGTCTTCGCCTACGTCACCACCCCGGCGGACAACCGGGTCGTCCGGCTGGCGAAGGGCCAGGCGCCGAAACCGGTGCTGACCGGCATCCCCAAGGGCGCCTCCGGCAACCGCGGCGCGATCGGCACCGACGGCAAGGGCGCGCTCCTGGTCGCCACCGGCGACGCGGGCAACCCCGGACTCGCGGCCGATCCCGCGTCGCTGGCCGGGAAAGTGCTGCGCATCGACACCTCCGGCAAACCCGCGCCGGGCAATCCCACCGCGGGTTCGGCGGTCTTCTCCACCGGCGTGCACTCCCCCGGCGGGATCTGCCGCGACCAGGCCGGTTCGCGCATTTGGCTGACGGACAGGCTGGCCGACAAGGACGTCCTCCACCGGCTTCGCGCGGGACAGCCCCTGACCACCCCGGCCTGGAGCTGGCCGGACAAGCCCGGCGTGGCGGGATGCGCGGACTTCGTCGCCGCCTCCGGCAATCTGTCCGTGGCGACGTCGACCGCGGGCAACCTGCAGCATCTGCCGGTCACCCCGGACGGCGCCGTGACCGGCAAGCCCAGCGTCACCCTGGACGGCAAGACCGGCAAACCCCCGAAGACCTTCGGCCGCCTGTCGTCGATGAGCATGATCAACCCGCAGATAGCGCTGGTCGGCACCATCAACAAGGACGGCGGCTCGCCGGTTTCGAGCGACGACCGCCTCGTCATCATCACCCCGGCGGCCAGCGCCGGCGGGAGCGGCAAGGACTAGGACGCCGCCCGGCGCGGAGTTCCGGCGACGATGAGCGCGCTGACCGCGAGCAGGGGCAGCGCCCAGAGCGCCGTGGTGAGGTAGCCGTTCCGGGTGGGGAGCAGTGCGCCGTCCGGAGTGGTCGCGGCGAGCAGGAACCCCGCGAGCGCGCTGCCGACGCTCATTCCCATGCTGCGGGCGATCTGGTTGATCGAGAGCACGCTGGCGGTTTCTTCCCGGGGCACACCGACGAGGACGAGCTTGGGCATCACCGCGAAGACACCTCCGACGGCGAAGCCGAGGACGGCGATCGCGGCGAGGACGACGAAGAGCGACTCGTTGCCGACGGCGAACAACAGGGCACCGGCCATGGCGATCACGACCGAGAGCGTGTACGTCCACCGTTCGGTGATGCGCGCGCTGAGCCGCGGCACCGCTTTGCCCGCGGCGAATCCGAGCAGTGAGAACGGGATCAGGGCCGCACCCGCGGCGACACCGGGGAGCGCGAAGCCGTAGCGGGCGTCGCCGGGCGTCTGCACGTAGCGGGTGAACAGGCTGAACAACAGGTACAAACCGGCCCCGGCCACGAGTATCGCCAGGTTCGCGCGGAGGATCGGCCCCTGGCCGAGCAGCCGAAGGTCCACCAGCGGTGTCTTGGTGCGCAGTTCGAGGAACGCCCACACCGCCAGCACCGCGGCGGAACCGGCGAGAAGACCACCGGCCAGCCACGCGTTCGCCCAGATCGAGGGGGCGGCGATGACCAGAAGGATCCCGAGCGTGCCGAGAGCGAGGAGCAGCGCGCCCGGGACGTCGATCCGGGGCAGCTCGCCGGGCTCCTCGATGGGCAGGATGCGCCAGGCGATGGCCAGCGCGACGGCGGACAGGAGGAATCCGAGTCCGTACGCGGCACGCAGGCCCGCGAGCTGGTCGAGCAGGCTGATCAGCGGATAGCCGACGCCGATGCCCACGGTCGACGCGACCGAGATCGCGGCGATCGTCGACACCGAGCGTTCGGCAGGCAGGTGAGCGCGGGCGACGCTCATCAACAGCGCCCCGGCCGCGACAGCGAGCCCTTGCAGAGCTCGCCCGATCAGCAACGCCGCGAACGGCAGCGGGAGCACCGTCAGCAGCCCGCCCACCATGACCAGGGCCAGGGTGGCCAGGATCGTGACCCGGCGGTACGGGCCGCCGCCGAGCCTGCCCAGCACCGGGCCCGCGATCGCGCCGCTGAACAACGTCACCGTCAACGTCCACTGCGCGGCGCCGAGGGACACGTGCATCCCCGTCGCGACCGGCGTGATGAGAGGCGCCCCGACGCTGCCGATCACCGCTCCCGACAACGCCGTGCAGACCAGCGCCACGCTCAGCCCGCCGTCCACGCGGGTGGTCACCGGTTCGCCTCGGTGGTGACGTGCGCGAACAGCTCCGGCCGGATCCGGGTGCGAACCCCCTCGGCCCAGCCCGCTTCGACCTGTTCGACGTCCATCGCGGCGCCGGTGTTCAGCAGCATCCCGAAGGCGAGGAACGTCTTCACGGTCACCGGTTCGAGTCCGGTGCCGTCCTCGGCCGTGTCCCACATCCGGGCGAAACACGACCGCACCACGTCCCGCACCTCCGGGTCGCCACAAGCGGCGAAGCCCTGGAGCTGCAACAACAACCCGGTCCGGTCGGCCAGCAGGTCGAAGTACTGGGCGCCCATCGCCGAGAGCGCGTCCAGGCCGGTCTTCCCCTCGCCCGCGACTCGCATCCCGTCGCTGACGCGCGCGAAAGCGGCCTGGACCAGCTCCAGGAACAGGGCCTTCTTCGTCCCGAAGATCCGGAAGACATACGCCTGGGTGATCCCGGCCGCCCTCGCGATCGCCTCCGTCGACGCCCCGTGCAACCCGTGTTCCGCGAACTCCTTCGCCGCGATGGCCAGCACCTGGGCACGCCGGTCCGTTCCGCTCATCCGTTCAGCCATGCTGCGAGGTTACTGGTTACTAACCACTAACTAAGTGGGTGGGTGGGGTGCCGGTCCTGGGGGTCGTGAGTGGCGATTCGGGTTAGGGCCGAGGGTGTCTTGGTCACCTACTGGCCTCTGACTGCGGTCGTTCACGGGTCCGGGTCGCGAAGGGCCCCTTGCCTACCTTGACCGTAGTGATGGAGGCCTTCACTACTCTCGTGATCGCCACGACCGCCACCTTCGCCCCACACGCACCAATGATCACAGCGGCCGCGCGTAAGGGGCCCCTTCCCTCGACTCAGCCGAGGAAACTCGGCCCTCACGCCTCGCCTATCCCTGGGCTCAGCGGGACGGCCTCGGGGAGGACGGCGGCGTGAAGCGCACGAACGACGGCGCCATGGCCTTCTCCTCGCCGGTTTCGCTGAACAACTCCGGGACCAGCCGATAGCCGAGGCCCAGCGCGGTCGCGGCGGCGGTGAGCCGTCGCGGTCCGGTGTCCGGCCAGCGCCCACTGTCCACACGGGACAGGAGGGTGCGCAGCAGGACGATCTCCTCGGCGGCGTTGAACGAGCAGTGGCCGCCCCGGCTCACGTAGGCCTGCCGCAACCGGGCGGGATCGCCGTTGCGCCGGACCTGGTCGCCGTACCACCGGGCCTGGCCGGCGACCGCGCCGCCGTCGCCGGTGGTGTGCACGGTCAGCACCGGCGACGGCGTGGTGCCGCGTGCCACGGTGTAGTGACGCAGGTAGGCCTCCGCCTTCGGGTCCGCCGAGATCCGCGGGGCCGCGGCGAGCCGGTCCAGATCGGCTTCCAGGTCCGCGCCGCCCGCCCGGTAGGCGTGCCGGACGAGGCCGAGTCCGGCGGACCGGGCGAGCATGCGCCGGTAGTCGATGCCGGTGTTCGACGACGGGTTGCCGCCCGCGCGGCGCTCGATCTCGGGGCGCGCGGCCGGTCCGTAACCGAACAAGTAGGCCCCGGTGACCCACATCGCCTGCTGCGCGAGCCGCTCCGACGGCGCGGTGGGCTCCGGCTGATGCGCGAAGGCCCAGCCCGGGATTTCGCCGAGCGCACCGGCGAGCGCGATCCGGGCGCGGCCCTGCTCCGTCTTCTGGGCTTCGGCCACGACGGCTCCGAGCGCGTCCTGGGCCGCCTGCGGATCGCGAGGCCGGACCAGGTCGATGTCCGCGTCCGGCGCCAGCAAGGTCTTGAGCGCGAACAGCATGTCCAGTGCGCTGTTCCAGGTGCCGTTCGCGTCGTACTCGCCGCATTGCGTCAGAACGCCGTCGAAACGACCGGGATTGTTCTCGGCCAGCTTCAAGGAGATCACGGCGCCCATGGACATTCCGCTGGTGATCGTCCGCCGCGGTTGGCCGACGGTGGCCTTGAACCAGTCCAGCAGCGCGATCTGGTCGGTCAGCGCCTCCTCGATCGCGTGCCCGAACACGCCTTTGTAGTTCGACGCGGCGAGCGCGTAGCCCTGGTCGAGCAGCCAGGTCTCGGTTTCGGGTCTGGTGGCCAGCATGATCCGCGCCGGCTTCCATTCCTCCACGTACAGCCCGTGGCTGTAGAGCACCAGCGTGCCGTTCCACCGTTTCGGCATTTTGACCAGGAAGTCCGCGCCGTCGATCGTTCCTTCGTGCACGTGACGGCGCCCCTCGGCCGACGCCGGGACGACGGTGATCAGCGCGCCGAGAAGCAGCGTGACGAGCATGGTGACGAGTGTCCTGCGCGAGTGGGTCATACCGGCCAAAATAGGTGACCAAATGGTCACATGTCAATGCGGTACTCCTCGCGCCGCCCGCACAGGCCATAACCGTCCTTTGTGGACGGATTGGCGACCCGGACGCCGGACTCCTCGAGATGGCTCGCGTCACCGTTCGCGAGTGCCTCCAGGTGCACCCCGGTCCGCTCGGCGGCGGCCAGCGCCCCGGCCCGCCAGCGCGAAATCCAGGCGCCGGCCTTCGGCGCGATCAACGCGGCGGCCGCGCGATGGAAGTCCCTCAACGGACCGGGATCTCCCGCGGCGAGGGCGTCGCGGATCGGCAGGTAACCCTCGATCGCTAGGTCGCGGCGCCGTCGTGCCGAGTCGTCGTCCGTGGGCATCGCGGCGGCCGCGGCGTAGGCGTCCGGATCGGCGAGGATCGGCGGCGGGAAGGTGAGGACGGCGTCACCCGCTTCGGGCAGCCCGCTGTTCTGCATGAGCACGGTGATCCGCAGTCCGCCGCGCTGCACCATCCGATGGACCGTGCCGGGCGCGAACCACGCGACGACCCCGGCTTCGAGTTCGGTTTCGCGGTAGCCGTCGACGCTGAGCGTCTGCACCGCGCCGCGTCCGCCGGTGACGACGTAGGCCTCCGTGCAGGCGAGATGCAGATGCGGGCCGCCACCGCACACCCCGTCCGAGGCCTCCCATTCGTAGGCCCGCAGATGGGAAAGACCGATACCGCCGGGAAGCGGGAACACGGGACCTCCTCGGAGATCGTGGGTTTCCGGCCGGTATCCGCTGAGTGACTACTTACGGGCGCGGACGTCGAAGAAGGCGACGACGGCGGAGACGACAGCGGCCACCATGCCGAGGTAACGGCCGAGGCCCGCCCCGATCTCGATACCCGCCGCGGAGAGGATCCCCCGCTGGTCGGCGTCGAACTGCCAGTCGAGGGTGACCCAGCCGAGCACCATCAGCAGCAGGGCGCCGAGGGCCACCATCAGCCACAGATGCGGCAGGCCCGCGCGGCGGACGGCTTCGACACGGCCGAACAGCACGACGGCGAGACCGGGCAGGAACAGGAGGAAGACCGGCGCCCAGGCGAGGAAGCCGGAACGCCACGCGTCACGCGTCACGTCGTTGGCGGGCAACGATGTCAGCACGTCCTCGATCTCCGGGCGCGACGCGGTCAGCGTCGTCCACGGGAGGAACAAGGTCACCAGCGCGAGCAGCCCGGCCGCGAGGCCGAGCCACTCACGCCAGGTGACCTTCTTGGAAACGAGTTCAGGCACCGACTCGCTCGACGATCAGTTCGCGCACGCGCTTGGCGTCGGCCTGGCCCTTGGTGGCCTTCATGACCGCGCCGACGATCGCCCCGGCCGCGGCCACCTTGCCGCCGCGGATCTTCTCGGCGATGTCCGGCTGCGCGGCCAGTGCCTCGTCGACGGCCGCGATCAGCGCCGAGTCGTCGGAAACGACCTTCAGGCCGCGCTTCTCGACGACCTCGGACGGCGAACCCTCGCCTGCCAGGACGCCCTGCACGACCTCCTTGGCCAGCTTGTTGGTCAGCTCACCGACCTTGACCAGCCCGATGACCTCGGCCAGCTGCGAAGGCGTGATCGCCAGCTCCGCCAGTTCGATCTCGCGGGAGTTGGCCTCCTGCGCCAGCGTGTTGACCCACCAGCTGCGGGCCTCGTCCGGCGTCGCGCCCGCCTCGACGGTCGCGGCGACCAGGTCGACCGCGCCGACGTTGAGCAGGTCGCGCAGCGCCTCGTCGGTCAGGCTCCACTCGCGCTGGATGCGCTTGCGGCGCTCCGACGGCATCTCCGGCAGCGTCTTGCGGAGCTCCTCGACCCACTCGCGCGACGGCGCGATCGGGACCAGGTCGGGCTCCGGGAAGTACCGGTAGTCCTCGGCGGTCTCCTTGGTGCGGCCGGGCGACGTGGTGCCGTCGGCCTCCTGGAAGTGCCGCGTCTCCTGCTTGATCGAGCCGCCCTCGGCGAGGATCGCCGCCTGGCGGGTCATCTCGTAGCGCACGGCGCGCTCGACGCTGCGCAGCGAGTTGACGTTCTTGGTCTCGGTGCGCGTGCCGAACTCGGTCGCGTCCTTGGCCATCAGCGAGACGTTCGCGTCGCAGCGCAGGGAACCCTGGTCCATGCGGACGTCGGAGACGTCCAGCGCGCTCAGCAGATCCCGCAGCGCGCTCACGTACGCCCGCGCGACCTCGGGGGCGCGCTCACCGGTGTGCTCGATCGTCTTGGTGACGATCTCGATCAGCGGCACGCCGGCGCGGTTGTAGTCGAGCAGCGAGTGCTCGGCGCCGTGGATGCGACCGGTGGCGCCGCCGACGTGCAGCGACTTGCCGGTGTCCTCCTCCATGTGCGCGCGCTCGATCTCCACGCGGACGACCTCGCCGTCGTCCAGCGTCACGTCGAGGTAGCCGTTGAAGGCGATCGGCTCGTCGTACTGCGACGTCTGGAAGTTCTTCGGCATGTCCGGGTAGAAGTAGTTCTTCCGGGCGAACCGGCACCATTCGGCGATCTCGCAGTTGAGCGCGAGGCCGATGCGGATCGCGCCTTCGATCGCCTTGGCGTTCACGACCGGAAGCGCGCCGGGCATGCCGAGACAGGTCGGGCAGACCTTGGTGTTCGGCTCGCCGCCGAACTCGTTGGCGCAGCCGCAGAACATCTTGGTGTTCGTGTTCAGCTCGACGTGCACTTCGAGGCCCAGGACCGGGTCGAACCGCTCGATGACGTCGGCGTAGTCCATGAGTTCCACCACGGCGGTCACTTCTTTCCTCCCAGCTCCGGAACCTGGTGCACCAGCGAACCGCCGTTGGCGGCGTCCCGCGCGACCTCGTAGGCGGCGCCGACGCGGTACAGCCTGTCGTCGGCCATCGCGGGGGCCATGATCTGCAGGCCGACCGGCAGGCTGTCCTCGTGCGACAGTCCACTCGGGACGCTCATCGCCGCGTTGCCCGCGAGGTTCGACGGGATGGTGCAGAGGTCCGCGAGGTACATCGCCATCGGGTCGTCGACGCGCTCGCCGATCTTGAACGCGGTGGTCGGCGTGGTCGGCGAGACCAGCACGTCCACCTTTTCGTACGCGGCTTCGAAGTCGCGCGTGATGAGCGTGCGGACCTTCTGCGCCGAGCCGTAGTAGGCGTCGTAGTAGCCCGAAGACAGCGCGTACGTGCCGAGCATGATGCGGCGCTTGACCTCGGGGCCGAAGCCCTTCTCGCGGGTGAGCGACATGACCTCTTCGGCGCTGTGCGCGCCGTCGTCGGACACGCGCAGGCCGTAGCGCATGGCGTCGAACCGGGCGAGGTTCGACGAACACTCGCTCGGCGCGATCAGGTAGTACGCGGGCAGCGCGTAGGTGAAGTTGGGGCACGAGACCTCGACGACCTCGGCACCGAGCGCGCGCAGCTGCTCGACGGCGGCCTCGAAGGACCGCAGGACGCCGGGCTGGTAGCCGTCGCCCGCGAATTCCTTGACCACGCCGACGCGGACGCCCTTGAGGTCACCGGTCAGGCCCTGGCGGGCCGCGGCGACCACCGGCGGGACCGGCGCGTCGATCGAGGTCGAGTCCATCGGGTCGTACCCGGCGATGACCTCGTGCAGCAGGGCGGCGTCGAGCACCGTCCGCGCGCAGGGACCGGCCTGGTCGAGCGACGACGAGAAGGCGACGAGACCGTAGCGGGACACACCGCCGTACGTCGGCTTCACGCCGACGGTGCCGGTGACCGCGCCGGGCTGGCGGATCGAGCCACCGGTGTCGGTGCCGATCGCGATCGCGGCCTCGAACGCCGCGATGGACGCCGAGGAGCCACCACCGGAACCGCCCGGGATGCGGGCGTGGTCCCAAGGGTTGTGCGTCGGGCCGAACGCGGAGTTCTCCGTGGAGGAGCCCATCGCGAACTCGTCCATGTTGGTCTTGCCGAGCACCACGACACCGGCCTCGCGCAGCTTGCGCGTCACGGTGGCGTCGTAGGGCGGGATCCAGTTCTCCAGGGTCTTCGAACCGACCGTGGTGGGGATGCCCTTGGTGGTCAGCACGTCCTTGAGCGCCAGCGGCACCCCGGCGAGCGGCGACTTCGGCGCGTTGCCCGCGGCGACGTCGGCGTCGACCGCGCGGGCCGCGTCGAGCGCGCCCTCGGTGTCCACGTGCAGGAACGCGTGGATGTGGTCGTCGACCTCGGCGATCCGGTCCAGGTGGGCCTGGGCGACCTCGACCGCCGAGACCTCACGGGCCTGGATCTTGTCCGCCAGTTCGGCGGCGGTCAGCTTGATGAGTTCGGTCACTGCTCTTCTCCCAGAATCCGCGGCACCCGGAAACGACCCTCTTCGGCGGCCGGCGCGCCGGCCAGTGCCTGCTGCTGGGTCAGCCCCGGTCGGACCGTGTCCTCACGGAAAACGTTGGTCAGCGGCACGGCGTGCGACGTGGGCGGGACATCCTCGCCTGCGACCTCGCTCACCTTGGCCACCGAGTCCAGGATCTGGTCGAGCTGGCCTGCGAAGACGTCCAGCTCCTCTTCGGTGACGGCAAGCCTGGCCAGCTTGGCGAGGTGTGCGACCTCGTCGCGGGAAATGTTGGGCACGCGGGTGACTCCCGGGGTGTGCTGTGCGGGTTCTGTCGGAAGCTGCAAGTCTATGGTGGCGGCGTCGGCGAACTCGACTGGGTTATGCCGCGGCCTGCACTCCCACGTCGGGTAAGGAGTGCCTGGTTCGTTATCCCGCGCCCCGGACGTCGGGTCCCATTACCTCGTCCGGTCTGTCACAATCGGCGCCCGGCGTAGCGCGTTCCACGGCGAGGCTGGAACGCCTGAGGCGAGAGGGGCGCGTGTGTCGTTCCTGATCCGGGTCCAATTACCGGACACCCCGGGTACCCTCGGCGCGGTCGCCACCGCGCTCGGCACCGTCGGCGCCGACATCCTGAGCGTGGACGTGGTCGAACGCGGCGGCGGGATCGCCGTCGACGACCTCGTCGTCGAAATCCCCTCCGGCAGGCTGCCGGACGCGCTGATCACCGCCGCCGAAAGCGTCGACGGCGTCGAGGTCGACGCCGTCCGCCCGTACGCCGGGGTGCTGGACACCCATCGCGAACTCGAACTGGTCGAGGAGATCGCCGCGAAGCCCGCTTCGGGGCTGGAAATCCTCGCCGAAGGTGTGCCGAGGATCATCCGGGCGGGCTGGGCGGTCGTCGTCGAGCACTCGGAGTCCGGTGCCCTGCGGCTGGCGTCGTCCAGCGCCGCGCCCGAGACGCCGATCACCGACCTGCCGTGGCTGCCGCTGGAACGCGCCACCATCCTCGACGCCGAGGAGGCGTGGGTCCCGGAGACGTGGAAGGAACTGGGCACCGAACTCGCGGCGACGCCGCTGGGGAAGCCGGGGAAGGCGCTGCTGGTCGCGCGGCCCGGCGGGCCGAACTTCCGTGCCGCCGAGGTGGCGCGGCTGGCGCACTTCGCGGGGATCGTGGCCGTCGTCCTGGACAGCTGATCACTCTCGTTCAAGTGCTATGAAAGGCCCGTTACTTGCAAATTTTGCAAGTAACGGGCCTTTCATAGCACGCGCGGAACGGCTAGGTGAGCTCCAAGCGGTAGGCGACCAAGGTCACCCCGGGATGCGGCTCCCAGTCCCGCTCCGGCAGCCGCACGAAGCCGAGCCGCTCGTAGAGCCGGTGCGCCCGCGCCATCGTGACCAGGCTGCACAGCACCACCCGCTCCGCGTCCAGTTCCCGCGCCCGCGCGATGACGGCCCTGGTCAGCGCCTCGCCGACACCGCGCCCGGTGGCCGTGGGCCGCACGCCGAGCATCCGGAACTCCAGTTCGCCTTCGCGGGACAGCTCGGCGAACGGTGTCCCCGGCCGCGCGATGGTGACCGTGCCGACCGGCGTTCCGTCGCCGTCCACGGCGACCAGGAGTTCGGCCTGCTCGGCCCGCTTGGCGGCATCGACGAGCTCGGCCGCGTAGCCCACGCCGTCGACGAGGCTCCGCTCGGCGGAGTACGCGGCCAGGGTGAGTTCCCCGACCGCGGTCAGTTCATCGGCGCGGACGGGCCGGATCTCCAGCTCACTCACCGCTCTCCTCCTCGGTCGGCAGCGCGAGTTCCGCGGCCGCCTCGGGGCCGCTTTCGAGCAGCACCCGGAAGCCGTTCTCGTCGAGCACCGGCACCTTCAGCTGCACGGCCTTGTCGTACTTCATCCCCGGGGCGTCCCCGACGACGACGAACGCCGTCTTCTTCGACACCGAACCCGCCGCCTTCCCGCCGCGGGCCATGATGAACTCCTTGGCCTCGTCACGGGAGTAGTCGTTCAGCGAACCGGTGACGACGATCGACAGGCCTTCGAGGTTGCGCGGGATGGACTCGTCGCGCTCCTCCTCCATCCGCACGCCCGCCGCACGCCACTTTTCGACGATTTCGCGGTGCCAGTCGACCTCGAACCACTCTTTCGCGGCCTTCACGATGGTCGGGCCGACCCCGTCGACGCCGGCGAGCTCCTCTTCGGAAGCGTTTTCGATCCGTTCCAGCGAACCGAATTCCCGCGCGAGCGCCTGCGCCGCCGTCGGGCCGACGTGCCGGATCGAGAGCCCGACGATGACCTTCCACAGTGGACGGTCCTTGACGACCTCGAGGTTGTCCAGCAGTTTGCGCCCGTTGGCCGAAAGCTCCCCCGCCTTGGTGCGGAACAGATCGACCTCGAGCAGCTTCTCCTCGTCCAGGTCGAAGATGTCGCCTTCGTCGTGCACGACACCGGCGTCCAGCAGCGCCACCGCGGCCTCGTACCCGACCACCTCGATGTCGAAGACGTTCCGGCTCGCCAGGTGGAACAGCCGCTCCCGCCGCTGCGCCGGGCAGAACCGCGCGTTCGGGCAACGGATGTCGATGTCGCCCTCCTTCTGGTACGCCAGTTCGGTGTCGCAGTTGGGGCAGCGCAACGGCATGACGAACTCGCGCTCCTCGCCGGTGCGCGCGTCCGCGACCGGGCCGAGCACCTCGGGGATGACGTCGCCAGCCTTGCGGATGACGACCTTGTCCCCGATCAGCACGCCCTTGCGTTTGACCTCTTCCTGGTTGTGCAGCGTCGCCATCGCCACCGTGGACCCGGCCACCTTCACCGGCTCCATCACCGCGAACGGGGTGACCCGCCCGGTGCGGCCGACGTTGACCTGGATGTCCAGCAGGGTGGTGATCGCCTCTTCCGGCGGGTACTTGTAGGCGATCGCCCAGCGCGGCGCGCGCGACGTCGTCCCGAGACGGCGCTGGAGCCCGACCTCGTCGACCTTGATGACGACGCCGTCGATCTCGTGCTCGGCGTCGTGGCGGTGCTCGCCCCAGAACTTGATGTGCTCCAGCAGTTCCTCGCCGGTGGCGAGCACCTTGCTGTGCGGCGAGACCGGCAAGCCCCACGCGGCTAGCGCGTCATACGCCTCGGACTGGCGCTTGGGCTCGAAGCCTTCGCGTTTCCCGAGCCCGTGGCAGATCAGGCGCAGGTTGCGGGACTTCGTGATCTTCGGATCCTTCTGCCGCAACGATCCGGCGGCGGTGTTGCGCGGGTTCGCGTACGGATCCTTGCCCGCCTCGACCATCTTCGCGTTGAGCGCCAGGAAGTCCTCGACGCGGAAGTACACCTCGCCGCGGATCTCGACCAGCGCGGGCACGGGGAACTCGTCGGTGCCCGTCAGGCGATCCGGCACCTGCTCCAGCGTGCGGACGTTGAGCGTGACGTCCTCGCCGGTGCGGCCGTCGCCCCTGGTCAGCGCGCGGGTCAGGCGGCCGTTCTCGTACAGCAGGTTGATGGCGAGCCCGTCGATCTTGAGCTCGGCGAGGTACTTCGTCACGCCGATCTCCTTCTGGACCCGCTCGACCCAGGTCTCGAACTCTTCGCCGTCGAAGACGTTGTCCAGGCTGAGCATGCGCTCGAGGTGGTCGTGCGCGACGAACTCGGTCGAGAACGTGCCACCGACGTTCTGCGTCGGCGACTCCGGCGTCACCAGCCCCGGATGCTCGTCCTCGATGGCCTGGAGCTCGTTGAGCAGCGTGTCGAACTGGCCGTCGGACACGATCGGTGAATCCAGCACGTAGTACCGGAACTGGTGCCCGCGGATCTCCTCGGCCAGTTCGGCGTGCCGTTCTCGGACCTCGGCGGGGACCTCGGTGATGTCCTGCACTGGCTCGGGGTTTTCCGGAAGTTCGCTGCTCACGGGGGTAAGCCTAGTCGGGGGTACCGACAATTCCGGACGCCCTCGAGTCGAGTCGGGCGACCACTTCACGGAGCTCCAGAAGGGTCAGCTGTCCCTCCTGTGCCTCGGTCACCAGCTCGACCTTGCCCAGCCTTTCGGCCGCCACGCGCTCACCCAGCGTGGCGTCCAGCGGCAGGAAGGTCATGGTCGTCCGGGTCTCCGGCCGGAGTTCTTCGATCAGCGGGTGGAACACGGTGACGTCCACCCGTCCGGCTGAATCGTCCACCTTCGCGGTCACCCGGACGTCGGCGAGCGCGATGCGGGTCTCGCCGAGGTTGACGGTGACCTCGGTCGGATCGGGGACCGGCGGCACGGAGTCGTGGTACTCCCAGATCGCGTCCTCCGGCGGCGCGGCGGCCTTCCACGCGTCGGTGTACGGGCGCAGTTCCGGATCCTCCTGGCCGGTGAGCACCAGCGAGTAGATCGCCCGGTGCCCACGATCGAGGGAAAAGTGCAGCCTCGGATGCAGTGCCTCGACGATGGTGCAGAGGTCGTGTTCCACACGGTGCGGCTCGCGATCACCGAGCGCGGCGCTGACCTCCGGCAGGAGCGCGAACCACGCCTCCCAGAACGTCACCGCCGCGGCGGCCGCGTCCTCGGGGACCGGCTGCTCCGGCCACGCGGTGCGGGGGTCGGGAACGTCCTCGGGCTTACGGGAGCGGCGGAACAAACGCATGCGGGCACGCTACCGCGCCGGTCACCAGCCTTCAGGCGGTTCGGTGAAAGCCTTGCCCGCCTCCCGGCCGAGGGTGAGCGCGCGGCGCATCCACTCGGGAGTGGCGCCCGCGAGACCGCACGCCGGGGTCGGCACGACGCGTTCGGCGATGATCTCCCGGCGGAATCCGAGCCTGTCGACGAGTTTGAACACGGGCGTGACCACGTCACGCAGCACCAGCGGCGCGCCGGGGTCGGTCGTGGGGACGAGCCCGAGCATCAGCGTCGTACCGGAATCCAGCGTCTCGCCGATTTCGTCGAGTTGCATGGGCGAAGCGCCCTTCAACAGAGTGAAATCGAAGGCGATCGCGCCCGCGCCCGCGGCGCGCAGCAACGAGATCGGCGGCTTCTCGGCGCAGCAGTGCACCACGACCGGCTGCCCGGTGATGCGCTCCGCCCCGGAGACCACCGTCGACAGCAGATCGCGGGCTTCCGGCGCGGGCACGGCGGAAACGGTGCCGTAACCGGACGCGGTCGGAAGATCGCCGGCGAGGACCGCGGGCAGCGACGGTTCGTCGAACTGGAGCACCACGGGCGCGCCGACGCGCGACTTCAGCTCCGCGACGTGTTCGGCGAGGCCGTCCAGCAAGGACGCGGTGAAATCGCGCAGCGCGCCCCGATCGGTGAGGATCCGGTGCCCGCGCTGGAGTTCGACGTTCGCGGCGAGCGTCCACGGCCCCGCGACCTGTGCCTTGAACACCGGCGGCGCGGCACCCGCCTTCTCCTTCGCCTCCTGGACGGCGTCGAGGTCCCAGTTCATCAGGTCGACCGCGCGGCGGTGGTCGTGCCCGGGGCGGGCGGCGACGCGATAACCGCTTGGCACCACCTCGACGGCGAGATCGACCAGCAGCGCGGCCGTCCGGCCGATCAGGTCGGCACCCACGCCGCGCGCGGGAAGTTCGGGCAGATAGGGGAATTCGGGCAGTTCGCCGAACACGATCGACGCGGCCTCGACCGGATCGGTGCCGGGCTGGGAACCGATCGCGGTCGCGGCGCCAGGAGGCCAAGGTCGTTCGTTCACACCCGGATTCTCCCCTTGGTCCCACTCGGTGGGGAGGCGGGGCACACCGACGACACGGACATTCGCCGCAATTGCCGTCGGCGAGCCCGCAAGGGCGTCTCGCGCATTACGCTGACCTGCCATGACGAGCTCTCCACAGCCCGCCGGCTGGTATCCCGACCAGCAGAACCCCCGGGTGTACCGGTGGTGGGACGGACAGGCCTGGACGGCCAACACGCGGCCGTCCCACGACGCCGAGATGATCGAGCTGGACATCGAAGGCGCGCACGACCCGGGCAAGATCCGGGCTCAGGTGGCGAAGGGGACCCAAGGCCGGGGCGGCGGGGCCGCCGGCGGCGGGACCCTGTTCTCCGAACCCGTACTGGTGGTCAACCAGCGCGCGAAACTCATCGAGATGTCCAACGAGTTCGGAGTTTTCGACCAGAACGGCAACCGCCTCGGCGGCGTCGTGCAGGTCGGGCAGAGCACGTTGAAGAAGGCCATCCGGCTGCTGACGAATTACGACCAGTTCCTGACCCACCGCTTCGAAATCCGCGACGCGAACCACAGCACCGTGCTGAAGGTGACGCGACCGGCGAAGGTGTTCAAATCCCGCTTCCTGGTGACGAAGGCCGACGACTCCCCGATCGGGGAGATCGTGCAGGAGAACGTCTTCGGCAAGATCCGGCTGGGTTTCGTCATCGACGGCCAGCGGGTCGGCGGGATCTTCGCGGAGAACTGGCGGGCGTGGAACTTCGTGATCAAGGACCACGCCGACGTCGAGATCGCGCGGATCACCAAGACCTGGGGCGGCTTCGTGAAGGCCGCGTTCACCACCGCCGACAACTACGTCGTCGAGATCCACCGGCCGCTGCGGGATCCGCTGGCGTCGATGGTGGTCGCGTCGGCGCTGACCATCGACACCGCGCTGAAGCAGGACGACGGCCGCTGAGCGGGGCGTGACCGGGGTCTCACCCCGCTCAAGTGGACACTCGCCTTCCGGCGGCTCAAGGTGGAAGGACTGGGGCGGCACGCTGGAGTGCGTCCGGGACGGAGGTCACCATGGAGCCGCTGCCCGAAGACGGCGAACGGGACTGGGCCCAACCAGGCGTCTACACGGTTTCGCCGGGGGTCCACCGGATCCCGCTGCCCCTGCCGTACGACGCGCTGCGCGCGGTCAACGTCTACGCCGTCACCGACGGCACGCGCCTGGTCCTCGTCGACTCGGGCTGGGCGCTGGAGTCGGCGCGCGAGCTGCTGTCGCGCGGGTTGAAGGCGCTCGGTGCCGACCTCGGCGACATCGACGAATTCCTGATCACCCACGTACATCGCGATCACTACACCCTCGCGGTGGAACTGCGCCGCGAGTTCGGCGGCAAGGTCGGACTCGGGAAGCTGGAAGAGCCTTCGCTGGTGCGCTCCGGCGATCCGGACCGCTTCCCGATGGAGGCGCAGGTCGGCCTCCTTCAGCGCTGCGGCGCGGTCCCGGTGGTCGAGGAACTCGCCAAGGCCTTCGGCGGTGTCCGGCACACCGAAGCGCATTTGTGGGAACAGCCCGACGAGTGGCTCAGTCCCGGCAAGCGCACGATCATGCCCGGCCGCGAGTTCGACATCGTGCACACGCCGGGCCACACCGCCGGGCACGTCGTCTTCGTCGACGACGAAGCGGGGTTGGTGTTCTCCGGCGATCACGTGCTGCCGCACATCACGCCGTCGATCGGGTTCCAGCCGATGCCCGCCGAACTCCCGCTGAGCGACTACCTCGACTCCCTGCGCCTGGTGCGCGAGATGCCGGACCGGCGCATGCTGCCCGCGCACGGCCGCGTCACCGACAGCGTCCACGCCCGCGTGGACGAGCTGCTGGAGCACCATCGCGACCGGCTCGAGGTCATGGGCGCTGAGATCACCGCAGACGTCACGACGGCGTACGAGGTCGCGTTGCGACTGGGCTGGACACGCAAGCAGCGCAAGCTCCCCGAGATGGACCCGTTCAACCAGATGCTCGCCGTCCTCGAGACCGGTTCGCATCTGGATCTGCTGGTGGCACAAGGGAAACTCACCGCGGCCGAGACCGGCGGAGTGCGACACTACAGCTCATGATCATCCGCCATGCACGCCGCGAGGACGTCGCGGCGATCGTCGGGATGCTCGCCGACGACCAGATCGGCAGCACCCGGGATTCGGCTGACGACCTGACGCCGTATCTCAAGGCCTTCGAGGAGATCGACGCCGATCCCACGCAACTGCTGATCGTCGCCGACGACGCCGGTGAGGCCGTCGGCACGCTCCAGCTGTCGATCATTCCCGGCCTGGCCAGGAAAGGCGCGCTGCGCGGGCAGATCGAGGCGGTCCGGGTGCGGGCGAGCCATCGCGGCTCCGGTCTCGGCGGCGAGCTGATGACGTGGGCCATCGACGAATCCCGGCGACGGGGCTGCGCGCTCGTCCAGCTGACGTCGGACGTGAAACGCGAGGACGCGCACCGGTTCTACGAACGCCTCGGGTTCGAGGCGAGCCACACCGGCTTCAAGCTGAAGTTCTGACCGCCCGCGTTGCGGCACCTGGTTGCGGGGGCTCCGGCAGCGGCCCGAAGATGTTGCGAAAGCCACTTTCGGGACACCACACGTCGCGAAAGTGGCTTTCGCGACACGCCTCGCTCCCTACCGCCGGAGCGATGGCACCGCTGACCCGCCGCAAGTAGTCCTCTGGTTGCGGTAGTTGCACGCGCAAGGACCGCAACTAGAGGACTAATTGCGGAAGGGAGTTCTAGCGGGTTCCCGAGATCTTCGCGCTTCCCAGGACGAGATCGCCTTCGGCCGCGTCGGTGCGGTACAGGACGACGACCTGTCCCGGCGCGACCCCGCGCAGCGGCTCGCGAAGCTGAACCGTCACCGAATCGCCCGAGTCGCCCGAAACCTCAGCGACGGCCTCGACGATCCCGCCGTGCGCGCGCACCTGGACGACGCATTCGGTCGGACCGTCCAGCGGCCGCTCGCTCGGCCAGATCGGGCGGTTCGCCTCGATCACGTTCACGCCGAGATCCCGCGCGGAACCGACCTTCACGGTGCCCGAAACCGGCTCCAGCGACAGCACGTAGCGCGGCCGTCCGTCCGGTGCGGGCGCTTCGATGCCGAGTCCCTTGCGCTGGCCGACGGTGAACCCGTGCACGCCGGTGTGCTCGCCGAGCACGGCGCCGGTCTCGGCGTCGACGAGCTGCCCGGGACGCTGGCCGAGGCGCTTCTCCAGGAAGCTCTTCGTGTCGCCGTCCGGGATGAAGCAGATGTCGTGGCTGTCCGGCTTCTTCGCCACCGACAGGCCGCGGCTCTCGGCCTCGGCGCGCACGTCGGTCTTCCACGAATCACCCAGCGGGAACAGCGAATGCCGCAGCTGCTCCGGGGTCAGCGAGGCCAGAACGTAGGACTGGTCCTTGCCGGAGTCCACACTGCGCCGCAGCTCCGGCACACCGTCCACAACGGACAGACGGGCGTAGTGCCCGGTCGCGACCGCGTCGAAGCCGAGCGCCATCGCCTTGTCCAGCAGCGCCTCGAACTTGATCTTCTCGTTGCAGGTGACGCACGGGTTCGGCGTCCGGCCTGCGGCGTACTCGCCGACGAAGGTCTCGATGACCTCTTCGGTGAAGCGCTCGGCGAAGTCCCAGATGTAGAAGGGGATGCCGAGGACGTCGGCCGCTCGCCGCGCGTCGCCCGAGTCTTCGATCGTGCAGCAACCGCGGGAGCCCGTGCGCAGCGTGCCGGGCTTCGCCGACAGCGCCAGGTGCACGCCGACGACCTCGTGCCCGGCGTCCACGGCGCGCGCGGCGGCCACCGCCGAGTCCACTCCCCCGCTCATCGCGGCCAGTACGCGCATCTTCCTCACACCTCTTGCTTCTGCGTCTGCTTGCGCATTCCGGCGAGTCCCGCCTGCCTCGCCCTGTCGACGACGCCCGCGATCTCCCTCGAAACCGCTTCAACGTCTTCCGGTGCCGAGGTATGCCCGAACGAGAACCGCAACGACCCGCGCGCGGCCGCCGGATCGGCACCCATGGCCAGCAGCACGTGGCTCGGTTGCGCGACACCCGCCGTGCACGCCGATCCAGTGGAACATTCGATGCCCTTGGCGTCCAAAAGCATCAAGAGACTGTCACCCGCGCAACCGGGGAAAGTGAAGTGGGCGTGCGTCGGCAGGCGCTCGCCTTCACCGCCGTTGAGCAGCGCGTCCGGCACCTCGCGCCGGACGGCCTCGACCAGGTCGTCCCGCAGCTCGGCGACGCGTTTGGCGTACTCCTCGCGGCCTTCGACCGTGGCCTTCACCGCCGTCGCGAACGCGATCACCGCGGGCACGTCGAGAGTGCCCGAACGCACACTGCGCTCCTGGCCACCGCCGTGCAGGACCGGCACGCAAGCGGTGTCGCGGCCGAGCAGCAGCGCGCCGACGCCGTACGGGCCGCCCAGCTTGTGCGCGGTCAGGGTCAGCGCGGCGGCCCCGCTCCCGGCGAAGTCGACCGGCACCGCGCCGACGGCCTGGACGGCGTCGGTGTGCAGCGGGATCTCGTGCTCGGCGCAGACGGCGGCGAGCCCGGCGATCGGGTTGACCGTGCCGACCTCGTTGTTCGCCCACATCACGGTGGCCAGCGCGACCGTCTCGGGGCTGTCGCCGATGGCGGCGCGCATCGACTCCGGGGACACCCGGCCGTCCTGGTCGACCTCGACCCAGACGATCTCGGCGTCCGCGTGCTGCTCCAGCCATTCGACGGAATCGAGGACGGCGTGGTGCTCGACGGTGCTGCACAGCACCCGGCGGCGCTGCGGATCCTCGCCGTTGCGGGCCCAGAAGATGCCCTTGACCGCGAGGTTGTCGCTCTCCGTGCCGCCGCCGGTGAAGATCACCTCGGACGGCCTGGCACCCAGCGCCTCCGCGATCACCTCGCGGGCCTCTTCGACCTTGCGGCGGGCCCGGCGACCCGAGGAATGCAGCGCGGAGGCGTTGCCCACTGTGGACAGCGCCTCGGACATCGCCGCTACGGCTTCGGGCAACATCGGGGTGGTCGCCGCGTGGTCGAGATAGGTCATGGCCATACCAGGGTAGACCGCTCCGGGGCGTGACCAAGCCCACCCTGCTCAGCGGGTGGTGCCGCTCATACCCGACGGCCACCGGCCGGTCAGCCGCACGCCGAGCAGCGCGATGCCGGTCAGCAGCACCGAAAGCACCAGGATCGCCACCGAAGGTTCCTTCGCCGACGCCACCGAGGCGAGCAGAACTCCACCCAAACCGATGGTCAGGGCCGATCCGACCCAGTCGCCGAGCTGCAGCGCCGAGGTGTTGAACCCGCGTTCGGCCTCCGGCGAGTAGCGCAGCAGCAGAACCGAGATCGCGGGCATCGCGATGCCCATCCCGGCGCCGCCGACCGCCGACGCCACGAACGCCATCCAGCCGGGGAACGAGGGCAGCGGGACGAAGACGAAGATCGCCAGACCGGCCGCGACCAGCGCGAATCCGGTCCGGAGGGACGTCTCGCGCGACCAGTCGAGCCTGCGGCCCTGCAGCATCGACCCCGCCGACCAGCCCAGCGCGGTCACCGTCAGCGGCAGCCCGGCCAGCGCGGGGCTGTAACCGTGGACCTCGGTCATCGTGAGCGGCAGGTACGCCTCCATCCCGGCGTACGCGCCCGCGATCAGCGCGCGGGAGGCGATCACTGTCGGCAACCCCGGCCGTGACGTCAGCGTGCCGGCGGGCAGGAGTTTGCGGAGCGCGTACGCCAGGGCGACGAGCCCGGCGCCACCGTAGGCCAGTGCCGCGAGAGACGGATGCTGCGCCGCCCAGGTGAGCGCGGCGACGCCGAGGGCGGCGACCACCGCGGGCACCACCCCGGCGCGGCTCGCGGATTCGCCGGGCACGTGGGCGGGGAGCTTGCGCGTGACCAGCACCAGCAGCGCGAGCCCGATCCCGGTCAGCGGGATCAGCCCGAGGAACACCCAGCGCCAGCCGACGCTCACGGTCACCACGCCCGCGACCGACGGCCCGATCACCGCGGGCAGCACCCACGCGGCGGCGTTGGCGGCGTAGATCACTGGGCGTTCGCGGTCGCTGAAGGTGAGCGCGATCAGCAGCGACACCGAGACCAGCAGGAGCCCGGAACCGAAGCCCTGCAACCCGCGGCCGAGCAGGAGCAGCGGCATGTCGTGCGCGAGCCCCGCCACCAGCAGCCCGGCGGCGAACAGCGCGGTTCCGGCGAGCAGCGCGGGCGCCGGGCCCTTGCGGTCGCCGAGGCGTCCGGAAAGGACGGTCGCGACCACGCTGGCGACCAGGAAGGTGGTGAAGGGCCAGGCGTACAGCGCGAGACCGTCGAGGTCGGCCACCATCGTCGGCATCGCGGTGGCGACGCCCATGCTCTCGAACGCGATGAGCGTGACCATGAGCAGCAACCCGATCGTGGTCACGCGGTGCTCCGGTGTCCAGAGCACGCCTTTCGGCTTCGATGCCGCCTTGTCCCCAGTGATCGTCATACGACGAGCCTGCAACCTCCAGCTGGGTGGAGGTCAAGCGCCGACGGACTCCAGGCGCAGTTCCCGCGCCAGCACCGCGGCCTCGCCGCGCGAGGTGACTTCCAGCTTCCCGAGGATCTTCCGCACGTGGAACTTCACCGTGTGCTCGGTCAGCAGCAGCTCCTCGGCGATCTGCCGGTTCCGCTTCCCGCGCGCGATCCCGGCGAGGACTTCGAGTTCACGCGGGTTCAGCCGGTCCAGAGGGCGCAGCTCCGGGGTTTCCTGGACTTCCAGCGGCATCACGGCGGTGATCGTGGCACCCCAGCCGGGGACGGCGTCGACCTCCCAGCGGCCGCCGAGCGGGGTGATCCGTTCGGTGAGACCGGCGGCGGGCACGGCGCGGGCGACGTCCGGGCCGTCGTCGCGCACGGTGATCCGGAGGGCCTGGCCGTCGAGCTGCCAGGACGCGCGGACGCGGGTGCTGCCCCGCTCCAGCGCGGCGAGCACGAGCCCGCGGGTGACCGTGCGCGCGGTGTGCGCGATGTCCTGCGGGAGCGAACGTTCGTCGCCGGGGCCGGCGAGGTCGACGGTCACCTCGTTGTGGCGTACCAAGGGATCCAGCTGCGCGACGAGCGTGTCGAAGGCCGCCGACGCCGGTTCCGCCGAAAGCTCCTGGTCGCGGTCCGCGATCGAGCGCAGTTCGACCAGCGAGGCCGCGGCGAGGTCGGTCGCGGCCTGCCGGGCGGCGGCGTCGCCGAGACGCCGGGATCGCAGCACCGAAAGCAACGACGCCAAGGCCGTCGCGTGGGTCTGCCCGAGATCGGTGATCGCCCGCGCCCGCGCGGTCGCGGCCGCCAGATTGCTCGCGAGGATCTCGGGTTCGGGATCGGTAGCGCGCTGGGCGGCGTTCACGCTGACGATGTCCCACAGCTTCGCGACGATCCCGAGCGCACGGTCGTCGGGCGCGTCCCCGGTGGGGACGAGCGCGATCATCGCGCCCTTGCCGATCACCGGGGCCGAGCTCAGGACGACGAGCTTCCGGCGCTCGCCGCCGAGTGTCTCCTCCACCACCGCGGCCTCGCCGGGGACGCCGAGCGCGGCGAGCCGCCGGAGCTCCGCGCTCGTGACGGCGCCGGTGATCGCCGGATCGCCGTCGACCTTGATCGGCAGGCGGGAGCAGTCACCGGTCTCCATGGCGGCGGCCCGGTGCGGCAGGACGGCCGCGGCCGTCGCCGAGAACCGCGGCAGGAGTTCGTGACGCCGGGCGGCGAGCATGTACTCGACCTGGCTCAGCACGTACAGCGGATCCGACCACTCGTCCATGACTCCACAGTAAGCGCGTTCCCGGTCCGCGACGCTGCTCGCCCGGCTAGTGAACACTGCTCGTCCGGCTGGTTCGGGCGGGGCCGGGCCACCGGTTGACTGATCGCAGCGAAGAAAGTCCGATGAGGAGTGAACATGCGAGCGATCACCATCACCCAGTACGGCGACACCGACGTCCTCCAGGAGACCGAGGTCGCGCTGCCGGAGCCCGGCCCGGGTCAGGTGCGGGTCGCGGTCAAGGCCGCCGGCGTCAACCCGGTCGACTGGAAGATCCGGTCCGGCGCCATGGCGGAGGTGCGGCCGGTCGAATTCCCGCACATCCTCGGCCTGGAACTGGCGGGCGTGGTGGACGCGGTTGGCGAAGGCGCCGGATTCGCCGTCGGCGACGAGGTCTTCGGCTGGTCCGACACCGGGGCGTACGCGGAGTACGCGCTGGCGACCAACGTCATCCGCAAGCCGGCCGGGCTTTCGTGGCCCGAAGCCGCCGGGCTGCCGATCGTCGGCGAGACGGCGTTGCGCGTACTGGGCGAACTCGAGGTCAAGCCCGGGGAAACCCTGGTGCTGCACGGGGCGAGCGGCCAGGTCGGGCGGATCGCGACGCAGGCCGCGGTCGCGCTCGGGGCCACGGTCATCGGGCTCGCCGGGACTTCGACCTTGGACGAGGTCGAGGCTCTCGGCGCGCTGCCGGTCCAGTACGGCGACGGGTGGGTGTCGCGGGTCCGGGCGGCGGCCCCTGGCGGCGTGGACGCGGTGTTCGACGCGGCCGGGTTCGGCGTGCTGGCCGATTCCGTGGCGCTGCTCGGTTCACCCGACCGACTGGTCACCATCGCCGATCCTTCCGCCTACGCGCAGGGGCTGACGTTCTCGGCGGGCGGCTCGGAGACTCCGGCCGTGCTGGAGGATCTGGTCGCTCGGGAGCTGAAGTTGAAGCCGGGGTCGAGCTACGGGCTGGCTGAGGTCGCGGAGGCGCACCGGGAGAGCGCGACCGGGCACGCGGGCGGGAAGATCACGCTGACGCTGGTGTGATGCCGCCGCGTGTCCATCTGGGGGTGCTATGAAAGGCCCGTTACTTGCAAATTTTGCAAGTAACGGGCCTTTCATAGCGCGCGTTCGCAAGTAACGGGCCTTTCATAGCGCGCGCGAGTTACGGCGAAGGGACTTTCACGACGGGGGCGACCGGAGCAGCGGCAGGAGCGGAAGCGGACGCAGCGGGAGCGGGCACAGCGGGAGCGGAGCCGGAGCGCCGCCGCCGCGTCTGCACCGGGATCTGCACCCGCCCGAGTGCCGCCTGCACCGCGGATTCCGCCAGCAGCGCCAGCTCCCGCCGGTCCGAAGCGCGTCCCGGCGCGATCTCCGGGCACACGTGCACCTCCAGCACCAGACCGCGCAAAGCCGCCACTCGCCGCAGCGAGGCGATGAGCGACTCCGGTCCGATGAACGCCGGCTGCGTGGTTTCGCGTCCGTCGGCGAGCCGGAAGCGCAGGGCGAGCGGCCGCACCGGGACACCGCCGTCGATCGCGGCCTGGAACGCCGCCGGGCGGAAGCGGCCGGAGCCCAGTCCGCACCAGGTGGTGCCCTCCGGCGTCACACTGACGAGTGATCCGCCGCGCATCGCGCCGGCGAGTTCGTCCATCGTCGCGGGCAGGCTGCGCAGGTTCTCCCGGTCGAGGAAGATGCTGCCGCCGCGGCGGACCAGCAGGCCGAGCACCGGCCAGGCGCCGACCTCTTTCTTGGCGAGCGCCCGCATCGGCTGGATGGCGTTCACCGCGATGATGTCCAGCCACGAGATGTGGTTGTTCACCACCAGTGCGCCACGGCCGGGCACGGCGCGGAAACGTTCGTCACCGAGGACGCGCAGCCGTACCCCGAAGGACTTCAGGATCCCCGCGAACAGCAGGCGCACCAACCGTTCCCGCGGCATACCGCGCAGCACGAGCACCAGCGGCGCGGTCAGGAAGGCCCCGGCGATGACGCCGATCGCCGCGGCGAAGCGCAGGACGCGCCGCGGGAACGCCACCGTCGGCGCCCCTTCGCTCAGACATCCGTCGCCACACGGCGATTTCGGCATCCAGGCGTGAGTCATCCCTGTACTCCCAGGAAGAACTTGAGATAACGCTCGTCGACGTTGTGCAGGTCCAGCAGGACGAAGAAGTCCGCGACACCGAAATCCTCGTCCAGCGCGGGCGGGCCGTAGACCTTGGCGCCCAGGCGCGTGTACCCCTTGATGAGCGGCGGCAGGATCGCCCGCGCGGGCCGCTCGACGCCTTCGGTCCGCCACGGGTTCAGCGGGGTCACCCGGAGCGACTCGTCCGCGTAGTGCTTGGCGCGCAGGACATCCCAGACGCCCGCCGCGTATTCCCCGCCGCCGGTCAGCGGCACGGACGCGCAGCCCGCGAGGTAGCGGTGCCCGGCCAGCAGCATGTAGCGGCCGATGCCCGCCCAGACGAGGCTCACCACGGCACCGCTGCGGTGGTCGGGGTGCACGCACGAGCGGCCCGTCTCGACCAGCGAAGGACGCAGTGAATCGAGTGCCGTGAGATCGAATTCGCTGTCGGAGTAGAGCTTTCCGGCCCGCGTCGCCCGATCGGGCGGCAGCATCCGGTACGTGCCCACGATCTCGCCGGTGTTGTCGTCCCGCACCACGAGGTGATCGCAGAACTCGTCGAAGTAATCGACGTCGAGGCCGGGTACGGGCGAATTGAGCGTCGCTCCCATTTCCTCGGCGAACACCCGGTGACGAAGGCGTTGCGCGGCAACGACTTCTTCGTTTCCGTTGGCGACGAGGAGCGAGTAGCGCGGCGCGTCGGCCGGGAGTTCGACACCTGCCTGGTCAGTACTGACGAGGAGCTGTGACGTCGTCATAAGCAAGGTCTACCCCTCGGGGGGTACCAACGACAATGCGCCCGATGGCCGATTAGTGCACGTTCAGTTAATTGCGGGTTCTCAGGCTTCTCTCAGGGTGGAACATCACTTTCGGATCACAGAAAAGGGGCCGCCCGGGAAAGAAATCCCGGACGGCCCCTCAAGGAGCGAAACTCAGCCCTTGCGCTTCTTGACCTCGTCGGTCAGCTGCGGCGCGACGTTGAACAGGTCGCCCACCACACCGAAGTCGGCGATCTCGAAGATCGGCGCCTCGGCGTCCTTGTTGACCGCGATGATGGTCTTCGACGTCTGCATGCCCGCCCGGTGCTGGATCGCCCCGGAGATGCCCAGCGCGATGTACAGCTGCGGCGAGACCGTCTTACCGGTCTGGCCGACCTGGAACTGCGCCGGGTAGTAGCCCGAGTCGACGGCGGCGCGGGAAGCGCCGACGGCGGCACCGAGCGAGTCGGCGAGCGTCTCGACGACGTCGAACTTGTCGGCCGAGCCGACACCGCGGCCACCGGAGACGACGACCGAGGCCTCGGTCAGCTCCGGACGGTCGCCGCCGACGATCGGCTCGATGCCGGTGATCTTGGCGGACTTCGCCGGGTCGCCCGCGGGGACCTCGACGGTCTCCTCGGCGGCCGCACCCTCGGCCTGGGACGCCTCGACCGCGCCGGGGCGGACCGAGATGACCGGGACGCCCTTGGTGGCCTTGGCCTTGACGGAGAACGCGCCACCGAAGATGGACTGGTCGACGCTGCCGTCGCCGTTCACGCCGACGACGTCGTACAGCAGACCGGAGCCGAGGCGGACCGCGACACGGGCGGACACCTCCTTGCCCTCGGCGCTGGCCGCGACGAGCACGGCGGCCGGGGAGGTCCGCTCCGCGAGCGCGGCGAGGACATCCACCTTGGGGGTGACCAGGAAGCCGGTGGCGTTGTCGCCCTCGGCGACGTACACCTTGGCGGCACCGTGCGCGGCGAGGGCTTCCTTCGCCTTGGCGGCGGTGCCGGTCGGGCCGACGACGACCGCGGACGGCTCACCGAGCTCGCGAGCGGCGGTCAGCAGCTCGAGCGTGACCTTCTTGACTTCACCGTCGACGTGGTCGACGAGGACGAGTACTTCAGCCATTTCCCTATTCCTCCTCGAAACCTGTCTCAGATGAGCTTCTGCGCGACCAGGTAAGCGGCCACCTTGCTGCCGCCGTCACCCTCGTCCTCGACGCGCTCACCGGCGGTGCGCGGCGGCTTCGGGGTGGCTTCGAGCACCGACGACCAGGCGTTGCCGAGGCCGACCTCGCCCGCGTCGAGGCCCAGGTCCGCGACGGTCAGCGTCTCGACCGGCTTCTTCTTCGCGGCCATGATGCCCTTGAAGGAGGGGTAGCGCGGCTCGTTGATCTTCTCGCCGACACTCACCAGCGCGGGCAGGTTCGCCTCGAGGTGCGTGACACCGTCCTCGGTGTAGCGGTCGGCCTTGATCGAGGTGCCGTCGACGGTCAGCTCGTTCACGTGGGTCAGCTGCGGCAGGCCGAGCAGCTCGGCGATGATCGCCGGCACGGCGCCACCGCGGCCGTCGGAGGCCTCGTTCCCGGTGATGACCAGGTCGTAGCCTTCGACCTTGCCGATCGCGGCGGCCAGCACCTTGGCGGTGGCGATCGCGTCGGAGCCGTGAAGCGCCTCGTCGGAGACGTGGATGGCCTTGTCGGCGCCCATGGACAGCGCCTTGCGGATCGCGTCGGTCGCGCGGTCGGGACCCACCGAGACGACGGTGACCTCGCCCTCGCCGGCTTCCTTGATCTTCAGGGCTTCTTCGACGGCCTTCTCGTTGATCTCGTCGAGCACGGCGTCGGCGGATTCGCGGTCAAGAGTGTTGTCGGCACCGGAGAGCTTCCGCTCCGAGTAGGTGTCCGGTACCTGCTTGACCAGGACAACGATGTTCGTCATGGGTCTACTTCGACCTCCCGTTGGTGGCCGGCGTCGGCCACGGGGCAACAGCTCTACTGGCCGGTAGATTAGGGCCATTTCGGCGCCGCGGCCCGCCGAGGTGACCTCATTCACCTGGATGCACGTTTTAGTGGGACCATCGTCCAGGTAATTCACCCGGAAGTGAGTGTAACCGGCCGACTAACCCGAACGGCCGTATTCCGGGGTACTCCCGGCGAGGGTGACGGGCTAACGTGCCCCACCATGCGTTCCATGCCCGGCCCTGTCGCCGTGATCACGGACTCGACCTCCTGCCTCCCCGCCCCGGTCGCCGAACGCTGGGGAATCGGCGTCGTTCAGGTCCAATTGCAGGTCGGCGAGCAGTTCGACGAGGAGAACCGCTACGACCGCGACGAAGTCATCGGACAGCTGCGCGCCGGTACGCCGGTGAAGACGGCGCCTCCGGAGGTCGCCGCGTTCTTCTGGGCGTTCCAGGACGCCGCGAGCAAGGGTGCCTCGGCGATCGTCAGCATCCACATCTCGGGACGGATGTCGGAGACGGTGAACGCCGCCCGCGAGGCCGCCCAGCAGGTGAACGTCCCCGTCCACGTCCTCGACAGCGGGACCACCGGGATGAGCCTCGGTTTCGCGGCGACCTCGGCGGCCAAGGTCGCCGCCGCAGGCGGGCAGGCCACCCGGGTGATCGACGCGGCCGAGCGCCGGTTCCGGGGCAGCCGGGAGATCCTCTACGTCGACACGCTGGAGTTCCTGCGGCGCGGCGGCCGGATCGGCGCGGCGCAGGCGTTCCTCGGCTCCGCGTTCTCGATCAAACCCCTGCTGACGCTGAAGAACGGCGAGGTCGCCCCGCTGACCCGGGTGCCGGGCCAGCGGCGGGCGCTCACCAAACTCGTCGACCTCGCGGTGGAATGCGCGGGTGATCAGGACGTCGAGGTCGCCATCACCCGGTTCGGCCCCGACGAACGAGACCTCGAGATCGGCGGACGGCTGCGGGCCCGGCTGCCGCATATGGTCGACAGCACCCTGGTCGACGCCAGCATGATCCTCGGCGCCCACCTCGGCCCCGGCGCGATCGGCATCACGGTGTCCCCGGTGTAGGTCCTGGCCACGGCGGTCGTCCCGATCACGGCCGCGCCGATCAGGATGGCGGAAAGCGCCAGGTTGAGCGCGCCGAAGTCGCGGATCAGGTGCTCGTTGAAGGGGCCGTCCATCGCCACCCAGCCGGTGCGGAAACCGGGGAAGTCCTCGTAGAACCCGCGAGGGCTGAGCAGTGGCCAGAGCCCGGCCGGCAGGTCGACGAGACCGAAGACGACGAGCAGTACGCGAGTGAGTGTCCGTTGCATACCTCCTGGACTGGGCAGCGCCGCGAAACGTGACACCGCAACCGGAGGACGACTTGCGGAGGGGATGGAAGTGACCGGCCGGTAGGGTCGCGGCGTGACCACCCCAGCCACCAGGGCCGAAGCGCTGCACCTCACGGGTGAACGCACCGTGCCGGGCATCGCCGAGGAGAACTACTGGTTTCGCCGCCACGAGGCCGCGTACCAAAAGCTCCTCCCGCTGTGCGAAGGCAAGACCGTCCTGGAGGCGGGCTGCGGCGAGGGCTACGGCGCCGGGCTCATCGCCACTGTCGCCGCGCGGGTGCTCGCGCTCGACTACGACGTGCCCACCACCGAGCACGTCGCCCGCCGTTACCCCGGCATCGGCGTGGCCAGGGCGAACCTGGTGTTCCTGCCGCTGCGGGACGCCTCGATCGACGTGGTCGCCAACTTCCAGGTGATCGAGCATCTCTGGGACCAGGGCGCCTTCCTCGCCGAATGCCGCCGCGTGCTGGCTCCCGGCGGACGGCTGATCGTCACCACGCCCAACCGGCTGACCTTCACCCCGGACAGCGACACCCCGCTCAACCCGTTCCACACCAGGGAACTCGCACCGTCCGAATTGGACGGAATGCTGCGTGACGCCGGGTTCGAGGTCGAGACGCTGCACGGTCTCCACCACGGTGAAGGCGTCGCGAAGCTCGACGCCGAGTACGGCGGCTCGATCATCGACGCGCAGCTCGACGTCGTCATGGGACAGCTGCCCGGCCAGGCGACCTGGCCGCCCGCGCTGCTCGCCGACGTCGAAGGCATCCAGGCCGCGGACTTCGCCATCCACGGCGAAGACCTCGATGCCAGCCTCGACCTCGTCGCCGTGGCGGTGCGCCCATGAGCGAGTACGAGGGCACGTTCTGCCTCGTCGTGCACAGCCACCTGCCGTGGCTGCCGCACCACGGGTCCTGGCCGGTCGGCGAAGAATGGCTTTACCAGGCCTGGGCGCATTCGTACCTGCCGATGGTCGACCTTCTGCGCCGCTTCGCCGACGAGGGTCGCGAAGACGTCCTCACGCTCGGCATGACCCCGATCCTCGCCGCCCAGCTCGACGATCCGTACTGCATCGACGCGTTCCACGACTGGCTCGGGCACTGGCAGCTGCGCGCGTGGCACGCGTCCACGCTCTGGCGCGGCGACCCGCTGCTGCGCGACCTCGCCGCGAGCGAGTACCGGACGGCGACCAGGGCGGCCGAAGAACTCGAAACCCGCTGGCGTCACGGCTTCTCGCCGATCCTCCGGTCCTTTGTGGACAACGGGACGATCGAACTGCTCGGCGGCCCGCTGGCGCATCCGTTCCAGCCGTTGCTCGACCCGGCCGTCCGGGACTTCATGCTGCGCGGCGGCCTCGCCGACACCGCGCTGCGGATCGGACAGCGCCCCGAGGGCATTTGGGCACCTGAATGCGGATACGCGCCCGGCATGGAAGCCGGGTACGCCGCCGCGGGCGTCCGGCGGTTCATGGTCGACGGGCCTTCCCTGCACGGCGACACCTCGGCCGCGCGCACCGTCGGCGACTCCGACGTCGTCTGCTTCGGCCGCGACCTCGAAGTCACGTACCGCGTCTGGTCACCGAAGGCCGGCTACCCCGGCAACGCCGCCTATCGCGACTTCCACACCTGGGCGCACGAAGTCGGCCTCAAGCCGTCCCGGGTGACCGGCAAGACCATCGAGCCGCCGGACAAGGCGCCCTACGATCCGGCGATGGCGGCGGGCGTCCTCGGCGGCCACGTCCAGGACTTCGTGGACACCGTCGTCGCGCGGCTGCGTTCGCTCAAGGCCGAGCACGGCCGAGAGTCGCTCGTCGTCGCCGCGTACGACACGGAACTGTTCGGGCACTGGTGGCACGAGGGACCGGCCTGGCTCGAAGGTGTCCTGCGCGCGCTGCCCGAGGCGGGCGTCCGCGTCACCACGCTCAAGGGCGCGCTCGAAGCGGGCCACCTCGGCGGGAAGGTCGACCTCCCGGCGTCGTCGTGGGGCTCGGGCAAGGACTGGCGGGTCTGGGACGGCGAGCAGGTCGCCGACATGGTGCGGGACAACACCGCGCTGCAGCACCGGATGCTCGACCTCGTCACCGGGATGGACACGACGACCCGTGACGCCGTCCGCGACCAGGCCGTCGCCGAGGCGATGCTGGCGCTTTCGAGCGACTGGGCGTTCATGGTCACCAAGGACTCCGCCGCCGACTACGCGCGGCGGCGGGCGAAGGCGCACACCGACCGGTTCGACACGCTGGCCGGACTGCTCCGCGACGGCGCGCACGAGCGGGCCAAGGAGACGGCGGCCGCGTTCCGGCGCGACGACGGGCCGTTCGGGCACGTCGACGCGCGTGATCTGCTGAGGAAATGACGAAAGGGGAACCATGGGGATCCACGACATTCCGCTGAAGACGCTCGCGGACGAGGACACCACGCTCGGCGCGCTCGAGGGCAAGACGCTGCTGGTGGTGAACGTGGCGTCGAAGTGCGGCCTGACGCCGCAGTACACCGGGCTGGAGAAGCTGCAGGAACGCTACGCGGACAAGGGTTTCTCCGTGGTCGGGTTCCCGTGCAACCAGTTCGCGGGCCAGGAGCCGGGTACCGCCGAGGAAATCCAGACCTTCTGCTCGACGACGTACGGGGTTTCGTTCCCGCTGTTCGCGAAACTGGACGTCAACGGGGAAAGCCGTCACCCGCTCTACGCCGAGCTGACCAAGGCGGCCGACGCGGAAGGCGCCGCGGGCGACGTGCAGTGGAACTTCGAGAAGTTCCTCGTCGCCCCGTCCGGTGAAGTGGTGGGCCGATTCCGCCCGCGCACCGAACCCGAGGACGAAACGATCACCAAGGCGATCGAGGCCACCGTCGGCGCCTGAACCATTCTCCGCCACGGGCGGGTTCGGAGTGTTCTCCGAACCCGCCCGTTTCCTTTTCCGGCACACTGAGGACCAAAGTCCCCGAATACCCCGCCGTCTCGCGCGATGGCCGGTGGATCGATCACAAACCCTTGCCACACAAGGGAAATCTTGACATAAGAGAATGAAGCGATCTACCCGATTGCACTATGGCGCGACCCCTCGCACAGGGGAAGACTCTTTCGTCGGGGCTCCCGCACTTGTCAACGCCGACAACCAGGAAAAGTGTGGCTGAAATGATCGAAAACAATATGATCCCTGACGAGTTCCTCTCCCTCGCGAGTGTGCAGGCCGCGGAAGAGGACGCGTTGCTCAGCAGACAGAACGTCGTGGGTGTCGCGCTCGGCACGAAATGGTCGGGCGGCACGGACACCGGGGAAAAGGCGATCACGGTCCTGGTCGACACGAAACTGCCGCACGAGATGGTCCGCGAAGAGGACCTCGTCCCCGCGACGCTGGCGGGTGTCCCCGTCGACGTGCAGGAGGTCGGCGTGCTGCAGGCGGGCCGCAGCATCGCGCCGCCGAAGGTGAACGGCTCCCCCACCCTGCTCGAAGACCCGCCGGCCCAGATGCTGAGCAGGCCCGACGAACTCGCCCGCGAGCAGGTCGGCCCGTTCACCCTGGCCAAGCGGTTCCGCCCGGCGTTCGGCGGGCTGAGCGTCGGCCACTTCAAGATCACCGCGGGCACCTACGGCACCGCCGTCTACGACGCCACCGCGCTGCCGGGCAAACCGCCCAGGTACTACATCCTGAGCAACAACCACGTGCTGGCGAACTCCAACGCCGCCGCCATCGGGGACCCGATCCTGCAGCCCGGCCCGTTCGACGGCGGCACCACACCCGCCGACGTCATCGCCAGGCTGAGCCGGTTCGTGCCGATCAAGTTCATCACCTCCGGGCAGCCGGTGCCGGTGAACTTCGTCGACGCGGCCATCGCCGAGGGCCAGTTCCACGACCTGGACCGGCGGATCTTCTGGGTCGGCGACATCAAGGGGACCAACGTCGCGCCCGCGGTCGGCACGATCGTGCAGAAGACCGGCCGGACCACGAACTGGACGACCGGGCGGATCACCAACATCAACGCGACGGTGGACGTCAACTACGGCGGCGGCCGGGTGGCCCGGTTCGCGCAGCAGTTGCTCACCACCGACATGTCGGCCGGTGGCGACTCGGGCAGTCTCGTGGCGGATCTGAGCGAAAACGCCGTCGGCCTGCTGTTCGCGGGTTCGCCCGTGGTCACCGTGATCAACCGGATCACGCTGGTCGAGGCCTCGCTCGGCATCCGGGTGCACCCGTAGTGGCCGACGACGACAGTGCCGACACCGTCGACGCCGCGCTGATCACCGCGTCACGCTGGCTCGACGACGTCCCCGGGGTGGTGGGGGTCGGACAGGGCGAGGCCGAGGGGGCACCCACGATCGACGTGTGGGTGACCCCCGGTCACGACCCCGGGCAGCTGCCTTCTCAGCTGCTCGGGGTGCCCGTCCGGGTCCGTGACTCGGGCGGTCCGGTGGAAGCCCGGCCGGACTGACCCGCCTCGATGACAGCACGGTCGCGGGCGGTGATGCCGCCGGGGGCGATCGCCCCGGCGGCGCAGACCGACTCACGAGTAACCTCCACCCATGCGCGTGCTGATGTTGTCGTGGGAGTACCCACCCGTGGTCGTCGGCGGACTCGCACGGCACGTCCACGCCCTGGCCAGGCATCTCGTCCGGCAGGGGCACGACGTGGTCGTCCTGTGCCGTCACACGGCGGGCACCGACGCCGAGACCCACCCGAGGACCGATCGCGTGGTCGAGGGCGTGCGGATCATCCGGGTCGCCGAGGATCCGATGCACGTGACCTTCGAACGGGACCTCGTCGCGTGGACGCTGGCCATGGGGCACGCGATGGTCCGCGCCGCGACCGACCTGCTGCGCGGCTGGCAGCCGGACGTCGTGCACGCGCACGACTGGCTGGTCACCCACCCCGCGATCGCGATCGCCGAGGCCGCGCGGGTCCCGCTGGTCGGCACGATCCACGCCACCGAGGCCGGACGGCACTCCGGCTGGCTCTCGCATCCGCTCAACCAGCAGGTTCACTCGGTCGAATGGTGGCTCGCGAACCGCTCGGACGCGCTCATCACCTGTTCGCAGGCCATGCGCCGCGAGGTGTCGCAGCTGTTCGAGGTCGACGGCGACGCGGTCACCGTGATCCACAACGGCATCGAAGAACGCACCTGGCAGGTGCCCGCGGAGGAGGTCGCGCACGCGCGGGAGGTCTACAGCCCCTCCGGCGCGCCGCTGCTGCTCTACTTCGGACGGCTGGAATGGGAGAAGGGCGTACAGGACCTGCTCGCCGCGCTCCCCCGGATCCGCCGCGCCAAACCGGGGACCAGGCTGGTCGTCGCGGGCAAGGGCAGGCATCTGGAGGAACTGGTCGAGCAGGCGCGCAAGCTGCGCGTCCGCCGCGCGGTGGACTTCGTCGGGCACCTGTCCGACCGTGAACTGCGCGCCGTGCTGGCCGCGGCCGACGCCGTCGTGCTGCCCAGCCGGTACGAACCGTTCGGGATCGTCGCGCTGGAAGCCGCCGCCGCGAAGGCGCCGCTCGTGGCGTCCACCGCCGGCGGGCTCGGCGAGGTCGTCGTCGACGGCGAGACCGGCCTGGCGTTCAGCCCCGGCGACGTCGACGCGCTCGGAGACGCCGTCGAAGCGGTGCTGGACGACGAGGTCGCCGCCGCGCGACGGGCGCTGACCGCGCAGTCGCGCTTGGCCGCGGACTTCGACTGGGGCCGGATCGCCGAGGCGACCGCCGCGGTCTACCGGCGGACTCGCGTCGGGGAGCCGGTGGAACTGGGCCGCCCGAAGATCGCGACGGGCAACGCGTTCGAGCCGTGATGCGGGGCGGAGGGAATCCGGGCCGTCGGGGGACCCGGACCCCCCTCCACGAGCGTCGCGGGTCGCGAGGGGCGCGACCCCCGGGACTGCTCTAGGTGACGAAGATCAGAAGTGACAGGGGCGGACACAGTCCGGCTGCGCCGAGACCGTCACCGAAGCCGACACGGCCGGTACGGCGAGGGCGACCGCGAGGACGGCGAAAGCTGTCGCCAAGACCCTTCTCAACTGCTTCTTCATGGTGACTCCTCGGAGATCCGGGCGGATTTCCCACCCGGCGCCGAGCATCCGCGCGACCCGCCGCGGAAACAACGGGGGTATCACTAGGTACCGCTACCTAATCGCGTTCCGTGACCGGTTCATCCCTTTCTGCCGGTCAAGATCCTCACCTGGACCGGCTCCACGAACGGCGCGTGCGGGGAGATCGCCGCGCTGAGCCGCTCCTCGAACCCGGCTCGTTCGTCCGGCTTCGGCAGCCTGTCCTCCGGGGTCGCGGAGTAGACCGCGCCGATGACGAATTCCAGGTCGATCTCGTCCTCGTACTCGACGACCGTCTCTCCCGCGGTGAACCCGGCCGCTTCCAGGCTCGCCCGATAGCGGTCCTGTTCCTCCTGATCGGCCCCGCAGGTGCGCACGAGCGGCTGTCCCAGCCAACCGGACAGATACTCGCGCAACGCCCTCGACCACGGGCTGTCGTGCAGCCACATCGGCGCGCCGTTCGTGATCACGGCGATCCCGCCGCCGGGCCGGACCAGGGAATGGAGGGCGGGGAACAGCGTTTCGCGGTCCATCCAGTGCAGCGCCTGCCCGATGGTGACCACGCCGAGTTTCTCCTTGCCCAGCAAGGCTTCCACGGCCGGAACGTCACTGTCGGCGCCGACGAGCCAAGTCACGTTGGCGATCCCCGCGGCCGCTTTCCTGGCCTGGGCGAGCATGTCCGGCTCGGGATCCATGCCGACGGCCACGCGCGTCCGGCCGGCGAGCGGCAAGGTCAGCTGACCCGTGCCGCAGCCGAGATCCAGTGCCGCGTCATCGGCGGCGAGCCCGAATTCCGCCACCAGCGCGTCCAGGACTCCGGCCGGATAGCCACGGCGGTAGCGCTGATAGAACTCGGCGACCTCGCCGCTGAACTTGAGGATCGTCATACCCGTGATGATGACCGGGCCCGCGCCCTTCCCGCCGCCACTTTCGCCGTCGGCGGAACGCGAAGGCCCCGCCCACCGGGGTGTGGTGGTGAGCGGGGCCTCCGCGACAACGCGCGCCCGACAGCGCTACCGGAAGGAGCGCGCGCGTGAATCGGGTCCGGCGGCGGGGAGCCTCCGCCACCGGACCCGTTGGGCCACACCGTCCCAAACCGGTGTGGAACCCGGCCGCCCCGCGTCAGGTAGGGGCGGCCGGAGCCTCGTGTCAGTGCGTGGTCAGGTACCGCGCGTACGCACCGGTCGTCAGGAAGCTCGGCAGCTTCTCGCCCAGTGCGGTCTCGGTGAAGATCTCGTAGGCGTCGCCGAGACGGTTGCCCTCGCCCAGTTCGGATCGCACCGACGCCAGCTCTTCGTCCAAATAGGACACGGTGAGCTCGTGGGTGAGCGCGGTGCCGTCTTCGAGCTTGGTGCCGTTGCGGATCCACTGCCAGATCTGGCAACGGGCGATCTCGGCGGTGGCGGCGTCCTCCATCAGGTTGTGGATCGCCGCCGCGCCGGTCCCGCGCAGCCAGGCGTCGATGTAGCGCAGCGCGACGTTGATGTTGGCGCGGACACCGGCTTCGGTGACCTCGCCACCGGCGCTGGCGACGTCGAGCAGGTCCTCGGCGGTGACGACGACGTCCTCACGGAGCTTGCCGAGCTGGTTGGGCCAGCCGCCGAGGACGCCGTCGAACACCTCGCGGCAGACCGGGACGAGGCCGGGGTGCGCGACCCACGAGCCGTCGAAGCCGTCGTTCGCCTCGCGTTCCTTGTCCTGGCGGACCTTGTCCAGCGCGGTCGCGTTGATCTCCGGGTCCTTGCTCGGGATGAACGCGGCCATCCCGCCGATGGCGTGCGCCCCGCGCTGGTGGCAGGTGCTCACCAGCAGTTCGGTGTAGGCCCGCATGAACGGGACGGTCATCGTGACCTGCGCGCGGTCCGGGAGCACGAAGTCCGCGCCGTGCGAGGAGAAGTTCTTGATGACGCTGAAGATGTAGTCCCAGCGGCCGGCGTTGAGCCCGGCGACGTGCTCGCGCAGTTCGTAGAGGATCTCCTCCATCTCGAACGCGGCGGTGATCGTCTCGATCAGCACGGTCGCCCGGATGGTGCCGCGCGGGATGCCGAGTTCCCGTTGCGCCAGCAGGAAGACGTCGTTCCACAGCCGCGCTTCGAGGTGGTTTTCGAGCTTCGGCAGGTAGAAGTACGGGCCGCTGCCGCGGGCCAGCAGCTGGCGCGCGTTGTGGAAGAAGTAGAGACCGAAGTCGACCAGGCTCGCCGAAACCGGGCGGCCGTCGATGCGGATGTGCTTCTCCACCAGGTGCCAGCCGCGCGGGCGGGCGACGATCGTCGCGGGCTCGTCGCCGATCGTGTAGCGCTTGCCCGCCTCGGTGGTGAAGTCGATGTTGCGGCGGATCGCGTCGAACAGGTTGAGCTGGCCGTCGATGACGTTGTGCCAGGTCGGCGAGGTCGCGTCCTCGAAGTCGGCGAGCCAGACCTTGGCGCCGGAGTTGAGCGCGTTGACCGTCATCTTGCGGTCGGTCGGTCCGGTGATCTCGACGCGGCGGTCTTCGAGACCGGGCGCGGCCGGGGCGACCGACCAGCTGCTGTCTTCGCGGATCGAACGCGTCTCGGGCAGGAAGCCCAGCGGCTTCTCGCCGGACTGCAGCTCTTCGCGGCGCAAGCGGCGCGCGTCGAGCAGCTCGCGGCGACGACCGGCGAACGCGTTGTCGAGCTTGGCCACGAAGTCCAGCGCGGCCGGGGTGAGGATCTCGTCGAACCGGGCTCCGGCGGGTCCGCAGACGTCGATCCGGTAGTTCAGCTTCTCAACCATGGTGTGCCTCCGCTGGCTTCGCGAAAGAGAGATAGAAGGGGGAAGGAAGGGGCCGGGTGGCGGTCTCCCGGGGTCGAAAGACCGCCACCTGGCACCTACTTGCGAGGGATCAGAACTGCTCGGCCTCGGTGGAGCCGGCGAGCGCGGTCGTGGAGCTGGTCGGGTTAAGCGCTGTCGCGACGTTGTCGAACCAGCCGGTGCCGACCTCGCGCTGGTGCTTCGTGGCGGTGTAACCGCGGTCCTCCGAAGCGAACTCGCGCTCCTGCAGGTCGACGTAGGCGGTCATGCCCTCGCGGGCGTAACCGTGCGCCAGGTCGAACATCGAGTAGTTCAGGGCGTGGAAGCCGGCCAGGGTGATGAACTGGAACTTGTAGCCCATGTGGCCGAGCTCGCGCTGGAACTTCGCGATCGTCGCGTCGTCCAGGTGCTTCTTCCAGTTGAACGACGGCGAGCAGTTGTAGGCCAGCATCTGGTCCGGGTACTTCGCCTTGATCGCCTCGGCGAACTGGCGGGCGACCTCGAGGTCCGGCTTGGAGGTCTCCATCCACAGCAGGTCGGCGTACTCGGCGTAGGCCAGACCGCGGTCGATACAGGGGTCGATGCCGTTGGTGACGTTGTAGAAGCCCTCGGCGGTGCGCTCGCCGGTGACGTACTTGCGGTCACGCTCGTCGACGTCGCTGGTGATCAGCGTCGCGGCCTGGGCGTCGGTGCGGGCGACGATCAGCGACGGCACGTTCAGCACGTCCGCGGCGAGACGGGCGGCGTTCAGCGTGCGCTCGTGCTGCTTGGTCGGGATCAGCACCTTGCCGCCGAGGTGGCCGCACTTCTTCTCGGACGCGAGCTGGTCCTCCCAGTGCACACCCGCGGCACCGGCGGCGATCATGCCCTTCATCAGCTCGAAGGCGTTGAGCGGGCCACCGAAACCGGCCTCGGCGTCGGCGACGATCGGGGCGAACCAGTCGGTGTCGGTGTTGCCCTCGGCCCAGTTGATCTGGTCGGCGCGGCCCAGCGCGTTGTTGATGCGGCGGACGACGGCGGGCACCGAGTTGGCCGGGTAGAGGCTCTGGTCCGGGTAGGTCTGGCCGGAGAGGTTGGCGTCGGCGGCGACCTGCCAGCCGGACAGGTAGATGGCCTTGAGGCCGGCGCGGACCTGCTGCACCGCCTGGTTGCCGGTCAGCGCGCCCAGCGAGTGGACGTAGTCCTCGGTGTGCAGGAGGTCCCAAAGCTTCTCGGCACCGCGGCGGGCGAGCGTGTGCTCCTCGACCACGCTGCCGCGCAGCTTGACCACGTCAGCGGCAGAGTACGACCGCTTCACTCCCGCCCAGCGGGGGTCGGTCTCCCACTGCTTGGTCAGTTCGGCCGCCGCCTTCTCGAGCTGCTGCGCGTGCTCAGTCATCGGATTCTCCCGGTGTTGCGAAGTTTGCGAGTGATCGCCTTTCCTGATCCGACCCTGACATGACAGGGGAAATCCGATCCAGGCCTCCAATTTGCCAATTTCTGCGAAGCTTCCGTAGCATCTTGCAAAGGTTGCGAATCGCAGGTTCGCAAGCTGAGCGAAAATCCACGGGCTTGACCGTTAACTGAATCGTTCAGGCCCGGAAACCTTGCGGACAGAGAGGCCAGCGTGGACAAAACCTTCGCCGGAGCGAAGCTTCGGCATCTGCGCGAAAGCCGGTCGATGAGCCAGGCGGATCTCGCTCGTGTGCTGGAGATCTCACCCAGTTACCTCAACCAGATCGAGCACAACTCGCGTCCGTTGACCGTCCCGGTACTCCTTCGCATCACTCAAGCGTTCGGAGTGGACACCGAGTTCTTCGCGAACAACGACACCGCACGGCTGGTGGCGGACGTGAAGGAGGCGCTGCTCGACGAGGTGCTCGGCATCGACGTCACGAACAGCGAGCTGAACGACCTCGCCACGAACCTGCCGACGATCGCGCAAGCACTGGTCAAACTGCATCGCAGCTACCGCAACTCGGTCGAGAACACCGCCGCGCTGACCACGGAGAACGGGCTGGGCATGCACGGCAGCGCGGCCGGGTCGCTGCCGCACGAAGAGGTCCGGGACTTCTTCTACGAGCGGGAAAACTACGTCGCCGAGCTGGACGAACGCGCCGAACGGATGGCGCACGACATCCCGCTGCAGCGCGGCCGGGTGCTCGCGGCGCTGAAGGAGACGCTGATCCAGCGCTACGGCGTCGATGTCACGAACGAGGGCATCGACGAGGCCAACGGTGAGCAGCACCGGTACGAACCGGGGCCGCGAGTGCTGCGGCTGGCGCCTAGCCTGCGCGTCGGGCAGCAGGCGTTCCGGATGGCTTCGCAGATCGCCCTGCTCGACTACGACGACCTGATCACCGAGCTCGCCGACTCGTGGGCCTTCTCCGGTCCCGCCGCGCGTTCGCTGGCGAGGGTCGGGCTGGCGAACTACTTCGCGGGCGCCCTGATCCTCCCCTATGGACCGTTCCTCTCCACCGCGGAACGCTTCCGTTACGACATCGAGCGGCTGTGCGACCACTTCGGCGTCGGCTTCGAGACGGTCTGCCACCGGCTCTCGACGTTGCAGCGGCCGAAGAACCGCGGCGTGCCGTTCTCGTTCGTGCGCGTCGACCGGGCGGGGAACATGTCGAAACGCCAGTCCGCGGCCGGTTTCCACTTCTCCCGGGTCGGCGGTGCCTGTCCACTGTGGAACATCTACGAGGCGTTCACCCAGCCGGGCAAGATCCTCACCCAGATCGCGACCCTTCCCGACGGCAAGAGCTACTTCTGGATCGCGCGGACGGTGTCCCGCAACATCGGCGGCTACGGCAGCCCCGGCAAGACGTTCACCGTCGGGCTCGGCTGCGAACTACGGCACGCGAAACGGCTGATCTATTCGACCGGGCTCGATCTCGACGACCGTGACGCGGCCACCCCGATCGGCATGGGTTGCAAAGTCTGCGAACGCCCGGCCTGCTCGCAGCGCGCGTTCCCGACGATCGGCAAGCAGCTGACCGTCGACGAGAACACCAGCACCTTCGTCCCGTACCCGGCGGTACCCAAGGCGCCTTGAGCCGTCTTGATCTCCCTGGCAGGGTTGCCGACGACGGCCGTCGCCTGTGACGGCGGCCACCGCACTGGGGAGAACTTCATGATCTTGGTGACCGGAGCAGGCGGGAACGTCGGCACGGAACTGACCACAATCCTGGCGCGCGGCGGGCATCCCGTCCGGGCGCTGGTCCGCACGCCGCGCCCGCTGCCGGACGGGGCCGAAGGCGTGCCGGGCGATCTCAACGAACCGGCGAGCCTGAAGCCCGCGCTGGACGGTGTCCGGGCGGTGTTCCTGCTCGGCGGCTACGACGACATGGCGGGCGCGCTCGAGGTGATGCGGGACGCGGGCGTCGAGCAGGTCACCCTGCTGTCGTCGCGTTCGGTCGCCGGCGGGCACGCGGACAACGCCGTGGCCGGGACGCACATGGCGGCCGAGGCGGCGGTGCGCGCGTCGGAGCTGGCGTGGACCTTCCTGCGGCCGAGCGGGTTCATGTCGAACACACTGCAGTGGGCCGCGCAGCTCCGGGCGGGTGACGTCGTCCGCGAGCCGTTCGCGAACGTGCCGGTGGCGACGATCGATCCGCACGACATCGCCGCCGTAGCCGCGGAGTCCCTGACCACGCCGGGGCACGAGGGGCGGGCGTACGCCATCACCGGTCCCGGCTCGCTCCTGCCCGCCGACAGGCTGCGGGTGCTGGGCGAGCTGCTGGGCCGCGACCTGCGGCTGGAGCCGCTGTCGAACGCCGAAGCCCGCGTGACGATGAGCGCGGAGATGCCGGAAAAGTACGTCGACGCCTTCTTCCGCTTCTTCGCCGAGGGCGAGTTCGACGACTCCGAGGTCACGGGTGCCGTCCAGGACCTCACCGGACGGGAGCCGCGGCCGTTCGCCGCCTGGGCCCGAACCCACCTCGCCGCCTTCCGCTAGCCGCGATTCGTCCTCTAGTTGCGGCAGTTGCACGCGCATGGACCGCAACTAGAGGACGAAACGCGGGCGTCAGACCAAGAAGTGGAAGAGCGGGCTGCCGGGTTCGACGCGCTCCACCTGTAGCGGGCTCACGTCCAGCCGGTGCAGCAGGCCCTCCAGGTCACCGGCCCGCGCGAGTTCGATGCCGATCAGCGCCGGCCCGGTCTCGCGGCTGTTGCGCTTCACGTACTCGAACCGCGTGATGTCGTCGTCCGGCCCGAGGACCTCGTCGAGGAACCGCCTCAGCGCACCGGGCTCCTGCGGGAATCCCACCAGGAAGTAGTGCTTCAGTCCTTCGTGGATCAGCGACCGTTCGAGCACTTCGCCGTAGCGGCTGACGTCGTTGTTGCCGCCGGACACGACGCACACCACGATCTGGCCGGGATCGATCTTCACCGTCGAGCCCAGCGATGCGGCCGCGAGCGCGCCCGCGGGTTCGGCGATCACGCCGTCGGACTGGTACATCGCGAGCATTTCCGTGCACACCGCGCCCTCGGCGACGTCCGTGAGTTCGACGCCGCCGTCGCGGACCAGCGGATACGTCACCGATCCGGCCAGCGCGACCGCCGCACCGTCGACGAACGTGTCGACGCCTTCGAGCCGCACCGGCTCGCCCGCCGCGAGCGCGGCGGCCATACAGGTCGCGCCCGCCGGTTCGACCCCGACGATCCGCATCTCCGGCGCCCGCTCCGCGGCCCACGCGGCGATCCCCGCGAGCAGGCCGCCACCGCCGACCGGCACCACCATGACGTCCGGGATGAACCCGAGCTGCGCGACGACCTCCATCGCGACCGTGCCCTGACCGGCGACCGTCTCCGGCGCGTCGAAAGCGGGGACCAGTGTCGCGCCGGTGCTCTCCGCGTCCTGCTTCGCGGCGGTGAAGGCGTCTTCGTAGGTCTCGCCGACGACGATGACCTCGATGTGCGAACCGCCCAGCGTCGCGATCCGCTCGCGCTTCTGCCGGGGAGTCGTGCCGGGCACGTAGACACGGCCTGTCGCGCCGAGACGGCGGCACGCGTACGCGACACCCTGCGCGTGGTTGCCCGCGCTCGCGCAGACGACGCCGCGTTCCCGGTGCGCCGCGTCGAGCTGGACGATGAAGTTGTAGGCACCGCGGATCTTGTACGAGCGCACGGTCTGGAGGTCTTCGCGTTTGAGCCAGACCCGGGCGTCGACCCGTGCCGAGAGCCGCTCGTTCGGTTCCAGCGGCGTGCGGGTCACCACCCCGGCCAGTCGTTTCGCGGCCTCTTCGACCGTTCGGGCGCTCACCGTTTCGATCCCTTGCACGAATGCTGAATGTACCTACCACCTCGGGCCACGTCGGAGAGTGGTCCAGTGGGTGCGCGGGATGTCGGTGGCCTGTGGTCCACTGGTCGCCATGGTGAGCAAGGTCGACGGAGTCCGGAGTCTCGATGCGTTGCGCGAGCTGGTCCACAGTGGCGCGGAGCCCGAGTACCAGCTCTTCTACGGCCACACCCCGCTCAAGAGCGGCCGGATCAACGCGGCCTGCCTGAGCCAGTGGTGGCTGGCGCCGTTCGTCGCGGGCGGCGAGCGGTACCCGACGGCCGAGCACTACATGATGGCGAGCAAGGCCGAACTGTTCGGCGATTACGAGGCCGCGGAGAACATCCGTCAGGCGCCGGACCCCAAAACCGCCAAGATCCTCGGCCGCGAAGTCTCCGGCTTCGACGGGGACAAGTGGGAGCGGCACCGCTTCGACATCGTCGTCGACGGGAACCTGGAGAAGTTCCGCCAGCACGCCGAACTGAGCGAGTTCCTGCTGAGCACGGGCGACAAGGTGATCGTCGAGGCGTCGAAGATGGACCTCGTCTGGGGCAGCGGCGTCGCCCGTGACGACAAGAACGCCACGCGCCCCGACTACTGGCGCGGGCAGAACCTCCTGGGCTTCGCGCTGATGGAGGTCCGCGAGCAGCTGCGCGGCTAGTTGTCGACGCCCAGGGTCTTCTGGAGCGCCTTGTTCGCCTTGCGTGCCATGTCCGCGACAGCCTCGCGACGCGCGGCGTCGGCGGCGTAGTCGTCCTGCCGGTTCCGCACCACGCGGGCGGGCGAGCCGACGGCGATCGAGTAGTCCGGGATGTCGCCCCGCACCACCGCGTGCGCGCCGAGGACGCAGCCGCGGCCGACCCGCGTGCCCTTGAGCACGGAGACCTTGGTGCCGATCCAGGTGTCCGGCCCGATCCGCACCGGCGACTTCACGATGCCCTGATCCTTGATCGGGACGGTGATGTCGGTGGTGACATGGTCGAAGTCGCAGATGTACACCCAGTCCGCGACGAGTGTGGCCGCGCCGAGTTCGATGTCGAGATAGCCGTTGAGGACGTTCTGGCGCCCGAAAACCGCCTTGTCGCCGATGCGCAGCGAACCCTCGTGGCAGCGGATCGCGTTGCCGTCGCCGATGTGCACCCAGCGGCCGATCTCCAGCCGCCCGTAGCCGGGACGGCAGTGGATCTCGACGTCCTTGCCGAGGAACACCATGCCGCGCAGGATGATGTGCGGATTCGCGACGCGGAACTTCATCAGCCGCCAGTACCGGACCAGGTACCAAGGCGTGTACGCGCGGTTTCGCAGCACCCAGCGCAGCGAATCCTTGGTCAGGAACTTCGCCTGACGCGGATCACGACGGGCCTGGCCCCAGGCGCGGAGCCGGGACAACGCGGGCGCACCCCACATGGACGTCATACCGGTGACCGTAACCTGTGATCAGGCCGCCGACCGCAAAGGGGAGCACGCGTATGGGCACCAAGCTGATCATCGACACGGACCCGGGGGTCGACGACGCCTTCGCGCTGGCCTTGGCCACGCAAGCCGAGGACGTCGACCTGCTGGGCGTGACCACGGTGTTCGGCAACGTGCCGTTGAGTCACACCACCGCCAACGCCCGCAACCTGTTGCAGCTTTTCGGCCGCGAGGACGTCCCCGTCGCCGCCGGCGCGGAGCGGCCGCTGGTGTACGACAACGCCAAACCCGCCGGTTTCGTCCATGGCCAGGACGGTCTTTCCGGGCACGCGGGCACTTTGCCGGAGGCGAAGCGCGCGCTCGACGAACGCGGTGCCGTCCGCCTGCTGGTGGATCTGCTGGAAGCCGCCGACGAGCCGGTGACCATCGCCCCGATCGGCCCGCTCACGAACATCGCGCTGCTGCTGGCGGCCCATCCGCAGATCCGCGAGAAGATCGGCCGGATCGTCATCATGGGCGGCGGAGTGGCCAAGGGGAACTCCACCACGGCCGCCGAATTCAACATCTGGAGCGATCCCGAGGCCGCCCGCCGGGTACTGGTCGACGGGGACATCCCGACGGTGCTGGTCCCGCTGGACCTCACACACCAGTGCTCGGTCGACACGGCCTGGCTCGGCAAGCTCGCCGCGTCCGGCCCGCTCGGCGCGGCACTCGAAGCGCTCACGCCCACGTACGTCGAGCACTACACCCCCGTCCTCGGTTTCCCCGGGATGGTCATGCACGACGCGGTCGCGGTGGCCGAGGCGATCCGGCCGGGCATCCTCGGCACCGAGTCGTACCCCGTGGACGTCGAGTGCGGCTTCGGCCCCGCGCGCGGCGCGACACTGGTGGACCGGCGAAGGCTGCGGAGCACCGATCCGCAGGCCGTGCCGGGCCGCACCATCGACGTCGCGCTGACCACCGACGTCGACGCCTTCCGCGAGTTCGTGCTCAGCCGCATCGTCGGGGGTCTGTGATGGAACAGGAAACCTCCCGCCGCCGCAGACTTCCGGTGATCATCGCCGCGGTCGTCGTCGCGGGCGCCGCCCTGGTCGCCGCCATCACCTTCGCGCCGAAGGACGAGCCGAAGCCGGAAGCCGCCGCCGTCCAGTCCTCGGTCGTCCCCGCGCCGCCGACGTCGTCGTCCGCGCCCGCGGAGATGCCGAAGGAACAGCCGAAGGTCCCGCAGCAGATGGGCAAGGAGTTCGACGCCTGGGTGTCGAAGACCAGCGGCTGGCTCGACATCCCGTTGCGCGCGATGACCGGCTACGCGAAGACCACCGTGACACTGAGCAAGGACACGCCGGGCTGCCGCCTGTCCTGGGTGACTCTCGCGGCACTCGGGAAGATCGGCTCCGACCACGGCCGCGCCAAGGGGTCGAGCCTCAACGACGCCGGGGTGATGACCGTTCCGCTCGGCACGGTCGAGGTCCGCGACTTCTACAACAAGGTCGTGTCCACCCCGAACGCGAGCGGACCGCTGCAACTGGCGCCGTCGGTCTGGGGCCAGTTCCAGGCTTCGGCGAGCGGCGCCAAGCCGGATCCGCAGAACATCGACGACGCCACGCTCACCGCCGGACGTGCTCTGTGCGCGAACGGCCGCGACCTCGGCCAGGGCCAGACGTGGTGGAACGCGGTGAGCACGCTGCAGCCCGCGCCGCTGCTGATGCACCGCACGCTCGCGACGGTGAACGTCTACGGCACCGTCGGCCAGAGCCCGCAACCGCCGAACACGGCGGCGCTGAGCGCGGTCAACTTCGCCATCGACAAGATCGGGCTGCCCTACGTCTGGGGCGGCAACGGCACCGGCGGCGGCGACCCCGGCTTCGACTGCTCCGGCCTGACGACGGCCGCGTACGCCAGCGCCGGCGTCAAGCTCATGCGCACCGCCCACACCCAGTACCACAGCGTGAGCAAGGTGAACGATCCCCAGCTCGGCGACCTGATCTTCTACGGCGAGCCGAACACGAAGATCCACCACGTCGGGCTCTACATCGGGAACCAGCAGATGATCGACGCCCCGCAGACCGGACAGGCGGTGCAGGTGCACACCTACCGGAAGCAGGGCGACGACTACGCCGGAGCGGGCCGCCCGGCAGCCTGATCGCCCGCAGAAGTACGTGAAGGACACTTCCGGCGCATCTTTGCCTGATTTGGGCGGTTTGCGGGGAGGTCGTGAGTGGTAAGTGTCGTTCTAACACTTCTTATCACTCACGACCCCCGCACTAAATCGCGCAAAGCGCCTGAATCGGACATCAGGACCCTTCCTGCGGCCCCTTGTGGATAGTCGCACCCCACCATGCGACAACCAGCCCGCTGGAAAACCTTCGAAACCTGGCACGTGTGGATAGCCGACTTTGCCGCGGCCACGGGCACCAGACGCAATGAAGGTGGCCTTCACGTAGTTGACCCCTAACCCCAAGTAGGGTTATAAATGGGGTTACAAGCAACCGGGAGGGGCGGCCGCGATGCCGAAGATCAACGTGTATCTGCCCGACGAGCTGGCCGAAGGGGTCAAGGCGGCCGGGGTGCCGGTCTCGGCGATCTGCCAGCGGGCGCTGGAGCAGTCGGTCCGGCGTGTGACGGCGATCCGGGCGACCGTGCTGGGCGACCTGGAGACCGAAGACCCGACGGCGCAGCTCTCGCAGTTCACCGAACGCACGCGCACCGTGCTCAAACTCGCGATCGAGCAGGCCCGGGCGAGCGGCGCGGCCGACGTCGGCACGGAACACCTGCTGCACGGAATGCTCACCGAGGGGACCAATCTCGCCCTCCACGTGCTGCGCGCGATGGAGATCGATCCCGCGCACGTGGCACGGGCGCTGGCCGCCGCCTCCGCGACGCCGGAGGCCGCCGAAGCCGCGCCGGCGACACGGTTCAGCGGCCCCGCGGCCAACGCGCTGGAGCTGGCCGTGACCGAGGCTCTCGCGCTGGGGCACAACTACGTCGGCTGCGAACACCTCCTGCTCGGCCTCGTCAGCGAGCCCGACGGCACGGCCGCGCACGCCCTGCGGGAGTCGGGCGTCGACCTGCGCACCGCGCGCCGGACGGTCGTGGCCGCGCTCACCGGCTACACCCACCTCCGCGCCCAGACGAGCGCCAAGGCACCCGCGGACGCGGCGGCCATGATCACCGCCGCGGTCCGCCAGGAACTGCGTCCCGTCCTCGATCGCCTCGACCGGCTGGAAGAACGAGCGGGCGACTGATCATCCACAAAGGACACCATCGTGCGAATCCTCTCGTCCGCCACGCTGGCCCTGCTCACCGCGATCCTGGTGCTCATCGTGACGGGAACGGTGTGACCGCCTAGGACTTCCGCTGCGCGGCCTCGAACAGGGAGAGCAACTGCTCGGGGACTTCGTCACCGAAGATGCTTTCGAGCAGGAAGTCCTCGTCGAGGGGTGTCTCGCCGCGGACGAACATGGCCTGTTCGTACTCGGCGAGCGCGGCCTCGACGTCGCCGGGACGCGCGGCGAGGGCCTTGCCGAGCTCGGCACCGTCGAGCATCGCCAGGTTGGCGCCTTCGCCGTTCGCCAGCGCGAGATGCGCGGCGTCGCCGAGCAGGGTCACCCCCGGAACGCGATCCCACCGCAGCCCGAACGGCAGGGTGTAGGCGGGACGATGGATCGGCGGGATGTCGCTGTCGGTGATCAGCGTGGTGAGTTCCGGCGCCCAGTCGTCGAACTCCGCCGCGATCCGCGCCTTGGCGGCCTCGGCGTCGGCGAAGTCGACGGTGTCGAACCAGTCCAGCGGTTTGCCGAGTTCCACGTAGGCGTGCAGGGTGTCGCCCGTTTCCCGATGGGCGTTGATGCTCAACCCCTGGTCTCCCCCGTTCCCGAACATCGACCCGCCGCCGACCGTTTTCGCCACGCCGGGGTGCCGGGTGTCGGCGTCGTACAGATAGGTCTCGACGATCGACGTGCCGGCGTACTCGGGGGTGGCGTCCGTGAGCAGCGGCCGGATACGTGACCAAGCGCCGTCGGCGCCGACCAGGAGCTCGGCGACGACGGTGCGGCCGTCGTCGAACGTCACCTCGTGGCGCCCGTCTTCGAGCGTCCGGGCGCCGACGGCCTTGTACCCCCACCGGACGGTGCCTTCGGGGAGCGAATCGATCAGCATCCGCCGCAGATCGCCGCGCTGCGCCTCGGGACGGCCGCCCGTGCCGTCGTCCTCCTTCTCGAACAGGACGGTCCCGTCGATGGCGAGGACCCGCAATGCCTGACGGCCCTCCAGGACGATGCCCTGGAACTCGTCCATCAGGCCCGCCGCCTCGAGGGCGAGTTGCCCGTTGTAGTCGTGGATGTCGAGCATCCCGCCCTGCAAGCGCGCGGTGGGGGACGCTTCCGCTTCGTAGACCTCAGCGGGGATTCCGTGGACGTGCAGGACGCGGGCCAGCGTGAGGCCGCCGAGTCCGGCTCCGATGATCGTGACCGGTGTGCGCATGATGACTCCTCGAGTTCGCGACTGGAATGACATTCCAGAGACTGTCGCGGACCGCTGTCAGGCCGCGCACACGACGCTGGCACCGGCCTGGCACGCCCTGTCAGCCGAAGAACCCGACCGCGTCCCGTGTCCAGCCGGGATCCACGGTGAGCAGGGCCTCGCGCTGCTCGGGCAGGCGCGGTCAGGCCTTGTCGTGGATCGTGATGACGTAACCGTCCGGGTCCGAGAAGGCGAACGTACGGCCGAACGGCCCGTCGAACGGCTCCGTGACGATGGGGGTGCCCGCCGCGGCCAGCCGGTCGTGCAGCGGCTGCGCGTCGTCGGCGTGAAGCCACAGCGCCACCCCTGATCCCGGCCCCGGGGACACGGCGTCCAGATCCATCCCCGGCACGGGTTCCCGCACCGCGAACGGGATCGTCCCGGTGCCGAACACCACCGCGTGAGGCGGCGCGACGGGCAGCCTGCGCAGGCCGAGCCGGTTCTCGTAGAACTCGGCCGCCCGGTCGAGATCGCGTACTTGCAGTGAAAGGAAATCGGGTCCGGTCACGGTCATTGTCGTCTCCCTCGATGTCAGTGTGTTGACATCCGAAATGTATGTCATGATGCTGACATGAGTCAAGGCGGAGTTGATCAAGGAGAGGCTGATCAAGGAGAGGTTGACCAGGCAGAGCAGGTCGGACCGCTGGACCGAGCGGTCGGATACATGCTGAAACGAGCGGCGACGGCGCTTCGCACGGCCATGGACACCGCTCTGCGCCCTCTCGATCTCACCGTGCCGCAGTACTCCTGCCTCGAAGTGCTCTCGCAACGACCGGGACTGTCCAACGCGGAACTGGCGCGAGCCGTGTTCGTCACCCGGCAGTCGATGAACCTGGTGCTGCGCGGGCTCCAGGACCGCGGGCTGGTCACCCGGCCACCGACCGCGCCCCAGGGCCGCGCTCTGCCGAGCACGCTCACCCCCGCCGGACGCGCGCAGCTCCACGTGGCCAGCATCGCCGTGCGCGTAGTGGAGAAACGGATGCTCGAACCGTTTTCGGCCGCTCATCAGGACCGGCTGCTGAACGATCTCGCCGCCTGCACCGCCGCGCTCGCGACCGAGGAGTAGCTCAAGACCTCGTGTTCACGAGCGTCTCCGGCTTGAAGGCGTAGACGTCGCCATCCTGGACGAGCACGTGCCATTCCCCGCAGACCTTGTCGGTCCTGCTCTCCTGCCCCTGCGGCCACCACGGGGCGGCGAGCGTGGCCGCCTGCGTCGCCGCCGGCCCCGGCACGCAGGTCGAAGGCAGTTCCCCGCCGACGAAGCGCAGGATCCGCTCCGATCCCGTGGTCCGGATGACCTCCGTGATCGACATCGCCCGGTCCGGCACCCAGTCCGGCACCCGCGCGTCCTTGTCCCGCTTGCCTTCCACGCCGTTCGGGTAGCCGACCGTCTTGACGTGGCCGTTCGCCTTCTCGGTCAAACCTTCTTTGAGACCGCATCCGGTCAGGGCGACCGTCGCAGTCGCCGCGGCCAGTACCGCCGCCGTGATCTTCGTGTTCATACGATCGAGTCAACCTCGCCGCAGCGCGCACGGGATCGGACTTTCGGTCCCGCCGGGACGGCCATCCGGCCGATCTTCACGGCGGATATCCGCCAGCGCCCGCGGGCCCGCCGGACCACAGTGGTCGTCGTGACATCGACAACGGACGCCCTGTCCGTACTCAAAGGCATGTACGCGGCGGAAGCCGGCTACTTCGCCGCGGGAGGTCCCGGCAAGGCGACCTTCGCGCCGCTCGCGCCGTTCTTCTCCCCCGATGTGGTGCTGCATCAGGCCGACGGCCTGCCGTACGGCGGAATCTGGCGCGGCCACGAGGGGATGGAGCGGTTCTTCCTCGCGATGGGCGCCACCTGGGACGTTTTCGACATGCTGGAGCAGAGCTTCCTGAGCGAGACCAGTCCGCTGGTCGTCCTGACCCACGTGCACGTCCGCGCCAGGACCACCGGCCGCGAGCTGGACTTCCCGATCCTGCAGACGATCACCGTCGAAGACGGGCGCATCGCCGAGGTGCGGCCGTTCTACTGGGACACCGCGGCGATCGCGGCGGCCTGCACGAACTACCATTCCGCTGATGACCGCCTACCACGATCTTGACGTGTTCGAGGAAGCCGCTTCCCTGCCGGAGCGTCAGCAGAAGATTCTGCTGACCATCCGCGAATGGGTGGTGGAGCACGGGTACTCGCCGAGCACGCGTGAGATCGGCGAAGCGGTCGGCCTGCGCTCGACGTCCTCGGTGTCGAAGCATCTGGCGGCCTTGGAGGAGAAGGGTTTCCTCCGCCGCAGCAGCTCGATCTCCCGCCCCATCGACGTCCGCGCCTTCCTGCACGGCACCACGTCGCGGGAATCCACAGAGGACTCCGTGCCGGTTCCCGTCGTCGGCGACATCGCCGCGGGAACGCCGATCTCGGCCGTCGAGCACGTCGACGACGTGATGACCCTTCCGCGTGAACTCACCGGGCGGGGCAACGTCTTCGGGCTGCGCGTGCGCGGTGACTCGATGATCGACGCGGCGATCTGCGACGGCGACATCGTCGTGGTGAAGCAGCAGCAGGAGGCGCACTCGGGCCAGATCGTCGCCGCGATGATCGACGAGGAGGCCACGGTCAAGGTGTACCGCCGCCGCGACGGCCACGTGTACCTCGAACCGCGCAACCCCGCCTACGACGTCATCGACGGGGATCGCGCGGCCGTGCTGGGCGTCGTGGTCTCGGTCCTGCGCAGCGTCTGAGGAGTTTCTGTCGGTGGGCTGGAGTACCTTCCGGCCCATGTACGAAATCGACTTCGTCGAGTTCCCGTCGAGCTCGGCGGCGGGCTCGAGCCAGTTCTTCGAGAAGGCCTTCGGCTGGACGGCGACGCCGTACGGCCCGAAGTACACCGACGTCCAGAACGGGGGCGTGGTCTCGTTCGGTTTCCAGCAGGACACCGCGCAGCAGACGGCCGCGCCGCTGGTGACGATCCGCACCGACGACCTCGACCAGGCGAGGGGTTCCGTCGAGGCCGCGGGCGGGATCGTCACGGTGGAGCCGTTCTCGTTCCCCGGTGGGCGCCGATTCCACTTCCGCGAGCCCGGTGGCTCCGAACTCGCGGTGTGGACCCCGGACTCCTGACCTCAGGCGGCGAATCCGAGCACCAGCGAGGCCGCGACAGGCGCCAGGTACATCAGCGGGAACGCGACGTGCGAGGGCCAGTGCGCGCGGAGCACGGTGATCACGGCGCCGGCGAAGTAGAGCACCAGGCCGATCCCGGCCGCGACGCCGATCGCCGGCACCCACAGGCCGGCGATCAGGCCGAGCGCGCCCGCGGCCTTGGCGAGGCCGAGCAGGTTCCACCAGCCGTGCGGAACGCCGTAGTCGGCCAGCGGCTGCACGACCCACTTGGCACGGAAGAAGATCGAGGCGGCCGAGAAGGCGGCCATGAACGCTCCGACGGCGGTGACGATGACGTAAGCGGTGGTCATTTCGGTTTCTCCTCGGGTTCTCGGTGGTTCGCCGGGTTGACCCCGCCCACCGGACCGATGTGACAGCACCGCGCGTGAACCACGTCACAACCTCGTGAAGGCGCACCCGGCACCGTTTTAGAGCAAGCGCTCTGTTACTCTCGCCCGATGGCCCGCCCCCGCGTGCACGACCTGGACAGGCTGCTCGACACAGCCGAGCGCCTCGTCGTCGAGGTCGGCGTCCGGGGCGTCACCGTCCGGTCCCTCGCGGCCGCCGCGGGAGTCCCCAACGGCACGATCTACCACGCTTTCGGCTCGGTCGGCGCGCTTCTGGCCCGCGTCTGGCTTCGCGCGGCGAGCGACTTCCTCGACCTCCAGACCGAACGGGCCGCCCAGGCGGAAGACCCGGTATCGGCGGTCGTGGCCGCGGCGGACACGCCGGCCGCGTTCGCCGTCCGGAGGATGGACGCGGCCCGCCTGCTCCTCACCGTCAAGAAGGAACACCTGCTCGGCCCGCAGGTCCCCGAAGACCTCGCCGGCCGCCTTCTGGCGCTCGACAAACGGCTGGTCACGCTCCTGGTCGGGCTCGCCGAGAGGCTTTGGGACAGGTGTGACTCACAAGCCGTCGAGGTACTCACGACCTGTGTGGTCGATCTGCCGACGGCCCTGTTCCGCCGCGCGTTCACCGCGGGCGAGCCGATCCCCGAAGACTCCCGGGTCCGGCTCGCCGCCGCGGTCCACGCCATACTCCTGCTCCCACCCCCACGAAAGGACTGACCATGCCGACTCTGCGTCACGACGCGCCGGTGTTCCTGCTGGACCTCGGAGACGACGAGAACCGCTTCTCCCCTGCCTGGCTGGAAACCGTGCATTCCCAGCTGGACACCGTCGTCGCCTATCCGGATCCCGCGGTACTGGTCACGGTCGGCTCCGGGAAGTTCTACTCGAACGGCCTCGACCTCGACTGGATCACCAACAACCCCGCCCAGGCCGCGCAGTACGTCGCCGACGTCCACGAACTGCTCGCCCGCGTGCTCACCCTCGGCGTGCACACGGTCGCCGCGATCAACGGGCACGCCTTCGGCGCCGGGGCGATGTTCGCGATGGCGCACGACTTCCGGGTGATGCGGGCCGATCGCGGGTACTTCTGTTTCCCCGAAGCCGACATCAACATCCCGTTCACCCCCGGGATGGCCGGGCTCATCCAGGGCAAGCTCACCCCCTCGGCCGCCATCGCGTCGATGACCACCGGACGGCGCTTCGGCGGCACGGACGCGCGGGACCTGGGACTCGTGGACGCCGTCGCCGAGAAGTCCTCGCTGCTGGAGTACGCGGCCGACCTCGTCCGCCCGCTCGCCGGAAAGGACCGCGGCACGCTGTCCGCGATCAAGACGACGATGTTCACCCCGGCCCTCACCGCGCTTCGCGCCAAGTAAGGCACGAGCGACGACATCACCCCTCAGCATGACAACGGCGGCCGAACCGGCCCCGGGCTGCCACGATGGCCGCCATGCGAAAGATCAATCCGGTGGTCAAGGCCGTCGCCACCGTGCTGGGCGTGGCGATCGCCGCCGGACTCGGCCTGTGGCTGCACGCCGCGGACCGGACCGCGGGCGACACCGGGCACTGGGTCGGCTCGCACGACCCGGACCGGATCGAGGTCAACGCCTCCGTACTGAAGGTGGACGCCGCCGCGCGGGAGGCCGTGCTGCGCGTGCTGGTCGTCCCGCTCGGCCGGTTCGGTGAGGACGACGGCGTCGCGCCGACCGGCGAGCTGCGGCTGCTGAACTCCTCCAGCCTCCGCGGCGACCACGTCTTCCCCGCGCACCAGCGGATCTCCAGCCTCGATCTCCCGATCGCGCTGACCGGCGGAGCCGTCACCGACTATCCCTTCGACGGCTACGAGGCGCGGATCGAGTTCGCGGCCGCCCACAACGGGGAACCCGCGCCCGTGCTGTTCACACTGGACAAAGTGGACAGTCTGTTCTCCTTCTCCGTCAAGGACTATCGCGCCTCAGACGACCAAGGCGGCCTCGACGTCCGGTTCAGCCGGTCCACCAGCGTACTGGTCTTCGCCCTCTTCATGATGATCACCATGTGGGGTCTGGCCATCGCGGTGTTCTTCGGCGCGCGGCATCTGATCGCGCGACGGCGGGGCCTGGTCTGGCCGTCGTTCGGGTTCATGGCGGCGACGCTGTTCGCGCTCGCCGGATTCCGCAATCTCGCCCCGGGTTCGCCACCGATCGGCTCACTGCTGGACTACACGGCCTTCCTGTGGGCCGAGGTCGTCATCGCGTTGTGCGTCGTGGTCGCCGTGGTGACCGGGGCGATCACCGAACACGGCAAACCGGACGCGGGATGAGCATGATGGGGGCATGCGCAAGAAGGTGTTGACCGCGCTGGCGGTGGCCGTCACCCTCGTCGGGGTGGTCTTCGGTGGCGCGTTCGCCTTCCAGCGCAAGCTGATCTACCTCCCCGAGGGAGGTCCGCCGACCGGTGCCGCCGACGTCGTGCCCGGTGGCAGGGACGTCACGCTCACCACCTCGGACGGACTGGGCCTCGCGAGCTGGTACTTCCCGGTCGCCGGCGCGAAGGCGGCCGTGCTCGTCGCACCGGGCAACGCCGGGAACAGGTCGTCCCGCGCGCCGCTGGCCCGCGCACTGACCGCACGCGGGCTCTCGGTGCTGCTCCTGGAGTACCGCGGCTACGGGGGCAACCCCGGTGACCCCTCCGAAGCGGGGCTCGCGCTGGACGCCCGCGCCGCACGGGACTTCCTGATCCGAGAGGCCGGGGTGCCGCTGGTGTACTTCGGCGAAAGCCTCGGCTCGGCCGTCGTCACCGAACTGGCCACCGAGCATCCGCCGTCGGCGCTCGTGTTGCGTTCGCCGTTCGTCGACCTCGCGTCGGTCGGACAGCGGCTCTACCCGTTCCTGCCGGTCCGGTGGCTGCTGCGGGACGAGTTCCCGACGCGGGGCAACGTCGCGCGCGTGAAAGCCCCGGTCACCGTCGTCTATGGGTCCTCGGACTCCGTCGTCCCAGCCGAGCAGAGCCGAGAAGTGGCCCGGGCGGCCAGTGCCAGGACGATCGAGGTCCCCGGCGCCGACCACAACGACCCGGCGTTCTCAGCCGGGCCGGAGCTGGTCGGCGCCATCGTGGACTGACCGGCTCAGCTGCTCCGTCGTAGTGACAGGGAGTGGCCGGGGTTGAGCTTGCGGCCGAGCCTGTCGGCCTTCGGCCAACGGACGTCTGTCGCCCAGCCCACCTTCTCGAACAGCCAGATCAGCCGCGCGGAGATGTCGAGCTGGCCGCGGCGGACGCCGTGCCGGGCGCCGGTCGGGTCGGCGTGGTGGGAGTTGTGCCAGGACTCGCCCATCGAAGCGATGGCGAGCGGCCAGAAGTTGGCGGATTTGTCGCGCGCGGCGAACGGGCGGTCGCCGATCAGGTGACAGAGCGAGTTCACCGACCAGGTGACGTGGTGCAGCAAGGCGACGCGGACGAGGCTCGCCCAGAAGAACGCGGTCAGCGCGCCCCACCAGGACATCGTGATCAGACCGCCGAGCACGGCGGGCGCGAGCAGCGTCACGACGGTGAGCAGCGGGAACAGGCGATCGACGCGGGCGATGTCACGGTCGGCGAGCAGGTCCGGGGCGAACCGCTGCGCGTTGGTCTTCTCGCGATCGAACAGCCAGCCCATGTGGGCGTGCCAGAAGCCGCGGGCCAGCGCGGCCGGGCCGGTGCCGAACAGCCACGGGGAGTGCGGGTCGCCTTCACGGTCGGCGAAGGCGTGGTGGCGCCGGTGATCGGCCACCCAGCCGATGACGGGGCCCTGCATCGCCATGCTGCCGGTGACCGCGAGCGCGATCCGCAGGCCGCGGTTGGCCTTGAAGGCTCCGTGGGTGAAGTAACGATGAAAGCCGATGGTCACGCCGAGGCCGGTCAGGAAGTAGAACCCGACGGCCAGGCCGAGGTCCACCCAGCCGAGGCCCCAGCCCCACGCGAAGGGGACGGAAGCGGCCAAGGCCAGCAGGGGCACCACCGCGAACAACTTGACGAGAAGGTTTTCGGTGTTGGACTGCTCCCCGGACAACAGGGGTTGCGGTATCTGCCGCTCTTCGCTGTCCGGGGGTCTTAGAACTGAGGTCATGTCGCCGTTTCTTGTCGATGGCCTGATGAAGACGCGGCGCACGAAAGGCAATGCCCGCGACGAATTCTGCGCGAGCGTGCTTGGACAACACGACACCCAAAACGTTGGACCGCTTCGTCAACGAAGGGCGTCGGCGGAAGGTTCCGGTGTGGGGTAAGAGGGTTCGCGAAAAAGATCCACGTATCGGTCACCCTGCGGGGTCGCGGGGTCGTAGCGCTCGTCCTGAGGGTCGAGCGGGTGGCTGAACAGCGCACTGTCCGTGCTGTGAGTTTTGACGATGAAACCTTTCGAAAGGGACCGCTCGTTCGCGGTCTGCGGCGAGGCCAGGGGCTAATTCCGCCCGGCTCGCACTGAGATCGGCGTCACGCTGAGAGAGCGCCGCCACCCCCGAGGATACACGCCCTGGGGCCGAAACCCCAGGGCGTCCACCCCGATCAGCCGAAGGCCGGCGCCGGAGCCGTCACGTTGAGCGCGGCGACGACGGTTCGCTCCTCGTAGGCGAAATGTGCTTCGAGCTTGCCCGCGAGCGCGTCGAAGTCGTCACGCAACCGGACCGGATCGCTCTCGCCGTGGACGTAACCCTCGACGAGGTCCCGGATCCGCTTCTGCAACGCCGCGACGACGACGTGATCCTCCCCGAGCTTCGTCAACGCGGGCGCGAGCGCGGGAAACCGTTGCGCCAACAGGGGAAACGCACCCAGGTCTTCCCCGGTGTGATGCTTGGTCAGCGCCTCGCAGAACGAAACACAGTGCGCCCGCAGGGATTTCTCCATAGTGAGCGAATCCGCGCGCCCCGCGACGATGTCGTCGACCCCGGCCCGCAACGTCTTGAGCTCCTCCCGGAGCCAGTCGTGGACTTCCACTACGAAGTCCCCCATCCCCCGCACCCTGTCGTCGATCCGGTGCAGGATCACCACGGGCAGCTCCCGCGTCGTTTTCGCCTGGTACTCGGCGAATCCCGGATCCTCGGCGACGACCTTCGCGAACAACGCGTCGCGCTCCACCGGCGGCGGAACGGCCGCGATCGCCTCGTAGCTCTCGGTCCCCGTCTCGATCGTGACCCGATGGTCGTGCCGAAGGTTGTAGTACCAGCCCGGATGCCTCGGCGCCCCCATGTTCGAAGCGACAACGACGGTCTTGCCGTCGATTTCGAGGTACCCCAACGGATTCGTCCGCCGCTTACCGCTCTTGGCGCCGATGGTGGTGAGCAGGATCAGCTCCCACCCCTCGAACATGCCGCCGAGCTTTCCCTTGTTACGCCTGAATTCCTCGATCACCTGGTCGTTGAAGCCGGTCAATGCGGTCCTTTCCCGTCGTTGTGTCGACAGGAGGGCGCGGAACCACCACCGGAAGAAGGCACGACGACAGCAACCCACTGGTACACAGGGGTTTTCGAGCACACCGCATGGAGGCGTCATCCCACGAAGCGGGGATGAGTGAATGCGAGAGACGGTGTGTGCCGACCTCTGGTGGCTGAGTAGCCGCTACCTCCATGCGTAGGCCCATACGGGGCTCGGGAACGAGGCTAGCACAAGGTCGACTCGTCTTGCACCTACCTTCTTCCTAAGCGTCCCTAAAGGCGCTTCGCCACGTATTCTCACTCCCTATCGAGTGAAGCCGTGTCACATAAACATGCTATAGCACAGGTGTTCGACTGCAGGTAATGTCGATCCCGTGGCCAGCGACGATGCATCCCAGACGACACCCGCCGAGTGGTGGCGTGTCGATACCGCTGTGCTGCATGCCCGTAAACAGGAACTCGAAGTTCTGAAGCGGCAATTGGATGCTGAGCAGAACGCGATTCTCGCGGAAATCAATATCCGCGGGGTTCGTGGGTGTTCGGGTCATGCGACGTTGTCGGCGATGATTTTCGAGGACTTCCACGTCACTGCCAAGGAAGCCGATGCCCGCGCTGACCGGGTGCTTGCGTTGCATGCGGGTGTGGCGGTGGGTGGTGATCGGGTGCCGCCTCTCGCTCCCCTGACGGCTGATGCCGCCCGTGAGGGTGCGATCGGTGGTTCGCAGATCGACGCGATCATCCGCACTCTCGCCCGCATCCCGTCTTTCGTCCCGGAAGAAGACGTGCGAGGCGGGGAGAAAATCCTTGTGGATCTGGCCCGGCACGCCGGGCCTCACACGATCGCCCAAGCTGGACGGAGACTCCTGGACAAGCTCGATCCCGATGGGAAAGAACCCCGCGACGAGAACCCCAAAGACACCCGACCGGAGCTGCGGTTCGTCAAGCACCGCAACGGCACCCTCGGCCTCAAAGGCACGCTCGATCTGGAGACCTACGCACGGTTGAAGTCCGACCTGGACCCGATGGCCAAACCGCACAAGGCCATCGACGGAGTCCGCGACTCCCGCACTCAGGACGAACGCTACGGGGATGCCTTCACCGACTATGTGCGGTTGAAGACCACCAGCCGCAACCTCCCCGGCCAAGCAGGGGAAGCCACCCACATCCTCGTCACCATGTCTTACGAGGACCTGATCCGGGACATCGGCGAGGCTCACCTCGATCTGGTCGGGCCGATCAGCGCCACCGACGCCCGCATCCTCGCCTGTGATGCCCGCGTCCGGCCCGGTGTTCTCGGCACAGCAGGGGAACCCTTGGATATAGGCCGCTCCAAACGCACCGTGTCACTGGCACAGAAATACGCACTCACCATCCGCGACGGCGGGTGCGCCTTCCCAGGATGCGACATGCCCGTGCCCCGCTGTACGGCTCACCATATTGTTTTCTGGCGACACCACGGCGAAACCAAAATCGACAACCTCGTCCTGCTCTGCACCAAACACCACCGGCTCATCCACCACAGCCAATGGAAAGTCCAGATCGCCCAAGACGGACTCCCCGAATTCACCGCACCCGCCTACCTCGACCCCACCGGCCAACCCCGACGCAACACCATGCACCTCAGGACATAGGCCGAACAGTCAGCTCCTGGATCACGTGCCGCGCGTTATCCGTCATCGCCGACTTGGTCTTGCGATAGTGGGGCAGTGCGATCAGCGCCTGGGAAAGTGTCCTTCCGCGGCTGCGGCTCCAGGCCGCGTCGTCCACGCCCAGCACAGGCCGGATCGCCCACACCCAGGCAGCCGAAGTCGATCACCGCGGAAGCCGGTCGCCGTCCACCAGCAGGTTGCCGGGCATCTGATCATGCCAACCCCAGGATCTCCGGCCGCGCGGCGTACTTCCGCCAGTGCCGTCCGGGATCCGGGACCAGGCGCCGCAGTTCGAGATCCAGCAGTCCGGAAAGACTCTCCACCTCGGCCACCACGGCACCGTCCGGCGTCACGAACTCCTGGACGACCCGTGACACCTTGCCCGGCTCCCAGGAGAACCGGGTCAGGACGTCGATCCGCGCACGGGCCCGCAGCTCGCGGCGGAACCGGATCGTCGTTTCGAGGTTGACCGGGCCGAGGTTCCCGGCCCGGAGTGCCAGCGGATCCACTCCGGCGGCCCACACGCATTCCCAGCGGGCGTGATCGGCGTACGCGAGGTAGGCGGGGCCGCGGACGTGGCCGTTGAGGTCGAGATCGTCGGGTGCGGATGTCGATGGTGACGCGAAAGGGTTCGGGCACTCCCCGATCCTCACCTCGGCAGGCCGCCTCAGTCTGGAACGTTTCGGCCAGCCCAAGACCGCACGAGCGCGCCGGGCGAGGCGCCCGACAACCGACGGCACTCCCGGCCGAGATGGGACTGATCCGCGTACCCCACGTCGGCTGCGACATCGGCGAGTGACGCATGTTCTCGCGCCACGCCCTCGATCCGCTTGAGGAACCGGTGGAACCTCAGCACCCGCTGCAGCTCCTTGGGACCGACTCCGACTTCGTGCCGCACGTGCCGCCGCAGCCCGCGCTCGCTGACGCCCAGCTCCGCCGCCACCCTGTCGGCACGAGCGCCGGGCGCACGCAGCGCGCGGGCGGCCTCGATCGACAGCCAGTCCGGTTCGGCGTCCCGAAGCCGTTCGGCGACCAGTGCCTCCAGCACCGAGCGCGCCTCGGCGGGCGTCGCGCATTCGGCCAGCCTGGATTCCGCGCGGCGGGCCCTCGCCGCCCACAGTTCGCGTAACGGGGTGGCGTTCGCCGTCAGGTCCGTCATCGGCAGGCCGAGTACCGCGCCGCCGACGCCGCACCGCAGGCGGAGCCCGACTGTCCAGTCCACCGCGGGCAGGTCATGCCGCAGCACCCCGCGGACCGAGGTGACCGCAACGAGCGCGCGTCCGTCCCAGACGAGGTCCACACAGCCGTCCGGGAACACCCGCAGCGGGCGGCTGCTGCCCACCCGGCCCGTCCAAGCACTCTCGACCACGCTTGCCACCGCCGCGGCCGGCGTGGTTTCGCGGTACACCGAACGGCCCGATCGCCGACGCAGCGGAACACCCACGTCCGGCAGTATGCCCCCGCCCGCCGACAAGATGCGCTCCATTTGATCTTGATGAAGACTGCCAGCGTGCTGCGGCCGGTGCTCGACCCGTCCCCCGCCGAGTGGATCTCCCCCAGACTCGGTGGGACCTTCGGCGCGGCCTGCCGCACGGTCCCGCACGGGTACGCCGCCTACGCCCGGATCTGCCACCCCGCCGAACGCGACCGCGGCGGCTGGGCGAGCTGGCGCGAAGCGGCGGCCGAAACGGGACGGCGCGCCCATGGCGCCATGCAGTGGCACACGCTCGTCGGCTCCCCGGATCCGGTGAACCTCACCGGCTCGCTCTGGCGGGGCTCCCCGCCGGGACGCGGCACTCTGCCGTCGCACAGCCTCACCGCACTGCTGGCCGTCCTCGGCGACCACACCTCCACTTCGGAGACCTGGTTCTGTCTTTGGGACGGTTACGGCTGGGCCGACGAGGCGACGTTGTCCCGCGAGCACCTCGACGCCCCGCGCCTGCGGCATCCCGGCCGCGACTACCTGGTGTTCGGCGGACCGCTGACCTCGGCGACGGAACTCGGTTGGAGGCCGCGGCCGAACTGGTTCGAGGCGCAGTCCCCCAACCTGTTCTGGCCGGACGACCGCGCGTGGTGCGTGGCCACCGAGATCGACTTCGATTCGACCCTCGTCGCGGGCGAGGAGGGCCTGATCGACGCGCTCCTCAAGGCGCCCGGCCTGGAGGTCTGGCGGATCGAACCCGACACCTCACTCGCCGCGGACGCCGACCGGATCAACCACCACCCAGTGACCTGAAAGAACCCCTCTCGCGTGCTATGAAAGGCCCGTTACTTGCAAAATTTGCAAGTAACGGGCCTTTCATAGCACGCGTAAGCGGGGTCAGCGCTCGTCGATCGCGTCCACCTTCGACGGGTAGAACGCGACGTGGTCCTTGATCTCGGCGACAGCGTCGTGCGGCGCCTCGTAGGTCCAGACGGCGTTCTCGGCGACGCCGTCGCCGGTGCGGATGCTGTAGTAGGACGCGTCGCCCTTGAACGGGCAGTACGTCGAATGGTCCGTCCGTTCCAGCACGTCGAAGTCGACGTCGGCACGCGGGATGTACTGCGCCGGCGGGTAGTTCGCCTCCTGCAGCGTGAGCGCGTTCGCGCTGTCCGCCACGACCTTCCCGCCGACCGTGACGACCACGCGTCCCTTGTTCGGCGCCACCGTGATCGGGTGGGACGCGCTGGGCTTCAGCACCTTCTTGTCAGGCATGGATCAGCTCCCTCGGGGGTTTCCGATACCGGGCACAGCAACGCCGCGGCCGCGGATATTCCCCTCAGGGCAGGTAGTACATCGGGTTCGGCAGCTTGACCGGGAACTCCGCGTAGCCGCCTTCGAGGTCGCTGAACTGGTCGCCGAAGTTGGCGAGGATGGTCGCGCCGGTCGAGGCGATGTGCTTCCGCGTGCCCGCCTTGTACTGGACGGTGGTGCAGGTGAGCCCGCACGGCAGGTACGCGGGCGCGGTGGTCTTCGGCTTGAAGAACGCGCCCGCCGGGGCCGGGTAGCCCTCGTTCGCGAGGTTCTTGAGCGACTGCGGGCCCTGGAACTCGTTGCGGCCGGTCAGGAAGTAGACCTTGACCCCGTGCTGCGCCGCCCAGTTCGCCAGTTCCAGCACCGGCTTGTTCGCGACGAACGTGCCCTTGTCGATCGCTTCCTGCTGCTTCACCGGGTCGAAGCCGAAGTCGTTGTCGACCTCCCAGCCGTAGGTGACCTCGGCGGTGTCGTCCACATCGAACACGACGGCGGGGTTCTTGACGCCGCGGTCCAGCCGCCGCGTGAGGTAGCGCTTGGCGTCCGAGACCTGGCGTTTGGTGTCGGAGACGAACCGGCTGTTCTCCGAGTAGCCGTGTTTGCCGTCGGGGCCGACGACGTCTCCGTAATAGGCCTTGACGTCCAGTTTGACCTGGCCGATGTTGGCGGGCTCGTGGCCTCGACGCCAGTCGGCGTCGTCCTGGTTCGCGACGGCGGTGGCACCGCCCGCGAGGACGGCTCCGGCGGCCGCGGCGGCGGCCAGTTTCAGCAGACCGGTGAATCGGCTCACGAAATACTCCTCACGTCAGCTGTGCGCGGCACAGGAACGCTACTCCAGAACGGCCGATTCTGGTCAGTACCAAAGTAGCTTCTTCACCACCGCGCGGTTTCAGCTTGCGCCGCAAGGCATCCGGATCTATGTCGAGACCGCGGACGAGGATCTCCAACCGTCCGATATCGTGTTTTTTCAGCAGTACACGAAGATTCTTCTCACTGTACGGTCCGTACTCGAACACCCGGAACGCCCGGATTCCCGGCGGCGGGACGTCTCCGGTCAGGTACGCGATGCGCTCGTCGAGCTGCCAAAGACCGTGCCGCGCGGCGTAATGCCGCACCAGCCCGGCCCGCACGACGGCGCCGTCGGGATCGATGATCCATTCACCCGGCTCGCGCACGGGGATCTCATCGGAATCGGCGTCGGTGACCGTCCACTGTGTACCGTCCGAACGCAACACCGTCGCGCGCCGGGACACGGTGGAGCCCACTCCGCGCCACAGGCACGCCTCGCGGACCTGACCGTCCAAAGAGACCAGTTCGACCTCGTCCGCCCACGGCGCGATGGAGAAATCGAGGCCCGGCGCGCATTTGACCGACAGCTCGCGGCTCGCGTACGCCTCGACCAGGCCGTCCAGCGGCGGCAGGAAGTCCGCGGGTTTCCACGCACGCCGTCCGGCCGAGTCGCGGCGGGCGGGATCGGCGACGACGACCGAAGACCGGCTGACCGGCCGCAACGCGTCCGCCCGCACCAGCACCGGCGCGACACCGGCCTCGAGTGAATTGTGCCGCGCCATCGCCAGCCGGACCTCGTCCAGATCCGAGCCCAGCGAACGGGAGGCGACGCGGGCGATCTCGATCAGGTCCGCGCCGACGGAACACGTCACGTCGTGGACGTCCCGGCCCGTCAGCCGCGAGGCCCGGTGCCGGGCGACCGCGGTGGCACTGGCCTGCTGGAGGGCGTCACCGGTGAACAGCCACGAGCCCGCGGAGTCCAGTTTGGACGACGACTTCCGCCGCAGCACCACCGTTTCCAGCACCGCGGCCGCGTGCTCCGGGGCGATCCGGCGCACGGCGGCGACGTCGGCGATGCGCGTCTTGTCGGTCAGCGGCAGGGACGAGCATTCCGCGAGCGCCGCGCTTCCCGCGCCGGAGCGCAGGAAGGCGACGTCGTCGAGAGTGAACGCGTAAGGCACCTAGGAACGCTTGGTACCGGTGATCATCACGTTGTAGAACAGCTCACGCGGCAGCACCTTGGCGAGCAGCTTCTTGTCCAAAGCGGACAGCCGCAGCCACAGCCGGTACGCGAACAGACGCCAGCGCAGGGTCAGTTTCTCCTGCGGCACGGCGGCTTCGAAGGTCCGGATCGGCCAGCCCGCGAGCGCGGCGGCGAACTCCTCGGTGACCGCGCGGACGTCCTGCGCCCCGGCACCGCGAGCCATCAGCTCGAGTTCCGACGGATCGAACGTGTGGATGTCGACCACGGCCTCCAGCGCGGCCGCGCGGGAGGACTCGTCGAGTTCCTCCTGGGGGCGGCGCCAGCCGTTGAGCACCGGGAGCTTGGTCAGGTTGGTGGTGAGGTACCACGTGAACTGGCCGAGCTTGCGCGCGTAGAGGTCGCCGACCTTCGTCGGCTCGCCCGCGAAGACGAACCGGCCGCCCGGCTTGAGCACCCGCAGCACCTCGGCGAACGCCGCGCGGACGTCCGGGATGTGGTGCAGCACCGCGTGCCCGACGACGAGGTCGAAACTGTTGTCCTCGTAGGGGATGCGCTCCGCGTCGGCGACCCGGCCGTCGACGTCGAGGCCGAGGTTCTCGGCGTTGCGCAGCGCGACCTGGACCATGCCGGGCGAGAGGTCGGTGACCGACCCCTTCTTGATCACGCCGCCCTGCATCAGGTTCAGCAGGAAGAAACCGGTGCCGCTGCCCAGTTCCATCGCGGTCGGGTACGGCTGGCCGTCGTCGTCACCGGCGACGGCGTTGAACACGTCGGTCGCGTAGGAGATGCAGCGCTCGTCGTAGGAGATGGACCACTTCTCGTCGTAGGTCCCGGCTTCCCAGTCGTGGTAGAGCACGTTGGCGAGCTTGGGGTCGGCGAAGGCGGCCTTGACCTCTTCGGCGGTGGCGTGCGGGTTCGGCGCCGGGTCGTTCACCTGGGTCACGTGCTTACTTCCCCTCGAAGGTGGCCTTGCCAGGGCCGTTCTCGATGAACGACTTCATGCCGTTGCGCTGGTCCTCGGTCGCCCACAGCGCGGCGAAGAGGTGGGATTCGAGCTTGAGGCCGCTCGCGAGGTCGGTGTCGAGACCGCCGTCGATCGCGGCCTTCGCGGCGCGCAACGCCACGGCCGGGCCGTTCGCGAACTGGGCGGCCCACTTGTGCGCGGCTGCGTAGACGTCGTCCGGCGCGACGACCTCGTCGAGGATGCCCAGCGCCAGCGCCTCTTCGGCCTTCACGAACCGGCCGGTGAACACGAGGTCCTTGGTCTTGCTCGGGCCGATGAGCCGCGCGAGGCGCTGCGTGCCACCGGCTCCGGGGATGACGCCGAGCTGGATCTCCGGCTGGCCGACCTTGACGTTGTCGCCGGCGATCCGGCGGTCCGCGGTCAGCGCGAGTTCGAGGCCGCCGCCCAGCGCGTAGCCGGTGATGGCCGCGACGACCGGCTTCGGGATGTTCGCGATGGTGGCCAGCGACGCCGTCAACGCCGCGCCGAACTTCGCGATCTCGGGGTAGGTGCGCTCGGCCATCTCCTTGATGTCCGCGCCACCCGCGAAGGTCTTCTCGCCGCCGTACAGGATCACGGCGCGCACGTCGTCGCGCTCGGAGGCCTCGCGGGCCGCCTCGGCGAGCTCGGCCTGCACCTGGTTGTTCAGCGCGTTGACCGGCGGGCGGTCCAGCCGGATCGTGCCGACCCCGCCTTCGACCTCCAGGCTTACGAACTCTCCCACGCCGTCCTCCTTAACCGTCCAAGACAGATTGCAGGCTACCGGTCAGTACGACCTCTTCGGGGGCAGCCCTTCCCTCCCATGGGTCGTCCCCCAGAAGTCTCAGCGGCGACGGGCGAAGAAGCGATCACCGGACCGTTCGAGCAGGAGGTCCTGGTCGAACGTCTTGGACAGGTTGTCGCTGGTCACGACGTCGTCGACGAGGCCGGAAGCGACCGCGCGGCCGTCACGCAGCAGCAGCGCGTGGGTGAAGCCCGGCGGGATTTCTTCCACGTGATGGGTGACGAGCACCATCGCCGGGGCCTCCGGGTCGAGGGCCAGCTCGGACAGGCGCGCGACCAGGTCCTCGCGGCCGCCGAGGTCGAGTCCGGCGGCGGGCTCGTCGAGCAGCAGCATCTCCGGGTCGGTCATCAGCGACCGCGCGATCAGGGTCCGCTTGCGCTCGCCTTCGGAAAGCGTGCCGAAGGTGCGCTCGGCCAGGTGCGGGATGCCCAGCGCGGCCAGCAGTTCGCGGGCGCGGTCGGTGTCGAGACTGTCGTATTCCTCACGCCAGCGGCCGACGACGGCGTACCCGGCGCTCACCACGACGTCGACGACGCGCTCCTCGCCCGGCACCCGCTGGGCGATCGCGGCGGAGGTGAACCCGATCCGCGGGCGCAGTTCGAAGATGTTGACCTTGCCGATCCGGTCGCCGAGCAGGTCGACCGTTCCCGAGGTCGGGTGGAGTTCGGCCGCGGCCAGCCGGAGCAGGGTGGTCTTGCCCGCGCCGTTCGGGCCGAGCACCACCCAGCGCTCGTCCAGTTCCACGCTCCAGTCGAGGTCGGCGAGGAGGTCGTTGCCTGTTCGGCGGACCCCGACACCGGTCATCCTCACCACGAGGTCGTCAAGTTCGCTGGGCTGGATCGGCTCGCTCACGAGCCCATTGTGTCCGCACACGCGCGCGCGTGTGCACCGGGCCGCCGGTCGGGAGAAAGCGGCTGGTCCAGGGAGTGGGACGGAGCTCTCCGGAGTAACCGCCGGAGCGCGGGCTGTGGCAGCATCGAAGACGTGATCAGGTCCGTGGCCGCCGCCTTCCCCGTCATCGGGGGCTCTTTCTGGCGCCGTCGCACCATCGACCTGCTCCTCGTCGCCTCGTCCGGGTGTACCACCGCGCGACACGGCTGAGTCCCGCTCTTTCCCCGGCCCCGTGTCGCGCCGCGTTCGGCCCTGTTCCCGAGCACGCGATCCTTCACGAGGAGCCCCGAATTGACCACGTCCGTCTCGTCCCGCCAGGACTTCGAGATCCATCCGCAGCTGATCGACCCGCTGCTCCCGGAGCTGCTGCACCCCGAGCGCCTGCTCTGGACGCCGCGGGAGCTGGCAGACCTGACCTCCACCGTCACCACCGAACTGACCGCGGGCCTGCGCGGCCTGCTGCGCTTCGACGAGGACCACCGCTGGTGGGCGCGGCTCGCGCTGACCGACGGCGTCGAACTGTGGCTGCTGTCCTGGCTGCCCGGCCAGCAGACCAAACCGCACGACCACGGTGGCGCGTCCGGCTCGTTCACCGTGCTGCAGGGCGAACTCGGCGAGGAGTACCGCTACCCCGGCGGCCCGGTCCGGCGCCGCACGCACGTCGCGGGCGAGGGCATCGGCTTCGGCGCGGGGCGCGCGCACCAGGTGACCGGCATCGGCACCGAGCCCGCCGCCAGCGTCCACGCCTACTCGCCGCCGCTGGTCGCGACCCGCGAATACGGCACGCTCGCCGAAGTCCCCGCCGAGATCCCCTCGCTGGCCCCGATACTGGGCCGATGAGCGCGATCGACGACCTGCTGGCCACCGCCCGGTCCGGACTGGACCGGGCGGAGCCCGGGCAGGCACAACGGCTGCAGCGCGACGGTGCCCTGATCGTGGACATCCGCCCGCACGTCAACCGGCTCGAAGAGGGCGAGATCCCCGGTTCGGTGGTCGTCGAGCGGATCCACCTCGAGTGGCGGCTCGCGCCGGACAGCGAATGGCGACTGCCGGAGGTGCGACCGGACTCGACCGTGATCGTCGTGTGCAACGAGGGGTATTCGTCGAGCCTGGCCGCCGCCGACCTGCGGCGGCTCGGCCTGCCGGGCGCGACCGACCTCGAAGGCGGGTTCCGCGCCTGGCGTTCGGCTGGCCTTCCGGTCCGGGAGGGCGGCACCCCCGCCGTCCCGTGACGCCTACCGCCGGACGGCCAGCCGGGCGATCGAGTCCGGCGAAAGCGGAAGGGCCGCGTGGATCCCGGCGCCGCGCACCGGCCGGGGGTTGACCAGGACACCCGTCGCCACGTCACGCCCGGCGGCCGCGAGCACGACCTCGCGGCCGGTCCGGTGACGGACCCGCACCCAGCCCGCGCCGGTGACCGCGCGGTACTCGGCCAGCAGGCGCTCGTCGGTGAAGACGCAGAGCCAGTCGCCGTGCGTGCCGAGCCGGGCGGGGAGCGGCGCGCCCGCCTCGTCCGCCGGGCCCCACACCGTGCCGTCGAGGAACATCCGCATGACCGAGGGGACGGGTTCGCGCAGCCCGCCGGCGGGGTCCTCCCGCTCCGGGCGGACGTTGCCGTCGATCCACCGCGAGGCGAGCCGGAAGTCTTCGCCGGTGAGGTCTTCCTGGAAGCCGTCCAGACTGTTCTTGACGCTCCCCAGGAAGTCGTAGAACCGCCGGGTGCAGGTCCGTTCGGAAACCGCCACCCGGCCGCGGCCGACCATGGTCCTGATCCGGCCGACCATGCCCGCCCCGCCGTTCACCGGATCGACGCCGAGGTTGTAGGCGGTCCAGACGATCTCGGGCATGAGCGGATCGGCGAATCGCTCGAGAACGCGATTCAGCCGTAAAAGGACGATCTCGCGCACCCGGCCGGGTTCGGCGTCCTCCGCGATCCCCCAGATGGCACGCAATTCCGGCCCCAGGGCACGGCGCAGCCCGTCCTGTTGGATCCCGGCTCGGGCGTGGATATGGTGCAGCCGGTCCTTGGCCCTGCGCGACGCTTTCGTTTCCTTCGCCGAAGCCACCATTCCTCCGTATTTCAGGATCGGCCCGGCAAAGTGTATTTCACCTGCTTGTCCATCATTGTTCGGAGGAAATCGAAGATCAGGGATTTCCTTTGTTCGGCACCGGCTTGACAAACGCCGGTGGCAGGGATTTACGCGTGGACCACCCTGGCGAGTTCCGCCGGGGTGGCCAGCAGGCGGTGTTTCGGCAGCACTCGGACGGTGTAGCCGATCGAGCCCGGGTGCGGCAGCTTCAGCCGTGCCGCGAACGCGCCGATCCCGTCACCGGACATCGGGACGGTGACGGGATCGCTCAGCTCGTCCCCGTCGCCCACCTTCCCGACGACGGCCTGGACGTCCACTTCGGACGGTTCGAGGCCGGCGAGGTCGATCCGCGCCCGGATGGTCACCTCGGTGCCGGTGACCATCGGCGCGGCGTCTTCGACGAGCAGTTCGGTGTCGAAGATCCGCACCCGTGGCCAGGAAACGTCCAGTTTGGTCCGGTAGTCGGCCAGCGAAAGCGCGCCGCGGTACCCGTCTCCCGTCGCCTCCGCGACCATCCGCGAGGCGGGCAGGTAGCCCGATTCGACGTACTCCCGCACCATGCGCGCGGCCTGCACGCGCGGCCCGAGGGTCTCCAGCGTGTGCCACACCATCGACAGCCAGCCGCCGGGCACGCCCTCGGCGTCGCGGTCGTAGAACAGCGGCGCGATCTGGTGGCCCAGCAGGTCGTAGAGCGCCGCGGCCTCCAGTTCGTCACGGCGCAGCGGGTCGGTGACGCCGTCCGCGGTCGGGATCGCCCAGCCGTTGCTGCCGTCGTAGCACTCGTCCCACCAGCCGTCGCGGATGGAGAGGTTGAGGCCGCCGTTGAGCGCGGACTTCATGCCCGAGGTCCCGCACGCTTCCAGCTGCCGCACCGGAGTGTTCAGCCAGACGTCGCAGCCGCGGTAGAGGTAGCGCGCCATGGACATGTCGTAATCCGGCAGGAAGACGATCCGGCGCCGGACCTCGGGATCGTCGACGAACCGGACGATCTGCTGGATCAGCTGCTTGCCGCCCTCGTCCGCCGGATGCGACTTGCCCGCGACGACGAGCTGGATCGGGCGCCGCTCGTCCAGCAGCAGCGCGCGCAGGCGGTCCGGGTCGCGCAGCATCAGCGTGAGCCGCTTGTAGGTCGGCACGCGGCGCGCGAAGCCGACGGTCAGCACGTCGGGGTCGAAGACCGTGTCGGTCCAGCCGAGTTCGAGCGCGGACGCGCCGCGCTGCATCCACGCGGCCCGCACCCGCCGCCGCACCTCGGCGACCAGCTTCTCCCGCAGTTCCCGCCGCAGCCCCCACAGCTGCTCGTCGCTGACGCCGTCCCGCAGCGGCCTGCCCTGGGTGCCGTCGAGGCCCAGTTCCTCGTGGTTGCGCCCGAGCAGCGCACTCAGTTCGCGCGCCACCCAGGTGGGCCCGTGGACGCCGTTGGTGACCGAGGAGACGGGCACCTCGTCGAAGTCGAACCCGGGCCACAGCCGGGAGAACATCCGCCGCGACACCCGGCCGTGCAGCGCCGAGACGCCGTTCGCGCGCTGCGCGAGCCGCAGTCCCATGTGCGCCATGTTGAACAGGCCGGGGTTGTCCTCCGCGCCGAGCGCGAGCACCCGGCGCGGGTCGACGTCCGGGACCAGCCTGCCGTCGGTGAAGTACCGCTGGACCAGGTCGACGGGGAACCGGTCGATCCCGGCGCTGACCGGCGTGTGCGTGGTGAACACGGTCCCGGCGCGGACGGCGGGCAACGCCTCGTCGAACGCCAGCCCGTCGGCCTGGATGATCTCGCGGGCGCGTTCCAGTCCGAGGAAACCGGCGTGGCCTTCGTTCGTGTGGAACACCTTCGGCTGCGGATGCCCGGTCAGCTCGCAGTAGCGCCGCACCGCGCGGAAACCGCCGATCCCGGACAGGATCTCCTGGCGGATGCGGTGGTCGGCGTCGCCGCCGTAGAGCCTGTCGGTGACGGCGCGCAGGTCCTCGTCGTTGGCCTCGGTGTCGGTGTCCAGCAGCAGCAACGGGATCCGGCCGACGCGGGCCTTCCAGATCTGCGCGTGCAGCGTCCGCCCGGCGGGCATCGCGACCTTCACCAGCACCGGCTCGCCGCCGTCGGTCAGCAGCTCCAGCGGGAAGGCGTTGGGATCGATGACCGGGTAGTGCTCGACCTGCCAGCCGTCGAGCGACAGCGCCTGCCGGAAGTACCCGGCGCGGTAGAGCAGCCCGACGCCGACCATCGGCACGCCGAGGTCCGACGCCGCTTTGAGGTGGTCCCCTGCGAGCACGCCCAGACCGCCGGAGTAGTTCGGCAGCGCCTCGGTGACGCCGAACTCCATCGAGAAGTACGCGACGGCGGGCGGGAGATCGGGGTCGTCCTGCTTCTGGTACCAGCGCGGCTCGGCGAGGTAGCGCTCCAGATCGGCGACGGCTTCGCGCGCGCGGGCGAGGAAGTCGTCGTCGACGGCCAGCTCGTCGAGCCGGGCCGGGGGCAGCGCGGTGAGCATCCGAAGGGGGTCCCGGACGCGGTTGAACAGCTCCGCGTCCATCGACGCGAACAGGTCGCGGGTCGGCGGATGCCAGGTCCAGCGCAGATTCGTGGCGAGGTCACCGAGGCCGGAGAGCGACTCCGGCAGGCTCGCGCGGACGGTGAACCGGCGGACTGCTCTCATGAGGAGCGACCATATCGGGACCGCCCCCACCCCGCTCAAGACCCACTTCGGGGATTACCTGCACGCGGGCCATAAGCGCTGGGTAGGGTCCCTGCTTGCCGGTTTACGCGGCCCGGTCGGGGCCCTGACGACAAGCGAGTGAACATGATCCAAGGGGGAGTGCGGGGCTTTCGCCGCCCGGCTCTGATCGCGGTCGTGGTGGCGCTGGCCCTCGGGCTGAGCGCGTGCAACGACAAGGGAAGCTCGACGGCGGGCAAGGAAGGCAGCCAGCCGGGCGCCGGTGACGTCGCCGGGCTGCCGATCACGCATTTCGAAAGCGGCCTGAAGCCGGACGCCCCCAAGCCGGACCTGCAGGTCCGCAACGAGGACGGCTCCGAAGACGACCAGCTCGCCATCGCCGCGATCGCCGACGCGCAGACCTACTGGACCGAAGTCATGCCGCGCGACTTCGGCCAGCAGTACGAGCCGCTGAAGTCGCTGCTGTCCTACAGCGCGCGGACCGACGACGAAGACACCAAATGCGGCAGCGTCAAGGGCCTCATCAACGCCTTCTACTGCCCGCCGGACGACTCGGTGGCGTGGGACCGCGGCGTGCTGCTGCCGATGCTGCGCGAGCGGTTCGGGAAGATGGCGAGCGCCGTCGTGCTCGCGCACGAACTCGGCCACGCCGTGCAGTACCGGCTCGGCGAGAAGGCCAGCATCAAGAAGAACACCCCGTCGATCGTCAAGGAACAGCAGGCCGACTGCTTCGCGGGCGGCTACTTCCGCTGGGTCGCCGAGGACAAGAGCAAGTTCTACCGCGTCTCCACCTCCGAAGGCCTCAACCAGGTCATGGCGTCGCTGTTCCTGATCCGCGACCAGGCGGGCACCAGCGCGACCAAACAGGGCGCGCACGGCACGGCGTTCGACCGCACGTACGCGTTCCAGGTCGGGTTCGAGAAGGGCCCGAAGGAATGCGCCGCGATGAACGAGGAGAACATCAAGGCGCGGATCACCGAGCGCCCGTTCGACAAGGGTGACAAGGGCAAGGGCGACGCGAAGCTCGACGCCGAGATCATCGGGATCCTGAAGAAGAGCCTCGACGACGCCTTCAAGGGCGCCGGCGTCCCGGGCCCGGAGATCACCGAAGACGGCAACGGCAGCTGCTCCGGCGGCCCCAGCACCCCGCCCGCGTCGTACTGCCCGTCGAACAACACCGTCAGCATCGACATGGCCAAGCTGCGCGAACTCGCCCAGCCGGTCGACCAGCAGGCGGAATGGGAAAGCGGGCACAGCGAGGGCAAGGGCGACTTCGCCGCGTTCTCGGAAATCGCGTCCCGCTACGCGATGGGCATCCAGAAGGGTGTCGGCGCGTCGATCGACAACGCGAACGCGGGACTGCGCACCGCGTGCCTGGTCGGCGCGTGGGCGAAGGCCAGCTCGGTGCCCGGCGCGACGCTGCGCCTTTCCGCCGGTGACCTCGACGAGGCCATCTCGGACCTGCTGAGCCCGGAGAGCCTGGTCTCGGCCGACGTCAACGGCAAGCGCGTGGAGAACGGTTTCGAGCGGATCGAGGCGCTGCGGAAGGGCTACCTGGAGAGCTCCTCGGTGTGCTCGACGCAGTACGGCTGATCGTGACCGGTCCGGTCGTGGCTCCCTGAAGTGACATGAAAGGCCCGTTACTTGCAAAATTTGCAAGTAACGGGCCTTTCATAGCGTCCGGGGGTCTCGAAACCCGAGTCTCGAAACCCGAGCGGCGAAACGTCAGTACAGCGCGCTCGCCAGGTCCCGCCGCGCCTTCATGACCCGCTCGTCCGCCGAGTCGAACAGCTCGAACAGTGCCACCAGGTGCTCCCGCACCTTGTTGCGGTCGTCGCCCGCGGTACGCCGCACGGCCGCGATCAGCCGCGCGAAGCCCGCTTCGGGCTCCTGCCCGGCGACTTCGAGGTCGGCCGCGGCGAGCTGGGCGTCGAGGTCGGCCGGTTCGGCGTCGGCCTTCGCGATCGCGTCCGGGCCGGCGGCCTCGGCGCGGGCGGTGAACTTGACCTGCGCGAGCGCGGTCTTGGCGTCTTCGTTCGCGGGCTCGACGTCGAGGATGCGTTCGTAGGCGGCCTGCGCCGCGGCGAAGTCACCGCGTTCGAAGGCCTCTTCGGCCTCGGTGAACCGCACGTCCTCCGGGACCTCGACACCGCCGCCGTTCTCCTCGGCGGCCTTGATGCCGGGCAGCCGGTCGCGCAGCGCGTCGAGCAGCGAACCGAGCCACTTGCGGATCTCGGGTTCGGGCAGCGCGCCCGAGAACGCGTCGACCGGCTGGCCGCCGCCGATGGCGATGATCGTCGGGATCGACTGCGCACCGAAGAGCTGCGCGATGCGCGGGTTGGCGTCGACGTCCACCTTGGCGAGCACCCAGGCGCCGCCGGACTCGGCGGCGAGGCGCTCCAGCACCGGGCTGAGCTGCTTGCAGGGCCCGCACCATTCGGCCCACAGGTCGACGACCACCAGCTGCTGCATGGATCGCTCGACGACATCGGTCTGGAAAGTGGCTTCGGTGACCTCGATCACGGCACCGGCCGACGGTGCCGCACCGGCCGGTGCGGCGCCACCGGCCGCGGGAGCCCTTGGTGGGGCGGGAGGCTGTTTCTGGGGCGCCTCGGCACGCGCCTTGAGCGCGGAAAGGTCGACCGCGCCGGAAAGCGCGGCGGAAAGGGCCGCCGTCTTCGCTGCTGATCCGCGTGGGTGTGTCACGGTTCCATCCTGGCACGCATACCCGAGCGTTTCACCGCATGCCCCCGGGTGCCCGCTTGGCAGGACGGTCCCGGTCCGGCAGGCTCGCTGCGAGGAGGTGATCGACATTCCGACACGCCGGACGGCCACCGTGGCCGTCGCGATAGCCATCGCCGTCACCTGGGTGAGCGTCATCACCGTGCTGATCGCCCATCAGCCCGACCCCGGCGTCGAAAGCCCGGGAAAGCTTCGAGAGGACCTCACCGCCGCGCTCAACGAGCACGACGCCGAGGCCTTCTCCGAGCTCATCGACTATCCGCCCGCGTCGGCGGGCGACTTCGCGAAGTCCTATGTCGACGCGCTGGCCGGCCGCGGTTTCCACGACGTCACGGTGAAGTTCGCACCGGACGACCTCGCGCCGACTTCGGCGACCGTCAGCGGGAAACTGGCCGACGGCAGCGCGTTCGGCTATCCGGTGGCGGTCGCGGTCAAGGAGAAGCTGTGGTTGCTCTCCCTCACCCCGCCGCTGCCATGACGAAGCGCCTGACCTAGTCGCCCAGGTGCTTCTCGACGCGCTCCACCTTGGCGGTCAGCTGGCCTTCGTAGCCCGGCCGGATGTCGGCCTTGAGCACCAGACCGACCCGTGACGAACCTTCACCCGCGGCCTCGACGGCCCGCTTGACGACGTCCATGACCTGATCCCAGCTGTCGCCTTCGATGTTGGTGAACATCGCGTTGGTCGAATTCGCCAGGCCGGACTCGCGCACCACTTTCACCGCACGGGCGACGGCTTCGCTGACACCGCCGTCTTCCTCGGTCGCGGACGGGCTGACACTGAAGGCCACGATCATCTTCTGCTCCTCGTTCAGACACTTTTCCCACGCATAACACCCGGTCGTGCGGCATGGCACGGGTACCCGCTGGTAACTTCGATCGCCATGAGCCGTCCGTTGCCGTTCGACCCGATCGCCCGCGCGGCGCAGCTGTGGGAGGCCCGCATCGGGCCGTCCGAAACCATGGCCGCGGTGACCGGGATCATGCGCGTGCAGCAGATCATCCAGTCCGCGGTGGACGGGGCGCTCAAGCCGCACGGGCTGACCTTCGCCCGGTACGAGGCGCTGGTCCTGCTGACCTTCGCCCGCGCCTCCCACCTGCCGATGCGCGTGATGGGCGAGCGGCTGCAGCTGCATCCGACGAGCGTCACCAACATCGTCGACAGGCTGGAGAAGGACGGGCTGGTCAAGCGCGTACCGCATCCGACCGACCGCCGGACCACCTTGGTCGAGATCACCGGCGAAGGCCGCGCACGCCGCGAAGAGGCCACGAAGGCGGTCACCGAGATCGACTTCGGGCTGACCGGGCTCACCGGCAAGCAGACCGAGCAGCTGACCGACCTGCTCACCAAGGTCCGCAAGGCCACCGGCGACTTCACCGAATAACCCCGCGAGCGCGTGAAGGCCCCTTTCCCTCGGTTGAGCCGAGGGAAAGGGGCCTTCACGCGATCAAGGAAAGATCAGACGGCGGCGGGTTCCGGGGTGCGGTCGAACAGGCCGACACCGCCGTGCGATAGCCGCTGCGGGCCGTCGAGCTTGCCGTTGCGCAGCGCCCAGGACTCGAACAGCCAGGTGAACAGCGGCGGGATGCTGGAGAGCAGCGCGAGGATCAGGGTCTTCGGGCGCCAGCCGAGCGGCTTCGCCACGGAGAGGGAGACCAGCACGTAGAGGACGAAGACGACGCCGTGCACCATGCCGAGGACGGGAACGCCGCCCTCGCCGAGCTTGACGGCGTACTTGAGGAACATCCCGACCAGCAGCCCGGCCCAGGAGAGGGCTTCGGCTACCGCGGCCACGCGGAATACTAGAGCGGCCTTGCTGGACACTTTCTCCTCCTGTGGGGTCTCACCACTACGTGTGTTCACATGACTACGTCCGACGAGCACTGTCCAAGGCGGACTCGCCAAGGACGTCAACAGCGCTGTCGGACGTGGTAATACCAGTGTGAGGCGTGACGGCCCTCACCGGAACACCGGGGGCCGTGATGCTCCTCACGACCCCCGGTACGAACCGGTCTAAACCACTCGGATCACCCGGCGCAGGGCGACTTCGGCGCCCCTTCGGGACCGGTCGCCCACGTCGCCTTCGCGGCGTCTTCGGTGAGCTTGAAGTCCAAAGTGGTCCCTCGCGTCAGCTGTTCGAGGCCGACGTAAGCCCGCTGCGAACCGGATCCCAGTCCTTGGACGTACTGGAGCTTCGACGGATCCGCGCCCGCGGCCTTGATCGTGATGTCGCGGCCGTTCTCCAGCCGCACCACCGACTTCTCGAACCGCGGCGCGTTGAGCACGAACTGCCCGGTGCCCGGCACCGCCGGGTACAGGCCGAGCGCGCTGAAGACGTACCACGCGGACATGGTCCCGAGGTCGTCGTTCCCGGTGACACCGTTGGGCGCGTTGGTGAACAACGTGTGCGCCGCGCGGACCACGGCCGAGGTCTTCCACGGCTGCCCGGTCAGCGTGTACATCCAGGGCGAATGCAGATCCGGCTCGTTGTTCGGGTTGTAGCGGAACTGGTTGTAGTAGTTGTACGGGCCGACGACCCATTCCTCGCGCACGGTCTTCGCCGGATCCTTGACCAGGTCCCCATAGGCGAAGAAGTCGTCGAGCCGCTTGCCGACGTTCTCCTTGCCGCCCATGCGGTCGACGAGACCGGGGACGTCCTGCTGGGTCAGCCATTGGTACTGCCACGACGTGCCCTCGTGGAACCCGTCCTGGCTCTGCGGGTTGAACGGCTTGCCCGCCGGGCTGAACCACTCGCCGCCTTCGAGCTTGGGCCGGTAGAAGCCGGTGAAGCCTCGGTCGGTCACCGACGAGTCCCACAGCGTGCGATAGCTGCGTCCCTTCTCCGCCAAGGCCTTCGCGTCGTCCTTCTTGCCGAGACCGGCGGCCATGATCGACAGCGAGCAATCGGCGAGCGCGTATTCCAAGGTCGCCGAAGCGCCGTGATCCGGGTCGGTGTCCTGCCCCTTCTTCGGGAAGTCCTTGTCGTACTGGACGAACCCGTCCTTCTGATAGCTGGCGTTCCCCGCACGGCCCTGGAACGGCGAAGACGCGGGCGGGATCTCCCGCGAGTTCTGCAGAAGTGCCTGGTACGCCTTGAGCTCCTGCCCGGACAGCGCGCCGAAGCGCCACAGGTCGACCAGGAACGGGGTGACCGGATCGCCGGTCATCGTGTTCGTTTCCTGGTTGGCGTAGGCCCAGCGCGGCAGCCAGCCGCCCTGGTCGTGGATGGCGAGCACCGACTTCGCGACGTCCTTCGCCCGCGACGGCCGCAAGAGCGCGAGCAACTGGTTCTGCGTGCGATAGGTGTCCCACAACGAGAAGAACTCGTAGTACGTCCAGCCCAGCGCGCGATGGATCTTGTCGTCGAACCCCCGATACCGGCCGTCGGCGTCGTTGCCGGTCAGCGGCTGCAGCAACGCGTGGTAGAGCGAGGTGTAGAACACCGTGCGGTCGTCCTTCGCCCCGCCCTTGATGTCCACTGAGGACAGTTCCTTGCGCCAGGCCCGCTGGGCGCCGTCGCGGACCGCGTCGAACGATCGGCCCTTCTCCGAGGCCAGGTTGAGCTTGGCGCCGAAAGCGTCCACATGGGAGATCGCCGTCGTGGCGGTGACCTGTCCGCCGCCGAAGGTCAGCCAAGCACCGCGCAGGCCCTCGCCGCCGGCGGACTCCTTCGAGCCGGGAGTGCCGCCGGCGGGCGACCACGTGCCGAAGGATTTGAACGGCTTGTCGAACGTCGTGGTGAACCAGGTCTTGTACGGTTTCCCGCCGCAGAACGCCTGCGACTCCACCATGCCTTCGACCGTCCGGTCCCCGACGACGCGGATCTGGCTCGCCGTCACGGGTTCCTTGTCGTTGGCCTGTCCGACGTTGACGAAAACGTTCGCGTCGCCCGATTTCGCGAAGGTGTACCGCTCGACCCCGGTCCGCGTGGTCGCGGTGGTCTCCGCGTCGACGCCGCCGTAACCGGTGAGCCGCACCTTGTAGTAGCCGGGCTTACCGACCTCGCCCTCGTGCGTGTACGGCGAGGCGTACTTCTTGTGGTCGAAGGTGTCTGCCTTGGTCGTGTCGAACGCCGCGCCGGGCCCGACCGGACCGGTCGTGGGCAGGGACGACACGAGACCGCCCTGCTCCCAGCAGCCCGCGCCGGACAGGAAGAAATGCCCGAAGCCGCGGATCGCGGTGTCGTCGTAGCGGTAGCCGGCGTAATGCGACGAGATCGGGCTGACCTGCGTCATCCCGAACGGGGCCGAGGCACCGGGGAAGGTGTTGCCGTCGTCCTTGGTGCCGATGAAGGTGTTGACCGCGTCCACGGGGTCGCCACCGGGCGCCGCCGCCGCGACGGGCGCGAGCAGCCCGGCGGGGACGGTGAGCGCGATGAGCAACCCGGCGACGCGGGTCGAAGTGCTTGCGGGCATGGGAAAGGCCGCCTCCTGACAACGTTGTCGCTGCTTGTTCACCTTCGACAAGAACAGACCACCTGGTCAAGAGGTCCGCCAAACCCTGTCCGATTCAGGACAAGGACCACGCGAACGGCGGCATCGGATACACCCGGCAGTAACGGTTCGAACTCGGAAAGCGTCTCCAGGACGAACCGGGCATTGACATCATCGCGTCGCTCGCGTTCAATTCCCGCCACTATGACAACGTTGTCTTCCAGCGGACCGGACAACGGCCACCGCACCACCAGCCGACGGGCCACGATGAGTGACGTGGCCCGCCTCGCGGGCGTGAGCATCAAGACCGTCTCGCGGGTAGTGAACGACGAGCCCGCCGTCCATCCGGACACCGCGGAGCGCGTCATGGCGGCGATCGAGCAGCTCGGGTTCCGGCGGAACCTCGGCGCGCGCAACCTGCGGCGCGGCTCGACGACCGGGACGATCGGCCTGATCGTCGAAGATGTCGGGAACCCCTTCTATTCGGAACTCAACCGCGCCGTCGAACGCATCGCGACCTCGTTCGGCCGCCAGGTGCTGACCGGTTCGTCCGAGGAGAACTCCGACCGCGAACGCGAACTGGTCCTCGAGTTCTGTTCCCGCCGCGTCGACGGCATCCTCGTCGTCCCCGCCGGGATGCAGCACGGCTACCTGGTCCCCGAGATGCGCGCGGGCACGCCCGTGGTGTTCCTCGACCGGCCCGCCGGCGACATCGTGGCCGACACGGTGCTGGTCGACAACATCGGCGGCACCGTCGAAGCGGTCGCCCACCTGGCGAAACACGGTCACCGCCGGATCGCGTTCCTCGCCGACAGCCCGGACATCTTCACCGCGGGCGAGCGCCTGCGCGGGTTCCGGGAAGGCTGCGTCCGCAACGGGATCCCCTACGACGAGAGCCTCGTCGTGATGCGGACGCCGACGGCCGAGGGAGTCGGTGACGCCGTGCGGCGGCTGCTCACCGGGCCGAACCCCGCCACCGCCGTGATCGCGGGCAACAACCGTGTCGCCGTCCACCTGCTGCGCGCGCTGGCGCACGCGGAGCGGCGTCCCGCGATGATCAGCTTCGACGACTTCGAACTGGCGGATCTGCTGGATCCGCCGGTCTCCGTGATCGCGCACGACGTGAGCGCGCTGGGCCGGGCGGCCGCGGAACTGCTGTTCGCCCGGGTCCAGGGAGATCAATCCGCACCGAGAAAGGTAGTTCTGCCCGTGCATCTCGTAGCCCGCGGTTCCGGGGAGGTCGCGCCCTCATGAGCGGTCACCTCGAACCGATCCGCCTGCCGGCGAACCAGCCGCCGCAGTTCTACCGCGGCGGCGACGCCATCGCCGCGTTGCGGGGCGCCACCTCCGAGTCCAAGTTCGGGCCCGAAGACTGGGTCGGCTCGGCCACCACGATGTTCGGCCAGGAGACCAACGGCCTGACCAAGCTCCCCGACGGGGCCTGGCTACGCGACGCGGTCCGCGAGAACCCCGGCGCCTGGCTCGGCGCCAAGCACGTCGAGGCACTCGGCGACTCGACCGGCCTGCTGGTGAAGCTGCTCGACGCGGGCCAGCGCCTGCCGGTGCACTTCCACCCGTCGGATTCGTTCGCCCGGCGGCACTTCGACTCGCATTTCGGCAAGACCGAGGCGTGGATCGTGGTCGGCACCTACGGCGACGACCCGCGCGTCTACCCCGGTTTCAAGGAGACCGTCGACAAAGCGACGGTCAACGAATGGGCCCGGTCCCAGGACGCGCCCGCCATGCTCGAAGCGCTGAACAGCGTCGCGGTCACCCCCGGCGACACGGTCTACATCCCGGCCGGGCTGCCGCACGCGATCGGCGAGGGCGTGTTCGTCGTCGAGCTCCAGCAGCCGACCGACTTCTCGCTGACCCTGGAATGGCGCGACTTCCTGGCGGACCCGGAGAAGGCACACCTCGGGATCGGCTTCGAGACGGCCATCGAAACCCTGGACACCTCGGGCTGGGACGAAGAACGGCTCGGCTCGATCGTCAAGCGCACCGCGGGCGACGAAGCGTCCACTGTGGATCTTCTCGCCGACGGCAGTGACGCGTTCTTCCGTGCCGACCAGCTGCGTCCCGCTGTTTCCGGCTCTGTCGTTTCAAGTGCTGCGACAACGTTGTCACTCGACCCGTCCTTCGCGGTGCTGGTCGTCATGGACGGTTCGGGAACGCTCCGCACCGAACACGGCGGCGAGTACGCCTTGCGCAAGGGCGAGACCTACGTGGTCCCGCACGACGCCGGTCAATCCACTGTGGAGGGTGACGTCACGGTCATCCGCTGCCGTCCGCCGGCCCCCGAGAAGAGGGAGCTGTCGTGAGCGAACTCCTGCTCGACGCACAGGACCTGGTCAAACGCTACGGTTCGGTGGAAGCGCTGCGCGGCGCGTCGTTCCAGGCGCGCGCGGGCGAGGTCACCGCGCTGATCGGCGACAACGGCGCCGGGAAGTCCACTTTGGTCAAATGCCTGTCCGGCGCGGAGCAGCCGACGTCGGGCAAGATCCTGCTCGACGGCGAGGACACACACCTGGACTCCCCCACCACCGCCCGGCGGATGGGGATCGAGACGGTGTACCAGGACCTCGCCGTCGCACCGGAACTCGACCCGGCCGCGAACCTGTTCCTCGGCCGGGAGATCCACCGCAAGGGGATCCTCGGCAAGCTCGGGATGCTCGACAAGGCCGAGATGCGCCGCCAGGCCGTGGAGGAGTTCCAGCGGCTCGGCGTGACCCTGCAGAGCACCGACGTCCCGATCGGCTCGCTTTCGGGCGGGCAGCGGCAGAGCGTCGCGGTCGCGCGGTCGGTCGTCTGGGCGTCGAAGGTCGTGTTCATGGACGAACCGACGGCCGCGCTCGGTGTCGTGCAGCGCGAACGCGTGCTCGACGTGATCAAGAAGGTGCGGGACAAGGGCATCGCCGTCGTGCTGATCAGCCACAACATGCCCGAGGTGCTGTCGGTGTCCGACCGCATCGAGGTGCTGCGGCTCGGCAAGCGCGTCGCCCGGTTCACCGGCGCCGACACGAAACTGGAAGACCTGGTCGCCGCGATGACGGGCGCCCTCGTACAAGAGGAGGCGGCGTGACCGTGTCCACTCCGGCGAAGAAGGACCCCGGGATCCAGTCCTCCGTGGACGGTGGTTTCGGCAAGCGGTCGATCGGCCAGCGGCTGATCGGGGCCAACACGTTCTGGATCGCGCTGGTGCTGCTGGCGCTCATCATCGTGTTCACCGCGATCGCGCCCGCCGAATTCGCGACGCTGTTCACCTTCCAGACGCTGCTCATCGAGACCTCGGTGCTGCTGGTGCTCTCGGTCGGCATGACGTTCGTGATCATCACCTCGGGCATCGACCTGTCGGTCGGTTCCGTGCTGATCTTCGCGGGCATGGTGGCGGGCAAGACGATGGAGGCGATGAGCCCCGGCGGTGACGCGACGAAGGCGGGCTGGGACGTCATCCTCGTCGGGCTCCTGGCGGCCGTGCTCGCGGGCACGATCTGGGGGCTCGTCAACGGTTTCCTGATCGCGGTGGCCAACATCCCGCCGCTGATCGTCACGCTCGGCACGATGGGTGCCGCGCTCGGCGCCGCGTACCTGCTGAACAACGGGTCCGACGTGCGCAGCGTGCCGACCGAGCTCAACAAGACGCTCGGCTACGGGACGTCGTTCGGCGGCGTGCCGAACCTGGTGCTGGTGGCCGTGGTGATCACGCTGATCGGCGCCTGGCTGTTGCACACCACCAAATTCGGCCGCTACACCTTCGCCGTCGGCTCCAATGCCGAAGGCGCGCGGCGGGCGGGCATCGGGGTGACCGCGCATCTGCTGAAGGTGTACACGCTCACCGGTTTCCTCGCCGGTGTCGCCGGTTTCCTCTCGCTGGCGTACTACGCGTCGACGACGATTTCGGCGCACACCACGGACAACCTCAACGCCATCGCCGCCACGGTGATGGGTGGCACGAGCCTCTTCGGCGGCGTCGGTTCGGTGCTGGGCACGGTGATCGGCGTGTTCATCCCGGCCGTGCTGAAGAAGGGCTTCAACATCACGCAGGTCCAGGACTTCTGGCAGATGATCGCGGTCGGCGCGGTGCTGATCGCCGCGGTCTGGTTCGACCAGCGGCGCCGTCGTCGCCGCAACTCTCGCTGAATTTCCCTACGCACAAAGAGGTGCAATCCCCATGAAGAAGACCCTGCTCGTCACCGGTGCCGTCCTGTCCGCCGCCGCCTTGCTGACCGCCTGCGGCGGTGGCACGGTCGGCGGATCGTCCTCCGGTGACTCCGCCGCGAAGACCAACAACAAGAAGCTGTCGCTGATCCCGGGTGTGCAGGCCGAGCCGTTCTACATCTCGATGCAGTGCGGTGCCGAGGCCGAGGCCAAGAAGGCCGGCTACGAGATCACCACGCAGGCGCCGCAGAAGTTCGACGCCGCCATGCAGACCCAGCTGGTCAACGCGCTGGGCTCCAACCCGCCCGCCGCGCTGCTCATCGCGCCGACCGACGCGCAGGCGATGCTCGCGCCGATCCAGCAGGTCAAGAGCCGCGGCGCGAAGGTCATCGAGGTCGACACCGCGCTGAAGGACACCAGCGTGGCGGAGTCGTCGATCTCCTCGGACAACGCCGAGGGCGGCAAGCTGGCCGCCAAGACGATGTCGGAACTGGCCGCGGGCAAGACCGGTTCGGTGCTGGTGCTCGACACCATCGCGGGCACCTCGACCACGAACACCCGCGCGAAGGGTTTCGAGGACGAGCTGAAGAACTACCCGAACCTGAAGTCGGCGGGCGTGCAGTTCACCCAGAACGAGCCGGACCAGGCCGCGTCCAAGGTGACCGCCGCGCTGGCGTCCACCCCGGACCTGATCGGCATCTTCGCGACGAACCTCAACACCGGTGAGGGCGCGGCGACCGGCCTGCGGAACGCGGGAAAGATCGGCGCGGTCAACCTGATCGGCTTCGACGCTTCGCCGTCGGAGATCGAGGGCCTGAAGAAGGGCGAGTACCAGGGCCTCATCGCGCAGGACCCGGCCGCCATCGGGCAGCAGGGCGTGCAGCAGGCCATCGCGGCGCTGGAGGGGAAGCCGGTCACGCGCAACCTGACCGCTTCGCTGCACTCCATCACCAAGGCCAACATGGACGCCAACGCGCAGTACTTCTACAAGCAGAGCTGCTGACGCCGGGCTCGCGGGCTGCGGTCCGTGGGTCCCTCGCGTGACATGAAAGGCCCGTTACTTGCAAAATTTGCAAGTAACGGGCCTTTCATAGCGTCCCTGGACCCACTCACTCCGAGAGTTCGACCACCCCAGCGGGAGCGAAGCGGGCGAGAGCCGCGTAGAGCGCCGCGCCCCCACCCAGGTGCCCCAGCGCGTACGCGTACTCACCGTCCTCAAGCAGCACCTCAGGCCCGGAACCGGTCCATTCGAGCCGGTAGTGCCACCAGTGCATCCACCGCCCCACCCGCCGCTTCTCCCGCCACACCCGCAGCCGCGTGACCTCGGTCCACCGGACCTCGAACACGCCCGGCACCGAGAACCCCGTCGCCGAAACCACCAGAGAAGCGGCCGAGCGCCGCAGCGCGAGCAGGATCACCCCCGCGAAAGCCACGCAGAACAGCCCGAACACCACCTGCGAGAACAGCCACACGACACCGCCCGCGCCGAAGGCCACGAAGCCCGCCCAAGCGAGCCGTCGCATGACGACGTCCAAGCGCAGCACCACGGCATCATCGGTGACCATGCCCGGAGCGTAACCGCCGAAACCACGCACCGACGTTAGGATCTAGCCCTCGACGTCGCGGAGGAGGCCGGATGACCACCCGTCTGCCCTGGCGTCCCGCCGCGAGCGCGGATCCGGTGCCGGTGCTCGCCGCCGCCCAGCGCGTCTCCGACGATCTGATGGACGGCCTCGCCGGGCCACGCGCCCGCCACGCGACGCACGGCCTGCGGCGGCTGTTCGGGGTGCCCGGTCTCGGGCTCACCGACCTTTCCGGCTCGCTCATCTGGTCCGGCCGCCCGGCGGCCGACGACGTCGTGGTGTCGGCGCTCGACGAGGTCCTCCACTCCGAGACGCCGGTGTCCGAACCCGGGCTGCTGGCACTGCCGCTCCACGTCCACGAAGAACTGTCCGGTGTCCTCCTGGTCGCGGGCGGGACGAACACCGTCGCCCGCCAGGCCGCCGAGCTCGTCGTCCACGCGCTCGAACGCGGGCGGCTGGAGGCGTCCGCCGAGCAGGCCGCGGAGGCGGAGCTGCGCGCGCTGCGGGCCGAGATCTCCCCGCATTTCGTCTACAACGCGCTCACCGTGATCTCCTCGCTGGTCCGCTCCGATCCGGACCGCGCCCGCGACCTGATGCTCGACTTCGCCGAGTACACCCGCTACAGCCTCGCCCGGCACGGCGAGTACACGATGGTCGCCGAGGAGTTCCGCGCCATCGAGACCTACCTGGCGCTGCAGCGCGCGGTGCTCGGCGAACGGCTACGGGTCCAGGTGCGCGTGGCGCCGGAAGTGCTGGCCGTCGCGGTGCCGTACCTCGTGCTGGAACCGTTGGTGGAGAACGCGATCCGGCACGGGATCGAACCCCGCTCCGAGGCGGGCTTCATCCAGGTGCAGGGCATGGCGGAAGGGAACGACTGCGTGATCAGCGTCGAAGACGACGGTCCCGGGATGGACCCCGCCCGCGCGGCGGCGATACTGGCCGGGCGCGGCGACGGCGTCGGACTGGCCAATGTGGACAGAAGACTGCGCAGCGTCTACGGGCCCTGGTACGGCCTGACGGTCGAGACCGAGTCCGGCGCGGGCACCAGGGTCGTGGTGCGCGTGCCCCGGTTCCAGCCGGGGGTACTGCCGTGACGAACGGTCTCCGGGTGCTGGCCGTCGACGACGTCCCGCCCGCCCTCGACGAACTGTGCAGCCTGCTGCGCGAGGCGCCGGAAGTCGCCGAGGTGGTCGCGGCCGGTGACGCGCTCAACGCGCTCAAGATGTTGCAGGGCAGCCATTTCGACGCCGTCTTCCTCGACATCTCCATGCCCGGCCTCGACGGTCTCGAGCTCGCCTCGTTGCTGGCGCGGCTGAACGAACCGCCGGTGATCGTGTTCGTCACCGCGCACGACGGCCACGCCGTCGCCGCGTACGGCATCGGCGCCGTCGACTACCTGCTCAAACCGGTCCGCGCGGAACGGCTGTCCGCCGCACTGTCCAAAGTGGTCCGGATGGCGGGCAACCAGGGCGACGAGCCGCGGCCCGCACCGGACGCGATGTCCGCGCTGCCGGTGGAATCCGGCGGGCGCACGCGCTACGTCCGGCGCGACGACGTCCAGTTCGTCGAGGCACACGGCGACTACGTCCGGTTGCACACGAAGTCCGGTGTCCATGTCACGCGGATGCCCATCTCCCGGCTCGAAGAGTATTGGGAAGGAACGGGATTCACCCGCGTGCACCGGGGGTTCCTGCTCGCCGTGGACGCGGTGCTCGAACTGCGCAGCGACACCACCGGAGGGTTACTGGCGCATACCGAAGCGGGCGACGTCCCGGTGAGCCGCCGCCACGCGCGCGACCTGCGTGACCGGCTGCTCGCCGCCGCGCAACGCGGCGAACTCGGCCGAGGGGGCCGCCCGTGAGCCGCGTCAAACGGGTCGCCGTCACCAGTCCGCAGACCCGGCTCGCGCATTCGCGGCGGCGGGCACGCGGACGCTGGCGTGTCCCCCGGCTGGCGGCGAGCGACGCCGAACGCGCGAACCTGCTCTATCGGGCCCAGCGCCGTCGCGGGCTCCCCGCGCTGGCCGGGATGTTCGGCCTGGTCTTCGGGCTCCCGCTGGTGTTCGGGCTGTTCCCCGGCCTGGATTCGGTGCGGCTGCTGGGTATCCCGCTGTCCTGGCTGATGATCGCGGTCCTCCCGTACCCGGCCATGGCACTGCTGTCGTGGTGGCAGTTGCGCCGGGCGGAAAAGATCGAGGACGACTAGTGGTCGCGGCGCTCTCGGTGGCCCCCGTCGTGCTGATCACCCTGTTGATCGGGTTGCGCGGCGTCGCCGCCATGCGCACGACGTCGGACTTCCTCGTCGCGTCGCGCCGGATCTCGCCGCTGGTCAACTCGGCCGCCGTCTCCGGCGAGTACCTGTCCGCGGCGTCGTTCCTCGGTGTCGCCGGGCTGGTGGTGAAGGACGGCATCGGCGCGCTCTGGTATCCGGTCGGGTTCACCGCCGGGTACATCGCGATGCTGGTGCTGGTGGCGGCGCCGATGCGGCGCTCCGGCGCGCTCACCGTCCCGGACTTCGCCGAAGCCCGGCTGGCCTCCCCCGCGCTGCGCCGTCTCGCCGCGTTCGTCGTCCTCGTGATCGGAACCCTTTACCTGGTACCGCAGTTCCGCACCGCCGGGCTCGTGCTGACCGCCGTCGGCGGGACGCCGTACTGGGTGGGCGTCGTCATCGCGGGCACCGCCGTCAGCGCGACACTGGCGCTCGGCGGGATGCGCGCGGCGACCTACGTCCAGGCGTTCCAGTTCGTGCTGAAACTGCTGCTGTTCATCGTCCCCGCGATCTGGCTGGTCTCCCAGGTCTCCCCGGAGGAACGGGCGGCTTCGGTGCACCCGGTGGAATTCACCCACTTCGCCCGTGACACCCAGCTGTCCTTCGAGATCGACGTGACGCTGACCCTGCGCGAACCGACCACCCTGCTCGGCCCGGAGAAGCACGTCGTGCCGCCGGGAGAACTGATCGCCAGGAGTGGCGAAACGCTGGAATTCGCGGCGGGGGCACCGGTTCCCGCCGTCCGGGGCGGCGCCCCGCTGGGCGGGCCGGACTGGCAACGGCCGCTGCTCGACCTCGGCGATCACGGTTATCCGCTGCTCGGCACGTGGGCGATCCTGATCGCGACCATGCTCGGCACGATGGGCCTCCCGCACGTCCTGATGCGCTTCCACACCAGCCCGGACGGCCGCGCCGCCCGCCGGACCGCGGCGATCACCGTCGCCCTGCTCGGCGTTTTCTACCTGTTCCCAGGGGTTTACGGCGTCCTCGGCCGGGTGCTGGTGCCCGAGCTGTACGTCTCCGGCGCGACGGACACCGTCGTCGTCGCGCTGCCGGCGCAGGTCGACGACGGCTGGGCGGGGTCGCTGTTCACCGGGCTGCTGACGGCGGGCGCGTTCGCCGCGTTCCTGGCGACGTCGCTCGGCCTGCTGCTGGTGATCTCCGGCGCGATCGCACACGACCTGGCGCCCGGCGGCCTGCGGAGACTGCGGTGGTCAGTGCTCGGCGCCGCGGCGGTGATGGTCCTGCTCGCGCTGCCGTCGGCCAGATTGGACGCGGGCGTCCTCGTCACCTGGGGTTTCACCGTGGCCGCGTCGACCTTCTGTCCCTTGCTGGTCCTCGGCATCTGGTGGAACCGGCTCACCGCGGCGGGCGCGATCAGCGGTGTCCTCACCGGACTCGTCGCGTCTTCGGGCTCGATCCTCGTGGCCCTGTTCGCCCCGACACTGAGCGGCCTGCCCGCCATCCTCGTGTCCCAGCCCGCGCCGTGGTCGGTTCCGCTGGCATTCGGCGTAATGATCGTGGTTTCCTTGCGGGGCAGGCCTCCCGCCTGGTCGACGGCCGCCATGTTGCGGCTGCATCTGGACGATCGCACAGCCGAGACCCCTTCGTCGTGGTCCGAGTACCGTTCGTCGACCGTTCGTCGTCTCGGCAGGCGTTTGAACCGCTGAAGGTTCCGGTCCCCATGCCCCCTCCCTAACGTGTCGCGGAACACATTCGCGGCGCAAGGAGAGCACGATGAGCACCGAAACGGACGCTCCCAGTCCGCCTGAAACGGACTGGGACAAAGCCCACGACAGCCCCGAGTTCCAAGAGCTGCGTTCGCGGCTGCGCCGGTTCGTGTTCCCCGTTTCGGCGCTGTTCCTCGTCTGGTACCTGCTTTACGTGCTGCTCGCCGACTACGCGCACGGCTTCATGAGCACGAAGCTGTTCGGCAACATCACCGTCGGTCTCGTCTTCGGCCTGCTGCAGTTCGTTTCGACCTTCGTGATCACCGGGCTCTACGTCCGCTACGCGAACAAGAAACTCGACCCCCTCGCGGAGAAGATCCGCACGGACATCGAGAGTGAGACCAAATGACCCTCGCCGCCGGAGTCGAGGGCAGCAGCCCCACACTCAACATCACCATCTTCGGTCTCTTCGTGCTGGTCACGCTGTTCGTCGTGTTCCGGGCCAGCCGCAACACGAAGACGGCTTCCGACTACTACGCCGCGGGCCGCGCGTTCACCGGTCCGCAGAACGGCGTCGCCATCGCGGGCGACTACCTCTCCGCCGCGTCGTTCCTCGGGATCGCGGGCGCGATCGCCGTCTACGGCTACGACGGTTTCCTCTACTCCATCGGCTTCCTGGTGGCGTGGCTGATCGCGCTGCTGCTGGTCGCGGAACTGCTGCGCAACACCGGCAAGTTCACCATGGGCGACGTGCTGGCCTTCCGGATGAAGCAGCGTCCGGTGCGGGCCGCCGCGGCGACGTCCACCCTGGCCGTGTCGTTCTTCTACCTGCTGGCGCAGATGGCGGGCGCCGGTGGCCTCGTGGCACTGCTGCTCGGGATCGAGAGCAAGGCCGGACAGGCCGCGATCATCGTGATCGTCGGCATCATCATGATCGCCTACGTGCTCATCGGCGGGATGAAGGGCACCACCTGGGTCCAGATCATCAAGGCGGCACTGCTGATCGCGGGCGCGCTCGCGATGACGCTGTGGGTGCTCGGCATGTACGGCTTCAACCTCTCCGCGTTGCTGCAGGGCGCCGTGGACAAGGCGGGCAAGGCCGGTGAAGCATTGCTCGGGCCGGGCAACCAGTACGGCAAGACCGGTACCACCAAGCTCGACTTCCTGTCGCTCGGCATCGCGCTGGTTCTCGGCACCGCGGGCCTGCCGCACGTCCTGATGCGCTTCTACACCGTGCCGACAGCCAAGGAAGCGCGTCGTTCGGTGGTCTGGGCGATCGCGCTGATCGGTATCTTCTACCTGTTCACGCTGGTGCTCGGCTACGGCGCGGGCGCGCTCGTCGGCCCGGACGCGATCAAGGCAGCGCCGGGTGGCGTCAACTCGGCTGCGCCGCTGTTGGCGCTCGAACTCGGCGGGCCGGTCCTGCTGGGCCTGATCGCGGCGATCGCCTTCGCGACGATCCTGGCGGTGGTCGCGGGCCTGACGATCACGGCGTCGGCGTCGTTCGCGCACGACGTCTACGCCAACGTGATCAAGAAGGGCAAGGCGTCACCGGCTTCCGAGGTGAAGGTCGCCCGGATCACCGCGCTGGTGATCGGCGCGGTCGCGATCCTCGGCGGCATCCTCGCCAACGGCCAGAACATCGCTTTCCTGGTGGCACTGGCGTTCGCGGTGGCGGCGTCGGCGAACCTGCCGACCATCCTGTACTCGCTGTTCTGGAAACGCTTCAACACCCAGGGCGCGCTGTGGAGCATCTACGGCGGGCTCGCGGTCTGTGTACTGCTGATCGTGTTCTCGCCGGCGGTCTCGGGTAAGCCCGTCGACGCGAAGACCGGGAAGAGCGCCTCGATGATCCAGGGCGTCGACTTCCACTGGTTCCCGCTCGACAACCCCGGCATCGTCTCGATCCCCGTGGCGTTTTTCCTCGGCTGGCTCGGCACGGTGCTGTCCAAGGAACACAACCAGAAGAAGTACGCCGAGATGGAGGTCCGCTCCCTCACCGGCGCGGGTGCCGAAAAGGCGGTTTCCCACTAGTCGCCGGGACGGTGCGGCCGGGCATCCAACGCCCCCCGGCCGCACCGTCCCGGTTCCACTTCAGTACGGCAGCTTCCCCGCCGCCACCCCGGCCAGTTTCGCCTCGATGTCCGCGCGAACGGACTTCCACAGGCCGGTACCCAGCGAGATCCGCGCCACCCCCAGTTCGGCGAGCGCGGAGAGATCGGGGCCTCCCGGCAACGGGGCGGCGTTGACCGCACCCGGCGCGACGGCCTTCACGAACTCGCCGAGCACCTCCGGCGACTTCACCAGGATCGGGTAGACGCAGTCCGCCCCGGCCTCGAGATAGGCCTTGGCCCGCGCGACAGCGTCGTCGAGAACCGCCCGCTCGTCGGACGCGCCCAGGAAGACGTCGACGCGGGCATTGATCACCAGCGCGTCCCCGGCGGCCTTGTGCAGCCGGGCGATCCGTTCCGCCTGCTCGTCCAGCGGACGGATCCCTCCGTTCGCGTGGTCGGTGTCCTCGTAGTTGCAGCCGACAGCGCCCGTCTCGGCCAGCCTCTCGGCGAGCACTCCCGCTTCGAGGCCATAGCCGGATTCCGCGTCGACGGTCACCGGCACCGAGACCGCCCGCGCGATCCTCGCGGCCGCGTCGAACATCTCGGCGGCGGGCGCGTCCTCCCCGTCGTCGTACCCGAGAACCTTGGCGATGGCGAAGGAACTCGTCGCCACGACGGGGAACCCGGCGGCCTCCACGAGGCGGGCACTGTCCGCGTCCCACGCGTTCGGCAGGAGCAGCGGCGTCCCCGCGACGTGGAGTTCCCGCAGCCGGGCCGCCGTCATTCGGCGCGCTCGGGCAGCGGCGCGTGGCTGGTCACGCACATCCGGTTCCAGCTGTTGATCGCGATGATCTCCCACGCGACCGCGCGGTACTGCGCCTCGTCGAAGACCCGGGTCGCCTCTTCGTAGACGTCGTCCGGGACTTCGTGGAGGGTGGCGACGTTGGTCATCGCCTCGGTGAGCGCCAGCGCGGCACGCTCCTGCTCGGTGAAGAGCTCGGTCTCGCGCCAGCCCTGGAGCACGTACAGCCGCCTCGGCGACTCGCCCTGCTGCACCGCGTCGTGGGAGTGCATGTCGAGGCAGAAGGCGCAGTGGTTGATCTGCGACGCGCGCATCTTCACCAGTTCGAGGAGCTTCTGGTCGACGCCGGCGTTGGCGGCGGCCTTCTCGACTTCGGCCTGCAGCTTCGCCATGGCCTGGTAGATCTCCGGGACTCGTTTGCCCAGGTGGATTCGCTCTGTCATGACTACGAATCTAGCGGCGACTGGCCCACGGGTATGGTCCAGTCACATGGCAGAATCATGGTCCAGTTCGGGAATGGACGTCCACCTGGACTGGCGCCCCGAAAGCGGCCGGACCGGGCTCGCCGCCGCGATCCGCGCGGCCATCCGGGAGGGACGCTGGCAGGCGGGCGCAGCGGTGCCCTCGACCAGGGCTTTGGCGCAGGACCTCGGGGTGGCCAGGGGAACGGTCACCCGCGTGTACGCCGATCTCGCCGCCGAGGGGTACCTGCGGACCGCGCAGGGCGCCCCGACCCGCGTCGCAACGGCGGGCGCGCTGCCCGCGTCGCCGCCGAGGCCCGTCCCCCGCGACCCGGCGCCGCGCTGGGACCTGCGTCCCGGCAGGCCGAACCTGTCCGCGTTCCCCCGGTCGGCCTGGCTCGCGGCGACCCGGCGGGCTCTGCAGCAGGCTCCGGCTTCGGCGTTCGACTACCCGGGCGAGTCCGGGGCGGCGGAACTGCGGGAGACGCTCGCCGCGTATCTGGCCAGGAGCCGCGGCGTGGTCGCCGATCCCGAACGCATCCTGGTGTGTTCCGGGTTCTCGCACGCGATGGCGATCCTGGCCAGGGTGCTGCACGCGCGCGGCGCGGACGAGATCGCGTTCGAGAACCCGTCGCTGCACCTCTACCGGGACATCGCCGCGGCCAACGGCCCGCGGGTGGTCGGCGTCCCCGTCGACGACCACGGGATCGCAGTGTCCGCTTTGGACAGTCCGGCGGTGGTGGTCACCCCGGCACACCAGTACCCGCTCGGGGTCACGCTCGCCCCTCGGCGACGGGCGGAACTCACCCGATGGGCGGAGGAGACCGGCGCCGTCGTCATCGAAGACGACTACGACGGCGAGTTCCGGTTCGACCATCAGCAGGTCGGCGCGCTACAGGCGCTGGCACCCGAACGGGTCGTGTACGTGGGGACGACGAGCAAGACGCTCGCGCCGGCCCTGCGCCTGGGCTGGATGGTGCTGCCGCGGTTCCTGGTCGAACCGGTGCGCGCGGAGCTGGTCGCGAGCGGGGCCCGGCCCGCGCTGCTGGACCAGCTGGCGATGGCCGAACTGATCGAGTCGGGCGCCTACGACCAGCACATCCGCCGTTGTCGCGCCGAGTACCGCTCACGGCGGGACCGGCTGCTCGCGGCCCTGCCGGATTCCGTGCTGCCGCAGGGCATCTCGGCGGGACTGCACCTGGTGCTCCAGTTTCCCGGCGAGCTCCCCCGGGAGATGGAGGTGATGGCCGCCTGCCGCCGCCGGGCGATCGGGCTCGAAGGGCTCAGCGGCTACTGGATCGGGGAGCCGCGGCGCGAAGGGCTCATCATCGGGTACGGCGCCGCCGCGAAGCACGCTTTCGGCGGCGCCACCCAGGCCCTGTGCGAGGCCATCTTCGAAGTCACCTAGCAGAACCAGGGGCGGGCCCGCAGGATGTCGGTCTTCAGGACGGGGGCGCCGTCGACCGGGGCGGGGTCCTCCGGGGTCGGCTTGATGCCACCGGCGGCGACGTCGTCGAGGGTTTCCAGGCCTTCGTGGCCGACGGTGCCGAAGATCGTGTAGTTCGGGCGCAGCGCGGAGTCGCCGTACACGACGAAGAACTGGCTTCCGTTCGTCGCCGGGCCCGCGTTGGCCATCGCGAGGACACCGCGCGAGTACACCTTGCGCTCGCCGGTCGGGTCGGTCGGCGCGGGCGGCAGGCCGACGGGCAGTTCGTCCTTGTACTTGTAGCCGGGGCCCTTCTCGCCGGTGCCGCTCGGGTCACCGCACTGCAGCACCTTCAACGTCGGGTACGCGGTCAGCCGGTGGCAGGTCGTGCGGTCGTAGAACCGGTGCGTCGCCAGATGCAGGAAGCTCTGCACCGTGCACGGCGCCTTCGCCCGATCGAGGGTCAGATCGATCTTGCCCTGGTTGGTCTTCAGCTGCACCGGCACCTTGCCCCGGTTCGGCGTGTGACGGGGGTCCGGCGGCAGCGGGACCGGCCGCGCGGCCGGGTCCTCCGGCGTCTGCGTGTACTGGCAAGGCCCCTTCGTGACCTTCGGGGGAACGGCCTCCGCGGACGCCGTTCCGGTACCGGCCGCGAGCATCAGCCCGGCGCCCAGCACAGCCACAAAGACTTTCGCGATCCTCTGCACGGTTCCTGCCTCCCAGCCGTGGACGAAGAAGAGAGCATAGGGTGAATCCCCGCCGCTTACACAGGTCCGGAAGTAGGTCCGCGGTTAGGGTCGAGCCGTGGAGATCGCCGAACGACACCAGTGGCAGCTGAACGCGCTGACCTTCCTCTACGCGTACACGCAGTACGTCCTGGTGCACGAGAGGGTCATGGCCGGGCAGCCGCCGGACAAGCCCGCCGAACTCGACAAGCCGCGTGTCCTCAGGCTCGCCAAGATCGTCGACGACATGATCCTCGACTTCCGCAAGGAGGACGGGCTGACCGACCTCGAACGTCGCCGGGTCATCCGCCTCGCCAGGGAGATCAAGTCGCACGTCCGCGAGAAGTGGCCGCCCGGCGAACCGTCGCTGACCGAGTGGATCGCCTCCGCCGCGGCGCACTTCTACTGCGAAGAACACGTCAACAACGGCTACGTCCGGATGGGCCGCGTCTTCGATCCGGACATGGCGGACAGGTTCCTGGAACGCGTCGAGTTCTGCCGGGGGCAGACGGTCACCATCACGAACTACGCCAACAAGGTCGCCGACGGTGAGCAGCTCACGTACGGCGAGACGAACCAGCTCGAAGTCTGGAAAGAGGACGCGATCGCCCATTTGGACAATCTCGACAGCGACTTCGGCGACATCAAAATGTACGTGGAATTCTGACCCGCTGCACGGACGGCCAGACTTGGTTGTCTCAACGCACCCGGGAAATTGACACCGGCCCCCTTTGATCGAGATGCTCGATCTCGCACGAAGCACACTCCTTTTCCCTTCACTAAAGGAGAATTCTGTGATCTCGAGCAGGAAGAAGGCCCGGCGCATCCTGGCCGTGGCGGCCGCCGCTGCCGCCACGTTCAGCATGCTCGTGCCGACCGGGACCTCGTTCGCCATCGACCACATCCCCTGCAAAGACGGGGAGAACTTCCTGAAGATCTGGTCGCACCTCGGCGGGAGCAGCAGTGTCGACTGCTACGCCAACCGGGGAAGGATCAGTTTCGGGGGTTGGTGGATCGACCGGATCTACACCGGGAACAACGACCTGATCTATTACGACAGCAATGGCGCTGACGTGAGAATCAACCGGTGGACCGATATCAGCTTCCCGAATCGTCCGCCGAAGGTCCGCGTCATCGAAATCCTCTGAACAAAGCCTCGTGAGTGGTAAGGACGGTTAGAACCGTCCTTACCACTCACGAGTCCCGAAGGTCCGCGATCAGTTCCGCGGCCGCCGCGAACGGGTCGAGCTTCCGCGCGACCACGCGTTCGGCCAGTTCGGCGAGCCGGTCGCCGGAGCGCAGGTCGACGATCTCCGCGCGCAGCCGCTGGACGGCGATCGCCTCGACCTCGTCCCGCGCCCGCGCCGCGCGGCGCCGGGGCAGTTCGTCCCGCTGGACCAGCCAGTCGTGGTGCTCGCCCAGCGCGCGGACGACGTCGTCGACACCCTCGCCACGCGAGGCCACCGTTCGCACGATCGGCTGACGCCAGCTCGGTCCGCGGATCTCCCGGCGCACCAAGGAGATCATCTGCTTGAGGTCGTGGACGGTCGCGTCGGCGCCCTCGCGGTCGGCCTTGTTGACCACGAACACGTCCGCGATCTCCAGCACCCCCGCCTTGGCCGCCTGGATCCCGTCGCCCATCCCGGGCGCGAGCAGGACCACCGTGGTGTCGGCCAGTTTCACGACGTCCACTTCGGACTGCCCGACCCCGACGGTCTCGATCAGCACGACGTCGAACCCGGCCGCGTCGAGCACTCGGACCGCCTGCGGGGTCGCCCACGACAGGCCGCCGAGATGTCCGCGCGTGGCCATCGAACGGATGAAGACGCCGGGATCGGTGGCGTGCTCGGTCATCCGGATCCGGTCACCGAGCAGGGCACCGCCGGAAAACGGCGACGACGGGTCGATCGCCAGCACCCCGACCCGCAGACCTTGCGCCCGCAAAGCTGTGAGCAGCGCGGACGTCGATGTCGACTTGCCGACACCGGGTGGGCCGGTCAGCCCGACGACACGCGCGTTGCCGGTGTGCGGCGTCAGCTTCGCCGCGACCTCGGGCAACTGCGGATGCGCGTCCTCGACCAGCGACAGCAACCGGGCGATCGCGCGGGGGACGCCGTCCCGCGCGCGACCGACCAGTTCGTCGATGTCCAGCTGTACTGGCAAGGGCTTTACGGAACGCGGAGCAGCAGCGCGTCGCCCTGGCCGCCACCACCGCAGAGGGCGGCCGCGCCGAGGCCGCCACCGCGACGACGGAGTTCGTGGATCAGGTGCACGGCGAGGCGCGCGCCCGAAGCACCGATCGGGTGGCCGAGCGCGATGGCGCCGCCGTCGACGTTCACCTTGTCGGCGTCGACACCGAGCTTCTCGGCCGAGACCAGGCCGACGGCCGCGAAGGCCTCGTTGATCTCGATCAGGTCGAGCGCGTCCGCGGTCAGCTTCTCCTTGGCCAGCGCGGCCAGGATCGCGTTCGACGGCTGCTCGTGCAGGCTGGCGTCCGGACCGGAGACCACGCCGTGCGCGCCGATCTCGGCGAGCGGCGTCAGGCCCAGTTCCTCGGCCTTGGCCCGGCTGGCCACGATGACCGCGGCCGCGCCGTCGGAGATCTGCGAGGCCGAACCGGCGGTGATCGTGCCGTCGGAGGCGAACGCCGGGCGCAGCTTCGCGAGGCTTTCCGCGGTGGTGTCGGCGCGGACGCCCTCGTCCCTCGAGAAGACGACCGGGTCGCCCTTGCGCTGCGGGATCGTCACCGGCGCGATCTCGGCGTCGAAGCGGCCCTCCGCGATGGCGGCGGCGGCACGCTGGTGCGAGCGCGCGGAGAACTCGTCCTGCTGCTCGCGGGTGAGGCCGTAGCGGGTGTTGTACTTCTCCGTCGACGCGCCCATCGCGACCTGGTCGAAGGCGCAGAACAGGCCGTCGTAAGCCATGTGGTCGACGAGCGTCGTGTCGCCGTACTTGAAGCCGGCGCGGGATTTCGGCAGCAGATGCGGTGCCTGGGTCATCGACTCCTGGCCGCCCGCCACGATCAGGTCGAACTCGCCGGCGCGGATGAGCTGGTCGGCGAGCGCGATGGCGTCGAGACCGGAAAGGCAGACCTTGTTGATGGTCAGCGCCGGGACGGTCATCGGGATGCCACCGGCGACCGCGGCCTGGCGTGCCGGGATCTGACCGGCGCCGGCGGTGAGGACCTGGCCCATGATCGTGTATTGGACGGCGTCCGGCGAGACCCCGGCCTGCTCCAGCGCCGCCTTGATCGCGAATCCGCCCAGTTGCGCACCCGAGAAGTCCTTCAGGGAACCGAGCAATCGCCCGATCGGTGTACGGGCGGCACCCAGGATCACGGAACCGGACACGGCGTCCTCCAAGCATCGGCGCAAGGGCAATAGGCGGTCTTCGCGACCATACCCGGGGCGAGGGCCTCTTGATGGAGCCAGTGTGAGGCGGCGCACGCCGGTTCCCCCGCTCGCGGACCTATCCTGCTTTGCATGAACCAGGCGCTGAAACCCTTCGTGACCGCCATCGACCACGTCGGCATCGCGGTACCCGACCTCGACGCCGCGATCGCCTTCCACACCGAGCATTTCGGCCTGGAAGTGGCGCACCAGGAAGTCAACGAAGAGCAGGGCGTCCGCGAAGCGATGCTCCGCGCGCCGGGCACCGCGGGGACCGAGACGGCGATCCAGCTCCTCGCACCGCTTCGCGAGGACTCGGCGATCGGCAAGTTCCTCGCGAAGAGCGGCCCCGGCTTGCAGCAGCTGGCGTACCGAGTGTCCGATGTGGACGCCGCCGCCGCGGCACTGCGCGCGCAGGGGCTCCGGTTGCTCTACGAGGAGGCGAAGCGCGGCACTTCGAACAGCCGGGTGAACTTCGTGCATCCCAAGGACGCCGGTGGCGTGCTCGTGGAACTGGTCGAGCCCGCGAAAGACGGTCACTGACCGCGCGTCAACGCCTCTGCGATGAAGGCGACCTCGCGATCGATCTCGGCGGGGTCCCCGTCCTCGTTGTGCCGCGCGGTCGCGTGGCGATGGCTGACCGCCCGCGCGAGCAGGCCGGACGCCGAATCGACGTCCGCGACCGCGAGTTCGCCGCCGGTCGCGGCGACGATCACCGCCTTCACCTGACGGACGAGTTGCTGGAACCGTTCGCCCAGCGCGTCGCGGACCGCGCGGTGCGTGTCGGCCTCGCGCCACAACAGGTGTGACAGCGCCAGGGACCGGTTGAACCGCCTGTCGAGTTCCATGACGAGGCCGCGCAGGCTGCCCGCGAGATCGCCGGGGACCACCACGACGGCCGGTTCGATCCGGGCGTCCGGCAGTTCGGCGACCAGCGCGGCCAGCAGATCCGACTTGCGCCGGAAGTAGTAGTGCACCAGTCCTTTGGGCACCCCGGCCCGCTCGGCGATCCGGGAGGTCGGGGTGGCGTCGAAACCGGATTCGGCGAAAAGCGCCTCCGCGGCCCGCAGAATGCGCTGTTTCGCCGAATCCTCTTTCACGTGGTCTCCTCGCGCGTCAGTGCTGTCCCGCCGTCTTGTGCGTCGCCTGGGCGATCGGCATCGCGGCCGCCCCGGCCACCACGGTCAGGACGCCACCGATCCAGGCGGTCCAGGACGCGCCCATGAAGTCGGCGTATCCCATCACCCAGGGCGAAATGAACAGCAGCGCGCCCAGGATGATCTGGATGCCCTCGCCGTAGACCATGCCAGGCATCGCGAGCGACGCGAGGCCGTCGAGGGCGATCAGCGCGCCGAGGACGACGAGAGTCCACATCGCGGTGTTGTCCGTGGTCATCCAGAGGGGTGAAAGCGCGACCACGACACCGACGGCCACCTCCGCCCAGTCATGGGGACGTGTCCAGGGGCGCGTCGTGGGTTCGTTCATGCGTGCTCACCTCCGAAAATCGGCTGAACCTGCAGGTCGGAGAGATCTCCACTACCGATGGTCCGCTTGGTTGGCCGGCCGGTCAAGACCGGTCGATAACACTTCGGGATGTGTACGTGCTCCACGTCTCGTACGGTTGTGGACCTGGTTACCCGTGAGTAATTTGGGCGAACCACTCTTTGCCGGTGAGCCCACATCGGCGCAGTGGCGCCAACACGCCGTCCCACCCCATTCGCGGAGGTTCCGATGACGCAGCTCGGCGAGATCCAGCAGGCCATTCTGAACGATGACCTCGGCGCGGTGGCGTCGCTCGACGTGCCGGAGTCCTATCGCGGGGTGACCGTGCACAAGGACGAGGCCGACATGTTCCAGGGCCTCGAAAGCCGGGACAAGGACCCGCGCAAGTCGCTGCACGTCGACGACGTCCCGACCCCGGAACTCGGCCCCGGCGAGGCCCTGGTCGCGGTCATGGCGAGCGCGATCAACTACAACACCGTCTGGACCTCGATCTTCGAGCCGGTCTCGACCTTCAAGTTCCTGGAGCGCTACGGACGGCTCTCGCCGCTGTCGAAGCGCCATGACCTGCCGTATCACGTGGTCGGCTCGGACCTGTCCGGCGTCGTGCTGCGCACCGGCGCCGGCGTGCACAACTGGAAGCCGGGCGACGAGGTCGTCGCGCACTGCCTCAACGTGGAGCTCGAAGGCCCGGACGGGCACAACGACACGATGCTCGACACCGAGCAGCGGATCTGGGGCTTCGAAACGAACTTCGGCGGGCTCGCCGAGATCGCGCTGGTCAAGGCGAACCAGCTGATGCCGAAGCCGGATCACCTCACCTGGGAAGAGGCCGCGTCCCCCGGTCTGGTGAATTCCACGGCCTACCGGCAGCTCGTTTCGCGCAACGGCGCGGACATGAAGCAGGGCGACGTCGTGCTGATCTGGGGCGCTTCGGGCGGTCTCGGCTCCTACGCGACGCAGTACGCGCTCAACGGCGGCGCGATCCCGGTGTGCGTGGTCTCCAGCCCCGAGAAGGCGGAGATCTGCCGCAAGCTCGGCGCGGAGCTGATCATCGACCGCAACGCCGAGGGCTACAAGTTCTGGAAGGACGAGAACAACCAGGACCCGAAGGAGTGGCAGCGGTTCGGCAAGAAGATCCGCGAGCTGACCGGCGGCGAGGACCCGGACATCGTCTTCGAGCACCCGGGCCGCGAGACCTTCGGCGCTTCGGTCTACGCCGCGCGCAAGGGCGGCACGATCGTCACGTGCGCGTCGACGTCCGGGTTCATGCACCAGTACGACAACCGGTATCTGTGGATGAACCTCAAGCGGATCATCGGCAGCCACTTCGCCAACTACCGCGAATCGTGGGAGGCGAACCGGCTGATCTCGAAAGGTCTGATCCACCCGACGCTGTCGAAGACCTACTCGCTGGAAGACACCGGCCAGGCCGCGCTGGACGTGCACCGCAACGCCCACCAGGGCAAGGTCGGCGTGCTCGCCCTTGCGCCGGAAGAAGGTCTGGGCGTCCGGAACCACGAGCTGCGCGAAAAGCACATCGACGGGATCAACGCCTTCCGGAACGTTTAGCGCGCCAGAACGCACTTTCGCCGCGCGTTGCGTGGGTGCTCACCCTTCCGTGACTCCAGCTCGACTACGGTAGAAGGATGAGCCTTGGCGAGGAACGGGAGCTAGTGCCGCTGGGAGCCGGCTTCGACGTGGCGAAGCGCGGTTACAGCCGTGCGCAGGTCGATGAACATCTCGAACGGCTTGACGCCGATCTGAAGATGCTCACCGCCGACCGCGATGCCGCCATCGGGCAGGCGGGCGACCTGGCACGGCAGCTGGAGACCGCGCGCGGCGAGATCGCGGACCTGCGCGGGCAGGTCGACAGGCTCGCCCAGCCGCCGACGAGCGTCGAAGGCCTTTCCGAGCGCCTGCAGCGCATGCTGCGGCTCGCGCAGGACGAGTCCGCCGACACGAAGGCGCGCGCGGAAGCCGAAGCCGGGCACATCCGCGCCAAGGCGGAGACCGACGCGAGCGCCATGCGGGCCCGCTACGAGCAGCTACTCAACGAGCTCGACCTCCGTCGCAAGGAGATGGAGGCCGAGCACCGCGGCGTCCTGGAGACCGCGCGCGCCGAGGCGAAGGACATCACCGACAAGGCGAAGGCCGAGCGCGACAAGCTCGACGCCGAGTCGCAGCAGCGCCGCACGCAGGTCGAAGAGGACTTCGAGATCGCGATGGCGTCGCGGCGCACCGAAGCCATGCACGCGCTGGCCGAGCAGGAGGCCTCCAGCAAGGCCGAGGCCGCCCGCCGCGTCCGCGAGGCCACCGAGGACGCCGCCACCATCCGCGCGAAGGTGCTCGAAGAGGAGACAGCGGCCAAGGCCGACATCGAGCGCCGTCAGCGCGAGTCCGTCGCCGACGCCAACAAGCGCAAGCAGGACTCGATCACCGAGGCCAACGCCCGGCTCGCCGAGGCGGCCGACGAGGCACGCCGCCGCGTCCGGCAGGCCACCGAAGAGTCCAACCGGCGGATCACCCAGGCCACCGAACGGGTCGAATCCCTCCGCAAGGTGCGCTCCAGCCTGGCCGAGCAGGTCCGCACCGCGCGGACCGCGCTCGCCGAGGCGACGCACGTCCTCGGCGACGAACCGCACGTCCCGGCGGATCTGAAGGCGAAGCCGTCCTCCGACCCGGAGGCCACAGTGCAGCTGCGGACGGCCGATGTGCCGAAGGCCACATCCGGCGCGAAGCCTTCACCTCGACCTGCGGCAGCGCAGAAACCGACTGGCGAGTAACCTTCTCACCCGACCGCCTTCACGACGGCCTGCGGGCCGATCGTCCAGCGGTTATCGTCGCTGCTCGCGCGCATGCGCGAGCCAGAGGAGATCGGTGGAGGTTGCGGATGGCTGCATATCGGACCGTGGTCGTGGGCACGGACGGATCGGATTCCTCGTTCGCCGCGGTCGACCGGGCGGCGGGGGTCGCGGGCGACTCCGGAGCCACCCTGGTCATCGTGTGCGCCTACTACCCCGCCAACAAGGGCGACGTGGAGAAGGCGCAGGACGCCCTCGGTGACGAGGCGTACCAGGTCGTCGGTTCGGCCCCGGCCGAGGACACCCTGCTGTCGGCCCGGGACAGGGCAGGCAAGGCGGGCGCGAAGGCCATCGAGACCACGGCTGTCGTCGGCGACCCCGTCGACGCGCTGCGCAAGGTCGTCTCCGAACGCTCCGCGGACCTGCTGGTGGTCGGCAACCGCGGGCTGAACACGCTCGCCGGCCGCATCCTGGGCTCCGTGCCGTCCGAAGTGGCCCGGAAGTCGGGTGTGGACGTGCTCATCGTTCACACCACGTAATGGCCGATTCCGGCGAGCCCGCGCCCGACGCGCTTCAGCAGCGTCTCGAACGGATCCTGCTCGGCGGCAGACGCAAGTACACCCGGCTCGAAGTCGCCGAGAAGGCGGGCGTTCCCGAAGAGCGTTCTCGGCGGCTTTGGCGTGCGCTGGGCTTCGCGACCGTCGAGGACGACGAGGTCGTCTTCACCGACGCCGACATCGAAGCGATCCGCACCGCCGACCAGCTGATGAACTCGGGCCTGATCGACCCGGGCATCGAGCTGGCGGTGACGCGCGCGCTGGGCCAGCACCTTTCGCGGCTCGCGGAATGGCAGGTCCACATGCTGTGGACGATGATCACCGAGAACAAGGACATCGGCACCAGCGAACGCCAGATCGCACGACTCGTCGACAGGCTGCTGCCCGAACTGGAGCAGGTGCAGAACTTCGTCTGGCGGCGGCACCTGGCCGCCTACTCCGGACGCGCGTTCGCGTCCCCGGACGAAGACCTCCAGGCCAGGACCGAGGTCGTCGGCTTCGTCGACATGGTCGGCTACACCCGCCTGACCAGGCAGATCGGCGAAGACGAGCTGAGCGCCGTCCTCGACCGGTTCGAATCCGTCGCCACCGAGGTGGTCGCCGAGCACCACGGCCGGATCGTGAAGATGATCGGTGACGAGGTGCTGTTCGTCGCCGATTCCGCCGTCGACGGCGCCGAGATCGCCCTCGCGCTGTCCGAACGCGCCGACGCCGACGAGACGCTGCCCGCCGTCCGCGCCGGCCTGGCGTCGGGCCGGATCCTCCTGCGGTTCGGTGACGTCTACGGCTCGGTCGTGAACCTCGCCGCCCGCCTCACCTCGACCGCGCGGCCGGGCACCATCCTGGTGGACAAGGAACTCGCGACCGAACTCGCGGAATTCCCGGAGTACGAGGTCCGCACGCGGCGGCCGGTTTCGGTGCGGGGGTACAACCGGCTGCGGCCTTCGTCCTTGCGGCGGGCGCAGGAGCAGCCTTCGGGCATGTTCGCGTCTTCGCAGCAGCTGGCCGCGGAGATGCTGGGGCTGACGCCTGGGACCGCCGCTTCGGAGTCTCCTGACGTCGAGAAGCTCGCCGAAGAGATCGAGGACGCCACAGCGGACTCGTTGCCGCCTCGGCCTCGCTCGAAACGACGTCGGCGACGCTGATCGCTTCGCTCGTCGCGGGAGCAAGGGACCTTTGCTATCGCCGCCGTGTTAACGGGAGCGCTGATCGACGCGAGTTACGTGCGGCATATCGGCATAGCCCACCCGGAGGCTGAAATGGTGGTCACCCGTCGCACCGCGCTTTTGGTCCTCGTTTTTCTCTTCGTGGTCGCGGCGGCGACGGTGACCATCGTGTTGACGACGACCTCCGGCAGTAAAGAGCCGACCACCTTTACTCTCAAGGGGACCATCTACGTCGCCAAGTGCACCAGCTCGGGCTATGGCGATCTCCTCCCAGGCGCTCAGGTCGAAGTAAAGGACCAGAGCGGCGAAGTACTGGGCGTGGGGACTGTGGAGCTCTCCGACGCGGTCGCCAACCGCAAATCCGGGGAGACACTGGATTTGCGAGCCATCTGTACGAGCAAGTTCTCGGTCGCTGACGTGCCCGCGGGACGCAAGATGTACGGCGTGCACATCGGCAACAACAACCGAGGCGTCATCTGGAAGGCCGAGTCCGAGGCGAAGCAAGGATTCGAACTCAGCATCGGTTCCTAGCCACGACCGTGTGGATTTTGGGACGTCAGATGTCCCAAAATCCACACGGTCAGGTCTCGACACCCGTCGCCGGAGCAAGGGACCTTTGCTATCGCCGCGCCCCGGGTCAGGCGGGCAGCACGGCGTATTGCCGCACGTAGAGGTCGGTGTAGGTGACCGGGCCGCGCGGGCCCGGGACGTTGTCCAGGTTGATGCCGGTCTCGGGGACGGCCAGCAGCTTGAAGCCGTCGAGCAGCCGGGTGGGAGCGTTCCAGAAAACGCCTGTGCCGGTGTACGCGTCGAAGAACGCGTCAGCGGCTTCGCTGCTTTCGGTGGCGATACCGGCGGCGAGACCGGAGGTCTGCTCGTTGGCCATCTCGGCCGCTTCGGGCAGGCTCGCGACCTTCGCGACGGTGACGGTCGCTTCGCGGTCGGAGTCGAGCGCCCATTCGTAGCCGATGGCGTGCTCGTGCGGGGCGAGCGACGGCGTGACGCCGCGTTCGGCCAGCGCGCCGGAGATGCCGGGCCAGACGCGCTCGTGCGCGGCCTCGTGGATCAGCAGCAGGTTCAGCCGGTTGCAGACGCCGAGCCTGTCGAGGCTGTTGAAGACCAGCTCGCGCACCTTGTCGGTGTCGGCCGCTTCGTCGATGTACAGCACGCCGCCACCGTCGGCGTGGGCCAGCGTGCGGACGCCGTGGACGGCCGCCTCGGTGGCCAGCGCACGGGTGCTGTCGCCGCTGCCGCGCAGGATGACCAGCGGCACGAGCGCGGGGAACCGCACCAGCGCGGAAGCCGCTTCGCGCTCGGCGCGCGGCACCAGCTGGATGACGTCCGGGTCGATGCCCGCCTCGGCGAGCGCCGGGGCGATGACGGTCTCGCGCAGGCGCTGGGCCGAGCCGAGCGCGGCGGAGCCCGTGCGGAGCACGCCACCGTTGCGCGACTTCACCAGCTGCGAGGCGACGTCGACCGTGACGTTCGGGCGCGCCTCGTAGTTCGCGCCGATCACGCCGACCGGGCGGCGGCGTTCCACCAGCCGCAGCCCTCCGTCCAAAGTGGACACCTCGACGGACCGCTCCTGGTGCGGCGCACCGGCCAGGAGGCGGAGCTGCTCGGCCATGCCGGTCAGCCGCTCGGGGGTGATGGTGAGCCTGTCGAGCAGGCCCGCGCTCATACCGTCTTGGCGAGCCTTGGCGATGTCGGCCTGGTTCGCCTCGAGCACGACGTCGGCGTGCTCGACCAGCTTGCCCGCCATGGCGTTCAGCGCGGCGTCGATCGCCTCCGCGGAGGCGGCGGCCAGCGACGGCGCGGCCCGTTTCGCCGATCGAGCGCATTCCTCGACGGCCTTGGCGACCTCGTCCATCTGGTGACTCCCTCCGCGCGGAACGAGCCATCAGTCTGCCGCACCGCCCCGGTCAGGCGACGGTCGGCTCCAGCAGCCACAACCCGCCCGCGAAGAGACAGCTCACCGTCAGCACGGCCATCACCAGCACCCACAGCACCGCGGGCACCCCGGTGAGCCTGCCGAGCTGATCGGCGTCGGAATCCCGCGCCGAGCCGCGGCGCCGCTTGATCTGCAGCTCGATCACCGGCCGGACACCGCCGAACAGCAGGAACCAGGTCAGCAGGTAGACGAAGATCGCCTGGAACCACGACGGCGCCACCAGCGCGACCAAGCCGAGCACCACCGAGCTGGTGACCACGGCGAACACGCCGTAGGTGTTGCGCACCATCACCAGGACGCCCAGCAGCATCAGGGCCATCACGATCAGCACGACGGTGATCAGGTCCGACGAGAGCAGCCCGGCGAACACCAGTCCGAGCACCGCGGCCGCCGGGTACCCGGCCAGCGCGGTGAACGCCATCCCGGGCCCCTCCGGTTTGCCACGGGAGACCGTGACCCCGGAAGTGTCCGAGTGCAGTTTGATGCCCTGCAGCCGACGGCCCACCAGGATCGCCGCCAGCGCGTGACCTGCCTCGTGGACGAGCGTGACCAGATTGCGGGCGATCCGCCAAGGCCTGCCCGAAAGCACCACGAGCAGTGCGAGACCACCGGTGACCAGGGTGATCGTGCCGGGCGGGGTGGACTGGGCGATGTCGGAAACCGTTTCGGCGGGAGACGAGCTCACCTCACCAGCTCACCACAAGGGGGATACGTCCCGTGTCAGGCGGTCATGGAACCCCCGATCTCGCGCGTGCGAAACTCCCGGTCGTTGCGCAGGGCGAAGGCCACCCAGCTGCGGAACGGCCGCCACACCGTGGACAGCTCCTCCAGTTCCTCGGGCGGCGCCAGCGGCAGGTCGTACGCGGCCCGCATGGCCTCCTGCAGGCGCGGCTCGCCCCCGGGGAAGACGTCCGGATGCCCGGCACCCCGGATCAGGATCAGCTGGGCCGAGAACGGGCCGATCCCCGGCAACCGCTGCAGCCAGCGCAACGCGTCCGGGACCGGCATCGCGCGCAGGTACGCGGCGTCGAGCAGACCGTCCTTGGCGGCGTTGGCCACCGCGCGCAGCCTCTCGGCCTTCATCTCCGGCAGCTCGCGCCCGGCCTCCTGCCCGGCCATGACGTCCGGCGCCGGGAACGACCTGAGGATCTTCCCGCCGACGTCCACCGGCCTGCCGAACTCCTCGGCGAGCCGTCGTTTCGCCACAGCGGCCAGCGACATCCTCGTCCGGTGGCTCAGGATCGCCCAGCAGGCCGCCTCGTAGGGCGAGTGGAACAGAACGGGCCGCAGCCCGGGGAACGTCCGCTGAAGGCGGCGCACCACCGGATCCGCGGTGCCGATCTTGGCGAAGCCGGTGCCGTCGACGTCCACCGAAAGGATCCGCCGCACCTGGGCGCCGACCTCGACGGCGAGCCCTTCTTCGGCGAAGACCTCCACCTCGATCGAGCCGGGCGATCTCTGTCTGACGGCCGCACCGACGTGCTCCCACCCCGCTTCGGCGGGGAAGGCGAAGCGCAGGGTGCCGGGTTCGGCGGCGGCGTCCGTGCGGCACGCGGGCGGGAAATCGGTCAGGAACCGGATGGACTTGTCGAGGTCGAACGGGCCGCGCACCGGGATGCGCAGCGTGGTCGTGGCGGTGTGCTGGAGGATCGAGCCGGTCATTTCGGGCTCCTTCGGCTGGGGAACGGCGACTCCCTCCGACGTTAGAGACGGCCACCGACAGTTTCGGGTCACGGCGGCGGGAATGTCGCGAACGGGCCGGTCATGGCAGATTCTCGGGTGACCACCGTGAAGGGAGCAGCCATGCCGGACCATCGCGAACGTCTCGAGAGCCTGCTGCGGCCGGGAACCAAACCCGCCGGGGCCAGGGGAGGTTTTCTCGATCTGCTGGGCGAAATCCCGCAGGCGGGGCCACCGACCGGACTCGCGCAGCGACTGATGCGCACCTCCGCCGTGCCGATGATCTACGAGCGGTACTGGCGCCCGACACTGGGCAGGGTCGCGAAAGGACTGAACGGCCCGAGCATGGCGGACGAGGTCCGCATCGCGGTCGAAGCGCTCGGCCTGCGCCCCGGCCAGGTCGTGCTGGACGTCGCGTGCGGCACCGGCAGGTTCACCCGCGCGTTCGGCGAAGCTGTCGGCGCGGAGGGGCTTTCGATCGGGCTCGACGGTTCGGTCACCATGCTGGACAAGGCACTCGCCGCGCCCAACCCGGCTTCGGTGACCTATCTGCGCGCCGACGCCGTCGACCTGCCGCTCGGCGATTCCACTGTGGACGCCGTCTGCTGCTTCGCCGCGCTGCACATGTTCGCCGATCCGGACGCGGCGCTGGATTCGTTCGCCCGGGTGCTGAAACCCGGCGGCTCGCTGGTGATGCTGACCAGCGCGCGGCACAGCGATCAGCCGATGCGGCTGGCGGACACCTTCCTCGGCAGGCTGAGCGGGCAGCGGATGTTCGACCGCGGCGAGATCACGCTGAAACTGTTCAGGCGCGGTTTCGACCGGGTGGAGGAGCGGTATTCGGGCGTCACGCAGATCGTCACGGGAGAGCTACCGGTTAACATCCGGAAATGATCCGCTCTGAGCACGCTTCGCCGATTCCTCCCGACGACAGCTACCTCCGTTCGCTGGTCGAGGCGACCACGGACGCCGTCGCCGCGGCCGAACCCCTCGGCTCGCCGCACGAGGGCGCGGATCCCGCCACACGGGACGCCGTCGAGGCCGGGATCCGCACGCTGGCCGCGGAACTGGTGGAGCTGAGCCAAGACCTGCACGCTCATCCCGAAGAGGGGTTCGCCGAGCACCGCTCGGTCCTCGCGCTCGGAGACCTGCTCAAGCGGCACGGCCACGAGGTGACCATCGGCGCGGGCGGGCTGGACACCGCCTTGGTCGCGAGCACTCCCGGAAGCGGCCCGCACATCGCGGTCCTCTCCGAGTACGACGCCCTCCCCGGGCTGGGCCACGGCTGCGGGCACAACGTCATCTGCACCGCGGGCGCGGGCGGATTCCTCGGCGCGGCGGTGGTCGCCGAACGACTGGGCGGCCGGGTCTCGCTGATCGGCACGCCGGCGGAGGAAGGCGGTGGAGGCAAGGAAACCCTGGCCCGCGCGGGGGTTTTCGACGACGTCGACGCCGTGGTCATGCTGCACCCGTTCAGTCACGACATCGCCATGCACCCGTTCCTCGGCAGGCGCCAGCTCGAAATGGTGTTCACCGGAGTCGGCGCGCACGCGTCGGCGCAGCCGTTCATGGGACGCAACGCGCTCGATGCCGCCGTCGCCGCGTACCAGGGTGTCGCGGCGCTTCGGCAGCATCTGCCCTCCAGCGACCGCGTCCACGGCGTCTTCACCGACGGTGGCGCGCGGCCGAACGTCGTTCCCGAACGTGCGGCGCTGCTGTTCTACCTCCGCTCCGCGCAGCCGGACACGCTGCGCGATCTCGCCGAGCGCGTTTCGGCGATCGCACGCGGTGCGGCGGAGATGACCGGCTGCGGAGTCGAGTTGCAGTGGGACTCCCAGCCCGCGTACCTGCCGATCCGGTTCAACACCACGCTCGCGGGACGCTGGTCCGTGCATCAGGTCGACGCCGGCCGCAAACCGCTGCCGCCGGGGATCGTGCCCGAATTCCTCACCGGCTCGACCGATCTCGGCAATCTCTCCTACCGGATGCCCGCGATCCACCCGATGATCGCCATCGCCGGGCCGACGACCGCCTTGCACACCAAGGAGTTCGCGGCCGCCGCCGGTTCACCGGACGGTGATCGCGCGGTCGTCGACGGCGCGCTGGGGCTGGCGCTGACCGCCGTCGACTATCTGGCCGACGCGGAACTCCGGGCCGCGGTACACGAGGAGTTCGAAGCTTCGGGCGGCGCGCTGGACGTCCCGGCGTTCTTCGACTGAGAAAACGCTGAGGTTTCTCAGCTGATTCTTCTCAGCAAAGCCAAGGGGTTTTCCACAGGCAGCTCACAAGTACGGGCGCGAATCTTGTTCCATGACCGAGAACGAGAGTCGGCCCGGCCCCGCCTCCACCGGTGGGCACCAGCCGCCGCATCAGCAGCAGTACCCCGGCTACACCCCTTGGCAGGCCGCGCCGAATCCGCTCTTCACGCCGCAGCAGGCCCAGACGCCGACGCCGGTCCCGCCGCCGCGCAAGAAGGGCGGCCGGGTCGCCGTCCTCGTCAGCGCGACGGCACTCGCCGCCGCCCTGATCGGCGGAGTCGGCGGCGCGGCGCTCGTCGGCATCGACTCGGCGTCGTCGGCGTCCGGCACGGGGTCGTCCGCGGTCGCCAACGGGCAACTGGTCGGGAACAACACCTCGGGTGACGTCAGCGGGGTCGCCGCCAAGGTGACGCCGAGCGTCGTCCAGGTGAACGTGACCACCGCGCAGGGTGAGGCCGTCGGCTCCGGCGTCATCCTGACGGCGGACGGGCGCATCCTCACCAACGCCCACGTGGTGGCCGACGCCCAGGGCGACGTGACCGTCACGCTTTCGAACGGCAAGCAGTACAAGGCGAGCGTGGTCGGCGCCGACACGAAGGCCGACATCGCCGTTCTGCAGGCGAAGGACGCGAGCGGGCTGACACCGGCTTCGCTCGGCGACTCGAGCAAGCTCGTCGCCGGCCAGCAGGTCGTGGCGATCGGCTCGCCCGGCGGACTGCAGAACACCGTGACCACCGGGATCGTGAGCGCGCTGAACCGCAAGCTCGACGACCTGGGCGGCGGCCAGGACCGGCGATCGCCCTACAGCAGGACCACGAACGAAAGCGGGCCCAGCTACACCGCGATCCAGACCGACGCCCCGATCAACCAGGGCAACTCGGGCGGGGCGCTGGTGGACGCGCAGGGGAACGTCATCGGCATCAACTCGGCGCTGTACAACCCGTCTTCGACCGGCAGCATCGGCATCGGCTTCGCAATCCCCATCAACGACGCGAAGAAGATCGTCGAGCAGATCGTCGGCTGACCCGGCCGTCTGGACCGCTGTCAGGGGGCGGCCCAGCAGGCACTGTCCGTGAGGGCCTCCTTCGGCGAAGGAGGCCCTCACGGCTTTCAAAGTTCGTAGGTGAGGGTGAAGGTGTGGTTGCCTTCGTCGTCCTGGACGATCTCCGCCGTTCCGGTGATGCCCGCCAGGTCACCGTGACCGGAGCCCGGCAGGACGATCAGGTGATGCCCGTTCTCCCCCGCCGAGTGATGCAGGACGAAGCCACCCTTACGCCCGTCGACGGATACGGCCAGCCGCTCGAAGGCGACGTACGCCGACGACGTCTCGTTCACCGCCGTGAGCATTTCCACGGTGCTGGTGCCTTCGACGCCGCCGGCGAAGGTCTTGCCGAGCACCACTCGGGAGAACTCGGTGCCTTCGGCCTTCTCGGTGGCTTGGGGATCCCAGCCGTCCACGGTGAACGACGCTGTCGCGGTGTTGGTCATGGCGCCCAGCCTGCCGCACATACCTGACAGAACGCGTCAGGTATTCCTCACCGCCTCCGGTTTCCGAACAGGCCTCGCGTGATCTCCCGTCCGAGCGCGCTCGCCGCCGAGCGGAGGAACGACTTCACCGCCGGGTTCTTCATCGCCTGCTCGACCATCCCCGGCGCTTCCTTCTCCGGTTTCGGAGCCGGAGGGGCTTCTGGCGGCGCTTCGCCGGCGGGCGGCGCGGCCACCTTCGCGGCGAGCTTCTCGTAAGCCGACTCGCGATCGATCGTCTCGGCGTACTTCGCGTGCAGATCCGAGGACGCCGTCGCCGCGGAGATGGCTTCGGCGCCGATGGACCCCATCTTCGACCGCGGCGCGCGCAGGCGGGTCCACGCGACCGGCGTCGGCGCGCCCCGCTCGGAAAGCACGGTGACGATCGCTTCGCCGATACCGAGCGACGTCAGCGCCGAGTCCAGCTCGTAGTGCTTCGTCTTCGGATACGTCTTCACCGTCTTCGTCAGCGCCGCCTGGTCTTCGGGGGTGAACGCGCGCAACGCGTGCTGGACCCGCGCGCCCAGTTGCGACAGGACGTTGTTCGGGATGTCCGTCGGGAGCTGCGTGCAGAAGAACACGCCCACGCCCTTCGACCGGATCAGCTTCACGGTCTGCTCGATGCGCTCCAAGAACGCCTTCGACGCGTCGTTGAACAGCAGGTGCGCCTCGTCGAAGAAGAACACCAGCTTCGGCTTGTCGAGATCGCCCTCCTCGGGCAGCTCCTCGAACAACTCGGCCAGCAGCCACATGAGGAACGTCGAGAACAGCGCGGGTTTCGACTGGAGGTTGTCCAGCTCCAGCAAGGTCACCATCGCCTTGCCGTCGACCTGGCGCATCAGGTCGTGGACGTCCAGCTCGGGCTCGCCGAAGAAGTCCTCGCCGCCCTGGGCCTCCAGATTGGACAGCGCCCGGAGGATCACCCCGGCCGTCGCGGCCGAGACGCCACCGATGCCCTTGAGGTCTTCCTTGCCCTCGTCACTGGTCAGGTGCGTGATGACCGAGCGGAGATCCTTCGTGTCCAGCAGCGCCAAGCCGCGCTGATCGGCCCAGTGGAAGATCAGGCCGAGCGTCGACTCCTGGGTTTCGTTGAGCCCCAGCACCTTCGACAGCAGGATCGGGCCGAAACTCGTGATCGTCGCCCGGATCGGCGACCCCATGCCGCCGGTGCCCAGCGACAGGAACTGCACCGGGAACGCCGCGGGCGCCCACTGATCAGCCAGCTCTTCCGCGCGTTTGGCGATCTTGTCGTTGCTCTCGCCCTGCGCGGCGAGCCCCGACAGGTCGCCCTTCACGTCCGCCAGCACCACCGGCACCCCCGCGGCCGAGAGCTGCTCGGCGATCAGCTGCAAGGTCTTCGTCTTGCCGGTACCGGTCGCGCCCGCGACCAGCCCGTGACGGTTCAGCGTCGCCAGGGGCAGGCGGACCGCCGCACCGGCGTCGGCCTTGCCGTCGATCACGACGGCGCCGAGCTCGACCGCCGCTCCCTCGCTCACGTAGCCCTGCGCGATCTCCTGGGCTGGACCTTGTTCGGCCACTGTCACTCCCTGGTCTGTGATATGGCTCACCTGAGGATGCACACGCTGCCAGCAACGCGCCGAACCCGCACGTCGCACGTCGTGAATCCCCGGGTCGGGTTAGGGTTTCGGGGTGAACGACCGCCTAGTCTGGATCGACTGCGAGATGACGGGGCTCGACCTCGGCAAGGACGCGTTGATCGAAATAGCCGCGCTGGTGACCGATGCGGAGCTCAACGTCCTCGGCGAAGGCGTCGACATCGTCATCCACACCGACGACGAGACCCTCGACGGCATGCCCGAGGTCGTCCGCGACATGCACGCCCGCTCCGGCCTCACCGAAGAGGTCCGGCGCTCCACGGTGACCCTGGAGGAGGCCGAGCAGCGCGTCCTCGAGTACATCCGCGAACACGTGCCCGAGGTCAACGTCGCCCCGCTCGCCGGCAACTCCATCGCCACCGACCGCGGCTTCATCACCAGGGACATGCCCGCCCTCGACGGGCACCTGCACTACCGCATGGTCGACGTGTCTTCGGTGAAGGAACTCGTCCGGCGCTGGTACCCGCGGATCTACTACGCCAAGCCCGAGAAGGGCCTCGCCCACCGCGCGCTCGCCGACATCAAGGAATCCATCGGGGAGCTCGACTACTACCGCCGCGCCGCCTTCGTCCCGCAGCCCGGCCCGACCACCGAACAGGCCAAGGCCGCGGCCGCTGAAGTGCAGGAACGCCACGAACAGTAACCCGTTGCGAGCCCCGGAAACGGGCACGCTAATATAGTGCGGCCGAGGTGATGGGGAAGCTTCCCGAGCCCGGCGATGGTGGGCGTAGCTCAGCTGGTAGAGCACCTGGTTGTGGTCCAGGAGGTCGCGGGTTCGAAACCCGTCGCTCACCCCATTACCCCAGTCTGTTCGGGGCTCTTACGAGCCCCTCCCGACAGGCTGGGGTTTCGCCTTTTTTTGGGGGCCGAGCCCCCAAGCCCCCGCCGGAGGGCTGCGCCCCCGGACCCCCATCACATCGGTGCCGTAACCGTTCAAGCGCGGCGCGAATCGTGGTCCCGGAACGTCATGAGGGGTCCCTTTAGGACGAAATCGTCCTAAAGGGACCCCTCATGGCATCGGGTCAGTTCCGGTCGCCGCCGGTCTTCCAGTCGTCCCACGACATCTGCCACACCGACCAGCCGTCGGTCGGCTCCAGCACCTGCGGGCCCGAGTTGGCGACCGTGATGATGTCGCCCTTCTTCGAAGTGTCCATGAGCCACTTCGCGTTCTCGGTCGACAGGTTGATGCAGCCGTGGCTCACGTTCCGCTTGCCCTGCGAGCCGACCGACCACGGCGCCGAGTGGTAGAAGATGCCGCTGTTCGACATCCGCACCGCGTACTTCACGAACGTCCGGTAGCCGGCCTTGCTGTCCGACGGGACGCCGTAAGTGCTCGAGTCCATCGTGTACCCGGTGTGCTCGCTCATCACCGTGTAGGTCCCGGCCGGGGTGCTGCTCGACGGCTTGCCCATCGAGATCGGCATCTGCTTGACCTCTTGGTCGTTCACGACGACCTTCATCTGGTGCGTGCCGCCGTCCGCGGTCGCGACCAGCTTGTCACCGACGACCACCTTGGCGGGCTTGTCCTCGCGGCCGAAGGTGTTGTTGCCGAGGTTCTTGCCGTAGATCGCCGCGTTGACCGAGATCTTGGTGCCCGGCTTGAAGTACTCCTTGGGCCGCCACATCACGGTCTTCTCACCGAACCAGTGGAACGCGCCCTCGGCCTGCGGCTCGGTGACGATCTTCAGCGCCTTCTCAGTCGCCGCCTTGTCGGGCACGTTGCCGGTGAAGCTGAAGATCAGCGGCAGCCCGACGCCGACCGTCTCGCCTTCGACCAGGTTGATCGAGACACCGATCTGCTTGCCCGGCTTGGACGTGGAGAACGTCGAGGTCGCGGTGACCGGCTTGCCGTCGGTCCCGGTCGCGGCCGCGGTTACGGTGTAGGTCTTGCCGTAGCCGAGCGGCTCCGCCGACTCCCAGCCCGAACCGTCTTCCTTCGGCTTGCCCGCGACGACCTTGCCGTCGGCCCCGGTCAGCTTGACCTCGCCCACCTTGCCGTCGGCGACGGCGACCGTCACCGGCTCGCCGGGCGCCACGTCCGCCGCGCCCTGCGCCGGGGTCAGCGTCATCGCGGCGGGCTTCGGAGCGGGAGCCGCGCTGCTCTGCTGCGAACCACCGGGAGTGCCACCCGGAGACGGCGATTCACTCGACGGTGTACTGCTGCACGAGGCGAGTGTGAACCCGGCCACCACAGCCACCAACGCCACCCGCGACCGCCCCGTCGCTCCCCAGACCCTCATGCACACCGCCCGTTTCGCGTGGTACCAACCCCTACGTCTGGCTATAGTCTGCCTGACCGGCCGCAACGCCTGCGGCCGGATGGCCGAATACGTCCCCGCGACGCCCACGGCGGCCTAAGGGGACCCCCCTGAAACGGGCCCCAGCAACCCTGTGTTAATGTTTTCCACGTCGCCGAGGGGAACACCAAAGCGGCGGAACAAGCAGGCGCCATTAGCTCAATTGGCAGAGCAGCTGGCTCTTAACCAGCGGGTTCGGGGTTCGAGTCCCTGATGGCGCACAGTCAAGCCCCACGTTTTCGGTTTCGATGACGTGGGGCTTTGTGTTGCGTGGACGAATTTCTTCCACTTCTTTACTGTCCATTGTGGTCTGACCCGCACCCGAGACGAGCCCGAGCTTGTCGGGCGGAGTTCCTGGGGATGAGCCTGTCGGCACCGGCGGCGAGGGCGAGTGTGGCGGCGCCGTACCGGAGGTCGTGCAGCCGGATGGGCGGCAGACCGGCTTGGCGGACGATCTCGTATAACCGTTTGGTGACATCGGCTGGATGGAGGGGGCTTCCGTCAGGCTGGGTGAACAGCAGCCCGCTGTCGACCCATGCGCTACCGAGCCGGGCCTTGTCCGCGTCCTGGCACGCGATGTGCTGACGCGGGACGAGGACGGTGTACGCGTCGAGCGTGGCCAGGCCCTCCGGCCCTGGCCACGCTCAGATGCTCAACGATCACCCGAAGGCCGATGCAGGAGCTGCCAACTGACCACCGCCTGACCACCATGGGCACGTCGCCTCCAGGCAGCTGTTCCCGGAGCTGGAGTTTGGCCGACCCCTCGATGCGCGGTCGAGGCTCACCTCAAGCCGCCAAGGTTACCGCGATGCCGCTCGCCTCAGGTTCGGCATCTTCTCGGGTCGACTCTATGGAGATCTGCGTCGGGAAATTCCGCCCGGATGACACGGTGCCGAACTGTCGTCATTCGGCCTTCCGGGGGCCCTGCTTGCCGGCTTGTTCGATACCGGCGCCGGCCGACGGACTAGCCGTGCCGCATGAGTCGCTGTGCGCGTGTCGCGCCCATCCCCACATGCGCATAACCTAACTGCCGTCGATGTGCTCGTCTCGCAGTGGGGAAGCAGGACGGGGGAACTATTTCGACAGGCCGGACAACGTCGCCGGCTATGGCATAGTGCCCTGTCGAACTATCCAGCGAGCCCAGAGCGATTTAATCCCGGAGTGGGGGCAGGATCCTGGCAATCCCCACTCGTCGGCAACATCCGTCAGCCGTATCCCCGCACTTTCTCCCGGCGTGACCGGAAAAGCAAACCCACGATGCCCGGGTTACCCGGAAGCGACCATTGACCGCCGGGCCATTCGACTGCCGCCGGGCGCCAGCCGTGCAAGGTCTTCCTGAAAACCAGTTCAAGCTGCCCATCGACCAGTGCTTGCGTGAACGTCGCAAACTCTTCGACATCCTCCGGCGAAGTCTCGTCCACTTCGAATGGGTCGAGGTCGTCGAGGAACAACTCCCCGATACTTCCAGTCATTTGCAATTGCAGGCGCGGCGCACCCGAAACAGCCGGCTCGACCCGGACGACTGTCACTGCATCACCTTGGTCGACGCTGATCGAGACCGCCTTACTCTCGATCAGCTCCAGGTAAGCAGTCCTGAGTGAATCGACGAACCGGTCGGCTGATGGCTGTGGCTGGTTCATCGTCCTCCCTTGACCATGTGGTAGTGGAAATGGACGTTGATCTTCTTGCCACGCCATCGCACATAGCGTCCGCGGAATCCCAGGAAGGTACGCTTCGACCCCACTCGCAGTGCCAGGCTGTTATGTCCCTTCTGCGCGTTGCCCTTCCATGTCCAGCCGAGTCTGACCTTGTCGTTTCGGTTCAAGATACCGATCTTGTGCCTGCCGAACAACTTGCTGGACGCGCCGAAGTACTTCGACTTCTGCACGACCTTTCCGACCGCGGCGACGTAGCGAGCCGCGCCGAAAGTGACCGCGCTCGCCGCATACATCGCCGCCTTTCCCCAGTTGCCCTGGACCGCGTTGCCCACCGCGGCGATGCCGCTGGCGACTGTCCCGATCGGTCCGGGGATCCAGGCCGCGTACTCGGCGACCGTGGTGACGACGTTGACCGCGGCCTTGAGCCAACCCCACATCTTGCCGTCGAGGTCGGTGGTGTTGATCGGATCGCCTACGACATAGTCGTAGTCGTTGGCCGAGCCACCTTCCACCGGGTCGACCGACAGGAACCGGCCGAGCAGGGGGCTGTAGGGCCGGGCTCCCATCTGGACGATCGACAGCGCACCAGTGTGCTCATAGGCGCGCTGGTGCTCGCCGAGCCAGCCGTAGTCCATCGCGCCAGGCGAGTTGTCCGGCACGTTCTGGGTATCGACGGCACCGGTCGCGGTCAGCGGCTGACCGTAGGGATCGAAGGTGCGAAGATCGCCGGTCTGGTGACCGGCCGCGTCGGTGGTCAACACCAGATCGCCGCGGATCGACGGGTGATCGAACGACGGCGTGAACGCGCCGTCGGAGCCGATCCGGGCCGAGTACAGCACGCCACCGGGCAGCGAGAGCGTGAACGACGTCAATCGATCGTCGGCGCCGAGCGTCAAGTCCGCGGCGTCCTCGCTGTTGGTGTAGCCATAGCGGACGACGGTGTTGTTGTCGCAGTCACGGGGGTCACGGCGCACGATGCGGTTCACCGCGTCGCGCGTGTACGCGACATTCGCATTGGCGGCGGCGTTGGGGCCGCTCGTCGCGAGGCCGATGTTCCGGTCGGACCCGTCCCAAGTCAGCGTCGTGGTCGCGCCGTTTCCATCCTTCCAGCGGGTTGTGTTGCCGTTGGCGTCGTATGAGAACTCGGAAAGCGCGCTCGCACCTTCGGTCGCGAGGATGCGGTCGGCCGCGTCGTAGCAATAGCGGGTCTCAGCAGTGCCGGCCGTGGTCTCGTCCAGCAGCCGCATCCTGTTGGTGTTGAGGCCGGCGTTGCCCTGGGTGCCGGTCGGGCATGTCGCCGGCGCCGTCGATGTGTAGTCATAGGTGTAGTGGTGTCCGGTGACGAAGGCCTCGGTGAGTCGTCCGACAGCGTCGTAAAGGTAGTTCGCCGCGTTGGGCCGCGCGTCGATGCCACCGAGAGACTCGTCGACGATGGTGCCGGCCGCGGTCCGCTCGACTTGGGACACCACGGACTTGCCGTCACTCGTCTTCCAGCCTAGAGCCAACTGCCGGGCACCGTTGTCCTTCGCGATCGAGGACAGCGAAGTGCCGTTGCCGTAGCTGACCGTGGCGAGTTCACCGGCCGCGTCGTAGGTGATCGACGCCAGCACCGCATCGTCGAGTTTCTGAGTGAGGACCCTGCCCGTGTCGTCGTAGGTGACGGACATCGTGCGCGGGGCATCAGCTTTGTTCGGCGGGTTCACGGTCGACGTTACGGCGCGACCGACCAGGTCATAGGACGTAGTGGTGCGTACACCGTTCGCGTCGGTGTACGCGACGCCCCGGTCAAGGAGGTCGACCGAGCTCGAGATCGTGCCCTTGTCATCGGAGATCGACGACGTCAGTGGATCGCCACCGACCGCGTAGTCGTGGGTGACAATCCGTGCGGGCGCGTCCTTGCTCGCGGGAATCTGCTCTTGCAGCGGCCGGTCACGGTTGTCATAGGTAGTGCAGGTCCACGCGCCGCCGGTCGATTCCGCGACAACCCGGCCTGACGCGTCGTATACCCGTTCCTCCACTCTCGTGGGTCCGGTGGCCGGTGAGGAGGCAAGGGTGCGCTTCGGCATGCCGCCTTGGTTGATCGCCAAGCTGCCCGGCGCACACGGGTTCACCCGGGTTTCTGTGTCCCCGTAGTACTCGTAGGTGCTCTTCGCGCCGGTCGCCATGGTCTTGGCGGTCTTGCGAAGGTAGCCGGAACCCGGTGCTTCATAACTCACCGAGCCACCGACCTTGAGACCGGCCGGGTTCGCCGAACCGGACGTGGCCAGGCCGTATGCCGGATCGATTCCTGCGTCGCCGAAGGTTGTGGTGGCGACCTTGTCGGCCACTCCGGCGGATTCCGACGCCGTGGTGGAAGTCTTCAGACCGTAGCGGGGACGCAGTTGAGTTCCCGGCACGGACTGCTGAACACCTGCCGGCGTCGTCCAATGGAGCTCGAGCTGGGCGGTCAGATCGAATTCGTAGTAGTCGACGCGGATGCGCTTGGCCTGCCCCGGCGAGTCGCTGCGCACCACGCCTTGACGCCACTTCGGCGTCGTGTTGATCCAATCGTCGATCACGATCTGGTCGTCGACCCACACGCGGACGCCATCGTCGGCGAGTACCCGCAGTGTGTACTCCCCCGCGGCGGGAAAGACGATATCCCCGGTGGCACGCAAGGCGAAGTGGTCCGCAGGCACACCAGCCGTCGGAGCGGCGCTGTTCCAGTTCTTGACGAAAGCGCCGTCAGCGGTGCCCAAGCCTGTGGTGTGGACCTTCGGGGTACCCGAGAGCTGGTCGTTTTCGTACCAGCTGACAGCGAGCCCGTTGATACCTTCGTCGTAGCCGTCGTGCCCGTGGGCCATGCCACCCGGGCAGTCAGCCTTCGGTTGAAGCCCGGAGAAGCACGCTGCCGGAGCGGGGCCGTAGGAATCGATCGGGCGGTCGGCGTAGTCGTAGACAGTCGTCGTCTTGCGGCCCGCCGGGTCCGTCGTCGACAGCGCCAGATCCTTGGGTGACCACTCCTGGGTCGTGGTCTTGCCCGTGGCATCGGTCGTCGACGTGGTTCGATCGGCATCGTCGAAGGTGACCTTCGAGAAATAGCCGGGCGCGGGCGAAAGCCCTGCGACGTCCACAAAGGTCTGCCGGTTGGCTGAATCGTACCGGTACGCACGTGCCGGTCGTGACTGCCCGAGCGCCGCCGCGGACGCGGTGAACCCCGTGACCTTCGGCTTCGCGGCGGTGTCGTAGGTGATCTGGTTGGTCAGGTCGGCTTCGCCGCTCTTCCGGTTCGCCGGGTCCGCGGCGATCCAGTCGTTCGCGAGGCTGCCGCGCAATCCGGTGAGGAGCCCCGTCGTGTTGTAGCCATAGTCGGTGATCTCGGAACCAGGGTCCTCGATCCGGCTCAGATTGCCTCCGGCATACCAAAGACGGGTTTCGGTTCCGTCCCAATAGCTGATTCGGCAGAGCATCTGAGCCGGCGGAAGGGCCTGTGCGCCGGACGGCGGGGTGACACCGCCATAGCAGTCGTCACCGGGACGGTTGTACCGCAGCACATGCGACCGGCCGGAGACGGGATCCTTGATCTCCCGCAGCCGGGACGGCGCGCCGTCGTAAATGAACCGAAGCGACGCGGGCTTACGCGAATCCGTTGTGGCGGACTGGCTTTCGAGCTTGCCGTCGGCACGGAAGACGAAGACATCGCCATTGTCGGTCAGCGTGATCTTGCCCGCCGAATCCAAGGCGAGCACGCCATCTTCGTTGTCCGGCGCCTTGTATCCACCGGTGCTTTTCTTGGTCCACGTGTGTTTTGCGGCACTGGCGTCGGTCAGGACGATGGTCTGGTCGGTGACCTTCGCTTCGAGGTAACTCGTCCCGTCACCGTCCAAATCGGCGGAGAGCGTCCAACCCTGCGGCAATACGGGCAGGTCGCTGGTGTTGAGCCAATCAGCGGGGACGATCTGCGGAGGGACGGTGGTGTTGTCGGTGGTGCGCACGAACAGGCGCATCTTGGCCGCGCCGGTGGCTTCGGCGTTCTCGACCTTGATCGGCACACGCTGGCCCGCGGTGAGAGTGACGTTGGTGGACTGGGTCCAGTTCACGTCGCTCGGGACGCCGACGTCATAGACCTTCGCGCCGTTGATCCAGACGACGGCGCCGTCGTCGTGTACTCCGGCGAACTGGTAGGTACCGGCGACCGGGGCCTGGAAAAACCCTTCCCAGCGAGCGACGAACCAGTCCGGAGACAAGGCGGGCGCGAAGGGCGACTCGACGCCCCAGTCGACGTTGACCTGCGGCTCGGTACGCACCAGCACCGGCTGCTGAGCATCACTGATCAAACCGTTGTGCGACAGATCGGCGAAATAGGAAGCCTTCAGCCCCCTGCTGTCACGCTGCTGCGAGTTGTAGGTGAGGGCCAGGCCGGCGTTACCACCGACGGTGGTGAACGTGGGGCTCGCCTGCGATGTCGTCACATTCCCGTTGGCGAGGTTGACCTTGACAGGTCCGGCGTCGTCCGTCGGCGACGGGCCGTGGTCGCCGATGCGCTGGTCGACCTTGAGGTGACCGATCCAGGTCGGGGTGATCGTGGTTCCGCCGCTGGAGGTCATCGCCTGCCAGGTGTAGGCGACGCCGTCCTGCAGGATCCCCGCGGGGACGGTCCAGGTCGGGGTCGTCAAGCAGCCGGACTCGACCACGACACCGGACTTGGCGTCGGCGCCGGTCGCGACGCGGAAGCAGTACTTGACCGCGTCGCCATCGGGGTCGGTCACCGGCTTGACCGACAAGGCCGGGGTGAGCGAGGTCGAGACGGTGCCGTCAGCGGGCGCGACCAGTGTGGTCGCCGGTGCCGGGGAGCCGGTGTCGACGGTGAGGGTGGCGTTGAGGTTCTTGTAGGTCCAAGTCCCGGCGTTCTCGGCGCCGATCAGCATGAAGAACACGCTGCCGTCGCGGGCGTTCACACGGTCGCGGATGAAGCCGGTCAGGCCCTCTCCGACGAAGCTGCCGACGTCTCCGATCAGGGCGCTGGTCATGTAGCCGCCGACGCCGTTGAAGTTGAACGCGGACGCGTGGTGCAGGTTCGCGTTCCAGGTCTTCAGCGAGCCGACGACGCTGGTGTTGCGGGCCAGGTCCATGCGGGCGCCGACGACGGTCTTGCCGAACAGCGGCGTGTAGTCCACGTTGAAGACGCTGCGGTTGTAGGTGTCGCCCTTGGCCTGGCTGTTGCCGATCCGCAGGCCACAAGCGTCACAGTTCGTACCGTCGGAGCGATACGAGTGGGACTCCTTGACCCCGTAGGTGAAGGTCGGGTCGACGTAGACGGGGTAGACGCGCTTGGGGTCACGCAGCCAGTCCGCGTCGACGGCGACGGCGAGCCACCAGTCCGCTCCGGCCTGCTCGAGGGTGTAGGTGCCGCCGGTCATCGCGGGCGCGGTCTCGCCGTTGCCCGCGGAGTCCCAGGTCTCGATCGGCGGCATCACGATCTTCGCCGCCCCGGCCTGGTCAGCGAGAACGACGGTGCCGTTTTCCAGTTTCGGTGTCAGGCCACCGGTGTTGAGCTTGAACTTCCATGACGACCGGCCGTCGGCGGGCTGGCGCTTGAGCTTGATGGTCTCCTTGACCGCGCCTGGCGTGACCTCGTACTCCAGGTCTGTCGCCGGCGCGACCTCCGGATACGTGACGGAGTCGCCCTTCACCGCGGCGGTCGAGCCGGCGGCCTTGTCCATCGCGAGGCTCGCTGTGTGCCCACCGGCCTCGACCCGCAGCACGGCGCTGTCGTCAGCTTTGGTCGCCAGCGACGGGCTCAGCGGATGCTGATCCGCATCGGCGCGCTTGGTCGCGGGATCGGTCGACAGAGTGGTCTGGACCGGCTGCCAGTTGCCGGCCGCGTCCTGCACGTTCAGTGGCTGATTCGACTGCCGCACCGACCGGGTGCCGTCGGGGTTCTCGTACTCGGTGACGAACATCGACCGCGACACCGGCTTCGACCGCTGCGGATCGAAATGACTGCCCGCGCCGCCGTCAAGCCGGGTACTTGCTCCAAAATCCGCTGTGGACGGTGCCTGCGGGGTGACCGTGGCAGCGGGTTCAGACGGCAGGACACCGACGTCACGCGGATCGATCCGTTCGGCCGCCGCGGCCCTCGGCGGAGCCGAGACAGCCTCCATGCTTCCGATCGCCAGGACCGCGATGAGGAGGTAGACCAGAGCTCTGATCCACCGGGTTCTTTCGACCTCACGGCGTAGCAGGAACACGAACCGCCCCCATCCATCCCGACGGCGAACCCGTCGAAGCAATGTCACCCTCGACCTGTCGGAGACCGGGGCGTGGTCGAGGGAGTGATCCGCCCGACCGAGCCGTTTGATCGTCGCGACCACACGTGGTCGTTACATCACCGCTTGAGGTGAACCTCACTCTTGCCAAGTGTCGAGGGGTCGCGTAAAGACACTGGTCACAGCAGTTTCGGAGTCGAATCGGGCAAACCGCTCAACTCTCCGGGCGGCGTGCCCACCTCACCCCGGCAGGAGATCCGTGACCCAGTCAGCCCCCGCCCGTCTCGCTGACACGAGCCAGCTCCCGCGCCCCACGCAGCACCGCCCGTGGCGGCGCTCCGGCCTGATCGCGCTGCGGCTGTTCGCGATCGTCCCATTCGGGCTGGCGCTGTTCACCGCCGCACGAGCGCCGAAGATGCACGTGTTGCTCGACTACTGGCATGTATTGGCGAAAATCACCGACGACAACGGCGATCTGCTGCTCGGTCAGGTGTTCACCTATCATCTCGATCAGCCCTTCGTCCTGCCGTCGCTGGTGTTCTGGGCAGACGCGGCGTGGTTCGGCGGGGACAACCGGGTCCTGACCGTGCTCTCGGTGCTGCTGGTGGCCGGGATCGCGGCCTGCCTGTACTCGATGCTTCCGGCTTCTCTCTCTCCTACGACGAAGTCCGTTGTCCTGACGGGATTCTCGTGGCTACTGTTCAGTTCTCACGCGACCGAACTGTGGCTACAGGGCACCAATGGGATCAGTTGGACCCCCGCGGTGTTCTTCTGTGTTCTCGCGATCTCGTGCGCACACCGCGGCATGAGCTGGGCAGCAGGTATCGCCGCGACACTGGGCTGCCTCAGCTTCGGCGCCGCACTACCGATCTGGTTCGTCCTGGCCCTCGTCGCCTGGTTGCGCAAAGACTCTCGTCTGCGCATCCTCATCCCTGGCGCGATCGGGATTCTCGTTGTCGTGGCGTGGTTCCTGACGAAGCCCTCCGGTCAACACTCGCTGGCCACGTCGGCGTTCGATCCCGACGGCAGGCTGTCCGTCTTCGCCGCTGCGCTCGGCGGACTGTGGTCGGCCGACGTCGCCGTCGTCGCCGTGATCGCCGGCGGAATCACCACCGCGGCACTGGTTCATGTTGTCCGCGAAGCGAATCCGCGACTGTCCGGCTGGATCGCAACCGCCACGTACGCCGTCCTGCTCGCAGGCATGGTGGCGATGGGCCGGACGACCGACCAAGTACCCGGTGGCAACATCGGACTGATCAGCCGCTACGTCCTCATCGGCGCACTCGCCACCAGTGCCCTGCTGGCTTTGATCGCCATCAACCGTCCACAATGGCCACTGCGCCGACTGATCGTCGCCACCGTGACCGTCGCACTCCTCACCCATGCCATCGGCGGCGCCAAGGCCGATCGCGTCCGGCACGACTATGGCCCTTTGAATCTCGCCGCCATCGCCCTGCGCGTCGACGCACCAGCAGTACTCGAGACCCTGCACATCCAGCGTGCCGCGGCACCCGCGGCGCGCTCGCTCGGCGCGTATCCCTTCAACGGCACCTTCACCCTCGGCTGCGGCGGTCCCGAACTCGGCAGCCGCCTGCCTGCAGCGGCGCCCCTCCCCCTCGCCACCGAAGCCGGCGACACGCACGGCGAACTGGGCACCTCGCCGACCGGGGACACAGTCCTCGGCGGATGGGCCACCATCGGCGGCACACGGGCCGACTGCGTCCTCGTCGTCGACCAGAACAACACCGTCATCGGCGGCGGCCTCGTCGGCCTGCCCGGGTCGGTGGCCAAGACAAAGACTCCAGCACCGGAAGGCATGGCTTTTCAAGCCGTCGCACCAGCCGGTGCGACGATCGGAGGAGTGATCGCCTTCAAAACGGGCGCACTCTACCGATTGCAACCGCAGAAATGACACCAGACAGGGCGAACGCGGCAGCTTCCGCGGCAAAGCCTGATCGCTCCTCCCACGACACGGCGCCGCGCAACCGGTCCTCCAACCGCCCGGCGTCGCGACCCTGGACCTGTGCCTCAGGGTGCCATCGTCCGGCTGAGATCGGACGCCACGTCGAACACCGCGTCCAGCTCCAACCGGATCTGGAGGCATTCGCCCACGCTGCCACCTCGTGTCGGCGCTCATCGAACTTGCGCACGCTGGACTCACGAGAAGTTCAGAGCGTGACGGGATGTGCCGCGACGGCGCGGTGCACGTCCTCGGTGACCAGGTCGATGTTCATCATCGCCCCGGTCAGCCCACCCTGTGCGGCAGCGTCGATGACCTGCGCCCGGTGTCCCCGCACGTTGCCGGCCGCCCACACCCCGGGAACAGAGGTCGCACCCGTCTGGGGGTCGGCGGGCAGGGTCTCGCCGATGAGCTGGCCGTCCATGTCCTTGACCTCGGCTGTCAGGCCCAGGTCCGCGAGCAGAGTGTCGACTTTGGCCACCGACACGGGGAAGACGACGACGGCCTGGACTTCGGTCACGCTGTCACCGACCCGGACGCCGCTGAGTGCGTCGTCGGTGACCTCGACGCCGGTGACCCGGCCGGGCACCACGCTGATCTGGCGCGCGGCGAGCTCGGTGCGTTGCGGCGCGGTCAGTTCCACGGACTCGTTGGTGAACAGGGTGACCTTCTCGCTCCACTGACGCCACAGCTGCGCCTGGTGGAGTGAGGCGACGCCGCTGGCGATCAGCCCGATTGCCTTGTCTCGAACCTCGTAGCCGTGGCAGTAGGCGCAGTGCAGCACGTCCACGCCCCAGCGGTCGGCGACGCCGGGGATGTCGGGCAGCTCGTCGACGACACCAGTGGCCACCAGTACCCGCCTTGCGTCAACAGTGCTCTCGTCGGCAAGGGTGACCCGCAGGGCATCCTCGCTGACACGCTTCACGCCGATCACGGTGTTGTCGCGGACGGTGCCGCCGTACTGCTCGACCTCCGATCGGCCGATGGTCAGCAGTTCGTGCGGATCGACACCTTCGCGTCCGAGATAGCTGTGGACCTGGGTGGCAGGCGCGTTGCGGGGCGTGCACGCGTCGATGACCAGTACGTCACGCCGGGCACGGCCCAACGTCACAGCCGCCGCCAGGCCCGCTGGTCCACCACCGATGACGACTACGTCGTGAGTGCTCATGCGAGCAACGGTGCAGCGGTCAGCTGCCTATCGCAATTTACCTTGCCGAAACGGCACAATGGAGGCGCCCGCAGGTGCGGCGGGCGATCACCACCGCCCGGTGGGAGCTGATTGACTAGCCGCATGTTCGAGACTCCCGACGAGCTCCACAGCCTCCAAGTCCTGCTCGACACGTCTTTGGCCGATTCGAACAGCCACCTCAAATCGATCATCCGGCCAGGTAAAACCACCTTGGACGCCGAGCAGGTCGTCCGGGTCTGCCACGGCATGTGCACCCTGGCCATCGCCACGGTCACCCGGCGCGGTGAGCCACGCATCAGCGGCGCCGACGGGCACCTCCTGCACGGCCGCTGGATCGTCGGCACCGACCGCCAGGCCGCCAAAGCCCGTCATCTCGCGGCGCGGCCCGGCATCAGCGCGACCTTCATGCGCGGCGAGCAGCTCGGCATCTTCACGCACGGACACGCCGTTCCGCTGAACCCCGAGGGGACGAGCAGCGACCCGACTTGGCCGGCGATCCGCGACTACCTCGTCAACCACTACGACGGCGACAGCGAGGACCCGTTCTGGGACGAGAACGTCTGGTATCGCATCGATCCCAGCTGGATGGTCGCCTACAGCAACGACCCCGTCGGTCTGCTCGACCAACAACCGTCAGGCTGAAGAGAGCTCGCGCGGGTCCACCTCATGCCAAGGTTCCGACTCTCAACCAGCGGTTCCGGGGTTCGAGCCCCTGATATCGTTGGTGGGCTTTGGTGAGGTTTGAAGCCGATCACATCGGACATCACGTCGTGCGTGAACTACTGGCACGCGGGCACGACGGTCTCGCCGCCGTGGTGGCGGGCTGAGCGGATAGCCGAGTCCGGGGGTGCGAGCTTTCGGCCCGCACCCCCGGCTCGTCATCGGCCCGCGGCGGTGGTGATCAGGTCCGCGATCTCTTCCGGCCGCCCGAACATCGCGGCGTGACCGGCTTCGATCTCGATGGTGGTCGCGCCCATGCGCGCGGCCATCTCACGCTGCCCGGCGGGCGGGATCATCCGGTCGGCGGTGGCGACGGCGTAGTACGACGGCACCGACTTCCACGCCGGTGGGCCGGACGGTTCCAGCAGCGCTGACAGTGCGACCGGCCGCTGGGCCGCGGCCAAGGCGTCCGCCGTGGTGGCGTCGACGTCGGGGGCGAACATTTCGTGGTACTTCGCCGGATCGACGGTCAACTCCACCGAGGGCGGTTCCGCCGGGCCGGGGAACGGCCGGGGCAGGGTGATCTCGGTGGCCGGACCGCCGTAGCGACCGTCCAGCTCGCCCGCCGACTCGCCTTCGTCCGGGGCGAACGCGGCGATGTAGACCAGTGCGGTGACGGCTTCGGTGACGGCGTTGCCGATGACCGCGCCGCCGTAGGAGTGACCGGCCAGGACGGCCGGGCCGGTGACCCCGTCGAGCACGGACTTGACGTAGGCCGCGTCATGGCCGAGGCCCCGCAAGGGGTTCGCGGCGGCGATCACCGGGAAACCGCGCTGCCGCAGGATCCGGGTGACCGGGTCCCAGCTGCCCGCGTCGGCGAAGGCGCCGTGCACCAGCACGACGGTTGGCTTGTCCATTGTGGACTTCTTTCTGCGTGAAGGAGGTCAGGAGCGGGTGCGGCGCGCGGCGGTCTCGATGACCTCGGCCACCGAACCCGGCTGCGACACGGTGATCGCGTGGCTCGCCCACCGTTCGACCACGGTGGCGTTCATCCGGCGGGCCATCTCCCGCTGGCCGGCGGCGGGGATCATCCGGTCGTCGCGGGCGAGGACGTACCAGCTGGGCAAGGTCTTCCACGCCGGAACGCCGGACACCTCGCCGAAGGCCGCGACGGCGACCGGTCGCTGTCCCGCCGCCATCGTCAGTGCCTCGTTCCGGGGAACGTCCTGGGCGAAGTAGTGGTGGAACTTGTCCTGGGCGATGGCCAGCTCGACCGCCGTCCCGGAGCCGGACGGGAGCGGGTATTCGGTGGGCGTGGTGATCTTCTTGGCGGGACCACCGAAGCGGTCGTCCAGCGCGCCCACGGTTTCGTTCTGGTCCGGGGCGAACGCGGCGACGTAGACCAGGCCCGCGGCCTTGGGTTCGCCCGCGGCCGCGTTCGTGATCACCGCGCCGCCGTAGGAGTGGCCTGCCACGATCGTCTTGCGCGGCATCGAGCGCAGGACGCTCCGGATGTAGGCGGAGTCGTAGGTCAGGCCGCGCAGCGGGACGGCGGCCATGGTCACTTCGTAGCCGTCGTGGCGGAGCCTCGTGGCCACACCGTTCCAGCTGGAGCCGTCGGCGAAAGCGCCGTGCACCAACAGGATCGCGGGCTTGACCCGGTCGTCCGGCCGTGGGGTGGCCGAGGCGGCACCGGTGGTCAAGGTGGCGGCGGCGATGACCACCGCGCCGACGGCGAAGCGCCACTTGCGTCGCGAACCTGAACGGATCTTCTCGTACATTCTCGTGTTTCCTTTGTCGTTCAGGAGGTTTTGAACAGTTCGGCCTGACGGTCCACATAGGGCTGGAACAGCGCCGCGGGCCAGTTGGGGTCGACGTCGGAGACCCGCTCGATCACTTTCCACCGGCCCGCGCGCCGCTCGAAACGGTCTCGGTACGTGCCGGTCGAGACGACTCCTTCGCCGTCTTCCTTCCAGCTGACCCGCCAGCGCCAGAGCACGTCGGCGGAGTCGCCCGCGCCGTCGATCTCGAACCAGCCGACGTCGTGGAACCACTTCTCCAGCGGGAACACGCTGTGCGCGTAGTCGTAGAGGTTCTTGAGCTCGTCGGGCCCGGTGAAGGTCTGCGAACGCAGATCGTTGACGGTGAAGGACGCCTCCGGCCAGTACAGGCCGACGTATTTGTCCGCCGAGGCCCGGCTGGGGTCGTTGTCGATGTACCGCTGGTGACGCACGAGCTGTTCGAAGATCTCGAAGCGGTCCAGTGCGGAAAGGGGCGTGGCGGTGTCTTCCGTCATGTGAGCAAAGCTAGGCAGCTTCGCTCACGTCGGCATCGGTCATCGAATAGGTCGGTGACCGAGCTCACCGACCTACTCGTGGCCCGTCCTCGAAGTCCACTTCGGCCAGTTCGGTCCGGCCCGCGATGCCCAGCTTCGGGAAGACGCTGGACAGGTGGTGGCCGACGGTCCTCGGGCTGATCAGCAGCTGGGCGGCGATCTCCCGGTTGGTGAGGCCGTCGGCGGCGAGCCGCGCCACCCTCAGCTCTTGAGGGGTCAGGAGGGGTTCCGTCCGGCCGGTGTCCGGTTGGGCGCGGTTCGGCCGTCGTCCGGTCAGTTCCTCTTCGTTCAGACTGCGTTCGAGCAACGGCGCGGCGCCGAGCCGTCGGAAGACCTCCGCGGCCTCGGTCAGCTGCACCCGTGCCTCGGTGCGACGTCGTGCCCGTCGCAGCCATTCTCCGTAGAGCAGCCGCGTCCGCGCGTGGGAGAACGGATGCTCGGCCACTCCCTGCACCTCCAGCGCGTGCAGGAACGAGTCCTCCGCGCCCTCCCCCGCCAGCTGTGCCGTGCAGCGATGCGCCGCGGCCACCGCCCAGGCGGCCCCGGCGCGCTCGGCCCAAGCTCGCAGCGCCCGCAGCGCGAGCGTGCCCAGCTCGGGACGGCCGACGCGGACCGCCGCTTCCACCGTGTCCTCGGCCGCGAGCAGCGCGAAGGTCGCGTGTGCCGCCTGATTCCCTGGCTCGGTCAGCCGCGCCAAGTGATCCAAGGCTTCTTGGGGCCGCCCGAGAAACAGGGCCGCCTGCCCGAGGTTCCAAGTGGCCGCGGCCGTCAGCGCGCGCACTCCGCGCGGCACGGACAGCTCCAGGGTCCGGGTCGTGAGGTCGGTGACGGCCTGTTCGTCGCCGCGCAGCGCGGCCAGCCAGGACAGGGAGTTGCGGCATTGCGAAGCCGCGTGGTCGGCCTTCATCTCCTCGGCCAGCCGCAGGGTTTCGGCCGCGTTGGCCGCCGCCTCCGTCCACCTTCCCGCGACGATGTCGATCGTCACCGTCTGGGACACGGTCAGCATCAGCCCTTGGACGGCTTCCGTCCTGCGCAGCCTGTCCACCTCGCGCCGGTACGCCCGCGCCATCGGCCGCTCCGCACCCCACGCCACGGCCAGCGGCGCGGGAGGCAGCAGCCGCCAGGACACCGCGCCGAGCGGGGTGACGGCCTCGTCCGGGCGCGCCTTCGGCCCGCTGCCCCACCATTGCTCCAGGACGGGAAGCAGTGCCGCTTCGGCGAAGTCGCCGTCGACGGCCAGTTTTTCCAGGCGGTGCAACGCTTCGGCCTGGCGCTGGGGGGATCCGGCCGACCAGCCCGCCCGGACCGCGACGCAGGCCAGCTCGACGGCCGTGCCCGGGTCGGTCACCGCGTAGGTGTCGCGCAGCAGCAGCCGGTGCGCGTGTTCCTGGTCACCGTTCGCGAACTCGATGAGGCCCCGCAGTCCTCCGCTCGCCGCCGCGACCGCTTCCTCGGACGCCAGTTCGTCGGCCCGGTCGAGCAGGTCCAGCGCCGTGCTCACCTGCCCGGCCTCGCACGCGGACTGCGCCCCCAGCGCGAACCGGCGGGCCGCCTCCGACGGCGCCGGTGACAGCTCGGCCGCCCGGCGCAGCGCCCGCGCCGCCGACGCGTGACCGCCTCGCGTCCGGCTGTTCCCGGCACTGCGTTCGAGAAGGACGGCCACGTCTTCGTCGGGTTCGGCGGCGGCCGCGGCGAGATGCCAGGCCCGCAGACCTTCGTCGTCCTTGCCCCGCAACGTCTGCGCCAGCGCGCGATGTACCGCCTGCCGCTGGGTGAAAGGGGCATCCTCGTAGACCGCCGCCGCGAGCAGCGGGGTCCGGAAGCGAAGCCGTCCCTCGGTGACCGTCAGCAGGCCCGAGCGCAGGACCTCGTCCCCGGCGACCGTGTTCGCTCCGAGGACGGCCGCCGCCTCGCGCACCGAGTGGTGGACTCCCCGGTCCTCGGCGGCCGCGACCAGGAGCCACGTTCGCGCGGCGTCCGAGAGCCGGGCGGCACGCGCACCGAAGGCGCGGCGGAGCCGGGGACCGATCGAGCCGTACTCCCCCGCTTCCTGCGGGACACCGGGGAGTTCGCGCAGCGCCAAGGGATTCCCGGCGGCCATCCGCACCGTCCGGCGCACGGCCTCCTCGTCCGGCGCGGCCGTCTCACGGCGGACCAGGTCGACCGCGTCGCTTTCGGACAGTGGGCCGATCTCCAGCCCCGGCACCGGTTCCCAGAGACCTTCCGACGCCGGATCCGCGTGGCCGGTGAGCAGGAGGGCGATCGGTTCGGCGCGCAGCCGGCGCGCGACGAAGGCCAGGCATTCGGCGGTCGGTTCGTCGAGCAGGTCCGCGTCGTCCACGGTGATCAGCACCGGCCGCTCGGCGGCGAGTTCGGACAGCAGGGTGAGCGTGGCCACCCCGATGAGGAAGCGGTCCGCGGTCTCCCCGCTGTGCCCGAGCGCGCCGCGCAACGCGGCCGCCTGGGGCGGGGGCAGGGTGCCGACCCGGTCCACCGCCGGCCAGAGCAGTTCGTGCAGCGCGGCGAACGCCAGCCCGGACTCCATCCGGGTGCCGCGGCAGCTCAGGACGGTGAACCCGGTCGCGGCGGCGGTCGCGTAGCCGAGCAGCGCCGTCTTCCCGATCCCGGGATCTCCCCAGAGCACCAGTGCCGTCCCCCGGCTCTGACGCGCGCCTTCCAGGGCCCGGTCGAGCTCGAGTTTCTCCTGGTGCCGTCCGTACAGAATCACTCGACGGAGCCTATACAGGCCAGGTCCACGCCATCCCCTGGATCCCGGGCGTCACCGCCGCGGCGAAGGCGACCGCCGGGGAGGACGCCGAGAGCGGCACGTCGGTGACGTCCCGCTCCGGGCCGGAGACGTGATCCAGCCGATAGGAATGACAACTCTCCGGCGTCGCCTCGGGCGCGAAGTGGACCTCCAGGAGGTACTCGGGCACGGAGTGGCGGAATCGCCGGTCGTGGCGATCGTCGGGCACGCCGTCGGTGTACTCGAATTCGTATTCGAGGATCGCGGTCTCCCCCGGGGCGAGCATCCGGTTCGACACCAGTTCGCCGACGATGAGCGCCTGCTCCGGGAACACCTCGGTGCGGCCGGGCACGCAATAGCGGGTCGCCACCAGTCTCGGCGGGCTTCCCGGCGCGCAACCACGCAGGACCACGAGCCTGGCCTGGGCGGGCTCATCGGTGGCACGGACGACTTCTCGCACGCGCAACCGGGTCAGTGTCCGGTCGGCCCCGATGTGCAGCGACTCGTGCAGGCTCAGCAGGACGAGGGACGGTTCGTCCGCCGCCTCGAACGAATGCAGCACGGAAAGCACCGGCTCTCGCGGGTCCCACAGCCGGTCCCAGCCGACCACGCGGCGGATCGCGGGGCGGTCGCCCTCCGGCCGGTGGAGCAGATCGAGCAACGATCTCGTGGGGAGTCCGAGAAGGTCCTCAAGCAAGGCGACGGCGCGCAGCGACTCGGCGCGCTCGGGCCTGGTCCGCCCCGTGCGCCAATAGCTCAGCGTCGTCGTACTGACCGACACACCCGCTCGGGCGAGCCGGTCCTTCACCCTGCCCAGCCCCAGACCCCTATGGTCGATCGCCCGTGACAACGCCTTGCTGAAAGGCCCTGTCGCGAGCGAGCGCGCCAGTTCCTCCTCGGCCGAGGCCCCGGGGGTGACGACGAACAGCGACATCGGATTCTCTCCCCGAAAGGACGATCGCGTCGAAACCGGAGCCGCGGACGGCGGGTCGTCGCCGGTCGTGCCCTTGGTACGGCAAGCCGCGGCAGGGGTCGTGGCCCGCCGGACTTCAGCGGTGATCTTGGACGGCTTTCCGGGGTGAGCGCAATCCGCAGAAAGTAGTGTCCTGTTCCGTTGACGCGGATTCCCTTATACCGCTTCACATAATCCTCGAGTGCGAACCGCGTGGCGATGACCGATTCCGCGGCGATTTCGGACAATCGGGAGAAACCATTCCGGAGGTGCGAATCCCGGCCGCCCGCGGCCCCGCGCCGGAACCGTGAACGTTCCGGGATTTCGGCCGCGACGGCCTCTCCCGGCGGAAAAGCCTGAGGCAGCCGGTGTTCCGTGTACCGGCTCTTCGCGGAACGATCCGCGACTTTCGTCTCCCTACCTAGGAAGGTATTCCGTTTCTCCCGTTGTCGGACATCTTGGATCGACCGGCATCGAGCACCTCTGCCGGATTCCGCATCACCCTCGCTCATCCACGACCACCAGGCGGCTCGGCCGCCCGATTGTGAGCAACCATGCGAAAACTGGCTTCAGTCGCTCTCGGGATCCTGGCGGCGGCACTCGCGGTGTCCACGCCCGGAATCGCGAACGCCCAAACGGACTCGGGTGTGCAACCTTCGATCATCGGGGGCGGCACCGCCACGGAGACCTACAGCTTCATGGTCTCGCTCAACAACGGCTGCGGCGGCAGCCTCGTCGCGCCCCAGTGGATCGTGACGGCCACCCACTGCGGCAGCGCGTCGCAGGGCAGGATCGGTTCGACGAACAAGAACTCCGGCGGCGAGGTCGGCAGGATCGACCGCCGGGTCAACAAGGCCGGCACGGACCTCACCCTCATGCACCTGTCCACGGCCGTCCGCGCCACCCCGGTCGCGATGGCTTCGAGCAACCCGGCGCCGAACACCACCGCGCGGCTCCTCGGCTGGGGTTGCACCAGCTGGCCGAGCTGCAGCACGCCGACCACGCTGCGCCAGATCGACCTCCGGGTGCTGCCCAGCAGCTCGTGTTACGCCGGCGGTGGCGGCTCCGGTGACGTCTGCATCTCCGGCGATCGCACGCATTCCGCCTGCCACGGCGATTCCGGCGGACCGGCGGTCGTCGGCACCACCGGACGCTGGACCCTGGTCGGGGAAACGCACGGCCCCGGGGACAACGGCGGCGAATGCGCCACCAGCACCCTCTACACCGGCATCGCCCAGCACCTGAGCTGGATCAGGCAGCAGACCGGCGTCTGAGCCTCGGAACACGGAGAACCGGCACGCCTCGCTCGTCGAGGCGTGCCGGTTCTTTCGTCTATTTTGGACGGTTTCCGCGGCGCAATCCGCCGAAAGAACTGTTCTTTCCCGTTGACCGGTTCGGATCTTCTCGCGGATTTCCCGGGGCACCTCACCTGAATACGTTCGAAGTGTCCCCCTCCCCCATTCCCCGAGGAGTCCCCATGCGTGAAACCACCGGCCGGGTCGCCCGCGCCGTCGCCCTTCTCGCCGGTACCTGCGCCGCTTTCGCGACCCTCGCCGCGGCGCCCGCGGCGGCGAGCGCCCCGACCGCCCCGGTCTCGCCGGGTGCCGAGCCCTCGATCATCGGCGGCAGCACGGCCCAGAACCCCGGCTACATCGCCCGGTTCAACGGCCACGCCAACGGTTACACCTTCTTCTGCACCAGCACGCTGATCAGCACGCGCTGGGTGCTCACCGCCAAGCACTGCCTGTACGACAACAACGGTCAGCGCCTGAAGGACATCGACCTCTACATCGGTTCCAACAGCGCTTCCGGCGGCGTGCACGCCAAGGCTTCGGCGACCTACCTGTACTCGGGCGGCGACCTCGCCCTGATCAAGCTGAACGCCGACGGGGGAAGCACTTTCGCCCGCCTCGCGAGCAGCACTTCCGACGCTCGGGAAGGAGATTCCGCCCGCGTGTACGGCTGGGGCGCGACCCAGGCCGACCACGAAGGCGACCACCAGTCGAAGGTGCTCAAGCAGGCGTCGGTCCGGATCTCCGACACGAACGCCCAGGACACCTACGGCGGCCCGGCGATCGCGGCCGACACCCCGAACGGCGCGGTCGCGGGCGGGGACTCCGGCGGCCCGATGATCGACGACGGTGTCCAGGTCGGCGTGTGCTCGACCAGCGACCGGTCCAGCACCACCAGCTACGGCAGCGTCGCCGCGGGCCGTGACTGGATCCGTCAGACCAGCGGGGTCTGACCGATGAGAGCGGGCCGCCTGCCGATCCACGCCGGCGGGCGGCCCGCTTTCTCGGTTGCTCGGCTATCGCCGGGCGAGAACGCGCTTCGCCAGCCATCCGGCATAGACGGCGAGCCCCGCGACCCCGGCCTTCCGGGTGGGCCGGGCCGCGATGGCCAGACCGATGGCGAGTTCGGTGGCGCCGTTGCGATAGGTCCAGTTGCGGACGTCGTCGGCGAAGGCCATCTTCGTCACGGGCTCGAAGGCGGCGGGGGCGGCGAAGTGGGCGAGACCGGTCGCGGCGATGCCGAGGCCGAGGACCTTGCCGGTGCGTGCGGACATGAAGTCACCTTTCGTGTTCTGTGTCAGTCGAGGACGCCGGCCCGGCGCCACAACCGGCGGCTCGGGCCGCCGATGAGGCCGATCTCGGTGAAGTACTCGACGGCCTTGGCCGCCCAGGACGCCTTGGTCCGGCGCCAGTGCGGATTCGCGTCGGCGACCTGGCGGGCCTCACGGGGGTCCAGTCCGACGGAGGTGTACGCCTTGGGGTGCAACAACTCCGACGTCGCGACGTAGGCCATCGCGGCAATCGCCCAGCGGATCAGCTCACGGCCGACACGCCCGTGACGGGCCCAGGCCCGGCCGAGTTCGTCCTTGGCGAAGCTGATGTGGCGCGCCTCTTCGATGACGTGGATACGGGAGATCATCCGGATCATCGGCTGCAGGCTGGAGTCGCGCATCATCTCGCGTTGCATGCCGTCGGCGAGTTCTTCGACGTAGATGGCTCCGGCGAACAGCAGCGCCGGGCCGCAGACGGCGCCGAACACCTTGCCCGCCCGGTGCGCCGACCGGCTCGGGCGGCGGACGACACCGCCGGTCTTCGCGATCGAGCGGGCGAACATGGTGCTGTGACGGCATTCGTCGGCGATCTCGGTGAGCGCGTACTGAGCGTTGTGCGTCGTCGGGTCGCTGTTGTACACGTGGCGCACCAGGCCCTGCATCAGGATCAGCTCGAACCAGATGCCCGACGCCGCCGCGGCCGCGGCCTCCTGACGGCTCAGTTCGCCGCGCCGGCCTTCGTCGAGGCGGTCCCACAAAGCCGTGCCGTACAAGGAACAGCGTTCCGGCGCCTTGCCGTAGGCACCTTCGACGAGCGGCGCCAGCCAGTCGACATCGACGTCCGGGTCGTAGGAAAGCCGCGCGGAGGACCGCTGCAGGCGCTCGGCGACACGTTCGCTTTCGGTGTTCGCGGTCATGACGACCTCCTCGAATCCTTGCTCTCCGGCAGCGGTCCGCCGCCGTCCGGGATGACCTGTCCGGAATCGCGATAGGCCACCGCCTCGTGGAAACCGTCGCGTTCGGCGAACTCGCGGAACCATCGGCCTTCCGGGCTGTGCCGGGTGATGCCGTCGAAAAGGGTCGCGAGGGTCTGGGTGCCGGAAAGGCCCATGTTGTCGTAAGCCTGGTTGATCATCAGCTTCTGCATCACCAGCTGGTTCGTCGGCACCCCGGCCATGCGGTCGGCCAGTTCCTCGACGGCGGCTTCGAGCCGCTCGGGTTCCACCGCCTCGAGCGCGAGTCCCCATTCCGCCGCGGTGGTGCCGTCGATGGTGTCGCCGGTGAGCAGCATCCGCTTCGCGCGCTGGGCTCCGGCGCGGTAGACCCACATCGCGGTCGTCGGGCAGCCCCACACCCGCGCGGGCGGATAGCCGAGGCGCGCGTCGGTCGCCATGATCAGCACGTCGCACGAGAGCGCGATGTCGCTGCCGCCCGCGACAGCGTGCCCTTGGACCTGGCAGAGGGTGGGTTTCAGGGATCGCCACAGGCTGAAGAAGTCGTCGGTGTTGCGCTTCATCACGCGGTAGTCCTTGACCGGATCCCAGACCGGTCCCTGGTTCCAGCGGCCCTCGGTGTCTTCCTCCGCGAACTGCTTGAGGTCGTATCCGGCGCAGAACGACCGGCCCTCGCCGCGCACCACGATCACGCGGACCGCGTCGTCCTCGTTCGCCCGCTCGACGGCCTGCCGGATCTCGCCGGGCATGACGTCGTTGATCGCGTTGAGCCGCTCGGGGCGGTTCAACGTCAGGTATGCCTTCCGGTCTTCGACCCGGTAAGTGAGCGTCTCAAACGCCATCGGAACCTCCCAGCGCGCGGAGGGTGAAGGTGACCAGATGCGGGATCGTGTCCGGGCCGCCGTTCCCGGCCAGGGGGCCGACCAGCATCTCCGCACCCGCGCCGACCAGCGCCGCGGCGGTCGCCTCCGCGTCCTGCGAGGGCAGCAGTCCCTTCGTCACCCCGTCGGCGATGTTCCTGGCGATGACCTCGCGGAAAGCGCGGCGGAACACCAGCCGCTCGGCCTCCACCACGGCGTCGACCGGCTCGGCCAGCAACGCGTACGCGAGCCGCGGCGCCTTCAGCGCCCGGCCCGCGAAGGTCTCGATCACCGCGACCACCCGTTCCCGCACGTCACCGTGGGACGCGGCGGCCTCGACGGCGGCGACCTCGCGGGAGACCACCTCGCGGAAGACCTCGACGACCAGGTCGGCCTTCGACGGGAACTGGCGGTACACGCTTCCGGTGCCCACGCCCGCGTGCGCCGCGACCGCGGCCATGGAGCAGCCCGCGTAGCCGGTCTCGGCCAGCAGCGCGATGGCCGCGGCCAGGATCTCGCCTCGCTGGGAGTCCAGCCTGGCCTGCGTCTTCTCGGTACGTCGGTACGGCACGGAAGGAGTGAAGCACGGATTCCGCACTTCAGCAACGGGCTGCGAGTAGTCCTCTGGTTGCGGTCCTTGCGCGTGCAGGGACCGCAACCAGAGGACTAAACGCGGGCGGGCGCCGGGGGCACTCAGTTGCGGGTGAGCGTGAAGGTGCTCGTCGTGTTCCGGATGTCCTCGGCGTTGTCGCTCAGGGTGAGCCCCGTGAAGGTCGCCGAGCCGACGGCCGGGCCCTGCCCCGGTTCCGGCAGCTCGTTGACCCAGACGCCGATCCCCGACTTCGCGTCGAACTCGTCACCGCTGCGGTGCGCGCCGCTGATCGACACGTTCGTCAGCACCGTGTCCTCGACCGGGTTCTCCGGCCGGTTGCCGGTGTACTTGGTCTGGAACATGATGCCGCTGTAAGTCGGGCTCTGGATGTCCACATCGGACACCCGGATTCCCCGGAACTCCTTGGACGCGGAGAACATCCAGATCGCGGGGAACGTCTGCTGCCCCCAGAAATGGCCACCGGCGCGGACCAGCGAGACATTCTGGACGGTCGTCGGCTGCGGACCGAAACCGAGGAACGGGTAGCCGAAGTCGAGCGAGCTGATCGTGATCCCCGAGTACGTCAGCGTGTCCGCGATGTACAGATTCCGGAAGGTGTTTCCGTACCCGCCGTACACCGCCAGCCCTGCCGCGCGCCACGGGAGCAGCACGGTCAGGTTCTCGAACACGTTGTCGTACTGGTTGCCGGGGTTGAGATCCGTGGCGGCGAACAGCGCGAAACTGTCGTCACCGGTGGAGCGGGCCTCGTTGTTGGTGACCCGGTTTCCCGTGCTGCCGTTGGTGAAGTTGACCCCGTCGGCGAACAGGTCGCGGATCCGCGAGTTCTTCACCGTCGTGTTGTCCACATTGGTCGCCCACAGCAGGCACATCTGGTGCTCCACCCAGATGTTGTCGATGGTCATGTTCGAGACGTTCGTGAAGTTGAAGACCTTCCCCGGCCCGTCGTTGCGCGAGGTGTAGTTCCCGAACACGGCGAATCCGCCGAACGTCGACCCGCTCGCGCTCGCCTGCGCGTCGAAGCCGATGTCGGTGTTCTCCTGTCCGGCGGGTGCGGTGAACCTGGTGAACCACGGCCCGGCGCCGACCATCGTGACGGGTTTGCCGTACACGGTGACCTTGTTCGTCATCGGGTACTGCCCCGGCGGCAGGAAGACGCCGGTGAGGTTCGGGTCCTGGCGGACCTTGTCCAGCGCGGCCTGCACGTCCTGCTGGGTGAATCCGGCCGGGACGGCGAAGCGCGCCGGATCGGGGTTCGCGGTCGCCGTCGCGAGCTCGAAGTTCACGAAGTCGATCGCGTACGCCGAGCCGTTGGCCGCGTCCTTCTGCAGCTTGATCTTGTGCCCGGCGGGCACGGTGGTGCCGAGCAGCAGGCTCGCCTCGTCGTAGATGTGCCGGGCCGGACCGGCTCCCGGCGAATTCTGCGGAGAGGCTTCGGGGCCGTAAAGCCACGCGTGGCGCGAAGTCAGGTCGATGGCCTTGAGGAACGTGCCGTCGACGTAGACGTTCAGCGTCGAGTTCTGCCCGCCGCCACCCGCGGCGTCCGGCATCGAGAACCGGGTCACCAGGGTGTTCGTCGCCGCGCGGGTGGTGAACTCCACCGAGGAGCCGGTCGAGTTCAGCGTCACGGCCTTGCGGCCCGACGCCTCGCCCGCGAGATCGCCGATCTTCCGGTTCGGGCCGATCACGGACGCGCCGCCCGCGGCGACACCGTCTTCGGCCTCGTACATGTCATAGGGCATGTTCGCGCCCCGTCCGACGAACAACGCCTGCGTGCTCGTGTTGTTGCCCTGTTTCGCGGGCAGCTCGTTGGCGTCGTTCGCGACGACCGTCTTGACCGTGTACCGGCCGTTGCCCGCGGTCCAGGTGCCGGCGTTCACCGGCGGCGCGGTGGCCCCGGCGGCGATCGCGCCGGTGTGCGAACCACTGAGCGTCTTGACGACGGCGCCGTTCTGATCGGTGATCGTCACCGTGACGCCGTGCGCCCCGCCGGCCGAGGCGACCGTGCCCTGGTTGCGCAGCGTCGCGCTGAAGGTCACCATGTCACCCGCCGTGGGGTTGTTCGGCGACCACGCGGTGGCCGCGACCAGATCGGAGCTCCGCACCGGGCTGACGACGAGTGCCGTCGAACCGGTGTAGGAGTTGTTGCCTTCGTCCTGCTCGATGACGGTGTTGGCCTCGTCGACCTTCGCGGTGACCTGGTGACTGCCCGCGTCCCTGGTGCCGATGTTCGCCGACACCGTCGCCGAGGCTCCGGCCGCGAGCGCGCCGACCTGCGCCGTTCCCGCTTTCGCCGGGCCAAGGTAGAGGTTGACGTTCGTCGCGCCCGAGGCCGCGGTCCCGGCGTTGCGGACGGTCGCCGACACGGTGATCGCGTCCGTCTCCACCGGGTTCTGCGGCGACCAGGACACCCCGGAGACCGTCAGGTCCGGGTTCGGCGCGGGGACACCGAAGACCTGGAATTCCGCGGCCTGACCGCCGGGGGCGCCGGAGTTGGCGGTGATCCGCAGGCGGACGTCGGCGGCGCGGCCACCGGCCGGGATCGTCACGACGTTCCCGCTCGACGGAGTGAAGGTGTACGTCCGCGCGGGCACCAGCGTGGTGAACGCGGATCCGCCCTGGTCGCGCCCTTCGACAGCGATCGTCTGCGTCCGCTGGCCCCAGGCCGGATCCGGGTTGAGCCTGACCACGATCCGGTCCAGTTCGGCGTTGGAGCCGAGCGCCACGGTCAGCAGGTCCGGGTACGCCGCGCCCTCCCAATACGTGGTCACCGAATCGTCGTTGGCGTTGGCCGCGACGAAGGTGTGCTGGACCGAGGACGCCGTGATCGGCTTGCCCAGCGCGAGATTCGTCCCGGCCTGGGTCCCGGTCCTGGTCACGGTGCCGCTGCTGGGCGACTGGTTGCCCGCGGCGTCGCGGGCACGCACGGAATAGGCGACCGTCGCGCTTTCCGGCTGGTCGTCGGTGTAGGTCAGGACGTCCGCGGCGACACTTCCGCGAGGCTGCCCGTTGGCGTACACGTCGTAGCCCGCGACACCGGTGTTGTCGGTCGAAGCCGACCAGGTGAGCCGGATCTTGCCGCTCGACGGCTCGGTGTAGGCGAGGTTCCCCGGCGCGGACGGCGGCTGCGTGTCCCCGCCCGCCGGGCCGTGCACCTCGAACTCCGAGAGCTGCGCCGCGGGCCAGCCGGTGTTGGCGGTGACGTTCAGCCGCACGAAGCGGGTGTTCCCGGTGACGTCGAGGGTGACCGTGTTGCCCGTCGCCGGATCGAACCGGTGGCCCGCCGACGGCGCGAGGTCGCTGAAACTCGAGCCGTTCGCACTGCCTTGTACCGCGAAGGTCTGGGTGCGGGCTTCCCAGCCGGACGGCAGTTTCAGCACCAGCCTGGCGATGTTCGTGGCCGCGCCGAGGTCGGCCTGGATCCATTGCGGGAACTGGTTGTTCGCGCTCTCCCAGTAGGTGGCCTGGTCGCCGTCCCCGACGTTCGAGACGGGGTAACCGGCCTGCTGGCTGCTCGCGGTGTAGGTCGCGTCGGCGGCAGAAGTCGCGAAGGTGGCTGAGGCGTCGCTCGCCGCGATGGCGGGCGGGGCCAGGAGAAGGGACAGGGCGGCGTACGTCACCGCGCGCGTCAGAAGGCGCTTCGTTCTCATGACATTCCTCTGATCCGGGGAGGGGACTGAGCGGAATCTTCCTGACTCTTGTCATGTTCTTGCGCTGAAATGTTCAAGAATTACAGCCCATGGGGCGCCGCAAGTCAACGCCCGGCCCTAAATCGCGTGACCGGCCGGAAACACGCTGCTAACGTCCGGCCTGACCAGGTGTTTCCCCGGAAGAAGGAGAACGGCGTGCGGTGCGCTGTCGAGTCCCCGAGTCGTACGGACCTTTCGACAGCCCTGGAGCCGTTCATCCATGGAGTACCTGAACATCGGCATTCTCGCCCATGTCGACGCCGGTAAGACGAGCCTGACGGAGCGCCTGCTCCATCACACCGGTGCCATCGGCACCCTCGGCCGTGTCGACGCCGGGGACACGCGCACCGACACGATGGAGCTGGAACGCCGTCGCGGCATCACCATCCGCTCGGCCGTCGTCTCGTTCCGCATCGGCGACCTGCGCGTCAATCTGATCGACACCCCGGGTCACCCGGACTTCATCGCCGAGGTCGAGCGCGCGCTGCGAGTGCTCGACGGCGTCGTCCTCGTCGTTTCCGCCGTCGAGGGGGTGCAGGCGCAGACCAGGGTGCTCATGCGCGCGCTTATCCGGCTGCGGATCCCCGTAGTGATCTTCGCCAACAAGGTCGACAGGGCGGGTGCCCGCTACGAAGGCCTTCTCGACGACCTCACCGAACGCCTCGGTGTCACGTGCGCGGCGATGTCCGAGGTCGACGACCTCGGCACGACGGCCGCGAGGGTCCGGCCACGGCCGGTCTCACCGGCGCCCGGGCTGGCCGAACAGCTGGCCGAACACAGCGACGCCTTCCTGACCGCGTATCTCGAAGACACCTTGACGGCCGGGGACTACCGGGCCGAGGTCGTCCGCCAGACGCGGCTCGGCGGCGTCTCCCCGGTCTTCTTCGGATCCGCGCGCAGCGGTGAAGGGATCGCCGAACTGACCTCCGGCATCCGCGAATTCCTCGCGGGAGCGGTAAAGCCCGTACCGGACGACCGGTTGCGCGCCACGGTGTTCAAGATCGAACGCGGCCGCGCCCACGAGAAGATCGCCTACCTCCGCGTGTTCTCCGGCGAGATCGGCGCGCGGGACCACGTCCGGTTCCATCGCCGCGGCCCCGGCGGGACGGTCACGACCGAGGCGAAGGTGAGCGCGGTGCACGTTTTCACACTCGGCGCCGACACCGTCGAGGCCCGCGCGGGGGCCGGGCAGATCGCCAAGGTCACCGGGCTCAAGGAGATCCGGATCGGCGACCGCGTCGGCGTCCCCGGCACCGAGGGCGCCGCGCAGTTCCCACCGCCCGCCTTGGAAACCGTGGTCGGTCCCGCGCGGCCCGAGGAGACGCCGCCGGTGTTCGCCGCCCTGCTGGAGCTGGCGGAACAGGATCCGCTGATCACCGTCCGTCAAGACGACGAGACGCGTCAGATCTCCGTGCGGCTCTACGGCGAGGTGCAGAAGGAGATCATCGCGGAGACACTCGCCACCCAGCACGGCCTCGACGTCGAGTTCAGTCTCACCAGGACGATCTTCGCCGAGCGGCCGACCGGCACCGGATCCGCGGTGTGGTTCATCACCGAGAAGCGCAATCCGTACTTCGCGACGCTCGGGCTGCGGGTCGGCCCCGGCGCACCGGGCTCCGGGCTGGCCTTCGGCCTCGACGTCGAGCTCGGCTCCCTCCCGCTCGCCTTCCACAAGGCCATCGAGGAGACCGTCGAGGCGACGTTGCGGCGGGGTCCGTCCGGCCGGGAGGTACTCGATTGCGTGGTGACCGTCACCCATACCGGCTACTTCAGCCCGGTCAGCGCGGCGGGCGACTTCCGCAAGGTCACCCCGCTCGTGCTGGCGGAGGCGCTCCGGGAGGCGGGCACCGAGGTGCTCGAACCGGTCAGCCGCGTCGAGGTGGAACTGCCGGCCGACACGGTCAACGGCACGCTCTCCCTGCTGATCGAGCTCGGCGGGACCGTGACCGGGTCGGTCCCGCGCGGTGACCGGGCGGAACTGACGGGCACTTTGCCCGCCGACCAGGTCGCCCGGTTCGAGCGGCACCTGCCGGGACTCACCCGCGGAGAGGGCCTGGCGACCGCCGAACCCGCGGGCCATCGCCCGAGGGTTACCCCGAATCGGCCAATGCCCGGCTAGCCGGGACGAGTACGTTTTGGGGAGGCCGGTGCGACCGGACCGGCCTCGGGAAAGGGACACGATGGATCAGTTTCGCGACACCGCGGCGGCGTTGCGGGAGCTCACCGAGTCGATGCGGCTCGACGAGCCCCAAGACGCGTTGCTGGAACGGGTGGCGAAGAAGGTGGTCGGCATGTTGCCCGGCGCGGACGCGGCCACGGTCACGCTGTATTCCGACGACGAGCCGAGCACCGTCGCCACCACCGACGAGTCCCTGCTTCCCCTGGACAAGGCGCAGTACAGCGCGGACGAGGGGCCCTGCCTGAAGGCCGCCCAGAGCGGCACGATCGTCCGGACGCGGCTGGAGACCGCGGCCGAACGCTGGCCGGACTTCGCGGCCGCCGCCGAGCAGCTGGGCGTGCGGACCGCGCTGGCCTGCCCGCTGTTCGTCCCCGACGAATCCCATTTCAGGCGGCGCGACACCGAGCCGCTGTCGGGCGCCCTCAACGTCTGGAGCTTCGAGGAGAACGCTTTCGATCCCGTCGAAGCGGCGCTGGTCGCGATGTTCACCTCGGCGATCTCGGCGATCGTCCTGACCGCGTCCCGCTGGGCCGCCGCCGAAAGACAGGCGGAGACCCTGGTCGCCGCGTTGGAGACCAGGGACGCCATCGCCACCGCGAAGGGCATCGTGATGGCACGTCTGGAACTGAACGCCGAAGAGGCCTTCCGCTGGCTCACCGAGGCGTCGCAGCACACGAACCGCAAGATCCGGGAGATCTCGGTGCTGATCGCCGAGGACCCGGGAACGGTTTTCGGCAGCTAGGCCAGCGAGATCCGGCGGTTCTCCCGTGACGACTCGAGGCCGGCTTCCGCGAGCCGGATGCCGCGCACCCCTGCCATGAAGTCGTAGGGGTGCGGCGCGTCCTCCACGACGTGGCGGACGAACTGCTCCCACTGGGCCCGGAAACCGTTGCCGAAGTCCTCGTTGTCCGGCACTTCCTGCCACTGCGCGCGATACGACCGCGTCTCGGCGAGATCCGGGTTCCACACCGGCTTCGGCGTGGCTTCCCGCGGCTGGACGACGCATTTGTGCAGACCGGCGACCGCGCTGCCGCGGGTGCCGTCGACCTGGAACTCCACCAGTTCGTCGCGGTGCACCCGCACGCACCAGGACGAGTTGAGCTGGGCGATGACACCGCCTTCGAGCTCGAAGATCGCGTACGCGGCGTCGTCGGCCGTGGCGGCGTACCGCTCGCCCTTCTCGTCGACGCGCTCCGGGATGTGGGTGACGGCCTTCGCGGTCACCGCGGTGACCGCGCCGAAGAGGTTCTCCAGCACGTAGTTCCAGTGGCAGAACATGTCGACGACGATGCCGCCGCCGTCTTCGGCGCGGTAGTTCCAGCTCGGGCGCTGCGCGGCCTGCCAGTCGCCTTCGAAGACCCAGTAGCCGAACTCTCCGCGCACGGAGAGCACCTGGCCGAAGAAGCCGCTGTCGATCAGCCGCTTCAGCTTGAGCAAGCCGGGCAGGTACAGCTTGTCGTGGACGACGCCGTTCTTGACCCCGGCCGCCTCCGCGTGCCGCGCCAGGGCGAGCGCGCCTTCGACAGACTCCGCCACCGGCTTCTCGGTGTAGATGTGCTTGCCCGCGTCGATGGCCTGGATGATCGACTTCTCGCGGACGGCGGTCAGCTGCGCGTCGAAGTACAGCGGGAGGTCGTCGTCGCCGAGCGCGGCGTCGAGGTCGGTGGTCCAGCGGGTCAGGCCGTGCCGCTTGGCGATCTCCCCGAGCTTGTCCGCGTTGCGCCCCACCAGTACCGGCTCCAGCTGGACCCGCGACCCGTCGGCCAGCTCGACCCCGCCCGCCTCCCTGATCGCCAGGACCGAGCGCACCAGGTGCTGCCGATAGCCCATCCGCCCGGTGACGCCGTTCATCACGACGCCGAGTTTCCGCGTGGTCATCCGTTCTCCTTCTGAAAGCGCTTTCTCGCACCCATCCTGAAAGCGCTTTCACGCGGTGTCAAGAGCGACCCGGCGAAGGTGTCCTTCGGATCAGGAGGCGGCGGGGTCGTAGGCGCGGACGGCGTCGAGGTACTCCGTGATCGCGTCCCGGTTGCGGAGCAGGCATTCGGCGCGCCGGGTCATCCGGTCGCGTTCGGCCTCCAGCGTCTCGAGCATCTCCCGGGTCGCGTCCGGGAAGTAGATCTGCCGGGGTTTGTCCAGGCACGGCAGGATCTGCTTGATGATCCGGGTCGGCAGCCCGGCGTCGAGCAGACCGCGGACCTGGATGACCCTGTCGACCGAAGGCTCGCCGTAGTCGCGGTAGCCGTTGGCCTGCCGTTCCGAGATGATGAGACCCTGTTCCTCGTAGTACCGCAGCAGACGGCGCGACGTCCCCGTCCGCTCCGACAGCTCTCCGATCCGCATGTGCGCCACCTCACCCCGGCCGACTTGACCTTCACATCTATGTGATGGTTCGAGCATACGGACCATGACTCCGAAACTCCCACTCGGCGCGTTGCTCGCGCTGACGACGGCGGCGTTCGTCACCGTCCTCACCGAAGCCCTTCCCGCGGGGGTGCTGCCCGCGATGAGCGCCGGTCTCGGCGTCGGCGAGGCGGCGACCGGCCAGCTGGTGACGGTGTACGCGATCGGCACCGCCCTCACCGCGATCCCCCTGTCCGCCGCGACGGCGGGCTGGCGGCGCAAACGCCTGCTCCTGACCGGCGTGGCCGGTTTCGCGGTCGCCAACACGGTCACGGCACTGTCCACGAGCTACCCGCTGACCCTCGGCGCGCGGTTCGTCGCCGGGATCGCGGCGGGCGTGGTCTGGGCGCTGCTGACCGGCTACGCGCGGCGGCTGGCCCCGGAACCGGTGCGGGGCAAGGCGATCGCCGTCGTGATGACCGGCATCCCGCTCGCGCTTTCGCTCGGCATCCCCGCCGGCACGTTCCTGGGCAACCTCTTCGGCTGGCAGGTGACTTTCTCGCTCATGTCGGCGATCGCGCTCGGCCTCCTCGGCTGGATCGCGCTCGCCGTCCCCGATTTCCCGGGACAGGACAAGGGCGGCAGGCTCCCGGTGCGCAGGACCCTCGCCGTGCCCGGCGTGGCCGCCGTCCTGTTCGTGACGCTGACCTTCGTGCTGGCGCACAACATCCTCTACACCTACATCGCCACCTTCCTCGACCACGTGTCGATGGGCGGCGCCGTCGACCGGATCCTGCTGGTGTTCGGGCTGGCGTCGATGGTCAGCATCTGGCTCGTCGGCCTCCGCATCGACCGGCGGCTGCGCGCGCTGACCGTCGCCGGCACCGTCCTCGTCGCCCTCGGTGCGACGATTCTGGCTCTGCTTGGCGAAAACCCGGCGCTGGTCTACGTCGCGGCGGCACTGTGGGGGCTCGGCTGGGGCGGTATCCCGACGCTGTTGCAGACCGCCGCCGCGCAGGCGGGCGACAAGGGCGGCGCGGCGGACATCGCGCAGGCCATGCTGGTCACCCTGTGGAACGCCGCGATGGCGGGCGGCGGGATCGCGGGCGGTGTCCTCCTCGCCGGGTTCGGCGCCGGATCGTTCCCGTGGAGTGTCCTGGCGCTGCTCGTGCCGACGCTGGCCGTGGTGCTGGTGGCGCGGCGGCACGGGTTCACAGCGGCAGTTCCGGATGCCTCCGGATCGCCTCGAGAACCAGGTCGACAGCCGCGCGAGGAGCGGAGCCACGCCTGATCGCCGCGGTGATGGCGCGGGTGACCGGCGTCGCGAGCTCGCGGGTGGCGACCTTGTAGCGCTTGTCGACGGCGAGGCCGGGCAGGAGCGCGATCGCGAGTCCGGCCTCGACGTGCTGCAAGGTCATCATGTAGTTGCTGAACCGGCCGATCACACGCGGCTCGAACCCGGCTTCGCGGCAGAGCCGGGTGGCGAGGTTCGCCATGTACGACTTCGGGATGTCGAACGCCCAGGGCTCGCTCGCGTAGGCGGAGAGGTCGGCGGGACCCCGGCCCGCGGCCGGATGGCCGGGCGGGACGACGAGCACCACCGGGTCGGCCGCGAGCGGCACGAGCTCGACGTCCGGCCCCAGCGGCTGCTCGACGAAGTCCGTGGTGGTGATGATGATGTCGGCGTCACCGACGCGGAGCGCGGACATGCTCACGTGCGGTTCGAGTTCGAGCAACTCGATGTCCAGCTGCGGATGCGAGCGGGCCAGCCGGAGCACCGCAGGCACGGCGATGGTGTGGATCGCGCTCTGGAAGGCGCCGAGCCGCACGAGCCCCGTCTGCGCCTCCCCGAGGCTGCGCAACTCCGCCTCGACGGTGTCCATGTGGTCGAGGATCGCCCTGGCGCGGCGGGCCAGCATCAGCCCGGCCGGGGTCAGCCGGACGCGGCGGCCGGTGCGTTCCAGCAGTTGCGTGCGTGTTTCGGCCTCGAGGACCGCGAGCTGCTGGGACACGCTCGACGCGCTCAGGTTGGCCGCCTTCGCGACCGCGCGGACGGTGCCGAGAGTGTCCAGCCTGCTCAGCAGGCTGAGTCTCCATGGGTTGAGCATGGGGCCATTGTTGTACGGATCAAGCGAACAGCACAGCCGGAATTGTGAGATGGACGTGTCGCTCGGATCCGTTTTACCGTCGAGGCATGGCTGCTCCGATCACCGACCTGACCACCGCCGACGGCTTCTGGGCCGACGCCGACAGGCACCTCGTGCGCTACGCCGGGGCCGGCGACTTCACCCGCGAGATCATCGACCACGCCGCCGGGAGCTACCTGTTCACCGAGTCCGGGCGGCGGATCCTCGACTTCACGTCCGGGCAGATGAGCGCGATCCTGGGGCATTCGCATCCCGAGATCGTCGGCACCGTGCGGCGGCAGATCGGCTCGCTCGACCACCTGTTCAGCGGGATGCTGAGCCGTCCCGTCGTCGACCTCGCGCGGCGGCTGGCCGAGACTTTGCCGTCACCGCTGGAAAAGGCGTTGCTGCTGACCACCGGGGCGGAGTCGAACGAGGCCGCGATCCGGATGGCGAAACTGGTCACCGGGAAGCACGAGATCGTGTCGTTCGCCAGGTCGTGGCACGGGATGACGCAGGCCGCGGCGAACGCGACCTACAGCGCGGGCCGCAAGGGCTACGGCCCGTCCGCGCCGGGCAACTTCGCCATTCCCGCGCCGAACCCCTATCGACCGGACTTCCTCACCGCCGAAGGAGAACTGGACTGGCGGCGCCAGCTGGACTTCGGGTTCGAGATGATCGACGCCCAATCCGTCGGCAGCCTCGCGGCGTGCGTCGTCGAACCGATCCTCAGCTCGGGCGGGATCATCGAACCGCCGCCCGGCTACTTCGCCGCGCTGCTCGAGAAATGCCGCGAACGCGGAATGCTGATGATCCTCGACGAGGCGCAGACCGGCTTGTGCCGCACGGGAAACTGGTACGCCTTCGAACGCGACGGCGTCGTCCCCGACATCCTGACCCTGTCCAAGACGCTGGGCGCCGGGCTTCCGCTGGCGGCGGTGATCACCAGCGCGGAAATCGAGCAGGAGGCGCACGACCGCGGCTATCTGTTCTTCACCACGCATGTCGCGGACCCGCTGGTGGCCGCCGTCGGGAACACCGTGCTCGACGTCCTCACCCGGGACAGGCTCGACGAACGCGCCACCGAACTGGGTGCCTTTCTCCGCCGCGGTCTCGAAGACCTCGCCGATCGTCACGACGTCATCGGCGACATCCGCGGACGGGGCCTGCTCGTCGGTGTCGAGCTCGTCTTGGACCGTTCCACGAAGCGGAGCTCCGACGAACTCGGCGCACGGGTCACCCGGCGTTGTCTCGAACTGGGACTGCACATGAACATCGTGCAGTTGCCGGGGATGGGCGGCGTATTCCGGATCGCACCCCCGCTGACCGCGACGGAAGACGAACTGGCGGAGGGCCTGGGAATTCTGGACCAGGCGATCGGGAATGCCCTCGACCGGTTCGACGGATGATTCTTCGTCACTTTCGTAACGTCTTCGTCTCCGTGCGAGAATTACCGTTTCACATTCCCGTCCGGCTCCAACCGTGACCTGATCTTAGGCCATATCGGTTAACACGGACCACCGGTGCCTTTGTCACCGCATGGAATCCCCTCGGCTGTCTATAGTCGACGCTCAAAGTGGGCGCGGTCGAATCGGGGAGCCGCGCGGGGAGGGGGGCCGATGCCTGCCGGCACACCCCGAATATCCGGTCTCGGCGCCATCACCGGCGGCCTGGTCGAGGAACTGCTCACCCGCCCGAAAGGGCAAAGCCGGGCCCTGCCCGTCGTGGTCGCGCTCGGCGCGCGGGGAACCGGGAAGTCCGCGTTGCTCGACGCGATAGCCGAGCGCTGCGAAGAAATACCGCACGCCTATCTCGATTTCGAACGACACGAACGGGAGAACATCCAGCCGAGGGAACTGCTCGCCCACCTCGCGTTCGACCTCGGCAGGCACCGGAAACAGTTCGGCAGGCTGGCCTTTCCCCGGCTGTGGCTGTGCATGCTCGTACTGAGCGCGCCGGTGGAATTGCGCGACCGCCGGGCCGCGCTGCGCAAGATCCGTGAACTGCTGGCGGAGAACCAGCCGCTCGAACAGAACCGGGAAACGATCGTCGACGTGGTGCGCCTCGTCGGCGGGGTCGCTCCGGCGGGCGGTTTGAAGGGCTGGCCCGAAGCCACCGATCTGCTGCTGCGCGGACTCGGCTGGTACGGCAGGCGACGGCTGGCGGGCAAGATGAAAGCGCTGCCCGCCAGCACCGGCAACCACGAGGATTTCCTCATCGAGATCGCCAAGCACGCGCGAGGCGACGACGAGGACCGCGCGGCCGTCGACGGCATCTTCTGCGACGCCTTCCTCACCGATCTGCGCTTGGGCTACCAGGGCGTCAACCGGTCACGCCGCACGCTCAACAGCGTCGTCCTGCTGGACAACGCGCACACCCCGGGTGGCCAGGTCTTCCTGCGGACCCTGACGGAGGCGCGGCATCGCTCCGGCGGCGAGCCCGATCCGCTGGTGGTGATCGCCACCAGCCGGAGATGGAATCCGGACTGGAACGAAAGCTGGTCGCTGCTGACCCCGCAACGGGGTGCGCCGTCGCGAAGACGGCCGACGACCCACCGGACCGACGGGCTGCGGGCGCCGTCGCCGCGGCAACCGTCCGATGTGGACTCGGATTGGACGGTGGGCGGGGACCCCCGCTGGTATCCGTGGTATCTCCTCGAACTGGGCGCGCTTTCCGAAGACGACGTGGTGGACATCGTCGCCCGCGGCGACATCCACCCGACCTCGCGGCTGCCACGATTCCTGTACCGGCTCACCGACGGGCATCCCGGCGCGGTCACCACGGTGTTCGGCGCTTCGGCTCAGCTCTACGATTCCCGCGCCCCCAACGCGCTCCGCACCTCCTTGCGGACCGGCGTCGAGGCCGAGGACGGTACCGAGACGACCTTGCTCGCCGCGGCGCAGGCCTATCTGCTGCAGGACCTGCCGGTGCCGAGCAGGCAGGACCTCGTCACGGCGAGCGCCGCGCGTGACGTGGAAACGCTGTTCCACAAGAACATCGTCGATCTGCGCAACGCCACGGAAGAAGGCGCGCTGTTCAAGGAACTCGGCGATCTCCTGTGGTTGCGGGCTGAGCCCGGCGAGGAGCTCCACTACGTCCTGCACCCGTGGCTGCGCCGGATTCTGTTGCAGGAGCTCGCGGCCCGCCCCGAAGATCACCCGCTGAACTGGGAGCGGGTGCACACCCGGTGCCGCGACTTCTACGGGAAACACGGCCAGCGGGTGGCCGCGCGCTATCACGACCTGGCGCTGGAGAACGTCTCCGCGGTCGTCGCGCACCTGAGCGAGCCGTTCGCCGACGACCACCAGCCGGAGTTCGACGTGGCGGCCGCCGAAGCCTGGCTCGCCGAACTCGACGTCATCACCGCGGCGCCCAACCGGCTGGACGCGGGCGCGGAAGCGTACGAACAGCTGGAGGCGCACGCCGGGCACGCCGACGGCGAACTGGAGACCACCCTCTCCTGGCTGGTGGTCGCGTTGTGGATCGCGGCGGATCCGCTCGGCGATCCGGGCGGCACGCTGAACTCGACCATCGAAGGCGGTTTCCACCAGCTGGCGCACGGCCGGGGACGGGGATCCATCCTGTTGCACGAAAGGGCGGAGAGATACCGATGACCGCACGGAGCGAGCGGATCAGACCACCACGGCCGACGTGGTCGAAGTGGCTGACGGCGGGCGGCGGCGTGCTCCTGCTCGTCGCCGCGCTCGTGGTCGTGTTCGTCGTCGTCCCGGCGATCGACGAAGCCGGGCGCAGTTGCGGCGATGGCGTGGAAAAACGCGGCGAGTACGCGGAATGCGTCGGCGTCACGGACGGCGGTTACGTGTTCTCCCCGGATCTGTCCGATGTGGAGACACACATCCGCGAGGAGAACGCTTCCGTCACCGGTTCGGGCAAGCCCTACGTGACTATCGCGCTCATGCTGCCGATGACCCTGGTGGAGAACGACATCCTGTCCGCCGAGTGGGTCCGGCACCAGATCCAGGGCGCCTACATCGCGCAACGCCGGGCGAACACCACCGGGTCCTGGGGCAGTCTGCCGCTGATCCGGTTGCTGCTGGCCAATCCCGGCAGCAGGCTGAGCCACTGGCAACCCGTGGTGGACGACCTCATCGGACGCGTGGAACGCGAACGCCTCGTCGCCGTCACCGGGATCGGCCTGAGCCTCGGCTCGGCACGCAGCGCCATCGAACGGTTGTCAGAGCACAAGATCCCGGTCGTCGCCTCACCCGTGGCCGCCGACGAGTTCTCCGAAATCCCCGGTTTCATGCGGGTGTCCCCGACGAGTACCACCTACGGCATGGCCGCCGCGGGCTACGTCCGTCCCACCGCCCGCACCGCGACCGTGGTGCGGGACGTCAATCCGGGAGACCTCTACCCGAAGACGCTCGCGGTGGCCTTCACCGACAAGTTCGCGGACGACACCCACCGGATCGTCGGTCGCACGGAGGTGTACGACTCCAGCCTACCGGGGATCGAGAACACGTTCCTGCAGATGATGCCGAACATCTGTGGCAACGAAGCGGAAGTGGTGTACTTCGCGGGCCGCGAGAACCATCTCGCCTCGTTCGTGGCGGAACTGGCGCAACGCCCGTGCCTCGACCGGCCCATCACGGTGCTGACCGGTGACCTGGCGCTGGTCGGCCCGCCGAGTCAGGAAATGCGCAGGGGGCTGGAATCGAAGGTGACCGTGCTGGGTCCCGGGCTCGCCCACCCCCGCGCGTGGACGACCGAGCCGTCGGTGTTCAACCCCGCCGCCGTCGCGAGTTTCCAGGAAGAGGGGTGTACCGGATGTTTTCGCGCGGTGTTCCCGAAGGAACGGCTGGACGACGGGATCGCCATCCTCTCCCACGACGCGGTCCTCACCGTGGTGTGGGCGATCCGCGGCATCCCGAGGACCGCGCCCGCCCAGGTGACGGCGCAGGACGTGCTCCAGTCCAAGAACCGCCTGCACGGCAAGCTGGCGGTCCCCGGCGCGAGCGGCATGATCTCCTTCGACGACCGGGGTGACCCGGTGAACAAGACGGTGCCGATCCTGCGGGTGCGGGTGGACGACACACCCGAGTACGTCCAGCTCTCCGCACCGGCAGGGTGAGACCCCGGCCCACCTCTACACTCGCGCGCTCTCCCGGCTCCGCGACAACAGCACGGCCGCGATCCCGGCGGGGAAGAACATGAGCACGCCGTAGATCCCGGCGGGCACGGCCATCGCCTTGTCGCCGAGCACCGAGATCGCCACGGCGATCGCGAGGGTGGCGTTGTGCACGCCGATCTCCATGGCGGACGCGATCGACTGCCCGCGGTCCACCCGGAACAGCCGCGGCACGTAGTACCCGATCGCGAGACTGAGCACGGAAAGCGCCAGCGCCACCGGCCCGAGCGTCCCGATGTTGTCGATCAGGGTCCGGAACTCCTGCGCGATCGCGGCCCCGATCACCAGCACGAGCACCACGGCGGAGCCGATCTTGACCGGTTTGCGCATCCGCTCGGCCCAGTCGGTGAACCGGCTCCGCACCGCCATCCCGATCACGACCGGGATCAGCACGATCGCGAACACCTGCACGAACTTCGCGGGCTGGAGCCCGACCGTGGCACCGCCGTCGAGGAACGCGGCCATCGACAGGCCGACCACCAGCGGCAGGGTGAACACGGCCAGCACGGAGTTGATCGCCGTCAGCGTGACGTTGAGGGCGACGTCGCCGCCGGCGAGGTGGCTGAACAGGTTCGCCGAAGTCCCGCCGGGTGAGGCGACCAGCAGCATCATCCCGACGGCGAGCACGCCCCCGAGGCCGAACAGCAGGATGAGGCCGACGCAGATGGCGGGCAGCACGATCATCTGGCACACCAGCGCGATGACGGCCGCCTTCGGGTACTTCAGCACCCGCGTGAAGTCGCCGACGGTCAGGGTCAGCCCCAGCCCGAACATGACCAGTGCCAGCGCTACCGGCAGGAGAACCGAGAACATCGCCGAACCCATCGAAGGGCCTCCGTCCGATATGCCGTTTTCAGATCGGCAATCGTGTCAACTGGCGAGAACCCGGTCAAGGCACCGAAACCCAGACGTGACCCCGCTTGACATTTCCGAGAGCAGTGCTCACTATGGTTACAGGCTCTAACGGACACGACAGGCAATCAGGGAGATCGAGATGAACACGCTGACCGAGGTGGTACTGCCGGGCAAGGTCGAGCCGGAAGGCCTGGAGCTGCGGGAACGCCCGCTCCCCGCACCCGGCCCCGGCCAGGTCGTGGTCGCGATGGAGGCGACCGGGGTCTCGTTCGCCGAACAGCAGATGCGCCGCGGCAAGTACTACGACCAGCCGCCGTTCCCCTTCGTCCCCGGGTACGACCTGGTCGGCACGGTGCTGACCACCGGCGCCGGGGTCGACGGCGCGCTCGCCGGCCGCCGGATCGCCGCGCTGACGAAGGTGGGGAGCTGGGCCAGCCACGTGGTCCTCGACGCCGCCGACGTCGTGCCCGTCCCGGACGGCCTCGGCGCGGAAGAAGCCGAGACCGCGGTGGTCAACGGCATCACCGCCTGGCAGATGTTGCACCGCAAGGCCAAGGTGCGTGCCGGGCAGACGATCCTCGTCCACGGCGCGAACGGCGGCGTCGGCTCGCTGCTGGTCCAGCTCGCCGCGAAGGCGGGGGTGCAGGTGATCGGCACGGCGTCGAAGCGGCACCACGAAGCGTTGCGGCGCCTGGGAGTCATGCCGATCGACTACCGGACCGAGGACATCTCCGCCCGCGTCCGTGAGCTCGCGCCCGAGGGCGTCGACGCCGTTTTCGACCACGTCGGCGGCGCCAGCGTGCCCGCGTCGTGGAAGCTGCTCGCCCGCGGCGGCACGCTCGTCTCCTACGGCAGCGCCGCGACCCGCGACGACGAAGGCTCCAAGCAGTTGCCCGTCCTCAAGATCCTTGCCCGCGTGATGCTGTGGAACAGCTTGCCCAACGGCCGGAACGCGTACTTCTTCAACGTCTGGGCGGGACGGTCCTTCGCCAAGAACCGGTTCCGTGCCCGCCTTCGCGCCGACCTCACCCAGGTCTTCGCCGCACTGAAGGACGGCGCGATCACGGCACAGGTCGCGGCACGGCTGCCGCTGAGCAGGGTCGCGGAAGCGATGCGGCTGGCCGAATCCGGGACGGTCGCGGGCAAGGTGGTGCTCACCCCGTAAGAGTTCGGTAACCGCGCCAACCCGGCATTCCGGACTCCGCACACGGTTGAATGGCGGCATGAAACGCAAGCGGGTGCTCACCGTCCTGGCGGCCGGACTGGTGGTGGCGGTGGCCGCGGGCCTCTACTGGTTCCAGCCGTGGAAGCTCTGGGTGAACGAAACCGTGCAGGAAGCCCTGCCCGTCGCCCAGACCTCGGCTCCCCTCTCCGCGAGTGCCGCCCCCGCACCGGAAGAGCCCGCGATCGTGGCGACCGGCGAACTGATCAGCCACGAGCACGCGACCAGCGGCGGCGTCCGGATCCTGCGCGCCCCCGACGGATCCTTGGTGCTGCGCCTGGAGAATCTCGACACGAGCAACGGGCCGGATCTGCGGGTCCTGCTCACCGGCGCGCCGGTCCTGCCGGGCAAGGACGGCTGGTTCGTGTTCGACGACGGCGCGCACGTGAGTGCCGGGAAACTCAAGGGCAACAAGGGAAGCCAGAACTACACTCTGCCCGAGGGGACCGATCTGGCGCGCTATTCGAGTGTGACCATCTGGTGCGACCGGTTCGACGTCTCGTTCGGGGCGGCCGAACTGACCAAAACCGGTTAGACGAGCCTGTCCACGGCGTATTCCATCTCCGCGCGGACGGCTCGCAGATCGATTCCGCCGGGATCGATGATGGCCGCCACCGCGATCCCCCGCAGTTGCCCGACCAGCGCCGCCGCGTACGCGTCGGGGTCACGGACACCCGAGATGGAGCCGTCCGCGATCCCGGCGGCGACGGTCTGGGCGATGGCGAACCGGTAGCGGCGATCGGCTTCGGTCATCGCCGACCGCACCGCCGGATCACCGACGGTCGCGTCCGTCCACAGCACCACGAACGCCCGGTTCAGCGGCGGCATGTCGGTGAGCAGTTCGAAGAAGATGTCCAGCAGCGCGCGCACCATGTCCATCGGACTGGGCGTCAGCCCGCCGGTCCGGGTGGCGACGGCGGCGCTGAAGACGTCGGCGAACTTCTCCGCCGCGAACTCGACGAGCCGCTGCACCAGCGTCTCCTTCGAGCCGAACAGCTGGTGGACGACGGCGCTGTGATAGCCGGTCCTGGCGCAGATCATCCCGATCTTGAGCCGGGCGAATCCGGTCTCGCCGATGATGCGGGCGGCGGTTTCGAGAATCCGTGTCCTTGCGATCTCCTGGTCGCGCTCGAGCTGATGACGCTCCTCCGCAGACGAGTCCACGACGGGATCCTCCCACGACTTCCGGTTCGCCACCTGTCGACGCGGCGTTACGATCGGGAGATGAAGATCGCCTTCGCGGCCGATGACCGGAACGCCACCACGGACGCCGTCCAGGCCTTCCTCGCCGAGGCCGGTCACGAGGTGATCCGCCCCGCGACGTCGGAGCTCTGGCCGGAACTCGGCGCGGCGGTCGGCAAGGCCGTCGCCGACGGCGAGGCCGATTTCGGCGTCGTCCTGTGCTGGACCGGGACCGGCACGGCCATCGCGGCCAACAAGGTCCCCGGGGTGCGCGCGGCGCTGGCCTGGGACACCTGGATCGCCGCGGGCGCGCGCAGGTGGAACGACGCCAACGTCCTGGCACTGAGCCTCAAACGGCTCGCCCCCGACGTCGCCGTCGAAATCACCGAGGTGTTCCTTTCCGGCATAGCGCCGGACGAGGACGAATCGGCGAATATCGCCCGGCTGGGCGAAATGGACGAACCTCGCCGGTAAGGGCACCGAACCAGTGAACGAATAACGCTGTCGAACGTATTAGGCCGTTCGCAGGAAAATCACCACTCTACGTAGTGACGCTTCCCATATTGGTCCAGACCACGTACCGTCTCCCGCAACAAAGCGTTCCGCATGGAGGTGGTCGATGAAGACGCATCCCCGCCTGCCCGGCTTCGGCCGCGGCAACGCGATGTCGCCGATTTCCCATTGACGAAATCCTCTCCAAGATCATTTCCTGCACCGGGTTTGTAAGGAGTGAAATGTCGAGAAAAAGATGGCATCTGATCGGCCTGTTCACGGCCGTCGCGGCGTTGGCGGTCGGTCTGGTGACCGTTCCGGCGAACGCGGCGGGCGGGGTCGGAGCCACCCTCACCAAGGGGTCTGACTGGGGCGCCGGCTGGGAAGGCAAGTACACGATCACCAACAAGTCCGGCGCCGCCCTGACCTCGTGGACGCTCGAGTTCGACCTCGCGGCCGGACACTCGATCGCTTCGCTGTGGGACGGCAGCTACACGGCCTCCGGCCAGCACGTGACGGTCAAGAACACCTGGAACGGCAACGTTCCCAACGGTGGCACCGTCAGCTTCGGCTTCAACGTCAAGTACTCCGGCGCGTACACCGCGCCCGCCAACTGCAAGATCAACGGCGGCTCGTGCGACCCGGGCGGCGGCACCCCGACGTCGTCGAACCCGCCGACCACGACCACCTCGAACCCCACGACGTCGAATCCCCCGACGACGACCACCACGAGCAATCCGCCGACCACGACGACTTCGAACCCGAACCCGGGCGCGAAGAAGAACCTCGGCTACTTCGTGCAGTGGGGCGTCTACGGACGTAACTACCACGTGAAGAACATTCACACTTCTGGTTCCGCGGCGAAGCTGACGCACATCAACTACGCGTTCGGCAACGTCACCAACGGTTCCTGCACCGCGAACGACGACACCTACGCCGACTACGACAAGTTCTACGACGCCGGGTCCAGTGTGGACGGTGTCGCGGACTCGTGGGACGCGGGCGCCATTCGCGGTAACTTCAACCAGCTGCGCAAGCTGAAGAAGATGTACCCGGGCCTGAAGGTGCTGTGGTCGTTCGGTGGCTGGACCTGGTCCGGCGGCTTCGGCCAGGCTTCGAAGAACCCGACCGCGTTCGCCGAGTCCTGCTACAAGCTGATCAAGGACCCGCGGTGGGCCGACGTCTTCGACGGCATCGACATCGACTGGGAGTACCCGAACGCCTGCGGTCTCACCTGTGACACCAGCGGCCCCGCCGCGATCAAGAACGTGGCACAGGCGCTGCGCACCAAGTTCGGTTCCTCGTTCCTGGTCACCGCCGCGATCACCGCGGACGCCAGCAGCGGCGGCAAGCTCGACGTCGCCGACTACGGTCCCGCGTCGGCGTACTTCGACTGGTACAACGTCATGACGTACGACTTCTTCGGCGCCTGGGCGGCGCAGGGTCCGACGGCCCCGCACTCGCCTCTGACGGCGTACCCGGGTATCCCGCAGCAGGGCTTCAACTCCGACGAAGCCATCCAGAAGCTCAAGGCCAAGGGCGTCCCGGCGAACAAACTGTTGCTGGGTATCGGTTTCTACGGCCGAGGCTGGACCGGCGTCACGCAGGACACGCCGGGCGGCACCGCGACCGGCGCGGCACCGGGCACCTACGAGGCGGGCATCGAGGACTACAAGATCCTCAAGAACAGCTGTCCGTCGACCGGCACGATCGCGGGCACCGCGTACGCAAAGTGCGGCAACAACTGGTGGAGCTACGACACTCCCGCGACCATCAACGGAAAGATGGGCTGGACCAAGAACCAGGGTCTCGGCGGCGCGTTCTTCTGGGAGCTCAGTGGTGACACCGGCAACGGTGAACTCGTCACGGCCATGCGCAACGGCCTGAACTGAGAGGTTGACAGTGGCTAAGCGGACTTGGATCCAGGCCGTCGGCCTGGCCGCCGCTGCCGCAACGGCCGGCGCGGTCCTCGTGATCGCGCCGGCCTCCGCGGCCGGCGGCGTCGGCGCCGCCTTCAGCAAGGGCTCCGATTGGGGCTCCGGCTGGGAAGGCAAGTACACGATCAGCAACAACTCGGGATCGAGCCTTCCCACGTGGACGGTCGAATTCGACCTCCCCGCGGGACATTCGATCGCTTCGCTGTGGGACGGCAGCTACACGGCTTCCGGCCAGCACGTGACGGTGAAGAACACCTGGAACGGCAACCTCGGCAACGGGGGCAGCACCAGTTTCGGGTTCAACGTCAAGTACTCCGGCGGCTACGTCGCCCCGGCGAACTGCAAGATCAACGGTGGCTCGTGTGATCCGGGCGGCGGTACTCCGACCACGACGCCGACCACCCCCACCACACCGACCACCACCACACCTACGACGACGACGTCGACCCCGCCCACGACCACCACGAGCAACCCGCCGCTGCCCGGCGGCCGTGGCGCGCCGTATCTGTACATGGGCTGGGGCAGCCCGCCGAACCCGCAGACGGTCATGAACGCGACCGGCATCAAGTGGTTCACGATGGCGTTCATCCTGTCGTCCGGTGGATGCAATCCCGCCTGGGACGGCAGCCGGCCGCTGCAGGGCAGCGCCGACGCGAACGCGATCGCGCAGATCAAGGCCGCGGGCGGGCAGATCGTGCCGTCCTTCGGCGGGTGGAGCGGCAACAAGCTCGGCCCGAACTGCTCGACGCCGGAATTGCTCGCCGGTGCCTACCAGAAGGTGATCGACGCCTACGGTCTCAAGGCGATCGACATCGACATCGAGAACACCGACGAGTTCGAGAACGCGACTGTGCAGGACCGTGTCCTGAACGCACTGAAGATCGTGAAGGCGAACAACCCCGGTATCCAGACCATTCTCACCTTCGGCACGACGACCACCGGCCCGAACTCCTGGGGTCAGCGGCTCATCGACCAGTCGAAGGCGCTGAACGCCGGGATCGACGTCTACACGATCATGCCGTTCGACTTCGGCGGCGGCGCGGACATGTACGGGAACACCATCAACGCCGCGAACGGCCTGCGGGACAAGCTGAAGTCGACGTTCGGGTGGAACGACGCCACGGCGTACGGCCACCTCGGCATCAGCGGGATGAACGGCCTTTCGGACCAGCGGGAACTGACGAGTCTCGACACCTGGACCAGGATCACCAACTGGTCCAAGACCAACAAGATCGCCAGGCTCGCGTTCTGGTCGACCAACCGTGACCGGGGCTGCCCCAACGGCGGGGTGGCCGAGAACTGCAGTGGCATCGCGCAGAACGACTGGGACTTCACGCGGATCACCGCGGGCTTCTGACGTCCCTTCCCCCTGAAACTGCGGGCCCGCACCGAAGCTGCACGGTGCGGGCCCGCTCCATGCCCGCCTCCCCTTACCCGCCTCCCCCTTGCCCGCCTCTCCCGTGCCCGCCTCCCCTTTGCGCAACTAGTCCTCTAGTTGCGGTCCTTGCACACGCAACTACCGCAACTAGAGGACTACTTGCGTTGGGACACCGCACCGCGTGGCGCGTCTCCCAGAGCAAGCCGTCCTCTAGTTGCGCCGATACTTCGGGCCGCGTGCCCACCCCCGGGTGCTATGAAAGGCCCGTTACTTGCAAAATTTGCAAGTAACGGGCCTTTCATAGCACCCCGCGAGGCACGAGCGGGCCGGTCGCACCCCCACCCACCTCAAGCACCCACGCAAGTAGTCCTCTTGTTGCGGTCCTTGCACAAGCAAGGACCGCAACCAGAGGACGAAACGCGGATCAGGGAAGGGCGTTCAGGAAGGGTTCGTGGGCGTTCTGGAACTCCCAGCCGTAGTACCGGTCCCAGTTGATCGACCACGTCATCAGCCCGCGCAGCGCGGGCGAAGCACCGCCGCGCAACGTGTACGACCCGCAGCCGGAGTTCTTCACCAGGCAGTTCAGCGCCGAATGCACCGCCGCCGGCGCGGTGTGCCCGTTGCCCGCGCTCACCGCGGCCGGGAGGCCGAACGCGATCTGGTCCTCACGCAGCCCCGGGAACCGGAATCCGGTCGAGGACACCGTGAAGCCCGCCTTGATCATGTCGGTCATCGCGATGTGGAAGTCCGCGCCGCCCATGAAGTGGTACTGGTTGTCCAGCCCCATCACCGGTCCGGAGTTGTAGTCCTGGACATGCAGCACGGTCAGCGCGTCCCGCATCGCGTGGATCACCGGCAGGTACGACCCCGTCCGGTTGTCCGCGCCGCCGAGCCCGCCGTAGTACTGGTAGCCGGTCTGCACGAAGAACGTCTCCGGCGCCATCGTGAGCACGAATCCCGCGCCGTACTTGGCTTTCAGCGTCTTCAGCGCCGAGATGAGGTTGACGATCACCGGCGTGGTCGGGTTGCGGAAGTCGTTGTCACCGGAGTTGAGGTACAGCGAGTGTCCCTCGAAGTCGATGTCGAGCCCGTTCAACCCGTAGCGGTCGATGATCGCCGAAACCGAACTGACGAAGGCGTCGCGCGCAGCCGTGGTGGTCAGCTGGACCTGGCCGTTCTGACCGCCGATGGAGATCAGCACCTTCTTGCCCTGCGCCTGCTTCGCGCGGATCGCGGCGATGAAGTCCGCGTCGCTTTCCACGGTCGGGCATTCCGCCACCGGGCACCGCGTGAAGCGGATGTCGCCCGACGTCACCGAAGTCGGCTCACCGAAGGCGAGGTTGACGATGTCCCAGGCAGCCGGGACGTCGGCCATCCGCGTGTAGCCGGAGCCGTTGGCGAAACTCGCGTGCAGATAGCCGATCAGCGCGTGCTTCGGCAGGCCTGTGTCGACGCAGCCGCCGGTCGTGGCGCCCGCCTCCGCGCTCTTGGGCGATTCACCCGCGCTGTTGTACGCGGCCACCGAGTAACTGTGCGAAGAACAGGCCGTCAGCCCCGAAACGGTGGCGGAGGTCCCGGTCACCGTCGCGACCACGTTCCCGCCTTCGTACACGCGGTACCCCGTCACCGTGCCTGCCGAGGCTCCCCACGAGAGCGCGATCGACGAGTTCGTCACCGTGCCCACGGCCGGATTCCCCGGTGCCGGCGGCGCTCCCGGGGTGCCGCCGCCCGGTCCGTCGAGGCTGATGTCGTCCGCGTAGAAGGTGCTCGACCCGTACCAGCCGTGCACGTACACCTCCGCCGTCGTCTGCGTGGCCGACGTCGTGAACGAAAGCGAAAGCTGCGTGTAGGAGGTCGCGGCGGTCCAGGTCGACGGCCCGCCCGTGACCCCGAGGTACACCGGGTTCCCGTTCACCCAGGCGGAAACCGCGTAGGTCGTGCTCGGCTTGACCGATACCGTCTGTGCGCATTTCCCGGTCGTCGAGCCCGGCGTGACCGAAACGGCGTAACCACCCGAACGGACCGGCGTGCTCACGGCCGCGCCCGCCGCGCAGGACCAGCCGGACGTCGAACCCGCCTCGAAGCCGGGATTGAGGAGCAGGTTGGCCGCGCTCGCGGTGCCGCCGCCGGTGATCAAACCGGCGAACGTGAGCACCACGACGGCCAGAAAGGCCAGGGATCTGGAACGCCTCATCGCGATTCCTCCGTACCAAGGGCGGCCTGCCGCCGCGCTGGGCTAATTGTCTAGACCAATCTGGCGAAAGTCCATAGCCAGGGCCCACCAGGGTCTAAAGACCCGACTACTCCGGGCTGCTGTACCGGTGCGACTCCCGAACGCGTTCCGTAACGTCGGAAGGGCCAAACAGAGCTGGGGGCTTTCGGGAGGTGGGGACGATGGGAACGCACAGGTACGCACCGAGAACGGCCCATCCGGCGTGATGACCGTGTCCGAAGCGGTGCGCCCGGCCGACAGCACTGACGCGTACTCGGCGGGAAAGCGTGCCTCGTACGTGCCCCGGCCGGGTGAGCCGGACGGCGAGATGATCCGCGCGGCGATCAGTGGCGACAAGCGAGCCGTCGGGAACCTGCTCACGCTTCTCCGGCCGATCGTGTTCCGGTACTGCGCGAGCAGGCTGGGCGGGACGACACGCGGCATCTCCAGCGCCGAGGACTGCGCACAGGAGGTCTTGATGGCCGTCCTCGTCGCCTTGCCGCGCTACAGCTACCAGGACAACAGCTTCCTGCCGTACGTCTTCGGGATCGCCTCGCACAAGGTCGCCGACGTCCGCCGGAACCTCGCCCGCGACCCGTCCGCGCCGGTCCCCGATCCGGAGCCCGAACAGGACGGACCGTGGAACCCGACGTTCGAAGAGGTCGAGAAGGCGGATCGCGGCCGCCGGCTGTCCCGGCTGTTCAAGGTCCTTTCGGCGAAGCAGCGGGATGTGCTGGCGCTCCGCGTGATCCTCGGCTTCAGCGCCGAAGAGACCGCCGCCGCGCTGGGCATGGCGAGCGCGGGCGCGGTCCGCGTCACCCAGCACCGGGCGCTCAACGAACTGCGCCGGGTGCTGCGCGAGGATCCCGGGTTCGCCGACGGGTTCACGATCTTCTAAGCGGACGGCTTGCGACGTTGGGTGGCGTAGACGGCGGCGGCGGTGCGGCGTTCGAAGCCGAGCTTGTGCAGCAGCGAGGACACGTAGTTCTTGACCGTCTTCTCCGCCAGGAACAGCTTTTCCGCGATCTGGCGGTTGGTCAGCCCGTCGGCGATGTGGTCGAGCACCCGCCGCTCCTGCGGGCTCAACTGCTCGTACCGCGGGTCCGGGTGATCGTCGCTCTCGCCACGCAGGCGGTTCATCACCGAAGCCGTCAGCGTGCTGTCCAGCAGCGATCCGCCCGCGGCGACCGTGCGGACGGCCTTGACGAGCGCACCGCCGGAGACCTGCTTGAGCATGTACCCCGCCGCGCCGGCCATGATCGCGCCGAACAACGCTTCGTCGTCCGAATAGGACGTCAGCATCAGGCAGGCGGGCGGCGGGTCCATGGACGCCCGGATCTCCCGGCAGACACTGACCCCCTCGCCGTCCGGCAGCCGGACGTCGAGCACCGCGACCTGCGGTTTGACCGCGGGGATCCGGACGAAGGCCTCGGCGGCCGTGGACGCCTCTCCCACCACGGTGAGATCGTCTTCCGCTTCGAAGACGGTCTTCAACCCGGTGCGGACGAGTTCGTGATCGTCCAGCAGGAACACCGAAATCGTCATCCCACACTCCCCTGTCGGGCCGGCAGCTCCACCGACCAGTCGAGCCTCGTCCCGCCTTCCGGCCTCGCTTCGACGCTGAACGACCCGCTCCAGCGGGCCGCGCGTTCGGCGAGGTTCGCCACGCCGCTGCGATGGCCGGGTTCGGCGGGCATCCCGACACCGTCGTCGACCACCGAAAGTTTCAGCCACCGCCCGTCGCGGTCGACGGAGACGTCGACCGACACCGTCGTCGCCGCCGCGTGCCTGACCACATTGGACAGTGCCTCGCGCAGGGTCGCGATGAGATCCGAGCGGACCGTGTCCGGCACGGTCGAGTCGAGCGGCCCGTCGAACCCGACCCGGGGTTCGGACGCGCAGCCCGCGTCGAGGGCGACGCGCAGCAGCTCCGACCGGAGGCTGCCCTGCGCCTCCGCCGGTTCCTGCAGCGAAAAGATGCTGTTGCGGATCTCGCGGATCGTGCGGTCGATCTCGTGCGCGAAAGTGCTCACGCGGTCGGCGACGGCGGGTTCGCCCGCGAGCCTGCCGAGCCCTTCCAGGCCGAGCCCGATCGCGAACAGCCGCTGGATCACCAGATCGTGCAGGTCGCGGGCGATCCGGTCACGGTCCTCGAAGACGGCGAGCCGCTGCCTGTCCTGTTGCGCACGGGCGAATTCGACCGCGAGCGCGGCGTGCGCGGCGAAGGTCTCGGCGAGCTGGACGTCGTAGGCGGAGAACGGGGTCTTGTCGCGGAACTTCGCCACCAGCAGCACGCCGAGTTTCTCCTCGCCGACGATCAGCGGGACGGCGACCGTGGAGTCGAGGTCCTTGATCACCGCGGGCATCACGGCGCCACGTTCGCCCTGGTACTCGACCACTTTTTCGCCGTAGTCCCGGACCACGACGGGTTTGCCGGTGGTGAACGCCATCCCGGTCGCGGTGCCCTCGGTCGGCACGGCGATCCCGGCGAGGCGGTCCGCGTCCGGGCCCGGCGGCTCGACGATCTCGAAGACCAGCTGCCCGTCGCCTCGCGGACGGGCCACCGCGCCCGCCGTGCCACCGGCGACGACGCGGGCGCGGTCGGCGATCAGGTGCAGGGTCGCGGTCAGGTCCTGGTCGGTCAGGAGCGCGCCGGTGACGTGATAGGACGCCTCGAGCCAGCGTTCGCGCCGCTGCACCTGGTCGAACAGCGCGGCGTTCTCGATCACCACACCGGCCGCCGCGGTGAGCGCGACGAGCAGGTCCTCCTCGGCTTCGGTGAACTCTTCACCGTCCGGTTTGCGGGCGAGGTACAGCATCCCGAAGATGCGGCCGCGCATGCGGATCGGCATCACGCGGGACTCGTCTTCGGACGGCGGGCTCTCCCACGCGTCACCGAAGCGGATGAATTCTTCCGAATCGAGCACGCTCAGCGCGCCGAACGGCGCACCGGTCAGCTCGCAGGCCGACTCGACCATGCGCCGAAGGACGTCGGGCAGGCTGAGATCGTGGGCGATCCCGGCCACCGCGTCCAGGATCCTGGGCGCCTTGGCGTCACCCGCCGCACTCACCCGCCGCACTGGCGTCACCGTCCCGGAGTAACTCCCCGGGCAGTGGGGTCAGGAATGACAAACGCGCCCGGATCGCTCATCTGGTGCGTCGATCACGGACAGTGCTTCGTTACTGCACACGCCAAGGATCCTTCGTCCGGTTACGGACTCGACCGGGATCCGGAGGTACCGGGAGTCCGTTCGCCCAGTCCAGCAGCCCAGTGGCAGGGTCGCGAGCTCGGCGGTCACGATCGGGTCACGCACCTCGGAGGCGCGGCCGAGGACGGTGACGTACCAACCGGCCCCCAGGTCCGTGGCGAACTCGTCGACGGCGAACGCCACCACACTGTCGAGTACTCCGGCGAACAACGCGCTCTGTGACGGCGTCCGGATCACGATCGCACCGTGGTGGAGCGCGAACCGCGCGGGCTGGATCGCCGGCAGTGCCCGGGAGGTGAACACCACCCGGCCGAGCCCGGAGCCCGCGAGCAGTGACAGGCACTGCTCGCGGTCGAGCGTCTCGAGACCCAAGGTGTCGGACATCGGCATCCTCGCGTTCTCATCGTGTACCTCGTCGAGAACAACGGTCCCTGGCTTACCGACTCGCCGGTAGGGCCGATGGACCCGGCCCCTCGCGGGGGATGCCGGGCGTTACGCCTTGGGCGCCAGCAGGACCACGGGGATCTCGCGCTCGGTCTTGGTCTGGTACTGCGCGTAGTTCTTGTAGTCCGCGGTGATCTTCGGCCACAGGCGGGCACGCAGCTCGGTGTCGGCGACGCTCGCGACCATCGGCTGCGCGGTCTCACCCTTCAAGGTGACCTGGACGTCGGGGTTGTCGCGGAGGTTGAGGAACCACGCCGGGTGCTGGTCGTCGCCACCGCGGGAGGCGACGATGACGTACGCGTCGCCCTCGCGTAGCGGCGAGGTCAGCAGGACGGTGCGCGGCTGACCGGACTTGCGGCCGATGGTGGTCAGCTCCAGGACGGTCATCCCGGCGACCTGCCAGCCGGCGCGGCCGCCGCTGACCTTCTGGATGACGCGATGGACGGCGTTCATGGTCTTCAAGGCGAAATCACTGGGCATGCGGAGAAGGCTACTCCGCTTTCATCGCGACTTCGATCCCGTCCAGGAGAACGGTCAGCGACAACTCGAAGGCCTCCCTCGCCTCCTGCTCCAAATAGGACACCGTCTCGTCCTCCATGCGGAACGCGTGCTCGCCCTCCAGCCAGGTCAGCGTCGGAAAACGCTCGGCGAAATCCGGCGAGACCTCATTCAGGTGCGCGGACCGCTCGTACCACCACTCGTCGTCGGACTGGCCCGTCGCCTTCTCGGCCAGCCGCGACTCCGAAGCCGTCCTCGCGGGCTCGCGCACGCATGAGTACAACGCGCTGATCAGCCGCCGCAGCACCACCGGGGACAGCCCGGTGCGGCGCAGGATCTTCACGAGCGCCTCCAGTACGACGTACTCGTTCGGGCCCAGCACCGGCCGCGCCTGCGAGACCTGCAGGACCCAGGGATGCCGCAGGTAGAAGTCCCAAAGGTCCTCGGCCCAGCGCGTGGCGTCGGCTCGCCAGCCTTCGCCGTCATAGGTGACCGAAAGCTCGGCGAGCGCCTTGTCGTACATGAGATCGAGCAGTTCGCTCTTGCTCGGGACATAGGTGTAGAGCGCCATGGCCGTGCGGCCGAGCTTGTCCCCGACGGCACGCATCGAAAGGCCGGCCATCCCCTCGGCGTCCGCGATCGCGACGGCGGTCTCGACGATCAGCTCCACCGAAAGTCCCGGCTTGGGGCCGGGACGCTCGACGTCCGGCGACTCCGTCCGCCACAGCAGGGCCATCGACCGTCGAGGATCCCCCTGAGCCGCGTAGACGACCACTTGCCCACTCCTTACAGCATAAAGTAACCTCTGCTACCCTCACTTTACAGGCTAAAGAGTTCTAACCAGGGGAGAGCCATGCCTTCGGCCGCCGACAGCCACGACATGATCCAGGTGCGCGGAGCCAGAGAGAACAACCTCGCCGACGTCTCGGTCGACATCCCCAAACGCCGCCTCACCGTCTTCACCGGTGTTTCCGGCTCGGGGAAGTCGTCCTTGGTGTTCGGCACCATCGCCGCGGAATCGCAGCGGCTGATCAACGAGACCTACACCGCGTTCATCCAGTCCTTCATGGCCCCGGTCGGCAGGCCGGACGTGGACACGCTGCGGAACCTGAGCGCCGCGATCGTCGTCGACCAGGAGCGGATGGGGGCCAACTCCCGCTCCACGGTCGGCACCGCGACCGACGCGCACACCATGCTGCGGATCGTCTTCAGCAGGCTGGGCCGGCCGCACGTCGGGACCTCCGGCGCGTTCAGCTTCAACCTTCCCGAGGGGATGTGCCCCGACTGCGAGGGGCTGGGGAAGGTCTCCACCATCGACGTCGACCAGCTCGTCGACAAGGAGCTTTCGCTCGACGAAGGGGCGATCACCGTCCCGAACTTCGCGCCGGGGTCCTGGTACTGGAAGGGACTGGCGGAGGCGGGCTTCGTCGATCCGGCGGTCAAGCTGAAGGACTACACCCCGCAGCAGTGGGAAGACTTCATGCACAAACCCGCCACCAAAATGAAGCTCGGCGGGATGAACACCACCTACGAAGGCCTGCTGGTGAAGGTCCAGCGGCTGTTCCTGGCGAAGGACAAGGAGGCGACGCAGCCGCACATCCGGTCTTTCGTGGACCGCGCGATCACCTTCCAGCGCTGCCCGGCGTGCGAAGGCGCCCGGCTCAACCAGGCGGCGCTGTCGTCGAAGATCGACGGCCTGAACATCGCCGACTGCTCGTCGATGCAGATCAACGATCTGGCCGATTTCGTCCGCAAACTCGACGACCCCTCGGTCGGCCCGTTGATGGAGACCCTGCGCGGCACCCTCGACTCGCTCGTGGAGATCGGCCTCGGCTATCTGAGCCTCGACCGGGAATCCGGGACGCTGTCGGGCGGTGAGGCGCAGCGCGTGAAAATGGTGCGGCACCTGGGTTCCAGCCTCACCGACGTCACCTACGTCTTCGACGAGCCGACCGTCGGGCTGCACCCGCACGACATCCAGCGCATGAACGGCCTGCTGCTCCTGTTGAAGGACAAGGGGAACACGGTGCTCGTCGTCGAGCACAAACCGGAGACGATCGAGATCGCCGACCACGTCGTCGACCTCGGCCCGGGCGCCGGGCCGAACGGCGGGCAGATCTGCTTCACCGGCGACGTCGCCGGGTTGCGCGCGTCCGGCACGCTCACCGGACGGCACCTCGACCACCGGGCACGGCTGCGGGACGAGGTCCGCGTGCCCACCGGGCAGCTCGAGATCCGGAACGCGACCCGGCACAACCTGCGCGGTGTCGACGTCGACATCCCGCTCGGGGTACTGACCGTGGTCACCGGGGTCGCCGGTTCGGGCAAGAGCTCGCTGATCCACGGCTCACTGTCCACAAGGGACGACGTCGTGGTGCTCGACCAGTCGGCCATCCGCGGCTCGCGGCGGAGCAACCCGGCGACCTACACCGGCCTGCTCGACCCGATCCGCACCGCGTTCGCCAAGGCCAACGGCGTCAAGGCGGCCCTGTTCAGCGCGAACTCCGAAGGCGCGTGCCCGAAGTGCAAGGGCATCGGGCTGATCTACACCGATCTGGCGATGATGGCCGGGGTCGCGACGGTCTGCGAAGAGTGCGAGGGCAAGCGGTTCACCGCCGAGGTGCTGACCTACAAGCTGCGGGGCAAGGACATCAGCGAGGTCCTCGCGATGCCGGTCGCCGAGGCGCGCGAGTTCTTCACCTCGGGGCAGGCGCGGACGATCCTGGACCGGCTCTCCGACGTCGGCCTGGGTTACCTCGGGCTCGGGCAGCCGCTCACGACGCTCTCCGGCGGGGAACGGCAGCGGATCAAACTGGCCATCCGGATGGCGGAGAAGTCGGCGACCTACGTCCTCGACGAGCCGACCACCGGACTGCACCTCGCCGACGTCGACCAGTTGCTGGGGCTGCTCGACCGGCTCGTCGACGACGGGAACACGGTGGTGGTCATCGAGCATCACCAGGCCGTGATGGCGCACGCCGACTGGATCGTCGACCTCGGACCGGGCGCGGGGGTGGACGGGGGCGAGGTCGTGTTCACCGGGCCCCCTTCGGAGCTGGTCACCTCCGGTGACACGCTCACGGCACAGCACTTGCGCGCTTACGTGGGGCGCTAGCGCGCGCTATGAAAGGCCCGTTACTTGCAAATTTTGCAAGTAACGGGCCTTTCATAGCGCGCGGGACCGAGCACGAACCGCTTCACGAAGGGCCACTGCACCGCTCACAGCCAGCACCCCCAGCGCGAGCCCCGAGGTCACCGTCTCGACAGGCGAAGCCGCCAGCGGCGAAACCCCGGCGACGGATTCGACCCCCACCACCGCGGTCAGCACGGCGTAAGCACCGATCGCCACCCACACCAGCCGCACGCGCCGCCGTTCCGTCCAGTCCGCGAACCGCAGCAGCCAGGCGAGCCCCGGCAGGATGAGGATCGCGTGCATCGCCACCGCGTGCAGCGGCTTCAGCGCGCCGGCGGTGGTGTACGCGGCCTGCGGGTTCCCGCCCCGCGCCTCGACGACGCCGCTCGCGATCATCGCGGCGCCCGCGCCGAGCGCGACCAGCAGCGCGACGAGTCCCGATCGCACCGCGAGCCGCATGCTCGGCGTGGTCTCCCCTTCGCCGCGCATCGCGGCCGCGGTGAACGAGACCGCCGTCAGGATGATGACGCCGCCGCCCGCCGCGAGCGTCGTCGACACCGCGTTGTCGAAACCGGTCTCGAAGTTGAAGTGCGACGGCACCCCGCGCCAGGCCTGCATGCTCACCAGCGCCGTCTCGACGACGCTCGCCCCGGTGAAGACGCCGAGCAGCACGTTCCGCACGCGTGGCCGCACCGCGACGTACGACGTCGCCCAGGCGACGGCGACCAGCGTCAGCCCGAACGCCCACCCGAACGTGACCGCCTTCCGCATCGACAGCGGCCCGGTCCACGAATCACCGGACGCGATCAGCACGACCGCGTGCACGACACCGCTGAGGAAAAGGAGCGCCCCGGTCACGTAAGCGACGCGCTCGATCCGCCGTAACTCCTTCATACGGAAGAGTGTCTTGCGGTCCGGCTCGCGAAGCGTCGCCCGTGAAGCGACACCTCGTGTACGTCCACCGACGTAGCTGAGAGGCCCTCAGCGAGGACCGCGGTAGAGACCAATGGTCTGTTAGTCTGGCCGCATCATGCCCCGCATCCTTGTCCGCGTCGCCGCGCTGATCGCCGTTCTCGCCCTCCTGTTCGGAGTGCCGTGGTGGACGATCGTCGGATCCCCCGAACTCCCGGCCGCGCTCGAAGTCCTCGGAACGATCGTGTTCGCCGTCGCCGCGCTGGCCGTGCCCGCGTGCATGATCCTCGGCCACGGCCCGTGGCAGCGCGACGTCGCGGCGAAGATCGGCGACCTCTCCCTCGGACTGATCTGGCTGCTGTTCTCCTTGTCGGTACTCGGAAACGTGCTACGACTCGTGCTCTCGGTGTCCGGAGTGGACAGTGCGGCGGGAATCGTGTCCGGCGTCGTCTTGGCGGCCTTCGCGGCGCTGGCGGCGTACGGGATGGTCGAAGCCCGGCGCGTGCCGCGGCTCAAGGAGCTCGACGTCGTCCTCCCCCGGCTCGGCGCCGGGCTCGACGGTCTCCGCTTCGCGATCATCACCGACACCCACTTCGGCCCGCTGAACCGGACGAAGTGGTCGGAGAAGGTCGTCGAGGTGGTGAACGAACTCGACGCCGACGTCGTGGCCCACGCGGGCGACCTCGCCGACGGTTCCGTCGCCAAACGCGCCCAGCAGGTCGCGCCGCTCGGCAAGGTGCGCGCGAAGCTCGGCAAGTTCTACATCACCGGCAACCACGAGTACTTCGGCGAGGCACAGGCCTGGCTCGACCACATGCGCGACCTCGGCTGGGAACCGCTGCACAACCGGCACCTGCCCGTCTCCCAGGGCGGGGACACGCTCGTCTTCGCCGGGATCGACGACCCGACCGGCGCCGCCTCGGGCCTCCCGGGCCACGGCCCCGACCTTCCCGCCGCGCTCGACGGCGTCGCCGCGAGCACCCCGGTCGTCCTGCTCGCGCACCAGCCGAAGCAGGTCAAGCAGGCCGCCGAGGCGGGGATCGATCTCCAGATCTCCGGGCACACCCACGGCGGCCAGATCTGGCCGTTCCACCTCCTGGTCCGGCTCGACCAGCCCGTTCTGGCCGGGCTTTCGCGCCACGGCGAGCGCACGCAGCTCTACACGAGCCGCGGCACCGGCTTCTGGGGACCGCCGCTGCGCGTCTTCGCACCGAGCGAGATCACCCTCCTGACCTTGCGAAACAGCAAGTAGTCCTCTGGTTGCGACGCCTTCGGGCGACGCACCGGGCATTACCGACAACTTTTTTTGTCTTGACAACTTGAGAGTTCGGAGCGAGAGTTGTGCGCAACGCACCCCCGCTCCGAAAGGCCGAGACGATGACCATCGCCGCCACCCGACCCCACCTCGCCGTTCCGGCCCGCGCCCTGCTCGCCTGCGGCGCCGTCTCGGGCCCGCTGTACTTCCTGACCTCGCTCACCCAGGCCGCGGTCCGCGACGGCTTCGACCCGGCGAAGCACCCGGCGAGCATGCTGAGCAACGGCGACGCCGGCTGGATCCAGGTGACGAACTTCCTGGTCACCGGCGTCCTGATGATCGCCGGAGCGAGCGGACTCAGCCGGACGCTGGAACCCGGTAGAGGAAGCGTCTGGGGTCCACGACTGCTGGGCGTCTTCGGCGTCAGCCTGCTGTTCGCCGCGGTCTTCAAGGCCGACGCGGGCAATGGCTTCCCTGCCGGCACCGGCCCGGCCGCCCTCAGCACGGCGGGCGTCCTGCACATGGCCGCGGGCTCGGTCGGCTTTCTCTCACTGATCGTCGCGACCTTCGTGTTCGCGAGCCGTTTCTCCCGTGAGGGCCACCGTGGCTGGGCCGTCTACTCCCGCGCCACCGGCATCGCGTTCTTCGCCTCGTTCGCCGGGATCAGCTCCGGCAACGCGAACGCCGTCGTGATGCTCGCCTTCTGGGCCACCGTGATGCTGGCCTGGGGCTGGGTCACCGCCGTCACCATCCGCACCGCCCGCTAGACAACCGAGGAGAATCCCCGTCATGAGCACCGTGACCTCGCAAGACGGCACCACCATCGCCTACACCCGCACCGGCTCCGGCCCCGCCGTCATCCTGGTCGACGGCGCGATGTGCCACCGCGAATTCGGCCCGGCCAAACCGCTGGCCGCCGAGCTGGCCCCGCACTTCACCGTCTACACCTACGACCGCCGCGGCCGCGGCGAGAGCGGCGACAACGAACCGTTCTCCGTCGCCCGCGAAGTCGAGGACATCGCGGCACTGATCAAGGAAGCGGGCGGGACCGCCCTCGTCTATGGGATCTCGTCCGGCGCCGCGCTCGCCCTCGAAGCCGCGAAAGCCGGGCTCCCCATCACGAAACTGGCGGTCTACGAATTCCCGCTGGTAGTCGACGACACGCGCCCGCCGGTCCCGGCCGACTACACCGAACGGCTGGAGACGGCCATCGCCACCGGACGGCCCGGCACCGCGATCAAGACCTTCATGCGCGAAGGCGTCCGTGTCCCGGCTCCGGTCGTGTTCATGATGCAGTTCATGCCCGCCTGGCCGAAGCTGAAGAAGGTCGCGCCGACCCTGCGCTACGACGCCGCGCTGTTCGACGGCCTGCACGACGGCACCCCGCTGCCCGAGGGCCGCTGGGCGAGCGTCTCCGTGCCGACACTGGTCATGGACGGCGGCAAAAGCCCCGCGTGGATCCGCAACGGTGTCTGCGCGCTGGCGAAGGCGGTCCCCGGTGCCGAACACCGCACGATCGAGGGACAGACGCATATGCTCAAGCCGAAGGCGGTGGCCCCGGTACTCATCGAGTACTTCAACGGCTGACGGAGCGGTCATGAGGATCGAACTGGTCGAAGGCGACATCACCGAACAGCAGGCCGACGTCGTGGTGAACGCCGCGAACTCGTCGCTGCTCGGCGGAGGCGGGGTGGACGGCGCGATCCACCGCCGCGGCGGACCGGAGATCCTCGCCGAATGCCGGGCCCTGCGCGCGGGGCACTAGCCTTCCGGCGCGCTGGGTGGTGCACACCGTCGGACCGGTGTGGTCCGATACCGAAGACCGCTCGCCGCTGCTGGCGGCCTGCCACCGCACCTCGCTGCACGTGGCCGCGGACCTCGGCGCGCACACCGTCGCGTTCCCCGCGATCTCGACCGGGATCTACCGGTGGCCGGTGGAATCGGCGACGGAGATCGCCCTCGGTGCGCGGCTCGCGTCGGGCCGCTGACGCTCCCCTCCGTGCAATGAAAGGCCCGTTACTTGCAAAATTTGCAAGTAACGGGCCTTTCATGGCACGCGCCGCCTACACCCCCGCAGGCGAGGCACCCCGCGCGACCAGCTCCCGGGCCGCCCCGCTCCCGTCCGCCGGTACCGCCCAGATCCCCGACTCAAGCCCGTAAGCCACGGTCCGGTCGTCGAGCCACGCCGCCTGGTCGTCCACGCTCCGCGTCTCCGCCAGCAAAGTCTCCCGACCGGAGGCCAGGTCGAGCACCGCCAGCCGCCACGGTGCCGCGAGATCGGCGGAAACCCGCTTCTTGAAGGCGATCCGCTTCCCGTCCGGCGAAAGCGACGGGCACTCGACGTTCTCCCGGATCATGTTCGCGCTGAACCGCTCGTAGTCCGCCTCGACGAGGTAGGTCTTCCCCTTCGTCCCCACGGTCGCGTAGAACTTCTTGCCGTCGGCCGCGAAGGTGATCCCCCAGTAGTTCACGTCGGACGAGTAGTACTGCTTGCCACCGAGGAACAACGCCATCTCCTCGACGCTCTTCAGCAGCTGCCCGCTCGTCAGGTCGAGGATCCCGGCCCTGGTCGAAAACCCTGTCTCCGCATAGGAATCCCCGTTGACGAACAGCGTCCAGTAGGCGAGTTTGCCGCCCGGGGAGACCCGGCCGCGGCTGGGTGTACCGGGCAGTTCGACCCGGCGGATCTCGTTGAGGTCCTTGTCCAGCACGATGACGTCGGTCATCGGCGGCAGCACGCCGGGTTGCGCGGCCAGGCAGAGTGCCGTCCCCGCCGACGCGGCGAACCGGTCGCAGCTGAGTCCGGCCACCTTCCGCGGTTCGCCGGGCGAATCCGCCGGAACGGTGGCGAGGTGGCCGAAGTCGGGACCTTCGGCGGTGTTGCGGAACAACAGCTGCCCCTTGGCCTGCACCGAGACCGGCTGGCCCGAAACCACGGCCACCGCGTTGACGCCCGGTCCGCGGTCCCGCGAGTAGAGGCCGTAGCCGACGGCCGCCGTGATCAGGACGGCGACCGCCGCCACCACACCCAGGATCCGCGTCTTCATGCGTATGTCCTCAGTGGACGGAGTACGGCGGCCGCGACGATCACGACCACCAGCGCGCCGGCGGCGACCAGGACCGCGACGTGCAGGTCCCAGGCGGTCCACGCGAGTCCGAAAAGGACGGACGCGAACATCCTCGTCGTCGCCTGGCCGGTCTGCACCAGCGCCAGTCCGCTCGCCCGCTGGTGCTCGGGAAGCAGCGGCCCGGCGGCGGCCATCAGGACACCGTCGGTGGCGGCGTAGAAGACACCGTGCAGCACGAGCGCCAGCACCGCGAGCACACCGCCGTCCACCGGCCCGAGCAGCGCCAGCAGCGCGACGACCAGCGCCACGTGCCCGCCGAGGAACACCTTCCAGCGGCCGATCTTGTCCGAAAGCCTGCCGAGGGGGACGGCGAGCAGGAGATACACACCGGCGGTTCCCAGCGGCAGCAAGGGAAAGAAGACCGCGCCGAGGTCCCATCGGCGCTGCAGGACGAGGTAGAGGAACGAATCGCTGAGGGTGACCAGGCCCAGCAGCGCGGCCCAGACGCAGATCCGGCGGAACGACGCCTGCCGGATCAGGCCCGCGGTCTCCCGCAAGGAGACCTTGTGCCGTTCGGCCCTCGGCTTGGGCTGGTGGTCCTTGACCAGCACCACCAGGATGATCACGCCGATCGCGGCGATGCAGAAACTCGTGAAGAACACCGAGTCGTAGCTGCCGAGGCTGAGCCACAGCACGGCCATCGCGACCAGCGGGCCGAGGAACGCGCCGAAGGTGTCCATCGCGCGGTGCACGCCGAACGCGCGGCCGAGGTGCTCGGGGTCGCTGCTCAACGTGATGAGCGCGTCCCGCGGCGCGGTCCGGACGCCCTTGCCGGTGCGGTCGGCCGCGAGCACCGCCCCGATCGCGACGGTGGACGAACCCGCCAGCATCAGGCCGATCTTGCCCAGTGCGGAGAGCCCGTAGCCGAAACAGGCCACCGCCTTGAGCCGTTGCCACCGGTCCGCGAGATGCCCGCCGACGAGCCGGACCAGCGCGGTGACACCGGAATAGAGGCCGTCGAGCACGCCGAACTGCAGCGGGCTCAGGCCGAGACCGAGGACGAGATAGAGCGGGAGGACCGCGGTCACCATCTCCGACGAGATGTCGGTGACCAGGCTGACCAGGCCGAGCGCGACGACGTTCCCGGTGACGGCCCGTTTCATGCCGCTCTTCGGTACTTCCGCCGCGGTGTCCGCTCCCCTGGCGGTGGCGATGTACATGGGAGACCTCCTACGCCGCGAGAAGGTGCCGGGCCGCGACGTACACGGCCGCGACCCGGCACCCGATCGCGTGGATCAGTGGCAGGTGTAGGTGGGTGAGGAGTCGATGGTCTTGCCGTCGAGGCCGATCAACTGCGTCGAGAACGCGTTGTCCGACATGTTCAGCTTGAGCACGCCGTAGGTCGAGATCGCCTTCGCCGTCGCCGGGTGCTCCGTCTTGACCGGGTACAGGGACGCCCCGCCGCCACCGCCGATGATCTGCACCGGTCCGTTCGGATCCTTGGCCCCGCTGGCGTTCTGCGGGAAGAACCGCTCGTAGTGGTGGTCGTGCCCGTTGAGCACGAGGTCGACCTTGCTCTTGACCATGGTCTCCCAGAGCGTGGCCATCTTCGGGTTGTCGCCGTGGTCACCCGAGGTGTAGCGCGGGTGGTGGTAGTACGCGGCGACGCAGGGCTTGGTGTTGCTCGCCAGGTCCTGCTTGATCCAGTTCAGCTGCTCGTCGCTGACGGCGTTCGCGGCCAGCCCGGGAGAGAACTCCGTGCTGTCGATGGCCACGAAGTGCCAGTTGCCCATTTCCCAGCTGTAGTAGGTCTTCCCGTTCGGCGTAGCGATCTTGCCGAAGTACTTCTTGTAGGCGCCCAGCGGGGTGTGGTCGTAGGTCTCGTGGTTGCCGGGGACCGGGTGCATGATGTTCTTGTACTTGCCCCAGGTCTTGTCGAAGTAGTTCGTGAAGTCCTCGATGTGGGCGTCGTCGTACTGGTTGTCGCCCATGGTGATCACCGCGGCCGGGTTCATCTGCCCGACCAGCGCGGCGGTCTTCGGGTGGACACACGAGGACGACGACGCGGTGCACTGTTCGGCGATGTCGCCCGAAGCGGCCAGCACGAACGACGAACCGCCGCCCGCCTGCGTGGTCGCCTGGATCTGGCCACTCGCGGCCGAAGTGTTGCCGGCGGCGTCCTTCGCGCGGACGGTGTACGTGTACGCGGTCGCCGCCGTCAGCCCGCTGTCGGTGTAGGGAGCCGTCTCCGACGTTCCCACGACCTGGCCGTTGCGGAGCACTTCGTATGCGCTGACACCGACGTTGTCCGTCGAAGCCGTCCACGTGAGGTCCACAGTGGACGAAGTGATCGCGCCGGCCTTGAGGTTCGTGGGCGCGGTGGGCGCCTGGGTGTCGCCGGTGGAGTCCGACGTCCCGTAAACCTGCATCTCCCACAGGGAGTAGCCGTAACTGGTGGCGCGCTTGGTCGCGACGAGGCGGAGGTACCGCCCGCGGGCGGCGAGACCGGTGAGGTCGTCGGTGCCGCCGTTGCCGTTGGTGACGGACTTGACGGAGGTCCACGCCGAGCCGTCGTTCGAGACTTCCAGCTTGTACGCGGTGGCGTACGCCGCTTCCCAGTTCAGCTTGACCCGGTTGACGGCGGAAGGACCGCCGAGGTCGACGCGGATGAACTGCGGGTCCGCGCCTTCGGCGCTGGCCCAGCGGGTGTTGGTCTTCCCGTCGACGGCGAGCGCGCCGCCGTACTCAGCGGCTTCGACCGAGGAGACGATAACGGGTTTTCCTTGGGACAAAAGGACATCAGCGGCCTGTGCGCTTCCGCTGAGCAGCGTCGGCAACAGGATGGCGGCCGCGCCTAAGGGCAGTAGTCGGGTTCGGGCCTTCACATCGATCTCCCCGGGAATCCGTGGCGGCGGGTTGAGAGGGACGGGTGCGCGGCGTTGTTCTTTTGTTCACTGTTCGTTTGGTAAGTTTCCTAACGAATGCGTACGGTAATCCGTGCCACTCAGCGAGTCAAGACGTAGACTCGTCCCATGACCGGCGCCTTGATCTTCGACTTCGACGGAACGCTGGTCGACACCGAAGCGGCCGTCCTCGTGGCCTGGCAGGAGACCTTCCGCGAACGCGGTGGCGAGCTCCCCCTCGACGTCTGGCACACCGTGATCGGCACGCAGAACACCGCCGTCGCGATGTTCGAGCTGCTGGCGAAGGACGACGAGAACCTGGACAGGATCGCGGTCCGCACCGGCGTGCGCGCCCGGGTCACCGAGCTGCTGGAATCCGTGGGCCCGCGTCCCGGCGTCCAGGAGTACCTCGACGACGCGAAGGAACAGGGCCTTCGGCTCGCCATCGCGTCGAGTTCGACCGGCGACTGGGTCTCCACGCATCTGAAGCGGCTCGGTCTGACGGACGCGTTCGAGGCCGTCCTCACCGGCGACCTTCACGAGGCGAAGCCGAGCCCGGACCTCTACCTGGCCGCGCTCGCCGCGCTGGACCTGCCGGCGTCCGAGGCGATCGCGTTCGAGGACTCGCCGCACGGCGTCACCGCGGCGAAGGCCGCCGGGCTGAAATGTGTCGCGGTACCGAACCCGATCACCGCGGTGCTGAACTTCGACCACGCCGATCTCGTCCTGGGATCGCTGGCCGACAAACCGCTCAGCGAGTTACTCAGCCGTTGAGCAACTCACCCAGCCGGGTGAGGAACGGACGCTGGCCCTTGAGTAGCTTCTCCTCCGCTTCGGCGAGCCCGAACCAGGCGACCCTGTCGACCTCCGGGAACTCCTGCGTCTTGCCCGACCGCGGCGGCCACTCCATCTCGAAGGTGCCGGGAACGACCTGAGCCGGATCGAGGTCGCCCTCCACCGCCCAGACCGTCACGACCTTGCCGCCGGACTGCTTCACCTCACCGAGCGGGCGGTACTCCCCCTCCGGCGCCGGCAGCCCCAGTTCCTCCTGGAACTCTCGCCGCGCCGCGGCCTCCGGCGTCTCGTCCGCCTCGTACTCCCCCTTGGGCACCGACCAGCCGCCCGCGTCCTTCTTCGCCCAGAACGGCCCGCCCATATGCCCGAGCAGCACCTCGGTCACCTCGCCCGACCTGCGGAAGAGCAGGATCCCGGCACTCGTCTTACCCGCCATGACCTCCAGTATGGCCTTGCTCCGATCGGGTGATGAGACCGCGCGGGAGAAAAAGTTTCCGCCCGGATGTCGATTCGCGTCGAGTCCGTCCGACGCATGAGCAGAAGCAGCCCGACAGCCTCTCCCGGAAGGACCCGGAACCATGACGCAGACCATCACCCCCGCCAAGACCACCTCCACCGTCACCCCGCGCACCGCCAAGGCACAGGGCGCGATCCAGTCGGCCGTCCGGATCGTCGTCTCGTTCCTCTTCCTCTGCCACGGTTTGCAGGGATTCGGCTTCTTCGGTGGCGTCGACGGCGCGGGCGGCTCCGTGGAACTCGGCTCCTGGCCCGGCTGGTACGGCAGCGTGATCGAGCTCGTCGGTGCCGCGCTGGTGCTGGTGGGCCTGTTCACCCGGCCGGTCGCGGTGCTCCTCTCCGGCGTCATGGCCTACGCCTACTTCACCGTCCACGCCCCGGAAGGCCTGCTGCCGCTGCAGAACATGGGCGAGCTGTCGACCCTCTACTGCTGGATCTTCCTGCTGATCGCGGTGGTCGGCCCGGGCACCTTCGCCCTCGACACGCTGCGCCGCCGACGCTGATACCGGAATCGCGAGGCCCCTTTCCTGGAATCATTCCAGGAAAGGGGCCAACATCGCGTTCCAGCCTATTGCGGCGTTGTTAAATTCGGACATACCATGGAATTACCCCCCGAAAGAAAGTTCCCTACAGATGGGGGTATCCGGCATCCTCTATCGCATCAATGGTTTAGACCACCTTGAGCCGGAAGGATGCGTCATGACCCAGACAGCCACCGCCACGACCACCGAGATCGGCCCGACCCCCGCCAAGTGGCAGGGCCTCGGCCTCTCCGTCGTCCGCGTAGTGGTCTCGTTCCTCTTCCTCTGCCACGGTCTGCAGAAGATGGGACTGTTCGACAAGCCCGCCGTCTCGTTCGGCACCTGGCCCGGCTGGTACGCCGGGGTGATCGAGCTGGTCGGCTCGCTGCTGATCCTGGTGGGCCTGTTCACCCGCCCGGTCGCGGTGCTGCTCTCGGGCACGATGGCCTACGCCTACTTCGTCGTCCACCAGCCCGACGCGCTGCTGCCGTTGCAGAACAAGGGTGAGATGGCCGCCCTGTACTCGTGGGTCTTCCTGCTGTTCGCGGTGGTCGGGCCGGGCACCTACGCGCTCGACACGTTGCGCCGCCGCCGCAAGTCCTGATCTCCCATCCTGTGCAAGGAAAGGCCCGTTACTTGCGAAATTTGCAAGTAACGGGCCTTTCATTGCGTCTGTGGTGAGGCGTCAGCGGCCCTGGGGCAGCCCAGCGGCCAGGTCGGACAGCGCGAGCACGTGCTCCATCAGCACGGTCAGCACCTGCTTCGTCGAGTCGCGTTCCCGCGCGTCGCACAGCAGCAGCGGGACGTCCATGCTGACGTCGAGCGCCTGCCGGACCTCCTCGGTGCCGTAGCGGTACGCGTTGTCGAAGCAGTTGACGGCGACGACGAACGGCAGCCCGCGGCGCTCGAAGAAGTCGACGGCCGCGAAGCAACTGTCGAGGCGCCGGGTGTCGGCCAGCACGACGGCGCCGAGCGCGCCTTCGGCCAGCTCGTCCCACATGAACCAGAACCGGTCCTGCCCCGGCGTGCCGAACAGGTAAAGGATCAGCTCGGGGTTGATGGTGATCCGGCCGAAGTCGAGGGCGACCGTGGTGGTCGTCTTCTTTTCGACGCCGGTGAGGTCGTCGACGCCCTCGGACGCCGCGGTGATGACCTCCTCGGTGCGCAGCGGGGGAACCTCGCTGACCGAACCGACCATCGTGGTCTTACCGACCCCGAACCCGCCGGCGATGAGGACCTTGACCGCGTTCGCGGTCAGGGATCGCCGGGGCTCAGAGTTTCCGGATGCCATCAAGAACCGCCTGGAGTACGTGTTTGTTGGGAGTGTCGGTGACCGGTGTCGCGGTGCGGAACAGCACGAGGTTCTGTTCGATGAGGTCGCTCAGCAGCACCTTCACCACCGGCAACGGCAGATCGATGCGCGCGGCGACCTCCGCGACGGAGGTCGGTCTCTGGCACAGGTTGAGGATCCGCCCGTACTCCGGCTCGAAGCCGGCGACCTCGTGCGCGGTGCGCATGGCGACCACCAGGGTGATCAGGTCGAGGCCGAGCGTGTCCGAGCGGGTGCGCCCGCCCGTGACGGCGTACGACCGGACCAGCGGACCGGCCTCGTCCTCGAACCACGACTCGTGCCGCCCGCTCATGGCGACGTGGGAGTCGCGGCGCGGGGCGCCGAGGTGAGCACCGCGCCGACCCGTTTGACCATCATGTTCATCTCGTAGGCCACGAGACCCATGTCCGCGTCTTCCTTGGCCAGCAGCGCGAGGCACGCGCCGCGGCCCGCCGCGGTGACGAACAGGAAGGCGTGGTCCATCTCCACCATGGTCTGGCGGACGTTGCCGCCGCCGAAGTGCCGTCCCGTGCCCCTGGCGAGGCTCTGGAACGCCGACGCCACCGCGGACAGGTGCTCGCCGTCCTGCTCCGACAGGTTGCCGGACCGGCCGATGAGCAGACCGTCCGCCGAAAGGACCACCGCCCTGTCCGCACCGCTGACCCGCTTGACCAGGTCATCCAGCAACCAGTCGAGTTCACTGACTCCCGCGTTGGCCATCTAGTCACGATCTCCGTACATGTCGTGGTCGGTGTAGTCGTCGGTGGGCTCGGTGTCCCGGCCTCGGCGCGTCCCCTGCTGGAACGCGGCGAGGCGGTTCCTGGCCAGCTCGGGGGTGTCCTCGCGGACCTCCTCGCGCTGGGCGGCAGGCCGGTCCTCCATCAGCTGGGGGACCAGGTTCGTCTGACGGCGGCGCTGCGGCAGCGGTGGCCTGCCCGGCGCCTCGGGGCCGGGTCGCCGGGTCTGCGGCGGACGGCCGTCCTGCGGTCGGGTGTCGGCGGGCGGCCACGCCGGCGGCTGCACCGGCTGCGGCCGGGCCTCGGCACGCGCGGGCTCCGGGCGGATCGGCTCGGGGCGGGGTGTTTCGGGCCGGGGCACCCGCGGCTGGCGCGGGGGAAGCGGCGGCAACGCGGCGCCGGGCGAATCGGGACCGGGCCGGTGCATGACCGGGGCCTGCGGGGCCACCGGCATCGGCACGGGGAGCTCGGGCCGTTCCGCGGGGAACTCGGTGCGGTGCCGGGCACGACGGCCCGGGAGCAGCGGTGCGGCGTCCGGCACCTCGGTGCTCTCGGGGTCCACCTCGTCCTCCGGCTGATCAGACGGGACCGGCGCGAGCAGGTCGGTGCGGACGAGCACGATGGCCCTGGTGCCGCCGTACGCGGACTCGCGCAGGTGCACGGAGATGCCGTGCCGCGCGGCGAGCCGCGCGACCACGAACAGGCCCAGCCGTGGCTCGGCTGACAACGCCATGATGCCGAAGTCCGGCGGATCGGCCAACATCCCGTTCAGCTCGGCGGCCTGCTCGGGCTCGATGCCGAGGCCCTGGTCCTCGACCTCGATCACGACGCCCTTGCCGACCACGTTGCCCCGGAGCTCGACGCGCGACTGCGGCGGCGAGAACGAGGTCGCGTTGTCGATCAGCTCCGCGAGCAGGTGCACGAGGTCGCCGACGACCGGGCCCTGCACCGCGATCGCGGGCATCTTCGCCGTCTTCACCCTGGCGAAGTCCTCGGTCTCGGCCGAGGCACCGCGGGTCAGCTCGGCCAGCGTGACCGGCTTGCGCCACTGACGGCCGGGCTGGCCGCCACCGAGGATGATCAGGTTCTCCGCGTTGCGGCGGGCGCGGGTGGAGAGGTGGTCCAGCTGGAAGAGCGTCTCCAGCTGCTCCGGGTCCTCCTGCTTGCGCTCGGCCTGGTCGAGCACCTTGAGCTGGCGGTGCACGATCACCTGGCTGCGGTGCGCGATGTTGAGGAACACCGTCTTGGTGCCTTCACGGGTCCTGGCCTCTTCGACGGCGGCCGCGATGGCGGTCTGCTGTGCCTTGTTGAAGGCCTCGGCGACCTGGCCGATCTCGTCGTCGCCGTGGTCGAGGAAGTGACCCTTGTCGTCGAGGTCGACGGGCTCGCCCGCCCGTACCCGGTCCACCAGTTCGGGCAGCCGGATCTCGGCGACGTCGAGGGTGTCCTCGCGCAGCCGGGCCAGCCTGCCGATGAGCCGGTTGGACAGCCGCAGGGCGATGAAGAACACGGCGATCGCCACCAGCAGCGCGATGGCCGCGGCGATGGCCGAGGTGATCAGCGTCCGGTCGGCGTCGTCGATGGCCTCGGTGGTGGCGGCGCCACTCTGCTCGACGAAGCCGCGCATCATCGCGTCGCCGACGCCGCGGGCCGACTGCAGCCAGAGCTGCTCGGGCACCGGGAGTGTGGCCTTGCTGTTCTGCAGGAAGGTGTTCTCGACCGTGCTGACGGCCTTCCACGGGTCGCTCGCGACGAGCTGGTCGAACTTCGCCTTGACGCCCGGGGACATCCGCGTCACGGAGGACTCGAGCAGCGACCGGTACGAACCGACCTGGGTGACGTACGCGCGGTAGGTCTCGTCGGTGAAGCCGCCGCCCGCCACGGCCGCGGCGGCGAGGGAGTTCGACCGCTGCAACTGGTCGATCGCGGTGAACAGCGGCACCGCGGTGATCCGCTGGTAGGCGTTCTCCGCGTTCGGCGCGTCCTGGGCGAAACCGGTGAGACCTTCGACGAACTGGTCGACGATCTGGTTGTAGTAGGTGAAGGCGTCGAGCAGCGGCAACTGACCGGAGTCGGCCGACTGCCGGATCTGCGGCATCTTCTGGAAGAGCCCGCTCACCGTGGCGATGTTGCGCTGCACGCTGTCGGGCGAGTTGCCGACCAAGGTCTGGAGATAGCTGACGACGCCTTGGGTGGCGGCGTCGGTCTTGGCGCGCTGCTCCACGAGCGCGGCGTGCTGCGAACGGTCGCCCGCGAGCTCGCGCAGCGTCAGCCGGCGCTCCTCCTGGATCTGAGCGAAGAAGGGGACCGTGGGCGCTTCCGAGCCCCGGATCCGTTGCGCGTAGTCGCGACCGTTGACCGCGTCGAAGATCAAGTACCCGCCGATCGCGAGACCGACGAGCATCAGCGCGATGCTCGGAATGAGCGCGATCGTCAGAACGCGCGAACGAATCGAAGAGCCGCGGCCTCGTCGAAGGGAAATCTGCTTCACCGTGGTCCGTTTTCCTTCCGGCAGTTATTGGTGTCGGGTCGCCGGGGATCTCATACCCGCGGGATCCGATAGCCGGATCAACACAGCGTGGTCCGCTCCGCCCGCGAAGACGCTAGGAGACCCAAACGGGTGAGTCAAGCCCGGACGCGAAGGGTAGTCGCGTATCGCCGTGACCAGGTGACAAGAGGCCGTCGGACCTCGAAAGTCCACCACGTGGACGGGGGTGCCCCGCGAAGTGACTCACCAGTAGATCACCTGGCGGTTTACCGCAGGCAGCGGCTTGATCGACGCTCATCGGACTCGATCAAGTAACAGCCCGTCGTACTCGTGTCCGCACGAAAAAGTCCACGAAAACTACTCGCCGTGACCTCGCTCACGCTTTCGGACCGGGGCTCCACATACCGTTCGGTTTGCGAACGACTTCACCCCGAAGGAAGGCGGCCGTAAGACCGTTCGATCCGCGGAATCGAGAATTGACGGCGCTTATTACGGGTGAATCGGCGAAATGATCTTCGGCGGCGCGGCCGAGCTCCTCCTCGAGGAGTGTGTCGACCCTCCTGGACGCGTCGCGGAGCATCCGGACGCCCGCCCAGCACAAGGTCGCCACCCCGGCGGCCAGAATCACGACGAGCGCCGTCTCGACCGGGTAACGCGAGCCGAATTCGTTGAGCAGGAAACCGGAAGCGACACCGAACACGGCGACGGCGGTATAGGTGATCGACACAATCCCCTCCTTCTCCAGACGCCGCGGCCCGCGCCTCGCCACTAAGACGAGTGACGCGGGTTTTCCTTACGCCACAGGGGAAGGATCTACGTCACACTCGCGGCGAGAGCGAATGTCGAGACTAACAGCGGATTCACCAAAGATCGCCTCGTCTCCCCCGAGGGGGCGAGGTGATCACCTTTTTGCCACCGATTCCCGAATGAACTTCACCATTTGCGCGGCCGTTACGAAGCCTTCCTATAAGGCGAATTCGCACGTCGGCAGCAGCAAGACAGAACGTTCTATATGCTGGAGGCATGGCAGCCACGACCACCCGCCGCTCCGCGGCCAGGGACCGCCTCCTGGAGACGGCGTCGAAGATCTTCTACACGCAGGGGATCCACTCCGTCCCCGTGGACGACGTCATCGTCGCGGCCGAGGTCAGCCGGGCGACCTTCTACCGGCACTTCCCCGGCAAGGAAGACCTGGTCCGCGCCTACCTCGAAGCCGAGCACGACCGGATCCGCGGGCTCGTCGCCGCCGCGGCGGAGCGGAAGCCGGAGCCTTCGAAGATGCTCGAAATCCTCGTCCTCGGCATCGGTGAGGAGATCTGCGCGCCGGGCTTCCGCGGCTGCCCGTTCATCAACGCGGCCGCCGAGTACCCGGATCCGGAGCACCCCGTGCGGCGGGTCGTGCGCGAACACCGGGCGTGGTTCCGCGACTCGATCGCGGAGATCGTCGGCGCGACGGGGCACCCCGACCCCGGCGGCGCCGCGCGGGAGCTGACCCTCCTGCGCGACGGGGCCATGGTCGGCGGCTATCTCGAAGACGCGGACGAGGTGCGCGAAAGCCTCGCGCACGCCGCCCGCGCCGTGCTCGGCGCCGGAGCTCCCTAACGCGAGTCGTGAGTGACAAAGAGGGCTAGAGCGGACCGGTAGTCGCTTACCTACGCGTGGCCAGGGCGAAGGTGAGGTGCGGGAGTCGAGGGGGCGCTCCGGTCTCGGAGCTCGATGACACCGGAATCTCACCGCGACAGGGTTCGTGTGTGGAGGATTTGGGACGCTCAACGTCCTAAATCCTCCACACACGGTTCACAACGACCACCTGACCGCTACTGGGTGGCGGCTCACGCGTGTGCGGGGTGTTGACGATGAAGGAATCGGGACGTTGAGTGTCCCGATTCCTTCATCGTCGATGGGGGGGCGGTCCGGTCTCGGGTCTTGATCAACGGAGGATCGGGGACACTCAACGTCCCCGATCCTCCGTCGATCAAGACCATGCCACCCCCACACCCCCGCGGACGGCAGCCGAGTGGGGAAGATTCCGGACGGTCAACGTCCCAAATCTTCCCCACTCACCCACATCGGACATTTATCCGCCTGAAGGTGTCCCCTGTGGACAGTCAGGATGCGGTCGGCTCTCGTCGACCGGCCAGATCCGCGACGCTGAAGGCTCGGCGCGACCCGACCGCGAAACATGCAACGTTCGCCCTTCTCCTCAATAGTTCCCCCGGCGCAATTCCCCCAGTGTCGTGACGGCGCGGAGCACCTCGCCGTAGGTGGTGTAGAGCGGCGCCAGGCCGAACCTCAGCACGTTGGGCGGGCGGAAGTCCCCGATCACCCCGCGCTCGATCAGGGCCGCCATCGTCTTGGCCGCGTCGTCGTCGACGACCGAGATCTGGTGCCCGCGATCGTGTCCGCGCGGGGTCGGGATCGTCGCGCCGTCGAGGAGTTCGTCCGCGCACCGGAAGAAGAAGTCACCGAGCGCGAGACCTTTCCGGCGCAGCAGCCCGCGATCCACGCCGTCCCAAACGTCGAGGGCCGCGTCCAAGGCCAGTAGCGAAAGCATGTCGGGAGTCCCCGCGCGGCCACGCGAGATCCCGGCGTGCGCCTCGTAGGCGCCGCGCATCGCGAACGGATCGCGATCGCCGGCCCAGCCGGCCAGCGGCTGATCGAACCGGTCCAGCCATTTCGTTGCCACGTAAAGGAAAGCGGGCGATCCCGGACCGCCGTTGAGGAATTTGTAGGTGCAGCCGACGGCGAGGTCCACTCCCGCCGCGTCCAGTTCGACCGGGAGCGCGCCGACGCTGTGGCAGAGGTCCCAGAGCGCGAGCGCCCCGGCCTGGTGCAGCGCGCCGGTCAGCGCGGCCATGTCGTGGACGCGTCCGGTGACGTAGTCGACGTGGTTGACCAGCGCGACGGCCGTCCGTTCGCTCACCTCGTCCGGCAGGTCCTCGGCGACGACCCGGCGCACCGTGCGCCCGGTCAGCCGGGCGGCCTCGTCCGCGAGGTAGCCGTCGGTCGGGAACGTGTCCGCGTCGACGAGGATCTCGTCGCGGCCCGGCCTGAGCCGGGTCGCGGCGACCAGCGCCTTGAACAGGTTCACGCTGGTCGAGTCCGCCACGACGACCTGCCCCGGCGCGGCCCCCACGAGCGGCGCGATCCGTTCGCCGACCCGTTCCGGCGCCTCCCACCAGCCTTCCGACCAGGATCGGATGAGCCGTCCGCCCCATTCCTCGCGGATGACCGCGGCGACACGTCCGGCGACGTGTTTCGGCGGCGCGCCCAGCGAGTTGCCGTCGAAATAGGCGACGCCCGCATCGAGGTCGAATTCGTTTCGCTTGTGCGCCAAGGGATCAGCCGCGTCCAGTGCCGCGGCCTCGGCTACGAGGTCAGTCACGTGGTCATCGTCGGTGACGGGGTTCCGGAAGTCCACGACTGACGCGATGAAAACGGAAAAGGTGGACATTTCGCGTAGCGCAACCGTGGCCGCGATTCTCTATCCACCACTGACCGAAGCCCTTACAGTGTGCCTGATCAGGCAGCATCGAGGAGGCCAGCGTTGACCAACCAGCCGACCGTCGCCGAGCAGATCGAAGGCCAGACCATCCCCGCCCTGCTTCACCGCAACGCCCAGGAGTTCGGTGAGCTGCCGGCGGTCACGTCCCTCGACATCGAGGGCAAGCCGACCCTGAACTGGCGTGAATTCCGCACCGCCATCGCGGAGGTGTCGCGCGGGCTCGCCGGGCTCGGGCTCGGCTCCCGCGACCGGATGCTGATCATGGCGCCGAGCAGTCCCGATCACCTGATCGCCGACCTCGCCGCGGCCCATCTCGGCGCGATCCCCTGCACCGCGTACGCGACGCTCAGCCCGGAGCAGATCGGGTACGTCGCCCGGCACAGCGCGGCAGGCGTCGTCGTGCTCGCCGGTGCCGACGAACTCGGCCGCTGGTCCCAGATCCTCGACGACCTGCCCGCGCTGCGCCACATCGTCCTGCTCGACGCGTCCGTGGTCCCCGCGGACGACAAACGGTTCCTCTCGTTCGCGGAGCTGCGCGCGGCGGGCGCCGAGGCCCACGCGGCCGACCCGTCGGCGTTCGAGACCACGTGGTCCGCGATCGGCCAGGACGACCCGCTGTCGATGATCTACACCTCCGGCACCACCGGCGAACCCAAGGGTGTCGTGCTGTCGCACCGGAACGCGATCTACGAGGCGATCGCGGTCCAGAAACTGCACGAGTCGCCGATGCACGCCACGAACATCGCGTACCTTCCGCTCGCGCACATCGCCGAACGCGAAATCTCGATCTACATGCCGATCGTGTGGGCCGGGCACGTGCACACCGTCGGCGACCCGACCACCGTCGTCGGAGCGCTGGGCCAGGTGCACCCGAAGAGCTTCTTCGGTGTCCCGCGGGTGTGGGAAAAGATGGTCGCGGGACTGAAGAACCTGCTCGGTTCGCTGCCGGAGGACAAGCGGAACGGGCTGCTCGGCGCCAACGAACTGCTGCAACAGGGCTACAAACTGCGCAGTGACGGCAAAGAGGTCCCGCCGGAGCTGGCGGAGAAGATCGCGCAGACCGACGCGGCCGCGCTCGCGCCGGTGCGGGCGATGCTGGGCCTGGACCAGATCGAGGTCGCCACCAGCGGTGCCGCCGCGCTGCCGGTGGAGATCCTGTACTTCATCGCCGGACTCGGCATCGAGATCCAGGAGGTCTGGGGACTGTCCGAGACCACCGGCGCGGTCACGTCGAACACGCCATCAGCGTTCAAGGCGGGCTCGGTCGGGAAGCCGCTGGAAGGCATCGAGGTGAAGGTCGCCGAGGACGGCGAACTGCTGGTCCGCGGCCCGATCGTGTTCCTGGGCTACCTGCAGGAGGACGGCTCGATCAAACCGGACATCGACGCCGACGGGTGGCTCGCCACCGGCGACATCGGGACCATCGACGAACGCGGCTTCGTCACGATCACCGACCGCAAGAAGGAACTGATCATCACCTCGAGCGGCAAGAACATCGCGCCGACGAAGGTCGAGGGCCTGCTCAAGGAGCACCCGCTGATCGGGCAGGCCGTCGCGATCGGCGAGAAGCGGCCGTACGTGACGGCGCTGATCGTCATCGACGACGAGATCGCGCCGGGCTGGGCGACCGCGAACGGCATCCAGCTCACCGAAGGCGAATCGCTCGCCGACAACGCGCAGGTGCGCGCGGAGATCGAGAAGGCCGTCGAGGCTGCGAACGCGCGGCTGGCGCGGATCGAGCAGATCAAGCGGTACCACGTGATCCCGAAGGCGTGGACGCCCGAAAGCGGCGAGGTGACCCCGACGCTGAAGCTGAAGCGGCGGATCATCAACGACCGGTACGCGCCGGCGATCGCGGATCTCTACGAGGCCTCCGCTCCGGCACCCGCCGCGGGTTCCTGACCCGGGGTACGCGCGCTGACATGAAAGGCCCGTTACTTGCAAATTTTGCAAGTAACGGGCCTTTCATGTCACGCGCGCGCCCCACACCCGGGCGGCGCCACCCGGCACAAAGCGGTCGCCGTCAGGGCGCCGCCGCTGCTAACTTGCCGCCGTGGATCTCTTCTCCCGCTCTTGGGCGGCGCTCCTCGCCGCCGTCGCCGAAACCCCCGACGAAGACTTCACCAAGCCGTCCGGCTGCGCGGGCTGGCTGGTCCAGGACCTGGTGTGTCACCTGGTGATCGACGCCCAGGACGTCCTGATCACTCTCGCCACCCCCGCCGAAACGGCACCGACGCGCGACGCGGTCACCTACTGGGAGGTCACCGACCGGCCGCCCACCGGCGAAGACGACCTCGACGCGCTGATCGTGCGGCTCGCCGCCGCGTACCAGGAGCCCCGGCTCCTCAAGTTCCACCTGGACGACGTCGGTTCGGCCGCGGGCCGGGCCGCCGGCCTCGCCGATCCGGGGATGCGGGTCGCCACCCGCGACATCGTCCTGTCCGCGGGCGACTACCTGGCCGCGTACGTCCTGGAGTGGACGTTGCACCACCTCGACCTCGTCGCGCACCTGCCGCACCTCGCGGGGCCGGCCGCCGACAGCCTCGCGAAGACGCGGCAGATCCTGGAGCAGCGCACCGGGGAGAAGTTCCCGGCGTCGTTCTCCGACACGGACGCGCTGCTGGTCGGCACCGGACGCCGCGAGCCGACCGGCGCGGAGAAGGCCGAACTGGGCGATCTCGCCGCGAAACTGCCGTTCGTCGTCGGCTAAGTGGCCGGTCAAGCGGTCCGGGTCGACTCCGTCCACTTGCGCAGCCGGGGCGGGACGCGCTTTTCGAGGCCGTAGTTCTCCAGGTGCGCGCTGAACACCTCGTCGAACGCGCGCTGCACGGTCTCGGTGTCCCACACCGGCCGCTCGAGGATGGGCTGCTTCAGGTACGGCTGTCCCATGACGTGCAGCTGCGGCCCGTTGCAGCGGATCATCTGCCCGGTGATCCCGTGGGATCCGGCGCCGAGCAGGAACAGCACGACCGGCGCGATCCGCGACGGCGTCCGGTCCGGCGGGCAGGAGCGCAGTGACCGTTCGGACTTCCACACCATCCGGGTGTGCGCGAGCGGGCACACCGCGTTCACCCGGATCCCGCTCTCCTCGAGGTCGAGCGCCCAGGAGTAGGTCAGCGAAGCGACGGCGCCCTTGCTGGCGGCGTACACGCCGAGCTTGCGCTGTCCGAGCGAAGCCCCGGACGAGATGTTGACGATCGAGCCCTGTTTTCCCCGCGCGACCATCGCCTTGATCGCGGCGAGGCCGGTGTACATGACGCCGAGGACGTTCACCTCGACCAGTTCGCGGGCCTGCTCGACGTCGTCCTCCCAAGGCAACGCCTCGTAGTTCAGGCCCGCGTTGTTGACCAGCCCGTCGATCGCGCCGAACTCGGCCAGGCAGAGGTCGACGATCTCCTGCGCCTGCTTCGGATCCGCGACGCTGTGCCCGCTGGCGACCGCTCTGCCGCCGAAGCGGCGGATGTTCTCCGCCGTCCGTTCGGCCAGCGCGACGTCGATGTCGTTGACCACGACGGCCCCGCCCGCCCTCGCCACGTGCACCGCGAACGCCTCGCCGAGGCCCCGTCCCGCCCCGGTCACGACGACGGCTTTGTCGTCGAGCAAACCGTTCATCGCCTTCACCCCTTTGGCCCGGCCGGCCTCCACCTCCAGGCCGGTCTCTACTCAGTGTTGGCCCATTCGGCCCAACCGGGACTCGGGCGGCGCTGAACGGCGGGCGGGCTGCGCCGAGCGAGTGCGGGGCGACAGGCGCGCAGATACCCGCGGACGAGTCAGAGCGGCGTCACTCACCGGTCAGACGGCGTAGCTCGATCGGCCTAACAGGCGAAGGATTCGCTGGTCTTCTGTTCGTCTCCCTGTAGCCGGAGGCATACTGAACGTTGTTCGGCGGGACATTAACTGTGACTCCCTCGTCGGCCACGTAACAAGGCAGGCAAGAATGCGAGGGAGTGAAGTTCACCCGATCGGGGGGAGGTGGTCACGGAGTGAAGACGAACGCGGCGCCGCGGATGACCGCCGCCCTGGCGAACCGCGAGTTCCGCGCACTCTGGCTCGCCGAGGTGCAGTCCCTGATCGGGGACCAGCTGACCATCGTCGCGCTGGCGATCCTCGTCTACGACCGCACCGGCTCCGCGCTGCTCTCGGCGGTCGTCTACTCCCTGACCTTCCTGCCCGCGCTGGCCGGCGGCCTCGGCCTCTCCCAGCTGGCCGACCGCTACCCGAGGCGTACCGTCCTCGTCTACTCGTCCCTGCTCCAAGCGGTGCTGATCGGGATCATGGCGATCCCCGGCACGCCGCTCGCCCTGCTGTGCGGGCTGGTGGTGCTGGCCCGGCTCGCGAACGCGCCCGGCAACGCCGCGCAGAACGCGCTGACCCGCGAGGTGTTCACCGACGACGACCTCTACCTCAAGAGCCAGGACATCCGGGGCATCTCGACCAACACCGCCATGCTGCTCGGCCTGGCGGGCGGCGGTCTGCTGGTTTCACAGGTCGGGGCGAGCTGGGCGCTGGGGCTGGACGCCGCGACGTTCCTGCTGAGCGCGGCCGTGGTCCGCTTCTCCGTCTCGCGGCGGGCGGCGGCCTCCGACGGCACCGGCAGCTGGTTCGGCGCGGTGAAGCAGGTGTTCGGCAACCGCCACCTGCGGGTGCTGGTCTGGTTCTCGTGGCTGGTCGGCCTGGCCGTCATCCCCGAAGGGCTCGCCGCGCCGCTGGCCGCCGAGATGGGCGTGGGGAAACAAGCCGTCGGCTGGTTGCTGGCCGCCGATCCGCTGGGCTTCGTCATCGGCGCGTTCCTGCTGTCCAAATTCGTCTCCGCGGAACAACGGCGGAAGCTGCTGGGTGTGCTGGCGGCACTGCCGATGGTCGCCCTGATCGCCTTCGCGTTCAAGCCGGGACTGATTCCGGCCTTGCTCCTGCTCGCGGCGGCGGGCGCCGCGGGGGCGTACCTGATCACGGTGAGCGCCACGTTCATCACCTGGGTCCCGAACGAACTCAGGGGCGGCGCGGGCGGGGTGTACCGCACCGGGTTGCGGGTGGCTCAAGGAATAGGGGCGGGACTCGGCGGGCTCGCCGCCGATCGGCTCGGGGCGGCGACCTCGGCCATCGCGCTGGCAGGCGTCGTCGGCCTGCTGCTGGCCGTCATGGTCGCGCTCAGCTGGGGGCACATCAACGGATCCAGCCCGGAACCGTTGCTGTCATGAGGAATCCACACTGGACGACCCCTGGGGCGGCACGGCCGCCCGGCGGGTTCGTACTCGGAAATCTCGACGGGACACTGCTTCGGCACCTGGGCCTTCGACAGACGGGCGAAAAGAAACGGCTCTCGATCAGAAGTCACGGCTCGACACGGTCACACACCTCCCGGCCACCTCGTTGCTGCGAACTAATACTCTGTCCGGGCTCAGAAGTCACGACTGGACACTATCGGTCACCCCTTCCACGACGCGTCTCGAAAAACATTCAGCTGTCAAGATCAGAAATCACGGGACACGATTGCCACCTCCGGTCGGTGTTCGCGGGCACCCTCGCCGGTGTCGAACAACTGATGCGATGGGATGATACCGGCCGTGGAATACGAACGGTGTATCAGTCGGTACCGGTGAGATTACTCAGCCGTGCCATCCGCGCGGAAAAGAGGTAGCAATTGCCAGCCGAGACCGGCGACCGCCGCCAGCACGGCGACGGCACCGGCGACCTTGACGATCAGGCGGGGACGGCCGCCACGGCGGACGGTGTGCCGGTGACCGAACGCGGGCAGACAAGCCCGGAAGGTGACCAGGCGGAACCGCCGCCGCGCCATCCCTACGATCCCAGGGCGTGGGCGCTGTGGCAGCGGCCGAAACGGTTCATCGCGTTCCTTTTCGCCATGGAGGCGATCGGAGTGGCGATCATGGTCGTCGCCACGATGAATTCCACGAATCCGGGAAGAACGGACTGGGTTCGTTTCGCGATTCTCGCCATCGGCGCCACGGCGCATATTCAGCTCACTCAGCGACAGGAAGAAAGGCGTCGTGATCGAAGCCGCACCGTTCTCATCGATCTCACCGCCGTATGGACATTTCCGGCCGCGGTCATCCTGCCGCTTTCACTGACCCTTTCCATCATCGCGCTCGTCCGGATCCAGCATTGGTTCATCGCCCGGCGGCCCGCGCACAACTTCGTGTTCTCGTCGGTCACCCACGGCGTTTCGGTGACCCTGGCGTCACTCACCTTCGCCGCGTTCGGGCCGCATGAATGGGGACGGATTTCCGGCTGGGACACCCTCGGCGAATTCGGCGTCCTGATCGTCACCGGGATGGTCTTCGAGGCGGTGCAGATCGCCTACATCGGCGGCATCCTCGCGATCGGCTCGTCGAAGCGGCCGTCGCTCTCGACCGTGCTCGGCAACGCGGCGGACAACCTGCTGGAGGCCATCACGATCGGCCTCGGCGCGGTCACCGCGGTACTGCTGTTGATCATGCCACCGATGGTGATCGTGATGGCCGTGGTGACGGTGGTGTTCAATCGCCTCGCCGAGATCGACCAACTGCAAAACGACGCGCGGACGGACCCGAAAACCGGTGTTCTCAACATGCGCGGATGGTCGGAGTCGGCCGATCGGGCGCTCGCAAGGACCGCCCGATCGGACGACAACCTTGCGCTTCTGATGATTGATCTCGACCACTTCAAGTGGATTAACGACACATATGGACATCCCGCGGGCGACGACGTCCTCCGCGATGTGGCACAGAAATTGGACGAGGTCACCCGGCCCGCCGACGTCATCGGCCGGTTCGGCGGCGAGGAATTCCTCGTGCTTCTCCCGGATATCGACGAAACCGCCGCGAAACTGGCCGCCGAGCGAGTGCGCAGCGCTATCGCCGAACTGCATATAGTGACTACCGACAAACGGGGCAGTCGCGTCACCATCGCGGGCCGTACTACCTCGATCGGGGCGGCTCTGTTCCCTCGTCACGGTGAATCGCTGGAGGAACTCCTGCACGCCGCCGACGCCGCCGTCTACGTGGCCAAGGAGAACGGTCGGAACCAGGTGCGGTTCGCCCAGGATCTGGACCGGCCCGCTCCTCCGCCGCCCACCGCCGAGACCTGACGCAAGCGCCTCCAGAGGACTGAACGCGCCACACCATCAGGGCACCCGGTGGGTGATCCCGGGGGTTATCCGGATGTCGGCCCCGATCGGCGGATGGCACCCTTGACGCCATGCCAGCGACAGCCGACGCCGACCGGAAGCCCGCCAGGATCCGGCGGCCGTGGTCGACTTCGGGCTGGCTGCTGCTGGTCACCGTGCTGGTCTTCGGGTTCGGCCTGATCGCGTCGCGGCCGGCCTCGCCGCCGGATCAGGGACCACCGACGGGTGACCTCCTCGCCGCCCAGAACGCGGTCGACGCGCTGGTACGGCCCGGCCGGGTCGAGAACGTCATCGCCGAACTACCCGCCGACTTCACCGCGGTCAGCGGGATCACCCCCGGCGTGATGACGGCACGCGACGGCACCGTACGCGCCGTCCACACCGACGGCGGCTGCTCGGCGCCCTGGGGCGACGACAACACCAAGTGGGATTACGCCGTCCCCTGCAAAGCCCATGACCTGGGCTACGACATCCTCCGCTACGCCGAACGCAAGGGGCACCCGCTCGGCCAGGACGCCAGGTCCACGCTCGACGACCGGCTCTCCGCCGACATGCACCATGCCTGCGCCCTCAACCCGATGGACTCGCGCGGCACCTGCGAGGTCGTCGCCTCCCTCTACACCGCCGGTCTCGTGCTCAACTCCTGGCACCAGCGCTGGGGGCCGCCGGTCGGCGACCCGCTCGGCCCGATGATCGTCGGGGTGCTGGTGATCGGCGCGCTGCTGGTGTTCCGCCTCCGTGGCTGGGTCCGCACCCGCCGGACCGTCGTCACGCTGCCCCGCGAGCCGCGTCCGGTGGTCCCGGTCGGCCGATGGGCCCTGCTCGGGGTCGCCGGGGTCGTGCTGATGCTGCTCGGCGAATCCGCCGTCGCGCTCGCGCATTGGGCAGGCGCGGCGGAGCGGTCGCTGTGGCCGTTCACCTGGCTCGCGCAGCTCTGCCCGCTGATCTTCTTCGCGGTGGGCCGGATCAACGAGGCGGGCTGGCGATCGATCCGCGCGACCGGCGGCCGCTATCCGCAGTACCTCGCCGACCGCGCCAGCCCGCTCCTGCGCCCCGCGCTGATCTTCGCCGTCGTCGCGCTGGTCGTGCCGCTCGCCCTGGAGGTGCTGGGGATCCCGACGGGCACGAACGCCACCGTCATGCGGATCGCGCTGCACCCGCTGTGGCTGCTCGGCGTCTTCCTGCTGACCGTCGTCCTCGCGCCGGCGCTGCTGGCGCTGTATCGCCGGACGCGCACCCCCTCCGTCGCCGGCCTGCTGGCCTTGACCTTGGCGAGCGAAGCCGCGGCGCAGTGGTCCGGCTCGGCGATCCCGCGCTACGCGGAAACGTTGTTCCTCGCCCTGTTCGTCCAGCAGCTGGCGTTCGCCCACGCCGACGGAGTCCGGCCGCCGCGTGTCGCGCTCCTGGCGACGGCGTTCACCGGCGCCGCCGGGCTGGGGCTCGCGGTCGCCGTCCTCGGCGAAGGGCCGATGCTGCTCGGCGGCCCCGGCGCCCCGGCCGCGTTGTCGGGCCCGCCGTGGGGTGTCCTCCTGCTCGGGCTGGTCCAGCTCGGGCTCCTCGGACTGCTCGCGCGGCCGCTGGCCCGGCTCGGCGAGAGTCCCGTTGTCGCCGCCACCGCCCGCCTCGTCCTCCGCGCCCCGATGAGCCTCTACCTCGGCTTCCTCTCCGCGATGCTGCTGCTCGTGGCGGTCGTTTACCTGCCAGGACCGGTCGTGGACGGCCTCAGCTGGCTCGCCAGGCCGAGGGTCCTGCTCGCGCTCGCCCTGCTGGCCGTCCCCGCCGCGCTCGTCTTCTGGTGGTTCGAACGTCATTCGGGACCGCAGCAGCGGGCCGTCGACGAACCGGGCCTGCGCGCCGCGGTGTTCTGCCGCGCCGCGGCGACGGTCGGGATGGCGTACGCGATGCTCGGCGTGTTCGGTTTCGCGCTGACCCGCTTCGGCGGCGCGTCGGCCGACGCCGACCTCCTCGGGCTGCGGCTCGGGCCGGTCCAGAGCCTGGTCAACCTGTTACTCGGGGTGTACCTGCTGCACACCGTCCGGAACGGCACCAGCCGGATGACCGGGACCTGGCTGGTCTGTGCGGTCGCGTGCGCTCCGCCGCTGATGGGGGCCCTCGACGGCAATCAGGTGAGCGCCGCGTCCGTCGCGCTGCCGGTCGCGACGATCGTCGTCGCGATGTTCGCGGCGGCCGCCACGCTGGTCCCGGCGCGAGCCGTACAGCGCTGACCTGGCCTTCTCCGTACCATTGAGGGCAAACCGGTGGTGCGTGCCACATCTTCGGGGGGATGTGTAATCCTGCGACAACCCGCAACAGGCACCATGCGTCCCTTGAGAAGACCGTAGAACCGGTACCGGAGAGAAGGAGCAGACCGCGTGGAGTACCCGCCTCGGAATGGGCATGGGGATCGACGTCCCGCCCGGCCTAGGCAGGACGCGCCCGGACGCGTTCCTTCCCGCCCGGCCCCGCCTCGTGGAGCCCGCCCGGCACCCGCCCGCCAGGCCGCGGCGCCGCCGCCCCGGCGCCCGGAACCCCGGCGCGCCCCCAGGCGGTCGTTCCGCGGGCCCAAGATCGCGCTGGGCCTCGTCTCGCTCCTGGTGATGGGCCTGACCGGCTACGCGTGGGCCGCGATGGACGGCCTGACGTTCGCGAACGTCGGCATCGGCGCCGATCAGGGCGACAAGCCCGCCGACGGCGCCCGCGACATCCTGCTCGTCGGACTCGACAGCCGCACGGACGCGCAGGGCAACCCGCTGTCCAAGGAGGTCCTCGCCCAGCTGCGCGCCGGGCAGGCCGACGGCGAACTGAACACCGACTCGCTGATCTTCGTGCACATCCCGAACGACGGCTCGAAGGCCGTCGCGATCTCGCTGCCGCGCGACTCCTACGTCGACATTCCCGGCGGTTTCGGCAAGCACAAGATCAATTCGGCGTATGCCCGCGCGATGCTCGACGAGCGCAAGAAGCAGCAGGAGAACGGCGTCTCCGACCCGAAGGAACTCGACCAGAAGGCCAACGAGGCCGGGGCGAAGACCCTGATCAAGACGGTCGAGCAGCTGACCGGCTCGACCATCGACAACTACGCCGCCATCAACCTGCTGGGCTTCAGCGAGATCACCCAGGCCATCGGCGGGGTGGACGTCTGCCTCAACGACGACGTCAACGACCAGTTCTCCGGCGCGAAGTTCACCAAGGGCCCGCACACCATCTCCGGTGTCGAGGCCCTCGGTTTCGTCCGGCAGCGCCACGGGCTGCCGCGCGGCGACCTCGACCGGGTCGTCCGGCAGCAGGTGTTCATGGCCGGGATGGCGCGCAAGGTGCTCTCGGCGGGCACGCTCGCGAACCCCGGCAAGCTGAACGACCTGATCACGGCCATCAAGAAGTCCGTCGTGCTCAACCAGAACTGGGACGTCTTCGGCTTCGCCCAGCAGATGAAGAGCCTCACCGGCGGTCAGCTCGAGTTCCGGACGATCCCGATCGTCAACATCGAGTACAAGACCCCGAACGACGGCGTCGCCATCCAGGTCGACCCGAAACAGGTGAAGGACTTCGTCCAGGGGCTCGCGGGCCCGCAGCCCGGCGAGCAGGCACCGGCGCCCACCGAGTCGGCCAACAAGGCGATCACAGTCGACGTCCGCAACTCCACGAACCGGGACGGCCTCGCCTCGACGGTGCTGAAGCAGCTCGTCGACAAGGGCTTCACCGCGGGCGACACGGCCACCGCCAGCGCGCGCAAGAAGACGGTGATCTGGGTCGCCAAGGGTCAGAAGGCGGCGGGCCAGGCCGTCGCCGCCGAACTCGGTGGCGACCCGACGGTCCAGGAGGACAAGAGCGTCGAAGCCGGGCGCGTGATGGTCTTCCTCGGCTCGGACTTCAAGCAGGCGAGCGGCGCTCAGGGCTCCGGCTCCTCGCAGAACGCCGCCGGTTCGTCGGCCGCGGCCCCGCCGCCCGAGCAGTCCGACGAGAAGCCGATCACCGCCGAAGGCGTGCCCTGCGTCAACTGACGCCCTCGCCGGGCGGGGCATTATTCACCCATTCGGCCCAGTACGTCAAAATTGGCATGAAAAGCACCCTCGAAACCGCGTAAGAGCGGACCACCTGCCGACTTTCATACACGTGAGTGCGCTCGTCCCAGGTTTTGTCACATGGGGTGAGCGGTGGGAGCAGGGTTGGCAAGGCAGGGGTCGGGGAGTGCTGATCGACGCTGAGAGCTATCAGCGGATACTCGGAGACGAGCTCCGCAAGCTCCGCCGTAAACGTGGCTGGACACGCAAGGAACTGAACCAGCATCTGCAGAGCGAGATCTCGCTCCAGACGCTGGCCACCTACGAGCTGGGCACCCGGCATTGTTCCGTGGTGCGGCTGGTCGAACTGTGCGTCGCGATGGACGAGCTGCCACAGGATCTGCTGGCCAAGGTGCATCGCCGGGTGTTCGTGGACGAACCTGGCCGGGTCCGGATCGATCTGCGCCTGGTGATCAAGGACGACCAGGAGGAACTGCTCCCCCTGCGACGGTGGGCGGACGATCGGCTCAAGCGGTCGGCCGACAGCGGATCCGCCGAAGTCCATCTCGACTTCGCGGCGCTGGAACGGATGGCCGAACTCTGCCGTATCCCCACCGTCGATCTCATCGGAAGGCTTCGCCGGCTCAACCCCTCATGAGCGCGGCGTTCCCCGGTCCGTGAAGGCCTTGCCCCCCATCTGGGCTTTCACGGACCCTCCCTCTTTCCCTCCTCAGCCGAGGAGGTCGTAGTCCTCGCGGCGCACCTTGCGGGTGTCCAGCCAGTACCGCCAGGTGAAGCCGGGCCAGATAGTCCGGTTGACGCCCTTCGCGTCCAGGTACCAGCTCTTGCAGCCACCCTGCGTCCAGATCCCCTTGGCGAGTTTGCGCTGGATCTCGCCGTTGAACCGCTCCTGCGCCTCCGGTCGCGGGTCGAGCGCCTTGCCCCGCCCGAGCCGCAGCGCCTGCGCGACGTAGGAGATCTGCGCTTCGATCATGAACACCACGGAGTTGTGCCCCAGCCCGGTGTTCGGGCCGAGCAGGAAGAACAGGTTCGGGAACCCGGACACGGTGATGCCCTGGTACGTCCGCATCCCCTCGGCCGACCACTCCTTGCCGAGGTTGCGCCCGTCGCGGCCGATGATCTCCAGATCGTCGAAGGCGTCCGTGACGTGGAATCCGGTGCCGTAGATGATCGCGTCGACCTCGTGCTCGACGCCGGCGCCGTCGACGACGCTGTGCTCGCGGACCTCCTTCACGCCTTCGGCGACGACGTCGACGTTCTCCCGCGCGAGCGCCGGGTAGTAGTCGTTGGAGACGAGGACCCGCTTGCAGCCCATGGTGTAGTCCGGTGTCAGCTTCCGGCGCAGTTCCGGATCCTTGACGGCCTTGAAGATGTTGCGCTTCGCGATGCGCTGGCCGATCTTCATCATCCACGGCTGCCCGTTGAAGCCGATCGCACGGGATTCGAGGCCCCAGTAGAGGACGTTGCGGAAGGCCCGCTGCAGCAACGGCACCGAGGCGAACGCCTTCTGCAGCGCTTCCGGCATTTCGCGGTCGGGCTTCGGCATGATCCACGGCGGGGTGCGCTGGAAGAGCGTCAGTTCGGCGACGTCCTTCGCGATCCGCGGCACGAACTGGATCGCGCTCGCGCCGGTGCCGACGACGGCGACCCGCTTGCCCTCGAAGTCGTAGTCGTGTTCCCACTGCGCGGAGTGGAACGCGCGGCCCTTGAACCGCTCGATGCCAGGCAGCTTCGGGATCTGCGGCAGGTGCAGCGCGCCGACCCCGGCGACCAGCGCGGGCGCGACGAAATCCTCGCCGGACTTCGACGCGACGTGCCAGCGGTTCTCGTCGGCGTCCCAGCGGGCGCCGGTCATCTCCTGGCCGAAGCGGATGAAGCGGTGAAGGTCGTACTTCGCGGCGACGTCGCGCATGTAGCGCCAGATCTCCGGCTGCGGCGAGTACGCCCGGGACCAGCCGGGGTTCTGCTCGAACGAGAACGAGTACATGTGCGAAGGGATGTCGCAGGCGCAGCCGGGGTAGGTGTTGTCCCGCCACGTGCCGCCCACGTCGTCGGCCTTCTCCAGGATGACGAAGTCCTCGCGGCCCTCTTTCCGCAGCTGGATGGCCATTCCGAGACCGGAGAAGCCGGTCCCGACGATGACGACACCGGTCTCGGTGCGGTTGCCCATGACCCGACCTCTCGCTCACATTACCTGTTACCGAGAGTTCACCTTACTTGAAGTAGGTTACCTTCGGTAGAGTGTTGTGGTGACGACGGCGAAGCGCAAACGCATGCCACGAGCAGAGCGCGAACGGCAGATGATCGAGATCGCCGAGCAAGTCTTCGCCGAACGCGGCTACACCGCGGCGTCGATGGACGACATCGCGGAGCGCGTCGGGGTCTCCAAGCCGATGCTCTACGAGTACTTCAACTCGAAAGAGGGGCTGCTGCTGGCCTGCATCCAGCAGTCGCGGGCGGCGCTGCGCGAGGTCACCGAACGGTCGATCGTCGGCGCGACGTCCGCCGAGGACGCGCTGAGGCGCGGGCTGCTCGCCTTCTTCGTCTTCATCCGGGATCGACGGCAGGCCTGGTCGCTGCTCCGCCACGAGATGGCGCTGATCGGCACCGGCGCCGCCGACGAAATCGAGCAGACCCGGCGCCAGCAGACCGACCTGATCGCCGCGCTGATGAGCGGCTACTTCGACTCGGGTGACGACCTGCGCGCCGAGGCGTCCGCGGAGTTCGTCGTCGGCGCGTGCGAACGGTTGGCGATCTGGTGCGAGCGACACGAGGACGTCAGCCCCGAAATGGCCACCGGATACGCGATGGACGTGCTCTGGTCGGGCCTGTCCGCGAGGGCCCGCTGAAGCGACCGTGAAGATGCGCGTGCATTAGGCCATTCGGTCGTCACTCAGAGCACATTGCCGCCAGTGTCTTGTGACACAGAGTTGTCCTACTGTATCGATGACACTGTAGAAACTCTGATGGACCTTCGCGACCTCCGTCAGGAGGGGGCGCCACCACCCGAAAGTGGCGTCATGACGGTGACGTGGCGAGGTCCACAGAGTGACGCATGCTCGCGAGGAGAGGGGTGAGGCGGATGACCGAACCGATCACCGCGTCGTACGTCCAAGAGGACGACGACTGGAAGGTCACGGTCAGCGGCTCCGGCAAGGAACTGACCGGTCGCGCGCCGGGCATCATCGCGGCACGGGACCGGGCGGACCAGCTGGTCGAGAAACTGTCCCCGCCGGAGCGGTCGACCGTGGTGCACCTGCTCAACGGCAGTGCGCTCGAGTTCACCGCCGCCTACATGACGGCGAGGCTGACGCTCCCGGAGATCGAACCGCTCGAGGTTCCTCCCCCGGCGAACGGCAAGGCCAAGGAGAAGATCGAGGCCAAGCCCCCGGTGCCCCAGGGCAAGGAACTCCCGAAGGCCGTCGACGAGGCGAAGCCCGCGGAGAAGCCCGAGCCCGCCAAGACACCTGCCAAGGCGGCCCAGACCTCCTGAGAGCCGCTACTTCAGGAGCTTGCGGATCAGCAGGACGCCGATCAGCACCGCCCCGCCGATGAGCGGGTACTTCACCTTGGGCTCGTCCAGCTTCGCGCGCAGACCGGTCTTCGCGGAATCCACGAGCTTCGCGGGGTTCGCCTTCGTGCCCAGCTGGTCGAGCGTGGCGACCAGCGCGTTCCTGGCCTGCTCGATCTCACGCTCGATGGTCTCGGGATCGCGAGCCACGTGTCCTCCTCGCCGCGACGTACTTGCTGGAAGCCCACGTTAGAGGACGCCGCCCGCCGAGGTGGCATCGGCCACGCCGAGAAACGCCGAACGTGTCGCACGCTACGATTTCAGAGCGGTACTGGGGCCCGTAGCCCAATTGGCAGAGGCACACGGTTTAGGTCCGTGCCAGTGAGAGTTCGAGTCTCTCCGGGCCCACCCCATCCACCTGGGACAAATCCGTTGCTCGCCCTGTGTGGCTCGCCCGCACTGTCATCGGCGTCAAGTCTTCGGTTCCCCGACTCGCCGGGAGCACAGGCCGACCTAGCGACGAAGTTCGATCACGGAGTGTTCGGTAGCGAACCGTCAGCGAGTCCGTTCGGTGGAATACTGGCGCCCGATCAGCCGCCGCGGCCGCCCGACACGGATCTACTGACGTCGAGACGCACGGCTAACTGCTCTGTTGTTCTTCAGCCGCCCTTCTCGGTGCGACCTTGAGGCACGGAGCTGCCACACCCACGCCACAGCGCCATATCGACCGAAACGAACGGCATGCTCGAACACATCGGGAACGCTGGCGTCAGCCATCCTGCTTCCGTCCTCGGGAACGCTCCATCGCCGGCTCTCCATGCACAGTCCGGCTGCCTATCCCTACTCCTGCGAAGGTCAGTGGGGGTGGCATCGAGAACCGCACCGACACTGATCAAGCTGTTGCCAAGACACGCTTCGAGTACGCATCTCTCCGATGCACAGGGTTCTCGTGGCCTCGCGACGCCCGTCCTTGCTCTCGGCGCAGAGCGACTTCAGCCGACGACACAAACAGATCAACTTCTCGTCGTAGACCGTAACAAGGGGGGTTGACAGCCCGAATATTCTGTCATGTTCGGCTGTCGCAGGGAGGGCAACACAAGTGATTCCGTCTATAGCAAATGTCGCTGACACTCGTTTCGGACGGAGGTCTGACACGTGAGTGAGCCCGGGCCCTCGCCCTCGACCGTCCGAGACATTGTGGTCCAGCAATCGGAGCGAGTACTCGAGACCTACCGGATCGACGCGGGTCTCATCCAGGAGCACGCCAATTCGGAACGTCGAATCACGCAGGGCGGCTACGGGGACCGCCAAATCTACGAGCTCGTCCAAAACGGCGCAGACGAACTACGCCAGGACCCCGGCGGCGAGATCGCCGTCGTGCTGACGGTGAGCCACCTCTACTGCGCGAACCAGGGGTCACCGATCACCCCCGAAGGCACTGACACGATTCTCCGGATGAGCGCGTCCCGTAAGCGAGGCGGCCAGATCGGACGGTTCGGTGTGGGGGTGAAGTCGGTGCTGAGTGTCTCCGATTCTCCTGAGTTCTTCAGCACCTCGGGCTCGTTCGGCTTCGATCGGCAATGGGCCGAAGATCGAGTGCGTTCCCTCCATTCGAGTGTGGAGGGTGTTCCGGTGCTGCGGATGGCCCGCCCGTTGGCGCTTGACGACGCCATGTCGGAGGACCCGCTCCTCGCAGACTTGATGTCGTGGGCCACGACCGTAGTCAGGCTTCCGCTACGACCCGGTTCGGTAAGTAGTCTGGCCAACGACCTGGCGAGGTTCCCCAAGGAATTTCTTCTCTTCTCCCCACACGTGGGGACCTTGACTCTGGAAGACCGACGCACGGACAAGGTCTCCCGTCGACAGCTGTTCCAGCGAGCGGACGGCGACCGGTACCAGATTCAAGAAGAAACCGCCAACGGCTCGACCGTGACGGCTCCGTGGAGGGTGTTCAATCGGATTCATCGGCCGAGCAAAGTAGCGTTGCACGCTGCAGGTGAGTTGCACGACCGGCCTGAGCTCGACCTCGCCTGGGCAGTACCTGATCGCAAGGGCCGGGGCAGCACGACAGGAACCTTCTGGGCCTACTTCCCGACCAAGTACCGTACGACCCTGCGTGGGATCGCCAACGCTCCTTGGAAAACCAGCGAAGACCGCCAAAACCTGTACGACGGTAATGCCTTCAACCGTGAGATGATCGACGCCATGGCGGCGCTGGTCGTCGATTCCTTTCCTCTCCTGTGCCGCCCGGAAGACCCGGCGTCCTATCTTGACTGTGCTCCGGCACGTGGGCGCGAAGAACCTCAATGGGCAGCCGAAGACCTCGTCGCCTCGATCTGGAAGGCGACTGTCACCCGACCATCCCTTCCGGACCAGCAGGGCACGATGCGACTGCCCGCGGTTGTAAGACTGCACCCACAGGACATCAAGACCGAATGGCTCGAGAAATGGCGCGCCTACCCCGGACGGCCTGTCGACTGGGTGCATCACACCGTGGACACGACAAAGCTCCGCCGTTCGAGTGCCGAGTTGATCTGCTCGGCTGCGCGACAGCCGATCGCCACCGTGTCCGAATGGCTCGAAGCGTTGGTCACCGACGGAACTCCTGCCGCCTCGGCTGCTGCCCTGCGAATCGCTGCTGACATGATCGCCTCCAATCATCACTTGGGCCACGAGGCGTTGAAGGCACGCATTCTTCTCACTGAGGCGCACGGCCACGTAGCTCCACATCGAGGAAGCGTCTTCAGGCGTGTATCCGAAGACTCGCTGCAGGACTCCAACGTCTATGTCGACAACCGGGTAGTCGACGAGTTCGGGGTGACCGGCGCACTCGACGCCCTCGGCATCCACGAGGCCGACGCACCTGGAAGGTTCGCCGCGGTCGTCGATCAGAAGTTCCACGACTACGACGACTCCCGGTGGACGGAATTCTGGCAGCTCTCACGTCAAGCCGGCCCGACGGCCACGATGACGACACTGCACAACTCCATCGACGACGTTGCTGGATCATTGTTCGTCCGCACGGTGTCAGGCTCCTTCCGTCCTCTAGGGAATTGCCTGCTTCCCGGTGCTGTCGTGCCCGGCGACGGGAGCCGGGACGAGGGCATCGCCGTCGACGTCACCTTCCATTCACCGGATCGGCAGGTTCTCCGCGAGCTCGGTCTCTCGGACCGTGCCCGTCGCTCCGTCGACCCTCGTCGAGAACCGTGGTTCCGAGACTACGAGACATCCATGTGGCAGGAGCACATCAAAAGCCTCGCCGATGAAGTGGCTCGTCCGCTACGCCGAGGTGTGCGCACTTCGGGCAGCGACCCTGCCGGCCCCTTGGGTTTGCTGATGGAGCTCAGCGACGCAGGAAAAGCAGCATTCATCGCGACCTTGCCGCTGGATGCGGTGGTTCCTGTCTGGACCTATCAGGTCGGCGGCCAGTCGACGACACGGCGTCAATGCCGGTCGCCGTTGGTGTGGATGGTGAACGAGCACGGCCGTATCAAAACGTCGAGAGGGCTTCGCCCAGCGGAACGGTGCGTAAGCCCGGAGCTGCGCGACCACGCAGACCTTCTGCCCGTCGCCGAGATTCCCTTGACCGTGGCGGAGGCGCTCGGGCTGCCGGACGACATCGGCAAGCTCGGACCGACACATTGGAAGGCACTCCTGGCAGAAATCGACGCCAGCACCGACGACCTGTTCCCTGGCAAGGCCTACGAACTTCTGATCGAGAGCGAGTCAGGGGCCGACGTCGGCAACATCCGCTGTCGAGTGGGCAATCGATGGTCCAGCTCGGTCCCTGATGCCGAAGTCGCGGTGACTGCGGACCGCGCGACCTATGACCTTCTGGTCGCGGAAAGTGTGCCCGTGACCTTGATCCCCTCCGAATCGACTGTGCGATTCATGGTCGAGACCTGGCATCTACGTGACGCCAACCAACTCGTCGAGAAGGAGTTTCGCTACGTCGAAGAAGCCGAGCCTGTTTCTCTTCTCACGGAGTTTCCGCATCTGGCCTGGCTCAACATCCCGAAACTCGACGGGTGGTCCATGGTCCGCTGTACCGAGCTGGAAGAAGTGACGAACACGCCTAACGGGACCAAGAACAAACCACTTCAGGTCGCGATCCAGGACAAGAAGATTCTTTTGCTTCAACCAAAGGACGATTTCGAGGTCCTCCGCGCAGTCGACGAGCAACTGAACCTGCGGCTCGGACCCAACGTGTGTCGGCAGGTCCTGGAACGACGCAAGCAAGACCGTCAAAGCGACGTGATCCGCGCCGCGAGCCAGGCCGACGACGTCGTAGACAAGGTCGAAATCCTTTTTTCTCCCGAACAGTTGAAGCGGAAATTACCCTCCGGCCTTGTCGAATACACGAAGACGGAAACCGGAGTCGAACCGGATCACCGCAAACTCGCACAGCTTGCAGTGAATGCGCACGGCCCTCGACTGTTGAGGACACACGCGAAGGACATCGAAAAACGAGCGCGTCTCACGCGCCAGTTCCGCGGAGACACGGCTTCTCGTGAGCTCGTCGCCGAGATGCGCTTCCCGGAAGCATATGCCGGTGTCAGGTCGGAGCCTGGCCGAAGTGCCGTGGAGGAAGTCTTCGGACCGAGCCAATTTCCTCGACTGCACGACTATCAAGAACGCCTGGCGGTACGCATGTTCGATTTGTTGTGCGAGCCGACACCACAGCGAGGCATGCTCTGCCTCCCGACCGGCGCCGGAAAAACTCGTGTGGCCGTCGAATCCGTGATCAGGGTCATCAAGGACCGGGGACTTGAAGGCAAGCCGGTCCTTTGGATCGCCCAAACGGATGAGCTCTGCGAACAGGCGGTACAGAGTTGGAAGTTCGTCTGGGAGAAGGTGGGACCTCCGGGAAAGCTCACGATCAGCAGACTGTGGGCAAGCCATTCCGCCTCGCCCGTACAGGCGAATCCTCACCTCGTCATCGCAACTGCCGCAAAGCTCGACAAACACCTGCCATCGGACAACTACCAGTGGCTGCTCGACCCGGCTCTGGTCATCGTCGACGAAGCCCACGTCTCGGTTGCGCCGACCTATACCCGGATCCTCCGGCAGCTCGGTCTCGCTCACAACAAGACAGAGCGACCGTTGATCGGGCTCACAGCGACACCTTTCCGGAACTACAACGACGAAGAGACAAGGCGCCTCATCGACCGCTTTGGCGGCCGCCGACTCGACCAGGGCGTTTTCGACGAAGACCCGTATCGAGCTCTGCAGAAGCTCGGCATGCTCGCGGAGATCGAGCATCGCGAGCTGGCAGGCACAACCACCGAGCTCGACGAGGCCGAGCTGGCAGGGATGCAGCTGTCGTTCCAGCAATACCTCCCTACAGCAACCGAGCGTCGTCTGGCGAGCGACGCCACACGCAACAGGCGGATCATCGACGAAGTCGAGAAACTTCCGACAGATTGGCCGATCCTGCTGTTCGCCACGTCGGTCGAGCACGCAAAGCTCATGATGGCCGCGTTGAACGAGCGCGGTATCCCGTCGGCCACGATCGACTCTGCGACTCCATCCAACGAACGACGGCAGGCGATCGAAAGCTACCGAAGCGGCAGGATCCGGGTGATCACCAACTACGGTGTCCTCGCCCAAGGTTTCGATGCTCCTGCAACGCGCGCCGTGGTGGTGGCACGTCCGACCTACAGCCGGAACGTCTACATCCAGATGATCGGCCGAGGTCTGCGCGGACCGGAAAACGGTGGCTCACGCTCATGTCTCATCCTCGACGTGAAGGACAACATCACCAACTACGAAAACGCTCTTTCCTTCACCGGTCTCGATGACCTGTGGAGGCGGGGGTGAACGACGCTGATCGGACAAGATTCCTCACTCCCGAGCAGCAAGCTGTGGTCTCCCGACCCGCCGACGCCATGACTCTCGTTACCGCAGGACCGGGAACCGGCAAGACCCATACGCTGATCCGCAGGTTGGACACACTGGTATCAGATGGGCTGAACGCCGGCGAGATCCTGGTCCTGACGTTCTCCAGAGCTGCGGTACGAGAACTACGGAGGAAAATCGTCGATCGTGACTCCGCGATCCGATTCATTCGTGCCCACACCTTCGACGCGTGGGCTCTGGAGCTGCTCACGACCTTGGACAGCGAGGGCGCCTGGGTCGGTCACTCTTTCGAGGAGCGCATCCGCAAGGCTACCGAGATGATCGAGGAGGGCGACGCCGACGAGTACTGTGACGGAATCCGGCATGTCGCGGTCGATGAAGTACAAGACCTCGTCGGCGCGAGGAGGCGCATGGTGGAAGCGTTGCTTCAACGCTTCGACTGCGGGTTCACGGTCGTCGGCGATCCCGCACAGGCGATTTACGGGTTCCAGATCGAAAATCCGGCAGAACGCGCCACGGAAACAGGCAGGTTCTTCCTCAACCTGACTACATTCTTCGGAGACAAGTTGACCAAGCTCGAGCTGACGCAGAACTTTCGCGCTCGACGCGAGACGGCCGAGTACGCACTTCCGTTCGGTCCGAGTCTACGGTCCTACACCGAGGATGCGGACATGAGTCTCCGGAACATCACCGGAGCGTTGCACGCAGCAACCAATTTCGGCCCGTTGGACGACGAGTACGCCCGCGCCGTTCTCAGTCAACCCGGTACCACGACCGCAATTCTTTGCCGCACCAACGGTCAGGCGTTGGTTGTCGCCGAGTCGTTGTCATCGGCCGGAATCGCCCACCGGCTGCAACGATCGGCGGCCGAGCGAGTCGTACCGATGTGGATCGGGCGGTTGTTCACGGTCCACAAGGAGAATATCCTGTCTTTGAGCAGCTTCGAGAATATCTCTGCTTCATTGGCACTTCCCGACAAAGCCGACCCGGAAATGCTGTGGCGTCTACTGCTCCGCGCCACCGGTGGCAACACGAGGAACAGGGTCGTGCGTCTCACTGACCTTCGTCGGGTCGTAGGGCAGAAGAAACTGCCGGACGAATTGCTCGACGAACCGGATACGCCACTGACGGTCTCGTCGTATCACCGCTCCAAGGGTCTCGAGTTCGACAGGGTTCTGGTTGCGCGCCCTGCCGGCAAGCAGGCCCATGACCGTAACGATGCAGCCGAAGAAGCGAGGATGCTCTACGTCGCCATGACCAGGGCACGCGATCTCGTGATGCGCATCGACACTCCGGACAACGGTGCGCCGATGAAGAAGGACCATTCGGACGGGAGGTGGTTGCGCCGCCGATGGCACACCCGCCAGTGCTTGGCATTCGAAGCGGACGGCGCCGACGTGGCAAGAGTGCTCCCGCCGGGAACGGAAGACTTCGTCGACGATCCTCCAAGCCTGCAAGAGTATCTCGCCGACAAGGTGCATCCTGGGGACGAGGTCGTCCTCGTCCGAGCCCATGACCTGCCGCTGGGGCAACGGGAGAGTCCGCCCTATCTGGTGATGCATGCAGATCGTCCGGTGGCAACGACTTCGAAGCAGTTCCGTGAAGTCATGCACAGGAATGCACGTCGCCGGGTCGGGGAGGTGCATTCCTGGCCGAAGAAGATCACCGGTATCCGCGTCGACACGATCGAAACCGTCGCCGGCAGTGAGGCAGCAGGAGCTGCAGCCGGCCTCGGACGCGGCGGAGTGTGGTTGATTCCGCGACTCGGCGGTCTCGGCAACATGGTTCACGGTCCAGGCTCGGCAAGAGGGGAGAGCTGATGTCCGATTACGAAGAGCACTACAGGTTCCGCGACGCGCTGCTCGAGGCGCTGCGCAAAGACGTCCTCGGACCGGCAGGCGGGCAGACCGAGGTCCTTTCCGACCCGCCGGGGACGGCCTACGTCTGCGGTGTTCTCTTCCCGCGGCAGGGCACTGACCTTCGACCGGAAGACGACCAGGACGTCTCACCCGCCAACAGGGAGGACGACGTCCCGGACACGGGCGTCGCGATGGCGAACCTGCAGGCGCCGTCATCCATGGGTCTCACGTTTGCCATGGACTTCAGCAAGGCGGACAGTTTCGACATTCGAGTCGAAGCGAGCGTCTACGACCCGATCGACCGTTCCGGGAATCCGACGGAGGCGAAACGGGCAGAACGAGGCAGCACCGGCACGACCGACTTGCAATGGCGACGCCGCAGACTCCCGACTTTCCGGCAGGTTGTGAAGATCTCCGGAATTGCCCAGGACGAGAGGTTCGAAGTCGCACCCGACCTCGAATGCAGGGTCCGACTACGACCGCCTCGGGGCGGTGTGGTCGCCGCGACCGTGACCTTGGTGAACACCAAACGAGTGGATGGGAACACCCTTCGCGATCAGCACTGCTTCTGCCAGCCGGTCATCGAAATCGAAGGGCCGGTTGTCCAACGCCCCGGGCCCGGGGGAGGCGACGAAGAGGAGGTATTGAGCAGCAGGCTCCTCCATCGCTTCGCGCCGACATTCGCAGTCGGCCACGGGTGTTCGGTCGAATGGGAATGGAAACCGCCGTCACCACGGGCTCTCGTCGATTTGGACGAAGCACATATGACGGTTCCGAGGGTTGCGACGACATTCGTTCCCTCACACGAAGTCCTGCTCACCGATTCGAACTCGGCCATCGACGACAAGGCGCTGCTGATGTCGGGAATCGCGGCCGCGCCGGACGACCAACTGATTGCGACACTTCGACGTCTGGCAAGCGCATACGAGAGCTGGATAGAAGAACGTCGTGCCGAGGTTCCTCGTCTGTCGAACGAGCGATTCCGGAAACGAGCAGATCAACACCTCGACCGATGTGTCACGGCGCATCGACGTATCGTGAGCGGCATCCGTCTGCTCGGACGTGACAGCCAGGCAATGGAGGCTTTCCGGCTCGCCAATGAAGCAATGGCCGAGCAGCGCGCACGCAGTGCTTGGATCAAGAACGGCCGCCAGGGCAAGGTCGTCCTCGACGGCCGATGGCGCCCGTTTCAGATCTCGTTCTTCCTGCAGTGTCTGGATGGAATGGCCGACTCGGACCACGAAGACAGAAGGCTCGTGGATCTCCTGTGGTTCCCGACTGGCGGCGGAAAGACCGAGGCATATCTCGGTCTGATCGCCTTCGCGACATTTCTTCGACGGCTACGTCACGGGAAGCATGGCGCCGGCGTCACGGCGATCATGCGGTACACCCTGCGACTGCTGACGTTGCAGCAGTTCGAGCGCGCAGCCTCACTGATCTGCGCCATGGATCGGCTCAGGGATCGCAACAAAGCCAGGCTGGGCGAAGCCGAAATATCACTGGGCATGTGGGTCGGCAAAGCTGCGACCCCCAATGATCTCCAGGATGCCGGAGTGTCACTGGACCAGCTCAGGAGCGGCAGGGAAGTGCACGAGAAGAACCCGGTTCAGCTGCGGAGCTGCCCTTGGTGTGGGACAGAGATCGATGCTTACGACTACACGGTCGACACCGTCGATGTGGAGTTGCGCATCTGCTGCCGAAGCACTGACTGCCCCTTCGCGGACGGAATCCCGGTCCACGTAGTGGACCAGACGATCTACCGTCACCACCCGACGCTCGTCATAGCCACGTCGGACAAGTTCGCGCGGCTGCCGTGGCGAAGTGACGTTGCCACACTCTTCAACCGCGACCTTCCGGACACGCCGCCTCCCGAGTTGGTCGTCCAGGACGAACTGCACCTCATTTCCGGACCGCTGGGCAGTCTCGCCGGCTTGTACGAAACTGCGATCGACGAGATCGCCGATCGTCCGAAGGTGATCGCTTCCACGGCCACGATCCGCCGGGCGAAGCAACAGGCCCGACAACTTTTCGACCGGGAGGTTGCACAGTTCCCTCCTCCCGGCTTGGATGCGCGTGACTCATGGTTCGCAGTGGAGTCGCCGCCTGCCAAGAAGGCGAGTCGACTCTACGTCGGGCTTCTCACTCCGAGCACCAGCCAGGCGAGCCTGCTCGTTCGGGCATACGCCTCACTCCTCGATCATGCGGATCTCATCGACGGTGACGACATCACACGCGATGCGTACTGGACGCTGATCGGCTATTTCAACAGCCTTCGCTTGCTGGCCGCGGCCGAGCTACAGGTACGCGCGGACGTCCGAGAGCGGATCGGTCAGCTGACCGACGACGAACGGGAACCGCGCTCCGTCGATGCTGTCGAGGAGTTGACCAGCCGGATCAATTCCGGGGAGATCCCGGAGAGGTTGAAGGAGCTCGAGCTGGCGTTTCCGGACAACGCCGCTCTCGATGTCGTTCTCGCCACGAACATGATCTCCGTTGGCGTGGACGTCGATCGTCTCGGCCTGATGGCCGTGATGGGGCAGCCCCAGACGACAGCAGAGTACATCCAGTCGACCAGCCGCGTGGGACGGAAGCATCCGGGTCTCGTGGTGACACTCTTCAACGCCGCTCGATCCCGTGACCGATCACATTACGAAAACTTCCTCTCCTACCATTCGGCACTCTATCGACAGGTTGAATCGACCAGCGTCACCCCCTATTCGGCTCGGGCCAGGGATCGCGCTCTACACGCCGTAATCGTGGGTTTGGCACGCTTACTGGTGCCGGAGTTGCGCGAGAATGAAGATGCAAGAAAGATCGAGAAGTATCGTCACCGGATGAACGAAATCAAAATTTTGATTCTCGACAGGGCAGCGCGCGTCGCACCGGAGGAGGTCGATGCGACCAGGGACCAGATCGATGCCATCGTCGAGGACTGGTGCGAGATGGCTCGACTCAACAGAAATCTCGTCTACGAAGCACCTCCCCGCGATGGCGTCCAGAAAAGGGGTCCATATGCGGCACTGCTGAGAACTTTCTTGGACGACGATCTGACGTACGCGACACCTACCCTGTGGAGCCTGCGTGACGTGGACGCAGAAACGCGTCTTGACTTGGAGAACTGAAATGGGCTTACGTAATCCCGACTCAAAGTCGACTACTCAGAAGAAAACCTCCGGACCTCGCCTCGGCTCCATCCGTCGAGGACAGGCTGTCAACACCTACGGCGTCGGCGCCATGGTGGCGATCGAGGACCAATCGTTCGTTGTAGGCGGCCTCGACGAGTGGCGTTTCGGCGACACTCAACCGATCCACGAACCTCGGCTGCAGAACCGTCTGGGCGTCAAGGAATTCAGGCCGCCACCTACAGAAGAGAGGAAGCAGAATAAGGCAATCGGCGTCCGACGCTTTCCCCTCATGCATTCCTGCCCCGAGTGCAAAGATTTGAAAGAATACAGGGAATTCGGAGCCACGCCAAGCAAGAACAAATGCGGCTGCGGAAGCGCTCTGATTCCTTCGCGCTTTGTCATCGCATGCCCAAATGGACATCTTGATGATTTCCCTTACTGGGATTGGCTGCACAGGAAAAACGAGCCCCGCGAAGGACCACACAACCTCCAGATGAAGAATGACGGCAGCTCGGCTTCTCTGCGCTCGGTAGTTGTCTCTTGTTCGTGCGGTCACACCAAATCCTTGGAAGGTGCCTTCGCCAAGACTGCTCTGCAGGCCCTCGGCATCACCTGTCGAGGGAAACGGCCATGGCTCGGCCGACACGCGACGGAAGCCGGCTGTGAACAGGTCGTGCGAACGCTACAGCGCGGCTCCTCGGCTGCATGGTTCGCAGTCAACAGGTCTTCCCTATCGATTCCACCTTGGTCCAACACGCTCAACAAGTTCGTCGAGCGGAACTTTTCATGGCTCGAGGGGCTCGCCTTGCTCTCGAACGCCGAGGAAGCTCTTGCCACGCAGCCCGCTGTCAAAGAGTCACCGTTCGCCCCGAAGGACATCGTCGCAGCAGTGCTGGAACGCAAGGCTTTGGCCGACGAAGAATCAGTGGACAGCGATGATGTCGCTCCGATGGAGGCCTTCGACGACTTCCGCATGGCCGAGTACGACCCTTTGTACTTCGGGACGACAAAGTCCGATGGAGGTGATGACTTCGAAAGCACAAGCTCACCGGACGCTCGGTCAGTCTTGTTGCCCAGTGGCATAGCACGCAGCATGCAGGTGAAGCGACTCAGAGAAGTAAGGGCCTTGGAGGCCTTCACTCGAATCGAGCCGCCTGACGCCGTCGCGGACAAGAAGCGATTGGCCTCGCTGGCACGGGACGAGAAGAATTGGCTTCCTGCGATAGAAGTGCTCGGCGAAGGCGTCTTTCTGTCACTGGACGCAGCACTGGTCGCCGACTGGGAAGGACGCGAGCGGGTGCGGCACCGCGCAGGAAAGATTCAGGAACGTCACGAGAAAGCACTCCACAACTCGGCGATGCGCCGAGGCGAGACCGGCATTACGGATGTCCGATCCCCGATCGACGCGCGATTCGTGCTCGCACACACGCTCGCACACACGTTGATCAACGAGTGGAGTCTCGAGGCCGGGTACCCTGCTGCGTCGCTACGGGAACGCCTCTACGTGTCGGACTCGCGCGTCGGACTGCTCGTGTACACGGCCACGAGTGATTCCGCCGGAAGTCTCGGCGGCCTGGTGGCGCAAGGCACGCACACCGGACTCGGCGAAAGCCTGAGGGCCGCGATGGAACGCATCTCCTGGTGCTCTCAAGACCCTCCCTGTATGGAGGCAGAAGCTGCCGGCACGGACAGTCTGAATCTCGCCGCGTGCTACGCATGCGTGATGCTTCCCGAGAGCAGTTGCGAGACCAACAACACGTTCCTAGATCGCGCGCTGCTCATCGGCGAGCCGGGATACCCCGGCACCGGCTTCTTCGAAGGTTTCTGAATCGCCGACTCATCGGTGGTCCGGCTCCTCGGATCGCACCAGAAGCTCCAGCGCGTCCACGCCTGCAGTCCACGCGGCGAGCTCGGCGGGCGGCGGAACGACCGCCGCCCGCCGACCGTGCAGGTACGCACTCGTGAGGTGGTACACCTCTTGGACATACCTGACCAGCCTTCTCGCCTCAGGGCGTCGCCGCTCCGGCACGGTCAGCATCAAAACCCACAGCCTCAACGATATCGAGCCCCGTGAGGTCCGAGTGGCGAAGAATGAGCTGTCGGCGGTCTTGGCCAAGGCTTCGAGCCGCATCCTCAATAGAACCAGTTCGCACTTCATCAACAGAATGCGATCGAGATCTCGGATTTCGGAGAACTCGTCGCGACCTTGCTGCGGTGTCCACATCAGCGACCGGCCGACGCGAGAAGATCCCGACAGAACCGCTCGGTCGTAGACGCTCGAACCTCCAGATTCGACACGGAGACGTCCAGGCGATGAGGATCGCCGTGCGCCCCGGCATTGAGATCATTGAGAAAGCCGGCGTCCGCCTGCAGCGCATCGATGAGCCCGACCGCCGGGTGCTCCGCCCGCACGATGCGGCGCACGACCTTCAACGTGGCTCGAGTGGTGAATACCTGGTCCATCTCCTTCAGTACAGACAGTGCCCGCCCGGAGGACCGTCTTTCCTCCTGGACGAATTCGCGCAACACCGCATCGATGGCTTGGCGACACAGCGAAAGCGTCAGGAGCGCAAGAGTGGCATCCGACAGAACCCGATTCGGACCACCCCCCACACCGCGCCGGAGAACGCTCCAGGCATCCTCGACGAGCACCTGCCAAGGGTGTGTGGAGTCGACACACTGAAGATTGTTGTGCTGATCTCGCCCCAACTTGAGGAGGATGACCTGCCCGACTTTGAGCCGGAGCACATCGACGAGTCGATCATCGTGTGTCAGCAACACCATCTGGCGTCCTTCGGTGACATACCGTTCCACCAACGCGGCAAAGGCATCGATTCGAAGATCGTCGAGTGCATGCACAGGATCGTCCACGACGAGGAACCTGAAGGGGTCGGTCTTACCTGCGGCAAGCAGAAGTGACAGCACGAAGGCGTTGTACTGTCCCGCCGAAAGTACGCCGAGCCCAGCCTCGTGTCCGTTCAGCCGCAGCCGCGGACCGGTCTTGTGTGCCCGACCGGTCGTCAGGCTCGGCGCGGGAGCCAGCTCGAGTCCCTCCAAGCCGGCATCGGCGAGCAACACCTGCAACAAGCTCTGCACGTCACGCTCCAATACGTCCCGCCTGTCACGGTGAACGGCGTCGAACGCCTTCGCCAGTCGTTGGAGCGCGGACTCGCAAGCACTGACCGAAGCGGCAGTCGCACCATGCTCGCGGTGCGCCTCGACCAGCTGCCGACAGTTGCGTCGCCGCTCCGAGGTCCACACCGATTCCCAGGCTGATGTCGCTACTTCCTGCAGCAAGTCTTCGATGTTGTCGGCGAACTCCGTGTCCACGACCAAGCCTGTCAGAATAGTCCACGCAAGGTCACCTTCGGCAGCCGGTTCATGTCCTACCAGCACCTCGACACGCTCAGCGAGCCTTACCGCACTCGACTCAAGGGCCACTATTCCCTTCGCTCGTCGTAGGACCGGTAGAACGCGCTCGACCAACAGTCGCCCCAAATGCGCGAGCTCCGTACGGGTCAGGTTGAACTCTTCGTGAACCGACCTCAGCCCTCTGCTCACAGAACGAGCCCGATCGGACCAATGTACCCCGTCGGCTCCGCACATCGGACAATCAGAATTCGGATCAGCGTCGATCCGCGAGATCAACATCTCCAATGCCTCGATGCCACCGCCTGACCAAATTTCCTGGCCGCTGTCCCGTTTGGTGCGGATGTTTTTCTCGACCGCCGTACGGGCGGCCTCGATCGACGTCACGACATCCACCGAAAGCTGGGGATCGACGGTGAGATGTTCGATGCATTCTTCACAGTCACCGAACTCCGCATGGAACCAGCCCTCGACGTCCTCCGCTGGAGTTTCCGGCAACCGGACCGGCCGAGGTACTTCGAAGTCCGGATACCGGAGTGCGAGTACCTCGTCCACTTCGGCTACTGCTGTTTCGACGCGGGCTCGAGCCAGCTGCCAAGCCGCAGCCGCAGCCGCAGCTTGTGCAAGGTATTCGTCCAAGAAGGACCGCAACTGCGACCAGACATCCCCCATCGCCAACGTCGCTTCCACGATGTCGACGGCATTGTCCGCCCTGAGCCGGTGAGTGAGATGGTCGTATCCGACGACCGGACGACGTGACGCCACAGAGCTCGCCCACTTGCCACCGGGGGTTATCTCGACCTCATGCTGAGTGTCAGACCTCCAGATGGCGATTGCGCTCTCGACGCCCGCTCCAGCATTCCACTCGAAATGTAACGTGTCACCGCGGCCGTTCTCCAGAACGACGCCAACCTCCGAGTCGACGAGACCCGAGTGGGAAACCACGGCGCCTCGCGCATCATCCGGGTTGAAGCCAGAGGCTCCTCCGGTGCCGCCGAAGAGTGCCACCTCGAGTGCGTCAGTGACAGTCGACTTACCGGTGCCGTTGGGCGCGTGCACCACCACGAGTCCGGCGGAAGCCGGGAAGTCCAGTCTGAACGGTTCTGTTGTCGCACCAGGAGCTCCCGAACCGTTGGCCGCTCCTCGAAATCCTGCCAATTCGATGGAACGCAAGAACCATGGCCCGACCGCCATGGCATCCTTGAGAGGATCCTCTGTCGTGTCGACGACGTCACGACACCGCTCGAGACCACGACGGACAATGAGGTCAGCCGGCCCGGTACACCCCGACGGGAGCAGCAGCTCCTCGACCTGTACCACAGTCATGGCCCGGCGTTCCCAACTTCCCGGACCAGTACCCGATTCGGACAACAGACCCTCCCGCCTGTGACGAACACACCGTAGTTCTCGACCCGCAGGGCTTGGCCTCGTCGACGGATCAACGATACTCTACAGGGTTGACCACAGACGGCAGAGGGGAAGACGAGTATGGCGACCGTGGTTCTCGCGAAGGAATTCCACCGGAATCTGGAGTTGGATGGCTCTCTTAAACCGCGAGCGTGGGATGTTCTCCGGAAACTGCAGATGGACGAGGATCTGACCGGACTCGATCTCAAAATCCCACAAGGTGCCCGCGATCCGCGCGTCCGCACCGCTCGTGTCACGGACAATCATCGCGCAGTCCTGTTCGCCACAGGATCGAAAGAAGACGCCTACTACCTTTTGGTTGCCATTCGACCGCACGATGAAGCCTATGAGTACGCCGTCAAGGTGACATTGCGTCTCAACCCGGCGAACGGTGTCGCCGAGGTGCTGCGCGAGACCACGCCACTGCCGGATCGCCCCTGGTCAAAACCGGCCGCTTCCGACGACGATCGTTCGTTCTTGTTGCCCTATCGCACTTCCGAGCTCGAAGACCTGGGAATTCTACCGTCATTGGCGAAGCAGGCGATCGAGGTGAGGGACGAGGACGCCTTGCAGGCACTGTGCCTACAGGCGCCCGCTTGGCAGGCCTGCGCCCTACTCGACCTGGCCTACGGCGAATCCTTGGACGCTGTACGCCGCTCGTATGCACGTGAAGCCGAGACCACCAAGGGCCTGCCGACCGATTCCAACGACCCTGAACAGCTTCGCGATTCTTTGAGCCGCTCCGCCTCGAAGATGGAATTCGTGGTCGTCGAGGACGACGATCACCTCTCGCGAATGGTTGCAGGCGATTTCGCGACTTGGCGCACCTTCCTCCACCCCACCCAACGTGACCTGGCCGAACGGCACCGGAAGGGCAGTTTCCGGATCGCGGGAGGTGCGGGCACAGGCAAAACAGTGGTCGCCATGCACCGGGCGGTACACCTCGCGAAGCGCAATCCGGCGTCCAGGGTACTGCTCACCACGTTCACGGTGACACTGGCAGCGCAGCTCGAAGACAACCTGCGAGCACTTGCAGATGAAGACGTGCTGAAGCGCATCGACGTGGTCGGGATCGACCGCCTGGCTCGCCAGATCGTCGCGCGAACCACGGGTCGCGACATCACTGTGGTGTACAGCGATGAAGAAGAACGCCGGTGGGAACACGCAGCAGCAGCGGTCCAGGATCTGTCACCATCCGATCGGGCAATCTTCACTCCTCGATTCTTGGCTGCCGAACACAGGCAAGTAGTCCTAGGTGAGGAGACCGCCACTCAAGAGACTTACCTCAACGCCATACGCAAGGGGCGCAAGGTGAAGATCGACCGGATTCAGAAGATCCGCTTGTGGCGGATCGTAGAGGAATTCGTCCATCGCCTTTCGGTCGACAAGAAGACGACGTTCTCGCTGATCGCCGCTGAGGCTGCAGCCATCGCCAAGTCCGACCGCCTCCCACAAGCAAACCGGTACGACCACGTCGTGGTGGACGAGGGACAGGATCTTTCACCTGCACATTGGCGCCTTCTGCGCGCCGTCGTCCAGGTCGGCCCTGACGACATGTTCATCTCCGAAGACGCACACCAGCGCATCTATGGTGCACAGGTCGTTCTGGGACGACTGGGAATCGAAACTCGCGGTCGTTCACAACGACTGACATTGAATTACAGGACCACACGGGAAGTCGTCGGCTTCGCGACCCGGATTCTCGAGGGCGAAGCCTTTTTGGACCTCGACGAAGACGACGAGTCGACTCGCCTGTACAGATCTCTTCTCACCGGGCCACGCCCGGAACCTCGACCTACGGACAGTTGGGAAGAAGCACAAGAGCACGCCGTCCGCACTCTCGAGAAGTGGGTCTCCGAGACTTCGGAGAACTCGCTGAGCTCGCTTGCGGTGCTCACTCCGGACTGGCGTGTTTCCGACAAACTTGTACGAGCAATGAAACGAGCGGGAATACCCGCCATGGTCACAAGAATCGATGGCCCGATGGACCCTCGACGAGTGCAGATCGCGACGGTTCACCGCGCCAAGGGAATCGAGTTCGACCGGTGTCTGGTCATCTCGGCAAATGCCGAAAAGTATCCACCCCGGAATGTCTTGGCGAAAGCCGCTCCGGCAGAGCGTCCGGTCATCGAAATGGAAAGTCGATGCCTCCTGTACGTGGCCTGCACTAGACCACGACGACAGCTCGTGGTCGTATGGCACGGAGAGCCCTCGAAGTTCCTACCGTTCGATGTGGACAACGTCGCACAGAGCGATGAATAGAGCGACCTGACTCGACTACCGCGATGAGCTTGCCCCGCCGACAGGAGGGTCAAGCTCATCGCGTACGAGGTGGTCAGCGCACGCGGTCGTAGACCACCGCCATCTCCCCCAGCTCCCCGACCTCCTGATAGGCCAGCGCCCACTTCGAAGCCGGCAGCCCGTCGACGAAAAGCCGCTGTCCGCCGCCGGTGATCTCGGGGCAGATCATCAGGTACAGCCGGTCGATCAGGTCGTCCGCGAGCAGGGCCTTGATGACGCTCGCGCTGCTGTTGACCAGGATGTCGCCCTCGCCGTTCGCCTTGAGGTCGGCGATGACTTCGGCGACGGGGGCGTTCACGACGCGGGCACGGTCCCAGGGCGCTTCGGTCAGGGTCGTGGAGAAGACCACCTTTTCCGCGTCGGTGAGCCATTTCGCGTAGGCGCGGTCACGCGGGTCGGCGTTCTCGTCGGCGGCGATGGCCGGCCAGAAGCCCAGGAATCCCTCCGCGTTCAGTCTGCCGAGTACCGCGGTCGTCGCCTTGTCGTGAATGCGGGCGAGGTGACCGCGGGCGACGTCGGTGGTGGCGTACGGGACGATCGCGCCCATGTCACCGGGGCCGCCGGGGCCGCTGTAGTGGCCGTCGAGGGTGAGGGCGATGTTCGCGGTGACGCGGCGGCCGGTCGTGTTCGTCATGGTGTTCGGTCCTTATCCTGAGTGAGGTGCTTGGCGAGGTTGTCGAGTACCTGGCCCCAGCCGGTTTCGATCCCGGCGATGAACGGGACGGCCTCGACGGTGGTTTCGGTGACGCGCAGGTCGAGCCGGAGCCGGGTCCCGCCCGGCGCGTCGGTGAACTTCAGGTCGTAGTGACCGGTGAAGAAGGTCTCCCCCTTGGCATCCAGCACCGAGAGATCGAACTCGAGGTGTTCGAGTCCGGTCGCGGCGTGGACCTTGCCCGCGGAGCGATACCGCCCCTCCGCGTCGCGGTAGTCGAGGACGGCACGTCCGCCCGCCCACGGCTCGATGACGCAGTCGGTGACGGTCATCGACGGCGGCACCCACCAGGCCGCGAGCAGCGCGGGCTCGGTCCACCGCCGCCAGACGGCGTCCCGCGGCGCGGCCAGCAGGCGGTCGAACGAGAACACCCGTCCATCCGCCCACCGGTCGCGATCCGCGGCCGCGGAGTCCGCGCCGATCGCGGCCTGATAGCGCGTGAGGACATCCCGCTCGCCCTCGTTCGCCTCGATGGTCGCGATCAGCTCCCGCAGCCGTCCGCCGAAGTCCTTCAGTGGAGCCGCCTCCACCGCGTAGACGCGACGCTGCCCGAGCGGGAAGACCGTCACGAGACCGGCGCGGGCGAGGGTCTGCAGGTGCTTGGTGGTCTGCGGTTGCCGCAGGCCGGTCAGCTCGGCGAGCTCACCGACGGACCGGGGCCGCTCGGCGAGAAGCTCGACGATGCGCCACCTCGCTCCGTCTCCCAGTGCTGCTGCGATCTGCTCCATGCCCAGAAGTATTCACTCAGCAGAATATTCTTGTCAAGGAATATCTTGGATCCGGAACTCCAGCAGGCTGCGCTGCTCGGTCAGGGTGGTCACGGAGTCGAAGACCAGACCGTGGGCGGCGGCGAGCTCACGAAGCTCGTCGAGGCGCCGCTCGCGACCGCCGTAGAGCACGAGCATGACCAGGTCCCACTCGGTCTGGGCCCCGAGTCCGCCGACGGCCTCGATCACGAGGACACGCCCTCCCGGACGGACGGCCTCGGCGCAGCGGGCCAGGATGCGGTGGGCGTGCTCGTCGTCCCAGTCGTGGAGGATGTCGGACAGCAGATAGGCGTCCGCGCCCGGCGGGAGCGGGTCGAAGAAACTGCCCGCGGTCACCTCGACCCGGTCTTCGAGCCCCTGCTCACGCAGTTCCTTCTCGGCACCGGCCGCGGTGGGCGCGAGGTCGACGAGATGACCGCGCACCGAGGGGTTGGCCGTCAGGATCGCGGCGAGCAGGCTGCCGTGGCCGCCGCCGACGTCGACGATCGTGCCGAAGCGGGACCACGCGAAGCCGGCGACGAGCCCCGGGATCTGCGCGCTGAACCGCTGCGTCATCTGCCGGTCGAACGACTCCCGCAGGCGGGGATGCTCGGCGAGATCGGACCAGAAGTCCTTGCCGTAGCGGCGGATGTAGCCCGCCTGGCCGGTGGCGACGCTGTGTGCGAGCTCGATGAACGCCAGTTCGCCTCGCCCGCCGGCGGCCTCCATGTCCAGAAGCCCCGCCAGGCCGTTCCCCGCGTCGGCGCGGAGGTTCGCGCCGTAGTCGGTGGTGCGGTAGCCGTTCGATGTCCGTTCCAGGACACCGAGAGTGGTGAGGTGCCCCAGCAGCAGTTCGAGCGCGAGCCGGGACTGGCCGAGTTCAGCCGCCAGGTCACCGGCGTCCGCGCCGTCGCCGGACAGCCTGTCCGGCAGGCCGAGGGTGACCGCGACCCGCAACGCCATCGGCGTCGCCAGCCCGGCCAGTCGGAGGAGTTCGTTCCTGTCGTTGTCATGGTTCGCCACGAAGATTCACTGTGGCAGGGCGGTCAAGCCGAAATCTCCCGTACCGCGACGATCAGGCGGTCGATTTCGTCCTCGGTGTTGTAGCCGTGCGGCGAGATCCGGAGTCCGCCGGATCTCGCCGAGCACGCGATCCCCCGCGCCTTGAGCCGTTCCGCCAGCAACGGGATCGGAAGTCCGCCCACCCGAACGGACACGATTCCCGAGCGGTGCCCGATTGCGCGTTCGGAAAGCACCGTCGCGCCGATCTCGGCGAACCCGTCGCGAACCCGTTCGCAGAGACCGTCCACATGCGACCAGATCTCCTCGATTCCCGCGGACAGCAGCAGGTCGATCGAGGTCCCGAGGGCGACGATCCCGGCGACGTTCGGCATCCCGCCTTCCAGCCGCCGGGCGCTGTCGTCCGGCACGTAGTCCAGGTTGTCCCAGTCCTCCCGATGGACGACGGAGTTCCAGCCCGGCTCCAGAGGCCGCAGCAGGTCCAAACAGGACTCCCGCACGTAGAGCACGCCGCAGCCCTGCGGCCCCAGCAGCCATTTGTGCCCGTCGGCCATCGCGAAGTCGACGCCCCACTCCTCCAGCCGGGCCGGGATCACACCGAGCCCCTGGATGACGTCGACGCAGAAGAGCGCGCCCGCGTCGCGGCACACCCGGCTCAGCGCGGCGAGATCGACCTGCCGGCCGTGCCCGAACTGGACCCAGCTGGTCACCACGAGTTTGGGCGGCGGGCCCGCGGCGATCGCCTCGGCGAAGGCCTCGGTGGTGAGCCCGCCGCGCACGCGATCCACCACCACGCCGCGATCGGCGAGCGCGAGCCACGGGTACAGCGTGGACGGGAACTCGAAGTCCGGGATGACGACGCGGTCGCCCGGCGACCAGTCGAGGCCGTTCGCGACGAAACCGAGGCCGGTACTGGTGTTCTTCACGAACGCGACGTCACGGGACGGCACCCCCATCAGCGTCGCCGCTGACGCGCGGGCCCGTTCGATCGCCGCACTGTGCGCGGCGTAGGTGAACTCGCCGTCCAGTGAGACCTCGACGGCTTGCCGGTGCATGGCCTCCACCGACGACGTGGGCAGCGGGCAGATCCCGGCGTGGTTGAGGTAGGCCCAGCGGTTCACGGCGGGGAACTGGTCGCGCGGCAACGGAGTCATCGGACCCTCCCTAAGTGAACACCGTGTCCACTTCGTTGGATCCGAAGCTAGCCGATAACCGGTCACGGTGTCCACTTACGGTGTCAACGTCCTCCCGGTGAGGCTCGCGGTCTCCACGGCCTCGACGTAGCTGCGGGCGACCTCAGCCGCCGGGGTGCCTCCGTCCGACTCGCCGAGCGCGGCGAGCGTTTCGCGCACCCAGCCGGGACTGACGGCGTTGACACGGAGGCCGCGCGGCAGTTCGCGGGCCGCGGCGGCGACGAACGCTTCGAGGCCGGTGTTGGTCAGGACGCCGAACGCGCTGCCGCGCAACGTCTCCGGGATCCGGCCCGCGGTCAGCGTCACGGAACCACCGTCCGGCAGGTGCGGGATCGCGTGCCGCACCAGGAACACCTGGCCGAGCAGTTTTCCCTGCAGCCCTTGGACGAACTCTTCGTCGGTGCCGCCGTCGACGGGGACGAGCGAGCCGCTCCCCGCGCAGCACACGACGTGCTCGATCCCCGGTTCGGCGGCGAACACCGCGTCGAGGGTGCCGGGCCGTTCGACGTCCACTTCGACTTCGCCGGAACGGGACGCGGCGAGCACGGTGTGCCCGCGTGCGGTGAGGGCTTCGGAGACCGCTGCCCCGATCGTTCCGGTGGCACCGACCACGAGGATCTTCATCGGCGTTCTTCCTTTCAAGGTCGGGTGAAGGGTTCTGTTTCGTAAGCCCGGTGCAGCGACGCGACGAACGACGGCGCCGACGGCAACGGCGTCTCGCCGATCCGGTGCACCGCGATCCCCGGCGTCCACGAGTTCATGACCACCGCGCCCGCCAGGTCCGGCAGATCGGCGAGGGTGATCTCCTGGACCCGCTGCGGCACGTCCAGCCGCCGTCGCAGGATGTCCATCGTGGTGCCCCGCAGCAGACCTGCGTCGGGCCACACCACCGTATCGCCGTCCCAGAACGCCAGGTTCCAGATCGTCGCCTCGCTGAGCTTGCCTTGGCGGTCCGTGAACGCGGCGTCGTCGAACCCTTCGGCCACGGCCTGACGCCGGAAGTACGTCTTCGCCGTCTCACCGGTGTGCTTGATCGACGGCAGCAGGCGTTCGTGTTCGACGACTGTCAGCTTCAGCGGACCTTCGGGGCCGGACGACGGAGGCCGGGTACGAACGAGGACTTCGAGATCGCCGGGCAGGTGGATCGTCACGGTCAGGGAGACGTCGGCGGGGCCGGACTCCAGCGCCGTGCGCAGGTACGAGCGGATCCGGTCGTCGGGGACCGCACTGCCGAACAGTTCCAGGGACGCGGTCCGCAGCCGGTCCAGATGCAGGTCGAGACCGCGGATCCGGCCGTCGCGCACCTGCATGGCCGTGAAGTGGGCGAAGCCCGCGAACGCCAGCGGGGCCAGGTCTTCCGCGGTCGCCGTCCGCCCGTTTCGCTGCGCCACGAAAGAACTCATGACCGCACCGTAATGGCTCAGGCCGTCACACGTCGCCGGAGCCGCAGAATCGCCAACGCCCCCAATCCGACAGTGACGGCGGCGCAGACGTAACCCACCGCGGAGAAGGCGGTTCCGAACGCCTCCCGCGCGGCCCCGAGCACCGCTTGCCCGCTGTCCGGTGGCAATCCCGCCGCGACCCGATCGGCCGCGGCGTGGCTTTCGCGGACGGCGTCGCGGGTTTCGGGCGCGATCCCCGGGGGCAGCAGACCGTCCAGCCGGAGCCGGTAGACGACGGTGGCGAGGGTGCCCATCACCGCGATTCCCAGTGCCACGGCCAGTTCGCCGCAAGTCTCGGACAGCGCGGCCGCCGAACCGGCGTGTTCTTCCGGCGCGGCGCCGACCACGAGATCCGTGGTGAGCACGGTCGCCGGGCTCAGCCCGAACACCGCGAGCGCACCGCCCACGACGACCGTCCACAGTGGATCATCCGGTCCGGACTGGGCCAGGACCAGGTAGCCGGCCAGCGAGACGACGGCGCCGGTCCCGATCACGGTCGCGAGCCCCAGCCGGGACGCCAGCGCGGGCGCGGCGAGAGAACCGCCGATGGCGGACAACGCCATCGGCGCGGTCAGCAGGCCCGCCCGCAGCGGCGACAGCCCAGCGGCCGTCTGCAGGAACTGCGGCACCAGGAAGTTCACCGCGGTGATGGTGAAGATCCCGATCGTCAACAGGGTCAGCGCGACCCGGAAGACTCGGGCCGCGAACAGTCCGGGCGCCACCAGCGGATTCGGGATCGCGCGCTGGCGCCGGGCGAACACGGTGCCGGTGACGGTGCCGAGGATCAGCACCGAGACGGTGACGGCGTCCGGTCCGGCGGCGACGAATTCCTTGAGCGCGTAGACGAGCGCGATCATCGTGGTCACCGACAGGACGACGCTGAGCACGTCGACCTTGTCCGGATCCGTGGCGCGGCTTTCCGGCAGCAGCGCGCGGCCGGACAGCACGACCAGTGCCATCACCGGTACGGCGACCAGGAAGACGGAACCCCACCAGAACATCTGGAGCAGCACCCCGCCGAGCAAGGGCCCGAGCGCGACGCCGACCGAGAACGTCGTCATCCAGACGGCGATGGCGGTGGTGCGCTGGCGGTCGTCGCGGAACATCGTGCGGATGAGCGCGAGCGTCGACGGCATCAGGGTCGCCCCTGCCAGGCCGAGGACCGCCCGCGCGCCGACGAACATCTCCGGCGACCTCGCCAGCGCCGCCGCCACCGACGCGGCGGCGAACGCCACGGATCCGATCAGGAGCAGGCGCCGCCTGCCGATGCGATCCCCGATCGCGCCCATCGTCACCAGGAAACCCGCGATCATGAAGCCGTAGACATCCATGGCCCACAGCCATTGCGTCGGCCCCGGCGCCAGGTCCGCCCCGATGTGCGGCGCGGCGAGGAACAGGACACTGACGTCCATGGCGAGCACGAACAACGGCAGCGCGAGCAGCGCGAGGCCGACCCATTCGCGGCGGCCTGCTTTCGGTCCCATCTTGCCCCCTATTGCGATACGATACGTACCGACTCGAAATCGACGATAGCCGGAAAGGGGCGAATCGGGCAATGGGGCAGACCGCCGGAGGCCGTCCGCGCGACGCGCACATCGACGAAGCCGTGCTGGACGCGGTCTCCGCGATCCTGGAGGAGACGGGCTACCGCGCGCTGGCGGTCGAGCAGGTGGCGAAGCGCGCGGAAGTGAGCAAGGCCGCGGTCTACCGGCGCTGGCCGAACCGTCAAGCGCTCGTCCTCGCCGAACTCCGCCGTCGGCTGGGCCAGGTCGTGGCACCCGACACCGGCTGCACGCTCTGCGACCTCAACGAAGCCCTGAACCTGTTCGCGCGGACCTTCACCTGCATGGGACCGGAATTCTTCAGCCCACTGCTCGCGGACTGCTCGGCCGACCCGGACCTGCGGAACACGTTCATGGAGACCCTGTTCGACCCGCCGCGCGAGGCTGTCCGTGCCACCCTCTCACTGGCGCTCGAACGCGGCGACCTCCGCGAGGACACGGATCTGACGCTGACCGTCGATACTTTGGCCTCGCTCGTCCACTACCGGCTGCTGTTCGGGCACGCGCCGGTCACGGAGCACGAGATAGAACGAGCCGTCACGAGTCTGCTCTCCGGGCTGGCCCGGGATTTTCCCGCCCTGGAGGCGAAAGCCGGAGTCACACACGGACGGTCGTGACGCCGGGAACGGAAGGAGTGCACAGTGGAGCTGGACCTGGGCGCGGTCCGCGCGTTCGTCGCGGTGGCCGAGGACCGGTACTTCGGCGAGGCGGCGATCCGGCTGGAGGTGAGTCAGCAGGCGATCTCCAAGCGGGTCGCGAAACTCGAAGCGGATCTCGGCGTGCGGCTGCTGTCGCGGACACGCGGAGGCGCCGAGCCGACCGAGGACGGCGAGGAGTTCCTCAAGCACGCTCGCGCGCTGATCAGCCTCGCGGACCAGGCCGTCGAACGGCTGCACGGCAGGCGCCACCCCCTGCGCGTCGACGTCCTCGGCACACGGCTGGCGACCATGGAGGTGATCCGGGCGTTCCACGCCGACCACGACGACGAACTGGAGCTCGTCACGCCGGGACTGGGTGCAGTGCGCCGGTCGATACTGCCCGAGACGGTCGATGCCGCCTTCGCCCGCGTCAACACCGTGACCGACCCCGCGATCGGCCGTACGCCCGCTTATCTGGAACCGGCGAACCTGCTGGTCGGGCGGTGGCATCCGCTCGCACGGCGGCGGCGGGTCGCGATGGCGGACCTCGCCGGCCTCACGGCCTGGATGCCGTACAACGCGCGGGCCAGCGAATGGGCGGAGTTCTGGCAGGAACTGTGCCCGGCGTTCGGCGTCCTCGTCGACACCGACGGCCCGAACTTCGGACTGGAGCACCACATCGAGGTGCTCAGCGAGTCGAAGGACCGTCTGGGTTTCGTCGGCGCGAAGATGCACGTGCCCTGGCATCCGGACGTCGTCCAGATCCCGCTCGTCGACCCGACGCCGGTGTACCCGTTCTCGCTGCTGTGGCGGCACGAGAACCGGCACCCGACGCTGCCGCTGCTGATCGAGCACGTCCGGTCCGGCTACCGGCCCTTCGACGCCGAGCGGCAATGGCTCCCGATGGCGGACCGGGCGGCGATGAGCTCCTAGCGGGCCTCACTCAGCGAAGGACGCCTTCGGATCAGCGGATGCCCCCAATACCTCGAGGTCGTTGCCCCGGAACGGCAACAGAATCGAACAGGGACGTCCAAGCTGGTCGCGGAGTCGTGAGTGGCGAGGACGGTTAGAACCGTCCTCACCACTCACGAGACCCAAGCACTCTTGCTTAACTATACGAACGGTCGTACGTTTAGTTCCCGACCCACTGGAGGGACCCGTGACGTACGCGCTCGTCCAAGCCCTGGCGCTCGCCAAGAGCAGGCAGGACATCCCCGCGGCACTCGACCTGCTGCACCCAGACATGCTCCTCGAAACCCCGGCCTTCGGGACCACGGCGAAAGGACGCGCCGAGAATGAGAGGGCGCTCAGGCACTTCTTCGCCTCCTTCCCCGACTACGACGTCACCCTCGACGGTCACGCAAGCGACGGCACGACACTCGCCTGCTGGGGCACCGCCCGGATGACGATGACCGGCGGCCGGTTCGGCGTCGTCCCCAGCGGCGATCGCGCCGAACTGCCCGTGTTCATCCGGTTCACGTTCGCCAACGGCCTCATCGCGTCCGAACGGTTCTTCTTCGACCTCTCGGCGCTCTGCGCCCAATCGGGCGTCTCGACCGACGCCGTCCGGCGGAAGGTGTTCGGCTCATGACCACTCGGGTGAAGGATGTCGGCGAACTCCGCACGGAACCGCTCTTCGACATCGTCATCGACCTACACCCGCCGCTGAACATCGGCGGCGGCCGGGTGCTCTTCGGCGCCGCGGGCGGCACGTTCGAGGGCCCGGAGCTGCGCGGCGAGGTCCTGCCCACCGGCGGCGACTGGGCGACGTTCCGCCCCGGCGGCACGATGGCGCTCGACGTCCGGCTGGCCCTGCGCACCCACGACGACGCGCTGCTGCACATGACCTACCACGGCCGCTGGCGGATCCCGGCCGACCTCCGCGCCGAACTCGCCGATCCCGCGACCCGCCATCTGGTCGACCCGGCCCGGTACTACTTCCGGACGACTCCGTACTTCGAGACCGGCTCCGAGCGCTACGCGTGGTTGAACGACGTCGTGTGCGCGGGTTCGGGCTACCCGGTCGAAGGCGGGATCGCCTACCGCGTCGCGAAGATCCTCTGACTCCGGACCCGCCGTGACCCGTGTGCACGATGCGCGAAGCACCATCGGTGCGGAAAAGTGAACGCATGGGCGAGGGGCTGATCGGCGCGAAGGTGACCCGGCAGGAGGACGTCCGCCTGCTCACCGGCCGGGCGCAGTACATCGACGACCTCCGGTTGCCGGGGACGCTCGAGGCCGCGATCCTCCGCAGTCCCCATCCGCACGCGCGGATCCTGCGCGTCGACACCACGTCCGCGAACGCCCATCCCGGCGTGTTCGCCGTGATCACCGGCGAAGACGTCGTGTCGAGCACGAAGACACCGCAGCCGGTGATCTGGTCGAACCTGCCGGACATGCGGGTGCCCGAGAACCACGCGCTGGCCGTCGGCAAGGTGCGGTATCCCGGCCAGGGCGTCGCGGCCGTCGCGGCGAAGAACCGGGCGACCGCCGAAGACGCGCTGGAACTGATCGAGGTCGAGTACGAGGAACTCCCGGCCGTCAGCACGCTCGAACAGGCGCTGGCGGACGACGCGCCGAAGCTCTACGAAGACTGGCCGAGCAATGTCGCCGGCACCGGAACCATCCCGATGGGTGACGTGAGCACCGCGTTCGCCGAGGCCGACGTCGTGCTCACCGAGTCGTTCCGCTTCGCGCGCCAGATGGGCACGCCGATCGAAACCCGCGGCGTGGTGGCGACCTGGGACCCGTTCACCGACCGGCTCGACGTCTGGCTCGCGACGCAGGCACCCAATCTCGCGCGCGAGCTGTTCGGCGAGGTCTTCGGGCTCTCGCTGGACCGGATCCGCGTGCGCACTCCGGACGTCGGTGGCGGCTTCGGCAACAAGTTCGACTTCTACGCCGAGGAGGTCGTCGCGGCGATCCTGTCCCGGCGTACCGGGAAACCGGTCAAGCTCATCGAGGACCGGGCGGAAAGCTTCGTCGCCAACGCGCACTCGCGCGAACAGAAGATCGACGTCGAACTCGCGGCCAAGGACGACGGCACGATCACCGGTCTGCGCGCCACCGTGTACGGCGTCCTCGGTGGCGTGCTCGGGACCGTCGGCCCCAGCCCGTGCTGGACGACGACGGCGCTGCTCACCGGTCCGTACGCCATCCCGAACGTGGAACTGAGCCTGGTCGCGGTGATGACGAACCGGTCGCCGTACGGATCGTTCCGCGGTTACGGGCTGCCGAAGGCGAACTTCGTGCACGAGCACCTGGTGGAGCAGCTGGCGAAGCGTCTCGGCATGGACGCGCACGCGGTGCGGCGCAAGAACTTCATCCCGCCGGAGGCGTTTCCGTACCAGAGCCCGGTGTTCGTCTACGACAGCGGCCGCTACGAAGACTGCCTGGATCTCTGCCTGAAGGCCGTCGAGGAGGCTGGCTGGGCGAAGCGCCGCGGAAACGGTGTCGGCATCGGCTATTCGTTCCACAACGAACTGACCGGGTTCGGGCCGAGCCGGATCATCAACCTTTCCGGGCTGGGGCATTCCGGCTTCGACGAGGAGGTCGTGCGGGTCGACTCGACCGGGCACGTGACCGTCCACACCGGACTGTCCGCGATCGGCCAGGGCATCCACACGACACTGGCGCAGGTGGCCGCGCATACGCTCGGTGTCCCGCTCGACCACGTCACCGTCGTTTCGGGGGACACCGACAGCTGCCCGTACACCGGCTACGGCACGGCGGCGAGCCGCGGGGCGGCCGTCGGCGGCGCGGCCGTGCTGAACGCGTCGACCCGGCTGCGGGCGAAGATCCTGCGGGTGGCGGGCCACATACTGGAAGTGTCCCCCGACGATCTGTCCATCGAGGACGGTGTCGTTTCGGTGAAAGGCGTGCCGGGCAAGGAGGTCACGCTGGCCGCGATCGGCGATGCGGCGTACCGGCGGCTGAACGGCGTCTGGCCGGAAGACGAGACGCCGACGCTGGAAGAGCGCGAGGTCTACGACCCGGTCAACGTCGCGACCTCGTTCGGCTGCACCGCCGTCCTCGCCGAGGTCGACCGGGAAACCGGTGTGGTGACGCTGCTGGACTACCTGATCGCGCACGACTGCGGCACCGTGATCAACCCGATGATCGTGGACGGGCAACTGCACGGCGGCGCGGCGCAGGCGATCGGCGGCGCGCTGTACGAGGAGCTGGTCTACGGCGCCGACGGACGGTTGGAGACCACGTCGTTCACGGGGTACCTGCTGCCGACCGCGACCGAGATCCCGCCGTTCTCCGTCTCCCATATGGCGACGCCCGCCGAACACGTTCCGGGCGGGTTCAAGGGGATGGGGGAAGCGGGCGTGATCGGTGGTGGCGCGGCGATCGCGCACGCCGTCGGAGACGCGCTACGCGAATACGGCGTCGACATCACGTCACTGCCCATCACGCCGCCACGGCTGCTGGCCGCGATCAAGCGGGGAGCACACCGGTGAAGGCCGCGCCGTTCGAGTACGTCCGGGCCGCGTCGCTCGACGAGGCCGTCGAGGCACTGTCGGGCACGCCGGACGCGCGGGTGCTGGCGGGCGGGCAGAGCCTCGTGCCGTTGCTGAACCTGCGTCAGGTACGGCCCACCCTGGTGGTCGACATCAACCGTGTCGACGAGCTTTCCTTCCTGCGCAAGGAGAACGGACAGCTCGAGATCGGCGCGCTCACCCGTCACCGGGTCCTCGAAACGTCCGAAACCGTCCGGTCCGAAGCCCCGCTGCTCGCCGAGGCGATCGGCTACGTGGGACACCCGGCGATCCGGAACCGGGGCACCCTCGGCGGCAGCCTCGCGCACGCCGACCCCGCCGCGGAACTGCCCGCGGTGATGATCGCGCTCGACGCCGGATTCACCGCGCGCGGGCCGCAGGGCGAGCGGGTGATCGCCGCGCGGGACTTCTTCCTCGGCCCGCATCGCACGGCGTTGGGCCCCGGCGAACTCCTGACCCGGATTTCGGTGCCGTCGCATCGGGGCGGCTGGGCTGTCGAGCAACTGAGCCGACGGAGCCGTGACCTCGCGCTGGTCGCCGTCTTCGCCACCGTGACACTGTCCGGCGACGTCTGCGAAACCGCGCGGATCGCCGTCGCGGGCGCGGGTCCCACGCCGATCCGGGCCACCGGTGCCGAAGAAGCGCTCGTCGGCCGCGCCCTGACGGACGACGTGATCGCTCTCGCCGCGGAACTCGCCGCCGCGGCGACGGATCCGCCCGACGACCTCCACGCCCCCGCCGACTACCGGCGCGAGATGGCCGCTGTCCTCACCCGGCGGGCGATCTCGCGAGCGAAGGAGGGCGCATGATCACGGTCAGCCTCACGGTGAACGGACGGACCTACCGCGCCGACTGCGAACCGCGGCGGACACTCGCCGACTTCCTGCGCCACGACCTGGGTTTCACCGGGGTGCGCGTCGGCTGCGAACACGGCGTCTGCGGCTCGTGCACGATCACCCTCGACGGCGCGAGCGCGCGCTCGTGCTGTCTGCTGGCGGTCCAGGTGGACGGCGCGGAGATCGTCACCGTCGAGGGACTGGCCGAGAACGGCGAACTGCATCCGCTGCAGGAATCGTTCCGGAAGCATCACGGGCTGCAATGCGGTTTTTGCACGTCCGGGATGCTGGCGACGGCGGTGGAGTTGCTGAAGGAGAACCCGGACCCGACGGACGCCGAGATCCGGCAGGGGATCTCGGGGAACCTGTGCCGGTGCACGGGTTACCAGTTCATCGTGGACGCCATCCGGGACGCGGCCAAACGTCCATGAAGGCCCCTTTCCCTATTCGAGGTAGGGAAGGATGCCTTCACGGACCTTCGAGCCGTCAGCCGACGATGTCGATCTCGAACTCCACGTTCGAGCTGTACTCGTAGTCGACCCAGACGGCGCCCGGCAGGGCGTACCGCCGGTGCGACACCGTCTTCGGGTTGAATCCGGGCGCCTGCAAGGGATTCCCGCCGACACCGACCTTGTCGCTGCCCCAGGCGAAGATGTTGCCCTGCCAGACGGGCGAGTCGGTGATGCCGTCGCCGTCGATCCGCGGGCGGACGATGATCGCGGCCGTCTCGCTGCCGGAGAGCAGCAGCCGCACGGACGTGGTGGCCGGACTGGCCGGAATGGTCTTGCGTTCCATGAGTTCTGTCGTCGCCTTCCGCTTCGGGGCGGCGCCGCCGCCGGTCAAGTGGGCGTTCGTGTAGGACTCGTTGAGGTCGACACTGCTCGCGCGGATGCCGGGGACCTGACCGGCGTCCGAGTACTGGTGCACGTCGTAGCGGCCGGCGGCGGCGTCGGGTTTGGCGCCGTAGCGCGCGATCCAGATCACCAGGTCCGGCACGCCGAACTGGTCGGGGCGCAGCATCTTGGCGAGCGAGTTGTTCAGGTAGATACCGGGACGGAACCCGTGCCCCGCCACGCGATTGCAGAACCTGATCGAGAAGTCGCGCTTACGGCCGTCGGGGATGTTCGGTGCCCCGGAACCCGGCGGATTGTCCTCCAGATCGAGCATCGGAACGCAGCCCGTCGCGCCGAGTTTCCGGACCTCGGCGATGAACAGGTCGGCTTGCGCTTCCGGCGACGGACTCGCCTGAGCGAAGTGGTAGCCGCCCACCGGAATCCCCACGGATCTCGCTCCGGCCACGAGCGCCCCGCCGGTGTGGCGGCCGCCGTTCGGCAAACCACCGCCATCGGTGAGCTTGACGAAGACGAATGTCACGCCGTGATTCTTGACGGCCTGCCAGTTAGTAACGGATTGGAAGCGGCTGTAGATATCGATTCCCAGCGCCATCTTTACAGCCTGACGGGTGAACCTGTTGGACAAAAGGGCCTAGTGGGCGATTACTCGTACGTCCGATTCGCCCTTTTGGGCGGCCCCTCCCTGGCTGACTCCGATCACCCGTGCCCGTACTGTGACGGCCATGGCGTCTCGAAGCCCCTTTCGCTGGATGACCCGGTGGGCGGACTGGTTCGAAGAACGCGGCGTCTACGTCCCGGGCGAAGAGAGCCGCGCGGTCGACCCGATGCGCGATTTCGGCTGGTTGATCGTGGCGTGGGTGTCCGGTCTGGCGATCTTCATCCTGTTCTTCGCCTTCGCCGTTTGACCTCTTCCGGTGTGCCACCGAGGTGACGACTGTCACTAGCCGTACCCTTCCGATCACGGATCGGCCACGGCTGTACACCAGGTGCGCTTCAACCCGGCCGTGCCGCTCCTCTCAGCTGGGAAAGCCAGTCACTCTGGACTCTTCGGCACTAATGACTACCTCGAACGGCCCACCCGCACCGCCGACTGGAGTAACCGCACATGGCGCCCCCGCGCACCCCGAAGCTCTTGATCGCCGCCTGCGCGCTGACGCTGGCAGCCGCGTGCGGGGTCCCGGCACCGGAGAAGGGGGCGGCCGTGCTCGGCGCGGACGCCCCGGCGCAGGGGCTGGCCGCGACGCACGCGGAAGGCGACCTCGCGTTCGGCGCCCCGCACCGGTTCGCGAGCGGGGTCACGATCTCCGTGTCCGCGCCGAAGGCTTTCCGCCCCAGCGCGTCGGCGTACCCGCAGAGCCCGCGCGCGGTGGCCTTCGGCATCGAGGTGACGAACGCGGGTGACGGGACCTACCGGCTTTCCGGCCTGTCCGTGACCGGTGAGGTCGACGGCGAAAGCTCGTCGGTCAAACAGGTCGTCGACGCGGTGCAGGGCTACAACGGCATCGCGGACGCGGGCAAGGACGTGGCGCCCGGCCGGTCGGTCCACCTGAACCTGGCGTTCGCCGTTCCGGAAAAGCCGGTGAAGCTGCGCCTGCAGGTGCGGCCGAGCCCCTCGGAACCCGTCGCCGCGAAGTACTGCGGAAAGGTCTGACGCCGCCGATTCGCTACCGTGTGCGTCATGACCGAGCAGCGACTCTCCCCCGGCGACAAAGCGCCCGACTTCACCCTCCCCGACAGCGAGGGCAACGACGTCAAGCTCAGCGACTTCCGCGGCAAGTCGGTCGTCGTGTACTTCTACCCGAGCGCCGGCACGCCGGGCTGCACGAAGCAGGCCTGCGACTTCCGGGACAGCCTCGCGCAGCTCAACGACGCCGGTTACCAGGTGCTCGGGATCTCTCCGGACAAGCCCGCGAAGCTCGCGAAGTTCGTCGAGGCGGAGGGGCTGACCTTCCCGCTGCTTTCCGACACGGAGAAGACCGCCCTCAAGGCGTACAGCGCCTTCGGCGAGAAGAAGAACTACGGCAAGGTCTACGAAGGCGTCATCCGCTCGACGTTCGTCGTCGACGGGGACGGCAAGATCGCCGTCGCCCAGTACAACGTGCGCGCCACGGGGCACGTCGCGAAGCTTCTGCGGGACCTCTCGCTGGCGTCGTAAAGCCTCGTGAGTGGTAAGGACGGTTCTAACCGTCCTTACCACTCACGAGAACTCAACCGGCCAGCTTCCGCAGCTCTCCCACCAGCGCCCGCAAAGCCTTCCCCCGATGCGAAGCGCCGTCCTTTTCGGACGGGTCCAGCTCCGCCGAGGTCCGCGTCCCGCCTTCCGGCACGAAGATCGGGTCGTACCCGAATCCGTTGGTACCACGGCGTTCCCGGATCAGCGTGCCGCGCCATTCCCCGCGCACCACGGTCTCGTCGCCCCCGGGGACGACCAGCGCCGCCGCGCAGACGAAACCCGCGCCCATGCGCTCGTCGGGGGTGTCGGACAGTTGAGCCAGCACGAGGTTCAGGTTCGCCTCGTCGTCGCCGTGCTTGCCGGACCAGCGTGCCGAGAGCACGCCCGGCATGCCGTTGAGCGCGTCGATGGCGATGCCGGAGTCGTCGGCGATCGCGGGGAGGCCGGTCGCGGCGGCCGCGTCCTGCGCCTTCGCGAGCGCGTTGCCCTCGAAGTCCGGGGCGGTTTCGGGCGCTTCGGGGAACTCGGGGACGTCGGCGAGGCCGATGACCTCGACGCCCTCGATCCCCTCCGCCACCAGGATGCGCCGGAGTTCGCCGAGCTTCTTCGCGTTGCGGGTGGCCAAAAGCAGCTTGGTCACTTCGCGCCCTTCTTCTTGTCCGGCCGCGGCTCGGGCAGTTCGCCGGGGTACGGCAGTGCGAGCGCCTCGGTCTGCAGCCGGGTCAGCTCCTCGCAGCCCGCGAGCGCCATGTCCAGCATGGTGTCCAAAGTGGACCGCGCGAAGGTGGCGCCCTCACCGGTGCCCTGCACCTCGATCATGGTGCCCGCGTCGGTGGCGACGACGTTCATGTCGACCTCCGCGCGCGAGTCCTCCTCGTAGGGCAGGTCGAGGCGCACGCGGCCGTCGACGACGCCCACGCTCACCGCGGCCACCGAGGACGAAAGCGGCTGCGGGTCGGCGAGGCGGCCCGCGGCGCCGAGCCAGGTGACGGCGTCGGCGAGCGCGACGTAGCCGCCGGTCACCGCGGCCGTGCGGGTGCCGCCGTCGGCCTGGATGACGTCGCAGTCGATGACGATCGTGTTCTCCCCCAGCGCCGCGAGGTCGATGCAGGCGCGCAGGGACCGGCCGATCAGCCGGGAGATCTCGTGGGTACGGCCGCCGACGCGGCCCTTGATGGATTCGCGGTCGCTGCGGGTGTTGGTCGCCGACGGCAGCATCGCGTACTCGGCGGTGACCCAGCCGAGGCCGGAACCGGCCCGCCAGCGGGGAACGCCTTCGGTGACGCTCGCCGCGCACAGCACCCGGGTGTCGCCGAATTCGATCATCACCGAACCCGCGGGCCACCTCTGGAAGCCACGGGTGATCTTGATGTCGCGAAGCTGGTCGTCGTTCCTGCCGTCTTTTCTCGCCACGGCCGTCACTCTAGAACCCCGTGTCAGATGTCGTAGACGGCGCCCTGCTCGACCAGCTCGGCGGCGGAGAACGCCACGGCCGCCTCGGCGAGGACGGCCTCACGGTCGGTCCAGGGTGCGACGTGGGTGAGCAGCAGCCGCCCCACCCCCGCCTTGCGGCCCAGTTCCCCCGCTTCCTTGCCGGACAGGTGGACGCCGGCCGGCCGGTCGGGCGAGTCGGTCCAGGACGCTTCGGACAGCAGGACGTCGACGCCGGCGGCCAGATCGGTCAGGGTGTCGCAGACGCCGGTGTCCCCGGTGTAGGCGAGGGTCTTGCCGCCGTGCGCGAACCTCAGCCCGAACGCCGGGGTCGGGTGGTCGACCGGGACCGCGGTGACCTCGAACGGCCCGATCCGCATGGGCTCGGTCCGCAGGGCGTCGAAGGCGAAGACGTCGGACAGATCGGTGATCGCCCGCTCCTCCTCGTTCGCCGCGTAAGCGAGGGCGAGCCGCTCGTGCACGTCCGACGGCCCGTACACCGGCAGCCTGCGCGGCCTCGCCGGATACGGCAGCGCGGGGTGGTACCGGCGCAGCACGGTGAGCGCGCTGACGTCGGCGCAGTGATCGGGGTGGAGATGCGAAAGGATCAGCGCGTCCAGATCGAACGGGTCACGCAAGGCCTGCAGCCTGGCGAGTGTCCCGTTGCCGAGTTCGAGCCCCAGGACGAACCCGTCCGCCTCGATCAGATAGCCGGACGCGGCGGCGTTGGGCCCGGGGATGCTGCCTGAGCAGCCGAGGATCGTGAGACGCACTGTGACACCTTAAGCACGGAATCGGCGATTTTACGCACTGGTGGGAGCCAGCACACCCGGAGCGAAACCCATGAACCGCTGAGCGAGTCTGGTGAACGGCTCGGCGGATCCGGTGGCGACGAACTCGTGCCGCGGCGGGGTGTCGCGCTCGGCGAGGAGATCGTCCTCGGTGAGGACGCGCACGAGGTCACGCGCGGTCTCTTCGGCGCTGGACACCAGCGTGACGTCCTGACCCATGACGATCTGCAGCACCCCGGACAGCAACGGGTAGTGCGTGCAGCCCATGACGAGGGTGTCGACCTGTGCGTCCAGCAGTGGTTCCAGATAACCCTGTGCGAGCCCGAGCACCTGGCGCCCGGTGGTGATCCCGCGTTCGACGAAGTCCACGAACCGCGGGCACGCGACGCTGGTGATCTGAACCTCCTGAGCGGCGTTGAAGGCGTCGTCGTAGGCGCGGGACCGGACGGTGCCCTCGGTGCCGATCACGCCGATCCGGCCGGAACGCGTGGCCGAGACGGCCCGGCGCGCGGCCGGGAGGACGACCTCGATCACGGGGACGTCATAGCGCTCCCTCGCGTCGCGCAGACAAGCGGCGGAGGCGGTGTTGCAGGCGATGACCAGCGCCTTCACCCCGCCCTCGACGATGTCGTCCAAGGCCTCGAGCGCGTACTGGCGCGCCGTCGCGATGGGAAGCGGACCGTACGGGTTGCGGGCGGTGTCGCCGACGTAGCGCAACTGCTCACCGGGCAGCTGCTCCAGGATCGCCCTGGCGACGGTGAGCCCGCCCACTCCGGAATCGAAGACGCCGATCGGGGCGTCGGCGCTCGGCTTGGTCACCCGGCGAGGTTACCGGCACCGCCGGGAGTCCCGTTTGAAGAGGCCTGCCTGGCTCGGGTCTTGTCCATCCTCGCCACCACCCAGGCCGCGAAGATCCCGGACAGCGCGCCGAACAGGTGGCCCTGCCACGAGACGTTCGGATCGCCCGGCAGCAGTCCCCAGAGCATTCCGCTCCAGATGCCCAGCAGCAGGACGGCGACCAGAATCTGCCCGGCAGAACGGTTGAAGATGCCCCTGACCAGCAGGAACGCGAGCCATCCGAAGGCGACGCCGGACGCTCCCACGGTCACCGTGCCACTCGGCGCGATCAGCCAGACGCCGAGACCCGACAGCACCCAGATGATCGCGGTCACCAGCACCCACCGGCCGATGCCCGCCGCCATCGCGAGGAAGGCGAACACCAGCACCGGGACGGTGTTGGAGAACAGGTGCCCCCAGCCGGAATGCAGCAACGGCGCCCAGAGCACGCCGTCGAGCCCGGAGACGTCGCGGGCGAGGATGCCGCCCTGGTCGAGGTCGGCGGGCAGCACGACGTCGACCAGCTCGACCAGGTAGAGCAGCACGGTGAAGGCCAGCGCCACGATCACGGCGGCCTTCGGGTTCGGCGGCAGGACGCGTTTGGCCGGGTCAGTACCGGACGACTCGCTCGCCGGGACCGGCTGGGAAGGCAAAGTGGTCACCTCCCCAGGCTACGGCGGGGATCGGCGAGATCGCCTCCGTGAGAACCCTGAATTGTCGGTAGGGGGTACTACGGTCGCTCGCATGGGGATGCCTTCTTCCGAGCACGTCGACGTGCCGGTCTACCTCACGCGACTCGGCCTCGAGCACGAGCCGCCGGGCCTCGGCGCGCTTTTCCGGCTGCACGCGGCCCATGTGGAACGGGTGCCGTACGAAGATTTCGAAGTCCAGCTGGGCCGGGTGACGTCGCTGGATCCGGCGGTGTCGTTCGGCCGGATCGCCGCCGGTCGCGGTGGCTACTGCTATCACCTCAACGGCGCGTTCTCGGCCCTGTTGACAGCGCTCGGCTACCAGGTCACGCGGCATCCGGGCGGGGCGCAGATGCCGGGCGACCCGGCCGGGATCCATCTCAACCACCTGCCGCTGACGGTGTCCGGGCTGGCGGAGGCACCGGAAACGGGCTGGTTCGTCGACGTGGGGCTGGGCGACGGCATCCACGAGCCGATCCCGCTGCTCGAAGGCGAGTACAAACAGGGGTCGCTGGTGTTCGGCATGCGGGCCTCGGAGGTCACGCCCGGCGGATGGCGGTTCGACCACGATCCGCAGGGCAGCTTCCTGGGGATGGATTTCGCGCCGGAGAAGGCCGTGATGCCGGACTTCGCCGAGAAGCACGTCGAGCTGTCCACGTCCGCGGATTCCGGCTTCGTCCGCACACTCGTGCTGCAACGCCGGGACGCCGACGGAGTCGACTCGCTGCGCGCGCTGACGTTGAGCCGTCTGCCGGGCGGCAAGACGGTGCTGGAGTCACCGGCCGAGTGGTGGACGGCGATCGAGGACGTCTTCGGCGTGCCGCGCGCCGGATTCACCGGTGAAGAACAGGACAGGCTGTGGCGGCAAGCCTTCGCGCAGCACGAACGTCACTTGGCGGCGGGGAGCGAGATCTTGCCGAGCGCGTAGTCCACGGCCGCTTCGGCGTGCAGCCTGGTGGTGGGGAACGTGGGCACCGGGCTGTCTTCGGGGCCGACGAGCAGTTCGATCTCGGTGCAGCCGTAGATGACGCCCTCCGCCCCCGCCTCGACGATCCGCGCGATGACCTCGCGGTACCGCTCGCGCGACTCGTCGGTGACGACGCCGTGGACGAGCTCGTCGTAGATGACCCGGTGCACCGTCTCGCGATCGGCCTCGTCCGGCACGAGCACGTCGAGCCCGTGCGCGGCGAGGCGTTCGCGGTAGAACGGCTGGGCCATGGTGAAACCGGTGCCCAGGAGCCCGACGCGCCCGAGGTTCGCGGCTTTGATCGCGGTGGCCGTGGTGTCCGCGAGATGCAGCAGCGGAATGCCGAGGCCGTCAGTGAGCTGGTCCGCGACCTTGTGCATCGTGTTGGTGCACAAGACGACGAAGTCCGCTCCGGCGGCTTCGAGGCCGCGCGCGGCTCGGTTCAGTTCCCGGCCGGCGTCGTCCCAGCGTCCTTCGGCCTGCATCGCTTCGATTTCGGCGAAGTCCACGGAGTAGAGCACGGTCCGCGCGGAGTGGTACCCGCCGCGCAGCTCCCGGACGCGCTCGTTGACCAGCCGGTAGTACTCGGCCGACGATTCCCAGCTCATCCCGCCCAGCAACCCGATGACCTTCATGCCCGCCATCGTGCCAGCGCTCAAGTTCCGTAGCGCGTGCTATGAAAGGCCCGTTACTTGCAAAATTTGCAAGTAACGGGCCTTTCATAGCACGCGCGGGAGCCAGAGGTCAGGCCCAGAGCTGCCCGTCGAGCCTCTCGGCAGCTTCGTCGAGCGAACCGGAGTAAGCGCCCGTCGAGAGGTACTTCCACCCCGCGTCCGCGACCACGAAGGCCACGTCGGCGGGCTTCCCCGAAGCGGCGGCCTTCTCGGCGACGGCCAGCGCCGCGTGCAGCACGGCACCGGTCGAGATCCCCGCGAAGATGCCTTCGTGCTCCAGCAGCTCCCGTGTCCGGCGAAGCGCGTCGTAGGCGCCCACGGAGAAGCGGCCGTTGAGCACGCTCGCGTCGTAAAGCTCCGGGACGAACCCCTCGTCGAGGTTCCGCAGGCCGTACACCAGCTCGCCGTAGCGTGGCTCGGCCGCGATGATCTGCACGTCCGGCTTCGCCTCGTGCAGGTAGCGCCCGACCCCGACCAGGGTGCCGGTGGTGCCGAGGCCGCCCACGAAATGCGTCAGCGTCGGCAGGTCCTTGAGCAGTTCGGGCCCGGTGCCGCGGTAGTGCGCTTCGGCGTTGGCCGGGTTGCCGTACTGGTAGAGCATCACCCAGTCCGGGTTGGCCTCGGACAGTTCCTTCGCCCGGCGCACGGCCTCGTTGGATCCGCCGGCGGCCGGGGAGAAGACGATCCGCGCGCCGTACGCCTGCAGCAGTTGCTTGCGTTCGGTGGAGGTGTTCTCCGGCATGACGCACACCAGGCCGTAGCCCTTGAGCTTCGCGGCCATGGCGAGCGAGATCCCGGTGTTGCCCGACGTCGGCTCCAGGATCGTGGAGCCGCGCCGGAGCCTGCCTTCACGCTCGGCGGCCTCGATCATCGCCAGCGCGGGGCGATCCTTGATCGAACCGGTCGGGTTGCGGTCTTCCAGCTTCGCCCACAACCGCACGTCGTGGGTGGGCGAAAGCCGGGGCAGGCCGACCAGCGGGGTGCCGCCGAGCGTGTCGAGCAGCGACTCGAAGCGAGCCATGGATCAGCCTCCGGCCACTGCGGGCAGGATGGTCAGGGTGTCGCCGTCCTTGACCTCGGCCTCGAGGCCACCGGAGAAGCGGACGTCCTCGTCGTTGACGTAGACGTTGACGAAGCGGTGCAGCTTCTCTTCCTTGACCAGGCGGGCCTTGAGGCCGCCGTGGCGGGACTCGATGTCGTCGATCACCTCGAGCACGGTCTTGCCGCTCGCCTCGACGGACTTCTCGCCGCCGGTGTGCGTGCGCAGGATGGTCGGGATGGACACGGTCACGGCCATGGTTTTCTACCTCCGGTGGGTTCTCTGCTACGCAGACGTTCGGGCCGGTCCGGGTTATTCCCGGGGCCGGGGTTCAGCCGGTGATCTCGACGGGCTCCTCGGTGATCTCCCCGTCCACGATCCGGTAAGACCGGAACTGATGCGAATCGGGGTCCTTGGTGGAGACGAGCACGTAGTGCGCGTCGGGTTCCGAGGCGTACGAGACATCGGTGCGAGACGGGTAGGCGTCGGTCGCGGTGTGCGAGTGGTAGATGACCACCGGCACCTCGTCGTTGGCGTCCATCTCGCGGTAGAGCTTGAGCAGGTCGCCCGAGTCGAATTCGTAGAACGTGGGCGAGCGCGCCGCGTTCAGCATCGGGATGTACCGCTCGGGGCTGTCCGATCCCTCGGGACCGGCGATCACCCCGCACGCCTCATCGGGATGGTCACGGCGGGCATGGGCGACGATCTCGTCGACGAGTTCACGGCGGATCCGGAGCACATCGCACATCTTAGGTGCTGGACGCGGCCTATCCACACTCTGAGATTGCCACCACTCAGAGCGTGTGGACGCCCGGAGCCGCCGGGTCGTCGAGGATCGCGGTCGTGATCAGGTTCTCGAGCGAGGCGAGCCAGGCGGACTTCACATCGCGGTCTCGCCTGGCCACGAAGTCGTTCGGCGGATGGGCCTTCCACCTAGGGCGGCGCAGGTACCTGACCTGCGCGTGGACGAGCAAGAGCCGCAGGTCGGCGACCCCGGCCCGGTCGAGGACCAGACTCGTCCCGCCCGGCCACCGGCCGAGGATCCTGGCGAGCGTGGCCCGCACTTCCGCGCGCATCTCCGCGCCGTGACGCTCTCGGAAGCCTTCGCTGTCGCCCTTCTTGCGGTAGGCGTCGGGAAACAACCTGTCGTCCCGGACGTCCTCGGCCCCAGACTCCAGGGCCTGGCCGAACTCGACCAGGATCCCTCGCAGCACTTCGGCCACGTTCTCCGTCAGGTCGAGCCGGACGCCGTCACCCTCCCGGACCGCGCGCGCCCCGTCACGCATGCCGGAGCCTCGCGCGAAGGCCACGCACTTGCAGCGCCGCGACCAGCTTCTCCGCTTCCGCCCACGGCCCCGGAGCCAAATCGACCTTGCCGCGGCGGTCGATGTCACCGGCGACCCGGTACGCGGTCTCGGTGGTGTAGCCGAGCACGTCGGTCAGCACCAGCGTGACACCGCCGTAGGTGTTGATGTTGTCGTTGTGGATCTCGATGATCCACGGGCCCCCTGGGTGCATGCCGATTTGATCAACGGACGGCACCTTCGCGTTACGCGAGGGCTTCGGGCCAGACGTCGCGGTAGGCGCGCATGCCGCCGGCGGAAGTGGCGTTGAGCACGCCGTGCACCATCGCCCGCCCGAACGCCCGCGCGGCCGCCGAGCAGAGCGTGTCCAGCACGGCCGCCCGCCGGGTCGCCGCGACCGGGCCCGCGCCACCGGGAAGCTCCCGGTCGCCGGTCGCCAGCGCGAAGACCGTGTCGCCGTCGAACATCGTGTGCGCCGGCCGCACGGCCCTGGCGATACCGTCCTGCGCGGCCACCACGAGCCGTCGCGCCTCCGCTTTGGACAGTGCCGCGTCGACCGCGACCACGCCGATGGTCGTGTTGAGCCCCGCCGCCTTCGCCTCGACGTCGCCGGGCCGGTCGGGCCAGCGGACGCCGAACTCGCCGTCGACCTCGTGATCCGCCGCGAACGCACGGCCGGTCGAGAGATCGACGGCCTCTCCGGCGGCGTTCACCGCGGCGACGACGCCGACGGTGAACTCCCCGACCCGCTCCGAGGCCGTGCCGATCCCACCTTTGAGTGATCCCGCCTTCGCCCCGGCGCCCGCGCCGACGGTCCCCAGCGGCACCGGACCGGCCACGGCCGCTTCACAGGCGGCGTAGCCGAAGGAGGCGTCCGGGCGGTTTCCCCAGTCGCTACGAGGCAGGTCGAACAGCACCGCCGCGGGGACGATCGGCACCACCTCGTGCGGTCGCGTCCCGACCGGTATCCCCAGGTTCCGCTCGGCGAGCCAGCGCATGACGCCGTCCGCCGCGGCCAGCCCGTACGCGCTCCCGCCGGACAGGCAGATCGCGTTGACGTGCTGGACCAGGTTCTCCGGCTCCAGCAGATTGGTCTCCCGCGTGCCGGGCGCGCCGCCGCGCTGGTCGACGGCCCCGACGGCACCGCCGGGGACCAGCACGACCGTCGTCCCGGTCGCCCAGCCGTCGCCGACCCGCTCGTGGTGCCCGACCAGCACGCCGGGAACGTCGGTGATCACGATGTCAGCGACTGGATGAGGGTCTCCTGCACCCAGGTCAGCCAGTGGTAGACGCCGAGATGCGGCGCGCGGGGATCGTCTTCGGGCAGTTCGTCGGGCATGTCCTCGGTGACGTCGAGCGCGGTGCCCAGCGCCAGCCGGACGTCGTTGAGCGCGCCGAGCCACGCGTCGGCCTGTTCGAAGGTCAGCCGCACGTTCCCGCCGTCCCGCGGCAGGGTGTCCAGCACGATCTTGGCGACGCCGACCTTCTTGTCCAGGAGGTCGGGCTCGTGGAGCGACCGCATCGCGGCGGCCGAGTCGAGGTCCTCGCGGGTCGGGTTGTCCGGGTCCAGCTTGTGGAAGTCCGGCAACAGCCGGGAGAGCACCGGATCGTCCGGCGACTCCGTCGGGCCGGTGCGGATCCCGGTCAGCTCGGCCAGCTCGTCCTGCGGCGCCTCCTCGGCGCGCGCGGTGAGCATGTCCTCCAGCTGGCTGACCAGACCGCGCAGGACCGCGGCCTCCTGCTGCTCGAACCCGGCGACGATGGTCTCGCCTTGGCGGCGCCATCCGTTCATGAAGTCTGCTCCATCGTCGCCCAGAGGCCGGCCGCGTGCAGTTTCGCGACGTCGATCTCCACCTTCTCCTTGGAACCGGAGGACACGATCGCCTTGCCCTTCTGGTGCACGTCGAGCATCAGCTTCGTCGCGTGGTCCCGGCTGTAACCGAACAGCTTCTGGAACACGTACGTCACGTACGACATGAGGTTCACCGGATCGTTCCAGACGACCGTCCGCCAGGGATTGTCCTCAGAGACGACTTCTACTCCCTGTGGATCAACCTGCGTCTGCTCGGATGCGACAGGCGTGGACATGCACTCCATGGTGTCACGGGCCCAACCCGGTACGGGTTGGCAGGTCCGGCCATGTGAGTGAATAGGCTGGCACCATGGGTTCCCCCGAGGCGGCCACTGGCGCCGGCACCGCGTTGCTCACCGACCACTACGAGCTGACCATGCTGGCCAGCGCGCTGGCCGACGAGACCGCGGACAGGCCGTGTGTCTTCGAGGTCTTCGCACGTCGCCTGCCCGACGGCCGCCGCTACGGCGTCGTCGCGGGCACCGGCCGGGTCCTCGACTCGATCGCGGACTTCCGGTTCACCGATGCCGAGCTGAGCCAGCTGGAAGCGACCGCCGTCGTCGACGACGCCACCCTTTCGTGGCTCTCGGAGTACTCCTTCTCGGGGAACATCGACGGCTACGCCGAGGGCGAGCTCTACTTCCCCGGCTCCCCGATCCTGACCGTCACCGGCTCCTTCGGCGACGCCGTCGTGCTGGAGACGCTGATCCTCTCGATCCTCAACCACGACAGCGCGATCGCGTCCGCGGCGGCGCGGATGTCGGGCGCCGCGCACGGCAGGCCGATCATCGAGATGGGTGGGCGCCGCACGCACGAGTGGGCCGCCGTCGCCGCCGCGCGGGCCGCGTACCTCGCCGGTTTCGCCACGACGTCCAACCTCGAAGCGGGCCGCCGCTACGGCATCCCGACGCGGGGCACCGTCGCGCACGCGTTCATGTTGCTGCACGACAGCGAGGAAGAGGCCTTCCGCGCGCAGGTGGACAAGATGGGCACCGACACCACCCTCCTGGTGGACACCTACGACATCACCAAGGGCATCGAAACGGCCGTCCGGGTGGCCGGGACCGAGCTCGGCGCGATCCGCATCGACTCGGGCGACGTCGGCCCGCTGGCCCGCAAGGCCCGCGAGCAGCTCGACGCCCTCGGCGCCAAGGACACCCGCATCGTGGTGTCCGGCGACCTCGACGAACACGCCATCGCGGCGCTGCGGGCGGAACCCGTCGACGCGTACGGCGTCGGCACCTCGGTCGTCACCGGCTCGGGCGCGCCGACCGCCGGGATGGTCTACAAACTCGTCGAGGTCGACGGCAGGCCGGTCGCCAAGCGCAGCGCGCACAAGGAGTCCCGCGGCGGCCGGAAATCCGCGCTGCGGCGGCACCGCGGCACCGGCACCGCCGTCGAAGAGGTGATCTGGACCGCCGCCTCGACCGCACCGGAACGGGGACCGGACGACCACGAATTGCAGATACCGCTGGTCCGGGACGGCCGGACGGTGGATGATTTGCCCACGCTGGACGACGCGCGCCAGCGGCTGCGACGGGCTTTGGTGAGCCTGCCGTGGGAAGGCCTCAAGCTTTCGCACGGCGAGCCCGCCATCCCGACCGTATTCGTCTAGAGAGAACTCAGGAGCAACACATGGGGACCGCCTTGATCGTGGTCGATGTGCAGAACGACTTCTGCGAAGGCGGGTCGCTCGGCCTGCCCGGTGGCGCCGCCGCCGCCGAAGCGATCTCCAAGCAGGCCGCCGAGGGCGGCTACGCGCACGTCGTCGCCACCCGCGATTACCACATCGACCCGGGCGACCACTTCAGCGAGACGCCGGACTTCAAGGACAGCTGGCCGCGGCACTGTGTCGCGGGCACCGCCGGCGCGTCGTTCCACCCGGCGCTCGACGTGGTCCCGGTCAGCGAGGTCTTCTCCAAGGGCGAGTACACCGCCGCGTACTCGGGCTTCGAGGGCAACGCGCGTGACGGCAAGACGCTCGACGCCTGGCTGAAGGAGCACGACGTCACCGAGGTCGACGTCGTCGGCATCGCGACCGACTTCTGCGTGCGCGCGACAGCGCTCGACGCGGCGAAGGCGGGCTTCACCGTGCGAGTGCTGCTGGACCTCACCGTCGGCGGTTCGCAGCCGACGGTCGACGCGGCGCTCAAGGACTTCGACGAGGCCGGCGTGACCTACACCGGGAAGGCGCCGGTCCCGACCGCATGATCCAGCACCACCTCCAGGACACCCTGATCGAAAACCGGCTCATCGCGATCCTGCGAGCCGACAACGCGAACCGCTTCGCCGACGCCGCCACGGTGTTGCACGCGGCGGGCGTGCGGGTGCTCGAAGCGGCGTTGACCACGCCGGGCGCCCCGGAAGCCATCGCGGTCATCCGCAAGAAGCTCGGCGACGACGCGCACGTCGGCGCCGGGAGCGTGCGTGAACCGTCCGATGTGGACATCGCGGCGGACGCGGGCGCGACGTTCCTGGTCACGCCCACGGTGAACCCGCTGGTACTGGAGCGCGCGCACGAACGCGGGCTGCCGGTGGTCTGCGGCGCGCTGACCCCGACCGAGATCGACCAGGCCTGGCGCCTCGGCGCGGCGGCGGTGAAGGTGTTCCCGGTCGCCGCCGTCGGCGGGGTCGCCTACCTGCGGGCGATCCGGGCGCCGATGCCGGACATCCCGCTCGTGCCGACCGGCGGCGTGCACCTCGCCGACGTCGCGAAGTACCTCGAGTCGGGTTCGATCGCCGTCGCCGCGGCCACTCCGCTGCTCGGCGACGCGCTCACCTCCGGTGGATCGCTGACGGACCTCGCGACCAGGGCGGGCGAGTTCGTCGCCGCGGCCGCGAAGTACGTCTCGCGCACTTGACCCCTTCCGCAACTAGTCCTCTGGTTGCGGTGGTTGGGAGTACGAACTACCGCAACTAGAGGACGAAACGCGGTGGGTCAGGGCTTCTTCTTGCCGTAGGGGTCGCAGCGCGCGGTGCCGAGGTAGATGTCGCCCTTCGCCGGTCCGCCGCCCTGCGGGAACAGCTTGATGTGCAGCATGTGCGTCACGAGGCTCCCGTCGGGCGGCGTCGGCGTGACGGTCTCGTTGACCGTGAGCGACGCCAGCGCCGTCCCGCCCTTGCCGCCGGCGATGGTCAGCCGGTAGTTCTGCGGGATGTTCTCCGGCAGCGTGAACCCGGTGATGTCACCGAACTCGATGTAGCCGAGGCTGCCGTCCTTGGTGGTGCTGCACTTCGCCATGAACGTGCGGACCTTGATCACCGGACCGCCGAAGCGTTTGAGCAGGCTCATCTCGAACCGCCGTCCGGACGCCTCGCCGACGGCCGCCGCGCCGGTCCGGCCGCAGTTCGAGTCGCCGCCGCCGAACCGGGCGAAGTCACCGGTGGCCCCGCCCCGAGTCGTCCCGGTCAGCGGCCCGTCGACGTCGCACGGCGCGAGATCGCCGGTGACGACGTGCTCGTCGCCGATCTCCACGTCGAGCGAACCGACCGACGCCGACGCCGTCGCGGGTGCCGCGTCGGCCGACGCGATCGCCGGGATCCCCGTCACCAGCGCCCCGGTCAGCATCGTCACCGACAACAGCCTCGAACCGAGTTTCTTCATGTCCGGCAGCCTTCACCAAGTGCCTGACCGGCGCAGGTCCACGCCACCCGGACGAGTGGACGGGCGATGACCGTGAGGTGGCCGACATTCGGTCCGCCGCCCGCCGTCTGGCGTTAACCTCGGTTCACATTCGTGTACTCATAGGAGGTCTGAGTGTCTTCGCTGTCTGTGGCCGGCCACCGTCCGGTTCTCGCCGACCTCGTTCCCGGCGCTTTGGTCCGTGACGCGGTCCTGGTCGCCGGTGGTGCCGCCCTGACCGGTGCGGCCGCGCAGCTCATCATCCCGGTGCCCGGCTCGCCGGTGCCGATGACCGGCCAGACGTTCGCCGCCCTGCTGGTCGGCGCCGCGCTCGGCTGGAAGCGTGGTGCGCTGTCGATGGCGCTGTACCTCGCCGTCGGCGCGGCAGGCTTCGGCTGGTTCCAGGACGGCTCCTCGGGCCTGTTCGGCGCCAGCGCCGGCTACATCGTCGGCTTCGTCTTCGCCGGTGCCCTGGTGGGCGCGCTCGCCGGCCGCGGCGGGGACCGCACGCCGCTGCGCATGGCGGGGACGATGGTGGTGGGCAACCTCGTCATCTACTCGATCGGCGTGCCGTGGCTGATGGCCTCGCTGGACGTCGGCCTGTCGGCCGGGCTCGCGAAGGGTGTCGTGCCGTTCCTGATCGGGGACGCGCTGAAGATCGCCGTCGCGGCCGCGCTGCTTCCGGGCACCTGGGCGCTGGTTTCGCACTTCCGCAAGGACGTGTGACCGGCCCTTTCACCGCCCCAAGCGCTGCTATGAAAGGCCCGTTACTTGCAAATTTTGCAAGTAACGGGCCTTTCATTGCACGGGCCTCAGGATCTTGACGGTGGCCCCGGCTATCGTCTTGTCCCGTGCCCTCCCGTGCTGACTTCCCCGGTGTCCTCGAACTCCTGACCCACGCGGTCGAGTCCGTGGGTGGTGCCGAGCGCGAGGGCCAGGTCCAGATGGCGGACGCCGTCGGCCGCGCCATCCGCACCGGTGAGCACTTGGCCGTCCAGGCGGGCACCGGCACCGGGAAGTCGTTGGCGTACCTCGTTCCCGCGATCCGGCACGCGGTCGAGAAAGAGGCCACGGTCGTCGTCTCCACGGCCACCATCGCCCTGCAGCGCCAGCTGGTCGACCGAGACCTCCCCCGGTTGGCGAAGGCGCTGAAGAAGCCCCTCGGCCGCGAGCCCACCTTCGCGATCCTCAAGGGCCGCCGTAACTATCTCTGCCTCCACCGGCTCGATTCCGGCGCCCCGGACGAGCCGGAAGACCAGCAGCTGTTCGACCCGTTCGCCGTCTCCCGGCTGGGCAAGGAGGTCACGCGGCTGCGGGAATGGTCGTCCGACACCGAGACAGGTGATCGCGACGAGCTCGTCCCCGGCGTCTCGGATCAGGCGTGGCGCCAGGTTTCCGTCACGGCCAGGGAATGCCTCGGCGCCTCGCGCTGCCCCATCGGCACCGATTGCTTCGCGGAGCGGTCCCGTGCCGAGGCGGGCAAGGCCGACGTCGTGATCACCAACCACGCGCTGCTGGCGATCGACGCGCTGCAGGGCTACCAGGTGCTCCCCGACCACGACCTGGTGATCATCGACGAGGCGCACGACCTGGTCGACCGCGTGACGTCGGTGGCCACCGGCGAGCTGACCAGCGGCATGGTCTCCGCCGCCGCCCGGCGCTGCGGGAAGCTGGTCGACGACGAAGTGGCCGACCAGCTGCTCGAGGCGAGCGACGGGCTGGCCCTGATCCTCGACGACATGCCGTCGGGGCGCATGGACTCGCTGCCGCAGGCCCTCAACGGCGCGATCCCCGCGGTCCGCGACGCCGCGCATCGCTGCCTCACCTCGCTCGGCAAGGACCGCAAGGAAGACGTCGACGAGGCCACGGCCCGCAAACTGGCGCGGTCGCTGCTCGAAGAGGTCCACGACACCGCTGTCCGGCTCCTCGAAGCCTTCGACGACGACAAGGCGCATCAGCGCGATGTCGTCTGGCTGACCGGGGACCGCTTCTCCACCAACCCGCGCCCGCCCGCGCTGAAGGTCGCTCCGCTGGGTGTCGCGGGGCTGCTGCGTGAACGTGTCTTCAACCAGCACACGACCGTTCTCACGTCGGCGACGCTGACCCTGGGCGGCACGTTCGACACCATGGCCCGGCAGTGGGGTCTACCGCCCGGTGGGGCCAGGGTCGAGAAGTCACCGGGCACGGCGACCGAGAAGGCCGCTCCCGCCGACAGCGACGACGCAGAGGGCCCGAAATGGACGGGCCTCGACGTCGGCTCCCCGTTCGACCACAAGCGCAACGGCATCCTCTACCTGGCCAAACACCTGCCGCCGCCGGGCCGCGACGGGCTGCAGCCCTCGACCATGGACGAGCTGGCCGAGCTGATCGAGGCCGCGGGCGGGCGCACGCTTGGCCTGTTCTCCTCGATGCGCGCGGCGAAGCAGGCCACCGAGGAGATGCGGGAGCGGCTCGACCTGCCGATCCTCTGCCAGGGCGACGATTCCACCGGCCTGCTGGTGCAGAAGTTCTCCGAAGACGCGCGCACCTGCCTGTTCGGCACGCTGTCGCTGTGGCAGGGCGTCGACGTGCCGGGCCCGTCGCTCCAGCTCGTGGTGGTCGACCGCATCCCGTTCCCGCGCCCGGACGACCCGGTCTCGTCGGCGCGGCAGCGAGCCGTGGAAGCCAGGGGTGGCAACGGTTTCCTCACCGTCGCGGCCACGCACGCCGCCTTGCTGCTCGCGCAGGGAACCGGACGCCTGCACCGTTCGGTCACCGATCGCGGCGTCGTGGCGATCCTCGATTCGCGGCTGGCCAACGCCCGCTACGGCGGATTCCTGCGTGCCTCGCTGCCGCCGTTCTGGCCCACCATGGACCCGAAGGTCGCCCGCGACGCGCTGCGCCGCCTCGACGCCGCCGCCCCGGCCTGAGTGGCCTGGAACACGGCCGAGTACCGTAAACGGAACGCCGAAGACAGGGAGAACCGGTTGTCCCACGAGTCGCCCAACGCACAATCCCGGACCGTCAGCGTCGATGACACCGGGGTGCGTCGCCAGCTCGCGGACGGAAGCGAGGAAGCCGTCACGTGGTCCGAGCTGTCCGCGGTGGTGGTCAGAGTGATCCCTGAAGGCCCGTGGAAGGAAGACGTCTTCTTCATGCTCGCCGGCGCCGACGGGAAGGGCACCGCGATCCCCAGCGGCGACCCGGCCGCAGACGCGCTGATCGAGCGGCTGCAGACGCTGCCCGGCTTCGACAACGAGAAGTTCATCGAGGCCATGACCACCGACGCCGACGAGGCGTACGTGGTCTGGAGCTCCGAAGGCCACGCCGCCAAACACTAGCCCCAATGCTATGAAAGGCCCGTTACTTGCAAATTTTGCAAGTAACGGGCCTTTCATAGCATTCCCCGAAGGCCTACTCGACCGGGAAGCTCTCCGTGACCGGGATGCCCTTCTTCAGCGTCCGGCTCACCGTGCACAGCCGCTCGATGGCGCGGTCCACCGCCACCGCGAGCGCCTCCCGGTCCGCCGCGGCGAGCGAGGACACGTCGACGTCGAAGGCCACGTGGACGGCGTCGAGCTCCGAAGCGCCGTCGCGCCTGTCCGCGGTGACGCCGACCCGGAACTTCGAGTCCTCACCGATCCGGCGCGTGATGAGGTTCTCCGCGGTGACGGCCGAGCAGCCCGCCGCCGCGATCTGAAGCAGTTCGGCGGGCGAGAAGGCGCCCTCGGCCCCCTTGCGGCCGATCACGACCTCGGCACCGCGTTCGTTGCGGCCGATGAAGCGGTGCTCACCGTCGCGCTGGACTTCCAAAGACACGGTTTTCCCTTTCAGAGTGACGGCAGCCTGGGCGCGATGTCCCTGGCCAGCCGTTCCGCCGCCGGGCACATCTCCTGCGGCTTCTTGACCTTGTCCGAGACGTAGATCTCCACCGTCTCGATCATGGCCCGGCCGTCGCCGGTGAAGGTCCGGTGCGGGATCTCGGCCTGGCAAGCCTCCCACTCGGACGAGATCTCGACGAAGGCCTCCCGCGATCCGAGAGGGATGCGCGTGCCGCCATCCTCGAACGGCGCCCACTCCCGTTCGAACCGGATCGTCACCTCCATGTCGCGGTGGTTCCAGTAGCACTCCCAATTGCCGAAGACCGGATCCGGTTCGGCAGGGCCACCGACGACCTTCGACGGCGAGTCCCCGCCCAGCGCGCAGGCGTCGAGACTCCCGAGCGAGCCGGTGGGGAAGGGGACGGGACGGCGTTTGATCGGTTCCCTGTTCAGCACGGCCGTCGCGTGCACGGCGACAGGATCGACGTAGTCGCACAGATGGGCGTGCCAGTCCTGGATGTGCTTGGCGTGCACCCAGACCTGGTTGCCGTCCGGCAGCGGGATGACCCGCTCGCACTTCTCCTCGGGCTGGCCCGCCACCTCGCGCACGCTCAGCCGCCCCGGCACCGGCTTTTCCAGCAACGGCGCTTTCGGGATCGTCAGTTCGAGGCGGACGTCGACGATGTCCCCGTCGTCGGGGCTCATGCGCAGCAGGATGCCGCAGGCGTTGAAGTTGCCGTTGGCGGTATCCAGTTCGGGGGTGCCGAACTGCTTCAGCACGGAAGGGTCCACCAGCGCGCAGGGATCAGCCGTCCGGAGGTCGCCGACCGAATCGGCCGGACGCGGGGCGGCCGCCATCGACGCCGGTTCCTTCAGGGCGTAGACGAGGCCTCCGACCAGGACGAGCGCCGCGGCGACGCTTCCGATCGCGACGGCACGTTTGGTCACCCGGATCTGCCGGGACCGCGCCGGGGCGGCCACATCCGCGACTTCGGCCAGCAGCTCGGCCGCGCGGACGGCGTTCGGGCGTCCGGCGGGTTTGCGTCGCAGCAGCTCGGTCAGCACCGGTGCCAGCGTTCCCGCCTGGCGGATCGGCTCCAGGGTGTACGACGTCGCCCGCCGGAGCTGGACGAACGGTCCCGCGTTCGGGTCTCCCCACACCGAGGTGCCTTCGACGGCGGTGAACAGCGTCGCGCCGAGCGAGAACACGTCCGCCGCGGCACCCGCCTGATGCCCCTCGGCCATCTCGGGCGCCAGGTAGCCGGGAGTCCCGACGTCGAGGCCGCCGCCGGTGCGCGTCACCTCCGCCCACTGCGCGATGCCGAGGTCGGTGAGTTTCGCGGTGCCGTCCTCGGCCACCAGGACGTTGCCCGGTTTGACGTCGCGGTGGACCATGCCTTTTTCGTGCATCGCCGCGAGCGCGTTGGCGAGCTGGACACCGATCTTCGCCACCTTGCCGGGTGACAACGGACCGTCGGCGTCGATGACGTCGGCGAGGCTGCGCGAAGGCAGGTACTCCATGACGAGCCACCGGTCGTCACCGTCCATCACGGCGTCGAAGACGGTGACCACGTTCGGATGGTGCAGGCCCGCGCCGATCCGCGCCTCACGCCGGATCTGGCCACTGTCCCCGGCCTGCGAACGCTTCAACGCGACGACCCGCCCGAGGTCCTGATCGGTGGCACGCCAGACCACGCCCATGCCCCCGGCGCCGATCCGCTCCTCCAAGCGATAGCGCCCGGCGATCAGCCGGTCACCCATGAGGGGAGTATAGGAGGTTAAGCCCTTTGGGCGATGACCGTGACGGTTCCGGGATCGACTTCGGTGAATCCGGCGTCCCTGACCGCGACGACACCGTCGCGGCGCCACGAGCCTTCGGGATCCTCGACCGGGCACAGCGCTTTCCAGGTCGCGACCGGCGGAGTCCGCACCGAGCACCGGAACCCGGTCTCGGCCCAGGCCGCCAGTTCGGCCTCGTCCAGCAGCGAGGCCAGGATCATCGTCGCGTGCCCGACCTGGGCGGATCCCTTGCCGACGGTCATCGAGACCTCGGGGTTCAGCAGCAACCGCGGGAGTCCTTCCGGCGCGGGGCCGGGCTCGTCGGCCGGGAGTTCGCTCCCGGAGATCTGCAGCCGCGAGACCTCTTTCGGCGTATCGACGACGCGGCCGGGCAGCAGGGCCCGCGCCTCGGCACCGTCGACCTCGATCGTGATGCCCGGCAGTTCCTGGACAGCCTGCCAGTGCGCGCCCCGCGCACGACGGGCGACCTTGCGGATCCGGCCGTCGACCCACGCCTTGAGCGGCTCGTGCCATTCACCCTCGGGCCCGGCGCGTTCGTCGAGGCAGACGGCGACCGCGGCCGCCGCGGCGGCCTCCAGCAAAGCGGTCCGGGAAGGTGGTTCGGCGCGTTCCATCCGCAGGATCACCGGCATGGCACGGACCTCGCCGGGGTCCTCGTCGGAGGTGTCCACCGTGTCTTCGGCCGGTAGCCCCAGCCAGTAGGCGTAGCGCGCGGCCAGCGGCTCCAGCACGCTCATGGCCGGGACAGTTCGAGGCCGTCGGCCGCGTCGGCCGCCTCGATCTCACCCCGAGTGACGCCGAGCAGGAACAGCACGGCGTCGAGGTACGGGTGCGAAAGCGCGGTGTCGGCGACCTCGCGCAGCGCGGGCTTCGCGTTGAAGGCGACGCCCATCCCGGCGACCGACAGCATGTCGATGTCGTTCGCCCCGTCGCCGACCGCGACGCACTGCTGCAGCGAGATCTCGTACTCCTCGGCGAACCGGCGCAGTGCCGTCGCCTTGCCCGCGCGGTCCACGATCTCCCCGACCACCCGGCCGGTGAGCTTGCCGTCGACCACTTCGAGCTCGTTCGCGGCGGCGAAGTCGAGGCCGAGGTCGTCCACGAGGGCCTGGATGATCTTGGTGAACCCGCCCGAAACCACCCCGCAGCGGAAGCCCATCCGCTTCAGCGTGCGGATGGTCGTGCGGGCGCCCGGGGTGAGTTCGATCGACGCGGCGACCTCTTCGAGCACCGTCTCCGGCAGGCCTTTCAGTAGGGCGACCCGGCGCTCCAGCGATTCACTGAAGTTCAGTTCGCCGCGCATCGCGGCCTCGGTGATCTCGCGGACCTGGGGTTCGACGCCGGCGTGCGCGCCGAGCATCTCGATGACCTCGCCCTGGATGAGCGTGGAATCGACGTCGAAGACGACCAGCCGCTTGGCCCGGCGGGCGAGCCCGGCCCGCTCGACCGAGATGTCGATCCCGGCCTCGACGGCGGCGTCGGCCAGCGCGGTGCGCAGCGCGGCGTCGGCCTCCGGGGTGTCCTGGGCGAGCGAGGTGTACAGCTCCAGCCCGGTGACCGGGTAGTCGGCGACACTGCGGATCGAGTCGATGTTGACGTTCAGCGCGGCGAGGCGGCGCGCGACGTCGGAGAACGCCCGCGCGGTCACCGGACGGCCGAGCATCAGCAGGACATGCGTCGAGTCCTTCTGGCCGATGGCGAACGGGTCGGCGCCGATGGCCGAACCGATCTTCACCTCGACCTGCATCCCGACCGACGCCATCGCCTGCTCGACGTATTCCTGCAGGCCTTCGGGGTCGCGGTACACCCCGGCGAGCACGCCGAGCACCAGCTGGCCTCTGATGACCACCTGCTCGACGTCGAGGATGTCGACGTCGTGGCGCGACAGCACGGCGAACAGCACCGAGGACACGCCCGGCTTGTCGGGACCGGTGGTGGTGATGAGAACTGGTGTCTGCGTCACGGGGTCAGTCTCTCTTAGCCGGACATGAAAAAGGCGCGTGCCGCACCTCGGTGTGAGGCAGGGCACGCGCCATTTCCGCTTATCGGGTCACTTCTCGCTGGAGTTGTCCTCGGAGTGATCACCCGGCATGACCGCCTCGGTGAGCACCTGGGACGGCGCCCGGTGGGAGTTGACCTTCTGCTTCCCGAAGAAGCCGATCTCACCCTCCTTGTGGATGCGCTCGACCATATGCGGGTAGTGCAGTTCGAACGCCGGGCGCTCGGACCGGATCCGCGGCAGCTCGGTGAAGTTGTGCCGCGGCGGCGGGCAGGACGTCGCCCATTCGAGCGAGTTGCCGTAGCCCCACGGGTCGTCCACCGTGACGATCTCGCCGTACCGGTAGCTCTTGAAGACGTTCCAGATGAACGGCAGCGTCGAGGCACCGAGGATGTACGCGCCGATCGTGGAGATCGTGTTCAGCGTGGTGAAGCCGTCGGACTGCAGGTAGTCCGCGTACCGGCGCGGCATGCCTTCGGCGCCGAGCCAGTGCTGCACCAGGAACGTGGCGTGGAAGCCGATGAACGTGGTCCAGAAGTGCCACTTGCCGAGCTTCTCGTCCATCATGCGGCCGGTGATCTTCGGGAACCAGAAGTAGATCCCGGCGAACGTGGCGAACACGATCGTGCCGTAGAGCACGTAGTGGAAGTGCGCGACGACGAAGTAGCTGTCCGACACGTGGAAGTCGATCGCCGGCGCGGCCAGCATGATGCCGGTCAGACCGCCGAAGAGGAACGTGACGATGAAGCCCATCGAGAAGATCATCGGCGTCTCGAAGGACAGCTGGCCCTTCCACATCGTGCCGATCCAGTTGAAGAACTTCACGCCCGTCGGGACCGCGATCAGGAAGGTCATGAAGGAGAAGAACGGCAGCAGCACGGCACCGGTCGCGTACATGTGGTGCGCCCACACCGCCACCGACAGCGCGGCGATCGCCAGCGTCGCCCAGACCAGGCCCTTGTATCCGAAGATCGGTTTGCGGCTGAAGACCGGGAAGATCTCCGACACGATCCCGAAGAACGGTAGGGCCACGATATAGACCTCTGGATGGCCGAAGAACCAGAACAGGTGCTGCCAGAGGATCACGCCGCCGTTCGCGGGGTCGAACACATGCGCCCCGAGATGCCGGTCCGCCAGCAGGCCCATCAGGGCCGCGGTCAGGATCGGGAACGCCAGCAGGATCAGGATGCTGGTGACCAGGATGTTCCAGGTGAAGATCGGCATCCGGTACATCGTCATACCGGGGGCGCGCAGGCAGACCACCGTGGTGATCATGTTGACGCCACCGAGGATGGTGCCGAGACCCGAGACGACCAGACCGGAGATCCACAGGTCGGCGCCGACGCCGGGCGAGTGGATGGCGTCCGACAGCGGGGTGTAGGCGAACCAGCCGAAGTCGGCGGCGCCACCCGGGGTCAGGAAGCCGGACATCACGATCAGGCCGCCGAAGAGGTACAGCCAGTACGAGAACGCGTTCAGCCGCGGGAACGCGACGTCCGGCGAACCGATCTGCAGCGGCAGCACGAAGTTCGCGAATCCGAAGAGGATCGGCGTCGCGTACAGCAGCAGCATGATCGTGCCGTGCATCGTGAACAGCTGGTTGTACTGCTCCTGCGAAAGGAACTGCTGCCCGGGACGCGCCAGCTCGGAGCGGATCAGCATCGCCATCGCGCCGCCCACCATGAAGAAGGCGAACGACGTGACCAGATACATGATGCCGATTTGCTTGTGGTCCGTCGTGCGGAACAACCGCAGCAGGTACGAACCCTTAACCGACTCGCGCGCGGGGTACGGGCGCGTGGCGATCGGCTTGGGGGCTACGGCCGTCACTCCTGCCTCCAACACTCAAACCTTGTGGTGGTCAATGTTCTGCCGTCGGCCGGGTTCGGGACCCATTTCGGCGGCTAGTGGGGATCGTAGCCCTCACTACCCACCGTCGCGCGCACCGGCTGGCAAGATCGCGCCGTGACCGACGAACACACGCGTGCGGGAGTGGCCGCCGCGGTCGCTGTAGGTGACCGGTACGGACTGCCGACGGGTGATCCGGAGGTGCTGCATTTCAAGTCGAACGTGCTGGTGAGACTGGGTCCGGTGGTGGCGCGGGTGCCGGGTACGACGCGCTTCGCCAGGCCGTCCCCCGCGGACTGGCTCGCGCGCGACGTCGCGCTGTCGAGGTATCTCACGGAACGTGATGTGCTCGTCGTCTCACCCACCACGGATCCCCCGGCGGGACCGCATTTCGCCGACGGCCTGCCGGTCACGCTCTGGCATTACACCCCTCATGAGCCGGGGCACACGCTGTCGCCGCGAGAGGTGGCGATATCGCTCGCCCGGGTGCACGCCGCACTCGCGGACTACCCCGGTGAACTGCCCGATCTCGGCCCGGTCCGGGAACTCCGGACGCTGCTCGACCGGCACGGGTCCCTCATGGGCGATGCGGCACCCCGGTTGTACGAAGAACTCGAACGGGTCTCCGCGGCACTGCCCGACTTGCCTGTGCGGCCGCTGCACGGGGACGCCCACCCGGGGAACGTCGTCGCGACGGCGGCCGGACCGTGCTGGCTCGACTTCGAGGACACCTGGCGCGGGCCGCTCGGCTGGGACCTCGGCGTGCTCTACGCGGAAGCGGGCGCTCCGGCTCTCTCCGCCTATCCGGCCGATGTGGCGTCTTCGTCGCTGGAGCCGTTCATCGCGCTTCGGCGGTTGTTCGAGGTTCCCTGGCGGTTCGTGATCGCGCGGCGGTTCCCTTCGCGGCTCGGGGAGGCCGAAGCGGCCCTGGAGCGCTACTTCTCCCGCGTCTAGTCCTCTAGTTGCGGAGGTTGGTAATGCGAACCACCGCAACTAGAGGACTACTTGCGTGGCGCTACACGGCCTCCATCAGGAGTTGAGCCGCCACATCGACGCCGTCCGTCCGCACCTCACCGCCGACGCGACCGGCCCGCTCGGCGACCCCGGGCCGCAGCACCTCCGCCAGCGCGGAGGTCAGCGACTCCGCCGTCGGCTCCCCGGTGATCGAGGTCCCGACCCCGAGGTCCCGGACGCGCTGCGCGAAATACGGCTGGTCGAACATCTGCGGGACGAGCACCTGCGGCACCCCGGCCCGGGTCGCCGCCGTGGTCGTCCCGGCGCCGCCGTGGTGCACGACCGCCGCGACCCGCGGGAAGAGCGCCTGCTGGTTGACGTCCCCGATGGCGATGCAGTCGGGTTCGTCGTCGATCAGCGACAGTCCGGTCCAGCCGCGGAACACGACCGCCCGCCGCCCGTGCGCCCTCGCCGCCTCGATCATCGCCTTCGCGATCTCCTCCGGAGCGCGAATGCTCCCGAATCCGAAGTAGACCGGCGGTTCCCCGTCGTCGAGGAACGCCTCCAGTTCCGGGGACAACGGGCTGTGATCAGGCAGGATCCAGGCCCCGGTCTGGTGCACGTCCAGCGCCGACGGTCCCCGCCACGGCGCCAGCACCGGATCGGCGGCCAGCCACGGCTGTTCGGTGAAGATGTGCCCGCGGACGTCGCCGACCGGCGGCAGGCCCAGCAGTTTCCGCCGCGCGTCGAGCACCTCGCCCCATTGCCCGTTCCACCGTTCCGCGTCGTCGGCCCACAAGGCCGGGATGGTGGCATCGGGATTCTTCGGCGCCCACCCCGGGAAAACGGGCGGACGATGGTGCAGGGAAGGCAGCGTTATCGGGCAATAGGCGGTGAAGAAATACGGGATCCCTATTCTTTCCGCCACCGAATGGGCGGCGATGTTCAACGCCATTCCCGCGACGACGGCGTCGCAGCCCTCGGCCACGTCCGGCATCGTCTCGAACTGGTCGACCACCACGGCCTCGGCCATCGCGCGCCGCCCCTCGGGCGTGGCCATCGCCTTGGTCATCGCGGAATCCGGTTTCGCGGTCGACCGGAGCCCGGGACCCAACGGGGCGAAGGAAATCCCGAGCCCTTCGGCCCATTCACGGAAATCCGGCGGCGCGCACAGCCGGACCTCCTGGCCGAGTTCCCGCAATCGCACCGCCAAGGCGACCAGCGGCTGTACCTCACCCCTCGTCCCGATAGTGGACAGGAGTACACGCATGGGAATCCCCCTTCGGCAAAACGTGAAGGCACGAATTGTGGACCGGGAATGGGGGCTTGCCGCAAGTCCCCCTGTCCGCTATACCTTTGAAGGGGCGAGGGAAACGTTTCTACGCGGGGTACCAGCCCAAGATCGCTTCGACGACTCCGGCCGGATCCTCCAGCGGCGTCAGATGTCCCACCTCCGGCAGCACGACCAGCGTCGCGTCCGGCAGCGTCTCCACCAGGGTGTTCGCCGCGGCCGGCGGGGTCAGGCCATCCTCTTCGCCGACCACGACCAGCGCCGGCACGTTCGCCGATCGCAGTGTCTCGACCGAATCGGGCCGTGCCGCCATCGCGCGCGCCGCCCACGCGATGCCCGACGGCGGCTGTGTCGTGATCAGTTCGCGAAGCCGATCCGCCACCTCGGGCCGGGTGTTCTCGGCGAGCAATCCGGGGGTGAGGGTTTCGGGCAGCCACCCGGCGCCTTCGGCTTCGACCCGGGCCGCGAGGTCGTGCCGGGCCTGCGCTGCCTCGGGGGTGTCGGCGGCCGCCTTGGTGTCGAGGAAAACGAGGCCGCCCACGCGTTCCGGTGCGACACGCAGCACCGCCATCGTCAGGTAGCCGCCCATCGAGCAGCCGCCGAGAACGACCCTGTCGAGTTCGAGCCGGTCGAGCAACGCCACGACATCGCGGGCGGCGTCGTCCAGGCTCGGCTCCCGGCCGGTTTCGGGCAGTGGGCTGCGGCCGAGGCCGCGCTGGTCGGGCGTGATCAGCCGGAGGCGCTCCGAGAGCGGCGCGCGGACCGCGTCCCACATCCGGGCGTCGACGGGGAAGGCGTGCAGCAGTACCAGCGGGAGATCCTTCATGGCGACAATTCTGTCGCACCCCCGCGCTACCGTCGGATCCGTGCTGACAGAGATCAAAACGGAGAGGCTGCTGCTGCGGAGGCTGCGCGAGGAAGATCGCGAGAACATCGTCGCGCTGCAAGCCGATCCCGAGACGAACAAGTTCAACGCCGAGCCGCACACCGTCGAAGGTTCGCAGGAACTGTACGACGCCTGGATGAAGCAATGGGCCGAGCACGGGTTCGGCTACCTCACGGTGTCCGCTTCGGACGAGCCGGAGGTCATCGTCGGCTTCGGCGGAGTCCGGTATCACGAATGGAACGGCGAGCGCGTGCTGAACCTCGCGTACCGCTTCTGGCCGTTCGCCTGGGGCAAGGGCTACGCGACGGAGATGGCGGCCGCCGTCGTCGACTGGGCCGAGCGGGAGATCCCCGGCGTCCCGGTGATCGCCAACATCATGGCGTCCAACACCCCGTCGATCCGGGTCGCCGAGCGGCTCGGGTTCAAGATCCACACGGAGGAGGAATTCGCGGGAGAACCTTCACTGCACCTGCGGCGCTGACTCACCAGCGGCCCGGACGTCGCCGGGACCGCGCGTCCCAGCACGCCTTGTGCCAATGGCGGCGGTCGGCGACCCCGCCGGTGTCGTCGGCGGGCCAGACGACCAGATGCGGGGTCCCCGGCCGGATCTCGTGGTCGCAGCCGGGGCAGCGGTAGTCCTTGGTGGCTTGCGCGCCGGGCACGGTCCGGACGAGCCACTCCCCGTCCGTGGCGGATTCGGAGCGCGCCCAGCCGGTCGACGCGCCGAGGTCGGGGCGTCCACCGCGGTCGGGACGGTTACGTCGAGGCACCCCGGAACCGTAACCGGAGGCCTGACTCAGTCGCCGAAGTAGGCGCCCGGCGTCACACCGACAGCCCGTCGGAAAGCGACGACGAAGGCGCTCGGCGACGAGTAGCCGATCCGGCGGGAGACCGCCGTCAGCGGCATGTCCCCGGCCAGCAGCGGCAATGACGCGCGCAGCCGGGCCTGCACCCGCCACGCGCCGAACGTCGTCCGGCACTCGGCGAGGAACAGCCGCGCGAGCGTGCGTTCGCTCGCGCCCACGTCGCGCGCGAAGTCCGCGAGAGCACGCCGGTCCGCCGGATCGGAGATCACCGCCCGGGCGACGGTCAGCGCCCGCTCGTCGGACGGCATCGGCACGGTGATCGGCACGACGTCCACCGGTTCGAGCAGGTCGAAGACGACGGCTTCGGCGCGGCGGCGGGCGCCGTCGTCGAGCGCGGCCGAGCCCAGGTGGTCCAGCAGTTCCCGCAGCAGCGGCCGGACGGCGACAAGTGTCGGCACGGGCCAGCGGACCGGGCACCGGTCCTGAGCCGCGTAGACACCCCGCAACACGGTCTGCGCGGTGGCACCGGTCCGGTGGACGACACCGGCCGGGATCCACAGCGCCCTCGTCGGCGGGAGCACCCAGTGCTGCTCGCCGACGTTCACGCTCAAGATCCCCCGCGCCGCCCAGGCGAGCTGGTGACCGTCGTGCTCGTGCCACGGCAACCAGGTGCCCGCGGGCAGATCCATCTCGCCGAGCACCATCGCCGTCGTCATCGGGGGAAGGAGTCCGATTTTCGACATCACTTGGCAGCCTATCGCCTACCAGCCACGGCTAGCTTCGGATTCATGCCGATGAACCTGGTGCACCGCAAACTCTGCAGTTCCGCGCTGTGGGCGAAGGCCGTCGCCCACGAGATGCCGGGCAACGTCGCCGGTTTCGATCTCGGTGACTCCGTACTGGAGATCGGCCCCGGCTACGGCGCGACCACCCGGGCGCTGGTCGGGCTCGTCCCCCGGCTCACCTCCATCGAGATCGACGAAGCGTCGGCGGACCTTCTCAAGAGCGAGTTCGACGGCCGTGTGCGGATCGTCCAGGGCGACGGCGCGGCGATGCCGTTCGAGGACGGCGAGTTCTCCGCCGTCGTCTGCTTCACGATGCTGCACCACGTGCCGACGACGAAGTTGCAGGACGCGATCTTCGCCGAGGCTTTCCGGGTGCTCCGCCCCGGCGGAGTCCTGCGGGCGATGGACAGCCTGGCGAGTGTGCCGTTCCGGCTTTTCCACCTCGGCGACACGATGAACGCCCTCGACCCGGTCTCGGTCTGGCCCCGGCTCCAGGACGCCGGATTCACCGGTATCAAGGTCGACCACGTCCCGAAACGCTCCATCAGTTTCTCGGCGAGGAAGCCGGACTGAACGCGGGATTAGCCGCGCGCGAGGACCAGGGGGACGAGTTGTTCGGCCGGGGTCAGCGAGCCGTGCTGACCGACCAGAGAGGACTCGACGGCCTCGGCCAGTTCCCGCACGAGCCCGAATCGCCCCTTCGCCGCCACGACGACGTCACCGATCCGCGGCCGGACCCGGTCGGCGACCGGCCCGAACCAGCCCGCTTCGATGGCCTCGTCGCGGGAGAGGGTCCACGCCCGGTCACTGATCACTTCGCGCCAGGCCGCCAGCACGTCGGCCTCCGCCCCCGGTTCGGTGTAGACGTGCCGTGCCCGGACCTCGCCGCCGATGGCCCGGACGCCGCCGAGCAGCGCGGGCGTCTCGTCGATGTCGAGCGCGCCCTCGACGGTCACCATGCCGTGGTCGGCCACGACCGCGAGGAGCGCGCCGGACGGCAGACCGTCCACAAGGGACTCGACCAGCCTGTCGACCTGCCGCAGCTGCATCCGCCACGGTGGCGAACCGGGGCCGTAGATGTGGCCCAGCATGTCGAGTTCGCTGTGATAGCCCCAGCAGAACGCCGGCCGCGTCTCGAGACACCGCAGGATGCAGGCGGCCAGGTCGCCGAGCGCGTGGACGCCCACGTAGCGGGCGCCGGACTGCGTCGCCCGGGTGAGCGCGGTGTCGGCGAACTTCGCCGAGGACACGACGCTGGTGGTGATCCCGGCGGCCGCGGCGCGCTCGAACGTCGTCGGGAGGGGCTGCACCTCGCGCGGCGGCAGCGCCCCGCGGAGATCGCCGCCGTCCACGTGACTCGACCAGCGCAACGCGTTCATGACGCCCGCCCCCGGGACTTCGAAGCTGTAGCCGACCAGGCCGTGCTCCCCCGAGGCCAGCCCCGTGCCGATCGCGCCGAGCCCCGCCGCCGTCGTCGCCGGGAAACCGACCCGCAGCGGCGACTTGGCCAGCTGCGTGAGCACGGGCGCGTCGGCGGCGTGCTCGGCCAGCAGTTCCCAGCCGAGACCGTCGATGAGCAGGACGCACGCGCTGGACGCCTCGGCCAGGCTCAGCGAGTTGGCGAACCCGGCGCCACCGAGGGCGGAAAGCACGGACGGGACGACTTGGCCGAGATGCGGCACGTGTGCCGCGACAGGCAGTTCCACCCGGCCAGCTTCTCATCTCGGAGCGGCGTCCGGGATGAGAAGATGAGCGCATGCCGACTTACGCCTACCGCTGCCGCGAGTGCACCGAGACCTTCGAACTGCTCCGGCCGATGAGCGAGTCCGGCGCGCCCGCGCCGTGCCCGGAGGGCCACCAGGACACCGTCAAGCTGCTGACGACCGTCGCGCTGACCGGATCGGCCTCCGGCCCGGCCACTGTTCCCGCAGGTGGGGGCGGCGGTTGCTGCGGAGGCGGCTGCTGCGGCTGACCACTCGTTCGGGTGGCCTAACGTGTGATCGCCCGAATGGCGGGTACCTCCCTCCCACCAGTCTGGATCCTCCAGTCGTGGGAAGGGAGAAGCCCAGTGGCCACATCAGCACTGGCGGCCGTCGATTTCGGTCAAGGCGTGTCCAGCGCCTGGAGTTCGGTCGCCACGTTCGTCCCTAAGCTGCTCGCGTTCCTGGTCATCCTGTTCATCGGCTGGCTGATCGCCAAGGCGATCGCGAAGGCCGTGAGCATGGTGCTCGAGAAGGTCGGGTTCAACCGGCTCCTCGAACGCGGGGGCTTCAAGCAGATGCTCGCGCGAGGCCAGTTCGACGCGTCGAACATCATCAGCAAGATCATCTACTACGCGATCCTGCTGATCGCCCTGCAGATCGCGTTCGGCGTGTTCGGCCCGAACCCGGTGAGCTCGCTGCTCAACGACATCGTGGCCTGGCTGCCGCGCGCCATCGTCGCGATCGTCATCGTGGTGATCGCCGGCGCGATCGCCAAGGCGGTCAAGGACCTGGTGGGCAACGCCCTCGGCGGCGTTTCCTACGGCAAGGTGCTCGCCACCATCGCCTCGGTGTTCATCTGGGGCCTCGGCGCGATCGCCGCGCTGAACCAGATCGGCGTGGCCACCGCGGTCACGCTGCCGGTGCTGATCACCGTGCTCGCCACGGTCGGCGGGATCGCCGTCGTCGGTGTCGGCGGTGGCCTGATCAAGCCGATGCAGCAGCGCTGGGAGACCTGGCTCGGCCGGGCCGAGGCGGAGATCCCCGCCGCGAAGGCGCAGGCCGAGGCCTACCAGCGGGGCCGGGAGGACGCGAGCCGCTCCGGTGACGTGCCGACCGAACGGACGACCGCGCACCAGCCGGTGCCCGCCGGGCATCACGCGGTGAACGATCCGAACGTGGCCGGTGGCCAGCACTCGGCCCAGCAGCAGTTCCCGCCGAACCAGGGTCAGGTGCCGCAGCACCAGGATCCCGGCCAGCGGCCCCCCGGCGGGTCAATGCCCCCTCCGCCGGAGTACCGCTGACCTAGAACGGGAACGGGTAGGGCGTCCGGCCGCCCTATCCGTTCCCGGTCGGCAGTACCCGGCTGCCGTCGATCGTGGCGGCCAGTGAACACACTCCGACCAGGCGAGCGGTCGTCCAGTCGCTGGTACTCCAGGCGGTCAGATCGGCCGGGGCGCGGAACGTCCAGCCCTTGGCCTTGGCTTCGTCCAGCAGCCCTCGCGTATAGCCGGCGAGCAGCACCACCCCGGCGACGGCCGCCGAACCTTCGACCCCCGCCGCGAGGATGTCCCGTACCGCGGCGGAGTGCTGATCGAAGACCGCCGACAGCCCGGGAAGAGCCGCCGCCGCGGCTAGCCCGGCGACGCCGATCTGCTCGTGAAGCCGCGAAAGCGTGCTACGAGCCGAAGATTCCACCCAGGACGAGACCAGATCTTTCACCCGACCAGGTTAGCCAGGTCGGACGATTTGTCGACATCCCGGTGATCACGATCGCAGTGATTCAGCACGCTTTGAGTGCCTGATCCAGGTCGTGCCAGAGATCCTCGATGTCCTCCAGCCCCACCGACATGCGGATGAGCCGGTCGGTGACGCCCGCCCCGCGCCGGTCGTCCTCGGCGACGATCCGGTGGCTGATCGACGCGGGATGCTGGATGAGCGAGTCCACGCTGCCGAGGCTGACGGCCGGGGTGATCAACCGGACCGCGCCGATGAGCGCGTGCGGATCACCGTCGACCTCGAAAGCGATCAGCGGACCGCCGATGCCCGGATAGTGCACGGCGCTCACGTTCGCGTGACCGCGAAGCCGCTCGACGAGCTCGGCGGCCGTCGCGGACGCGGCGTTGACGCGCAGCGGAAGGGTCGAAAGGCCGCGAAGCAGCATGTACCCGGCCAGCGGGTGCAGCACGCCGCCGGTGGCGAACCGGATCTGCCGCAACATCCCGGCGTCCTCGGCGTTGCACGCGACCACGCCGCCCATGACGTCGCCGTGGCCACCGAGGAACTTGGTCGCGCTGTGCAGGACGAAGCGGGCCCCGTGGCGTCCGGGCCGCTGGAGCACGGGAGTCGCGAAGGTGTTGTCGACCAGCACCGGGACTTCGCCCGCCGCGCGCACGATCTCGGCGATGTCGACCTCGCGCAGGGTCGGGTTCGCCGGCGTTTCGAGCAGCACAAGCCCGGTTTCGGGGCGCAGCGCCGCGGCGACACCCTCCGGATCGGCCCAGGTCACCTCGGTGCCGAGCAGACCGGACGTGAGCATGTGGTCGGTGCAGCCGTAGACCGGCCGGACGGCGACGATGTGCCGCTTGCCCTGCGCGACGGCGGCCAGCAGCGAGGCCGACACCGCGGCCATGCCGGTGGCGAACGCGACGGCGTCGTCGAATCCTTCGAGTTCGGCCAGCGCCTTCTCGAACCGCTCGACGGTCGGATTGCTCAGCCGCCCGTAGACCGGGAGCCCGGACAGCGAGCCCGTGGTGGCGAACTCGTCGATGCGGGCCGCCTCTTCGACGCTGTCCCGCGACGGGTAGGTCGTGGACAGGTCGAGCGGTGCGGCGTGGACGCCGAGGTCCGTGAGATCGTCACGGCCGGCGTGGACGGCCCGGGTGCGCAGCGTTGCGGTCATACCGAGATGGTGCGATTTTCTCCGGATCGAACGCAATATCCTCGGATATCATTCGCGGATGTCGGATTCTGTCGAACTGAGCACGGCCGACCTGCGGATTCTGCGGCTGCTGCAGAACGACGCCCGGATCTCGAACAAGGATCTGGCCGCCGAGGTCGGCATCGCGCCGTCGACCTGCCTCGACCGTGTCAACCGGCTGCGCGAGCTCGGGGTGATCATCGGCCAGCGCGCGGAGGTCGACGCCGCCAAACTCGGCCGCCCGCTCGAAGCGCTCCTGTTCGTCCAGGTCCGGCCGCACCGGCGGACGCTGGTGGACGCGTTCGTCGAGCATCTGCTGTCGTTGCCCGAGGTCCGCGCGGTCTACCACCTGACCGGACCGGACGACTTCCTCGCGCACGTCGCCACCGCTTCGGCGACCGAGCTGCAACGGCTGGTGCTCGACGAGCTGACCGCCCGCGACGAGGTCGCCAGGGTGCACACGAACCTGGTCTTCCAGCACTGGAGCGGGGGACCTTTGCTCCCGCCGGGCCAGGCCGTGTCCTAGTCGATCCGGACCTTGAACGGATGGCCGACGTCGGTGGGGCAGGTGAAGATGTTCAGCGCTCCCCTGCGATGGAACGACCAGCCCGCCGGTTCGTCCTCGGCGACCTCGCAGCCGCAGCCGACCTCGTGTTCCTCCGTGGCCAGCGAGATCGTCTGCCGCAGCTCCGCACCGCATTCCCGGCAGCCCAGCTCGTGACGGCCGGTCGCGTACCAGGCCGTCCAGCCGCCGATTTTCGAGTAGTGCGCCAGCTCCGGCCAGCCCTCCGGATCGTCGCTCGCGTCTTCGGGGATGCCGAGCGCGGCGCGGGTCTCCGCCGGGAAGTCGCAGAGCCGGGGCAGTTCGTCGATCGAGCACGGTTCGAAAACGCAGGGTTCCGGCAGGTAAGCGGCCTCGGCGTCCTCGGGAGCGGGCGGCGGGTCCGTGAGGTCCCCGACCTCGCCGGAATCGCGCCACACCAGCCGGACCGCGGGCCCTTGATGATGCGGGCTGTTGTGCTGCATCGGGCAGAACAGGATCTGGAGAACGTCGGTGCCCTCCGGGAAGGGCAGCTCGGGGAAGTCGTCGCGGAAGAACTGCGCCGCGCTGACCATCACCGGGACCGGCCCGTCGAGCGGATGCCCGCCCGCCCAGGCGTCGTCGGACGCGTCCGGGTCGGGAGGCCAGGTCACCGGGCACTCGGGCCACGGCTCGTCCGACGGCCAGAGCAGCGGGCCGCCGAAGTGGCTTTCGTCAGGGCGAGGCTCGCCCGGCGCGGGGTGCAGCCGGATGGCCGTCCGGACCAGGTCGTTCAGGCCGGGGATCGGCACCCCGCCGTATGTCAGCTGACGCACCCACGGGAGCTTAGAGGTCTGGCAGCGGATCTTCAGGTTTTGCCGCATTCCGCGAGATCTCCGCGTCGGCGGCGTGGACGGCCGCGATGTACTCGTCGTCGATCTCGTAGACGATGCCGTTGAACTTGAACCACGGGTTGCCGCCCGTCTCCACGGGGCCGATCCGATGGTTTCGCAGGGTCACCGAGATGACGCGTTTCGGCGTCGTCCTGCTCCAATGCCCGGTCGACAGCACCGTGATCGTCTTGCGGGTCACCGCGAAGAACACGCTGGGATTGGTGCTGCCGAAGATGTCGGCTGGGAACACGTACTGGATCTCGTCGTCCGGATCGAGGAATTCCTTGATCCGGTTCCTGACCCCCGAGGAAACCGGCATTGAGCCAGGCTACCCAGCCCGGCCACCGCTCGTGAGTGGTAAGGACGGTTAGAACCGTCCGTACCACTCACGAGGTGCCGCCTGGCGCGGCACGGTCAGTGCACAATCGCCGTGGCCGATGCCCCCAATGCGGCATTGGAGACGCTGAGCGTCTCCAATGCCGCATTGGGGGCATTGCCCGCGAGGCTGAAACCCGGCCACGCCCGCTTGCGGGACGGGGTTCCCGCGTCCTGAAGGACGCAAGTGGTGTTACCTGGCCGAGTAGTCCTTGAAGCCCTTCCCCGTCTTCCGGCCGAGCCGTCCGGCGGTCACGAGGTGCTCCAGCAGCGGCGCGGGCGCGAAGCCCTCCTCGCGGAACTCGTTGAACAGGGTCCGCTGGATCGCCAGCGAAACGTCCAGCCCGACGACGTCGAGCAGTTCGAACGGGCCCATCGGCAGCCCGCAGCCCACCTTCATCGCGGTGTCGATGTCGTCGGCCTCCGCGTAGTGCGCCTCGAGCATCTTCACCGCGTCGTTGAGATACGGGAACAGCAGCGCGTTGACGATGAACCCGGCCCGGTCGCCGCAGTGCACCGGATGCTTGCCCACCGCCGCGCAGACGGCGTCCACGGTCGCGATCACGTCGGGCGCGGTGGCGATCGTCGAGACGACCTCGACGAGTTTCATCACCGGCGCCGGGTTGAAGAAGTGCACCCCGACGACGTCCGACGGCCGCGAAGTGGCGGCCGCGCATTCGATGACCGGCAGTGAGGACGTGGTCGTCGCCAGGACCGCGCCCGGCTTCACGACGTCGTCGAGCGCGGCGAAAACGGCCTGTTTGACGGCCAGGTCCTCGGCCACCGCCTCGATGACGAGGTCGACGTCGGCCAGTTCGTCGAACTCCACCGCGGGTGAGATCCGGCCGAGTGCGGCGGCGGCGTCCTCTTCGGACAGCCTGCCCTTGACGACGGACTTGTCCAGCGACTTCTTCACCCGCGCGACCGACGCGGCGGCCTTCTCCGCGCTCCGCGCGCGCAGGATGACCTCGTAGCCGCGTTTCGCGAACACCTCGACGATGCCGGTCGCCATGGTCCCGGTCCCGACGACGCCGACCTTGCGCACCTCTCGCGGCGCCACGGTGTCCACTGTGGACGCCTTGACCGAGTCGGTCACCGTCGGCGAATCGGGCTCGTCGTAGGCGTAAAAGCCTTGTCCCGTCTTCCGGCCGAGCAGGCCCGCGGTGATCATCTGCTTCAGCAGCGGCGCCGGCGCGTGGAGCCGGTTGCGCGACTGGTGGTACATCGTGTCGAGGATCTCGTACGCGGTGTCCAGCCCGATGAGGTCGAGCAAAGCCAAGGGCCCCATGGGATATCCGCAGCCGAACCGCATCGCGGCGTCGAGATCCTCGCGCGTGGCGTAGCGCTGCTCGTACATGCGCACGGCGTGGTTGAGATACCCGAACAACAACGCGTTCGCGATGAACCCGGCGCGGTCGCCGATCACCACCGGCGTCTTGCCGAGACGTTCGGCGAACGCGACGACGTCGGTGATCACCTCCGGCTCGGTGACCACCGTGCGGACGATCTCGACCAGCTTGAGGATCGGCGCCGGATTGAAGAAGTGCATCCCGACGACCTTGCCCGGCCGCGCGGTCTGCACCCCGATCTCGGTGATCGACAGCGAGGAGGTGTTGGACACGAAGATCGTGTCCGGGCCGGTGATCTTGTCCAGTTCCGCGAACACGTCGGATTTCGCTTCGAGGTTCTCCGGGATCGCCTCGATCACCAGGTCCACATCGGACAGTTCGGTCAGCGACGTGGTGTACCGGATCCGGCCCAGCAGGGCGTCCCGGCCGCCGGCGTCGAGTTTCCCGCCGGACACCGCCCGTTCGGTCGAATGCTCCAGATGACCCCGGCCCCGGTGCACGCCGTCGTCGTCGATCTCCACCGCGACGACCGACACTCCGCTCCGCGCGAGCACCTCGGCGATCCCGGCACCCATGGTGCCGAGACCGATGACTCCCACACTCGAGATTTCCCGCGCCACAACCGGCCTCCGGAGGTTACTCGCTGGTAGTTTTCTCCGATCGTGCCATGCCGGGGCGCGGAAAGCACCGGCTGTCACCCTCCGGATCGAGTAAGTGTCACTCCCCGAAGTTCTGGTCGACGAGGTCCTTGACCTTGGTGAGCGCTTCTTCGGCCTGCGCACCCTTCGCGCGGACCTCGATCCGGTCGCCCTGGCGTGCGCCGAGCGCCATCAACGCGAGCACGCTGTTGGCGTCCGCGGTCTCCTCGCCGAGCCGGACGGTGACCTCGGCGTCCAGCCCGGCGATGCTCCGGACCAGGACCGCGGCGGGCCGCGCGTGCAGGCCGACGTCGTTGCGCAGCGTGAGTTCGACACTGCTCTCGCCGTCTTGCGCACCGCTGTCGAACGTCAGGTCCGGTGGAGCTCCCGCCGAGGCCGCGGCTCCGGCGACGGCCTGGCGATCCGCCCCGCCCTGCGCCGCGACGGCGGCGGCGATCGCGCCCTCGACGAGCGGCGCGTCCACCACGACCGCGGCCGACGGGTCGGCGAGCGATTCGACGGCGAGGTCCGCGGTCATCTGCGCGCTGCCCAGGTCGTACAGCAGGACGACGCCCGCCCCCGAATCGGCGCGCTGCGTCGCGGCGACGACCTCGTCGTAGTCCGTTCCGATCCCGCCTTGCGCCAGGCCGCCCGCCGCCACGATGGTGACGTCCGGCGCCATCTGGGCGGCGAGTTCCGCGAGCCCTTCGGCGAGTTTGGCGCTGTGGGAGACGAGCACGATTCCGACGCTCACTTGGCGGCCTCCGCGAACGCGCGCAGCAGCAGCGCCGTCGAGCGGGCTCCGGGATCGAGATGCCCCTTCGCGCGTTCACCGAGGTACGACGCCCGGCCCTTGCGCGGTACGAGGTCCACAGTGGACTCGGCACCCTTGTCGGCGGCGTCCGCGGCCGCGGTCAGGATCGCGGCGATGTCCTCGCCGGAAGCCTCCTCCGCGGCGGAGACGGCCGGGATCAGCGCGTCGACCATGGTCGCGTCTCCCCCGACGGCCTTGCCTCGTGCCTGCACTCCTTCGAGTGCCGCGCGCAGGGCTTCCACGAGCAGCGGGCCGTCCACTTCGGTGGTGTCGCCCAGTTTGACCGACGCGCGCAGGAAAGCCGTGCCGTACAACGGTCCCGCCGCACCGCCGACCTTCGAGATCAGCGTCGTGGCGGCGAGTTTCGCGACCGCGGCGGGGGTCTCGGGAGTCTCGGGGGCCATCGCGTCCAAAGCGGACACGATCGCGGTGAACCCCCTGTCCAGGTTCTCGCCGTGGTCGGCGTCGCCGATCGCGCGGTCGAGGTCGATCAGCTCGGCGCGATGCTCGGCGATCACCGTTGCCGCCGCCCGCAAGGCGGCAGCGAGCGTCTCGGCGGTGCAGGCCATCAGACTCCCCACCTCAGGGCCGGGGTGTTCACCGGCGCGTCCCACAACTCGGTCAGCTCGTCGTCCAGTTTCAGCAACGTCAGGCTCATCCCCTGCATCTCGAGGCTGGTGATGTACGGCCCCACCAGGCGCCGCTCGACCACGATCCCACGCTCGGCCAGCAGCCGCTCGGCGATCCCGTGGGCGAGGTACAGCTCGACCAGCGGGGTGCCACCCATCGAGTTCGTGAACAGCAGGACCTTGTCGCCGTCGGCGAAGGGCAGGTCCGAGACCACCGCTTCGATCATGCGCGCGACGAGTTCGTCGGCGGACACGGCCGGTGTCTTTTCGATGCCGGGCTCGCCGTGGATCCCGATGCCGAACTCGATCTCGTCGTCGGCGAGTGCGAAACTCGGCTCGCCCGCGTGCGGCACGGTCGGCGCGGTGAGCGCGACACCGATCGAGCGGACCTGGCCGATCACCTTGCACGCCAAGGCTTCCACCGCGTCGAGCGAGTCACCGCGTTCGGCGGCGGCGCCGGTGAGCTTCTCCAGCAGGACCGTGCCGCCGACACCGCGACGGCCGGCGGTGTACGTGGAGTCCTTGACCGCGACGTCGTCGTCGATGACCACGCTGCGCACGTCCAGCCCTTCGGCGGCGGCGAGTTCCGCGGCGGTCTCGAAGTTGAGCACGTCGCCGGTGTAGTTCTTCACGATCAGCAGGGCGCCCGCGTCACCCGTGGTGGCCTTGACCGCGGCCTCGACGGCGTCCGGCGTCGGCGAGGTGAACACCGCGCCCGGGACGGCGGCCGCCAGCATGCCCTGTCCGACGAAGCCGCCGTGCAGTGGTTCGTGCCCGGAACCGCCGCCGGAGATCACCGCGACCTTGCCCGCCAGTGGCGCGTCCACGCGCACCACGATCGCCGGGTCGTCTTCGACGCGCAGGACGTCCGCGTGCGCCAGGGCGAGCCCGCGCAGGGATTCCGCGACCACCGTCTTCGGGTCGTTGATGATCTTCTTCATGGCGGTCTCCGACACGTCGGCGGGTGGGATGTCCCCTTCCTACCTCGCCCGGCCGGATGCCGCCAGCGTCAGGGCTTCGGCAGCTTCGAGATCACCGATTTGGCGATCTTGGCCGTCTTCTCGCAGGACGCGGTTTCGTCCTTCTTCTCGTCGTAGTTCTGGTACGACACGGCGACGAGCTCGACGTACTCGCCCGTCCACGGCTTGTGCTGCCACTCCATCTTGCACTCGGCGCTGCTGCCGGTGCCCGCCTTCTGGAAGACGGTGATGCCATCGACCTCGACCTTCTTGGTCCCGTCGCGTTCCTGCGGCGGACGGCCGGGACGGAAGCCGATGGTGATCCGCGGGTTGGAACCCGGCGTCCAGTCACAGGCGTGGAAGGTCGTCGGGGAGGTCGCACCGTGCGGCGCCACCTCGCCGAGGACCGCGGTGTCCGCGACGGTGCACGGGTCGACCGCGGTCAGCGTGCCCGCGGTGGAGGGGTACTTCGCCGGGGACGAGTGCAGGCTCTTCACGCCCTTCGCCGCCACCGAGCGGGCCGCCGCGCAGGGATCGCCGCCGTCGTAAGTGACCGAGAAGCTCACTCCGCGCTCGGGTTTGCGCAACGTCATGACGCCGACGTCGCAGCTCTTGCCGTCCTTGCTCTTCCGCTCGACCTGCGGCAGGCCGTCCACCGCCGTGACCACGGCGCCACCGGTTTCGGACAGATAGGTCGACGCGCCGATGTCGACACTGACGGAGAACTGCTTACCGCCCGCGTCGACGACCTTCGCCCGGCAGCCGCCGAACGAGCTGGTCGACGGCACCGGGTCCTCCGGGGCGCCGAGGTCGCTCAGCGCCTCTTTGCCCACCAGCGGGCACGGGTCGATCGTGCGCATGATCGCCGGGGTGACGGCCGGGTCGTTGATGTTCCCGCTCGGCACGTCTCCGCCACTGCCCGCCTCCGCGGCGACGGTGGTACGGGCGAAGTTGGACTTGCCGAGGTTCTGTCCGCAGGCGGAAAGCGCGCCGAGCGCGGCCACCAGGGCCAGCGCGGACGCGATCCGGCGACGTCGAGCGTTGAGCAGCACGAAGTGCACGGTAGCCGGACCGCCGCGGCGCTGTCCGGACAACCCGGCTATTCGCCGCCCTCGTCGGTTTCGGACGTGGGCGGGACCACGATGGGCCGCAGCTTCGCCCACAGCACGAACAACGCCGCGAACACCAGCATGCCGATGCCCGCCCACAGGTTGATCCGGACACCGGCGGCCTTGGCCAGCTCCGCTTCGGTGGTGAAGCCGATGCCCATGATCGTGAGCACCAGCCCGTAGCCGCCGATGAGCAGGGCGATGATCAGCCGGATGTCGAAGACGCCGGCCTTCTTGGGAGCTTGGGACGCAGCCATCTCCGGCCTCCTAGAAGATGATGTTGAGCACGATGGTCAGGATCAGCACGATGCCCGCGAGCAGGCCCGGCTTGCGGTACCAGCCCGCGTCGTCGCCGGTTTCGTCGTGCTTCAGCGACTCCTTCGGGGTGAGGGAGTAGACGAGGCCGACCAGCTGGGCTTCCGGCTTCGGCGCGGTGGCGAGCGAAACCGCGACGCTGACCACGATGTCGACGGCGAACGCCGTACCGGCGGCCACGAAGCTGACGCCCTGCCCGGTGAGCCCGAGGACCCCGGCCTGCGAAAGCAGCCACACGGTGATCGCTGACGCGGTACCGGCGACAAGGCCGACCCAGCCCGCCGTCGGCGTCATCCGCTTCCAGAACATGCCGAGGATGAAGGTGGCGAACAGCGGCGCGTTGAAGAAGGAGAACAGGTCCTGCAGATAGGTCAGGATGTTCCCGGAGTTCGACGCGATGAACGCGGTGCCGATCGCCAGCACCGTGCCCGCCGCGGTGACCAGGCGGCCGAGACGGAGGTAGTAGCCGTCGGACTCGTTCTTCTTCACGTACGACTGCCAGATGTCGTAGGTGAAGACGGTGTTGAACGAACTCAGGTTCGCCGCCATACCGGCCATGAAGGACGCGAGGAGACCGGCGATCGCGACGCCGAGCATGCCGTTGGGCAGCAGGTCGCGCATCAGCAGCAGGATCGCGTTGTTCGCGGTGACCCCGCTGGGCGCTTCGCCGCCGTCGAGCAGGATCTGCTTGTCCTGGACGTACTCGGACACGGTGACCGCGGCGATCATGCCGGGGATGATCACGATGAACGGGATGAACATCTTCGGGAACGCGCCGATGATCGGCGTCCGCCGCGCGGCCGACATGCTCTTGGAGGCCATGGCGCGCTGGACTTCGACGAAGTTCGTGGTCCAGTAACCGAACGACAGCACGAAACCGAGGCCGAAGACGAGGCCGAGGATGGAGAGGAAGCTGTTGCCGAAGCCGGTGAGGTTGTCACCCGGCCAGGAGGACAACTGCGCCTCGCCGCCGGGGCCGGCGGTCACCTTGTCGACCAGTCCCTGCCAGCCGCCGACCTTCACCAGCCCGACGATGGTCAGCGGCAGCAGCGCCGCGACGATCACGAAGAACTGCAGGACCTCGTTGTAGATCGCGGCGGAGAGACCGCCGAGCGCGGTGTAGGAGAGCACGACCGCGGCCGCGACGATGATCGACACCCACAACGGCCAGCCGAGCAGGAGGTTCACGACGCTGGCGAGCAGGAACAGGTTCGCGCCCGCGATGAGGATCTGCGCACTCGCGAAGCTGATGCCGTTGACGAGGTGGGCGGGTTTGCCGAACCGGCGGAGCATGAACTCCGGGACACTGCGGACCTTCGAGCCGTAATAGAACGGCATCATCACGATGCCGAGGAACAGCATCGCCGGGATCGCGCCGATCCAGAAGTAGTGGAAGGTCGGCAGGCCGTAGAGCACACCGTTGGCCGACATGCCCATGATCTCGACGGCGCCGAGGTTCGCCGAGATGAAGGCGAGGCCGGTGACCCACGCGGGCAGTGAACGGCCGGAGAGGAAGAAGTCCAGGCTGCTCGAGACCGACCTTCGCGCCATGTACCCGATGCCGAGCACCAGCGCGAAGTAGAAGGCGAGCAGGACGTAGTCGATAGGACTCGCGTCGAGCCGCAGGTTCGCATCGGCCAGCACGTGCAACCGACCCACCTCCAGAGTGAAAATGTCCACGAGAAGCGCCGGTAGCGCGTCAATCGCGGACCATACTGCATGGATTCAGGTACGGCAGTGTGGGTGGCCAGGCCGGGAGCGCACCGCTCCCGGCCTGGTGTTCAAGGCAGATCCGGAGCGGGGATCACGGCGCCAGGCGCCAAACCACCGGCACGCCGCCGTAATCCCTCCAGTCGTTCGTCGCGAACCCGGCGAGCGAGCCGTCGTCGGCCGCGACCGAGGCTTCGAACGTCGAGTAGCCACTCGGCGCGCGGACCTCGCCCGGGGTCGTGGCGCGCCACACGATCGCGTTGCCAACTATCACCGGTCCCGATGGGTTCGGCACCAGTCCGGCCGTCAGGCCGACCTGGTTGACGCTCAACGCCCTCGCGCCGCCCGCCAGCCCGACCGGCTCCGCGCCAGGGGACGCCCAGCGCACCGCCTGCTCGACACCGCCGTAGATCCGTGTCCCGACCACGACCCCGTTGCGGATCGCGTAACCCCAGCCCTGGGAGGATGAGCCCGTCGACAGGCGCCGGACGGCCCCGTCCTTCCACAGTGTCGAACTGCCTCCCGACTCGAACAGGATCGTGCCGTCCTCGTCGAGGTCGCGCGCGTAGTCCGTGTCCGGCGTGCTCGGGACGATCACCGGCGCGCCGCCCTCCGCCCGCCACAGGACCGCGGCGCCGCTCCCGGTGCCACCGTTGAACTTCATGGCCCGGCCGAGCGCGTCGCCGCGTGTGTTGATCGCGACGCCGTACACGTAGTCGTAGCCCGCCGGGACGTCCTTGACGTGGAACCCGTTCGCGTCCAGCGTGTACGCCCGGCTGATCATCGAGTCGTAGTCGTGCGCCGTGCCGACGATGACGCCCGCCGGGTTCTCGTCCTCGGCCAGCGCCGCCTCGTAGCCGCTCGGCACGCCGCGCAGCACCGGCTGCCCGTTCCGCCAGCTGACCACCGACTGCCTGCCGTTGATCGTGAACGTGCCCGTGTACTCCCCCTTGCCGTCGGAGCCGGTCAGGAACCCGCTGCTGCCGCCGGGCGGCAACGGCAGGACCGTCGGGCGCCACGCCATGCGGTTCGCCGCCTGCGCGGGCTGCGCCAGTACCGCGACCGAAAGCGCGGCGACGACCGGCACCGCGAACCGTACCCAGGACTTGAGTTTCATGGTCTCTCCCTCGTGGTCCCCCGACCTACGTGGATCATCACGCCGGAGCGCGGCATCCGGTTGTCCGCCAAAGGGAGCAACTTCCCGTCGAGTCCGATGAGGACACGGGCCGGGAACCGGAAAAGGGCCGCCCCGGCGTCTCCGCCGGAACGGCCCTTCTCGCGACCGGTGGGGGTTTACCGGTCCGTGGGCAGGCCTACTTCGCCGTCCTCCTTGATCAACCTGGCGAGGACGTCGTCAGGCAGGTACGTGCGGTGCGGGTAGTTCGGTCCCCACGAGTTGAGGAACGGCACGGCGCCGAGTTCGTCGGCACGCGGGTTGCCGAGGACCTCGTGCACCTCGTCGACGGTCTTCGCCCAGCGATAGGCCTGGATGCCGTTCTTGACGTCGGGCGTGTAGGCGGCCCGCTTGACGTGGTCGTCGCTGGCGTAGCTCTCCGACCACGAGACGTGGCCCAGTTCCAGCAGCACCTCGGCCGCCGCGCGGACGGACGTGCCGTTGTTGTCGCCGGGGTTGGTCTCGTCCCATTCGTCGCGCAGCTTCGACTGGTCCCACAGCCACCGCGCGGCGTAGAGGTCGCCGTTGAACAGCGTCATGCAGCGCGACCAGCCGAACCCGACACAGGCGCCTTCCTTGCCCTGGTCGTAGAAGGCGTACTGGGTGTCGCCGTCCGTCGATTCGCCGGGTTCGAGGCAGACACAGTGACCGCCGCGGATCCGGGTGAGCGACTTCGCGCCGCCCTTCGCGACGAAGAACTCGCCGGATTTCGGGTCCTTCTCCGGGACGTCGAATTCCGCGTACCAGTTGACGCCGATGACGACCGGTGACCGGGTGGGCCGGTCCTGGGTGGCCAGCGCGGTCAGCGGATAGCGCTCGACGTGGCGCCAGTCGTCCGGGACGAACCGGCCGAGGCGGCCGTCCGCCGGATCACTGCCGATCGGGCGATAACGCATGGGATCCTCCTATCCCTCATCCCACCGGAATACCGCCGGCGAGTTCACTGCGGCACAATCTTTTCCAGAAACCGCCGCGCGGCCTCCCGCCCGTTTTCGAAGAGGTGCTTCTTCTCCTCTTCACCGAGCCCGAAGTCGACGGCGGAAACACCGGTCGTGTCGACGTACACCGTCCGCCGGTTCACACCTTCCTCGTGAAGCCGGTAACGATTCCAGTCCGAAAGCAGGGTTTCGAGCGAACCGATGGCGATCCGCAACGCGCTCTTCACCGGTTTGTCCCTGCCGGCGGCGGGTTCCCCGGAAAGCTTCACGCCCCAGGTCGGCCAGCGCGGCTTCTTCGTGTCGGTCCGGTCGAAGACGGTGATCGGGAAGTTCGACAGCAACCCGCCGTCGACCCAGGTGACGGTGCCCCCGGGGCGGACGTCGACCTGCACCGGCCGGAAGTAGAACGGGATCGACATCGACGCGCGGACGGCGTCGACGATCTTCTCCTCACCGGGATCGCGGCCGTACTGGGAATAGTCCCAAGGCAGCCGGACGAGCACGCGGCGGGTCAGGTCACTGACGTGGACGACGAGGGAATACCGTTGATACGAAAGCAAAGTACCTTCGGGATCGTCGATGGCGAGATCGGCGAAAGTGCGCACTCCCGCCTCCTCCAGGAGCGGCGTCAGCCATTCGGCGAGATAGTCGCCGGTGTGCATCCCGTCGTGCAGGACCAAATCGACACCGTCGCCGATCGGGCCGGTGAGCTTGTCGAGCAAGGACTGATCCTGGAACCGGTGGCAGTCCATGTCGTTCATCACCGCTTCCAGACCGCCGAGATCCTTCCCGGCCTTCTGATAAGCGGCGACCAGCGCCGCGACGATCGCACCCGCGCTCGTCCCGGCGATCCGCGGGAACGAATAACCGGCTTCGTGCAACTCCAGCACCGCGCCCAGCAACCCGATGCCTTTGACGCCGCCGCCTTCCAGCACCAGATCGACACGCTTCGGAGAATCAGCCATGGGACATCACCCCTGCACCCGCGACCACCGGACTTCGGCGGTACCCCTCGCGGAAATCGAGTGTGACACAGCGCGAGACCACGTAATCCGGCGTTCACCCGAATGGCACGGAAACAGCTGGTTCTTTTGCAGGATGAGTCGAGTTCGTTAATTTCCCGCCGCCCTTTAGGGCATTCTGTGGCGCGAGAAAGAATGCAGATACAAAACCGAGGACTCGATCGGATCTCGGCTGTTCAGCGCGTGACCGGCCACAAGTGGTCCTCTGGTTGCGATAGTTGCACGCGCAAGTACCGCGACCAGAGGACGAATCGCGTGGGGATCAGAAGAGGCGGAACTCGTCCGACTCGATGCCGCGCAGCGCGTCGTAGTCCAGCGTGAGGCACCGGATCCCCCGGTCCTCGGCCAGCACCCTCGCCTGCGGCTTGATGATCTGCGCCGCGAAGACGCCCTGCACCGGCGCCAGCAGCGGGTCGCGGTTGAGGAGTTCGAGGTACCGCGTCAGCTGCTCGACGCCGTCGATCTCGCCGCGCCGCTTGATCTCGACGGCGACACTGGCACCCGCGGCGTCACGCGCCATGATGTCGACCGGCCCGATCGCGGTCGGGAACTCCCGCCGCACCAGGGTGTAGCCGTCACCGAGGGTCTTGATGTGCTCGGCGAGCAGTTCCTGCAGGTGCGCCTCGACGCCGTCCTTCTGCAGGCCCGGTTCCACGCCGAGTTCCTGGGCGTGGTCGTGGAAGATCTCGTCGATCTTGATGACGAGCTTCTCCCCCTGCTTGTTCTCGACGATCCACAGCTTGCCGTCCTCGATCAGCCAGCAAGGCGGGCTCATCCAGTTCAGCGGCTTGTAGGCACGGTCGTCCGAGTGCACGGACACCGAGCCGTCGGCCTTCACGAGCAGCAGCCGGGTGGCCATCGGCAGATGGGCGGTCAGACGGCCGGCGTAGTCGACCTGGCAGCGAGCGATCACTAGGCGCACCACGCGAGGGTAGGACAAGCATGGCGATACTGTGCGCATGGACCCCGTTCAGCGTGTCAGTTCGCGTGAGGTGTACCGGAACAACTGGATGACCGTGCGCGAAGACGCCGTCCGGCGGCTCGATGGTTCCGAGGGGATCTACGCCGTCGTCGACAAGCCCACCTGCGCCGTGATCATCCCTTTCGACGGCGCCCGGTTCCACCTGGTCGAACAGTTCCGCTATCCGCTCGGGCAGCGTCGCTGGGAGTTCCCGATGGGCACCGCGCCCAACCGGGCCGACGTCCCGCCGCTCGAACTCGCCGCCCGCGAACTGCGCGAGGAGACCGGGCTGATCGCGGGGTCGATGACCGACCTCGGCCGGACCGACGTCGCCCCCGGCATCTCGAGCCAGCGCGGGCACGTGTTCCTGGCCACGGACCTCACTCAGGGTGAAGCCCAGCGCGAGGTCGAGGAGCAGGACATGCGGACGGCGTGGTTCGAGCTCGACGAGTTCGAGAAGATGATCGTCACGGGTGACATCACCGACGCGCAGACGCTGGCCGCCTACACGCTGCTGCTCATGCACGAACGCGGCTGACTCCCGCCCTCGGGTGCTATGAAAGGCCCGTTCCTTGCAAATTTTGCAAGTAACGGGCCTTTCATAGCAGCGCTCAGTCAGGCCAAACCGGGGATCGTTTCTCCAGGAAGGCCGCCATTCCCTCCCGCGCCCCGGGTAGCTGCGACGCCGAGGCCATGACCTCCAGCGCCAGCGCGTAGGCGTCGGCCTCGGGCCGGTCCAGCTGCGCGTAGAGGGTCTGCTTCCCCAACGCCTTGCTCGCCCGGCTCCCCCGCGTCGCGCGCGCCAGGAGCGAGGCGACGGCTTCGTCCAGCGAGTCGTCCGGGACCACGCGGTTCACCAGGCCCCAGTCCAGCGCGGTCGCCGCGTCGACGACGTCGCCGGTGAGCGCCAGTTCCATCAGCCGTTTCCGCCCGATCGACCGGGCCACCGGCACCGCGGGGGTGTGACAGAACCAGCCGCCCTTGCCGCCGGGCAGCGCGAATCCGGCGGATTCGGCGGCGACGGCGAGGTCGCAGGTGGCCACCAGCTGGCAACCCGCCGCGGTCGCGAGCCCGTGCACCCGCGCGACGACGACCTGCGGCACCGACTGCATCGTGCCCATCAGGTCCGTGCACAGCCGCAGCAGCTCACGGACACCCGTCAGGTCGCGTGCGGAGACGTCGCCGAAGTCGTGTCCCGCCGAGAACACCGGTCCGGCGCCGGCCAGGACGATCCCGGTGGCGTCGGTCTCCCCCGCCTCGCGGAACGCCGCGAGCAGCTCCGCGAGGTGGTCCGCCGACAGCGAGTTCCGCCGCGCGGCGCGGTTCATGGTGACGGTGACGGTGTCCCCGTCCCGTTTCACGAGGATGTGCTCGTACTCGGCCATGCTTCGACGGTAACCGACCGGAACGTCCGGCGATACGAATCGGGCCCGACGCCGACGTCGGCCCGCAGCCGTCGCCGCAGGTTGGCGGCGGTGCCGAGGCCGGAGCGCTGCGCGACGCGCTCGACGGGGAGTTCGGTCGTCTCCAGCAGGCGGCGCGCGAGCCGGACCCGCTGCGCGCGCAGCCAGCGTCCGGGCGTCACGCCGGTGGCCGCCGCGAACTCGCGGTGGAAGGTCCGCTCGCTAAGCCCGGCGTGGCCCACGAGGTCGTCGACGCCGATGTCTTCGGCGATCCGCGCCAGCGCCCAGTCCATTGTGGACGAAACGCTCGGCCGCGACGGTTTCGGCGGCAGCGGGTTGTCGACATATTGCCGCTGGCCGCCTTCGCGCGCGGGCGGCATCACGAGCCGCCGGGCGAGGGCTGCCGCGACCTCCGCGCCGTGATCACGGCGCACCAGGTGCAGGCAAAGGTCCAGCCCGCCGACCACCCCGGCGGACGTCAGCACGTCACCCTCGTCGGTGAACAGGACGTCCCGCTGGACGACGGCGTCGCGAGCGGCGGTTTCGAGGTCGTCCAGCAGCCGCCAGTGCGTGGTGACCGACCGGCCGTCCAGCAATCCGGCCGCGGCAAGCGTGAAGGCCCCGGAACACAGCGACGCCACGGTGATCCCGGCCCGGTGCGCCTTGCGCAGCGCCGCGACGGCGGCCGCGGGCACCTCGGCGTGCGGATCGACCCTGCCGGGCACGAGGACGAGATCGCAGCCCGCCAGCCCGCTCAGCCCATGGGTCGCCTCGACCTGGCCGAACGGGTGGATGGCGACCCGGTCACGGCCCGGCGCGCAGATCCGGACCTCGAAGGGGCCGATGCCGCTGTCGGTCCGGTCCACGCCCCAGACCTCGCCGATCACGCCGAGATCGAAGGCCCGGCTGCCCGGCAGGAGGAGCACACCCACGGTTCGCATGGCAGAAAAGTACCGCATCGCGCTTCTTCTGCCACTCCCGTCCGGCCGCGGAACGCACGAAACTCGAAGACATGACCACTGAGAACACCAAGGCCCTGCTCGTGATCGACGTCCAGCGCGGCTTCGACAAGCCCGTCTGGGGCCCGCGCAACAACCCCGGCGCGGAGGCCAACATCAAGGCGCTCGTCGACGCCTACCAGGAGCGCGGGCTGCCGATCGTGCTGGTGCACCACGACTCCGTGCGGCCCGGCTCGTCGCTCCAGCCCGGCCAGGAGGGCAACCACTTCAAGCCCGAACTCGACGGTGTGCGCGCGGACCTGGTGTTCGGCAAGAAGGTCAACTCGGCCTTCCACGGCGACATCGACCTCGACGGCTGGCTGAAGACGCGCGGCATCACGTCGTTCGTGCTCGCCGGTATCCAGACGAACTTCTGCTGCGAGACCACCGCTCGCGTCGGCGGCAACCTCGGCTACGACGTGACCTTCGCGCTCGACGCCACGTTCACCTTCGACCTCGCCGGGCCGGACGGGAGCGTCCTCACCGCCGACGAGCTCTACCGGGCGACCGCGACGAACCTGCACGGTGGCGGGTTCGCCACGGTCACCTCGACGAAGGAAATCCTCGGCAGCCTTTGAGAGTGGGGCCGCGGTGGTCGTGAGTGGCGATTCGTGTTCTAACCAAGGGCACCCTAGGTACCTACTGGATTCTGCGTGCGAGTGTTCGCAAGTTCGTGCTGCCCAGCGGCCGTGTTGCGAGTCCTAAAACTCGTGAGTGGTAAGGACGGTTAGAACCGTCCCTACCACTCACGAGGTGCGACCCGCCACGCCACTGCCGCTCTGGCTCGCCCCTGCGGTACATGAAGGCCCCCTTCCTTGCGCCTAGGTACAGGAAGGGGGCCTTCATGTACTCGGGGAAGGTGTGGAGGTCGAGTTCCCTCGGCTGAGCCGAGGGCAGGGCCCTTCACACACCGCCGCCGTCACTGCGGCTGCGGAGGGCGACTGCGGCAGGTCCTCAGCCACAAGCAGCAGGTACCTAAGCCCCCTTCGGCACTAAACCGAAACGCCACTCACGACCCGCTGTACCGACGCCTCACGCGCGGTCGATCACAGCCTTGAGGAACCGCCGCGTCCGGTCGTGCTCCGGCTCGCTGAACAGCTTGTCCGGCGCGGCGTCCTCCAGCACCTGCCCCTGGTCGAACATCATCACCCGATCCGAAACGTCCTGCGCGAACTGCATTTCGTGCGTGACACAAAGGATCGTGATGTCAGTGGACGCGGCGATCTCGCGCAGCACGCGCAGGACGTCCGCGACCAGTTCCGGGTCGAGGGCCGAGGTGACCTCGTCCAGCAGCAGCACGTCCGGCCGCATCGCGAGCGCCCGTGCGATCGCGACGCGCTGCTGCTGGCCGCCGGAGAGCCGCGTCGGATGCGCGTTCTGTTTGTCCGAAAGCCCGACCATGTCCAGCAGATCGACGGCTCGCGCCTCGGCCTCCTCGCGGGGGACGCCGAGCGAGTGGATCGGCGCCTCGGTGATGTTGCGCAGCACGTTCATGTTCGGGAACAGGTTGAACTGCTGGAACACCATGCCGATCCGCTTGCGCACGGTCCGCAGGTACTTCTCGTCCGCGGGCACCAGTTTCCCGCCGCGCTCCATGTGACTCAAGTGGTCACCGCAGACCTCGATGGTGCCGCCGTCGACCCGCTCCAGGGTCATCAGCAGCCGCAGGATCGTCGTCTTCCCGGACCCGCTCGGCCCGATCAGCGAAACGAATTCCCCCGGCGCGACGGTGAAATCGAGGTCCCGCAGCACGACGTGGTCGCCATAGGACTTGACCACCTGCGAGAACCGGATCATCGGGGAATCAACTGTGGGCGGCACGGCGCTCCAACCTTCTCACCAGAATCGACGCCGGCAGGCTCACCAGCAGGAACAGCACCCCGGCCAGGGTGTACGGCTCGATGACACGGAACGTTTCGGCACCAACCTCTTTCGCCCGGTTGAGCACGTCGAGGACACCGATCCCCAGGAGCAGCGGGGTTTCCTTGAACATCGAGATCGTGTAGTTGCCGAGCGCGGGCAGCACCCGGGGAACCGCTTGCGGCAGGACGACCGCCGTCCACACCCTCGACCTCGGCAGGTTCAACGCGGTCGCGGCCTCCCACTGTCCTTTCGGGACGGCTTCGATCCCGGCGCGGTACACCTCGGCGGCGTAGGTCGCGTAATGCACCCCGAGCGCCACCACCCCGGTGAGGAAGGCCGACATCGTGAACCCCGTGAGCGGCGGCACCAGGTAGTAGATCGCGAACACCTGGATCAGCAACGGGGTACTGCGGACGAACTCGATGAACAGCCGGACCGCCTGGGACAGCACGGGAATCCCCGTCCGGCGGATCAGCGCGAACACCAGGCCGAGCGCGTAGCCGACCACCGAGGCGAGCAGGGTGATCTCGACGGTGACGAGAAGTCCCTCCAGCAACAGGGGAATCGAATCGAACGCGGCTTCCCAGCTCCAGTCCATCACACACCCCCCGCCGTGGCCGTCATCTTGGCGGGCGCCCTGCCGAGCCGCCGCGCCGCGATCCGTTCCAGCGTCCGCATCCCGCTCGTGATCAGCAGCGCGAGCAGGAGGTAGAGCACGAGTTCCGTACCGTAGATCCAGCCGATCTCGGCGCCGAACACCGGCCGGAGCAGTTCACCTTGCCGCGCCATCTCCGGAACGGCGATGAACGAGAGCAGGGCGGTGCTCTTCAGCAATTGGATGAACAGGTTGTTGAACGGCGGCAGCATTTCCGCGAACGCCTGCGGCAGGATCACCCGCCGCATCCGCTGGGCGGGTGTCAGGTTGAGCGCGAGGGCGCCTTCGAACTGCGCCCGCGGGACGGAATTCACCGCGCCGCGGACGATCTCGGCACCGTACGCGCCGTGATTAAGCCCGAGCACCAGGATTCCGGCGAACATCGGGACCAGCTGGAAACCCACCAGCACCGGCAGCACGAAGTACAGCCAGAACAGCTGGACGACCTCCGAGGTGCCGCGGAAGATCTCCACGTAGACCCGGGAAATCCCCCGTACGACCCGGGAGGGTGATCTCAGCGCGAGCCCGGCGATCAACGCGAGCACGACGGTGACCGCGATCCCGCCGAGCGCGGCGGTGACGGTGGCGGTCAGTCCACTGAGGACGGACGTGATGATGTGCGAAACCGACGACGACATGACGTCAGCCCCGTTACACCGCGCAGAGTTTCTCGGTGGTGACGCCGGTCTTCGGCAGGTTGTCCGCCGAGAACCCGAACGGCGTCACGATCTTGGTCCACTCACCGCTGTCGTGCAGTTTCTTGAGTTCGGCGTTGAAAGCCTCACGCAGCGGGTTGTCGTCCTTCCGGAAGACGAACGCGCCCGCGGAGACGACCGGCTGCCCGTTCTTGATCGGATCGAAGCCGGGCGTGACCTCGGCGGCCGCGCCCGCGTTCTTCGCCAGGACGTCCTTGAGGGAGATGTCGGTGAGCGCGGCACAGTAGACCCGGCCGTCGGTGACCGCGCGGAGCATGTTGTCCTGCGAATCCAGGGTGACGATCTGGTCTTCGGCCACTCCGGAATCCGTGGCGTAGCCCTTCTCGACGGCCGCCGAGAGCACGGCGACCTTGACCTTCTTCGCGGCGATGTCCTCGAACTTCAGGATCTGCTGCGGATTTCCCTTCGGCACCAGCAAAGCGGTCAGCGCCGAGTAGTCGGGGATCGAGAAGGCCGCGGCGTCGCACCGTTCCTTCTTGATGTTCATCCCGGCCGCGACGATGTCGTACTGCCTGGCGTTGAGCGCGGGAATCAGCTGGTCGAACGACACGGCGCTGGCCTCGACATTGTCGATGCCCATGGCCTTGAATACGGCGCGCGCGACTTCAGGCGCCTCTCCGGTGACCTTGCCAGTCTGATCCGTGAAACCGTAGGGTGCTTCGTTCGCGATACCGATCTTGATCTTCTTGGCGCTTTTCGCCGCTTCCAACGCGTCTCCGGACGAAGTCGACGTGCACGCGGACAACAGCACCGGACCGCCGATCGTCACCGCCCCCAGAACAGCCGACCGCCGGAAGAATTCTCGCCTCGACCACTCGCCGTGCGCCATAGCCGCACCCCTTTTCGATTAATCGGTTCAATCGAAACGTAGGTGGGCACCTTTGCCCGGGCAATGTGAGTGACTCCCTCGCCAGCCGCCGTTACGGTACCGAGATTTACGGTGACTTTACGTGCTCAGGCCGTGGCGCTCCCGCACCAATCCGACAATTCCGTCCATGATGTCGGTGAGTTCGTAGTCCTTCGGCGTGAACACCCTCGCGATCCCGCGTTCCAGCAGGAGTTTCTCGTCGTCGGGCGGGATGATGCCGCCGACGATGACCGGGATGTCGCCCGCGCCCGCGGCCCGCAATCCGTCCACGACCTGCGGCACGACCTCGAGATGCGAACCCGAGAGCACCGAAAGCCCGACCACGTGCACGCCCTCCTGGACCGCCGCCGCGACGATCTGTTCCGGGGTGAGCCGGATGCCCTGGTACACCACCTCGAAACCGACGTCGCGCGCCCGCACGGCCACCTGCTCGGCGCCGTTGGAGTGCCCATCGAGCCCGGGTTTGCCGACCAGGATCCGCAGCCTCTCGCCGATCTCGGTGCTCGTCGTCTTGACCCTGTCGCGCACGCGGCGGATCTCCGCGTTGCCTTCGCCCGCGGCCGCCGACGCGGAAACCCCGGTGGGAGCACGGTATTCGCCGAACACCTCGCGCAGCGCCCCCGACCATTCGCCGGTGGTGACGCCGGCGCGGGCGCAGTCGATCGTGGCCTCGAACAGGTTCTCCGAGGTCTTCGCGATGGCTTTCAGCTTCTCCAGCGAAGACTCGGCGGCCGCGTTGTCGCGGTGCGCCCGCCATTCCTCGATCGCGGAGACGGCCTGCTTCTCGACGGCCGGGTCGATCGTCTCGATCGCCTTGGCACCTTCGGCTTGCAGCGGTGAGGGCTCGGTGGTCTCGAACTTGTTGACACCGACCAGGATCCGCTCGCCGTCTTCCATGCCACGCCGCAACTCGGCGAGCGACGCGACGAGCTGGGACTTCATGTAGCCGCTCTCGACGGCCGCGACAGCGCCGCCGACATCCTGCACCCGCGCGATCTCCTCGCGTGCGCCGGCCATGATCTCGTCGACCTTGGCCTGGATGACGTGCGAGCCGTCGAAGATGTCCTCGTACTCCAGCAGGTCGGTCTCGAACGCGAGCACCTGCTGCATCCGCAGCGCCCACTGCTGATCCCACGGCCGGGGCAGGCCGAGCGCCTCGTTCCACGCGGGCAGCTGGATCGCGCGGGCTCTGGCGCCGCGGGAAAGCGAGACCGCGAGCATCTCCAGCACGATGCGCTGGACGTTGTTCTCCGGCTGCGCCTCGGTAAGGCCCAACGAGTTGACCTGCACGCCGTAGCGCAGCCGCCGCGCCTTGGGATCCGTTACGCCGTAACGATCCCGGGTGATCTCGTCCCAGAGCGCGGTGAACGCGCGCATCTTCGACATCTCTTCGACGAACCGCACCCCGGCGTTGACGAAGAATGAGATCCGCGCGACCACCTTGGCCATGTCGGCCTGCTCGACCTGTCCGGAATCCCGGACGGCGTCGAGGACGGCGATGGCGGTGCACAACGCGTACGCGACCTCTTGCGTCGGCGTCGCGCCCGCTTCCTGCAGGTGGTAACTGCAGATGTTGATCGGATTCCACTTCGGGACGTGGTGCACGGTCCACGCGATCATGTCGGTGATCAGGCGGAGGCTCGGGCCCGGCGGGAAGATGTAGGTGCCGCGGGAGAGGTATTCCTTGATGATGTCGTTCTGCGTGGTGCCGGTGAGCTTGGCGAGCACCTCGTCGACGTCGCGTCCCTCGGCTTCGGCCTGCTCGCGCGCCACGGAGACGTAGAGCGCCAGCAGCCACATGGCGGGCGCGTTGATCGTCATCGACGTGTTGGCCTCGGCGAGCGGGATGCCGTCGAAGAGCCGCCGCATGTCACCGAGATGCGAAACCGGGACGCCGACCTTGCCGACCTCGCCCTTGGACAGCTGGTGATCCGGGTCGTAGCCGGTCTGCGTCGGCAGATCGAACGCGACGGAGAGACCGGTCTGGCCCTTGGCGAGGTTGCGGCGGTACAGCTCGTTGGACGCGGCCGCGGACGAGTGGCCCGCGTAGGTCCGCATCACCCAGGGACGGTCCCGCTCACGATCCGTGGGATAGGGCACGGTGCACCTCCGGCACTGGACGACCGCTTGAGTGTACCGGCCGGTAACATCCGCCGCGCAGTTGAATCGGACACAGTCGGGTCATTCTCCGACGGCCGACTGCCGGCGCTGTCGTGCCTCGTCAACGGCTTTCGCGAGCTTTTCCCGCACTTTCGCCACCTCGCTGACACCCACAAGGATGACCGGCGGCTTGCGGTCCTTCCCGGAACCCGCCCCGAAGTTCGCCGACGCCCACGCCAGCACACCGAGCCTGCCGAAGGTGATCGTCCCGGTCTTGCCGGGGCCCGGGGTGACGACGGGATCCGCCAGTCCGGCCAGCTCCGCGGACTCCTCCTTACGGCGGAACAGGGAACTGGTCGCGATGACCCGGCCGTCCGTCACGGCGTAGGTGGTCGAGGCGAGCCTGAGATAGCGGATCAACGGCCTGCCGACGAGATGGAACACGCCCGCGACGGTGAGCACGATCCACGCGACCGTGTGGAAGGCCGTTTCGTGGTTGTAGAAGAAGAACAAAGTGACGGCGCCCAGCCAGAGCAGGCCGAAGGGGACGTTGAAGTAGTCGCCGGGGTTGAAGAGGGGCCTGCGCACCGGAGTCCCGGCCCAGATGACCCGTTCGCCCGGAAGGAGGTCGATCTGCCCCTCATGCATGGCACCGCACACTACCCGTCCGCGAGGCGGGCGGCAGTGTCCGTTCGTCGGTTGCCTTCGGGCCGAACGGACCTAGCGGCCGCGTTGCCGGGCCGTGGCGATCAGGTCGAAGACGCGGCCCGCGTCCTCGATGCCGGCCAGCTCCGGAAGCGCCGACTCGGCATCGCGGTTTCTCGCACCTCCCAGGAAACCGGGAGACAGGCCGTCGCCGAAGGTGATGGTGCCGGTTCCTCTCGCGTGCTCCGCGAGTCTCGGGGTCCCAGGTCGCTCAAGTACCGCGACAGGACATCGGCTCCCTTGTGCCGGACAACGACGCGTCGATCGGTCACCACGAACGACCTCGTCCGCGCCCGGAGGTATCGCTTGATCCCCTTGCCGATCCAGAGCAGAAGGATCATCGCAGGCACCACGTAGACGATCCTCGACACGGGATTCCGCGGCGCCGGGTAGAGCAGGAAGCCGAGGAACAGCAACCCCGGAACCACGGCCAGATCGCTCGTCGCGACGAGCGGGACGCGCCGCGGCGCACCTTCCCAGAGCAGGCTTTCACCGGGCAACAGCCCCGTATCCCCCAGATACATGAGCGGACGATAAGCCCACTTCATCCCGCTGAACAGGACTTTGCCGGAATTGTGACTGTGACCGAAATCCGCGAGACGCGCCCGTGCCCGGCGTCTAGCGTGGGCAAGCGTGACCTGGAGTTCTTACAGCAGCTATCTGCTCATCGTCGTCTTGATCGTCCTCGCACCGGGGCCGGACACGATGGTGATGCTCAAGAACTCGCTGTCCGGTGGCAACCGTGGCGGATTACTGGCGACGGCCGGGATCTTCGTGGCCAACTCCGTCCAGGGCACCGCCGCCGCGCTCGGCCTCGGCGTCGTCATCGCGCAGTCACAGCCGGTGTTCGTGACGCTCAAGTGGGTCGGCGCCGCCTACCTGGTCTTCCTCGGTTTCCAGGCGCTGCGCGGCGCGTGGCGGGGTGACTACTCCGGCCTCGCGTCGGTGAAGCAGCAACGGTCGAGCGGGTTCCGCCGCTTCCGTGAAGGCTTCCTCTCCAACATCACCAACCCGAAGGTCCTCGTGCTGTACCTGTCGGTGCTGCCGCAGTTCCTCGACCCGGTGAAGACCTCCGCGTGGGACGCGCTGCTGCTCGCCTACACCGTGGCCGTGCTGGGCGCGATCTGGCTGTTGATCCTGCTGTTCTTCGTGCACCGCGTGCGGACCTGGCTGGAGCGGCGCAAGGTCCGCCGCGCGCTCGACGGCGTCACCGGAACCGCGCTGGTCGGTTTCGGCGCGGCTTTGGCGTTCGAGTCATGACCTGGGGTGTCTACGGCGGTTTCGCGCTGATGATGCTGGCGCTGGCCCTCGTCCCCGGCCCGGACAACATGGTGGTGCTGAAGAACGCGCTCTCCGGCGGGATCCGCGGTGGCGGCTGGGCCTGCTTCGGCATCGGTGTCGCGAACCTCGCGCAGGCGACGGCGGCCGCGCTCGGGCTCGGCGCCGTCATCATGAACTCGCGTCCGGTGTTCGAGGCCGTGAAGTGGGCCGGTGCGGCTTACCTCTGCTACCTCGGGATCCGGGCGCTGATCGGCGCCTTCCGCGGCGACTACGGGCGGCTCGCCGAAACCGCGGCCGCCCGGCGAGGCGGATTCCGGCGCTGGCGCGAAGGCTTCCTCTCCAACGTCACCAATCCGAAGGTCCTCGTGCTGTACCTGTCGGTGCTGCCGCAATTCCTGACCCCGGGCGTCACCGGCACCGGTGACGCCCTGCTGCTGGCCTACACGATCGCGGCGGCCGGGACCATCGCCCAGCTTCTGCTGCTGTTCTTCGTGCACCGCGTGCGGGCCTGGATGGAACGACGCAAGGTCCGTCGCGTGCTCGACGGCGTCACCGGAACCGCTCTGGTCGGTTTCGGCGCCGCGCTCGTGTTGGAAGGCTAGGCCCGCTCGGGTGGTCGTCACAGCCCACCCTTACTTGAAGTACATGAAGGCCCCCTTCCTTGCGCTAGACGCAAGGAAGGGGGCCTTCATGTACTGCGGCACGGGATGACGGCGGTCGCAGACTCCGTGAAGGCCTCCTCCGCTACCTTCAGAGCAGGCAAGGAGGCCTTCACGGACCCGGATTGCTGCTAGGCCCGCTCGGGCTCGCCCGAGACCCGCTCGATGCGGGCACCGAGCCGGTTCAGGTTCTCGACGAAATGCGGGTAGCCGCGGTCGATGTGGAAGACGTCCCAGACCTCGGTGACGCCGTCCGCGCACAGCCCGGCCAGCACCAGCCCGGCGCCCGCGCGGATGTCCGCCGCCCACACCGGCGCGCTGGAGAGCGTCTCCACGCCGCGGACGACGGCGTGGTGCCCGTCGGTGCGCGCGTCGCCGGAGAGCCGCATCATCTCTTCGATGAACCGGAAGCGGGCCTCGTAGATGTTCTCAGTGATCATCGAGGTGCCTTCGGACACCGCCGACAGCGCCACCGCGAACGGCTGCAGGTCGGTCGCGAAGCCGGGGTACGGCAGCGTCACCCAGTCGACCGCCTTCGGGCGCTCGTTCTGGACGATCCGGAAACCCTCGCCGTCGAACGTCTCGACCTCGGCGCCGGCCAGGCGGAGCTTGTCGAGGACCAGGTCGAGGTAGTGCGGGTTGACGCCGCGGACGGTCAGGTCGCCCCGGGTCATCGCGGCGGCGAACGCCCAGGTCGCGCCGACGATCCGGTCGCCGATCACGCGGTGCTCGGTGGGGTTGAGCTTCTCGACGCCCTCGACGGTGAGGGTCGAGGTGCCCGCGCCTTCGACCTTCGCGCCCATCTCGATGAGCATCGTGCAGATGTCGACGATCTCGGGCTCGCGCGCGGCGTTGTCGATGACCGTGGTGCCCTCGGCCAGCACGGCGGCCATCAGGATGTTCTCGGTGGCGCCGACGCTCGGGAAGTCCAGCCAGATCTGCGCGCCGCGCAGGCCGTCGGCCTTCGCCACGACGCAGCCGTGCTCGATGGTGCTGGTGGCGCCCAGCTTGCGCAGGCCGTTCTGGTGCATGTCCAGCGGCCGGGAGCCGATGGCGTCACCGCCCGGCAGCGCCACGACGGCCTGCTTGAGCCGTCCGACCAGCGGGCCCAGCACACAGACCGACGCGCGCAGCTTGCCCATCGCGGCCGAATCGGCCCGGTGGGACAGTTCGGCGGGAGTGGTGATCTTGGCGGTGTCGCCGTCGATGACGACGTCGCAGCCGACACTGCGCAGGACGTCGCCCATCAGCGGGACGTCCAGGATCTGGGGGCAGTTCGTGATGGTCGTCGTGCCCTCGGCCAACAGGGCCGCGGCCATCAGTTTCAGGACGCTGTTCTTCGCTCCGACCACGTCGACCTCGCCGACCAGCCGTGCTCCGCCGTGCACGTCGAAGTGCTCGCTCATGGGCGCCAATCATGCCCTCTCGCCCGGATTTGCCTTACGCCGGGCCGGTAGAGTCGGCTTCATGGTCGTTCGCATCAACCGCGTTTACACGAAGGTCGGCGACAACGGCACCACGGCACTCGGCGACGGCTCCCGCGTGCCGAAGACGTCGCCGCGGCTGGCCGCGTACGCCGACGTCGACGAAGCCAACTCCGTCATCGGGCTCGCGCTCGCGATGGGCGGTCTCTCCGGGGAAATCACCGATGTCCTGCGTGGGATCCAGAACGATCTCTTCGACGTCGGCGCGGATCTGTGCGCGCCGATCGTGGAGAACCCGCCGTACGAGCCGCTGCGCATCACCGAGCGGTACATCGAACGGCTGGAAGGCTGGTGCGACGAGTTCAACGAGCGCGTGCCGAAGCTGACGTCGTTCATCCTGCCGGGTGGTACCCCGGGGGCTGCGTTCCTGCACCAGGCGCGCACCGTCGCGCGGCGGGCCGAGCGCTCGGGCTGGGCGCTGTTCGAGGCCGAACAGGACACCACCAATCAGCTGGCGATCAAGTACCTGAACCGGCTTTCGGATCTGCTGTTCATCCTGTCGCGACTGGCCAATCCGGACGGCGACATCCTGTGGCAGCCCGGCGGCGCGAGCTGAAGGACGCTTTCCCCACGTCAGACACTGTGAAGGACGCTTTCCCCACGTCTGACGCGGGGAAAGCGTCCTTCAGCTTCGGTCAGCCCTGTTCCCGTGTCGCCCAATAGCGCTCGAGGTCGACGTCGGGCGTGCCGTCCTTGCCCGGGTCGATCGCCTTCATCGTGATCGTGTCCTCCAGGGACACGGACTCGGGAAGGTGGCTCCAGCGGTTCGTGTCCTCGCTCTGAGTCATACGCCGAGAATAGACGGGGATCACGTTCACAGCCCGGTAGAAATGCCGGTCGGTGAAGATCTCATGTTCGCTTCGCTTCCCCAGTCCCACCGCAACTAGAGGACTAATTGCGGCGGAAAGCTCACAGCCCCCAGGAGGCGCGAAGCGAAGCGAGAGCGTCGTGGAACCCGGGAAAGGTCTTCTTCACGCACCCCGGATCGTCCAGCGTGATCCCCGGCGTCCGCAGCCCGGTGACACTGAACGCCATCGCGATCCGGTGGTCCCGCCGGCACCGCACGAGCGCCCCCGAAGGCGTGGCAGGCCGGATCTCGATCCAGTCCCGCCCGGTCTCCACCGGGACGCCCATCGCGCGCAGGTTCTCCTCGCACGCCGCCAGCCGGTCGCATTCCTTGATCCGCGTGTTGTAGACGTCCTCGATCCGCACCGGCCCGTCCGCGAACGGCGCGATGGCCGCGAGCGTCGGCACGGTGTCGGAGATGTCGCGCATGTTCACCGTGACGCCGCGCAGCCCGCCCGTTCCGGTCACGGTGACGGCGTCCGGGCCGACCTCGACGTCCGCGCCCATCTGCCGCAGGACCTCGACGAAGGCCAGATCCCCTTGCAGAGCGCCGTCGCCAAGGCCCGGCACGGTCACCGACCGCCCGGTCAAGGCCGCCGCCGCGAAGAAGTAGCTCGACGTCGAAGCGTCGGGTTCGATCTCATAGCGGCACGCCTGATACGGCGTGGGCGGCACGACGAACGTGTCGCCGTCCCGGACGACCTCGACACCGAAGCGCCGCATCATCGCGATGGTGATCTCGACGTAGGGCACCGAGACGAGGTCGGTCACGGTGATCCGCAGTCCCTCGGTGGTCAGCGGCCCGACCAGCAGCAACGCGGTCAGGAACTGCGAAGACAGCCCCGCGTCCAGTGTCAGGTCCCCGCCCTTGATCCCGGCGGCCCGCACCACCAGCGGGTGATGCCCCGGCTCGCCTTCGAAGGTGAGGTCGACGCCCAGTTCCAGCAGCGCGTCGGTGAGCGGCCCCAGCGGCCGGGCGCGCATCTGCTCGGAGGCGTCGAAGCGGAAGGTCCCGTGGCCGGCTGCGGCCAGGGCGGGGAGGAAGCGCGCGGTGGTGGCACCGTCGCGGCAGAAGACGTCCGCGCTGTCGACGGCGGGACCCTCTGGCCTGCCCTCGATGGTCCACTCACCGGAAGTGCGGGATACCTGATAGCCGAGCTTGAGGAGGCCCTCGGCGAAGCCCTCGGAGTCATCCGAACTCAGTGGCCTGCTCAGCACGGTCTCACCGTGGGCGGCGGCCGCGAGGAACAGGCCTCGGGCGGTGATCGACTTCGAACCGGGGATGTCGACGATGGTCACGCCGCGAGCATACGGCGTTTCCGGAACCGATTCAGGAAGCGCGCGGGAGGCGCCTGCCCGGAGGAGCGGACTCCAGCCAGGAGAGGAAGCCGGTGAGGGCACCGGGGCCCATCGCGATCTCGATCGCCTCCTGCGTGGCCGACTCACAGCGCAGGACGATCGAACCTTCGGGGACGGCGTACGCCTCCGTGCCGGAGGGATCGCGCCGGTCCGCGATCTCCATACTCGCCCGTTGGAACACCCGGTCCGGGCCGGTCCGCAGGCTCCACACCCGGAACCAGACGAACTCGTCACCCTCGTAGCGGCCCAGCCCGAGATGCCAGCTGGACCGCGCCTCGTCCGGACGCCACCGCAGCGCGACGCTCACGCCACCACCGCGGCGCATCCGGACCCATCGCAACGAATACCAGGCCGCGAAAACGGCCAGGATGGTCAGGGCCCCGAGAACACCCACGGCGATTTCCACGGCCCGGCCCCTGCCCGATTCCCGGTCAGACCGACTGACCGGCCGCGCGGAGCTGGGCGGTTGCCCTAGCCCGCTCTTGCTCGTCTTCGCCGCTCAACGCCTTCTTGGCCGCGTCGACGTCGATCTCGTGCGAAAGTTCCGCGCTCTCGGCGAGGATGCTCACGCCGGTCGCGGTGACCGACAGGAAGCCGCCGTGCACCGCGGCGGTCACGGTCTCGCCGTCCGTGGTCGTCACCTTCACGACGCCGCCCTCGACGAGCTGGCCGAGAACCGGCTCGTGACCGGCCATGATGCCGATCTCGCCCTCGGTGGTCTGGGCCACCACGAACGTGGCGGTACCGGACCAGAGACGGCGCTCGACGGCTACCAGCTCGACAGAAATCTCAGCCACGTAGCTTCCCTTCACCTCAGGTGCTGCCACCGAGTGTAATAGTCAAGGTTCCATCTATGCGAACGGCGGGACCAGCGTCCACAGTAGACACTGATCCCGCCGCTCATCGGAACATCACTTCTTGGTGATTTCCTTGTACTTCTTCTCGAGGTCTTCGAGGCCACCGATACCCAGGAACGCCTGCTCCGGGTAGTGGTCGAAGTCGCCCTTGGTGATGCGGTCGAAGGACTCGATGGTCTCCGACAGCGGCACGGTCGAGCCCGGGATCTGCGTGAACGCCTCGGCGACCAGCATGTTCTGCGACAGGAACCGCTCGATGCGGCGCGCGCGCTGAACGGTCAGCTTGTCTTCTTCCGACAGCTCGTCCATACCGAGGATCGCGATGATGTCCTGCAGTTCCTTGTACTTCTGCAGGATCCGGATGACCTCGGAGGCCACGCGGTAGTGGTCCTCACCGACGATGGCCGGGTCGAGAATGGTCGACGTCGACGCCAGCGGGTCCACCGCCGGGAAGATGCCCTTCTGGAACACGCCACGCGAAAGCTCCGTGGTGGCGTCCAGGTGGGCGAACGTCGTGGCCGGGGCCGGGTCGGTGTAGTCGTCCGCGGGGACGTAGATCGCCTGCATCGAGGTGATCGAACGACCACGGGTCGAGGTGATCCGCTCCTGGAGCTGACCCATCTCGTCGGCCAGCGTCGGCTGGTAACCCACGGCCGAAGGCATGCGGCCCAGCAGGGTCGACACCTCGGAACCGGCCTGGGTGAACCGGAAGATGTTGTCGATGAAGAGCAGCACGTCCTGGTTCTGCACATCGCGGAAGTACTCCGCCATGGTCAGCGCGGACAGCGCGACCCGCATACGGGTGCCCGGCGGCTCGTCCATCTGACCGAAGACGAGGGCGGTGTCGTTGATGACGCCGTCCTCGGACATCTCCAGGAAGAGGTCGTTGCCCTCACGGGTGCGCTCGCCGACACCGGCGAACACCGAGGTACCACCGAAGTTCCGGGCGACACGGGTGATCATCTCCTTGATGAGCACCGTCTTGCCGACGCCGGCACCGCCGAACAGGCCGATCTTGCCACCCTCGACGTACGGGGTCAGCAGGTCGACGACCTTGAGGCCGGTCTCCAGCATCTTCGTCTTGCCTTCGAGCTGGTCGAAGGAAGGCGGGTTGCGGTGGATGCCCCAGCGCTCGAGGTCCTCGCCGTAGCCGGGCTCGTCGAGGCACTCGCCGAGCGCGTTGTAGACGTGGCCCTTGACCTTGTCGCCCACCGGGACGGTGATGGGGCCACCGGTGTTGGTGACCTCGGCGCCACGCACCAGGCCGTCCTGCGGCTGGAGCGAGATGGTGCGGACGAGGTTGTCACCGAGGTGGCTGGCGACCTCGAGGGTCACCGTCTTGCGCAGCTGCTCGAACTCGATTTCGACCTTGAGCGCGTTGAACTGGTCGGGAACGGCACCGCGCGGGAACTCGACGTCGACGACCGGGCCGGTCACCGAGACGATGCGCCCCTTGGCACGCGGGGTTTCAGTACTGGTCATCAGTCATCACTTCCTGCTGCGGTCAGCGCGTTCGCGCCACCGACGATTTCGGAGATCTCCTGGGTGATCTGCGCCTGGCGGGCCTGGTTCGCCTCCCGCGTCAGCGTGTTCACCAGATCGTTCGCGTTGTCCGACGCCGCCTTCATCGCGGTACGGCGAGCGGCGAGTTCGGACGCGGCCGACTCGAGCATCGCCGCGAAGATCCGCGTGTTGATGTACTTCGGCAGCAAAGCGGAGAGCAGCTTCTCGGCGCTGGGCTCGAACTCGTAGCTCGGGAGCAGGCTGTCGGGCTTCTCTTCGTCACCCTCGGTGTACTCGACCTCGAGCGGCGCGACGCGCTTGGCGGTCGGACGCTGGGTGAGCATCGAGACGAACTCGGTGTAGACGACGTGGATCTCGTCGACACCCAGGATGCCGTCGGCGTTGCCCGCCTCGTCGTCGGCGCCGTTCAGGAACGACTCGACGATGAGCTCACCGGCTGTCGAGGCGTTGACGTAACCGGGCTGGTCGGAGAACCCCGTCCAGCCTTCGGTCACCTCGCGGCCGCGGAACCGGTAGTAGCTCAGGCCCTTGTTGCCGGTCACGTACAGCACCGGCTCCTTGCCCTGCTGGCGCAGCAGCGTCAGGAGCTCCTCGGTCGCCTTCAGCACGTTGGAGTTGTACCCACCGCACTGGCCCTTGTCGCTGGTGATCACGAGGACCGCCGCGCGCTTCGCGTTGGGGCGCTCGACCAGAAGCGGGTGGTCGAGGTTGGACGAAGCGCTGGCCAGCGCGGAGAGCACGTTCGTGATCTCGTCCGCGTAGGGGCGCGACGCCGCGACCTTCGCCCGCGCCTTGGTGATGCGCGCGGTGGCGATGAGCTCCATCGCCTTGGTGATCTTGCCGATGGACTTGGTCGCCTTGATGCGCGACCGGAGTTCTCGGAGTTGTGCGGCCATGAGCTACCAGCTCACTTCTTCGGTGCGGGCTTGTTGACCTTGACGGTCTCCTGCCCGACCTTCTCGGCGTCCATGGCGTCGGAGACCTCGACCAGGCTCTTGCCCTCGGCGGTGGTGAACTCCTTCTTGAACTCGTTCACCGCGTCGACCAGCCCGGAAGCGGTCTCCTTGGAGAACTTGCCCGACTCGCGGATGTCCTTGAGGAGCTCTCCGTGCTTGCGGCGCGCGGAGTCGATGAACTCGTCGCGGAAGCGGCGCACGTCCTCGGTCGGAACCGTGTCGAAGTGACCGTTCGTGCCGAGGTACACCGTGACGACCTGCTCCTCGACCGGGATCGGGGAGTACTGCGGCTGCTTGAGCACCTCGTACAGGCGGGCACCACGCTCGAGCTGCGCCTTCGACGCGTCGTCGAGGTCCGAGGCGAAGGCCGCGAAGGCCTCCAGCTCGCGGTACTGCGACAGGTCGATCCGGAGCGAACCCGAAACGTCCTTCATCGCCTTGACCTGCGCGGCACCACCCACGCGGGAAACCGAGATACCCACGTCGATGGCCGGGCGCTGACCGGCGTTGAAGAGGTCCGACTGGAAGAAGCACTGACCGTCGGTGATCGAAATGACGTTGGTCGGGATGTAGGCCGACACGTCGTTCGCCTTGGTCTCGATGATCGGGAGACCGGTCAGCGAGCCCGCGCCCAGCTCGTCCGAGAGCTTGGCGCAACGCTCGAGGAGACGGGAGTGCAAGTAGAAGACGTCGCCGGGGAAGGCTTCACGGCCCGGCGGGCGACGCAGCAGCAGCGAGATCGCGCGGTACGCGTCGGCCTGCTTGGTCAGGTCGTCGAACACGATGAGGACGTGCTTGCCCTCGTACATCCAGTGCTGGCCGATGGCCGAACCGGTGTACGGCGCGATCCACTTGAAGCCGGCGGAGTCCGACGCGGGGGCCGCGACGATGGTGGTGTACTCCATCGCGCCGGCGTCCTCGAGGGACTTCTTCACGGCCGCGATCGTGGAGCCCTTCTGGCCGACGGCGACGTAGATGCAGCGAACCTGCTTCTTCGGGTCGCCGGTCTCCCAGTTGGCCTTCTGGTTGATGATCGTGTCCACCGCGACGGCCGTCTTACCGGTCTTGCGGTCACCGATGATCAGCTGACGCTGGCCACGGCCGATCGGGGTCATCGCGTCGATCGCGGTGATACCGGTCTGCAGCGGCTCGGCCACCGGCTGGCGCTCGACCACCGAAGCGGCCTTGACCTCCAGCGGGCGACGCTCGGTGGTCTCGATCTCGCCGAGCCCGTCGATCGGGGCGCCCAGCGGGTTCACCACGCGGCCGAGGTAGCCCTCGCCGACCGGGACCGAGAGGACCTGGCCGGTGCGCTTGACCTGCTGGCCTTCGACGACGGTCTCGAAGTCACCGAGGATCGCGGCACCGATGGAGCGCGCGTCCAGGTTGAGCGCGACGCCGAGGACCCCGCCGGGGAACTCGAGCAGCTCGTTGGCCATCGCCGAGGGAAGACCCTCGATGTGGGCGATACCGTCACCGGCGTCGACGACGACGCCGACCTCTTCCCGGCTCACGTCCGGGGCGTAACTCGAGACGTAGTTCTCGATCGCGCTACGGATCTCATCCGAGGAGATCGTCAGCTCCGCCATTTCAATCCCGCTCTCGCTTCGTTCGTGCCAGTGTGCAAAGTCGTTGTTGATGGGTCAGCTAGCCAGCCGGCGACGCAGGGCGTCGATGTGCCCCGCGGTGCTGCCGTCGATGACCTCGTCACCGACGCGGACGACGAGTCCGCCGCCCAGTGACGGGTCGACCTCGACGTGCAGCGCGAGCTGCCGCCCGTAAAGGGCGTTGAGCTTCTCGCTCAGCCGAGCCTGCTGCTCGTCGGACAGCGCGCTCGCGCTGGTCACCTGGGCGACCGAGCGTTCACGGCGTTCCGCGGCCAGCTGGACCAGCCGCTCGAGGGCGTTGGCGACCCCGCGGCCCTTGGCGCGCAGGACGACCTGCTCGACGAGGGTCTCGGTGACCACGTCCACCTTGTCGGCGAACAGGTTGCGGACGAGGGTCCGCTTCGCCTCCGCAGGGGCTGTCAGGTCCGACAGCGCCCGCTCGAGCTCCGGGGCGCCCGCAACGATACGGGTGACCCGGAACAGCTGGTCTTCGACAGCGTCGATGTTCCCGGACTTCTCCGCACTGGTGAGCAGCGCCGAGCGGCCGAGGGCCTCGAGCCCGTCGGTCAGTTCGCGCGGGCTCGACCAGCGGCTGCCCGCCACGGAGTCGAGCACCTGCAGGGCCGGTTCGGAAACCTTGCCCGCGAGGATCCCGCGGGCGAGGCCGATCCGGGCTTCGGGCGAAGCCGAACCGTCGGCGACGGCCCGGCGAAGGCCGATCTCCCGGTCCAGCAGGGTGACGACCGAAAGCAACTCGTCGCCGACCGTCGCCGGGTCAGTACCCGCGGCGGCCAGAACCTCGCCGAGACGATTCTCGGCGAGGTCGAGCGCTTCACGGCTCGCAGCATGCAGCGTCATTCTGGTCTACTTCCCCGCTCCGTTGGAGGCACCCGCGGTCTCCAGCTCGGCAAGGAACCGGTCCACGGTGCCGTGACGGCGCGCGTCGTCCGCGAGCGACTCGCCGACGATGCGGCTGGCCAGCTCGATGGAGTTACGGCCGAGTTCGGCGCGCAGCTCGGCGATGATCTGCGCCTTCTGGGCCTGCAGCTGAGCCTGGCCCTGGGCGACGATGCGCTGGGACTCGGACTCCGCCTCGGCCCGCAGTTCCGCCTTGATCTGCTCGGCTTCGAGCCGGGCGTCGTCGCGGATCTTCGCGGCCTCGGAACGGGCTTCCGCCAGCTGCGCCTTGTACTGCGCAAGGTTTTCTTCGGCTTCGGCCTGCGCCTTCTCGGCCCGCTCGATGCCACCCTCGATCAGCTTGGTGCGCTCCTCGTATGCCGTCTCGAAACGAGGGACGACGTACTTCTTCAGAACGAACAGCAGCAGAAGGAAGGCGATGAAACCGAGGATGAGCTCGGGAACGTGCGGCACGATCGGGTTGGGCACCTCTTCGGCGGCCAACACCAATTCGGTCTTCAGCACAACGTCTCCTTAAGCGATGAGCGGAACTCAGCCCTAGGCGGAGGCGAGGAAGTAGATGACGATACCGATCAGCGCCAGCACCTCGGTCAGAACGAAGGTCGAGAAGGCGATGCTCTGCAGCTTGCCCTGGGCCTCCGGCTGACGGGCGGTGCCGTTGATGACGGCGGCGAAGATGAGACCCACACCGATACCGGGGCCGATCGCGCCGAGGCCGTAACCGATGGCGGCGAGACCCTTGTTGATGCTGACGGCCTCGGCAGCCTGCTGCGCAAGAACGATGTTGCTCACGTGCGTTTCCCTTCAAACTCGGTCCGCGCGACTCACGCGGATCGGGGGCTTTTGGTGTTTCTCAGTGCTCCGACGCCAGTGCGGCGCCGATGTACCCTGCGGACAGCAGTGCGAAAATAAATGCCTGCAGGACCTGGATGAATGCCTCCAGGAAGGTCATCGCGATGGCGAACAGGAACGCCACCGGAGACGCGATTTTCACGAGGCCTTCGCCTTCGGTCAGCAGGAAGCTCCCACCGAGCGTGAAGACCATGATGATCAGGTGCCCGGCGAACATCGCCGCGAAGACTCGGATCGCCAGCGTGGCCGGCGCGATGAAGAACTTCTGCGCGAACTCGATGGTGGAGTACAGCGGCAGAACGAACCCGGGAATACCCGCCGGGGCCAGTTCCTTCTTCAGATAGCCCTTGAAACCGTGGCGCTTGAACCCGACGTAGTGATACACCGGGTAAACGACAAGGAACGCGAGTGCGACCGGGAAGCCGATTCGCGCCATCGTGGGGAACTGGAAGAACGGGATGATCCCGAAGAGGTTGTTCACCAGCACGAAGCTGAAGAGACCGAGCACAAGCGGGATGAACGGCTTGAAGTCGGCAGAGCCGATCTGCTCCCGCGCGATGTTGTTGCGGCCGAAGTTGTAAATCGATTCGGCGATGAACTGTCCCTTGCCGGGGACGACCTTCAACCGGCGCGACGACACCATGAAGTAGGTGATGAGGATGATCAGGGAGATGACCACCAGCAGCATCGGCTTGGTGAAGCTCAACCAATAGCCGGAACCGAACAACGGCGGCAGGTTGAAGTCTTTGACGCCAGGCGGCGCGAACTCCGCACCCTCGGCTAGTACCAGCGCGCCCACTGGGCTCCTTCCGGTTCTCCCGGCCGGCGTTCACTCCGCCGGGGGAATCGTCACGATCTGGACTTAACGTACCCGACACGTATCGGGCCGTCGGAGGCGGCCACCCCACGATGTGCTGAACACGGCTTCACGTTCCGCACACGAGGATTCTCGATGCAGTGCTCCCGGGAGACAGACGCCTACCAGCGGGTAATGAGGGACGATTCAACACCGTCGCCACACTGCTGTTCGGGGTTCGTCATCGGGAGCCGGCAGCCGAGGCCGCCGCCCATACGCGGACCATATCAGCAGGTTCCGACGGGCCGTACAGGCGTACTACATTGCCCCTGAACGGCCGAGGACCTAGGTCCCGTCCCAGGTCAGGACCTGAGTCCCGAAATCAGTGGGAGGCGGGGATGATCGTCGGGATCTTGGTCTTGCGGAACGCCGCGAACTCCACCGCGGCGGCCACGAGGATCGCGACGATCATGGTGACGCCCAGCGCCATCGGGTGGATCGAGTCCACTCCGCGAAGCACGCTCAGCGCCGCGAAAAGAAGGATGAGCTTGAGCACGTAGCCACCGAGAGCGATCACCATCACGAACATCGGGTCCATGCCCGCGCTGAAGCGCATGAGGCCCAGCGTCGCGACGGCGGACACGAGGGCGAGCACGCCGCCGATGGCCGAGCCGAGCAGGCCCGGCTGTCCTTTGAGGATGGTGAACACCACGATGCAGATCAGCACCGCCGGCGGAACCAGCTTCAGGGAAGCCTTCATCATCGCGTTGGCCGCCTGCAGAACCACCTTGGCGTGGGGGTTCTCCTCCGCCTCGACGGTCTTCTCGGTCTCGCTCACAGAAAACTCCCTGGTCGTCTCAGCCGTCCAGTGTAGGCCCGCGCCGATCCCGTCTTTCAGGCGGTTCGGTTCCGCGACCGCAGCCGCGGGATGACCGACACCAGAGTCGCGAGCAGGAAACCGAATCCGACAATCCAGAAAACCGCGGCATCGTCGAACAACGTCACCGAGACGGCGCCGAACGCGAGCAGGCCCGCCCACAGGTAGATGAGCAGTACCGCGCGGCGCTGCGAGTGGCCGATCTCCAGCAGGCGGTGGTGCAGGTGCATCTTGTCCGCGGCGAACGGGCTCTCGCCGCGGCGGGTGCGGCGGATGACCGCCATGATCAGGTCGAGCAGCGGCACGAACAGCACCGCGGCGACCACGACGAGCGGCGAGAGCAGCGCGAGCGCGTCCTTGCCGCTGAACTGCGGGTAGGGAACGCGGCCCGACGCGGACGTCGTCGCGCCCGCCAGCATGAGGCCGATCATCATCGACCCCGAGTCGCCCATGAAGATCTTCGCGGGCTGGAAGTTGTACGGCAGGAAGCCGAGACAGGCCCCGGCGAGCGTGGCGGCGATGAGGGCCGGCGGATACGCGCCGACGTCACCGCCCGAGGAGTCGAGCAGGCCGAGGGAGAACGAGCACGTCGCCGCGGCGGCGATGAAACCGAGGCCGCCGGCGAGCCCGTCGAGGCCGTCGACGAAGTTCATCGCGTTGACCATGACGACCACCAGCACGACGGTCAGCAGCGCGCCCTGGTTCTTGTCCAGCACGAGCACCTGGCCGAAGGAGCCGTCGCCGCCTCCCCACGGCACCCAGAACGACACCCACTGCACGCCGAAGATCACCAGGATCCCGGCGCACATGACCTGGCCGGCCAGCTTCGTCCAGGCGTCCAGCTCGAACCGGTCGTCGAGCGCGCCGATCAGGGAGATCACGCCCGCGGCGAGCAGGACGCCCAGCGAGTCGAAGGAGAAGTCGAAGCCCCGGCTCAGCGCGGGCAGCTGGTGCGCGAGCCCCATCGCGGCGGCCACGCCGAGGAAGATGCCGATGCCGCCCATGCGGGGGATCGGCGTGACGTGGACGTCGCGGGCCCGTGGGTTGGCGATCGCGCCGATCCGGATCGCCACCCGGCGAACCACGCCGGTGAGCAGGAAGGTAACGGCCGCCGCGGTGAGGGCGACGAGGATGTACTCCCGGATCGGGAGGCCTTGCGTAGGAGGCATGGTGCTTACGCCGCCGAGGTCCAAGTCACTCGAACACGCTACCGCGCCAGGGGGATACGGCGGCGGACGGTCCTAGCCCCGGGGACTAGGCGAGCGACTCCGCGGGCACTCCCAGTACTTCCGCGATCGCGGCGCGGCTGACCGCGCCCTCCCGCAGGATGACCGGGTCGTCGCCGGTGAGGTCGACCATCGAGGACGGCACGGGTTCCCCGGTGGATCCGCCGTCGAGGTACACCGCGACGCTGTCGCCGAGCTGGTCGACGGCTTCCTGCGCGGTGGAGGCGGGCGGCTGACCGGAGACGTTGGCGCTGGAGACCGCCATCGGGCCGACGTCACGGAGCAGTTCCAGCGCGACCGGGTGCAGCGGCATGCGCAGCATCACCGTTCCGCGTGACTGGCCCAGGTCCCACTGCAGGCTCGGCGCGTGCGGCAGGACGATGGAGAGGTCGCCGGGCCAGAAGGCCTCGATGAGCGCGCGGGCCTGCGGCGGCGTGCCCAGCACGAGTCCGTCCACAGTGGACCAGGAGCCGACCAGGACGCCGACCGGCATGTCCGGGCCGCGGTTCTTGGCCCGCAGGAGGGACTGGACGGCGCCGCTGTCGAAGGCGTCCGCGCCGATGCCGTAGACCGTGTCGGTCGGGAGGACCACCAGGCGGCTGGAACGCACCGCGCTCGCCGCCGCGGCGAGCCCGTCGGCCCGGGATTCACGCTTGCTGCAGTCGTACACCGCGCTCATGTCGGGTGAGCGTAGTCCTGCCCTCTCGTGAGTGGTGAGGACGGTTCTAACCGTCCTCACCACACACGAGGCCGGGAAGGTGCGCCCCAGGAATTCCAGCGTCAGCGCCCAGGCCGCCGCGGCAGGCTCCGGCTGGTGGAACATCGGCGCGACATGGTTGTGGAACGCGTGCCCGGCGCCCTCGTGGATGT